>JAUHYD010000006.1 GCA_030426665.1 Bacteroidia bacterium | reverse complement strand
ACCAGTAGACAATGTGTACATGATTGTTGTATTGCCCGGAGTATTTCCGGTTACTGTACCGCCCGTTACGGTCGCTGTTACCACAGAGCCACTGCTCCATGTACCGCCGGAAGGTGTGCTGCTCAGCATTGTACTCTGACCCATACAAACAGATGTACTGCCCGATGGAATTGTCGGAGTCACATTTACAGCGATAACCTTGCTGCGTTCACAACCTGTTGGCAATGTATATACTATTGTTGTTGTACCTGCATTCTGTCCCGTTACTTCACCAAGCGCATTTACTGTCGCGATAGACGGAGTAGAAGATGTCCACAAACCACCTGTCGCACTATTTCCTAATGTTATCGTAGAACCCTCACATACGCTCGATGGACCACTGATTGTTCCCGGCAAAGGATTTATCGTCACCTCTTGTGTGATCATACAACCTGTAACCAAAGTGTAAGTGATTGTCGCCATACCCTGCATATTGCCGGTAACTACGCCACCTGCATCTACAGAGGCTACAGAGGCATTGCTGCTGCTCCACATGCCACCTGCGTCAGGATTACCCAACGTCGTGGTCGAACCCGTACATACTGAGAATGTACCCGTTATTGCTCCCGGAAGTGGGTTTACCGTTACTATTTGAGTTTTCAGACAACCCGTACTTAAAGAGTAGGATATCTGTGCCTGACCGGCTCCGGTTCCCGTAACTAATCCGGAAGGTGTTACATCTGCTATCAGGATATTTCCTGAACTCCATGATCCACCCGGAGTGAAATCATATAATGTTGTTGTAGCACCATTACATACTACTGCTGTACCGGATATCGGCTCTGGCAGTGCATTTACCGTTACTGTAGTTGATTGGCTACAGCCGGTAGAAAGCGTATAATTTACTGTTACAACACCGGCATCCACACCTGTCGCTACTCCCGAGCCACCGTCGATGGTCAACTTGCTCGTAGAACTACTGTTCCAGGTTCCGCCCGAAGGGCTGCTGCTCAATGCGATTAAATCTTCCTCACACACTTCTGTGAGACCGGTAATATTTGAAGGCAAAGCATTTATCGTAAACGGATGCGTCACCTGACAACCCGTAGACAATGTATAAGTAGTAGTTATCACGCCTGCAGCATAACCAGTAACTGTTCCTGATGCTGACACAGTTGCAAACGGAATAACCGTTCCACTCCAGGTTCCGCCGGAAGTACTGTTTGTTACCATCGCTGTACTACCCACACACACTTCCGTCGCGCCGCCAATAGTAGCGGGTAACGGATTTACCTGTATCGGCTTCGTTACATAGCATGATGTAGGCATGGTGTAAGTAATAATTGCTATTCCTGCATCGCCACCTGTTACAACACCAGCTGAACTAACTGACGCTGTTGCTGCCGAACTACTGCTCCAGAAACCACCGGAAGTAGCATCGGTAAAAGTTACCGATGACGCAGAACAAACCTCGTCCGCACCGACAATGGCAGCCGGAGTCGCATTTACAGTAACCGGTTGCCATACGGTACAGCCCGAAGGAAGCGTATAGGTAATAGTCGATGTTCCTGCTGCAATACCGCTCACTGCTCCAAAACTATTGACAGTAGCTGCAGATGTCATGGAACTGCTCCATACACCGCCGATACTACTATGGCTCAATGCCGTCGCCTGACCTTCACAAACTGTAGGCGTACCCGTAATAGCTGCAGGCGCAGGAGCTACGGTTGCTACCGAAATGGTCTTACATCCTGTAGGCAATGTATAGGTAATTTCTGCTGTACCAGTTGATATACCTGTCATCGCTCCGGCACCGGATATGGTTGCTACTGCAGGGTTGCTGCTGCTCCAGGTACCACCGGCTGACGTACTGTTCAACATATTGGTAGTACCAACACAAGTATTCAAATTACCCGAAATAGGGTTAGGCAATGGATTTACATTTACTATCGCCTCGTTTGTTGTGGTACACCCTGCACTGCTGGTTACTGTTATACTATAACTATTTGCACCTGTTGCAGTCGGCGTTACATCCGGGTTGGTACATGTGGTACATGACAAGCCGAATGCACCCGACCACTCATATGTAGAAGCAGGCAATGCAGCATCTACTGATATATTATCCAGATACCACCAGAAAGAAGCACCACTATAATTCCAACGCAACCTTACATCTGACTGACCAATAGCACCGGCAGGTAAAGCCATACTGTACTCAGGCGAACCTGCACTCCAGGCACCCGAACCGATAACGTCTCCAACCTGACTTGTCAGGGTCGTCCACGGACCTCCTCCAACAGAATACTCAATGGACACAGTCGTTTCCGAACCATCAGAAAGCAGATGTTGATTAAATGACAAAATTGCGGAACCATAACCAACAGTAGAAAACGAAGTCGATGTGAGTATAGACCCCGTCAAACTGAAGAACGGTGCACATTGTGCCATTTGGCTTCCATCACCGGCTATACCTGCTACCGAGCTGCCTGAGTTCACTATTTGCCAGAAATTGGCCGGGCTACCTGTTGTATTGTCAACTGTCCAGCCGGACAAGCCACTTTCGAAATCCTGACTCAATACAGCAAATGTCGGGTTTGGAGAAGATGCGTTAAACGATGTTGTTTCTCCATAACATATTGTCGTAGGCCCCGGAGGAGTCACAGTCAATACTGGCAATGGATTAATACTAATAGGCTCGAATGAGAAGCAGGAATTAGGCAAAGTATAAGTTATGTTCACCAAACCGGCTGACACTCCTGTAACCGCACCGCTGCTCGCGTCAACGGTAGCAATAGCAGTAGAACCCGAAGACCAGGTACCACCGATCTGGGCATTTCCCAACGTTGTTACGGCTTCTTCACACGCACTCAATGTACCGGTAAAAGGATCAGGAGATTGTAAAACAGATATAGAAGACGTAGATGCCGGATCGCTGACACAACCTGCAGCAGACGTAACTGTAACGCTATAGCTACCACTACCTGCTGTCGAGGTAGGACTATAAGATGTAGACGCAGTAGTCCCGGTTTCGCTATAACCCGCCGGACCACTCCAATTATAAGAAACAACAGAACCTCCGGTACCACCAGCCGTTAATGTCAAAGGTGTGTTAGCACATAATGTAGTAAAGTCAGGAGTAATCGTAGAAACCGATGGCTTACCATATAGCCCAACAATTCTGGTTGTATTACAACCACCGGGTACCGTATAAGTTATCCACGCCGCTCCGGCAGAAACACCTGTCACAACTCCGCCGGACACGGTTGCAATAGAAGTATTGCTACTAGACCAGGTACCACCGGTCTCCGAATTATCTAAAGTCGTTGTTCCGGGATAGCAGACATAGTTTGTACCGGTAATTGCCGGAGGTGTAGAACATGCAGCCGCGATTGTTATCGTATAGTCTCGTGCATTTCCATAACTGGTAGAAGTAGTAGGACAGGACAATACGTTAGGATATGAAGGCGTAGTGCCGATACCTGTATAATAGCCCACTATACGCATTCTATGCGTACCCGGAGTTGCATCATCAGGTACAACCAAATCGTAAGTCGGGCTGGAAGATGTCTGAGGGTTTGCGTGACCGCACACTGTTTCTCCGGGGGACGTAAATACGCCATCGTCATTAAAGTCAATCCATATCTGGCTGTTAAAACTGCTCCAATATGAAGTTGTAACACTTAGGGTTACACTATACGTTTCGCCCTGAAGCAATGTAGTACTTGACATTGACGTATTATTGAAATAATTTGATGTGCAGTTTGTAGATGGGTTCGACAATGTACCAGTTCCGGGTTCACCTGTTAATGAGGCGATACTGATATTCATCGGGTAACTGTTACAGGTGTTAGCAAATGCGGGTGTACAATACGTAGGTGTTACCAATGTAGCATTGACAGCATTAGACAAATCACTACCACCGGAAGGACACGTAACTTCGCACTTAAAGTAGGTAGTGGCCGACAACCCTGAATATGCATACGTAGAGTTTGTTGCACCATCAATAGCGGTATATGTACCACCACTTGTAGGAGATGACTTCCACTGATATGTTAGTCCACCTCCTGTACTTGTTCCGGACAAAGAAAGACTGAATACAGTTGCAGCAGTACCACTTGAAGGCGAAATAGCAGCAGTACCTGCAGTAGGAGTACCAGTACAAGCATTTGCACCTACTCCGGTAACTGCAACATCAATAGCGGTTGCACCGCCACCGGATACATTAATATCACCACTGTATGTTGTCAAAGCACTAGGAGAAAACCGCACAAAAATTGTAGCGGTCAAACTACCGGAACTATAAGGATAATCCAATGTAGAGAACCATAATGTACCATCCATTGAAACTTGAAAGTTGCTAGGAGCAGAAATAGTTAGATTACCGGGAGCACCGGACAAACCTGCACCGTCAAGCGTAAATGACTGAACAGAAGAAGTTTCGTCAACTATAACACCACCAAAAGAGAGGCTGGTTGGTGCGGCTGTTATTTCGGGAACAATCGGCGTTATGGTTACATAACCATTTCCATTGCGATAGCCTGGTGTCGATGTACCATCAGTTACGCCGGTACCTCCATAATAGGAAGAACCTCCGGCACCACCACCACGATAAGAACCACCACCACCGTAGTAGCCTCCACCACCGGCAGCACCCCAGTTTCCAAAGTATGCATTACCACCATATCCGAGGCCTCCTGCCTGACCGGGACCACTCGTAGACCCGGCGCCTCCCGATGTCTGCGTTCCGGGCTGGCCGAAATAAGATGCAGTTGTCCCACAACCACTTGTTCCTTTCACACCCGTAAGGCCACCGCCGTTACCTCCGTTTCCATTACTACAATCCCAGGCGCCTCCGCCGCCACCAGCACCCACAACCAAGCGACTGCCAAGAGCGGTACTTGTGTTTCCTGAGATTGTACGAATATCGCTGGAGCCACCACCTCCGGCACCACCGGAACTACTGGAGCCTTTACCACCTTTCGCGCCGCCACCACTATTCGTACCACCATTTCCACCATTAGAAGAAACACCCTGCTGCCCCACATAGACATATAAAGTCTGTCCGGGAGTTACCGCAATTGTCGCCTGTACCCGTCCTCCCCTACCACCAGTTCCATGGTAAGTTCCGCCTTGCGCTCCGGCAACGTCGACATTCAAAGCTGAAACTCCACTTGGAACGGTATATGTCTGAACCGAACCCGTATAATTATAGGTCGTTTGACTATAGCCATTCCACGTGATAAAGCTCAAGAATAAAAGAATCAGCGAAAAGTGAATTTTTCTCATACTTATTACGTTTTAGATAAATATATAAACAGATTTAAATTATTAGCAAACAATCATCACACCAGAGCATATCCTACAATACTGAAATTACCTTCGGACTAGTTGATAGCATTTAGAATAGATAGAGCAAAGGGGGAAAAATTTTGCTTGATTCTACATTAGAAAATCAGGCGTGCCTATACCAACATATTCGTCCTTTCTGATTTGTAAGTTAATAAAACAATCACAAAATTTTAACTAATTACACTATTTATGTTGATAAATATTTTGTTATAGTTGATTTTAAATTACATTTACTTTACATTAGAAAGTTTCACCCTTCTTATTAACAGTTGGTTATAAATATTTTTTAGACCAAATTTTAATAAAAAATATTTTAATTATTACAAGATATATTTTTCACCAAACCATGATTAAAACATGATTTTTTAACTGTGCTTTACATTAACTGTTCAAAAAACCTACTTAAATTACCAAAATTCAAAAACAGAAAAATCTGGCTACATTTGCACCAGATTTTTAGCGGTATAATCATAGGTTTTCGATTTCACTGCCTATAAATTACATTGCTATTTTGTCTACACATTTCACTTTTTGAATCAATGAGTATTTACAGGGAAAACAAGAGTCTGAATATGCCGGCTATCGAGCGGGATATGCTTGACAAATGGAAGAATGAACAATGTTTCGAAAAAAGCCTCGAAATACGGGTAAATGATACCCCTTTCGTGTTTTACGAAGGCCCCCCAAGCGCAAACGGAATGCCGGGCATACATCACGTAATTTCCAGAACACTTAAGGATTTGGTGTGCAGGTACAAGACTATGAAAGGGTTTCTGGTAGAACGTAAAGCAGGTTGGGATACACACGGCCTACCGGTTGAATTGGGCGTAGAAAAAGAACTCGGAATAACCAAAGAAGACATCGGGACTAAAATTTCGGTGGAAGATTACAATCGCAAATGCCGCGAGGTGGTAATGCGATATAAACACCAATGGGAGGACATTACAGAAAAAATGGGTTATTGGGTGGACATGAGCAACCCCTATGTCACCTTCGACAATGAATATATCGAAACACTTTGGTGGGCATTAAAGCAGCTCTTCGAGAAAGGGTTGCTTTATAAAAGTGTAAGTATCCAACCCTACTCTCCGGCAGCAGGCACAGGACTGAGCAGCCACGAACTCAACCAACCGGGCACCTATAAGGATGTTAAGGACACGACAGTTGTTGCTATGTTTAAGGCGGTAAAAAATACAGAGTCAGCTTTTTTATATGAAAAAGCAGGAGACTCAGATGTTTACTTTATTGCCTGGACGACAACTCCATGGACGCTCCCCAGCAATTGCGGACTTACCGTTGGTGCGGCAATTGACTATGTAATGGTTGCTACTTTTAATCCCTACACCGGCAGTCCTTGCAATGTGGTAATGGCAAAACCGTTGTTACATAAGTACTTCAAAACAGAATTCGAAAATATTGATTTCTCATTATTCGATAAAGACAAAAAAATACTTCCTTGGAAAGTTGTAGCAGATTGCAAAGGGTCCAATCTGGTAGGTATGCGTTACGAGCAACTAATGCCATACGAGAGTAATACCAAAGAAAAAACAGGTGGGGACCCATGGAAAGTAATTAGCGGGGACTTTGTAACTACCGAAGACGGTACGGGGATAGTCCATACTTCTCCTGGGTTTGGAGCAGATGACTACCGCGTTGGACAAAAGAATAATATCGGCATATTAGTGTTGGTAGATAAGGAGGGTAAGTTTATCGATGACACCGGAGATTTAACAGGTCGGTACGTAAAAGATTACAAAAATGATCCTGATTATAAGGATGTGGATGTCGATATCGCTGTATCGCTGAAATTAAGAGGTCTCGCGTTTAAAGTAGAGAAGTACGAACACAACTACCCTCACTGCTGGCGGACAGACAAACCAATTCTGTATTATCCGCTTGATGCATGGTTTATCCGTACAACTGCGGTCAAAGACAGAATGATTGAGCTCAATAAGACCATCAACTGGAAACCTAAAGCCACCGGCGAAGGGCGTTTCGGTAATTGGCTTGAGAATATGGTTGACTGGAACCTCAGTCGTAGCCGCTTCTGGGGCACTCCTTTGCCGGTTTGGGTTAGCGAAGACGGCACAGAAGCAAAGTGCATCGGAAGCATAGCTGAGCTGAAAGAAGAAGTTGCAAAAGCCGAAAAAACCTTAAATATTAATCAGTCATTTGACGAAGCGACGCTTGACCTCCATAAACCATACGTTGACAAACTGACTTTAGTATCAGATTCAGGCAAACCAATGCGGAGAGAACCTGATTTGATAGATGTATGGTTTGATAGTGGAGCAATGCCCTACGCGCAGCAGCACTACCCCTTTGAAAAAGACGCATTAAACACCCTCAAAAATAACTTCCCTGCAGACTTTATTGCAGAAGGCGTAGATCAAACGCGTGGATGGTTTTACACACTTCATGCACTGGGAGTAATGCTGTTTGACAGCGTTGCCTATAAAACGGTTGTTAGTAACGGGCTTGTATTAGACAAGAACGGAAACAAAATGAGTAAACGCGTGGGTAACGTTGTTGACCCATTCTCTACAATCGAACAAAACAGTGCAGACGCAACCCGGTGGTATCTGATTACAAATGCTTCGCCCTGGGACAGTTTAAAGTTTGACATAGCCGGAATTAAAGAAGTTCAACGAAAGTTTTTCGGAACACTTTACAATACCTATCAATTTTTTGCACTTTATGCAAACGTGGATGGGTTCGGCTTTAAAGAAGAATATATACCGGTTATCGAGCGACCTGAAATAGACCAATGGATACTTTCTTCGCTAAACAGTCTTGTGCAGGATGTTACGAACTTTATGGACGACTATGAGCCAACACAGGCCGGTCGTGCTATGGAGTACTTTTTGGACGAACAATTGAGCAACTGGTATGTAAGGTTGTGCCGTCGTAGATTCTGGAAAGGCGAATACGAGCACGACAAAATCTGTGCTTACCAAACATTATATGAGTGCCTTGAAACACTTTCGTTATTGGTTGCTCCTATTTCTCCTTTCTTCGCCGATTGGTTATACCGGAGTATTAATGAAGTATCCGGAAGAATAAACGCAGTAAGTGTTCACCACGCAAAATTCCCGGTAGCCGACGCTGATAAAATAGACAAAGGACTCGAGGAAAGGATGCAGTTGGCGCAAGATATATCTTCACTCGTGTTATCAGTAAGAAAAAAGACGAACATTAAAGTGAGACAACCACTCAATCGGATACTTATTCCGGTATTGAATCCGGAAACAAAAACCCAGATAAGCAAAGTAGAGGACCTGATAAAAAATGAAGTAAACATCAAGCAAATCGAATACCTCACCGAAACAGAGGGTTTTATCAAAAAGAAAATAAAGCCAAACTTCAAAGCGTTAGGTACTCGTATGGGAGCTAAAATGAAAACGGTTGCTTCATTAATTAATGCTATGGATCAATTGGCGATTGGCGAACTGGAATCAAATAAGAAATATGCTCTTACTGTTGATGGCGAAACCGTGGAAATAACTCCTGAAGACGTTGATATCATTGCAGAAGACATTCCGGGGTGGTCCGTCGCAAACAAAGAACAATTGACAGTTGCGTTAGACATAACCATTACTCCGGAACTGGCAGAAGAAGGCCTGGCAAGAGAGCTGGTTAACCGAATTCAGAAAGTAAGAAAAGACTCCGGTTTAGAGGTTACAGACCGTATAAATCTGCATATAGAAGAAGGGAATGAACTAAAAAGTGCAATAATTAATTATAGTAACTATATTTGCGCGGAAATTTTAGCGGAAAAAATCGTAATAGAGCAAGCAACGGACCAATGGACGAAAATAGATATCAACGATGTAATACATAATATACACATATCAAAAATTACTTAGTTATGGCTATCAGCAAGAAAAAGACAGCAGCACCTACAAAAAGTGTAAAAAAGCAACCGGCAACCAGGAAAGCTGCGTCTGCACCTAAAAAGGTAGCCTCTTCTAAGTCACAACCGGCAGCAAAAAAAGCGGTAAAGCCGGCTGTAAAAAAAGCAACAAAAGCTGTTGCTACTAAGACTGCCGCAAAGAAAACAGTGACAACTAAGAAGGTTGCAGTAAAAAAAGCAGCCGTACCGAAGAAAAATGTTGTAGCGAAAAAGAATAGTACAACTAAAACATCTTCAAAAAAGGAAACGACTAATAAAGTTGTTTCCCGTAAAGCAACCGCACCGAAAAAGGTTGCCGTAAAAAAGAAAACAACGACGAAAGTTGTTGCAAAAAAAGCGGCACCCAAAAAAGCGACTGCTAAAAAGGTAGCACCTGTGAAAAAGACAACACCCATTAAAAAAACAGCTACTAAAAATAATCCAACAACTGTGAGTAAAACGAAAAAAACAACTGTAGCCGGCTCAAAGGCTACTCCAGCAAAAAAAGAAACGGCGAAAAAGACAACTCCGACGAAGAAATCCACTACTGTGGCTAAGAAAGCAGCTCCTGCTAAAAAGGCGGCACCGGCACCCAAAAAAGCAGCACCTGCTAAAAAGGTAGCAGCTAAAAAGGCAGCACCGGCAACTAAAAAAGCAGCTACCAAAAAAACTGCTGAAAAGAAAGCTGTAGCTACTAAAGCAGCACCGGCAGAAAAAGTAGCACCGGCCAGGAAGAAGTCTACAAAAAAGACACCGAAGAAGACGCTGACTGTTAAGAACATGCCGACACGGAAACCAGGTCAACCACCTGCGAAGCCAACTGCAATGCCGACTTCTCGTTCTTCTGAAAAGAAACCTAATGTCGTAATAGCACATCGCAAACTGGAAAATAAGTCTAAAGCTCCTAAAGAGAACCCGGACGAAATCGTTCCTTACAAACCGGAAACATACCGCTCTTTGCTTGATGCCCCGATTGAAGAAGAACACGAAACGGTATATCGCTACAGCGATGACGAATTGAAAGAATTCAAGCAGATAATCGTTACCAGATTAGATGCGGCCAGAAAAGAACTAAACTACCTGCAAGGCTTAATTACTCGTAAGGATGAGGCTGGCACAGAAGATACAGAAAACCGATTTATGAACATGGAAGACGGCAGCGGTGCTATGGAACGCGAGCAATTGGCGCAATTGGCAAGTCGTCAGATTCAGTTCATGAATCACCTGGAAAAAGCACTTGTTCGTATTGAAAACAAAACATATGGCGTTTGTCGCGTAACAGGCAACCTAATTGACAAGGCTCGTTTGCGCGCGGTACCACATGCTACTCTAAGTATTGAAGCAAAGAAGATGATGTCTTCTAAAAACAACTAATAATTTATAGGTAAAAAAGCACCATGCGCTGTTAGTGCATGGTGCTTTTTTCTGTCCGGTAGTCAACACAAGTAAGTATTATCGCCGGTAGCTTGTTGGAGATTTGTTGACTGATGGTATACTTTTTCTTGGCAGGCGTTCGTCACGCATAGCTGCGTGGTATACAAAAGATGCCATTATTACTGACGCTTGCATCAGGTCATTTGCACTGGCACGATCATAAGAATCCATATTCGTGTGGTGCGTTCGGGTACCATATTCCAACGGATCTTGAATAAACTGGAACCCCGGTATACCTACTTCGTCGAACGAAATATGGTCTGTCGAACCGGTATTTCGCATAGTGAGGGTGCTTGCACCTAAGTCGTGGAAAGGCGCCAACCAGGCATCAAACAAACTTTTCAATCGGTCATTTTCCTGCAGGTAAACACCTCTTATCTTCCCCCCACCATTATCGAGGTTAAAATAAACGGAGACCTTCTTCTGATCCGGTTTTAGTTTCATAGTCAGCCTGTCACCGAAGTGTTTCTTCACATATGCACGAGACCCCAACAGCCCCTGCTCTTCTCCGCTCCACAGGGCAATTCTAATTGTTCGTCTTGGCTTGACTCCAATTGCTCTTAATATCCTGACCGCCTCCATTACCACGACAGTCCCGGCACCATTGTCTGTAGCTCCCGTAGCAGCATGCCAGCTATCCATATGTGCACCGAGCATTACCAACTCGTCCTTTAATTCAGGATCGGTACCCGGAATTTCTGCAATGACATTATATTCAATAGAGTCCTTTTTCAAAAATGTAGTTTTAGTATCCATTTCTATGGATACCTTTTCACCGGACTCTAACAACCTCCCTAGAACGCCAAGGTGCTCGCTGCCCAACTCCATATCCGGCAATACGTCCGGCGCATCCCACTTACGAGATGCCCCGTTCGAGGTAAATACCGTGCCCATAGTACCCCTGCCTCCACTAACCACAGCTAATGCACCTTCAGCAATTAAAAATGAATCAACTGTAGCACGTATTCTGACACGTCTTTTGGCAGGGATCGGCTTCTGACTGAGATTAGTATACCCGTCGTTTACGTGGGTGTCCATTTCCAGCTTTTTCAGATCATCGTCTTCCAGTCTTCGCGCGTCCGCTTTGAAGTTGGGTTTAGTCTGGTTATTCAGGTTAGAAAGCACAACTATTTTTCCACGCAACTTACCGTGATAGTTCGCCATATCATCCAATGTCGAAATTCTTACAAGGGTAGCTTCGGCCTCAATACGCTTATTGGTGCCCGGCGTCCATGCACGCGGAACACCAATTAGCGCCTGATAATAAGGCGCAGTCATCGCAACATAACTTTTGTTGATCTCCCACCCTTTTCCGAATGTCCCCCAAGGCTCAATAGTGACATTTCTTAACCCCCATGCCTTTAATTGCTCAGCAGACCATTGCTCAGCCCTTTTCATACCGTCAGAGCCTGTTAGTCTGGGACCATTCAGATCAGATAACTCAAACAGTGATTTCATCACTTGCGAATGATGAAAGCCCTCTTCCTTTATCAGCATTATGGTATGCATGTCTACCGCGGCATTGTCACCCGTAAACGACAGCGATAACATAGCGATGCCTAACATAGCAAAACTTATAGTCTTCTTCATATCCAAAAAACATTTTGCTGAAAATAGACAAAAATGAAAGCAATCAATAACACATACAGAAATATCTGAAGGAACAAATCTAGTTTGAAAATAGGGGACCATTGGCTCTCAGGGAATTTATTTACCTTAGCGCACTAAAATCAGTTATATGTTGAGATTTATAGTTTCTGCCATATTCGCATGCTTATTTGTTAGTGGAACTGCATTTTCGCAGATTCTTAATAATAACATTCCGTCGGTAAGACGAGATGCACCAAGACATAAAACGACACCAAAGCCGATGCCCAAACCCACACCAAGACCTGTACAAGCGCCGCAAAAAAAAGAAGCGACAGCACCCAAGCAAACGAAAATCAAAAAGGCGCCACCAGCCCGAAAAGCAGCCGCGCCAAAGGTTAAACAAAAAATGCATCGTCGGGTGCCCGCAAAAAAGCATGTCCCTGCGAAGAAAACCGGGCAAAAAAGAACAATTGAACAAACTAAAATCAAAAAGGAAGTTATAGTTGAAGAGATAACAAGCCCGGCACAGAAAGAAACGACAAATGCCAACCAAGCTGCTATGATGCCGCCGGTATCGGACAGAAATGACGCAAGCGAAATTGCAGACAGGGAGAGCAACTACAGCCAGGAAGAAAAAGATTATCATAGTATTGACGGCTGTGACTGTATGAAATATTCGCGTGGACCAAGACCATGGAAATTCAGAAATCGTCGTAAGTACGAGTATAAGTACTACATAAAACGCATGTACCGCAATCACGGGAGACATCACTAAAGTGTGTAGCCCGCTTCTTTCCATATAGAAATTCGGACATTCGTAGAACAACAAAACAATTTGTGAAAAGTGCATTGTTGTCACATTAATTGCCAATACTTTTCGGGCAAAAAAGCCTAATTTTGCACTCTAAATTCTAATTCAGAAACACAAAAAAATACGATATTATGGCGGATCAGGAAATCCCAGCACCAGAGCAACAATTGAACATTGAATTAACAGAAGAAATGGCAGACGGAGAATATGCTAATCTTGCAATTATTACACATTCTTTCGCCGAATTCGTGATAGATTTTGTAAATGTCATGCCTAATGTACCTAAAGCAAAGGTTAAGTCTCGCATTGTAATGACACCACAACATGCAAAGCGTCTTATGCGAGCACTTATTGACAATGTAAAGCGTTTTGAAGCGCAACACGGCAACATCAAAGATCAGGAAACACCTGCTATGCCTTTCAACTTTGGCGGACCACCGGCACAAGCATAACAATAGAAGCAATATCTATTCACAACTTTGTCTCACTTCCTGCAAGAAAGTCCGTCTAATTAATATTCTTAAATGAACGATAAGATTTTAATACTTGATTTCGGTTCACAGTTTACGCAACTGATTGCCCGCAGAGTGCGGGAGTTGAATGTGTACTGCGAAATACAGCCATGCACTACGCCGATAGTTTATGACGACACCATAAAGGGGATCATCCTCTCAGGTAGTCCGTTCTCTGTTAATGACCCGAAGGCACCAATGCCGGACATTGCAGAAATGGCGGCCAGACTTCCATTATTAGCGGTTTGTTATGGTGCACAGTTGCTTGCAAAACAATCAGGTGGAGAAGTAGGAAAATCTTCGCATAGAGAATACGGACGGGCACACTTGCAAAATGTAGCAGACGACCCTTTGTTTGCCACTATCAGCAGCGGGTCGCAAGTGTGGATGAGCCATAGTGACACCATAAAAAACTTACCGGAAGGCTTTAAAGTAATAGCACGTAGCGAAAGCATACCTGTGGCGGCCTACAAAGCCAGCGACAGTTATGCACCTAATCCGGTTTACGCAATTCAATTTCACCCGGAAGTGACCCACACTACCGACGGCAGCCAACTGCTGAAGAACTTTGTGGTTGACATTTGTGGCACCACACAAGACTGGACGCCTGCAGCATTCATACATGAAACTGTTGAACGCATCAAGGAAGAGGCCGGTGACAAAAAGGTTGTAATGGCGCTAAGCGGAGGTGTAGACTCTACAGTAGCAGCAACGCTTATCCATAGGGCAATTGGCGACAATTTATATTGCATATTTGTAGACAATGGACTATTGCGCAAAGGTGAGTTTGAGCAAGTACTTGAGGGCTACAAACACCTCGGACTAAACACGAAGGGAATAGATGCCAAAGAGCGGTTTTATAAAGAACTTGACGGCGTTAGTGACCCCGAAACAAAACGAAAAATTATCGGCAAGCTCTTCATTGATGTATTCTACGAGGAGTCACAACAACTGACAGACGTGAGCTTCCTGGGGCAGGGAACCATTTACCCGGACGTTATCGAATCTATGTCGGTGCATGGCCCATCAGCAACAATTAAGTCGCACCACAACGTAGGCGGATTGCCGGAAATCATGCACCTTTCACTTATAGAGCCTTTACGAGCGCTTTTCAAAGATGAAGTAAGGAAAGTAGGACATGAGCTTGGAATAGATGACGTATTTATCGGGAGACACCCATTCCCGGGACCAGGATTAGGCATCAGGATACTGGGAGCAGTATCGGCAGAGAAAGTAACCATGCTGCAGGAAGCCGACGCTAT
The DNA here is from genome assembly GCA_030426665.1 of Bacteroidia bacterium. GTDB lineage: Bacteria > Bacteroidota > Bacteroidia > Chitinophagales > Chitinophagaceae > Nemorincola. The sequence continues at coordinate 229,158 of JAUHYD010000006.1, read as the reverse complement.
ATACATCCAACACCTGCGTGATAGCGGCATGTACCGCGAAGTATGGCAGGCAGGAGCAATACTCCTTCCGGTGCAAAGCGTAGGTGTAATGGGCGATGAACGTACTTATGAATTCACCTGCGCCCTGCGTGCAGTTACAAGTGTAGACGGAATGACTGCAGACTGGGCACACCTTCCGTACGAACTACTGGCGAAAATATCCAACGATATTATCAACAAGGTTAAAGGCATTAACCGTGTGGTTTACGACATCAGCAGCAAACCACCTGCCACTATTGAGTGGGAGTAAACTGAACGCTTTGATTAGCTACGCAGATTAGTACTTATCAGGCTAAACAAGATTCCTAAACAGGATTTGCGTGGTTAGGCTATTGCGCACCTCAAGCAACAGTCATCTCCTGTGCGCTCCTGATTGTCTGTCTGCTACGGGGCAATAGCAGTATTTCTACAAACACTACACACCATGCAATAATGCACGGCACAGCTTTAATTGTATAGGGGTAGATAAAGTTGTTACGAACAACCGGCGGGAATATGTCGGTCGTACTTAAACTCGTGAATACGAACACCCCTATAAACACCGCTAATCGCCATGTGGTTTTCGGCATTGCGTAGTACCAAATACCAACTCCCGCCAACGCAATGATAAATGTGGGTGACTCAGCTTTGTGATTGAAGATAACCACCCAAATAAGCATGGAAGCAACCATCAACATCTTATAGACTTCGTTCTTGTACAAATCAAACCGAATAAACTGCAACAAGAATAGCAATATCCCCGTAATTGAGACGATCGACTTCACATCGCTAAGCCCGAACCATGTATTGAGCCAACCCGCTACTGACATCCCAGTGGCGGCGGCAGCATCTGCAATCATCAGGTCTGCCCAATTATGATATTGCCAGATAAGCGTCTGCATAGGAGTCACAATAAGTGGCATTATGGCAAAAAGCACCATCCACAATATCGAGTATAAAATAAACTTGAGCTTATCGGGGTAAAACAAGAACAGACAAAACCCGATTGCCCCATATACCTTAATATAAGTTGCAACTACAAGCCAAAGCGTTGCCCACATCGGCTTTCCCTTTTGCATAGACCCATAAGCTGCAATCATTAAACCACACATCATACCATTGCTCTGCGTATTCTGCAGGCAGGTAAGTAGCTCCATCGCTACAAACCATAGCAGGAGCATTTGCGTCTTGTCTTTGAATGGCAACATGCGAATTGCAAAGTAAACAGCAATGGCATTAAGAACGTCAAATATCGCCATACCTAAATAGTCCGGCAAGTAAGCCATAGACCCCATAAGCAGTGCGAATGTGGGGCTATACTTATAAAAGTCCCAATGGCGCTCTGGATAGATACCGTAAAGGTTTGAGCCATCCAACAAGTGATAATAGGAATACTTGAAAATAAGGTAATTATTGTACTCTGTCATCTGATGCCCTACAAACAGATTCATGTATTCCGGGGTATTCATTATGTCGTTGGGGTAGGTACCCGGCTTCGGCATAATAAATGGATGCGTACCCAGCAAAATCATCTGAGCAGCAGCTACAACAGCAGCAGCAATATAAACGATAAGGAGTGTCCGCGGTTGAAGCAGTAAGTCTGATATTTTTTCCCGCATGAGCTTTTTATAAGCCGTAAAAGTACAATTACATAAGGAACTGTGCAATGAGTACTAATACTCAGAACTACGCCCCGCTTTTCTGAATGATGCCCAACATGTCCTTATGTATAATACCGTTGGTTGCTAATGTTTGCTTATCGAAAACAGTACCGATGTTACCGTCAAAGTCGGTGATTGTACCGCCAGCCTCCAAAACTATGAGGTAACCGGCAGCAACGTCCCATGCGCTTAGGTTGTATTCCCAGAACCCGTCAAACCTACCACATGCGACCCAACAAAGGTCAATAGCTGCGGAGCCCAACCGACGAATGGGAAGCCCTTCCAGAATCATCCGTTCAAAAACCTTAATGGGATGTTCCAGCGTATTCTCCGGCCACTTATAGGGAAATCCCGTTACCAGAAAAGCGGTTTTAAAGTTATTCTTTGACGACACCTTTATAGGCTCACCATTAAGGGTTGCACCTTTACCTTTTTCTGCAAAGAACAGCTCATCCATAACCGGGTTGAATACGGCACCCATCGTTACACTACCCTGATACAGCAGACCTATACTTACACAGCACAATGGTATACCGTGGGCGAAATTGACCGTACCGTCGATCGGATCTATAATCCACTGATATTCTGACTCCTTAATAAACTCTCCGGACTCTTCTCCAATAATACTGTGTCCCGGATAAGCCCCCCGAATGATCGCCATAATTGTTTCTTCGGCAAGCTTATCTACCTCGGTTACCAGATTATTGATTCCTTCTTTGTGGTCTATCTTAAATATGCCATTAAAATTACTTTTTATAATCTTCCCCGCCTCCCGGGTGGCTGTAAGCAATACATCTTTCAGTTCGTCCCTATTAATCATAGCTTTAGTTCATTTCCCATATAATAGTCAATAACCTTCAGCTTAAAGATAAGCTCATATTTGGCACTTACAAGATTTGCGGCAGCCGCAAACTCAGAATTTTTTGTAACGAGCAAATCAACAGTACTTGTCAGACCCAAGTCATACCGTTCTTTTGCAAAGTCCAATGCCCTTTGGGCGGCGCTTTCGGCACGTCTGGCGGCCTTATATTTTTGAATCGCATTCAGTGCACTGTTATGTGCTTTGTACACATCCTGCTTTAACTTGAGCTCTGCACTATACATTGCGAGCTCCTGCTGGGCTAGATTTATCTTTGCCTGTTTCACGGCGTATTGTGATTGCCATCCATTGAAAATCGGAAAGTTGACATTGAGTATTACAGACTGACGAATGTTCCGATTTAACTGGGTACCCATAGGCACGGTTGGCGTCAGCGTCCGGAACAAAGGCTGATAAACAATATCGCTATCGCTTGCCGTGTACCCAATCGGTGTTTGCCCAATCAGCTGGCTTGTTTGCTGATAACTCAGATAATTGCTGGCATAGTTTGTACCTATCTGATAAGACAGGTTTAACTGTGGGTATCGTCTACCTTTTGCCGCATCAAGCCCTTTTTCGGCAGAGCGAACCCTCATCTCGCTACCCCGTATAGACCCGAAATGTACCCTTGCAGCCCTATAAACTTCCTCAGGTGGAGTCTTTGCAACATTCAACTGTTCGTCTGCTTTAATGTCCGGCGTCTGAACGGCTAAAGGTTCAGAGAAATCGAGGTTCAGTAATGCCTTTAGGTCGAGGATTGCTGAGTTATAATTGGAAATCGAATTAATCAGATTGGAACTGTCTGTAGCCAACTGAGATTCTAATTGGGCAACATTCAGTTCTGGCAACCTTCCCGCCTCTGCAAAAGCCCTTGTCTGCTCCAACTGAGCGACTGACAGATTTACCTGATTTTGACTGATGTTTATCTGCTCCTGAGCTAACAGCGCTGTCAGGTAACTGTTGGCAACATTCAGTGCGATATCATTTTTTCGTTGATCCAGATCTGCGAGGGAAGCCTCGAGGCTATACCTGTTTCGGGCAATAGTATTGCGCACCTGATTCCAACCAAATAACAATACACTACTGTTGCCTGATGGCCCCAAGAAGTCATAGGTAGATTCTACGAACTGGTTGGTAATGGGGTTGATAGAACGACCAAAGCTCCGACCAAAATTACCGCTGACGTTTACTGCCGGAATTTGCGACAGCCTGCTCTGACGTAATGTATGACGAGCAAGCTTAGCCGTAAGCGAGTCTTGCCGGATGGTGATATTATGATCGATGGCATATTGCACGCACCGCTGCAACGACCAAACATTGTCTACCCCCCGACCCTGTGCACTCGCCTGTATGCCCACAAATAAACATACTATGAAATAAAACCAAAAAGCACGCATGGAACAAAAGTAAATCAAAATTCCGTCGCAATACATTATTGAACTTTTTAGTTAAATCGCCACCGAAATATGCTTTAGATTCCTCCTACTTGCCAATGCCAAGTGTCCTTTACTGATTCTGAACCTACCCCACCCCTGAAAGGGGCGCGTGCTGCTGAAACATCCCATGATGTCATTTTTAAAGTGATTGTGCACAGCAAATTTTGTTCAGCCAATGACGAGAGGTTCTTTACAGAAATCGAAATTACCCCCACCCCTAAAGAGGAGCGTGCTGCTGCAAAAGCACAAAATGTCATTTTTAAAGAGTTTACGCGCAGCAAATTGCTCACTCACTGTGACAGGCCAGGCTGCCTGAACTGCTTTACAGTAAGCCATTAATGTTGATTACTGCGGGGCTAATTAGCTTCTCGATCTGGCTATTTCGACATACATAACGATGCAAAAACAGCCCAAATTTTACCAAGCTACTGCCACATGTCACACTTAAACAATCTCTCTTTATTGGTGTTGCGCAATAATTTTCTTTTTGCACCTATTAGTATTGACAATCAACTATTTGCGACATTATAAGCGCGTAAAATTGCGCACTTTTTGCCCATTCTTTGCCGGCAAACGGGCAATTTTCAATTGCGAAGAACCGTGAAGTTGCACAATCAGAAATCAACGTCAACTCCGCTCTCTTACTACCCTCAAATTTCATGCCGAGCTATCAATGAATATCCACAATTTTTTCGATATCCGGCGAATGCCACAAAGGCACATAAGCATGAGGCGTCTTTGCAATCACATACGAAAAACCCTGCTTTTCCGTTAACAATAAAACACCATAACTAACATGAAAAAGCACCTCCTGTTTGTCTGTATAGCTTCTTACATTCTCACTTCTTGTTGCAGCAAGACCGACTGCAATGACAATCATTCGATACCGATAGAGTTTCGTGGGTTTACCCTTGATGAGATAGACACCGTCTACACTACCGGGTTTGCGGCTAACTCCTCGTTTACCGATACCACCAAGGAGACACAGCGAGATACCACCATTGGGGGAGACAGCACATACATACTACGGCACGGCTACTTCACAAGGTCAACTGTAGTGATACAAGGCCTTAACTTAAGCGACCTTCACGATTGGAAGTTGTACATCCCGGCTATAAACCGCACCGTCCGCATCTATAACTACACATATAATACCTACCGATGTGGTGGCTGCCGACCTGGTAGGGGTATGAAAGTATCTTCTCTGGCAAACTGCAATGTGGACGACAGCATTAAGAATGCCAGCAATATCGTTATTTATAAGTAGAGGAGGACAAGGGCACTACAGGTGCTTGCTGAAAAATGGATGTATCCCTCAAATTACCACCGAGTCCTCTACGAGAGACCGGGTCGGGACGGAGATAATAGACCCGTTTGCAGGAAGCAGCACTACAGGGATTGCTGCCAATCTTCTTGGGCGCAGATTCCTCGGAATAGACTCAGAGAAAGAATACTTAGAAATAAGCAAGCAACGCAGGCACGAAATAGAAAGCCCTGACGTGCAACGATTATTCAAACAAAAGATAAACGGCTTTAACTCTAAACAGGAGCTAACCCTATTTCTTACGCAAGAGCCGGCGGGTATCTATAGTGCAGAATTGCCGTTATAGATAATGCGAGCATAACATACCTTGGAGGTGTGCGAAGGTATTCACCACCCCAGCGTTAAAAATTGCTTCGCTTTTTTAACGCATCCCCTCCTAAAAAAAAGGAGGGGAGTTACCATGTTATTTGTTGCTCTTGTTTTTTTGGGGTAGAGGCTGTAACACAAGTGTGATACACCTTGGAGGTGTGCGAAGGTATTCACCACCCCGGCGTTAAAAAACGCTTCGCTTTTTTAACGCATCCCCTCCGAAAAACAAGGAGGGGAGTTACCGTGTTATTTAGGAGGGGAGTTACCATGTTATTTGTTACACTTGTATTTTGGTAGAGGCGTGTCGCTGTAACATAAGTGTGGCACACCGGGGAGGTGTGCCACACTATTATTGTTGTTCTAGATTAATATAATCGGCTTATTTCTTTCTAGGTACGTTTTTAGCTTTTTCGGCTTGTAGCTTCTGCATTTCCTCCAGCTTCTGCGACCACTTAGATTGGGTAGGTGGCTTGCTTTTGTTTTCCTGAAGTTGTGCGTGTATCGCTTTTTCGTCGATGAAGTACTTCTGGATAATAAACTGCTGTGCAATACTCAACAGGTTAGAGAAGGTATAGTAGAAGGTCAAAGCCGCTGCCATCTTATTGAATACGCCCATCAGGATAATAGGGAACACATAAGGCATATACTTCAGCATCGGGTTGTTAGGGTCCTGAGGGGTCATGTTCTTGTTGTAAATAGCAAGGAACAAACTCGAAGCAGTCATCATCAAAGTAAACAGACTGATATGGTCTCCGTAGAACGGAATATCGAACCCGAAACTAAAAATGCTGTCATAAGTAGAAAGATCGTCTGCCCACAAGAAGCTCTTTTGCCTAAACTCTATCAGGGATGGGAAGATGTAATAAATAGATAGCAATATCGGCAACTGAAACACCATAGGTAGACATCCGCCGAGCGGATTTACACCTGCTGAGCGATAAAGTTTCATTTGCTCCACGCCAAACTTCTGCTGGTCGTCGCCGATTTTAGCACGAAGCTCATCTAGTTCCGGCTTCAACACCCGCATTTTGGCACTGGACAAGTAGCTCTTGTAAGTAAAGAACGACAAGAACAGCCTTATCATAAGGGTCATCAACACAATAATGAGGGCGTAGTTACTGATAAAGCTTGACAGGAAATAGAATATAGGTATTATGACCCAACGGTTGATGTACTTTACAAAAGCCATAATGCCAACCCCCAACGGAATCATTTCTTTCATTCCTATGTTGTAAGACTGGAGTGTATGGTAATCGTTTGGACCAATGTACCAACGCATAGAAGCCGTACTGGTTTCCCCCATGGCTTTCAGGGGTAACTTTAGTTTTGCAAATGTTGTCGCAACAATATTTGTATCATCGGCTTTGTAGCTATACTTAGCCTCCATTTTGCTAAAGCCATCGTCAGCAATCAATACAGAGTTAAAGTATTGCTTACGAATGCCCAACCAAAACGCAGCATTGCTGGTATTCTCTATCGACTTTTCTTCGGCCCTTACCGTATAATAGTCGTTGTCTTCATTTTTATTGCGGTAGTACACCTGCGTACTCATTCGCTCATTTGCGAGATCCTTCTCTGTCGGCAATAAAAAGGTATTCCAAGTGAGCGGCAATTCAGACGCATGTAAGCCTGTCATAACTATGTTGCATTGCATCATATAGTCATCGGCAGGCAGGGTATAAATAACTTCAATCTTTTTACCCTGACCAAGGTCGGCGGTAAAGTCGATTGTTTTATCGCCGTTTGGCTCACTTCGTTTTACAGGAGTAAAATAAAGGTCTGCAGTAGACTTACCATTATCAATTGGCAAGACGGCACTTAACTGGTTGTTAGGTCCGTCAAACAAATGTAGCGGTGCACCACCGTAATCTTTGTACTCCTTAATTGAAGCCAAAGTAGGAAAGGCCCCTTTTGTTGAAAAACGAACTGACAATTTCTTATTCTCCAGAATTACGTCCTGAGCCACTCCGTTGTACGCCGGTGGTTGACTCATTCTCAGTGCAGCAGTTGCAGAGTCATCGACGATGGTCTTTTCGGCAGCGGCGGCCGCCGGGGCAGTGAGTGTATCCACCAAAGAGCGAGGGTGCGCCTTTACATATGCGACACTATCTGCATGTTTCTGCTCTAGATATACTTTTTGTTCATGCTGATTGTACATAACGTAAGCAATCAACAAGGCGGCCAAAAGCGAAAAGCCGATAATCTGGTTACGATCCATTAGTTAAATAAAAATAAGGCGCAAAGGTAACTCTTTACAATGAGATAGGCGAAATCACGAATTATTATGGCAATTTCTGCACTTAGAACACTTTTGAGACCTGCTTCTTTGCCGCAAATTCACCCTTGTTATCCCCCCTTCGGAAGCCATACAGAACTGAGTTACCCTTAATTTTGAGCAAAAGAAATCTGAACAAACATGAAAAAAGCAATCTGTTTACTACTTATCACAATCTTTTTTGGGTCTGCGCAAGCTCAATTGACCGTACCCGCACATGGCAATAGCGTAAAAGCAATAGTCGGAGAGCGTATCGGACTAACCGACGTTACCATCAATTATGGCAGACCGGGCGTAAAAGGACGAGAAGGCAAAGTGTGGGGAGGGCTTGTATATGAAGGATTTAAAAACCTTGGCTTCGGTAACGGCAAAGAGTGCCCCTGGCGCGCAGGTGCCAATGAAAACACAACAATTGAGTTCAGTACAGATGTAACCATTGAAGGAAAGCATCTGGCAGCAGGCAAATACGGTTTCTTTGTAGCCTACCATCCGGATAAATGCACCATAATATTCTCGTCGGCAACTGAAAGCTGGGGCAGCTACTTTTATGACGAAAAGGAAGATGTGCTGCGGGTGAATGTGACACCAACAAAACTACAGGAAATGAGAGAGCGACTTACCTACCAATTTGCCGACCAAACTGACAGCACCGCTACCATCAAATTAGAATGGGAACATCTGGCGATACCATTCAAGGTTGGCACTAAATTGCACCAACTACAAATGGCGTCTTTTGAGCGAGAAATGAAGGGGGAAAAGGGTTTCGACTCTCATGCACTTGTACAAGTTGCTGACTACCTGCTGGAGCACGACACCAAACTAGAGGATGCGCTTACATATATAAACGCTGCGTCATCGGGATTGCCCGTATACAGGGTTTTTATGGTGAAGTCAGTCATTCTTGAAAAGCTCGGCAAGAGCGCAGAAGCTGACAGCATACGCCAGGTTGCAATTGACATGGGTTCTGAACGGCAAATACATTTCTACGCTAGGGGACTACAGCAAGAGCAAAAAATGCAGGAAGCATTTGAAGCATTCCGTTACAACTATAAAAAGCATCCAAATACCTATACGACGACGATGGGTATGGCAAGAGGTTATTCGGGGATAGGCAAACTGAAAGATGCGAAAAAATATGCCCATAAAGCACTGGCACTGGCTCCGGATGAAGCTAATAAAAAGTCAGTACAAGCAGCTATCGCTACGCTTGAAAGTGGTAAGCAGCTAGAGTAGCCGTCTGACCCTGTGGGACTTTTCGAGAACCTGTCCGAAAATAGAGGAAAACCATGCATTTTACAAACTGTCTTATCTTGCGAAGGATTTAAGATGAAACGGTTTGCCTGGGTTACCTCATTATTGTTGCTTTTCACCGCCGACGCTTATAGCCGGGGAAGCGACAGCATGGTAGTTATTGGCAAAATCAACACCGAAGGAAATAAGGTAACAAGGAAGGACGTAATATTAAGAGAACTTGATATAGAGTCCGGAACAACGATTCCCAGAGACTCTATTGCAGCCTTCATGACTCAGAACCGGCTTCGGTTGTTCAATCTTCAGCTTTTTAACGAAGTAGAACAATCTATTAGTGAATCCGGGAATGACACAATAGTCTGGAATATTAAAGTAAAAGAGCGCTGGTATATTATCCCAAAGGGGATATTGCAATTTGCTGACCGAAACCTGAATACGTGGTGGGCAGATCAAAATCATGACCCAAATCGAGTATCGGCAGGGCTAACAATGACCGACCGAAACTTCAGAGGTAATCTGGAAATGCTGGCTGTTACCGTTCAGGCGGGCTATACCCAACAATTCGGGATCAGCTATACCCGACCTTACATAAATAAAGGCAGAACTCATGGGATAGGCGTTGTGGCATCATTAGCGCAAAGCAAACAAACCTATTACAAGACTGTGCTAAACAAGCTGGCATTTGCCGGGGGCTACAGAGGCCCCGTTATTTGGCGACAACTTGAAGCCGGGTTGGAATACCATTACCGCCCAGGTTATGCCAACCGACATATAATACGAGCCAGCTATAAAGATTATTCGGTAGACGATACTATTCTGCAGCTGAACCCTGACTACTTTGCCGACAGTAGCAACCGCGCCCGTTTTATTGAGCTAAACTACAAGTATGAGTATAATGGCGTAGATAACTGGAACTATTCTTTGGTCGGTGAAAAGGTGGTTTCCAGCCTGGTAACGAGATTTGGGATAGAAGGGATTAAGTTTCAGAGCTATGTGCAATTTGAAGCGGGCATGTTCAGGCAACCTATTCCTAAATGGTATGTCTCTTTAGTAAGTCGTGGCAGGCTTATGGCACCAAAGCAACAGCCCTATTACTTCAGGAATGGATTGGGTACGGCTACGGACTATGTAAGAGGTTATGAGTACTATGTAACTGATGGTTACAGCTACGGTCTGCTACGCCTCAGTTTGAAACGACAAATATTCAATAACACCTATTCCCTACCTCTAAAATACTTCACTGCTATTCCGGTACGGGTATACCCCAAGATATTCTTTGACATGGGTTATATAGACGGACCTACCGGCTACATAAACTCGTTGTCTAACACTCTTATGTACAGCCTTGGGGCCGGCATTGATATTGTGACGCTATATGACGTAAAAATCAGGCTGGAGTATGCAAGAAATCAATTGGGACAAAATGGGGTATATTTACACTTCAACAGTGAATAAATGAAAGGCTGTATTCCAGACTTGCCGGAAGGTACAAACCAAATTTATGTTACTGTGAGGCTGTCTGCGTAGAAAAAACGAGCGGTACTGCGTAACTTGCCGCCAGAAAACGCCACAAAGCTCAATAAAGGTACCATATGTTAGTAGCACTTTACAATCGCACATTCGACGAACAAGATGTACCTTTTCTGAAAGGGATACTGCAGCTACTTGAAGAGCATGGTCTTCAGATGGTAATTTACAAGGATTTTTATGAGCGAATGGAGCAGCACCTCCCGTTTGAAAAGACGCCACGTTTTTTTACAAGCAATAGGGACTTACCTAGAAATACTGACATGCTTATCAGCTTAGGTGGTGATGGCACCATGCTGGATTCAGTGTGTTTTGTAGGCAGTTCAAACATTCCGCTTATAGGTGTCAACTTAGGAAGGCTCGGGTTTCTGGCAGCAATACCGGAGGAGGGCGTTGAGGCGGCAATACTTTCACTTGTTAGAGGTTCTTACTCTGTAGAGCAACGCACCCTGCTTCACCTTGATGCGAGCATACCACTATTTGGAGATATGCCGTTCGCGCTAAACGAATTCAGCATCCACAGGCAGGACACCTCTTCAATGATCAAGATACATACTTACCTCAATGGTGAGTTTCTGAATACGTACTGGGCAGACGGGCTAATGGTGGCTACGCCTACGGGTTCAACAGGCTATTCGCTAAGCTGTGGCGGACCTGTTGTCTTTCCGCAAGCGTCCAGCTTCCTTATAACCCCGGTTGCGCCACATAACCTGAATACGCGACCCATCATCGTGCCGGATAGTAATATCATATCTTTTGAAATAGAAGGCCGAACCCCACAATTCCTTTGCACGCTTGACTCCAGAACAGAAACGATAACCAGCAACGTGCAACTTGCGGTAAAGAAGGAAAGCTTCACGGTATCGCTAGTTCGCCCGGATGAACACAACTTTCTGAAAACTATCCGACAGAAATTGTATTGGGGGATAGATAAGCGGAATTAAACTATTGTTCGGCTTCCTCTTTTGCGATTCCTCTCTCCCTTTCCAACCAATATTTCTTCTCCATCTGATAAGAAAGAACTAATCCCGCTCCGCCACCAATGGCGATAAGCGAAAAGTATATAGCCGGATTGTCGCCTGGTGCGCGATCAAGAAAATATGCCAATAGCAGGCCAGTTCCTGCACCACAAAGCAATAGCCCCCACTTGAGGTTAATAAAATGTTTCGGTTTAGGATTTCCCGTGCGCGGGTTGATACCTCGCTCAATTAATGCCATATTCTCCCGGCTTCTGATATATATGACGCCAAATACAAGTGCAAAAAAACTCAATACTACTAATGCCGTTAGAAATAATTCTCCTCTCATTGTGTGTCTAATTTGAATTACTGTTATCGTTCCATATGATTATCAATGATTAAGACGAGGCTGGAGCGGGGAAGGTTACAGAGGGTCTCTCCCCGACCCTCTCCGACGGAGAGGGAGGTGGGAAGTATGACACCTTTTATCGATTCGACCGCTGCGCTTAACGGATGAAGTTGTTCAATTAAAGCCACCTGTCTAAACTGACTACCACGACTGACATTGGCTCCAAAGAAACAACCTAACCCCGCAAAACTTCCACACTTCCGTCATCAGCCATTTTTATCAGGCGAGAGGGTGCGTTAATGGTCTTGTCGTTTTGTCTGAATTGAACCACGCAATCAACACCTTCTTTAATTTCGGAACTTATACTGTCAAATATCGGTGCGGTAGGAGCTCCACTGATATTGGCAGAAGTAGAAATGAGTGGCTTACGAAAACGCTTGATAAGTGCTTTGCAAAACGGATCGGTAGTAACTCTGATAGCTATGCTGCCATCTTCGTTTACGACATTGTCGGGAAAGCCAAGTGCATTTTCATAGATAACTGTTGTGGGTCGCTCAAAGGCTTCGACAATGGTAATTATGTCAGGGTGAGGTGTTGCCACATACTGCAGTATATCTCTGGCATCAGCGAGGAGTACTATCATACTTTTTTCTCGCGGGCGATGCTTAATGGAAAATATTTTATCAACGGCTTCTTCGTTGAGCGCATCGCAACCTAAGCCCCACACCGTGTCGGTAGGGTAAAGAATAGTACCACCCTGCTTTAGTACGCTTACGCAGTTTTTTATGTCTTGTTCGAAGTCCACCATAGCAGTTGTTCGTTTGTTATAGTTTCAGCACATTTGAAGTGTCCCTCCGGGCAAGTCTTATGTCCGTGCAATCCGCAAGGGCGGCAACTGAGCTTTTCTGTCGTCTCAACGACGTGCCCGTTGTTGCGGAGTGGTCCGAAACCAAACGATGGCACTGTTGAACAGAATACCGCCGTAACAGGGGCGTCAATGGCAGTTGCAAAATGAAGGGGCGCAGAGTCGTTAGTATAATTCATGGCAGCTTTCTGCATCAGTGCTGCTGACTGCAGGAAGTTGAGCTTTCCACAAAGATTAATGATATCGCTGCGTTGTGCTTTGTCAATTATTCGCTGCGCGGCATCCACATCTGAGGGCGCACCTATAATATATATGGCTTCATTATCGGGCAATCGGTCAATAAGCGCCTCCCACTTATGTGCCGGGAACTGCTTTGTAAACCACACAGAAGTAGGTGCAATACAAATATAGGGTTGCGACTGATAGGGTTTAACGTGTTCGTAATCCTTCGGTGACGGATACAGCGCAGGCATGGCTGCATTTGCATCGGTAAAGCCAGCTATCAGCAGTTGATTTCGCGCTACTTCGTGCGTAGTAGCGGCAGCACCATTCGGGTCAATAACATGCGGGAACTTATGGTTAAATGCGATCGCCAAAGGGTTCTTATCGAATCCGGCGCGGTATGGTGCGCCTGACAAAAGTGTAATAAAACCGGATGTTGCAAACCTGTGAGGATTGATAACGTGTGTATATCTTTCACTTCGCACCTGCAGTGCCATCCGCCACAAATTCCGGTTTTTGTTAGTCTTTTTGTCCCATACCAATATTTTTGTAATATATGGATGTCCTGACAACAGTCCTTCATTTCCTTTCCGCAGCAAAAAGTCTATCCTTGCATCTGGAAAAAATTCATGTAATTTCTCCACCAATGCAGTAGCCAGCACTACGTCGCCGGTAAAGGCAGTTTGTATGATGAGGAACTTAGTCATGAATAGTGGCGAAAATACGACCCCATTTGCTTTTTGAATTCTTTTAACAATAAATATTATGTGTTTTTTCGGTTTTTGGTACTAAATTTGTTTGTGTATTAATGTAAATAAATTCTATGATGATGAGAAATGTACTATTAGCAATGAGCCTTGTGTTTGTGTCGGGCAGTGTAGTAATGGCACAAGGAGTAAAATCAATGACTCCTGGCGCTGTACAAAATTCGGCAATGCCTGATAATGTAGTTGCACCTGCTGAGCAGAAAGCGGCCACAACACTTACGGTTGAAGATCTGGCATTCAAAAGCATTGTCCATGACTTCGGAACGGTACAAGAGGGGCCTGATGCAACCTGCAAATTTACTTTTGTGAATAACGGTAAGGAGCCAATCATTATTAAGCAAGCTAAACCATCGTGCGGCTGTACGGTACCAAAGTTTTCGGGAGAGCCTGTGCCTCCGGGAGCAACAGGAACGATAGATGTAGCCTACCACACGAAAGGAAAGCCTAATCCGTTCACGAAATCAATCACTGTTATTTCTAATGCCGGCACAAAGGTATTGACGATAAAGGGTGTTGTAGAGAAAGCTCCGGTTTCATCTGTTCCGGAAAACACATCAATGATGAAAACACGCTAGAATAATTTTTTAGTTCAATAACCACGTATAACAATAACCACTTAATATTAATTTCATGAAAAAAGTATTCATTACACTATTTTGTCTTTCGATGACAACTTTAGCGGCAAATGCACAAAATGTAAAGCCAAGTGCACCAGCACCGTCGGCTCCACCACCACCGGTGGCAGCGAAAGTAGATGAAAATGCCGGCAAGTTTGAGTTTGAAGAAACTGTGCATGATTTCGGCGAAGTACCTGAAGGGCCGTTGGCAGAAACTGACTTTATTTTCAAGAATGTTGGTAAAAGCCCGATAACCATTCAGGAAGCGCATGGTTCATGCGGTTGTACTGTACCTAAGTGGCCACAGACACCAATTCTGCCTGGCAAAAAGGGTGTGATTCATGTAGCATATACATCTAAAGGTCGCGTTGGACCAATCAACAAGACTGTAACTATCAACTCAAACGCTCAACAGAGTCCGATGGTGCTTCAGATTCGCGGTAATGTAAAAGCAGCAGCAGCGCCTGCAGCTACGGAGTCAGCTCCGAAGAAAAACTAATTGAAGCAAATAATTCAACAGGCATTTCCTGTTAATATCATTCTAAAATAGTTGGCATGCGCCAACTATTTTAGAAAAGGGAAGGTCTTAAAATATTAAACGACATCATTTATGAAAAAACTATTTATTCCGCTGATATGTATGTTGCTTGTGGGCAGCATCAGCACAGTAACATTTGCGCAGGACAAAACAGCAAAAGAGCAATTAACAGGTCCTCGCTTTAAGTTTGCAGATGGGGAAACGCATGATTTTGGTGTGATAAAAAGAGGTCCTGTAGCTATGCACACATTTGAGTTTACTAATGTAGGTACCGAACCGATTATCGTAATGAATGTAACGCCATCGTGCGGATGTACCAACGTGGAATGGAGTAAGGCACCCGTATTGCCGGGTCAGAAAGGTTTTATTCAGCTTGGGCTGAAAACCGAAGAGCAACATGGCGTATTCCACAAGGAAGTATATATACAGTCTAATGCCGTCACTCCGCATGGAGAGAAACGCTACGTGCTGTATATTAAGGGTGATGCGAAGGATATGTAAGCCTCTCCCCGACCCTCTCCCCCGATTGTTTCGGGGCAGGCACAGGGAGGGAGGTGGGTTGAAATAGTTCATGCAACTCGTTACTGTCCCCTGATTGTTTCGGGGTAGGCACAAAGAGAGAGGTGATATCCGATATACGCAAGGTCGTGATACATATTTTATTGGAATATCAGGGCAGGTTCAATTACCTGCCCTTTTTCTTTACACTTTAACGATAATGGGTGCTAATTACACGCCAGACTCCCTAAGAACGCATTGCAAGTGCAAACTTGCAGTCTTTTTGGATTTACTAACTTTAGTAAAAAGTTACTCATATAAAAAAGGTAGTATTAATTATTTCATTTCTGATTTTTTCATTAGTTCAATCGCAAGCTGCACCTCAATATATCGTGATTAAACAAACTTTTTGGGGCAGCATGAGATTAATACATGTGGACAAGCCAAAGAAAAAGCTGCATAAATGGTACTATGACCGCAAGAATGATACGTACTATCGCATGAAGAGCTTTTGGGGTTTCGCTATTCGTATAAAGGGAGAAAAAAACAAATAAACCTCAAACAAATCCGGGACTTTACGTTCTCGCTTTTAGTAAATCTCGAAATCAAGATTTTCTGAGAGGTATCGTGACATTTGCTATTAGCTTTAAGCCCAAATGTGGGCAACACATGTTATTTGAGTGCTACTATCAAAACATATTGTTATTGTTTCATGCAATAGCTTCTATTTACCGTTCGGCGGACAAATCATACACTTCATGACGAAAAACATACCATTCGTCGGATTTATGAAAATTGCATTGTCTTCTTTAATTATAATGCATAACAATTATAGTATGAACAAAAAATTACGAAAAACCAAAGGCTTCTTGTTAATGATACGTCTTTATTGATATGAAATACCAAAATTTATGTTATAAATATAGTTTATGAAGCAACTACTGATACTCCTTACCACTTTTTTCTTATGGCATAGTGCAGCGCAGGCACAGATTATTACTACCGTGGCGGGTGGTGGCACAGCAAACCCCGGTGACGGACAGCCTGCTACCGATGCAAAACTTAACAAGCCCACAGGTGTGGCTGTGGATGCAGCCGGCAACTTTTATATATGTGAACGAGACGAACACCGCGTGCGGAAGGTAACACCGGATGGCATAATATCTACATTTGCCGGTACCGGCACAGAGGGCTATAGTGGAGATGGAGGACCTGCTACCGCAGCAGAGTTTCAATTCCCCTACTCAATAGCAATTGACGCTACCGACAATATATATATAGGCGACCAATCAACCGTACGAAAGATAAATACCTCTGGCATTATCTCTACTATTGCAGGGTCTGGAACACAGGGATATAGTGGAGATGGAGGACTTGCCACTGCGGCAGAACTAAAGGGACCAAGCGGTATTGCCGTTGATGTATCGGGCAATCTATACATTGCTGACATTGACAATAGGAGAATCAGAAAAGTAAATGCGTCAGGTATTATTACCACTATTGCCGGAACAGGTGATGCCTGGTATAATGGTGACGGCATCCCCGCAACAGATGCCAACCTATACACGCCTTCTGGAGTAGCCGTCGATGATGTTGGTAACATATTTATTGTTGAATCCCAGGGTCAGCGTGTCCGTAAAATTAACCCTGCCGGAATTATTTCCACAGTAGCCGGTACCGGCACTACAGGCTATAGTGGAGACGGAGGTCCCGCTACCGCGGCAGAATTTGACAGACCGATAGGAATAGCCCTTGATAGCTATGGCAATATATACATAGGCGCAACATATAACGATTGCGTGCGAAAGATAAATACGTCCGGCACTATCGCTACCATCGCCGGCACGGGGGTAGGTGGCTCTGATGGCGACGGAGGCTCAGCTACTGCTGCACGGCTGGCATCTCCTGTCGGGTTGGCGATAAACCCCGGCGGCGACTTGTATATTTGTGATTTCGGAAACAGAAAGGTAAGAAAAGTATCGGGTATTGTAGCCGTAAATCCAATTCGTAAATCATCAGCCAATAATGGCATGCTATTATACCCAAACCCCAATAACGGACAATTTAATATACATGTAACTACGGTTCACAAGGAAGATTTGCGAATTGTTATCACCGATATTACAGGGCGAGCACTACTGTACCAAAGTGCAAGTACTAATGAGCGGATACCTGTAACGTTAGATGCTCCTTCGGGGATTTATATAGTCACCACCATTACCGATAAACATACAAAAAGTCAAAAAATTAACCTGTTTCGATAAAATTTTATTATTCACCTAAACCAAAAAAATATGTACCCAAAAAATCATTTCAAAAAAAATTAGCAGTACTTTGCTTTGTACTATTCTGCCCATTTGCAAATGCATACCTCTATGCACAAGTCAACTACCTGTCTATTTTCGGAAATGCCGGCTGTAGCAATAATAACCGGATGACATGTGCCGTTACACCGTCTTCGGTTTCGTTTACTGGTATTCCGGAGCAAGATGACCCGTATAGCACCTTATCCATAACGACATTATTCTATAAAAACAGCGTTTATGACCGGGCTGGAAATTTGTTGTTTTCTGTCAATGCAAACGGCATATACGCAGCCAACACAACAGGCAGCCAAATATTTTCATTTGAACACCTGATAACAACACCAACACCCTGCACATATGACCCCGATGCAAAAGTATATACCAATGCTAAAAATGCAATTTCAGAAATACCAATATTTCCTGTACCTGGCAAATGCCACAGCTACTATATGATGTTCTGGTCAGCTATGGAGGACCCGACTAGTGGCCCTTTTACTTCTGCAGAGCCACTAATACTACGAGTTATTCGCATAGATATTGACCCTGTGGCATTTGGTAACTCAAGCGTGCCTGTATCATCATGGTACACAATAACGGAACACCTGATGAATGAACCTGACTGCGACGAACCATACAGGCACATGATTGCCAGCTCCAGTGAGCATAATGCGCCGGGAATAGTCGCAAACAAAGTGAATAGTGATGACTCGCGTGATATATATACACTTCACGTCATTTCTGGAGTTGATGGCGGCACACCGTATAATTATACTCAAATTCAAAATTGGCACTTCCCTTATGATGGGGGATTCGCAAAACACATAGTGTCGTGTATATAGAGCTAAGGCATTTGATATCCGATACGCACAAGGTCGTGATACTTATTTTATTGGAATTTCAGGGCAGGTTCAATAACCTGCCCTTTTTCTTTGCACTTTAACGATTATGGGTGTAAGATACATACTCGACTCCCTAAGAACGCATTGCGAGTACAAACTT
Organism: Bacteroidia bacterium; assembly: GCA_030426665.1. GTDB lineage: Bacteria > Bacteroidota > Bacteroidia > Chitinophagales > Chitinophagaceae > Nemorincola. The sequence continues at coordinate 210,378 of JAUHYD010000006.1, read as the reverse complement.
GAAGTCAATATGAATTTACTACCTTTAGTAAAAAGTTACTCATATGAAAAAGGTAGTATTAATTATTTCATTTCTGATTTTTTCATTAGTTCAATCGCAAGCTGCACCTCAATATATCCTGATTAAACAAACTTTTTGGGGCAGCATGAGATTAATACATGTAGACAAGCCAAAGAAAAAGCTCCATAAATGGTACTATGACAGCAAGAATGATACGTACTATCGCATGAAGAACTTTTTTGGTTTCGCTATTCGTATAAAGGGTCCAAAGAAGTAACTATAACACGACCAACGATCATTGTATTTAAAGCTTAATAGACCCAGAAATCGGACATGCTGAGCGGCACCTGAATATCGGCGGTTGTATCTGATGGCATTCTAATACATACTATCCTACTCGAAAAGCTCCTTTCCTCAAAAAAATCGTGACAAGAGAATTTCTTATCGTCACGCCTTAAAAAATGGCTCTTGAGATATGGTGCTAACTGACTGTATTTGATATAAAATGATGGAGCAACGGAAGCATCGTCGCATTTGTCATAAGTTCCGTCAGCGGCCTGTGATACTGCCTCTGAATTAAGTAATTTATCGCCAGGAATACGAGGTCCAATACCAATAATTCTCACGTACACCTTACCGGAATCTCTGACAAAAAACCATTCCTCCACCATTACATACTTTTCGATATCCCGACCATTTTTATAGTTACTCAGTAACCGACTATCGGCCTGTCTACCAGTGCTATCTGTACTGATATATATATCAACAATACCCTCCTTCAAAACATCGTACAAGAAAGAGTTGAAATTGCTCTTAATACCAACCGAGTCGGCAATCGACTGCAAAGGCTGGTTTTGCTTATGCAATAGGTTCATTTCTCGATAAACAACTTTATGCCATAAAATGTCGGGATTGCCAATTGTATGAAACCCAGTCTCGGGGCTAAAAAATGTTTTGCGTGTTCCGGCGCATGAAGACATTCCCAGTATCTGAATAAACGCACATACCAGCAAAACTGACCAACCTGAAAATACCCGTATCATAACGTTCAGCTCTAAGTCTAAATATAGGAAAAGTTGTTTGGATGAGAAAAGTGAAACATATTGTGAGCAGACAATCTCCTACAACACAAAATGCACTCAGAAGTGGCTTAGTAATACCCAAGAATAACTAGCGATGATTCGTCTATAATATTGAAGCTATCTTGTGACCGAAAAACCACCTTATGAAGCAACTACTGATACTCCTTACCACTTTCTTCTTATGGCATAGTGCAGCGCAGGCACAGATTATTACTACTATCGCAGGTGGCGGTACTGCTGACCCTGGCAATGGTGGGCCAGCCACCGACTGTGTATTGGAGACACCTACCGGGGTAGCGGTAGATGCCGTCGGAAATATGTATATCTGCGAGCGCGATGCCCATAGGGTACGAAAAGTAACCCCGGATGGGACCATTACCACGTTTGCCGGTACCGGAACCGCCGGGTACAGTGGTGACGGAGGACCTGCTACTGTAGCAGAGTTACAGTTCCCATATTGTATTACAATAGATGCCTCTAGTAATATCTATATTGGAGACCAGTCTACAGTTCGCAAAATAAATACAACGGGCATCATCTCCACAGTAGCAGGCACAGGCACTATGGGCTATAGCGGCGATGGGAGCTTGGCCACATTAGCAGAATTAAAAGGACCAAGCGGAATAGCTATTGATGGGGGTGGGATTCTGTATATTGCTGACAAAGGTAATAATAGAATTAGGAAGGTAAACTTATCGGGCATAATAACAACTATTGCAGGCACAGGGGCTACTTTATATAATGGCGAAAATATCCCTGCTACTGATGCTAATTTATATGCGCCATCTGGTGTAACAATAGATGGAGTGGGTAACGTTTTTGTTGTTGAATACATTAATCCACGTATTCGCAAAATTAATCCTGTTGGTTTCATCACTACGGTAGCGGGGACGGGAACGGTCGGATATAGTGGCGATGGCGGTGCTGCTATAGCAGCACAATTTGATAGACCGATTGGTATTACCATTGACAGTTACGGAAATTTATATATTGGAGCTACATTTAATGATTGTGTTCGCAAAATCAACACTACAGGGATTATTACTGCAATAGCGGGAAACGGATTAAGCGGGTCTGACGGCGATGGGGGGGCCGCTACTGCTGCACGATTGTCAACTCCAGCCGGCGTTACGTTAGATGCAGGAGGTAATATGCTGGTATGTAGTTTTAGTGGCAGAAAGATAAGAAAAATAGCTAAAGTAGTGTCAACTCCCAGTGCTCCCAAAGTAGAATTAAAATACCAAATGCAACTTTACCCTAATCCCAACATAGGGAATTTTAATGCGTTGGTATCGTCGGGCATAAATGAACAAGTAACTATGATAATTACAGATATAACAGGGCGAGCGCTACTGCAACAAACAGCAACCACGAATGAGCCTATATCGGTAATACTAGATGCTCCCATGGGGATGTATTGTGTAAGTGTCTTTTCTATGAATGGAAGCATACAACAAAGAATTTCCTTTGTAAAAACTGACTAAAACAAAACTGACACATACACAACAATGCCGCACCCTTGTGAAGTACGGCATTGCTATATAAAAACGAACTTACTGACTATCTGATGAACAACAACTCTCTGTATTTAGGAAGTGGCCATAGCTTATCATCTACCACCAACTCCAGCTTATCGGCATGGTAGCGGATAGTGTCGAAACATGTCTTGACATCGTTGCAATACATGGTAGCCCGCTTCTGCATATCGTTTTCGGCATTTGCCTTTTTGCGGGCATCTATCATAGCTTCTACGGCATCGTTGATGTTCTGAATATGACCACTAATTACAGAAACAAGATTGAACTGCGCCTTATAGGTTGCTTCTGCCATTCCTATCTCCTTAAGGCCTTTGATGTTTTCCATCAAAGTATTCTGGTAGTTAATAGCCGCAGGCAAAACATGGTTTGCAGATATGTAGCCAATGATACGTGCCTCTATCTGTACCTTCTTCACGTAATCTTCAAGCATTATTTCGTGGCGCGCTTCCAACTCACGCTCTGTAAATATATCGTTGTTGATAAACAACTCTTTTGCTTTCTCTGTAACGTAAGCTGACAGAGCTTCCGGCGTAGTTTTGAAGTTATTCAGTCCTCTTTTCTTCGCTTCAGCCGCCCACTCTTCGCTATAGTTATCGCCCTCAAACCTTATTTTGTTTGACTGGGTAATGCTGGAGCGTAACACTTGCAAAATAGCTATTTCTTTCTTCTCTCCTTTCTCAATCAAGGCATCTACATCAGCTTTGAACTTCTTGAGCGTTTCCGTCATAATGGTATTCAACACCATCATAGGACCACCACAGTTTGCTGTAGAGCCCACTGCCCGGAATTCGAATTTGTTGCCGGTAAAAGCAAAAGGACTTGTACGGTTTCTATCGGTATTGTCCATCAACAATTCGGGTATCTGCTTATGGATATCCAATTTAAGTATTACCTCATCCTGCTCGCTAAACTTTTCTTTTACTCTGGTTTCTACCTCGTTAAGTACATCTGTCAGGTATTTGCCGATGTACACGGAAATGATAGCCGGTGGCGCCTCGTTGGCACCAAGGCGGTGGTCATTGCTTGCAGATGCCATTGATGCGCGTATCAGATCATCATAATCATGTACCGCTTTAATGGCATTTACAAAGAACGTCAGGAACATGAGGTTGGTACGAGGTGTTTTGCCGGGCGACAACAGGTTTACTCCTGTATCGGTAGCCAGACTCCAGTTGTTGTGTTTTCCGGAACCATTGACACCTGCAAATGGCTTCTCGTGCAGCAATGCCTTCAACTTGTGGCGCTTCGCAACCTTGGTCATCACATCCATAAGCAGTGTGTTGTGATCAACTGCAATATTCACCTCTTCGAAAATCGGGGCACACTCGAACTGGCAAGGTGCAACCTCATTGTGACGAGTACGTAACGGGATACCTAACTTGTACGCTTCCTGCTCAAAGTCCTGCATAAAAGCAAAGACGCGCTCGGGTATAGAGCCGAAATAGTGATCATCGAGCTGCTGCCCCTTTGCCGGGCTATGTCCCAACAACGTACGACCGCACATTACTAAGTCTGGCCGGGCATTAGCAATCGTTTCGTCTATTACGAAATATTCCTGCTCCCAACCCAAAGTAGCCGTTACCTTATTTACATTCTTATCGAAATAGTGACAGACACTTACTGCCGCTTTGTCAAGCGCTGCTATTGATTTTAGTAAGGGCGCTTTGTAGTCGAGCGACTCACCGTTATATGCTATAAATATTGTAGGGATGCACAATGTTTTGCCGGAACCAGCCTCCATAATAAATGCAGGCGATGAAGGGTCCCATGCTGTGTAGCCACGCGCTTCAAAAGTAGCACGGATACCGCCATTCGGAAAGCTGGAAGCATCGGGCTCCTGCTGTATCAATGCATTGCCATCAAACAACTCTACGGGCGTTCCGTCGCCCTTTAGTGTAAAAAATGAATCATGTTTTTCTGCAGTTGTACCTGTCAGCGGTTGGAACCAGTGGGTAAAGTGCGTTACACCTTGTTCCTCTGCCCACGCCTTCATACCTGCCGCGACTTGCCCTGCCATTTTCCTATCTACCCTTGTGCCGGTTTTTGCTGAATTTACAAGGCTTTTAAATGCCTCATCGCTCAGATAGCCACGCATTGTTTGCTCGTTGAAGACATTACTACCGAACATGGTGGTAATTTTCTTTTCTGTATAGCCTGCGACTTTTTTATCCTCGCCCGCGGCTAGCGCCTGTAAAGCTTGAAAACGTAAATTCGACATAATATTAGATTTTACACAAATTTAGTGTTTTAGAAGAAAAAACATAAAATTTTTTGGATTTTTTATTGAAAAATTAATATTACATTTTTATTTTCTATTAAAATTAGATTTGAAAGCAGCTCTTTTGCCAAAATCCGAACAGGCACAAAAAAGGACATAAACAATTGACAATCAATTTTTAAAGCTCTAATAAACCAGAGGAACAAAGATAGTGAACATCAAATACACAAGATCAAACAAACACATAACAAATTGATTACACAAATAAAAATCAACCGCCTATCGCAGCCATTGACTCGTGTACCGAACTTCTTTCTGCTTCATGCCCGTCTTTCACCCGATTATTAATGGCGTTAGAAAATGCTGACATAATTTCCCCATCGGTGCTACCTGCGCGCAAGAGATCTCTGACATTAAGCACGCCATTGTCGTACAGGCAAGTTTTGAGCATCCCCTGAGGAGTAATACGAATCCGATTGCATGAGCCACAAAAAGAGCGGGTGTAAGCAGCAATAACACCCACTGTACCCTGGTGACCGGGAATTTGATAGTTGTATGAAGTAGAGAATGGCGGGTCCTGCATTTTTTGAATATCCGGAAAATCTTGCTTAACAGTGTCTAAGATTTTAATGTAGTTCCATTCCGGTACAGACTGTTCAATACCGCTGCCGTTAAATGGCATTTCCTCTATAAATCTAACTGCCAATGGCAAATCTTTGGTAAGTCTGACCAGGGGAAGAATATCATCTGTATTCTTTCCGTCCATCACTACCGCGTTCAGTCGAACAGCAAAACCAGATTCCAACAACTGGTGCATGGTTCGAAGCACAACCGGCAATTCATCTCTCCGGGTTATGGCAAAAAACCTATTCCGGTCCAGCGTATCAATACTCAGGTTGACCGACCGAACCCCACAATCCCAAAGACGTTTGATATACCCTCCGGTAAGCACACCATTAGTTGTCAGAGACAGTTGGTTTAGCCCATTCAACTGAGAGAGGTCTTCAATAAAGGACATAACTTCTTTCCTGACAAATGGTTCCCCTCCGGTAATTCGAATTTTATTCACACCGTTATCTACCAGCAATGCACTTATCCGCAACATCTCTTCATAAGACATCAGGTCTTTTCTGGACAACCAATCGATACCATCCTCCGGCATACAGTAGAAACAACGAAGATTGCACCGATCTGTTACTGCCAGACGCAGGTAATTAATTGTCCTCCCATGATTATCTTTCAGCAAACGAAAAGTTTTTTGTCGCTAAATGCGACGATGTTGTCAATAGAGCGATATACACAAAGTTAAGGAGATAGCGGCAACTGCTATTGAAGCATTATATTGTCTATCAAACGTATTTTGCCATTATTGGCTGCGATAAGCGCCACCATCGGGACATCTGCACTATAATCGTCTAGCAACTCGAGTGAATCTGCATTGGCGAGTGCCACATATTCGGGAGTAAAACCCTTTGAATTCAAAATATCCTCACATTCTTTTTTCACAATGCTAAAACCAGTTGTTCCACACTTAGCCTGTATTGACACCAGGCATTGGTAAATAGTGCCTGCTACTGAGCGCTGCGACTCCGACAACCTACGATTTCGAGAGCTCATCGCCAACCCATCTTCCTCTCTAAGGGTAGGACAAATAACGACGTCTATTTCAGGCATACCAATCAATTCTTTAAGTCGCCTGATGATCAGGCATTGCTGATAGTCTTTTCTTCCTAAATAGATAGTATCAGGCCTAACAATGTTGAGCAATCTGGCAACTACCTGTCCTACTCCGCCGAAATGCCCGGGTCGGGACGCCCCTTCCAGTACATTCTCCAGATGACCAAACTGATATACAGGAAAGTTAGCTTCACCACCTGGATAAACCTCGTCAACAGGAGGCAGCAACAGGACATCGCACCCTGCAGATAACAAAAGTTCTATGTCACTTTCGGTAGAAACCGGATATTTTACGAGGTCAGATTTGTCATCAAACTGCGTAGGATTCAGGAAAATACTGCAAACAGAAAGTAAGCCATCAGCTTTGCTTTTTTGAACGAGAGAGATGTGCCCATCATGCAATGCACCCATTGTCGGGACATAACCAATCGCTACATTTTCTGCTCTTTTTTTACTTAAAAATGCCTGAATATCGACGACCTTTTTGAAGATAACCATAGAACTATTTTGGGTTACAAGAGCGCAAAGTACGGTTGGAATTGTATATTTTCGTAATTTTGCAGACTGTTTATTTTATTTTATCCTCAATAATCAATTTCTTAGCATGTCTGCAGACACAAAGAAAAGAATACTAATTATTGCCAACGAGTTGTCCCCATATACTGAGTTTACCGACTTTGCTCAGATACTTAACAAGTTGGCTATCAAAACGTTTGATGAAGGTCTTGAAATCCGAATCATTATGCCTCGATTCGGTGTAATTAACGAAAGGCGACACCGTTTGCATGAAGTAGTACGGTTATCAGGAATCAATATTATCGTAGATAAAGACGATTACCCTTTGATCATCAAAGTGGCGTCGTTACCCAATGCAAGGCTGCAGGTATACTTCATGGATAATGAAGATTATTTCAAGCGTAAGGCGGTATTCAGAGATGATCAGGACAAATTTTTTGACGACAATGGCGAACGCATGATATTCTTCTGCAAAAGCGCGTTGGAAACCGTCAAAAAATTCGGATGGCCTCCCCATGTTATCCATTGCCATGGCTGGATGACCTCATTGATACCACTGTACCTGAAAACAACCTACAAAAAAGAGCCTGTTTTCGGATATTCTAAAGTTATCTATACGGCTCAGGGTGATCAATTTGATGAAAAATTGAGCCCTAACTTCATGAAAAAAGCAACTATCAGCAGTGACATTAAGGAGAAAGACCTTGATCCATACAGAGACGGTTCTAACGAGGCGCTTACGATAGGTGCCGGTAAAAATGCTGATGTAGTGGTTTATGGTACAGAAAAGATGAACAAAACTGTGACCAACGAACTGAAGCCGAGCAGATATAAAAAAATCGTAAAGTTTGATCAGGATTGGCAGGAAGATGTAACGCCGCTATTGGAACTATATAAAAGCTTAACAGAGTCTTAGATTAAAATTTACCAATTTAGCCTCTTTAAAATTGTTCCATTTGATGCATAGACTTAGTCTGCCGTTCGTCACGGCTATCTTCATAGCCGTAGTAGTGACCGGTTGCAAGGAAAATACTCTAATAAATTCAGACGTTTCGCCGACAGACAACGTGTTGGGTGTTTTTGACACTACGCTGCCCGTTATTACGCATACCTATTACGATGACACTGCGATAACGAGCTATTATGTTAGCGGACTGTCTCTTTATCAGGGGGTAGGTTCACTGTCAGATCCATATTTCGGCACAATGACCGGAGCAACGCACTTTGAAGTATTGCCGGTAGTGGCTAACGCCGATGTTTATAACGACATGACGTTAGACTCGGCAGTACTAATATTGCCTTACAGTGGTTTCACTTACGGAGATACATCAGACCAAAATGCCACTCAATCCTATCAGGCGTTCTTTTTAGACGAGAGCATTGCATCTAACTCAATATATTACTCATATACGACCAGAAGCATAGACATAGGAGCACCGCTCAGCGAGCCAACAACAATAAACCTGTACCACCTTAAGGACTCGCAAACAGTCAACAACGTGAACTATCACCCCGGTTTACGGCTTAAATTGAATTTGGAAACGCTGAAAAAGCGCCTGATGCCGGCTCTAACATCGGCCAGTGGTTCCAGCGATGCCAATTCTGCTTTTAAGAGCATCTTTAAAGGTGTTAGCGTTCGGGTGTCGGACAGCAGAACGACTACGACTGCCTACCCGTTTTTCCGCCTCGATGGCACGGATGACTATTCCGGAGCGGGTATACTTGTATATTATCATCCAAACGGCACTACACCCGACACCGCGCTATCTGAGCGATATTTTTTCGATGGTGCGGATTGCGGTTTTTTCGGATCTGTCACCAAATCTTACGGACACTCTCCTTTAAATAAACTGTTGAACTCAGCTGCAGAAAATGACAGCGTAATAGCTTTGCAAAACCAACCGGGCCCCGGGCTGGATATCCTGATTCCCGGTATTACAAGCCTACCTGAAGGGTTAATTGTTAAAGCAGAACTACAACTGACAGTTTTACCAAATCACAAAGATGACAGATTTGCACCTATAACGCGAATGTATCCACTTCGAATCAGTAATGGGAAATACCCAGAGGGCACGCTTGCAGGATCTTCCTACCAAGTGGAGGACAGATACCCTATCACGAGCTCGAGTGCATTCGATATAATGGACTGCCGGCTCCATGATATTACCAGAGATGGTGTTGCTGTAGAAAGTTACATCATGCGCCTGCCAAGGGAAGTTATGTCGTCAATTACTTCAAAAAATGATACTATTCACCTGAGAGTTAATGGAACACAAGATTTTGTCGGGGCCTTTCGCACTGTTTTAGGCGGAGGCAATCATCCAGATCCTACGTACAGGGCAAAATTATTTGTTGTATATTCATCCCTGAAAAAGTAGACACTTAAAAGATTCGTTCAATGTGTGGAATTGTAGGATATATAGGAAACAAAGAGGCATTTCCAATAATTATTAAAGGACTTAAAAGGCTGGAGTACAGGGGATATGACAGCGCAGGAATTGCGTTGTTGAACGGAGGGATGACTGTTTTCAAGAAAGCCGGCAAAGTTGCAGACCTGGAAGGCATAATCGCCCCGGGAAGCACAACAGCCAACATTGGCATTGGTCATACGCGTTGGGCTACTCACGGAGAGCCAAATGACGTAAACGCACACCCGCATTTATCACAATCCGGAGAATTGGCCATTATTCACAATGGCATCATTGAAAACTATGCTCCCTTAAAGGAAATGCTACAAAAAAGGGGCTATGTATTTCATTCTGACACGGATACCGAAGTATTAGTAAACCTAATTGAGGAAGTACAAAAGACGGAAAAAACGTCACTTGACAACGCTGTGAGGATTGCTTTGAACGAAGTTGTAGGGGCTTATGCCATTGTCGTTCTTAACCGGAATAACCCAGACCAGCTAATTGCGGCACGAAAAGGCAGTCCTCTGGTAATAGGAATAGGCGAAGACGAATTTTTTGTCGCATCAGATGCTTCGCCAATTATAGAGTACACTAAAAACGTTGTATATCTTGATGAGCAAGAATATGCAGTAATAAACAGGGATGGACAGTACAACATACGCACCCTTGGCAACATAGAAAAGTCGCCTGAAATTAAGGAGCTAGAGTTTTCATTGGAAACTATCGAGAAAGGTGGTTTCGAGCATTTCATGCTCAAAGAGATATACGAACAACCCAAAGCTATAGAAGACTCACTCAGGGGAAGAATGAATGCCCGTCAAGGTTGGATCAAACTTGGAGGAATTAACGAGTACATCAAACGAATTGACAACGCTGAGCGTTTCATTATAACCGCCTGCGGAACTTCGTGGCACTCGGGGCTGATAGGAGAATATCTGATAGAGGATCTGGCACGTGTACCAGTAGAGGTAGAATATGCATCTGAGTTCCGGTATCGCAACCCGATTATAAATGAAAACGACGTTGTTATTGCCATATCGCAATCCGGTGAAACTGCTGACACACTAGCTGCAATTGAAATTGCGAAAGAACGTCAGGCACTTATATATGGGTTGTGCAACGTCATTGGTTCTTCTATTGCACGTGCGTCAAACGCGGGTTCTTACACACATGCCGGACCTGAAATTGGCGTAGCATCGACAAAAGCCTTCTCTACACAGGTATCTCTGATAACACTTATTGCATTGCAGCTCGCGCAGGTGAAGGGAACTTTACCCACATCAAGACTGCGTACAATTCTGTACGAACTGGAAAACATTCCAAAGAAAATAGAAGAGACTTTACTACTGGATGCACAAATAAAGGAAATAGCTGCCATATACAAGGACGCTTCGAACTTCCTGTATCTGGGAAGGGGCTATAATTTTCCAGTGGCACTTGAAGGAGCATTAAAGCTCAAAGAAATATCTTATATACATGCCGAAGGCTACCCTGCCGCAGAAATGAAGCATGGTCCTATTGCACTGATTGACGAAAACATGCCTGTTGTTTTCCTGGCTACTAACCAAAGTGCCTATGAAAAAATAGTGTCCAATGTACAAGAAGTAAAAGCACGAAAGGGGAAAATAATTGCAGTAGTCCATAAAGGCGACACCCAAATTCGTGCATTAGCCGATCACATTATTGAAGTACCAGAGACAGAAGAAATATTATCGCCGCTGATAACAATAGTACCGCTTCAGTTACTTGCTTATCATATTGCAATAATGCGTGGCTGCAACGTTGATCAACCGAGAAACCTTGCAAAATCTGTAACTGTAGAGTAAAGTCGTTTGTTGCCCGAACCATTCTAATCAGATGTCAGAATGTTTTGACCGTAGACCCAAGCCCGATTACTATTTACATATGTTCACGAGGATTTAATTGAACTTTTACAGCATATTCGTGTATGTTTGATGGTAAGATTTTTTTACAAAAATACTAATAGAAAATGTGCGGTATAGCCGGATATATTGGTGGCAATAAAGAAATGGGTAGGGCCTTTGCAGAAAAGGCGAAAACTCTATTACTCCATCGTGGGCCGGATGATAGTGGTATCTTCTCTAACGAATATGTTACGTTACTACATCGAAGACTGTCGATATTAGATTTGTCTGAATCCGGGCATCAACCTATGACTTCCTCCTGCGGGAGGTACACCATTGTCTTTAACGGCGAGATATATAACCATCTTGAGTTAAGAAAACGGTACCTATCCGGTCATAATTTCCGTGGGCACTCTGATACGGAAACAATAATTGAACTATTTCGGTTGATGCAACATAAAATGCTCGCTGAAATGGTGGGCATGTGGGCGATAATAATTTGGGACAATGAAAGCAAACGTGCGTTTATTAGTCGTGACCGTTATGGGCAAAAGCCAATTTATATCCGCCATATCGATAATAGCTGGCAGCTTGCCAGCGAGGTAAAGCCGCTCATTCGCGAAAATGAAAACCTTACTGCGGACCCAACCGCAGTGGTTGAATATCTTGCTGTAGGCAACTACGGGCATCTTGGCGCGCACACTTTTTTTCGTGACATTAAAGAGTTCCCACAAGGGCATTATACCTGGTTGAGCGGTAATGAAACATCGTTTACACCAACCCCTTACTGGACTTTGCCTGATATCAAGGAGAGCGATAAACGTCAATTTGATGCGCAGGCAAAAAAAGAGCTTCACGATTGTATAGTAGAGGGTGTGTTATCTCAAACACTTGCCGATGTACCAGTGGGCATCACATTGTCCGGCGGGGTTGATTCTTCTGTTGTGGCGGGGATACTTTCGACATATTATGACAAAGAAATACACATTTTTACCGCTCAAGCACCGGCGAGCAAGTTTGATGAGTCCCGATATGTAGACGATGTTATTTTTTTGAATAAAAAAGGCAATTTCATCGTTCATAAAAATAACCTTGATGAGCTTTCAATAAAAGAAGAGCTAACTAAATACATACGAATACAGGAAGAACCATTTGGTGACCCTTCTATTATGGCTCATGGGTTCCTGATGAAAATGGCAGCAGATGCGCACATCAAGGTGATACTGAACGGACAGGGTGCTGATGAAGTGTTTTTCGGATACAATAATCTCGCGCAGGCTATTCTGTTGAAGCAATTCAGCTCGATGCAGTTCGGAACATTTTATAAAAATCTTTCTAAAATGAGTCTGGGCAAAATGTACATGCTTCGTACCCTTTTGATGTCTTTGATGCCATCGGTAGAGACTAACTTAAGAACAAAATCCAGAATTAAAAGAAGAGAGATCTTAAATGAGCAACTTCTTGAAGGTGTAGACAACAATCTAATTACCCTATACAACTACAACAATCCATACGATGTGTGGAAGGAAAGCATATACGGGGCTCAAATACCCCATCTGGTTCACTATGACGACCGTAATGGCATGTCTAGCAGTATAGAGGGCAGAATGCCCTTCCTGGACCATAGAATAGCGGAATGCGTAGCTACTATACAATCGGGAGCATTCCTTAAATATGGGCTTCGTAAATTCCTTCTTAGAGAGTCTTGTAAACAGTACCTTCCGAGCAGTGTATATAATCGGACTGACAAAATAGGATTCTACACTCCTCTGCTAAATGCCTTATACAAAGATGCTGATTGGGTAAAAACAAAACTCCAGTCGCAGCCAATCCTAAAAAAGGAGTGCGAAAATATTCTTCTGAAGAAACTATATGGGAAAACACTAACGGTATCGGAAGGTCTTCAGATATGGCGCAGTATATCCGTTGCAATCTGGCAAGCAGAATTCGGCATTCAATAAAAAGCAGCGAACACTACCAACTTGTTCCGTCGCCTCTGAATTCTTTCGGCTTCACGATGGTAAACACCCTTGAAATATTAAAACCGAAATGCAATTGTCCCTTTTCCCAGGTGTCAGCATTCTGAGTAATAAAGTTACGTTCCGTCATACCAAGAGAATTTGTAAAGAACAATTGGAACACATGCCCTCCTGTTTCAATGTCCACTCCCAACGATAAGGAGTTGTATGTTTTTGCTCCAAATGAAAGCATATCCTGATTATTGAATCGATAAAAGTACTCGCATGTAACTGCAATTCTTTTACTAACCTTCATACGCCCACCAACCCCCATAGCAAAAGTATTGTTTGAGTATGCTGAACTATCTACCAAATTCTGATGAACAACTGTGGGCATTAATTGAAGTGACAATTTGCTATTAAACTTGCGGGCAATGAGTAATTGATGCGCATAAGCCAACCTGTTTGTAAAATAGTACTCAGTACCAGCAGGAACGGGAGGTGCTGCGCCACCTGTAATACTCATACCACCAAAATAACTTAGGGTAACGGGCGCACCACCATTAGTTTTCTGTGACAGTAACTTAGCCTTCAAAAAACCATCATTTGTCTTTTGTAGCGTATTATGAGCAATGCCCACCATCAACCACTTAGTGATACCATAATCTAACCCTATCCGGGTGGTGGCATTGTCAATTCCGAAAAAATTATCGAATCCGTCACTGACTCTACCGAATCGATGTAATATTCTGAAATCCAACACACCTGCAGCCAGATTCTCGACGGTACTACTATTGATTATTCTGGTTGCCTTAAAAGTAGCCGATACGGGCTCCTTTTTGCTTGCAGCGTTTTCATCATTAAGCATGTCCATCAACTTATCAGTCTGCGCTATCGCAGAAACTGCAGAAATGACAGCAAGTATGGAAAGCAGTAGAACTTTGCGCATAAAGATTATGTTATTATAATTAAAATAATTTTATTTTTTAACAGGGTTGCTTTCAAGACTAATTGAGGCAGTTTTGCTAATCTTGTCTGCCACCACACCCGGAATTTCTACGTTATAGTCCTTAATGCTAACTGTAAATTTTGCTGTTAGTTTGATATCACCGCCCTTAACAGCAATAGCACCAAGTACCTTGACAGTCTTAGTCACACCATGAATAGTCAATTTCCCTTCAACCTGGCATTTGTAATTGCCATCCTTTTTGAAGTCAACAGCATCCATATTCATGATTTTCCCGCTGAAGTCGGCCTTAGGGTACTTATCACTCTCCATGTAATTTTCATTGAAGTGTTCCTGCATCAGCGCTCTCTCGAACTTGAAGCTTTTAATCAGCACTTGAAAGACCAGATTTCCTGATTCCAGATCAATAATATTAGCCACCTCATTGTTAACAGCCGTAATATTCTCCGGAGACCCTTTTGCGGTCGCATCAAATGACAACTGAGCTGTTCTGGTGATTAGCTTTTGTGCTGACATTGTAGTTACGCAAGCCAGCATTATGCCAATAGCTAAAAAAGACTTTTTCATATAAATAAATTTTTAAGAAATCGAAATAAGTTGAATTAATTATCTAAAGCTCCTTGTCTCGCCCATGCATCGATCTTACTAATTTCACACTCAGATAACTTAGGCAGCCCCTTTGGCATAGCATTGTAGCCAGAAAGGTGATTTATACTGCCGGAGAGGCGGCCGTTGGTGACCGCAATCATAGTACCTGCATGAGTAGATAAGTTATACCCTCCGCCTACACCGGCAGCATCGTGGCACCCGGATGTATTGCACATGGCATCAAAAATAGGCTTGATAGTCCCGGAATAAGAGACGTTGGCAGTATCGCAGGGCGTAGTGGTTGAAACCGGATAGAGTTGGTCTGCTTTGTCATTATAACAGCCAAAAAGAGCTGTAGCCGACATCAAAACAAAAAACATTTTCTTCATATATGCAAAATTCTTTAGAAACTCATTTTAAAATACAATCGGTCAAAGAAACGCCTGTAATTCCGAAGCCTGAACAAAAGCCTTTTACCGTTACAGATTGCTTTGGCGTCACATTCACACCACTTTCCCTCATGGCACACTGCACACCGGCAAAAGGGTCTCCAGTATCTAATATTATCATAATTCCGCCCTCCTGATTCGTGTCAATTTCTCCAACAGTTCCGGACACTTCTATGGCTTTATTCAGGTAAAGTTCATTTGCGGTTGATTCGTCATCGTTGAATGCTGCTACCAATTCAACAGCATCTGTTTCAATGCCCTTTCTGTCCTCTACCTTTTCATGAGGCTTATTCCATAAGTAAATAGCGGTACCTACACCTATTGCTAATAACAATAAAACAACTCCGATTAATTTCTTCACTACAATCCTGCTTTAAGTGACTCAAAAATACTTAAAAAATACATAGGGTAAATCTTAAATTTTACCCGTTGCCGGCGACGTCTTTGCTTGTTCTGTAAGCTGTACCTTTAAACACGGCGAGCAAATCGCCACGTTCATTAGTCAATTTCACATCGTATAGCCCCGTCTTATTGCCACAGTAAATTTCTGTTGCTTCGGCATAAACAACTTCCCCCACTTCCGCAGGCTTCACAAAGTTTATCGTCACGTCCAGTGCAACACTCAATCTGCCGTAAGAATTACAGGCAAATGCAAAAGCACTGTCGGCAGCAGCAAATAGTACACCACCATGAACAATTCCGAAACCATTCAGCATCTCCTCCCGAATTAGATAATGCAACTTGCAATACCCATCTTTATGTTCATCAATAATGATACCAAGCCATTTGCTAAAGTGATCTTTGCTTAACATAGAAGCAAGTACACGATTAGAATCATACATATATGCTGCAAGTTATACTTCTGCAAGCTACCGTAAAAAAGACAAATGAAAAACTGATGCGGGAATAAGACAAATAAAAAGAGCGTGTTTTACCACGCTCTTTTCTTTTCATTTCGGTTCTTGATTAAAAAAAGAAGAACCTTTTACCCCTTGTTGAAACGAAATTCTTATTAACTACTATATTTCTATTGACTTTGAATTGATACAAGCAAAGTTAATTAAGTTTTCTATACTTAACCACTGATTAACAATTAATTTTTCAAATTTTTATCCAGACAATTTAATAAACGATAAATCCATTTGAGTTTGTGTCAATCTTTTGTCCAAAGAATGCGTCTTCTATCCTATCATCTCTTTTATAAATGTCGTTTGCATACCGTATAGCTTTTCCCGTTGAATCTTGAAAAACAGTTAGATAAGCAACGTAAACCGGTATTTTGTTTTCTAACCGCAACCATTTTGTTTTGTGCGTATCAATAATGCTATCTAATCTACCCGGAGTGTACGTCGCCCTTCCTTCCATATCAGAGAGCACATACAATGCTAAATCCTTAGGCTTCTGGAGTCTCACACAACCCGAACTAAGCGCCCTATAATAGTTGCCAAAATCATCTCTGTGAGGCGTATCATGTAAATAAATATCCCATTTGTTTGGCATATTGAATTTAATGTAACCTAATGAGTTGCTATGCCCCGGTGCCTGGCGGTATGTGTACAACCTATAGTTTTTGCGCGTTATGGTATTCGGGTCAACACTATTCCCCTTCTTATCATATATTTTCAGCCCTTTCTTAGACAAATAAGATTGTCCACCATTCAAAACGCCAGGGAAAACATCATTCTTGAGAATCGTTGGAGGAACCGTCCAGGTCGGGTTAACAACAATGTAGGTTATCTCGGCAAAGATTGATGGTGTTTGCCTCGCTGTCTTACCTACCACAACCCGCATGTTCATTACATTAGTATCTGTTCGGGTCAAAAACATCTCCGTAAGCGGAATATCGACAATAATATGCGTGTTGCCTATGTTCCGGGGCATCCAACGTATTCGCTCCAAATTAATTAACAATTTCCGACACCTTTCTGTCGGCGGAACCAATAGACTTTTAATAGTACTTTCATCTAACTTACGAGTTACTCTAAGTCCGTAGTAATATTGATATGCCGTGATAAGTTGTTCCAGGTCCGTTACCGTATCATTGTGTATTATCGAAAGATGTGGCAATGCCGATTGCATTATGTAATGGGTACTCAACCGAAACACACTATCGATTTGATTCGGTTTACCTACATTGAAAACTGCATTGATGTAAGATGTATCCTTTTGTAATAATGACTTCCGCTTATACTCTTCTAGCATCAATTTATACGCAGGAAATGTGCTACGATATGAATTAAGCTCAGGGTAGGAACTATCAGCATATGCCAAACTATTAACGGCATCCCAAACCGTGTCATTTCTATGAAACCAACTACGGTCAAGTGAATGAGGACTGAACCTACCTAATAACAAAAATCGACTTGCTGTAAGGTATGCCTTAGTTAATGTTGTGTCCAACCTTACAATCTCCTTAATATCCTTTTCAACAGTTGTATCGAGCCTTATTAGCGCCATACGTATAGAATCAACCTGATATAACGTTGAGTCTGCCCCATCCCACCGCAATGACTCGAGTTCCTCTAAGAGTGAAAAAGAATATGGACGACAACTACCATCTTCAGAAATCCAAAACGGGAAATTGTGATGCTTAGAATAGGCACTTGACAAGGTTGAATCTGCAATCCCTATTACAACCGCACCGGAATCGTACTTAACCAGCCTTCCACTTATTGATGCAGCAAAATCAGAATAAATTCGATTTCTACCGGGAGTAAAATCATTTCTACCACCACAAGCAAAGAGACCTAAGACAAAACAAAACGATAAAAAATTCAGAGCAAAAAATCTGCGAAAAAGATCAGAAAACATACGTTACTAACTCATGGTCATTTAACATTAGACATTAGAAAGCCAATTTATCGATATGCGTGGCAATGAAGTAATGTAAACTGAATGTAAAAGTAGGGAATTGAAGTTGGTTTAGAGCAGTTTTGAACTGAATAATAGGTTGTATCTTTGCTATTCAACCAAAAGAACCCGTACGACGGGAATACTAAATATGCTGGATACCATAGAAGCAGCACTGGAAGACTTGAGACAAGGGAAACTCCTTATTGTTGTTGACGATGAAGACCGTGAAAATGAAGGTGATTTTATTACAGCCGCCAGAAATGTCACTCCTGAAATAATCAATTTCATGTCTAAACACGGACGTGGGTTGATATGTGCACCACTTACAGAGGCAAGGTGCGACGAATTAAAACTCAACCTGATGGTTGAAAATAATACGGTATTGCACCAAACGCCATTTACGGTATCTGTAGACCTAATCGGAAATGGATGCACAACAGGGATATCAGCACAAGATAGAGCAAAGACTGTACAAGCATTAATAGATCCAACAACATCTCCAGAAGACCTGGGAAGACCTGGTCATATATTTCCATTAAGAGCAAAAAACGAAGGCGTACTAAGAAGAACAGGACATACCGAAGCAACGGTGGATCTGGCACGCTTGGCAGGGTTCGAGCCAGCAGGAGTGCTTGTAGAAATAATGAATGATGATGGTACCATGGCACGTATGCCACAGCTGTTTGAAATTGCCAAAAAGTTCGACTTAAAAATAATATCAATCAAAGACCTTATCTCTTACAGGTTAATGAAAGAGACACTCATACGTGAAGAGGTAAGGGTAAAAATGCCGACAAAGTACGGAACATTTGATTTGGTTGCATTTAAACAAACAAACACCGGTGAAAACCATTTAGCGTTGGTAAAAGGCCAATGGGAATCAGATGAACCAGTTATGGTGCGTGTACATAGCTCATGCTTTACGGGTGATATTCTACACTCATTGAGATGTGATTGCGGCGACCAATTAGAAGCTGCCATGAAAATGGTAGAAAACGAAGGAAAAGGTGTTGTCCTTTACATGAATCAGGAAGGAAGAGGTATTGGCTTGATGAACAAACTAAAAGCCTACAAACTACAGGAAGAAGGCAAAGATACTGTAGAGGCAAACCTCGCACTAGGCTTCAAAAATGATCAGCGTGATTATGGTGTTGGCGCACAAATCCTGAGACATCTGGGTGTGTCAAAAATGAGATTAATAAGTAATAACCCTAGAAAAAGAGCAGGCATGCTCGGGTATGGGTTGGAAATTGTCGAAAATATTCCAATTGAAATAGTACCAAACACACATAATGAGTTCTACCTGCAAACCAAGCGAGATAAGCTGGGCCATGAAATATTGAAACAGCTATAAAAGAAAAAAAACAATACAAATTACCTGATAAAAACAAATGCCGCTCAATGAGCGGCATTTTAATGCTATATAAAACCTAGGTAGCTTTATTAATATTCTGCGGGATGCAATATATAAAACCTAAACCCTAAAGAGGCGACAGTATACACATCGTTCTTGGTGTTTGCTGCTAGAGGCAAATCGTAACCATCTATATAATCAGACATGCCAGCTGAGTACTGGAAGTTTGCGTTAAATACACAACCTTTAAAAATCCAAAACTTAGGAACATGTAGATTGAAACCTACATTCAAAGGCACGTACAACGAAGTTGAATTATTTACAACACTTGAACTTTGGCTTGGCAACTGGCCAGGGTAATCACCCGGAGTAGCTATCCTCTTGATATCGCTATTTATCAAACCAAGTCCAACCCCACCGTACACACCACCGATAATACGCAGTAGCGGATTGTCATAATAGTTCTTGTCAAATGTACTAAATAAAGTACCTAATTCGACAGTAATATGTTGGTCAACAGATGTAAAATGGTTAAAACTCCGAAGATGGGTATAAGGATCTCTCGTCGATAAATCACCAACCGATATGGTCCATCCATAACTAATTGTAGATGAAATATTCTTTTCAAAATAGCCTATATAAGCGGGCTGAGGGTTTGAATAGGATAAGTCACCATACATTTTAGTGGTACCTAGTCCTACTCCTACACTATAATTATGGGAATTAAACCCTTGCTCACCAACAGAATATGCACTATTGTTTCTTTCTCTCACGCTCAAATCAGTACGTACCTGCGCCGACAAACATGCCGAGGACAATATACCAACTGAAAAAAGCAACATAATTTTGTTTCTCATAATAATATAGATTTGAATAGGTGCAAGTTATGAAATATTAGTATTTCCACAAATTATTCTTATACCTCTGAATCTCCCTTTCAATACGTGCTGACTCTTTCTTTTGCCTTTCTATGTCATTAGGGTATTTGTCACGTATTCTCAAATCAGCAGGATTAGACTCTTTTACAATTCTAGATCTGAATCTACGTTGAACAAACATATCGTCATAGCTTTCGTTATAGATGTCGCGCTGAGGGTCAATAACCTCTCTTGCAGCGAACAAATTACGACATTGAGGGTAATACAACCAAAACGGGTGTTGTTCTCCCAAGAAGTCACCAGCACTAGACTTAATCCTACGAACAGGAGATAGCCCGATAATTCGTGTAATAACCTTTCCTCTTATCTTATCGAAATAGATATCTTCTTTAAACTCAAACTTAATCACCGAGTCTGCGTTAAAGTCGTTAAATACGGTCTTCGAACCAATCTGATCACCAGTTATAGAATCAAAAATGGGCACAATAGCGCTATCAGTGAATATCTGAATTATCTCTTTGTAAGACACTTGCTTTTTGAAGCCTTCATCACGGTAAGCTATCAGTTTGTGATACTTAATAGCCTCCATAACAAGCTGCATAAGCGTTTCACCAGGCATAGCAAAAATCTTATTAACAGAATCTGTCAGGTCAATCTCCCTCCAAATACGTTTATAGAACTTAATATTATGCTTATTCGACTTGGGGAAAGCAAACGGTTTAGCTCCCTTTAAGTTAGTAATCTTATAAAAACCATCAACCGGACGGCTTGTATCCAACTCAAAATCATCTCTAAAACCGGTATCAATAGATACGATATCTGCAAATGGGTTTTCTTCTTCCTCTGTTTGTGCGACCGCAAAGTTGCTAGCCCCTAAAGAGAATACGCCAAGCAAAATATAAAGAATGTTCTTTTTCATAAATTTCAAATATTGTCAGATTAACTCAAATTTACTGTACCGCGAAAGTAATTGGGTCAAGCTGGCGACGCATGCCATCAGGACCAGTTGCAAAAACGTTATCGAAAGTAACCCGTGCACCTGAAGTGACCTTTTGCATTCCGGCACTCATCTCAGGCGTAAACTTATTACTATTACCTTCAAATATCATTGGTTCACCTCTAGGTACAAAAATGTACATTGTGAAGTGTTGTATTGTGAACTTTGCATCGAATTCGAAATCCTCAAGAATAGCGAATATTCTATTTTGCGCTTTCATCGCACCTGTTGGAAGACGTCCACCAGATTTACCACCAAACTTAACACGCGGAGGAGGAATACGTTTTGTACGGAACTCAGACACACCCAATACTGTTGTCTTTCCTCCCTCTTGAATGCCGGAAACTGTCACTTTTACAGTACCTGTCTTTTTCACATTTACTTCATAATTTGTACCGCTACCTTTAATTTCACCTTCGCTAATACTAACTCTGATTTTATCTTTAGAGAACCCAGGAGCAGAAACTGAAACCGGGTTAGGAACACCAATATAAAATACATTCATCTTATCAGGAGATACAACCGCCGAAGGACGAGCAACGGTATAAACCTGTTCTTTCGTCTTATACTCCTTCATTGTACCATCGGCCTGCTTTACTTTAATTGTACCAGACCACTTAAACTCACCTTCACGAGAAGTGGTAACTTTGTATAAACCCTTACCCTGGTCAACCTTTAGCTTTTGGCCTCCAACAGTCACTTCAGGATCTGCTTTTGAATCAGATGCAGTCAAAAATACACTAGCTTCATATTGCTGACCAACCAACACATAAGACGTAGGAGCTACCGCAACCGCTTCGAAACGGTCTAGGTTAATCACCGCCTTATCAACGTCACCCAGTATCTTTTTAATGGCATCAGCTTCAGTATTACGCATATCTGCCTGAACTTTAGTCAATGCAGTAAGCGCGGCTGTAAGAGGAATACCGTCACCAAAATTGGACTCTTCCCAAGTAGTAGAAACACCACCACGACGCTTCGGAGGATCCTGCGCACTTAATGCGAGTTTAATATTTCCACCTTGTACCGCATCTAACTCTTTAAGAATAAGATTACGAGTGTCATCAATTTTCTTTTTCAGTTCTTTTGCCTTTCCCTTACGAACCATTATCCTTGGAGAAATGTCAATATTCTCTCTACTGCCTACTTCTCCTGTTTCCGGATCTCTGCCACCACCCTCTTTTACTAACTCCTCTTTTAAATCATTGATATATTTATCAAGATTGGCAATTGCACTTTTAACTCTTTTAGCCTTTGCCCAAATTGGTTTTGCACGTTCCGGCTCATTCTTCAATTTTGTCGCTTCAAATGCTGACATTGAATTGTCAACGGTAGCTTTAACGTTCTTTGATGATGTTTCCAGGCTAACTGTTAGGTTTCTGAAGGCATCAAGAACATGATCAGTAACCGTAGTAGCTGCCAGACCTAACAGTACAAGGTACAGTATACCCATCATTTTCTGCCGAGGTGTTTCTTTTAAACCTGCCATGCGTTAATATGTTTTTGTTATTCCCTAGTATGGGTCAAATAAATTAAATAATATCAAAATCTGTCAAGTTCCAATACTACTATTGGTATTGAAAATACAGACCTAGGCTTTTCTAAATGCCTCAACCTGAGACTGATAGATACGAGCCAATTCAGACAAGTTCTTATTGTAAACCTTAATACCATTTGTTGCAGCTTCAAACTCTTTCATCATGTTCTGAGATGCGCTGGTCATCTGATTAATAGAACTTAAAGTTTTGTTGAACTGATCAAAATTTGTATTCATTGCAGTAATATTCTGAGAGAATGACTTCATACCTTGTCCGGCATTTTGGAATTCTTTCATCATAGTAACAGAAATACCAGACATCTGGCTTACTGCCTGCAAAGATTTGTTGAACGAATCAAATCCACCAGATACAGAAGTCATGTTGTCACGAAATTTCTTAACATCACCTGTAGCAGTCTCGATTTCTTTTACAAAGTTAGTGGTAGCACCAGCAGAACCTGCGATACTGTTAACAGACTGCACTGTTTGTGTAAACTGCTGAAATCCTTTTGTCAATCCATCAACAACTTTCGGAGTTACTGCGGAGGAAAGTAGTTCATTTAAATTTGCACCGTCAGCGGCCTTTTCTGCCGGGGACTCACGAGACGCCAAACCCAGAATAAAGAACAAAATTGCCTCTGTAGTAAGACCGGCTGCAATCATTAATTCAGCTCCTTTCCAGTGAAGGATTTTGAACATCAGACCAAAGATTACCACACTGGCACCGAAGGAGATCACCGAATTAAGTCCAATTTTCTTTTTTTGATTTTGATTACTCATATTAGTTGGATTTGTGTGTGAGAGAATTTTTTAGTTTCCTCTGTTAATGATTAATTAGTTAATTTAATATCTAGTTTAATTATGCAATTAGCTTATTTTCTTCTTCTACTCTTATATCTGCTAGACTTAGAGGCAGATTTAGGAGCAGTACGTCCTGTTTCTTTTCTACGAGTTGCAACGGTTTTAGAAAGTATTTCCGGTGCAGACATCACACATCTGAATCCAATGTAACAGTGAACGGCCTCTTGAAGTTCGAAGTCACGCGTGAAAGGACTTAATGCTTTTGCGTTACTAACAAATGAACCACCTCTTACCACTTTCCTTCTCATAGCAGGCGCATCTTTATCGGTCGCATCATAGAGCAATACCGGGTTTACGTCTGAAACGAATGCAAATGCAGATGGACTATATGCATCAAGTACCCACTCTGCAACATTACCAACCATATTATAAACACCATACTCATTGGGCGCATATGACATTACCGGAAGAGTAAAGTTTGCTCCATCTTCGGTATAATCACCTTCTTCTTGCTTAAAGTTAACCAACAAATTTCCATCACGATCCTTGTCTACCGGGTATCCAGGATTGTTATCTTTCTCTGCTTTGGCAACTGGTGTACCACCTTCAACAACATCTTCCTCTGCATCTTCGTTTTTGTTCTTATTCTTCTTTCTATTTCTTCTTCTTTCTTTTCTGGTCATAGGAACTTCGTCCTCTTCCATTGCGACATCTTCACCTTCGGTAGCCATAGGTTCTTCGGCTGTAGCCAAAGCAGCACTATCGGTTTCGGGGGACATAGTTTCAGGTGTCATTTCTGCAGCTGCTGCTATTGAGTCCAGTTCTTCCTGAGTTGTCTCAGCTGGTTCCGGTTCAGCATTCCAAGTAGGTTGCTTCTTGCCCTGAATGTCTTTTCCGGCAGCATAAACCCATTGTGCCTCAGATGGAAGGCTATACTGCAGATGATAATATTTCAGATAATCAGCGATGTCAGCATAATCATAGTTTGTATGGCTTCTCCAAGCTGCAAACGCTCTTGCTTGCTTCCACGTAACACCAACAACAGGATAATCGTCAAATGGAGGTTGCGTAAAGTAGTTCTCAACCAAGATGTCTACCTGAGAGTTACTTAAATCTTTGAACCAGATTTTTTCATCGGGATATATATGGATAGCTTCTGTCGCTACTTCACCGTACTTGACATTCTTATTTGTTCCTGTCGCTTTTAAATAAGTGAAGTTATATACGTACAACTCTTCACGTATCTTTCCGGTAACAGGATCGTACATCGGAGCAATTTTCGCTTTTATCTCGTCATCGTCTGTGTCAAATATATCTTTGTGACGTACATTATCCCAGTTAATCCTTCTTCTAACCAAGTTGCCATCGGCATCAGTAACTGCACTTGATGCCCCCGGATTTGCAGAACCCGATTGTGTCGGATCAGGTTTTGTGCGTACTAGATTACCATTTGCATCTGTAGCCCAAACTGTTTTGTCGTCGCCACCGCCAGCAATATCAGCTTCGCCACCTAAAGACGTCATCAAGCTGTCCGCAGCGACTGTTGATGTATCGACCAATGATGCAGTCTGAGTATTATTTTCGTCAGGATAACCACCAGGAGGCGGGTCCAGAAAGTATTTATCATCTTTCAGGTAATTCACAACAGCAATAGAATCAATTACCCACTCCGTAAACATACGGTACTGCTGGTTCGTTACTTCCGTCTTATCAATGTAATAGGAACTCAAACTTACCCGCTTCTTACTGTTCGTGTCCGTCGACGACTGGCTATACTTAATCGTAACGGATCCGCCCGGCACATAAACCATTCCCGGAGGAGCGGCCAACGTTACATGCCTGTACGGAATGACAGGACGCGTACGAGACTTATGATAGTTCGGATTGCTTTGAGCGATAGAATTAGTTGAAATTGAAGATATGGCAATAAATAGAACTCCAGCAGATAACAAGGATCTCTTTATATACATATGTGTGAAATTTATTAATTTAAAAATGTTCGTTAAAATAAGTAAGGTAAAACTATCCTTCTCTATCAGCTTTCAGTTGCAAATATATGCTAAATAACATCACCCTGCATACTCCTGTACTAAATTATTGACAACAAATAATGTCAGCATTAATAGCTAACGTCGTCACATAGCACAGCTAGTATCATGCTGTTACTCAGACAATAAACTACATCCAATCGGCGTAAAGATAAATAAGTTATCGAAATTGCAAAAACATTTAGGAAAAAATAGCAGAAAATTCATCATTGGTCAAAATTTATATTATTTACTAAAACTGCTAAGCATGTACCTACCAAAATAGCAGCTATGGTTATCGCCGTCGCGAACTATAAAACCGATAATTAAATTAATCGACACCGCGCCAATGGCCACGATGTAAATTAAATACGAGCGCAATCAAAGGCACAATACGTCGTTGCGTCAAAAATTATGCCACAAAATATTGACCAACAGTTAGTGTATATATTCACAATTTGATCGATGGCATTACTTCTGTTACCGCTCAACTAAAAAGACATTTAAATAATCAAGTGCAATACTATATAAATCACATTTACTAATTGTTAGCAACCAATTAATGTTTGATTAAGGAAAGCATTACTTATCGATATGCGATGAATAAACAATAGCGGTATTATTACTATCTTGCGCAAAACTTTCCTCCCGACAAAATAATTTTCTCAATAGAGCGATGTTAAAGATTGGTGTTTTCGGAGCCGGACATTTAGGCAAAATTCATATTGCACAATGGCAACAACTACAAAACGTAGAATTAATTGGTTTTTATGATCCGGACGACGCACAATCGGCCTCAGTAGCTTCGCAATATCAAATCCCGCGTTTTACCGACATTAGCGCTTTGCTTGAGGAGGTTGATGCTGTTGATATTGTGTCGACAACTTCTGCCCACTACGAACTGGCGAAACGTAGCTTGCTGTCCGGCAAACATGTGTTTATTGAAAAACCACTGGCAAATACACTGGAGGAGGGGCTTGCCCTTATCAATTTGGTAAAGGAAGCAAATGTAAAGTGCCAGGTGGGTCATGTGGAGCGTTACAACCCTGCGTTTCTTGCGTTGGGCGAGCAAACGGTCCAACCTATGTTTATTGAGGCGCACCGCCTGGCTCAGTTCAACCCGAGAGGAACAGATGTATCCGTCATACTAGATCTGATGATTCATGACATAGACATTGTTTTGCACCTGGTTAAATCGCCCGTAAAAAGAATATCGGCAAGTGGCGTATCCGTTTTAAGTGAGACAGCAGACATAGCTAATGCCCGGATAGAATTTGACAACGGTTGTGTTGCAAACCTGACCTCCAGCAGAATTTCGCTGAAAAAGATGCGAAAAATGCGATTGTTCAGACAAGACGCCTACATTGGTATAGATTTTCTCGAGAAGAAAACCGAGATAATCACCATGAAAGATGGTGAAGACAAAAATAGTGCCATGGAGTTTCCTGTAGAACTAGGAGATGGCAATAGAAAAACAATATCGGTTCAACTGCCGGAGATTCAACCTGCCAATGCGATACTGACTGAATTAACTGAATTTGCAGATGCTGTTATTAATGATAAACAGGTGCGTGTGTCGGTTTATGATGGATATCAGGCTATGGATGTTGCACACCAAATCTTGAAAAAGATGAGTATGCATGACGAGCAACACAATGTTTAACAAAAAATTACGTTAATACTTCAGGAAAAGGGAATATGTCATACATCTACAAAAAGTGCACATTATTATTGGTGTTAGCTGTCGCATCCATCTGCTACTGTGGTTGTAATGTTATTAATCCGGCAGAAGAAATTCCAACTTATGTCCACGTAGATTCATTCGAATTTGAAGGCAATCAATTGCAAGATATCCAAGCAATATGGGTGTATTACAACAATAACCCTATTGGCGCTTTTGACCTCCCTGCCACGGTTCCTATAATTACATCCGGGACCGGCGAGCTTCAGATTACTCCCGCCATAATGGTAAATGGGCGAAATGAACGCCCCAGCGTGTATCCTTTTTTTAAGCCGCATATTTCAACGCTAGAGGAGCATCCGGGTGAAACGATTACTATTTTGCCAAAGACAAGATATTATGATTCGGTAAAAATCAAGGTGATTTCAGAATTTGAAGCCGGGAGCACCAAGTTTTCTAAATGGGATGGTACGACCAGTCTATATGTAGTGACTGCAGACTCGCTCCGCTATGAAGGCACGGGTACCGGAGCCGTCTACCTTAACTCCGCCAATGACTTTTCCATAGACAGTTCGTCAAATGCATTTGCTATTCCCGACGGCATTGCATTTATAGAGCTGACTTACAAAAGTTCTATTCCATTTGTATTGGGCATGGGTTCAAACCTAAAAAACCTATACTCTTCCGGACCTCAATATCTGGCGGGTGTGAATCCTGCTAACGATAAATGGCATAAGTTTTACCTAAACCTAACTGCGTTCATTAGCAATGGCAGCTACAACGGAGACGACTATAATATGTACCTGAAAACCATGTTGGAAACCGGACAGGAAAATGGACGGCTATTGATTGACAACATTAAACTTGTAACCTTCTAAGCAAACTATGCAGTTGAGCAAGATGAAACGGAACGCCATCCGGTATTTGGTTCTGATAGACTACGCAACTGCAGCGCTGTCTTGGTTTTGCTTTTGGATTTACAGACAGCACTATCTTACAGGAACACCCTATATAAAGACGCTTTTACGCTTACATGCCGTTGACTACATCAATGTACTGATAGTAATTCCATTTGGTTGGCTGTTTACCTATCTATTGTCCGGCACCTATTTTGACTTATATCGTAAGTCACGACTGAACGAAATAAACCGAACATTAATTTCCTGTATCATTGGATGTATTGTAGTGTCTTTGGTTGTTTTTGGCAATGACACAGGAAACTATTCCTACTTCATGAATACCATCAGTAGGTATTTGCTGATACATACCTTATTCACACTTACTTTCCGATTGATAATTCTCTACCGTGTGAAGCGCAACTTAATTACCGGACGAGTTGGATTCAGCACATTGCTGATAGGAGGGAACCAGCAAGCAATAGATATCTACAAAGAGGTTCGCGAAAACCCGAAAGTGCTCGGAAATATCTTTAAGGGTTTTATCTACTCGAGTAAAGAAGCAAGCAACGGAATGAGTAAGTTTCTTCCGCAGCTTGGTCATATATCGCAGCTCGAGTCGATTATAGATGAATACGACATTGAAGAGGTAATAGTAGCCGTTGATTCATCGGAACATCACCTTCTGGAAAACATCCTTACTCGCCTGTGTTACCGCCCTGTGGTAGTAAAGGTGCTACCTGATTACTACGACATCCTTTCTGGGTCGGTTAAGACCAGCAATGTGTATGATGCGGTGCTTATACATATCCACCCTGACCTGATGCCGGACTGGCAACGGGTATGCAAGCGCGCAATAGACATTACAATATCTGCCTGCTCGCTTGTTGCACTGTCTCCGTTTCTATTGTTTACCGCGATAATGGTGAAGCTCTCATCAAAAGGTAACATCATCTATAAACAGCAGCGAATCGGTCTGTTCGGTAAGCCCTTTTATATTTACAAGTTTCGTTCAATGTATGTCGAGGCTGAAGCATCAGGTCCTGCCCTTTCAAGCAAGATGGACCCGCGCATTACCCGATGGGGGCGTGTTATGCGGAAATGGAGAATAGACGAGCTCCCTCAATTTGTAAACATACTGAAAGGCGACATGTCGCTTGTAGGGCCACGCCCGGAACGAAAGCACTATATCGACATTATCAGTGCCAGCAGACCTCATTACAAGTACTTGCATAAGGTAAAGCCCGGTCTCACCTCATGGGGCATGGTACAGTTTGGCTATGCCGAAAACGTGAATGAAATGATTGAGCGAATGAAATACGACCTTTTGTACATAGAGAACTGTTCTCTAGCTCTTGATTTGAAAATCATACTCTACACCTTTATGGTAATCTTTCAGGGCAGAGGCAAGTAGTGCACTATACTTTACAACTATCGGGCAACTACATGGAATGTTGCCGATGCCTTCTCCACACCATTTACTGCAATTGCCAACCGATGTTCTCCGGGGTAATGCCGCCGTGTCGTCATATCTGCAAAAGACTGCTTGCGCTTGAAAGCAACAGAAACTCCGGGAGCATAGGAGTTTTCGGTAATTTTGAACACCTTTTTGCTTTGCTTATTATTTGCTTTAGCATAAGTAATTACATACTCCACTCTAAACCTCTTTGATTCTTTGTCATCGTTGATAAGTGAAAAGGAAAAGCTAAGTGCTTCACCAATAGCAATGCCGGCAGACAAGAGCTTTAAGTCTGTGATGGAACAAACAGGAGAGGCCGACAAACCAAAGAGTGCAAGTGCACGAGCATCTGCCCGCTTCAGCAATGAACGGCATCCGTGCTTTACAATCCAGTTTGTACGTTCATTATTCCCTATCCATCGTTTAGCAATATCTAAAACCAAATCGGGGTTGTCTTTGGCGATGTCATTCAGATTGTTGGCGACGCTTTTCCTAACAAACTCTGAGCTGTCACTCTTCAGTTTTTCAAGAATGGGAAGCACCGGACCAGGTTCCCGCTTAAACGCTACCAATGCCATCCCCCAAGGCAAACGAGGCCTGCACCCTTCACTGGCCAACCTTCTAACAGATGGATGTTCATCGTTTGTCCAGGTCAGCATCTTATTGAGCGTGTACTCAGTATGTGCTATTATGAAAGGTCTGATAGCAAATTCACAACTACATAGTTTAGTAATTACCTCCATTACATCAAGCGCTTCGTTCGGATGTTCTATTCCATACTGCTCAAGGTAATCAGGCAGAAACATGTACTCAAACACGTTGTCTTTTCCTATGCTATTGTGTACTGTTTGCGCCAACTTGCGCACCCTGACAACGTCTTTACTAAAATCACCGTTCATTTGCTGATTTAACGCTGTGGATAATCGCCGCACCCTCTGTTTCAGTTCGAGCTTATCCCATTCCCTGTCAAAGACAAAATCGCTAAACTGTTGCCCATCAAACTCCGGAAACACACTTTCCGCAATGTCTGTAAACGCTTTGACAAACGTAATGTTGTACATGTTCTTTAGCGGCTCCATTAGTACGTTGTTTTCAAGGCTATTGCTTCGCTTCTGCTTTCTTTTTCAGCTTTGCTTCAAACGCCGGGTCAACTTTATAGCCCAGGTCTTTTGCCATTTTCAGATACTTGTAAGCTTCAACAGGTTTCTTTAAAGAGTCGTAAGCGACGCTCAAATTGTAAGAAGCGGACTGCTTTACATCGTCAGACTTCAATGATACAGCGACCTCCCAGTCCTCAATAGCGGTCTGCATGTTATTGACACCAAAATATGCGCACCCACGCAAGAAGTAGTAAAAAGGGTTGCTACTATTAATCTTCATGAGAATATTGTACTGCTGGATAGCTCTGTTGTACCCTTTTGACTGAACCAAATCAAAACTATTCTTTGCCAAATCTTTCTCGGCACCTACCGGATTGCGCCGGATAGCATCGACATATTTCCGGAATGCCAATAAAGTATCTCCGGCTGAAAGGCTTTCGTACAAGCTATCGATAGAAACTTTGTAAGAGTCGTCGTTTGGCACCGGCTTACTCGTGGCATTTGCCGTCCGGTTTCTATTTGTGAGTTCCGGTGGCAACTCCTTCAATACTTTTATGCGTTCAATGTTTGCCTCTACTTTGTCATCGGCCGCATGTAGCTTAGTAAGCACAGAATAGTCCGCCATGGCTTTATCCAATTCACCGATACTCAAATAATGGTTCCCCCTCCACTTGTACGACAGCAAAGCCCTATAAGGGTACTTTTCAATAGCATCAGTAAGCAAAGTTTCAGAGTTGTGCCATACTTTGGTTCGCTCGTAACACAAATATGCCAACCCTGCCGAAAAAGCCACCAAAACTATAGCAATTGCCATTCGCCATGTCTGACGCTTTTCGAATATGCGCTGAACGAAATACGCCAACAAAAAAATCAGCCCTATGTAAGCAACATAAGAATACCGGTCAGACATAATTGCCGAGCCAACAGAAATAAACTGAAGTACAAATATCACATTCGCCAGAAAGAATCCCATTCCGAAGGCATATATCTTAAAATAGGGGCTTTTCTTCTTGTACAGGTACCAAGTGGGTAATGTAATTACCGCAAGAGCAATAAATGGTGCCGCATAATAAATAGCAGGCAGGTAACCACTGAGGTATCGATAGGGATACGGGTAAAATGTTGACAAATAAGTTGGGTTGAACAACTTAGAGAGATACATCACAAAGCCGTAAGAAGCATACATGATACGCTCGGCAATGGTGAGTGTACTAAAATCGGCAACCGCTCCTACCTTGTTCTGCGTATAAAATGCCATTAACCCGATAACAAGCGACAATCCAAAAAATACAATTTTCTCAGTTATCAACCGCCTGTTGAGCGACCTTTGCAATAAAATGTCTACGCAAATCAAAGATAGTGGGAACACTACAGCCATGGGCTTGGACAGGCAGGAGGCAAAAAACAGCAAAAAGGTAATCCAGTACCACTTATTCTTTCTGGTATCTGTGTAGCGTAGATACGTAAGTAAGGCAAAAAGGTAAAAGAGCGTATATAACACATCTTTTCGCTCAGCTATCCATCCTACAGACTCTACATGCATGGGATGGATTCCGAACCACAATGCACCAAATGAGGCAATAAACAAACCTGCCATTTCGGTCATCTTCAATCTTCGGCACAAACCGATAAAGAGAAAAAATACGAGAATCAGGTTTGCTATATGTATCAGTACATTAGTAAGATAATAAGACCAGGGATTAAGCTGCGCGAAATGATAGTTTACCGCCAATGACAACATACACAAAGGATGATAGTTGTTCTTGGTAATATCTTCGGTAAAAATTACTTTGAGATTGTGCGGTGTAAAAGCCTTTATATACGGGTCATTAGTTACATAGTAGTCATCATCCCAATTAGAAAACTGGTTGTTCAACGTATTGTGGAAGCATATAAACGTTACTACACAAATCAGCCCCAATATCAGTAGCTTCTGCGAATTCAGCGATAATTTCATAATAAAGTGATTGCCTGACTTTCTGCAGTTCAAAATAAGGCAATTTTCGAGAAAACAAGTAACAGTTATACCCTTATTACCCCGTGTAATCTTTATACCCTTAATTTGCGAACACCATCGTCTTAGATGCTACCGCCGCGCCGTCAACAACAAGCGTATATACAAATTGCCCGGTCGCGTTATACCCGTGCTCATAAACTATTTCGTTCATACCCATATTGAGCGAAATATCCATGCGCTTTACTTCTTTACCACTCATGTCTTTAATAGATACATAGGCACGCTTATATGCCACCTGCCCGTTAACCAAAACAGATATCATTGTGGCTTCATCTGCCGGATTGGGTTTGTTCTGCATAAGCTGCAATGGCTGTTGCTCTTTTTTCGCCAGCACTTCGTCTATCCCATTGACATTTGCCTGCAACTCTTTAGAGAACAAACTTTCAATGCCATTTGCATCGACAGACGCAACACTAACAATATGGTTTCCGTTGTCTACCGGTATACTAAAATCAGGACCACCCGTTACCGTATACACTGTATCCCAATCGTTGGTAGTAGTCCGAACCCCGACACGATACGCAGGGTAACCTGTTTCTGTAATCAGGGTAATATTGAGATTGCCAAGTGACGACGTAAGTGTAAAGTCTGGCGTGCGAGGACCTACAGCCATCATAGCAGCTGCATTTGCATTTATTACCGTATTTCTGGCGAGGTAGTTGAAATCCACATAGTATTCATCCAAGGTACCATCCATATCTGTATCAATCCCCAGACTATCACTGGAGGTATGTTGTCTGTCGGCATAGGTACCACTGCTTACGTTGGCATCACCAGACTCGTTAGCTGCAGTAAAACGCATTGCCGTAAACCCTTTCTGCCGAAAGGGAATATGGTCACCTCCTCGGCCGGTACGGTCTTCGGCCGTCATGATGGTAATGTCCATTGGCACAGTAGCCGTAGGGCGTATCATCTCCTTGTACTCTAATTTAATATAGCGACAAAGCCCTTTGTGAAATGAATTAAATCCGCCATAGGAAAACAGTCGAACCTGTGTACTATCGATATCCTTGAAACCAGGGCAGCTAGGTGGCGACGAGGTATGGCCACACGTAACACCACCTATTACATCGTTATTAAGCACCCCCCGAATTTTGATGTTATTGTCATCAGCATACTTTGCAAAAGCTGTTGCACCATTAAGTCCCTGCTCTTCGCTGGTTGTTGTTACAAAAACAAGTGTACGCTTGTATGTGTATCGGCTCATGACCCTTGCCAACTCCAAAACAAGAGCGGTCCCACTTCCATTATCCTCCATTCCTTCAGCGATACAGCCTGTGTCGCATAAACCAGCGCAACGACTGTCCATATGGGCCTCGATAATAGTAACAGATTTATCGGAAGTATCAGCACCCGGCAAAACCGCAAAGACATTGCGATGGCGCTCCATACCACAAATCAGTTGGTCGAACTGTAAATAGGAAGAAATCAGTCGATTATCATTTTCGGCACTAAATTGTTGAAACTTACTAAAAACCCACCTCCGTGCAGCACCTATACCTCTGTCTGCTGACATAGTATCTGAGCCGGTGTTTCTGGTTTGAAAGGAACGCAATACATCGAGGTAGGCATGTAACGAGTCCGAAGATACAAGAGCTTGTACGCCGGCACTGATTATAGCGGGGTCATCGATCACAGTAGTAGCTGCATATGCTGTTGGGTTAAAATTGCCCATCATTACTTGTGCAGCCAATGTATCTGTGCTGGTGATAGCTGTTTGAGCATACCCGCTAACAGATAATAACAAGGTAAGCCCCATCAGCGATAATCTGAATCGTTTCATATCCTAAATGTTTACTTACCGTGAAATTACAGAAAAAGTAACGCTTATTACAAAAATGTCCTACACATACATACTGCAACCAAGTCGTGACATCAGGTGAATTAGTACTATTGGGGGTATTGCTCGCGCATAGTGTCTAAAGACCTCTGAATAAGCTCCTCTAAAACAGCTTTATCGATGTCGGCCAGCTTATTAATATACAGGCAGGATCCGCCTGTCTTGTGCTTTCCCAGTTGCTCCATTAAATCATGAAACTTAGCAAACCCGGCCATAATATATATCGAAATATTCTGCTTTCGGGGTGCAAACCCTGCCCGAAACCAATCGCCTTCTCTGCCACTTGCAGATTTATAATGATAGCTTCCAAAACCAATCATAGAGTCGCCCCATATCACAGGCTTTTCACCTGATAAACGACCGATTAACTCCATTATCTCCATGCAGTCTTTCTTTTTCTGCTCCTGCTCATTTTGTCTAGAAGGGTATCTGGACTTATATCAGTGGGTTGTGTTTTATTTGCAGCCATAAATAAATTCTATGATTTCGATAAATCTAAATCAAATCAGCATGTTCCTCAACAGACAATTCGGAGACGGTACCATACGAGTACCGATGAGGCAACTATAATTATCGGGCGAACAAACGCGTTTACTGTTTTGCGTTACTTAATTTATCACAGCATTAAATGACTGATTCAAAGAAGTGTCATTTGCATTAGGATCGAATGTCCATACAAGCGGTGTCTTTTCCAGTTCGACGCTTGTAGTAGTAAAGCCCATATAATATCCTATATGGTACGTACGCCCATCGTTATAGATGCTTGTCACGTCCAATACTGAATCTATGTTAGGATTAATTACATGCACCTGAGTAACATAAGGTACCGTTGGGTTATTGTTGGTAGCCATCAGGAAGAAATACTTAGGACCTACGTCCAAGGTCTGCGTAACAGTTCCTCTCTGCGGGAAATCAACAGTGTAAGGCCCTAGAGGAACATTAATTCCGTATAATCCGTGTGTGGTGGCAGAGGCGCTCAAAGAAGTTCCGTAAGAACCGGTAAAAACTATTGTCGCACCGGAATCAACAGAATGTGCGACACCGCTTACTACCAGCGATACTGTAGTAAATGTCTCGTTGCGAAAAGCTATAGAAGATACGTTCGCTACCTCACAATACCTTCCGGTAAACCCTGTAGGGCAATAGCAAAACCCGTCTGTGCAGCTTCCACCGTTCTGACAGTTCATATTCTTACAATGGTCTACCCTGCAAGATGTATAAACAATTGCAAAAAATGCGAACATTGTAAGCAGGGCTGTAAGTAGTATACCTTTAGTTTGTCTCATTGTTTCGTTTGTATAGTTATATTTTAACTGTCTTCTAGTTGTGCAGCAACATAACCGACAATAGATTACGCAGCCCAACCAAGTTGCAAGATAACAATCCGCAATCAGTGAAAGCATAAAATTAATAGTTTCTTTGTAAGTATCGTAATATTTCCTGTCGATAGCGTGTAAAAACAGACGTTATTTCCTGTCGATTACGAATTTCCCTGCAATGGACGCACATATAACTTGAAAGTTACACGCTATATAAAATTAATCATAATGCAAATTGTACTTCGTTAAGGAGATTGCGTCTCAAATAGCCAAACAGTCAGATGCCAAAAAAGAAAATAGGTTAGTAACGGTTGGTTTTTACATTTTACTGCAAAAGTGTCATAGCGAGCCAACATCTATTTTTGCTCTATGCGATAGAGTGCGAGCAGCACTTTTAAGCACTATATTGATATGAAAATTCATCTTACAATCTGAACAATAATTTAGTAAATGCCATTCAATTAAAAATTGGTAATTTCGCATCCCGTAAAGCAAACTGTAAATTTATAATGATTGATATTTTAGTGCCTGCTGTAGGTGAATCAATAACTGAAGTAACCTTGGTAAAATGGCTGAAAAGCGACGGAGATTACGTTAAGAGAGACGAACTATTGTGTGAACTCGAATCAGAAAAAGCAACATTCGAACTAAACGCAGAGCAAGCCGGCATCTTACATATTAAAGCACAAGAAGGTGACGACCTGAACATTGGCGACCTTGCATGCACTATAGACGAAACTGCTCCGGAACCCGAAGGACTAGAAAAAGAAGATGCACCAGCTCCTGCAAAGGAAGCCGCGCCTGAGGCTCCTACAAAAAGTACTCCTGCCCCTGCGAAGAGTGATGTAAAAGCCAGCCCGGTGGCACATGCTATTATGTCTGACAAACAAGTAAAGGCGACGGATGTAAAGGGAACAGGTTCTAAGGGTCGCATTATGAAGCAGGACGTGCTGGAAGCTATTGCAAACCCGGGCAGGAAAGGTGGAGATGCGGCATTCAGCAGAGATGAAGAGCGCAAGAAAATGAGCAATCTACGCAGAACGGTTTCCCGCAGATTGGTAGAAGCAAAGAACAGTACTGCTATGCTCACCACCTTCAATGAGGTGGATATGGGTAGAATAATGGAAACCCGCAAGCTTTACAAAGAAACATTTAAAGAGCAGCATGGAGTAAACCTTGGGTTTATGTCTTTCTTTACGAAGGCATGTTGTATAGCCCTTCAGGAGTGGCCTGCAGTGAACGCATATATTGACGGAGACTCGCTCGTATACCACGACTATTGCGATATTTCCATTGCCGTGTCTGCACCTAAAGGTCTGGTGGTGCCTATCATCAGAAATGCTGAAAGCCTGAGCATGGCCGATATAGAAAAAGAAGTGGGAAGACTTGCAAAAAAAGCAAGAGAGAACAAACTAAGCCCCGATGAAATGACGGGTGGCACGTTTACCCTTACAAATGGCGGAGTATTCGGTTCTCTGATGTCTACCCCCATCATCAACATTCCGCAGTCGGCTATACTGGGTATGCACAAGATTCAAGACAGACCTATGGCTATTAACGGGAAAGTTGAAATTCGCCCGATGATGTACCTTGCTTTAAGCTACGACCACCGTATCATTGATGGTCGGGAGTCCGTAGGGTTCCTGGTTCGCGTGAAAGAGCTGCTCGAAAACCCTGAGTATATGTTATTCGGTCAGACACCGATGAAAACGCTACTAGAAATATAAGTAGTCAATTTTAACAACACATCATAATTGAAACAGCCGAACCACAATAATGTGATTCGGCTGTTTTAGTGTTATTAGCTAATTACTACCCTTTGGGGTCCAAAGCCTTTTTAATTCGGTTTGATACATCCTGCAAATGATATTTGCTCATTTTGTCAGAAGTACCCGGAATAGCAGCATCTACTTTTCTTTTTAACATAACCAGATTTGCCCGTGCTTCGGAAACTGCATCGGTATTCCAGTTATTATTGAGAATCGTCTGCGCCCGTGAACCTTTTGGTTTTGCGGGATTAACGACACCTTCCAAAGCGTCAACATATGCCTTCTGTAAGCTTCTACGATACCCGTCAATTGTTTTCCTTGTTTTTAACTCGCTCCATATGCCGTCGGAGAGGTCAGTAATCATCTCATCCAGGGTATACACGTTCTTAGCTCCATATCTATTTTCGTTTACTGCCATCCTGTTCATTCTATCTGCGGACAATAAACTATTCAGAATTCCCACCTGGATACTGGTGATGGATTCCGCATCAACCGGATTCGATATCTTATTGAGAATATCTTTATCAAGCAACCATTCAGGCGTAGCGAAAAGTTCCTTATTCAAAAACGCAACCGCGCTTTTCTGAATGCTATCAGGCGTCGGCTCGTAAACATCCTCTCCTACTTGCTCAACGCTCTTAGGCATCTCATACACACCACCTACATTCTTTAACACATGCCCCATGTATCGGTAATATTGCTTAATTGCCGCATTGTACATTGTTTCCAGATTGTCATACTTATCGGCTTCCTCTTTGGTCCATTCCGGCAACTTAGGTATAATCCTTTTCAGATTCAGAATACCATAACGACTGGCAACCATGCTATTGTCCCCTAAATCTTCCGTTTGTGAATGCGGGTCATAACGGTTTGTCTCTGTACCAAACCAAAGTCTTGGGTTAGCTTTAAGACTATCTATCACCCATCGGTTCACAATTTTCTTGTCTTCCTTTTCATCGGCAGCAAAGGTTGCTTTATATCCCCATTGGATTGCCCACCGATCATAATCACCGATTCTCGGGAACATACCGGCATCCTGAATTCCATCACCGGGCTGGGCAACATAGTTAAACCTCGCATAGTCCATTATTGATGCTGTATGACCATGAGCCTCTACCCATGCCTTGTCCCTGAGCTTCTCTACAGGTGTGCGGCTGCTACTACCCATATTGTGACGTAATCCCAGAGTGTGCCCGACCTCGTGTGAGGACACAAAACGGATTAATTGCCCCATCAATTCATCATCAAAAACCATTTTTCTTGCCCTGGGGTCGACAGCAGCAGCCTGTATAAAGTACCAATCGTGTACAAGCTTCATAACATTGTGATACCAGCCAATGTGGCTTTCAATGATTTCTCCACTACGAGGGTCATGCACATTTGGACCGTATGCGTTGGGCACATCCGAGGGCAAATAACGGACAACGGAATAACGTGCATCTTCCAGATTCATGCTTGAGTCAGTTGGATCCCACTCCTTGCCCATAATCGCATTCTTAAACCCAGCCTGCTCAAACGCAACCTGCCAGTCGTTAATCCCCTGGATAAGGTATTTACGCCATTTCTTAGGCGTTGCCGGATCTATATAATAAACGATTGGTTTTTTCGGCTCAACCAGCTCTCCTCTTTTCCACTTCTGCATGTCTTCCGGTTTTGCTTCTAAGCGCCAACGCACAGCAAAAATCTGTGGATCCACCTTTTGCTGACCGTCTTCATACTTTTCAAATGCGTCTGCAAAAAAGCCAACTCTAGGGTCAAAAAAACGCTTTTGCATTGGCTCTTTGGGCAACAAAACAAACGAGTTGTTCATTTCCATTGTTACGGCGCCCGCTACGTAAGCGTCCGGTAATGTTTTAGACGGAAACCCACCAGGGCGCGACGGTCCCATTGGCGGTGTAGACTTGAACGTCCGGACTACCCGCACTTCTGTATTTATCGGGTAAGTATGAATACCTGATATATAGGTTCTGTCCTTGAACTGCGTTGACAAATTGAACCTTTTCTTCGTAAAGTCGCTGAGACTAACCGGGTGATTGTCGCCGTTAAAAAAGTCGGTAACATCAATTACCACGCTATTGGAATCTTTACCAAATGCAGCAATGTCGAATGCACCGGCAATAGAATACATATTTGAATTAGATACCGCCTTAAATATTTCATTCGTTGAATCGGCAACGCTGATAACTGTAACTACTCTCAAAAAAACATTATCATCGGGCCCTTTCTCCCACATTACGGTCTTTCTTCCTTCCAGCTCACCAGCATATACTCCACCGCCACCAGCAATCTTACTATAGCGAGTCGTAACCATCATTTCGCGTTGCAAGATTGAATCAGGAATTTCGAAATACCACTTATCATCCACATGATGGACCGTAAAAAGCCCTTGTTTGGTGATTGCTTTGTCTGTAATTACCTTATTGTAAGGCTTAGGCCCTTTGTCTTTTTTCTTGTCGGTTTTAGCACTTGCGGCGGCAGTTGCTTTTTTATCTCCGTGTTTGTGTTTGTGTTTCTTTTTCGCGAAACTGACAACTGAAAGGCACATCAGTAACTGCAGCATTACAACTTTTCGAATCATGTTCTGATTTATTACATTTGATTTAAGAGCTGTAAAATAGCAAGGTTTGCTGATTAATTGCATTGAAAAAGAAAAATACCGCAATAAATCCCCTGCTTTGAGAGTGGTGCACGTCAAAACAAATAAATGTATTACTACCGGGTTGTTGACATATGCCGTGTGCGAAATGTACTTTTAAAACATTCTGAATAGAACATTAATTCAAACTCCAGCCAAGCAACAACCACCCTAAAACAATCAAAGGAGCCCTGACCTTAGAATAGTAGAGCAGACAAAATGTAATAATTACGACCACAAGATTGGTCCACTCAAACGAAAGTGCTGCGTCAAAAGCGATAGAGCGAAACAAAAATATTCCTGATGCCCATATGATTCCAACAATTGCAGAGTTGACGCCCTCCAATGCTCTGAATATGACGACATGGTGTTTTAGGTTTTCATAAATAGGAAAGAGAAAAAACAAAAGCAATGTACTTGGTAAAAAGACACCTACAGTTGCCACTATACAACCCACCAACTGCCACCAAAGACCGTACTGCCCCATCGCCATTCCTCCGACATATGAGCAAACAGAAAAAACCGGCCCGGGAACAGCTTGTACCATTCCATAACCCGTAAGCAGTTGCCCGGCAGTCATGACCTGTGTTCCGGCACGGCTTACAAACTGATAAGACATCATCGCCAACAAGTGTTGCCCGCCACCGAACACAATAGCCCCGAAACGATAAAAATTCTCAAAAAGATTATAAATCCTTCCATTCTCCCATTGCTCTGCACGTGCAAGCTCACTGACGATACCGGCAATAATAAAAATTGCGGCAAAAACCCAAAGGTGCATCCAGTTGATGCGTTTAGGCTTATGCAGGGGTGTCGGAATACGTTTATTACTGAAGTTGCTTATAAAGCCCGACACAACCAACAACACCGGGAATACCCATGGCGAGTTAATAAATAATGTTGCTACAAGACTGCCCACCATTATGCCGGCTGTCGCAATATGGCGAACACTGGATTGCATCATCTTAGCTCCGGCATAAAACACAAAACCCACAGACATTGGTTGTATATAACTAAATAGATTTCTGGGAATTACAGAGCCTTTTTCCGCACCTACATCAAAATGGTACATCACAAATGAGAATAACCCCATCATAAATGCCGCAGGAAAGACCCACAACAATAATGTAAGAATGGCGAGCGGTGTACCACCACGCTTGTGAGCAATAAGCATTACCGTTTGCGTTGAAGATGGCCCGGGCAACATCTGGCAAAATGCATTATATTCTAACAATTCATCTTCAGTGATATCCTTCCTTTTCTGCACAAAAGTCTTCACCATCATCCCCATGTGCCCCTGTGGCCCGCCGAAAGCAGTGAAAGAGTACGCAAATACTGCTTTCAAAAACGGTATGTGCCGCAATAGCATCATAAGAAAGAATTGTTTTGAAGGTAGCAAAATTCATCAAAATTTCTCATTAACAAAATATCAACGGGCTTTAAAAACGACTCCCAATTAATTTTTTCGCTATTTTTCATCATTACTCAACGTCAAATCAATCTTGTGCAACAACCTCCCGCTCTCTATACCCACCAATAATTGAAGGCAAACGTGTTAAACGGTGTATTAATGTTCTTTCTATGTTGCATTGTGTATTACGGCGTTTGTTACGTTTGGCTAAATTTGACAGGAACGGATGTTATTTTCGGACGCCATGGCTTGGGCATACCATGCGATAGCGCACCTGATGAAAATGTAATGCAACATCATCTTAATCGATTATACTACACGGAAATATGTGTTCAGGCGGGTTTTCTACTGTTATCATTAATTGTATTGAAATACTACCAAAGAAAGTCGTCGGTTAAGCTCGGTCTACTCGTGTTGTCTATACCCATATTCCACTCGGCACGAGATATCCTGACGTCCGTTACCACAGGTGTTATTATGTCGGAATGGTTGCTAACAGGAATAATCTTGTTTATTTGTTCTTATATTGTCGCAGTATGGGTATTTAATGTACTCCTACAAAATCGAGCTAACTTTAAAGCAGGCGTTATAACATCAGTAGTTAGCTTTACGTGCCTTTACATACTTTGGCAGTATGCTCTACTAAGGGTAATGATAAGTTTTATTCAACGACTCCTAAACAACTAACAGCTCGTACCCGCATCACTCGAATGATGTATCACGGACATCCTGGAGTATACTCCGATTCGACCCATTCAGACATAGGATTGATGTAATCTTAAGTCAAAAACTAAATGGCGTAACTTTGATCAGTATTTGTTACTGACCAAATAACTCTTTAAACAAATGGAGATACACGTTAAAAATATGGTTTGCAACCGATGCATTACTGCGGTAAAAGCCGAGTTTGAAAAGGTCGGCGTTGTTCCTTTAAACATTGAGTTGGGGAAGGTGACAATAAGTAACAAACTAACTAAGGACCAGTCAGAGGCACTCAACAACAATCTAACAGCTATCGGATTTGAAATAATTGACGACAGGCGTAACCGGCTTATTGAGCAAATAAAAAACATAATTGTAAAAGAAGTACACTATACAGAACAACACGAAAACTTAAACCTATCAGACATACTTGTACGTGATCTACACCACGACTACAGCTACCTAAGTTCTCTATTCTCTGAAACAGAAGGAATAACCATAGAAAAGTACCAAATACGCCAAAAGACTGAAAGAGTAAAAGAACTACTTACCTATGACGACTATAGCATATCCCAAATTGCGGATATCCTTGGCTACAGCAGCGTAGCGCACTTGAGCAACCAGTTCAAGCAAATAACAGGAATGACTCCCTCAGCGTTCAAGAAGAACAGCCCGCACCGCAAACCACTAGACAAGGTCTAACCAAATTTTCACCCACAAACAACTATAAAACATTCCCACAATTGTGTAACGACAGAAACACATTATAGCCCGACCTTTGCATGGAAGACAATTCAGATATGCCGAAAGAGGAACAAACATACTACCTGCCAGTAACAGGAATGGATAGCGAGCATTGCGCAATGATTGTGGGCAAGGGCCTGAAAGACCTTTCGGGAATTATCTCGTACAATGTAGAACTCAACAATAAACGAGTTGCAGTACGAACCAGTGACCCTACAAAAGTGCTGCCATTAATCGTAAAAACTATCGATGGATTGGGGTATAATGTCCCTACTGTGCAAAAGACATTTCCGGTGCAGGGCATGAGCTGTGCCTCGTGTGCAGTAAGTAGCGAAAGCATGTTGCAAAACCAACCCGGCGTAATGGCTGCAACGGTAAACTATGCTAACGCTACAACAAACGTCACTTATATCCCAACCATTACTGACGCTACCAAACTAAAATCTGCGTTACAGTCTATCGGCTACGATCTGGTCGTACAAGAGTCGGAGGAGGATGATGATAACTCTATCGAGGCTATACGAGCGAAGGACTTAAAACGGCTGAAACTACGAACAGCAGGTGCAGTGGCACTTTCCACGCCACTAATGATAATCGGTATGTTTTTCAATAACATACCCTATGCCAACTTCATTATGTGGGGACTGGCTACTCCTGTGTTAGCTTTCTTTGGGCAGCAGTTCTTTGTGAACGCTTGGAAACAGGCCAAACACAAGTCGGCCAACATGGACACATTAGTGGCATTAAGCACGGGCGTTGCTTATCTGTTCAGTGTGTTCAACACATTGTTTCCGGATTTTTGGTTAAGCAGAGGACTACAGGCACATGTATATTTCGAAGCGTCTGGTGTGGTAATAGCTTTTATACTCGTTGGTAAATTGCTCGAAGAAAAAGCTAAAAGCAATACATCTTCTGCCATTAAAAAGCTGATAGGACTCCAACCGAAAACAGTCACCATCGTACACGAAGGCGGTCACCAGATGGAAATACCCATTAGTCAGGTCCAAATCGGCAATACAATTATCGTTAAGCCGGGTGAACGTATTGCAGTTGACGGCAAAGTGACATCGGGCAACTCATTCGTAGATGAGAGCATGATAAGTGGCGAACCCATACCCGTAGAAAAAAGTAAAGACGAAGATGTCTTTGCCGGAACAATCAATCAAAAAGGGAGC
This sequence comes from Bacteroidia bacterium, assembly GCA_030426665.1. Taxonomy (GTDB): domain Bacteria; phylum Bacteroidota; class Bacteroidia; order Chitinophagales; family Chitinophagaceae; genus Nemorincola. The sequence continues at coordinate 165,914 of JAUHYD010000006.1, read as the reverse complement.
TTTCAGTTTGTCGCAGAGAAAGTGGGTGGAGACACCATATTGGCACAAATCATAAAAATGGTGCAGGATGCGCAGGGCAGTAAGGCTCCGGTCCAAAAGCTGGCAGACAAAATAGCCGGCATATTCGTCCCTGTTGTGCTGGGCATTGCTGTACTCACCCTTGTAGTGTGGGTCATATTGGGAAGCGATAGCGGATTCACACACGGTTTGCTTTCTATGGTAACGGTACTTGTTATTGCATGCCCGTGTGCATTAGGACTGGCGACACCTACTGCCATCATGGTTGGCGTTGGTAAGGGAGCAGAACAAGGCATACTCATCAAAGATGCCGAAAGCCTGGAAATGGCAAAAAAAGTTGACGCAATTATATTGGATAAAACCGGCACCATCACAGAAGGGCACCCGGAAGTTACGGACATCCTATGGTCTGAAAACCAGTCAGGAAATGCCGCAGCAATCGCATCTATCGAAAAGCAATCGGAACACCCTCTGGCAGAAGCAGTTGTTAATTACCTTAAAGTAACCGACTACTTGAAAGTAGAAAAATTTGAGAGCATTACGGGCGCTGGTGCTACTGCTTTTATCGACGAAAAACAGTACTTTGTAGGCAATAGCAAACTACTTCAGGCAAACAATATTCTTGTAGACGACAAAGCGAAAGACACTGCTGAGAAGTGGACAAATGAGGCCAAAACGGTTATCTACTTTGCCGATGAGCATCAGGTATTGGGTGTACTGGCTATTGCCGACAAGGTAAAAGCAACATCGAAAAAAGCAGTTCAGCAATTGCAGCAATCAGGAATAGAAGTGTACATGCTCACAGGCGACAACAAGACAACGGCAGCAGCCATTGCAAAAGAAGCAGGAATCACCAAATTTGAAGCAGAGGTACTACCCGCGGGCAAAGCAGAATTTATAAAAAAGCTGCAACAGCAAGGCAGAACAGTTGCCATGGTGGGAGACGGCATCAACGACAGCAATGCTCTGGCTCAGGCCGATGTAAGTATAGCAATGGGCAAAGGAAGCGACATTGCTATAGATGTTGCAAAAATGACCATCATATCCTCTGACCTTATGAAAATACCTGAAGCCATCAGGTTATCAAAAAATACTGTTGCCACAATCCGTCAAAATCTCTTTTGGGCGTTTATCTACAACATAATCGGAATTCCCATAGCAGCCGGAGTTCTTTACCCCATCAACGGATTTCTGCTTGACCCCATGATAGCAGGTGGAGCGATGGCATTAAGCTCAGTAAGTGTGGTTACTAATAGCCTGCGCCTGAAATGGAAACATTAACCAAACAAAATAAAAAGTAAGACAACAATGAAAACACTAAAATTCAAAACCAATATTAAATGTGGTGGTTGCATCGCAACCGTTACTCCTTTTCTAAACAAAACTGTTGGCGAAGGTAATTGGCAGGCAGATACAACCTCTCCTGAAAAAATACTTACCGTGAATACTGACAGTACCGCTGAAGAAGTGATAACGGCACTCAAGGAAGCGGGGTATGAGGGAGAGGAGATAGCGTAGTTATTGACTGTAAAACACACCATAGGTAAACATTACGAAGAAGCCTTAACCAATATGACCGATTAAGGCAAGTAAAATATCCTTATTTTTGTAAAAATTTTGCATTATGAATACGCTCGTTATTGACAATAAATCATACGTTGTGTTATCGGAAGAGAATTACGAAGCTTTGCAGCGAAAAGCAGCATTAAAAGCCAGGCCTGAAAAGGTTTTGTCGCTCACTGAAGCAAAAAAATATAGCAAAAAATTAATCAAGGAGTGGTCAAAAGATTAGTTGTGGTTAAAGAATCGGCAGCCCACAGTATAGCCGAGATTGCATGGTACATAGAATCGAAAGGACTTGTTGCTACCGCTGAGAAATTTGCTGATGATGCCTACAGCTTTATAGAAAAGATATCCGACTCTCGAAGAAACCATGCGATTTGTCGTGATACAGAAAGAGCACAAATAGGGTATAAATGTGTAACTTTTAAAAAGAAATATACCTTTGTGTTTTTGGAAACAGATACCGAACTGATGATCTGTGAGTTTATTCCTTCTAAGAACATTCACTAACGCTCTTTGATATTGAAATCAAATGACGCAAAGAAAACGTATAGGTATAATATTAGCAGCAGGATTTATCATTTGTTTACTTTCCTCTCTCCACTATTTTTACGGAATTTTCACTCCCTATAATTACCTCACTGCTAAACAGGACATAGCAACCAACCAGCTTAAAATTATACGTTATGGTGAGGCGGAAATATCGGACTTTCAAGCGAGGAAATTGGCTCCAAAATATGGCTTCAAGTACCAAAGGGGCACTAACTGTTCGGTAACAAGACCATTCGTAAATGGCGTTGAAGTATACAACCGAACGATTGCAACAGAGCTAAATAAGAGATTTGGTCCCAACTGGAAAGACCGTTTCAACTTTCAAATAGACTCCACATTTCGCGAAGAAAGGGTCGATACTATTCGCAAAATCGCTATGTCTATTGACAAAATTAAACAGCTTAGCACTTCTCTCGAAAAGTCAAATGATAATCGACTAAAGTTTTACATGGAGGTCCTCCCTCAATTAAAAATCAAACCAAATGTAAGAGTAGGTGTATTGGATCCAGACCGTACACTTCGGGTGTATTGGTACTATTATATCGACCCCTACACTTTAAACATACGCTCAGTAAACTACTAAACTTTTTTTTGGGTGGGGGGCTGCAGTGTTCGAATTGCGACTACCAAAAGGAATTACTATGAACGTCTGACCGACCTCAACGAACCTTCAAATTGCCCCTACCGTTCCCTACCCCATTCCCACACTTCACGCCGCATATCTGCACTTCACTACCTGTTGCTTTTTATGACTGTGTTTTCATCGGATGTTTGTATCACAAAAGCAAACAGTTATGAAAACAGCAAACATCTTTCTTCTCGGGCTCTTCTTAATGAGCAGCTCCGTGGCAAGCAGCCAGGACACATTTACGAACCTCGCTTTGAACACAAAAAGTAAACGACCAGCACTAACCTACACCGTCCCGAAAGAAGCGAATGTGTACCACTACCGGATATTTGCGGGCGACGATAGCACCTCGATGAAGCTGATTGCCACCTTGCGCCCGAAAAGCAACTCGGTGATGCCACAAAACTACCGTTTTGAACTCGCCGATAATTACTATAAATATTATCAGGTTGCTATAGTAAGGATGAATGGCAAAATATCTTATTCCAAACTTGCATCCCCGAATACAATTGAAATTAAAAGCAAATCTATACCAATAAAATACAACGAAAGCCTTGGAAACCCATTGGCAGAGAACAAATAGCGACACCGAAAGCCCTATGTTCATTTTGGTTTTTTCAGAGGCTCTTTTCAGGGCCTCTCTTTTTCCGTTGCATGGCTCAAACAATAAAACATACAATCAAAAATTTATCTTTACGTTATGACAAGCAGTGATACAGTTAGGGCGATTATTGTCGATGACGACGAATTTTGTTGTTTTCAGCTTCAGGATGTCATTACCCGATATTGCAAAGGCGTTGAGATTCTCGCCACATGTACTTCAGGAATGGAAGGCCTGGCAAAAATAAACGAATTGAGCCCTGACCTTGTATTTCTGGATGTGGAAATGCCCGGTATGAATGGATTTGAGATGATCCGAAAGCTTCCGGCAGTCAATTTCGAAATCATATTTACAACTGCCCACGAACACTATGCGATAAGGGCCATACGTTTCTCGGCCCTCGACTACCTTGTCAAGCCAATTGATGCTACCATCCTGCAAGAAGCCATCAGCAGAATGAAAGACAAACTAGACAGTGCGACACCAGCCGAACAAAAGCAACTGGAAATAGTAGGGGTGCCGACAGAGAAAAAACTGAGCAACCTCGCCGTACCTACAATGGAAGGTTTACTATTTATCGGTATTCACGACATCGTACGCTGCGAGTCGGCAGACAAGTACACTAAAATTTTCCTAACAGACAAGAAAATGATACTTGCCTCCCGGACGCTGGGAGACTTTGAGTCTATACTACAACCCTATGGCTTCTTTCGTATTCATAAGTCCAACGTAATTAACCTTAAACACCTCAAAAAATACCTGAGAGGTGAGGGCGGACAAGTCATTATGAGCGACAATGCCACATTAGACGTTAGCCGCAGAAAGAAAGAAGAACTAATGGCTATTGTATCACAATTTTAAGGCTGTTTCGGAGGCTGTTGTTTACCATAGCTTACCGGGAAGCCTATAGTAAACTGATTGTTGTTAGTATTATAGAGAATCTGACTCCCTGTACCGCTATTTGACGCCGATATCATCGCCCCCGGCGCCAACCCCAAAGGAGCAAACAATGGATCGTCAAAAGAAATATCATTTAATATCGGGTAGTTAGAAATTCCTGTACCACCATTTGCAACCGGATCAGAAAATACATTAGTGCCGGCCGTTACAGGTTGATTAGCCTTCAGTTCTGCATAATTAAAGCAAACCATAATATAGCTGTCATACACCAGAATAAAGTCGACATTAGTAGGCGTAATTCCGTTTACCGGAGTGGCATCGGCACTAATGGAACAAAAGCCACCTTGATATTGCTGGCAAACGCCGTCTTGTTCTCCACCAAATATAGCGTATGCCGAAACCTTTGTATACAGACCATACATGATGGTTACCGTACCTTCAGAAACTGTATAAACGGAATTGCCAGCAGTCATAATAGCTGCACCTGCGGGCAAATTGAGCCCTGCGAACACATCGCTTCCTAAATCAAATTCGGCATCAAACTGATATGCACCCGAAACACCGCTGAAGTATTGCGCCTGTGCAGGTTGATTCTGTTGCAAGTCTGCCAGATTAAATGATATCGACAAATAACTTTGAAAACCCGGTGAAGGATAACCACTTGGCACCACAGCAAAAGTAACTTCTATCGATTTCCCATTTAGTTGCGACGAAAAGGAACCCTGCGCCAAAGACTGAACATTACAAAGTCCTCTCACAGAACAGCCAACATCAGGGCCTGATTTTGTAACCCCACCATCGCCACTATTAAACCAAGCCAGCTTGGGCGTACTGCCAAAAATCACATGTGCCTTCAAAGTAGCGGTTGGTAAAGCTGCTGCTGTTGCTGTATTATCCATTTTCTATCGTTTTGTACCTCACGGCTGTTAACTGTATCTTCTGAAATTTTCTTTCATTTATTGTACTTTACACAAAATAAGAATAATGATGCATTTATCTTAATGACTGCATCAATTTTTTAAAAAATGCGCATTAACTGGCACATCCACATCATAAAAGTTACAGTATTCGCAATACTATATGTGTTAGGTTGCGGATCCGAATTAATTGCATCCGGCAAAGTAGATTCCTGTAAGGCCGGACTTTATGATGCTACTTCTGACACAGCCAGGATAAAGTGGATGATAGCAATAGCTCACTTCTCGCCCTGCAGCGACTCTACAACATACTTCAGATACCTATCACAGGCTATAAAATTATCACAACAAATAAGCTGGCACAAAGGCTCGCAGCAAGCTGCTTTTGACCTTGGGAATATATACAGCTATTGCGAAAATGTAAAAGATTACAGCAAATCTGTCAATTGGTATAAAACCAGTATTAAAGAAGCTAAACTATCCGGTGACACCGCAGCTCAGTTAGTGACGCTCCAAAGTCTGGGAATTGCATTCCATAAAATGACAAAGTTCGGCGAGGCCATAGCCTGCTATAAAGAGGTACTGACAATAGCCACTGATGCTGACACCAAAATTGTAGCACTTGGCAACATAGGCCTTACCTACTCGTCAGTTGGCGACTTTCCGCTCGCGCTCACCTACTACGATAGCTCCCTAACTACCCTTGAACGGCTCATAAAAAACGAAAAACATCCAAACCCTTCCTCATTAGAACAAATGGGTGGACTGCTCATTACCATTGCCGACCTGTACGTAAACATGAGTCAATCTTCTAAAGCAATAGAGCAGTACAAACGAGTAACAGATCTGGGATGTGAGGAAGATGTGCAAAACACGCTGAATGTATGGGCGTTAATGGGAATTGCGAACACCTATCAAATAACAGGCAACTACGATACTGCAATCAACTACTACAAAAAGGCTTTGAATATCTCCAAGCCAAGTGATTTCCTCAATAAAGCCCTGATACTAAACAACCTTAGCAATATCTATCTCGAAACCAACCTGCCAACAAAAGCGAGGGAACATGCTGAAGCCGCCCTTGAACTTGCTACGGACTACAATTTTCCGGATATGCTACCGGTAATATATACCACACTCGGCAAGGTCTGCAATGCAGAACAAAAATATCAGAATGCATCTCAATACCTGCAGAGAGCTATACAGGACTTCAAAAAAAGTGGTGCACTCGATGCAGAAAAAGATGCCTGGCAAGTTTTAAGTATTACCTACCAGCATCTGCAAAAGAATGATTCGGCACTTTATGCATACAAGAAGTTTATCGCTATCCGGGATAGTGTTTACAATGTTCAGAAAGCAAACGAACTAACACGAATAGATCTACAAGCCGACTATAAGCGTCAAAAAGAAAAAGCAACCGCAGAGAACGAACAAAGGATACAACGTCAGAAAACACTTACCTATAGCGGATTTGCCGGACTTGTCCTTGTCTTACTACTCTCCTTTTTCATCTACCGAAACTACGCCTTTCAAAAGAAAGCCAACGTAATTATTAAACGGGAAAAAGAAAATGCAGAACACCAACGCCGCAGAGCTGAGCGCTCGGAACAATTCAAGCAACAGTTCCTTGCCAATATGAGCCACGAAATCCGAACGCCCATGAACGCAGTAAGTGGTATGACCGACTTGCTATTAGACAAACAACCCAGACCAGACCAACAAAAATACCTCAACGTTATTTCCAAATCCTCGGACATTCTGCTGCACATTATTAATGACATCCTCGATCTCTCCAAGATTGAAGCAGGCAAGTTGGAACTGGAACAAATCGACTTTTCTCTTCCTGACACGTTGCAACAAGTAAGGGAAACTCTTGCAATAAAATCAGAGGAAAAGGGGCTGCAGCTTTTCACTACCATTGACGAAAAAATACCGGAAGTACTTGTTGGAGATCCTTTTCGCCTGAATCAGATTCTGATAAACCTGGGAGGAAATGCTATAAAGTTTACTGACAAAGGAAGCGTCGAGATAAAAGTCGAACTCCTAGAGATTAACGATGGCCGCGCTAAAACACAGTTTTCAATAACCGATACCGGTGCGGGCATTCCTGAAGAAAAGCTAGACAGCCTCTTCAAAGAGTTTCAGCAGGCAAATGCATCCGATACGCGCAAATACGGAGGGACAGGCCTGGGTCTATCTATATCGAAGCAGTTAGTTGAGCTGCAGGGAGGAAGTATAGCGGTTGAAAGCAAGGTAGGTAGCGGAACTACATTCTCTTTCCAGGCATCGTTCGCGCAAGGCTCCGTCGAACGACTTACTGAAAGGCAAAAAGGCGAACAACAAGCTGACGGAAGTATCCTAAATGGACTGAATATATTGCTGGCAGACGATAACGAGTATAACAGGCTAGTAGTTACAGAAGCGCTCGGACTAAAGTCAAAGGTTATTATCGACGAGGCAGCAAATGGAGAAGAAGCGGTACAGATGATGCAGACAAAAGCGTATGACGTTGTACTGATGGATGTACAAATGCCGATTATGAATGGTCTTGATGCGACACGTTTCATCAGAACCAAACTCCCATCACCTGCCAATAATACTCCGATTATTGCGCTGACCGCAAGCATGCTACGCAACGACTTAGATAAGTGCACCGACGCCGGCATGAACACGTATGTCCCCAAACCTTTTAAAATTTGGCAACTGATTGCTGCTATTGCAGACCTCACGGGCAGGGAAGGCTATGCTGCAAGTGATGCTGAAAACGAAAGTCCTATCGCAACACCAGACATACAGGTTCCTAATGCGGGTGTAACCGACCTTACCGGACTCTTTAAATTTTGTGAAGGGGAAAGAGACCGGGTAAAAAAATATATAGACATCTACCTTAGGGCGGTACAACCTTTCAGAAACAATATACTGGAAGCTCAGAAAAACAAGAATATAGATGACATTGCCACCCTGGTACATACCTTTAAACCAAAGTGGATGATGATGGGCATGCAAAACAGCACAGATATAGCCCGAAAAATAGAGGCGCTGTGTGAAGAAGGTGACGATGAAATAGCCATCTACGCAAATCTCGAAAAACTACTGTCGCAAAATGAAGAATCAGTAACAGAGCTGAAAAGTTTTGTTTAAATTCGTGACACAATACTGTTAACACCACAATAGCTGACATGAGCAAGAAACTGGTTAAGAAGATATTTGTAGTAGACGATGATGAAATGATCACTACGGCGCTGGAAGACTATCTAACCCGCAAAACAATGCATGAGGTGAAGGTTTTCAGCACGGGAGAAGACTGTATGAAACATTTTGCCGAAGAGCCGGATATTGTCATTCTCGACTATAAACTTAACTCTATATCAAAGGACGCTGCAAACGGACTGCAAGTACTTGAAGCAATAAAAAAGCTGGACAGAGACATAAGAGTAATCATGCTATCAAGCCAGGAAGCTTATGGCACTGCATTGCAGACTATTGTGAAAGGCGCTGAGGAATACATAATAAAGGACGCAGACGCTTTTGAGAAGATTGCAGCCATGTGCAATTCATAGCCGAACGGCGCGGCCCTTGAGAATTCAACTATCGTATTAAAGTGATGTCGCCCTGATGTTCATCGGTACCACCGGTAAGACAGCGACCCTCAAAGAAGTAATAATAAGTACCTACTTCGCACGGCTTGCCATTGTATGTTCCGTCCCAGTATTTGTCTGCACTATAGGTAAGAAACACCAGCTGCCCCCAACGATTGTAAATCGCTAATTTGTAGCTCCAGTTATTACCATATGTCACAACCTTAAAGCCATCATTCTTACCATCTCCGTTCGGAGTAAATGCTGTGGGGTAAGAAAATTTACAACAAGGCTTGATGTTGTCATATGTTATTGAGTCTGCATCGGCGCAACCGAATTCGTTGGTGGAGGTTACAGCGAATGAAGCCTTTGAAGTAATTCGGGCAAATATCCGACCATCGGCCGTAGCATTCAACTTTTCTACCGGAGACCAGTTAAACTCTTCTCCGCCTGAAGCTTCGAGGTAAAGCGTATCTCCTACGCAAATTTCATCTGGACGTGTGAGTATCTGAGTACCCGGAAGTGGGTTGACTACCACCTTTACCGCAACTGTATCGGACACACACACCTTGTATTTTTGTGTTACCAACCACAGATAAGACGCTGCAACATTTGTTGGAGGAACCGGTGCTGCCGGTAATGGATTTGACTGAATGTCGTACCATGTTACTACTGCATCTGCACTATACGTTTCAATTTGTACCGCCTTTCCCAAATCGTTTTTGCAATAAACCTGATCTACAGGGGAAAGGGGCAACACTCCTCCATCAGCTATCGTAAAATCGTAAGAAGTAGCACAGGTTGCAGCAGAGCTTACATCAACAGTGTAATTCCCAACCGGGAGACTGTCAGTAATAGAACCAACAGAATCCACATAAGTTGCAACCACCGTCGGCCCATCACGTACAGTAACTATACGAGGCAGGTATCCGAAAGCCATATCATATTTAATGAATGCCTGATGCACACAATTAGTTGGCGAAATGGGGGCTGCCGTAACAGTAGGATACGGTGTAATGTTTATCGTATAGGCTAAAGTCTGTCTGTTTGATATCGGACAATGATTATTCTTGACATCCAGATAGAATGTGTAAACACCTGGCGAAAGAGTAGCAGTATTCCAATTAAAACTTATTGTCGGGTCCGGCGTGTTATTATTGTCGATATCCAGGGTTGCGGTTCCGGGTACGTTTTTAGGGGTGATGTAAGTGGTGTCCCTATCGGGATTACTGACATCTATGGAAAAAGACAGTGAAGGTGTACCCACACAAATGTTTATCACATTTTTACCCGTTATTGCACCACCTGTAACATTCTCAACGGTCAGCTTTGGTGGCGTCCCTTCACAGTCATTAGATACAATAAATGTCATCTCCCGCTGACTGGTACCTATGAGCACACCGTTCCTGTATTCCGAAACCTGATTTACTACCAACGCATCCTGAGTTGATTGTGGTGTGAAAGTCAATTGCCCATTGAGGTCAACAAAAGTAAAAGCACCTGCCAAAGCATCCAAAGGATTACTACCGGAAAATGTTCCTTTATAAGCAACCGGTCCGGACAACAATGGGTTTGCAACCACACCAGACAACGCAGGAACCAACGAAAAAGAAAGCGAATCACCGTCGCTATCAATCGCACCTTGGTTATATTGCTGGTCAGGGCTCAAGCAATAGTAAGGCGTCGGTATGCTGGAATATTGTGGCGAAGAATTATGCTCGACCAAATTATTCAATGTAGCCTTAAGAAATACATACGACGTACCGGGATTATTAATATTAGTAATTGCACTACTGCGGCCTGCATAACTCACGCCGGTACCCGATGACGCAGTCATATCACCGGCAAAGATGAAACTCCAGCGTTCCGAGCGGGAAGGGAGTGTAACGGTGTCGGCGTAGACAAATTTCTTAACTCCCGGCAATGTGCCGCCATTACAGGTAGTATTAGCTAACTGCCCGGGACAAACAGGAGAAACTTCCTGTCCTACATCGATTGGTTGTAATTTTATAATTGTAAAAAGGGTGCTACCGTCGTAAATATTGATCGCCGGTTCCGAGGTTGGGAGTGCGCTACTTGCAGATGAGCTACAATCTCCATATAGTGTCATCACCACCCTGTAGGTATCTCCCGAGATATGGGTGTACAACAACTCCCCGCCAAAAATGTGTGTAGCACTACTTTCATATCCTGACAGCATAAATACCACAGAACACAACAGCAGATATATTTTACTACTCACCTTCATAAAGACGCTATATACAATATATTAATTCCTAATGTTACTACAATATTAATCAATTTGATGTTCTTATTTTAATATTCTTCACACTTTTTATGCACAAAAGCCCAAAATGCGAACTGCCCTGTTAAAGTACAGACGGATAATAAGGTCGCTTTCTTGGGTATAGCAAAAAAGATTCGCCGCGCTACAATCTTGCACAAAAGAACAAAGGTGTATTTATCAACTTAACAATGCAGCAGGGAACATTAAAAATATTAATAGTATCAGACCCTTCATTCAGGTCAATTCCATAACATTTGCCATTTTCAACCGCAAATGGAACTTCTTACTTTCCTTCTGCTTGCAATTTCCCGATTGCTACAATGCAAATACCTGCTGGCATAATTGTTGCTATTAAACAATTTAGCAACAACTTAAGTATTAGTTGTATATTTATTGTGTAATTTATGCACCCATCTGAAATATCACCAAATGAATCGCCTGATTATATTGTTCATTACCCTTTTCCTGACAGCGTCTGCTAACGCCCAACACCGGACATCCCACAATCCGAAACAAAACGAAACACGGTCGAAGCAATTGCTGATGCAGTTGCTCCATAAGCAGGATGCCGGCAACAGGCCACAGGCCAAAACCACGGCTACAAGCCAGCGACTTATTGCGCAATCCGACTATAACTATGCTCCTTATGCCATTTACGACTCATTCTCCTTTATATACAACACCACTGCACGTGGCTCTGTGTTCGATCTCGACTTCCTCGGTTATCATTGGGGTGCAGGACCATCATTTATAGCATTCATCGATCTGCTTGGCTTTGTGAACACTTCAGGTTTACAATTACCCCACAACAATGGTCTTTGGGTTGCTTGCGATACGACGAAAAAATGGTCTTTATTGCCCACGCCTCCCTATACTTTCGGTGCCTTTGCCACGGAAAGCCATTCCTACGATGCCGCTAACAACCTGATAGACGAAACCTACCTTGGAGAACCAGGAATAATAAAGCAACGTAACATAATGACGTATAATAGCCTTTCCAACATTACATCCGTTATAGAAATGGACGATTTTTCAGGAACGGCACCTGCGCTTTGGGACACCTCTTATCTATCCAATTTCACCTACAACACCGCTAATAAGATCGCAGTCGACAGTCAAAGTGAATACAATATTAGTACCCATTCATGGGAACCTATGTCAAAATTCGTATATAACTATGATGGAGCCGACAATATGATACTGGGTCAGGGGTATTATTGGAATTACCCGGGTTGGGTTTTGTCGAGCACCTACACTATGACCTACACTTCCGCCAACAAAATCAAGACATACAAGTATGATGCTAACCCGGCAACATCATCCTATACCGGATACATCGATAGTTTCGGTTACACAACAGGTGTCGACTATTATACCTACAATAGACATAAAGAATATTTATCAGACATGATAACAGATATGAACGTTACCACAAAGAACGTAAATGCAGCATCCATGCCCGATACGGTTTATACATATTCATACGCAAGCGATTCTACAACCCTCATAAACAGCTCTATGAATGTATTTGCCTACAATAGTTACAACAACCCAATAAATGCTACTACCTATTCCGACCCCGGTGCTGCCTCACCTGTAACACCGACAGTCAAAACATGGTACTATTACGAAATGTATGAGGCAAGCGGACTGACCTCGACTACGGCTTTACCCATCGACATTAAGGTTTACCCCAACCCAACTACCAATTTGCTCAACATTGATCTGTCCGAATCTGCAGGCAATCAAACATTGTCGGTAGCTATAACCGACATCAACGGACGCAAAATAAGGACTGAAACATTTTACGGGAGCAATAATACCTACCAAATATCTACGGAAAACCTATTGCCCGGAATGTATGTTGTAACCATACACGACAAAGCAGGCCGGGTGATGCACACGAAAAAAATAATGAAACTATAATTACCTCGGAATCTAAGGTTTACCGTACTACCAGCTTCTGCACTACTCTTTAGCCATCACTTACTACCTCCACAAAATACAAATCGCTCTGCAAGTCGGCAATGGATATATGCAAGTGGCGGTTAAATGTATTAGCATATATAACCCTACCTGTTATGCCTGTAACAGATATATGCGCCTGATAATTATACATCATAAAGTCAGAAATGCGCAGTTGTCATCATGCCCTTCCTTTAACACTTGAATCATGTTTCCGACAATGATAGCAGAACTAATATGAAAAAAGAGCAATGCGGAATATCCCTGACTAACTAATTCCCTCAAAAATTGGCTCAATTTTTGATGCATATACCATTAATAAGCAAACCCTGCCATTATGCCAATTAAAACAACAATTACACTCCTAAAAATAACACGCGGCGACAACCCGCAACAAGGCAAAAAATTGCCCACCCACTGGTAACAAGTGGGCAAAAAGTGCGCAATTTTGAAACGCAAAAACAACACAAGCAGTTGATTATCAACACTAAACTGTGTAAAAGAAATTAGTTGCGCAACCTCCACCAGAAAGCGAACACAAACCACATTTCCGTCATTTGTATTATTGCCGACAGGAGACATCTGCTACTCGTGTTGTGAATCAGACCCTACCTATCGTCAGGGCGACAGGTAGGTTACCCCGGAAAACCCTTCCCTTCCTTTAATCCTTCAAGCTTGGTTCCGACTGTAACAGCAGAATGAAAATTGAAAACAATAGAAACACAACACATCCCAAATTAACTAATTCCCATACCAGTATAACATTATTCAATCTCATTTATATGGTACGTTTTATTGCCTTATTTTTACAGCCAAACGGTACGATATGAATCTTGAGCGAAATAAAATTGACGATGCCATGAGGTTGGCAGTGAGCGACATGAAGCGCAAACATGCCGAAATATGCAAGGGTGGTGGCAAAAAAAGCATGGAAAAAGCGAAAGCACAGGGCAAGTTGGCTCCTCGCGAACGCATCAAATACCTGATAGACAAAGGCACAGAGTTTACCGAGATAGGTTCTTTTGCGGGTTATGATATGTATCCGGAGTATGGCGGTTGCCCTGCGGGAGGGACCGTTGCCGGTCTCGGCTACGTGCAGGGCAGACAATGTGTAATAGTAGCCAATGACAATACCGTAAAAGCCGGGGCATGGTTCCCGATAACAGGTAAGAAGAACCTGCGATTGCAGGAAATAGCAATGGAAAACCACCTGCCGGTAATTTATCTGGTAGATAGTGCGGGCGTATTTCTGCCGATGCAGGATGAAATTTTCCCGGACAAAGAACACTTCGGACGAATATTCCGCAATAATGCACAAATGAGTGCAATGGGCATTACCCAAATAGCAGCCGTAATGGGCAGCTGCGTTGCCGGTGGTGCCTACCTGCCTATAATGAGTGACGAAACGCTTATGGTAGAAGGAAATGGCTCCATATTTCTTGCCGGCCCTTATCTGGTAAAGGCAGCAATCGGAGAAACGGCCGACCAGCAAAACCTGGGCGGAGCTAAAATGCACACCGAAGTCAGTGGCATTGCCGACTATAAGTTTGACACTGAGCAAGAATGCCTTGACCAGGTGCGTAGGATAATGGATAAAATAGGAGAACAGCCGAGGTGCGGTTACGATAGAGTTAAGCCCGCAAAACCAGCCGGCGACCCAAATGACATATATGGTTACGTGTCGGTAGCTAACAACAAACAATATGACGTTGTAGATGTAATAAAGTGTATTGTTGACAAGTCAGAGTTTGACCAGTTCAAAGAAGATTACGGACAGACTATTGTGTGTGGTTACGCCCGCATAGATGGTTGGGCGGTAGGAATTGTTGCCAACCAGCGAAAAATTGTAAAAAGCGGAAAGGGAGAGATGCAGATGGGTGGCGTTATCTACAATGATAGTGCAGACAAAGCCGCCAGATTTATTATGAATTGCAACCAAAAGAAAATACCATTGGTATTTCTGCAGGACGTTACCGGGTTTATGGTCGGAAGCAGAAGCGAACAATCAGGTATTATAAAAGACGGGGCAAAATTGGTAAATGCGGTTGCCAACTCTGTTGTGCCTAAAATCACAATCATTATTGGCAACTCCTACGGTGCAGGCAACTACGCAATGTGTGGCAAGGCCTATGATCCTCGCTTCATCTATGCATGGCCAAATGCTAAGATTGCGGTAATGGGAGGAGAACAGGCGGCTAAAACGCTTCTTCAAATACAAGTGGCATCATTAAAGAAAAAGGGAGAAGTGATTGACCCTGAAAAAGAAAAAGAAATGCTCAAAGAAATCACGGACCGTTATGATAGCCAGACTTCAGCTTACTATGCCGCAGCGCGACTGTGGGTAGATGAAATAATAGATCCGGCAGAAACCAGAAGTGTTATTTCTGAAGGCATTAATGCGGCCAACCATTCGCAAAGCGAACGCGAATTTAAAACCGGTGTATTTCAGGTATAGTGATTCGAAAAAAGAGTGTACACTTAGTAATGAATCTTTTTCAACACCGTTAAAATAAAATCAAGATGTCGGTTCGTAATGTCCGGCATCTTACTTTTAACGATGTGTGGAAAAGTATTTGCTGCACAACCGTTCATTTTTCACATTTTTGTAATACGCCATTTACTGGCAAAAAAACTAACATGCAACAAAGAATTAAAGACATAACGAGTGCTTCTATAAATGTTAAACAGCAGTTGCTTAACGATGCAACGTTAATAGACACGATTGAAAAAGTAACTCGAGTGATAGTCGATGCCTTCCAAAACGGCAATAAAGTACTGTTCTGTGGCAATGGAGGTAGTGCTGCAGATGCCCAGCATTTGGCAGCAGAATTCAGCGGAAGATTTTATACAGACAGAAATCCTTTGCCTTCTGAAGCACTTCACTGCAATTCTTCGTATATGACTGCAGTGGCAAATGACTATGGTTATGATGTGGTATATAGCAGAATCGTAAAGGGTACCGGAAAATCAGGAGACGTGTTGGTTGGGTTGAGTACTTCCGGAAATTCTGTTAATATTATCAAAGCAATGGAAGAGGCGCGAAAAATTGGTATGATTAATGTAGTACTAACAGGAGAAGGAGGAGGAAAACTCAAGAACCTGTGCGACTACCTGATTAACGTACCGAGCAATGATACACCTCGTATTCAGGAATCACATATCATGGTAGGTCACATAATCTGCGAGTTAGTGGAATCGGAAATGTTTTAAAATTCAACAGACATGAACCTCAAGCATATGAAACCGGAAATAGACAAAAGCTGGACATTGTTCCTGGACAGAGATGGCGTGATTAATGTAGAGTCGGTAGGCTCCTACATTACCAATTGGAGTGAGTTTGACTTTCATGACGGGGCGCTGGAAGCCATACAGTCATTAAGTCGACTATTCAGTACTATCGTTGTAGTATCAAATCAGCGGGGAGTAGGAAGAGGCATTATGAGTATGGATGCGCTGCATGACATTAGTAACAACATGAGAAATGCTGTTGCAGAATTCGGTGGCCATATCGACAAAGTGTATAACTGTACCGCAATAAACGATGAAGACCGGAACAGGAAACCGAATACAGGCATGGGACTTCAGGCACAGGAGGACTTTCCGACAATCGACTTCAAAAAAAGTATCATGGTAGGCAACAGCATGAGTGATATGGAATTTGGTAAAAAGCTATCAATGCAAACCATTTTTCTCACGACAAAGCACGAACCCGTATCACTTCCTCATGATTTGATAGACGAGCAATACCCTTCGCTGCTTGCATGGGCCAGAAAAATGGCGCCGGCCGAAATGGTAGGATAACGAAGTTGCAAACTTTGTCTGATAATTGTTAGGTTACGGCTTCAACACCAATTTCTCAGTAGCACTGCTACCGTCCTCTCCGATAAATCGGCACATGTAAAAACCTCGTGCCAGATAATTGGGTAAGGAGATATGCGTGATTCCTACAGGAATTTTGTAAGCATCCCATAATTTTCTGCCATCGACAGTGTATATCATCAGGCTGCCTGCAACAGGAGTTTCAACAATGAAATTTCCACTTGATGGATTAGGGTATATGCGAATAATGTACACAGGGTAACAATCTTCAGCCGAACGTATCTGAATTTCATATCGTGCAGTATCTGTACCGCACATTCCGGAAACGACGTACTGTATTGTCGTTACACCTGCTTTAATGCCTGTTACGCGTCCACCAGCCACTGTTGCGTAATGATGGTCGTCCGCATACCACTCCCCGCCAACTACTGACGTCAGTAGCACCGTTTCACTACCCACACATAGGGTGTCCGGTCCGGAAATTGCTCCAGCATCAGCCTTTGGCTGTACGTATATTTGTTGTGTAACTACATCAGTACCACAATTAGATGTTATGCTATAAGATAGCGTTGCTGCTCCTGTCGCAATGCCCTTTACCTGACCATCGGACAACATCCGGAGGACAGCAGTATCTCTGGCAGTCCACTCACCTCCGGCTACTGAACTTGTAATTATTGCTGCCGCTCCCTCACACAAAATTGTATCACCGGATATTACCCCTGCATAAGGCAGCGGTTCAACCGTGAGTTTAATACTTGTAGCACAACCAAAACTACTCGTATAAGAAATTGTTGCTGTACCGGCGACAACACCACTAACTAAACCGCCTACTACCGTCGCAACAGATGGGTCAGAGCTTATCCACACGCCGGAAGATGTATCGCTACTGATAAGCGATATCTGTTCATTCACACAAATTACCGTGTCTGCTGCTGTTATGATTGGTAGTGCATGTACCGTCACCTGTTTACTAACTCCACAACCTGTAGGCAACGTATAACTGATACTTACTGTACCTGCAGACAGTCCAGATACCAGCCCTGTCGTGACGTCTGCTGACGCTATTGCCACATCGCTACTGCTCCATACACCTCCGGCGGTGGTATCGGTCAATAGCTCCTGATCTCCGACACATATACTCGCCGCACCGATGATAGTAGCCGGTGACTCATTCACTGTCACTACACCCGTCACGCCACAACCAGTAGGAAGCGTATAGCTAACGGATACTGTTCCATGTACCAATCCTGTTACTAATCCGGTAACCGTATCTAAAGTCACAACCAGACTTGCGCTTGTCCAGATTCCACCTGCAGGGGTGCTACTCAGTGCTGTTGTCTGTCCTTCACAAACTGACAACACTCCGGATATCACTGTCGGCAAGTCATTCACAGTAACTGTATCCATTGCAAAACAACCGCCCGGTAGCGTATAACTAACAATTGATGTACCCGATGCTATTCCGGTCACGAGTCCGGATGTACCACCGATAGTTGCTACCCCAAGACTGCTACTACTCCAACTTCCGTCCGCGATACTGGCCGACATGGTTATGTTTGCACCTTCACAAACATTGTCTGCACCTGACAGTATTGTTGGTTGCGGGTCAACAGTCATTGTTGAAAAACTGTAACAGCCTGTAGATGGTATGCGATAAGTAATAGTTGTAGTGCCCGACAATACGCCAGATGCAATTCCCGTTGCACTATCAATAGACGCAATGCTTATGTCGTCGCTTGTCCAGACACCCGTTGTCGGGAAAGAAACGCTTAAGGACGTGGATTGCCCTTCGCATACCGATATTGCTCCGGTTATAGCTGCCGGTGTGGGAGTTACAGTTACTGCATGCGATTGACTGCAACCGGTCGAGAGTACGTATTGTACTGTCGCTGTACCGGAGTACATACCGGTTACTGCACCTACTGAACTTACTGATACCGTCGTATCTGTGGTTACCCAACTACCACCAACAGTAGCACTTGACAGCATAGCTGACGCTCCTGTACATAACTGATGAGCACCGGTTATGGTTGCCGGAAGTGGATTTACGGTCACTATCGCATAGGTCGTACAACCGGTGGGTAGTGTATAGCTTACCAGCGCTGTGCCTGACGACACACCGGCAACTATTCCTGTTGTGGTGTCTATAGTTACGGTCGGAGCTGTGCTACCCCATATGCCACCTCCCGTCGTACTGAAAAGCATTATTGTGTTACCCTCACATACCGATGTACTTCCCGATATGCCCGCAGGTGCAGGGTTTACTGTCACTGTAGTTGTCCGAAAACAACCGGAGGGCAACGTGTACGTAACTGTTGCCGTACCCGCTACCGTACCCGTAGCTACTCCTGACGAACTTACCGTAACTGATGACGAGGAGCTACTCCACGTACCGCCGGAGGGAGTGCCGGCAATGGACGTTGATGTTCCGGAACACAAAACAGAACTAGTGGTTGTCAAAGATGGCAAGGCATTTACCGTGACTATCTTCGTTGCTGTGGCACTACCGCAACTATTAGTAATTGTATAAGATATTACTGCTGTACCGTCCGAGACACCGGTCACTGCACCTGTAACCGATACATTTGCTACTGTAGCATCAGAAGACGTCCATGCTCCGCCTGCTACGGATGTGGCAAATATTGTTGTATTGCCTGCACACCATGACCCTGCACCTGAAATAGTACCGGCTGACGGCAACGGGTTAACTGTAACCGGATGTGTTGCGGTTGCTGTACCGCAACTATTGGTAGCTGTGTATGATATGACTGCTGAGCCTGCAGATATACCTGTCGACATACCAATGCCCGAGATCACAACAACAGAAGCATCGGATGAACTCCACACTCCTCCTGACGCACTACTTGTCATTAATGCTGTACTGCCCTGGCAGAGGACTCCTAAGCCGGTTACTACTCCTGTTGTAGGTAGTGGCATAACCGTTACAACCTTCGTAGTAGTGGCCGTGCCGCAACTGTTACTGACTATATAAGAAACAGTAGTTGTGCCTGCTGAAATACCCAACACAATGCCACTTCCCGACACCATTGCTACAGCTGTATTGGAGGACGACCAGCCCCCTCCTGATACCGAGCCTGACATCAACGTAATACTACCAACACAAACAGAATTACTGCCCGCGATGCTACCGGCAGTTGGCAAAGGGCTGACCGTAACAACCCTGGTTGCCGCTACCGTTCCACAACTATTGCTTCGACTATATGATATTGTCGCTGTGCCGCCTGACACTCCCAAAACTACGCCTGTCGGCGATACTGTCGCCACAGCTGTATTAGAAGACGTCCAAACACCTCCGGTCACTGTCGCAGTTAATGAAGTAATACTACCCTGGCATAATGTGGCACTTCCCGAGATAGCACCCGCAACAGGCAAGGGATTGACTGTTATGCCTTTTGTAGCATTTACTGTTCCACAACCATTAGTCATTGTATAAGATATTGTTGCCGTTCCGGCTGTTATGCCGGACACCACTCCTGACAAAACTGTGGCTATGGAACCGTTTGACGAAGTCCACACACCACCGGACATCGTACTACTCAACGTCGTGTTGCTACCAGAACATACAGACAAAGCACCTGATAACGCACCTGCATCAGGCAATGCGTTAACCGTAAATATTGTCGTTGCTGATGCCGTGCCGCAACCGTTTGTTGTTGTATAAGATATAGACGTAGTCCCTGCACTTACACCTGATATCACACCCGACGATACTGTTGCTACTGTCGAATTGCCCGATGTCCAGGCACCACCAGATACAGAACTAGTCAAAGTCGTGCTGCTACCTACACACACCGATGTAGTGCCTGATATCATTCCTGCATCAGGCAAGGGGGTTACAGTTACTGATTTCGTAGTTGTAGCTGTTCCGCATCCGTTCGTTACAGCATACGAAATAGTCGCGACACCGGCACCCACGCCCGACACTACTCCAGAAGATACTGTTGCCACTGCGGCGTCTGACGAGGTCCATAAGCCGCCAGTCGCTGTGCTTGCTATTGTTATTGTGTTGCCTGCGCACACAGATGACGCACCTGATAGTGCGCCCGCATCCGGTAACGGATTTACAGTAACTACTGAGGCAGTTGTTGCTGCTCCGCAGCCATTTGTTGCGGTATAAGATATCGTAGCCGTTCCGACAGCTACTCCCGTTACACTACCGGTAGTTGAAACTGTGGCTATTGTTGTATTTGACGAAGTCCACACCCCACCGGATGTAGTGCTGCTCATTGCTGTACTGTTACCAACACATACCGATGAACCTCCCGATATTATTCCTGCATCCGGCAGGGGATTTACAGTAACTATTGTTGTACTTGATGCTGTACCACAACCATTAGTAACTGTGTAAGATATGGTCGCTGTTCCGGCACTTACGCCTGAAACATTACCGGTTGTCGAAACTGTTGCTATGGAAGTACCGGAAGACGACCATGCACCTCCGGATATAGTACTGCTCAACATCGTACTACTACCTGCGCATACTGTCAGCACTCCCGATAGTGTTCCCGCAACAGGCAATGGGTTCACCGTAACTACTGCAGTAGTTGATGCCGAACCGCAACTGTTCGTTATTGTATATGATATGGTTGCCGTACCTGCACTTACACCCGACAATAAACCGGACGAAACCGTTGCGACTGCGGTATTTGAGGATGTCCACATACCACCGGGCGTAGTGCTACTTAGTGTTGTACTGCTGCCCTCGCACACAGAGAGTACTGCTGATAATGTCCCTGCGTCGGGTAGCGGGTTTACTGTCAACACTTTGGTAGCAAACACATCTCCACAACTAAAACTAACTGCATACGAAATGACAACCGTGCCGGACGACACCCCGGAAACCACTCCGGCACTACTGACAGCTGCAACAGACACATCGGATGATGACCACGCACCACCGGGCACTGTCGCAGTTAGCGTTTCCGTTGCACCTGCACACACTGCCGACGCACCGGCTATTGTACCTGCATCAGGAGTCGGGTTGACTGTAAGCATTGCCGTCGTAAACGCAGAACCACAGCTATTGGCAACTACATATGATATAGTTGTAGTGCCGGCAGCAATACCGGAAACCAAGCCCGTAGCATCAATCGTTGCTACAGGAGTATAGGAAGACGACCAACTACCACCCGGCTCTGTACTGGTGTATAGCGTTGTATTACCGGCACACAACGTAGATGCACCGGAAATTGTGCCGCTGACGGGTGTTGGGTTGACTGTAACGATTTTACTATTTGATGCACTATTGCAATCGTTGGTCACTACATACAATATCAAGGCAGTACCCGGTGTCACACCTGTAACTATGCCACTGCTGATACCAACCCAAGCTCGAGATGGCGTAAACGACAGCCATGTACCACCAGAAACTGTATTTGAAAGAGTTGTCGTGCTACCAACACACAAGGAGCCGGAACCGGTGGTCACCCCTGCTACTGCGGAGGGCTTGACTAATACAGGGCGTATACTATAATCCGTACCACAGGCATTTATTACCGAATAAGTTATTACTGCGGTACCTTCACTAACCCCGGTTATCGTTCCACCGCTACCGGCAATCGCAACAGACACATCTGAGGACGACCATACGCCACCGGGTACTGTAGAGGAGAAAGCGACGGCACTACCCCTGCAAACACTATCAGGACCAAACAAATCACCCACGTCAGGAAAATCATTCACGACGACCACTCCGGAAACACTGCATCCCGAACGGCTGTATGATAGAAGAGCTGTACCTATACCAACACCCGAAATCAATCCGAAGCCACTTCCCAAATCACTAACGGCAACAATCGAAGTATCGCTGCTGTTCCATATTCCTCCCATTGGAGTTACTCCAATTGATAACGAAGAACCGTTGCAAACGGATGTATCTGAAAGACCGGTTGGCGTCCGTATAACGGTCAATAAATGTGAAGCAGTATCACTGTTGCAGTCATTGCTAACAACATACCATAAATACACACTACCCTCTTCCAATCCTGTTACAAGACCCGCAACGGAAACAGTTGCGATAGTTGTATCTGAAGAAAACCAAAAACCTCCGGTGTCGACGCTCGTGGTAAACAATTCAGAGATTCCAGTACAAATAGAATCGGGTCCGGCAATGACACCAGCATCTGCTGTAGGAACCACGACAATTACTTTTGAAGCTGAAAACTCACCTACAGTGTATGTAATCTCTACCGAACCAACAGAAATCGCAGTCAAACGTCCGGTATATATGTCCACAGAATCAACAATTGCAATACTTGTATCTGAGCTAATCCAAAACCCGTAAGCCACGCTATCTGAGTATAATTCTACACTGCCTACACAAACTGTATCCGGCCCAATAATAGGCGGAATCTCAACCCTGATTTTTGCGAGCAGACCATCAAAATACCCCCCCTGATATGTAGCCCTAAAAGCATCAACAGTTGCAATACCAGAGTTACTTTGCGTCAAACCCACAACATATATGTAACCAGAACTATCAATAGCCATTCGCCTTAACTTGTCATCCTGACTTCCTCCAAGGTAAGAAGCTGAAGCCAATATACCGGTCTTGTCAAACTTAGCAATAACAGCATCAAATGCCCCCCCACCATAGACAGATTGAAAAGCGTCCGGAGTTACCACACCCGATATACTAGAACTAAAACCGGCCAAGTAAATATTACCAAGTGTGTCTATTACAATACTTTCTCCAACATCCATTTCACTCCCTCCATAGTAAGTTGCCCACTCCATACTACTACCTGTAGAAAACTTTGCAAGGAAATTGTCCTGAAAGCCACCTCCATAAGCTTCCTGAAAAGCCCCTGTTGTCGCAATACCACTTGTACTATTAGTAGAGCCTGTCAAGTAAATTTTCCCCTCCCGCACCACCATATCAATAAAACTGTCTTCACCTTCTCCTCCCCAATAAGTTCCCCACACCCTGTTTCCCGTTGCGTTGAACCTTGCAAGGAACGAGTCATACCAACCAGCGAAAAAGCCTTGATGCGCACCTGTAGTTGCCAATCCCGAAGTCGACCATGTAATACCTGCAATATATATGCTACCAGAACTTTCAACTTTGATCACTGCTCCCTGTTCGTCGCTAGCACCGCCATAGTAGGTCCCCCATACTCTGGCCCCCGCTTCTGTGAATTTAGCAATAAATACATCACTAGTACCTGATAGGTGATCTGCATATGTGCCAAATGTTGCGATTCCTGAACTACTCTCTGTTGTCCCGGCTATGTATACCCCCCCAATATTATCTATTGCCACGTCTATCGCCCTGTCAAATGAGGTCCCACCGTAATAAGTACACCACAAAAGAAACCCAGTACTATCAAACTTACCTAAGAATCCATCAGTAGTATCGACGTGACTAGCTCTGATTGTTTGGTGAGCTCCGGAAGTTGCAATCCCGGAATCACTTTTTGTAACCCCAACAACATAAATATTACATATACTGTCAACTGCAAGATCCTGTATACCTTCAACACTTTCGCCACCAAAATAGGTCGCCCAATCAGCATTGCCATATTTATCGAACTTTGCAATGAATCCATCCTTAGAACCAAAAAGTGTCGACATAAATGCACCTGAAGTAACGATACCAGATGCCGAGAATGTTTGTCCTACAATAACCACAGAACCTTCTTTATTCGTTGCACACCCAGTAATATTGTCCGACCCGGGCCCACCAAAATACGTTGCCCATTCAAGCGTCGGGTCAATAATTAATTCTCCTTTATAATCATCTACATCATACCCAAGAATGTTATCCTTCAATACGAATCGGCTTACGATTTCTTGTCCGCTTAACTGATAAGAATATGGTGGCTGCTCCGTTATGGTGCCCTGCGGAGTTCTAGCAGTAAGAACCCCGTCGACAATATCCAATTGTTTTGCCCCTCCATAGCGTAGCCGTATATCACTCACTCTTCCTCCTTCATGTACTACAAATTCATGCTTCAACTCTCTGCCTTCTGTGTACAGTACCCAATCAATATCAGGGTATACATCTTTGTATGTAATCCGGTTGTAGCCATAGGCGCGGGCATCTGTTCCTGTTAGCCCATTTGTGTAGTGATTCTCGTAATAGCGTTGTTTTTCTTCTCTGATTATTCCCGCATCTTTATTAGCACCTACCAACTCCACATCCATCCGGTACATGGTGTATACCAGTGAATCTTCCAACTCATGCACTCCTGTATCAAACGAAAAATTGTCCCGTGATTGCATATTTTCCGGGTTCTCGCACTTGCTAAACTGATAGTGTATTGCGCCGTCTCCAATGAAAATGCTGAGCCCTCCTGCAGCCGCAAGGCTAAAATCTATATCGTTTCTCCGCTGCTGGTATTGGTCGACTATCTGTCCCTTGTTCTCTATAAACGACAAATTTCTCGAGCCAAAATTCTTCTCAATCTTATTCTTTGGAATATTCCCAGACGCTAGTGGTTGCTTAGCTGATGCACTACCATAAAACAATAAGAACAAAACTGCTGCTGTTGTTACCCTTCCAATAAAGACGTACGTCTTTTCGAAGAAATGAGGCACAGCAATTGGTAACGTCGTTTTCACAAGATTGAATTTGGTATAAATAGCAGGTAATGCAATATAATAAAATTTATTAAATTTTCATTACATATCGGATAGTTATCTATTCTATTACTGAGGCTTCAACACCAATTTCTCTGTAGCACTGCTACCATCCTCTCCGATAAATCGGCACATGTAAAAACCTCGTGCCAGATAATTGGGCAAGGAGACATGCGTGATTCCTACAGGGATTTTGTAAGCATCCCATAATTTTCTGCCGTCGACTGTGTGTATCATCAGGCTACCTGCAACAGGGGTTTCAACAATGAAGTTCCCACTTGTCGGGTTAGGGTATATGCGAATAATGTAGACAGGGTAACATTCTTCTGCCGAACGTATCTGGATCTCATAACGTGCGGTATCTGTACCACACACTCCGGAAACGACGTACTGTATTGTCGTTGCTCCTGCTTTAATACCTGTCACACGTCCACCAGCCACTATTGCGTACCGATGGTCGCCCGCATACCACTCCCCGCCAACTACTGATGTCAGTAGCAACGCTTCACTACCGGCACACAGCGTATCTGGTCCTGAAATTATTCCGGCATCTGTCTTTGGATGTACGCTTATTTGTTGTGTTGATACATCAGTACCACAATTAGATGTCACACCATAAGATACAAATGCCACCCCTGTGCCAATGCCCGTCATCTGACCGTCGGGCTGCAACCCAAGTATAGAGGTGTCACTGGCAGTCCACTCACCTCCGGCTACTGAACTTGTAAGTGTTGCTGCAGCTCCCTCACACAAAATCGTATCACCGGATATCATACCGGCATTAGGCAGCGGCTCCACAGTGAGTGTAATACTTGTAGCACAACCAAAACTACTCGTATAAGAAATTGACGCTGTTCCGGCGACAACACCACTAACTAATCCGTCTACTACCGTCGCAACAGATGGGTCAGAGCTTATCCACACGCCGGAAGATGTATCGCTATTTATAAGCGATATCTGTTCATTCACACAGATTACCGTGTCTGCTGCTGTTATGATTGGTAGTGCATGTACCGTCAACTGTTTACTAACTCCACAACCTGAAGGTAATGTATAACTGATACTTACTGTACCAGCAGACAGTCCTGACACCAGTCCTGTTGTGGCGCCTGCTGACGCAATTGCTACATCGCTACTGCTCCATACACCTCCGGCGGAGGTATCGGTCAATAGCCCCTGATCTCCGACACATATATTCGCGCCACCGATGATAGTAGCCGGTAACTCATTCACTGTCACTTCAGCCGTCACGCCACAACCAGTAGGAAGCGTATAGCTAACTGATGCCGTTCCATGTGCCAATCCTGTTACTAATCCGGTAACCGTATCTAAAGTCGCAACCAGACTTGCGCTTGTCCAGATTCCACCTGCAGGGGTGCTACTAAGTGCTGTTGTCTGGCCTTCACAAACCGACAACACTCCCGTTATCGATGACGGCAATTCATTCACAGTAACCGTGTCCGTCGCAAAACAGCCGCCCGGCAGGGTGTATGAGACTATAGTCGTACCTGTTGTCATACCCGTCAACAGCCCGGATGTAAGTCCAATCGTTGCTACACCAAGGCTGCCACTACTCCAGCTTCCGCCCGCGATACTAGCGGACAGAGTTATGTTTGCACCTTCACAAACATTGTCTGATCCTGACAGTATTGTTGGTTGCGGGTTGACAGTCATTGTTGAAAAACTGTAACAGCCTGTAGATGGTATGCGATACGTAATAGTTGTACTGCCAGACGACACGCCAGTTGCGATACCTGTTGCACTATCAATTGATGCAATGCTTATGTCATCGCTTGTCCATATACCCGTTGTCGGGAAGGAAACGCTTAAGGACATGGATTGTCCTTCGCATACCGATGTTGCCCCGGTTATAGCTGCCGGTGTGGGAGTTACAGTTACTGCATGCGAATGACTGCAACCGGTCGAGAGTACGTAATGTACTGTTGCTGTACCGGAGTACATACCGGTTACTGCACCTACTGAACTTACTGATACCGTTGTATCTGTGGTTACCCAACTCCCCCCAACAATAGCACTTGACAGCATCGTGGTTTCCCCTGTACATACCTGATGCGCGCCGATTATTGCTGCCGGTAACGGGTTTACCGTAACTATCGCATAGGTCGCACAACCGGTGGGTAATGTATAGCTTATGAGCGCTGTGCCGGACGACACACCGGTAACCATTCCTGTTGTCGTGTCTATAGATACGGTCGGCGCTGTGCTACCCCATATGCCACCACCAGTCGTACTGGAAAGCATTGTTGTGTTACCCTCACATACCGATGTACTACCCGATATGCCCGCAGGTGCAGGGTTTACCGTCACTACTGTTGATTGGGAACAACCTGTCGGCAAGGTGTAGCTAATCGTTGCGGTACCGGCTACGGTACCTGTGGCTATCCCGGATGAACTTACCGTAACTGATGACGAAGAGCTACTCCACGTACCGCCGGAGGGAGTGCCGGCAATGGACGTTGATGTTCCGGAACACAAAAAAGAACTAATGGCTGTCAAAGATGGTAAGGCATTTACAGTGACTATCTTCGTTGCTGTGGCACTACCGCAACTATTAGTTACCGTATAAGATACCACCGCTGTACCGGCTGAGACACCGGTTACTGTACCTGTAGCCGATACATTTGCTACCGTACCATCAGAAGACGTCCATGCTCCGCCTGCTACGGATGCGGTAAATATTGTTGCATTGCCTGCACACAATGACGCTACACCTGAAATACTGCCGGCTGACGGCAACGGGTTAACTGTAACCGGATGTGTTGCGGTTGCTGTACCGCAACTATTGGTAGCTGTGTATGATATGACTGCTGAGCCTGCAGATATTCCTGTCGACATACCAATGCCCGAGATCACAACAACAGAAGCATCGGATGAACTCCACACTCCTCCTGACGCACTACTTGTCATCAATGCTGTACTGCCCTGGCAGAGGACTCCTGAGCCGGTTACTACTCCTGTTGTAGGTAGTGGCATAACCGTTACAACCTTCGTAGTAGTGGCCGTGCCGCAACTGTTACTGACTATATAAGAAACAGTAGTTGTGCCTGCTGAAATGCCCAACACAATGCCACTTCCCGACACCATTGCTACAGCTGTATTGGAGGACGACCAGACTCCTCCTGGTACGGAGCCTGACATCAAAGTAATACTACCAACACAAACCATGCTACTGCCTGAAATGCTACCGGCAGTTGGTAAAGGGTTGACCGTGACAACCCTGGTTGCAGCTACCGTTCCACAACTATTGCTTCGACTATATGATATTGTCGCTGTGCCACCTGACACTCCCAATACTACGCCTGTCGGCGATACGGTAGCAATAGCTGTATTAGAAGAAGTCCAAACACCGCCCGTCATTGTCGCGATCAATGACGTAATACTACCCTGGCATAATGTGGCACTTCCCGAGATAGCACTCGCAACAGGCAAGGGGTTGACTGTTATGGCTTTTGTCGTATTTACTGTTCCACAACCATTAGTCATTGTATATGATATTGTAGCAGTTCCGGCTGTTATACCGGACACCATACCTGATAAAACCGTGGCTATGGAACCGTTTGACGAAGTCCACACACCACCGGACATCGTACTACTCAACGTCGTGTTGCTACCAGAACATACAGACAAAGCACCTGATAACGCACCTGCATCAGGCAATGCGTTAACCGTAAATATTGTCGTTGCTGATGCCGTGCCGCAACCGTTTGTTGTTGTATAAGATATAGACGTAGTCCCTGCACTTACACCCGATATCACACCCGACGATACTGTTGCTACTGTCGAATTGCTCGATGTCCAGGCACCACCAGATACAGAACTAGTCAAAGTCGTGCTGCTACCTACACACACCGATGTAGTGCCCGATATCATTCCGGCGTCAGGCAAGGGGTTTATCGTTACTGATTTAGTGGTTGTAGCTGTTCCGCAGCCGTTCGTTACAGCATATGAAATAGTCGCGGCACCGGCACTCATGCCCGACACAGTTCCGGAAACTACTGTTGCCACTGCGGTGTTCGACGAGGTCCATAAACCGCCTGATGCCGTACTTCCTATGGTTATTGTGTTGCCTGCGCACACAGATGAAGCACCTGATAATGTGCCTGCATCCGGCAACGGATTTACCGTAACTACTGAGGCAGTCGTTGCTGCTCCGCAGCCATTTGTTACGGTATAAGATATCGTAGCCGTTCCGGCAGCTACTCCCGTTACACTACCAGTAGTTGAAACTGTTGCTATTGATGTATTCGTCGAAGTCCAAACGCCGCCGGATACCATACTGCTCAAAGTCGTGCTGCTACCAACGCAGACCGATGAAGCACCCGATATTACTCCTGCGTCCGGCAATGGGTTTACGGTTACTATGGTTGTTGCCAATGCTGTACCACAACCATTAGTAACTGTGTAAGATATGGTCGCTGTTCCGGCACTTATTCCTGATACATTACCGCTTGACGAAACTGTTGCTATGGACGTACTTGAAGACGACCATGCACCTCCTGATATAGTACTGCTCAACATTGTACTACTACCTGCGCATACCGTCAGCACACCCGATAGTGTTCCCGCAACAGGCAATGGGTTCACCGTAACTACTGCAGTAGTTGATGCCGAACCGCAACCATTCGTTATTGTATATGATATGGTTGCCGTACCTGCACTTACACCCGACAATACACCGGACGAAACCGTTGCAACTGCGGCATTTGAGGAAGACCAAATACCGCCGGGCGTAGTGCTGCTTAGTGTTGTACTGCTGCCCACGCACACAGAGAGTACTGCTGATAATGTCCCTGCGTCGGGTAGCGGATTTATCGTCATTACTTTGGTAGCAAACACATCTCCACAACTAAAACTAACTGCATACGAAATGACAACCGTGCCGGCCGACACCCCGGAAACCACTCCGGCACTACTGATAGCTGCAACAGACACATCGGATGATGACCACGCACCTCCGGGCACCGTCGCAGTTAGCGTTTCTGTTGCACCTGCACATACTGTCGACGCTCCCGCTATTGTACCAGCATCGGGTGTCGGGTTGACGGTAAGCGTTGCCGTCGTAAACGCAGAACCACAACCATTGGCAACTACATACGATATAGTTGTAGTACCGGCAGCAATACCTGACACCAAGCCTGAACCGCTTACTGTTGCCACAGGAGTATAGGAAGACGACCAACTACCGCCCGGCTGCGTACTTGTGTATAATGTTGTATTACCGACGCATAACGTAGATGTACCTGATATAGTGCCTGATATTGGCATCGGGTTGACCGTGACTACTTTAGAGGCAGATGCGCTATTGCAGTCATTGGTAACGACATACAATATCAAGGCAGTACCCGGTGTCACACCTGTAACTATGCCGCTGCCGATACCAACCGAAGCTCGAGATGGCGTAAACGACAGCCATGTACCACCAGAAACTGTATTTGAAAGAGTTGTCGTGCTACCAACACACAAGGAGCCGGAACCGGTGGTCACCCCTGCTACTGCAGAGGGCTTGACTAATACAGAGCGTGTACTATAATCCGTACCACAGGCATTTATTACCGAATAAGTTATTACTGCGGTACCTTCACTAACCCCGGTTATCGTTCCTCCGCTACCGGCAATCGCAACAGACACATCTGAGGACCACCATACTCCACCAGGTACTGTAGAGGAGAAAGCGACGGCACTACCCCTGCAAACACTATCAGGACCAAACAAATCACCCACGTCAGGAAAATCATTCACGACGACCACTCCGGAAACACTGCATCCCGAACGGCTGTATGATAGAAGAGCTGTACCTATACCAACACCCGAAATCAATCCGAAGCCACTTCCCAAATCACTAACGGCAACAATCGAAGTATCGCTGCTGTTCCATATTCCTCCCATTGGAGTTACTCCAATTGATAACGAAGAACCGTTGCAAACGGATGTATCTGAAAGACCGGTTGGCGTCCGTTTAACGGTCAATAAATGTGAAGCAGTATCACTGCTGCAGTCATTGCTAACAACATACCATAAATACACACTACCCTCTTCCAATCCTGTTACAAGACCCGCAACGGAAACAGTTGCGATAGTTGTATCTGAAGAAAACCAAAAACCGCCGGTGTCGACGCTCGTGGTAAACAATTCAGAGACTCCGGTACAAATAGAATCGGGTCCGGCAATGACACCAGCATCTGCTGTAGGAACCACGACAATTACTTTTGAAGCTGAAAACTCACCTACAGTGTATGTAATCTCTACCGAACCAACAGAAATCGCCGTCAAACGTCCGGTATATATGTCCACAGAATCGACAATTGCAATGCTTGTATCTGAGCTAGTCCAAAAACCGTAAGCCACGCTATCTGAATACAGTTCTATACTGCCAACACAAACTGTGTCGGCACCGACAATAGGGGGCACCTCAAAACTGATTTTAACAAGCATTCCATCCATATCTCCTGAAAAATACGTTTGGTGTGAACCTGCAGTAGCGATAGCACTGCTACTGTTGGTACGCCCTGCAATAAACAAATTGCCAGCTACATCGACGGAGGTGGAATAAGCCTGATCCAAACCAGGACCTCCAATATAGGAGCACCACTGTCGACCACAGGTATCATCGAATTTAACAACATACATATCCCACATTCCGCCGGCATGGTCCGGTTGCATCGCACCTGATGTCGATATCCCTGTAACCCCATTAGTAAAACCGACCAGATAAATATTTCCAAATGAATCTATATCAATCTTCCCACAATTCTCATCACCACTCCCCCCATAATATGTTGCCCACTCCAGGCCACCATCTATCGTAAATTTCGCAACATAATTATCCCGTCCACCACCACCACCAAAAGTATCCTGAAATGCTCCAACAGTCGCAACTCCGCTGGAACTACCTGTTTCACCAGATACATAAACACGTCCACTATTTTCAACGACCCCCCAACAACGGTCGAAAGCCGCTCCTCCCAAATACGTGCTCCAAACTAAGTGACCACCCTCACTAAACTTTGCGAGGAAACCATCTTTCCCGCCAGAATATGAAGTATGAAATGCTCCCGACGTTGATAAACCTGCGGAAGACTGTGTCGCTCCACATAAATATACCCCCCCTGAGTTACCAACCGTAATACTCCTCGCTTCTTCGTAAGAATTACCTCCATAATATGAGGCCCATATCCTTTCACCAGACCCAGTAAATTTAGCAACATACACATCATTCGCACCGGAAAGGTGGTCAGAATGAGCACCTGAAGTTGCTATACCTGAAGTACTATGAGTTGCCCCACATACATAAACGTCTCCCGCATTATTTATCGAAACACTCTGACCGTCGTCAGCTGCAGCCCCTCCATAATAAGTCCCCCACAATAATAAACCAGCACTATCAAACTTTGCTATAAACGCATCAGACACACCTCCAAGGCTCGTTTGAAACGCACCCGTTGTCGCTATTCCAGTACTGCTAGAAGTTACTCCAACAACATAAATACTGAACGTATCATCTGTAGCACACCCATATGCGACAGTGCTATTATCTCCTGCATAATAGGTCGCCCAATCCAGGTCTCCGGATTGATCAAATCTGGCAACAAACGCCGCTCCTACCGACGCCACAAGTGTATACATATGAGCTCCAAAAGTCGCAATACCAGACACTGAATTGGCATTTCCAGCTACCGCTACGTTCCCATCCATATCAGTTGAACAAGAATATATTGCGTCTTGCGCGGGTCCACCCAAATACGTTGCCCATTCCAACGTCGGGTCTATCACCAACTCTCCTTCGTATCTATCAACATCATAACTCAAAATACTATCCTGTAAAACAAACTTGCTGTTTACTTTATGTCCATTCTTCTGGTAAGTATAGGGCGATTGTTCTTCTATTGTTCCCTGTGGAGTCGTAGCAATCAACACACCATCGACAATATCTAATTGCATCGCTCCCCCGTAACGCAACTTAATATCACTTACCCGTCCTCCTTCATGCACTACGAATTCATGCTTCAGTTCTCTACCCTTTGTGTACAACACCCAATCTATATGGGGGTACACATCTTTATAAACAATGCGATTATATGCATTAGCCCTTGCGTCCGTTCCGGTTAGCCCATTTGTGTAATGATTCTCGTAATAGCGTTGTTTTTCTTCTCTGATTATCTCCGCATCTTTATTGGCACCTACCAACTCCACATCCATCCGGTACATAGAGTACACCAAAGAATCCTCCAACTCATGCGCTCCGGTATCGAAGGGAAAGTTGTCCGGCAACTGCATCTGCTCCGGGTTCTCACACTTACTGAACTGATAGTGGATTGAACCGTCTCCAATGAATATACTCAGTCCCCCTGAAGCTGCAAGGCTAAAATCTATATCGTTTCTGCGCTGCTGGTATTGGTCAACTATCTGTCCCTTATTCTCTATAA
The DNA here is from genome assembly GCA_030426665.1 of Bacteroidia bacterium. Classification (GTDB taxonomy): domain Bacteria; phylum Bacteroidota; class Bacteroidia; order Chitinophagales; family Chitinophagaceae; genus Nemorincola. The sequence goes on along the minus strand of JAUHYD010000006.1, from coordinate 132,041 downwards.
ACGACAAATTCCTGCTACCAAAATTCTTCTCAATCTTATTCTTTGGAATACTTCCAGACGCTGGTGGTTGCTTAGCTGATGCACTACCATAAAACAATAAGAACAAAACTGCTACTGTTGCTATCGTGCCAATAAAGACGTACGTCTTTTCGAAAAAGTGAGGCACAGCAATTGGTAACGTCGTTTTCACAAGATTAAATTTGGTATAAATAGCAGGTAATGCAATATAATAAAATTCATTAAACTTTCATTACATATCGGCTAGACATCTATTCTATTACTGCGGCTTCAACACCAATTTCTCTGTAGCTCCGCTACCGTCCTCTCCGATAAATCGGCACATGTAAAAACCTCGTGCCAGATAATTGGGTAAGGAGATATGCGTGATTCCTACAGGAATTTTGTAAGCATCCCATAATTTTCTGCCATCGACAGTGTATATCATCAGGCTGCCTGCAACAGGGGTTTCAACTATGAAGTTCCCACTTGTCGGATTAGGGTGTATGCGAATAATGTACACAGGGGAACAATCCTCTGCCGAACGTATCTGCAATTCATAACGTGCAGTATCTGTACCGCACATTCCGGAAACAACATACTGTATTGCAGTTGCGCCAGCCCTTATGCCTGTCACACGTCCACCGTTTACGGTTACGTACTGATGGTCTGTTACATACCACTCACCGCCACTAACAGATGACAGTAAAACAGCTTCGCTACCGGCACATAGCGTATCAGGTCCTGAAATTGCTCCGGCATCAGCCTTTGGCTGTACGTTTATTTGTTGCATTGCGACATCGATACCACACTCCGAAGTTATACTATACGATACCGTTGCGGCTCCCGTCGCAATCCCCTTTACCTGACCATCGGACAACAACCCGAGGATCGAAGTGTCACTACTTGTCCACTCACCTCCGGAAATTGAACTTGTAAAAGTTGCTTCTGTTCCGACACACAAAATCGTATCACCGGATATCATACCCGAATAAGGCAGCGGCTCCACCGTGAGTTTAATACTTGTAGCACAACCAAAACTACTCGTATAAGAAATTGACGCTGTTCCGGCGACAACACCACTAACTAATACGTCTACTACCGTCGCAACAGATGGGTCGGCGCTATTCCACACGCCGGAAGATGTATCGCTATTTATAAGCGATATCTGTTCATTCACACAGATTACCGTGTCTGCTGCTGTTATGATTGGTAGTGCATGTACCGTCACCTGTTTACTAACTCCACAACCTGAAGGCAGCGTATAACTAATACTTACTGTACCTACAGACAGTCCAGACACCAGCCCTGTTGTGGCGCCTGCAGAAGCTATTGCTGCATCACTGCTGCTCCATACGCCTCCGGCGGTGGTATCGGTCAATAGCTCGTGATCCCCGACACATATATTCGCCCCACCGATGATAGTAGTCGGCGTCTCATTCACCGTCACTACACTAGCCACGCCACAACCGGTAGGAAGCGTATAGCTAAGTGATGCCGTTCCATGTGCCAATCCTGTTACTAATCCGGTAACCGTATCTAAAGTTGCAATCGGACTTGCGCTTGTCCAGATTCCACCTGCAGGGGTGCTACTCAGTGCTGTAGTCTGTCCTTCGCAGACCGACAACACTCCGGATATTACTGTCGGCAAGTCATTCACAGTAACCGTGTCCGTCGCAAAACAGCCGCCCGGCAGGGTGTATGAGACTATAGTCGAACCTGATGTCATACCCGTCAACAACCCGGATGTAGATCCAATCGTTGCTACCCCAAGGCTGCCACTAATCCAACTTCCGCCCGCGATACTACCCGAAAAAGTTATGTTTGCACCTTCACAAACATTGTCTGCACCTGACAGTATTGTTGGTTGCGGGTTAACAGTCATTATCGAAAAATTGTAACAGCCTGTCGACGGTATGCGATAAGTAATAGTTGTACTGCCAGACGACACGCCAGTTGCGATACCCGTTGCACTATCAATAGACGCAATGCTTATGTCGTCGCTTGTCCATATACCCGTTGTCGGCAAGGAAACGCTTAAGGACGTGGATTGCCCTTCGCATACCGATGTTGCCCCGGTTATAGCTGTCGGTGTGGGAGTTACAGTTACTGCATGTGATTGACGGCAACCGGTCGAGAGTACGTAGTGTACTGTTGCTGTACCAGAGTACATACCGGACAACAGACCACCTGTACTTACGGAAACATTTGTATCTGTGGTTACCCAACTCCCCCCAACAGTAGCAATTGACAGCATAGTCGAGACTCCTGTGCATACCTGATGAGCACCTGTTATGGTTGCCGGTAACGGATTTACTGTAACTATCGCATAGGTCGCACAACCGGTGGGTAGTGTATAGCTTATGAGCGCTGTACCGGACGACACACCGGTAACCATTCCTGTTGTCGTGTCTATAGATACTGTTGTCGCCGTGCTACCCCATATGCCACCTACGGACGTACTGGAAAGCATTGTTGTGTTACCCTCACATACCGATGTACTACCTGATATGCCCGCAGGTGCAGGGTTTACCGTCACAACTGCTGAATGGGAACAACCTGTGGGCAAGGTGTAGCTAATCGTTGCGGTACCGGCTACGGTACCTGTGGCTATGCCGGATGAACTTACCGTAACTGATGACGAGGAGCTACTCCACGTACCGCCGGAGGGAGTGCCGGCAATGGACGTTGATGTTCCGGAACACAAAACAGAACTAGTGGTTGTCAAAGATGGCAAGGCATTTACCGTGACTATTTTCGTAGCTATGGCACTACCGCAGCTATTAGCAACTGTATAAGATATTACTGCTGTACCGTCCGAGACACCGGTCACTGCACCTGTAGCCGATACATTTGCTACTGTAGCATCTGAAGACGCCCATACCCCTCCCGATACAGATGCCGCAAATATTGTCGTATTGCCTGCACACAATGACGCCACACCTGAAATAGTGCCAGCTGACGGCAATGGGTTAACCGTAACAGGATGCGTAGCGGTTGCTGTACCGCAGCTATTGGTAGCAGTGTATGATATGAGTGCTGTTCCGGATGATGTTCCTGCCGACATACCAATGCCCGAGATCACAACAACAGAAGCATCGGATGAACTCCACACTCCACCTGACACACTACTTGTCATCAATGCTGTACTGCCCTGACAGAGGACTCCTGAGCCGGCTATTACTCCTGTTGTTGGTAGTGGCAATACCGTTACAATCTTTGTAGCAGTCACCGTGCCGCAACTGTTACTGACTGTATAAGAAACAGTAGTTGTGCCTGCTGAAATGCCCAACACAATGCCACTTCCCGACACCGTTGCTACAGCTGTATTGGAGGACGACCAGACTCCTCCTGATACCGAGCCTGACAACAATGCAATACTACCAACACAAACAGAACTACTGCCTGAAACACTCCCAGCAGTTGGCAAAGGGTTGACCGTGACAACCCTGATTGCAGCTACCGTTCCACAACTATTGCTTCGACTATATGATATAGTCGCTGTGCCACCTGACACTCCCAATACTACGCCTGTCGGCGATACGGTAGCAATAGCTGTATTAGAAGAAGTCCAAACACCGCCGGTCACTGTTGTAGTCAATGACGTAATACTACCCTGGCACAAGGTGGCACTTCCCGAGATAGCACCCGCAACAGGCAAGGGGTTGACTGTAACGACAGACGTCGTTGTCGACGCGCCACAACCATTAGACGCTGTATAAGATATTGTAGCAGTTCCGGCCGTTATGCCGGACACCACTCCTGATAAAACTGTGGCTATGAAACTGTTTGACGAAGTCCAAACGCCGCCGGGCATCGTACTACTCAACGTCGTACTGCTACCAGAACATACAGACAAAGCGCCTGATAACGCACCTGCATCAGGCAATGCGTTAACCGTTATTATTGTCGTTGCAGACGCCGTGCCGCAACCGTTTGTTGTTGTATAAGATATAGACGTAGTCCCTGCACTTACACCTGATATCATGCCCGACGATACTGTTGCTACAGTCGTATTGCCCGATGTCCATGCACCACCAGATACAGAACTGGTTAAAGTCGTACTGCTACCTACACAAACCGTTGTAGTGCCCGACACTACTCCTGCGTCAGGCAAGGGGTTTATCGTTACTGATTTCGTGGTTGTAGCTGTTCCGCAGCCGTTCGTTACAGCATATGAAATAGTCGCGGCACCGGCACTCATGCCCGACACAGTTCCGGAAACTACTGTTGCCACTGCGGTGTTCGACGAGGTCCATAAACCGCCTGATGCCGTACTTCCTATGGTTATTGTGTTGCCTGCGCACACAGATGAAGCACCTGATAATGTGCCTGCATCCGGCAACGGATTTACCGTAACTACTGAGGCAGTCGTTGCTGCTCCGCAGCCATTTGTTACGGTATAAGATATCGTAGCCGTTCCGGCAGCTACTCCCGTTACACTACCAATAGTTGAAACTGTCGCAACTATTGTATTCGACGAAGTCCAAACGCCGCCGGATATCGTACTGCTCAGTGTCGTGCTGTTACCAACACATACCGATGAACCTCCCGATATTATTCCTGCATCCGGCAGGGGATTTACAGTAACTATTGTTGTGCTTGATGCTGTACCACAACCATTTGTTACTGTGTAAGATATGGTCGCTGTTCCGGCACTTACGCCTGAAACATTGCCGGTTGTCGAAACTGTTGCTACGGAAGTACCTGAAGACGACCATGCACCTCCGGATATATTACTGCTCAACATCGTACTACTACCTGCGCATACTGTCAGCGCTCCCGATAGTGTTCCCGCATCAGGTAATGGATTCACCGTAACTACTGCAGTAGTTGATGCCGAACCGCAACCATTCGTTATTGTATATGATATGGTTGCCGTACCTGCACTTACCCCCGACAATAAACCGGACGAAACCGTTGCGACTGCGGTATTTGAGGAAGACCAAATACCACCGGGCGTAGTGCTACTTAGTGTTGTACTGCTGCCCACGCACACAGAGAGCACTCCCGATAGCACACCTGCATCTGGAAGCGGGTTTACTGTCAACACTTTGGTAGCAAACACATCTCCGCAACTGAAACTAACTGCATACGAAATGACAACCGTGCCGGCCGACACACCGGAAACCACTCCAGTACTACTGATAGCCGCAACGGACACATCGGATGACGACCAAGCACCACCGGGCACTGTCGCAATTAGCGTTTCCGTTGCACCTGCACACACTGTCGACGCTCCCGCTATTGCACCTGCATCGGGTGTCGGGTTGACTGTAAGCGTTGCCGTCGTAAACGCAGAACCACAGCTATTGGCAACTACATATGATATAGTTGTAGTGCCGGCAGCAATACCGGAAACCAAGCCCGAACTGCCGACTGTTGCTACAGGAGTGTAGGAAGACGACCAACTACCGCCCGGCTCTGTACTCGAATAGAGGGTCGTATTACCTGCACACAATGTCGATGCACCGGAAATGGTCCCGCTGACGGGTATTGGGTTGACGGTGACAGACTTTGTAGCTGATACACTACCGCAGCTGTTAGTCAATATGTATAATATCAAAGTAGCACCGGGGGCCAATCCTATAATTTCGCCGGAACTACTTACGCTCACGACGGAGGGGTTGGCTGACATCCAGTTGCCACCGGAGACCGGATTCGACAACAAAGCGGTATCGCCAACACATAAGGATCCGGCACCAGTGATCAAGCCAGCTGTTGGGAAAGGTTTTACTATTATAGGATGTGTAATATAGTCCGTACCACAGACATTTGTTACCGAATAGGTTATTAACGCTGTCCCGCCGTTAACTCCGGTTATTGTTCCGGCACTACCGACAATTGCAACAGACACATCGGACGATGACCAGAAACCACCAACAGCAGTTGCGGAAAACAAAACACTGCCGCCTCTACAAACAGAATCTGCACCAGTCAATACACCTGCATCAGGTAGTGCATTTACCGTGACAGTTTCGGAAACACCACACCCAAAACGGACATACGACACCACTGAGGTTCCGGGACTTACTCCGGTCACCATACTACTGCCTCCTCCTAAATCAGATAACACAGCGACGGCTGTATCAATACTACGCCAATACCCGCCCGAAGGAGCAACGCTAAGTGAAGTTGAAGAACCATTGCAAACAGCCAGAGATCCTGAAAAAGTTGATGGAATGGGCAAGACATACAATAAATGTACAGCAGTATCAATGCTACAGCGGTTACTTATTACATACGATATATATACACTTCCTTCAGAACGGCCCGAAACCATGCCTGTCTCCGAAACAACAGCAATCATCGTATCTGAAGACAACCAGATCCCGCCGGTATCGGCACTCGTTGTAAACACTTCAGAAACTCCTGTACAAAGTGAATCAGAACCCGAAATAATACCTGCATCTGATAAAGGAAAGACTACAATGCCCTTGGTCACAAAATGTTCACCTACGGTATATGTAATCGTTACAATACCTACGGACAATGTTGTCATTTGAGCAGTATAAATACTAACAGAGTCCATGACGGCTATACTTGTATCCGAAACACTCCATTGACCATAAGCGGTAGCGTTGCCGAAAATAACCATATCTCCAATACAAACGGTATCTGGACCTAGAATCGGAGGCAATTCAAATCTTATCTTCCCAACGACCCCATCAAAGGGAATCCCATGAAACGTCGGCTGATATGCTCCGGAAGTCGCAACCCCAGTGGTACTACCTGTTATTCCTGCAAAAAACAAATTCCCTGACATATCTAAAGAGAGACTCCTGATTTCATCCATCCCTTCACCACCAAAATACGTACACCATTGCCGCGCACCTGTATCGTCAAATTTCACAATATATGAATCACCTGAACCTCCTCCGAAACTAGGTTGCGGCACACCAGCGGTAGCGATTCCTGACGTACTGGTAGTGGTTCCTGCTAAATAAATATAGCCTGAATCATCTACCTCCAGATAACCATAACCCTCTTGCAAACCCGAGCCATAATATGTTCCCCACTCCCGACTACCGTCTGTGGAAAACTTAACAAGGAAATTGTCGCCATATCCGCCACCATATGATTCTTGAAAAACACCCGATGTTGCTATACCTGCATCGCTTTCAGTTTTACCGGAAATAAATAAGTAGTCATGTCTAAAAACCACGTCAAACACATAGTCATACCCTGCACCACCATAATAAGTTGCCCAGGCCAAGTTTCCAGTACTCCCAAACTTTGCCAAAAAACCGTCATTCGGCCCCCCGAGGGAAATTTGATGTGCCCCGGTAGTGGCAATTTCTGAAGTCGAATTTGTCTGACCACATACATATACATTCCCGGCATTATCCGTTTCAATACTGTGTGGTACATCAGTTAGATGTCCTCCGTAATAGGTCCCCCAAACCCTGTTGCCGGAACTACTAAATTTAACAATAAATACATCATTGTCTCCAAACCCATGAGAAGCATAAGTACCAGACGTAGCAATCCCTGAAGCACTACGCGTATACCCGGCCACATAGACGCTTCCATGGGTACCTTTTACAATACATAGACCATCATCTTCATTTGAACCGCCAAGATAAGTCGCCCATTGTAATGCGCCGGAACTATCAAATTTACCTATAAACGCATCGCTAAAGCCTCCAAAACTCGACTGGAATGCACCTGATGTTGCTATACCTGTAGTGCTGTATGTATCCCCGGTGACAAAAATACTACACGAGTCATCTGTGGCAACACCCCTTCCGATATCAGGTCCACTTCCACCATAATAAGTTGCCCAGCTCAAATCACCTGAATTACTAAATTTTGCTAAAAATGCGTCAAAAATAGTACCCGCAAAAGTGTACATATAAGCACCTGAAGTCGCTATGCCTGAGGGAGATTGAGTGCGACCGGTTACTGCCACTGAACCTAATTTATCTGTCGTGCAAGCAATTATCCAATCCTCTAAGCCTCCCCCCAAATACGTTGCCCAATCCAACGTCGGGTCAATAATTAATTCTCCTTTATAATCATCTACATCGTACCTTAAAATACTATCCTTCAATACGAATCGGCTAACGATTTCTTGTCCGCTTAACTGATAAGAATATGGTGGCTGCTCCGTTATAGTGCCCTGCGGAGTTGTAGCGGAGAGTACTCCCCCATCATCGATATGTAATTGTTTTGCCCCTCCATAACGTAGCCGAATATCGCTTACTCGTCCACCTTCATGCACTACAAATTCGTGCTTCAGTTCTCTACCCTTTGTGTACAACACCCAATCTATATGAGGATAAACATCTTTGTAAGTAATACGATTGTAGGCATATGTGCGAGCATCTGTTCCGGTTAGCCCATTTGTGTAATGATTCTCGTAATAGCGTTGTTTTTCTTCTCTGATTATCTCCGCATCTTTATTGGCACCTACCAACTCCACATCCATCCGGTACATGCTGTATACTAACGAATCTTCTAACTCATGCACTCCTGTATCAAAAGGAAAGTTGTCCCGTGGTTGCATTTGCTCCGGGTTCTCGCACTTGCTGAATTGATAGTGTACTGCTCCGTCTCCAATGAATATGTTGAGTCCGCCTGCAGCCGCAAGGCTAAAATCTATATCGTTTCTGCGCTGCTGGTATTGGTCGACTATCTGTCCCTTGTTCTCTATAAACGACAAATTTCTCGAGCCAAAATTCTTCTCAATCTTTTTCTTTGAAATATTTCCCGACGCCGGAGGTTGTTTGGCCGACACATTCACGCTGAACAGTAGGAACAGAACTATTTGCCATACAATCCGTCTGACAAAGACGACTGTCTTTTCCGGACTATATGAAACAGGAAAAAGATTCACAATTTGCATAAGGTTGCATGTTGGTATATCAGCTAGTCAGGCAATATAATAAAAATGATTAAATTTTCATTACATATAAACCAGCAATCATAATACCAATAATCTATAAGCTACCTTACTTTTGGCTATAATGTATTTACTCCTTGATGTCGTACTCTTTAATTTTCCGGTAAAGGGTCCGTTCCGATATGCCCAATTCTGCGGCAGCATCTCTCCGTCGGCTTTTGTGCTTTTTCAGTGCCTTGGTGATATATTCCTTTTCTCTGTCTGCCAACAGTAACGTTTCTTCGACCTCTTCATGTCTTGTATTCGCATCCAACAAAACCGGAGTGTTAGAGCTGTACCCACCTGTCGACGATTGCTGCTCCTGCTCATTGAACATTGGCAACAAATTACCCGTAGATGAAGGCTCCGCAGGCGTATAACCCTGATTATGTGCCACATCAAATATCATCTTCTTCAGGTCGTTCATATCCTTCTTCATATCGAATATCAACTTGTAAAGAATATCGCGTTCTGTTTTAAAGTCCGAAGACCCGGCTGCAGGGATACCTGGTGCAACTGATGATATCAATGCCAGGCTACGCGAGTTGGCATTTTGATGTGGTAGGAAATGATGTAAAGATTCGGCCGTAATCTGTTTGTCTGTTGACAAAACAGATACTTGTTCTGCTATATTTTTCAGCTCACGAACATTACCGGGCCAAGGATAGTTCACCAACAGCTGTAAAGCACCTGCATCTAACTGAACTGACTGCGTCTTGTATCGCTCCGCAAAATCGGCAGCAAACTTCCGGAATAACAGCGGAATGTCTTCTTTTCGATCGCGCAAAGCCGGTACTCTGATCGGCACGGTGCTCAATCTGTAATACAGGTCTTCTCTGAACTTAGAAAGTGCGGAGAACTCAAGTAAATCTCGATTAGAAGCTGCAATAACGCGCACATCAGTTTTCTGAACTTTAGAAGACCCCACCCTGATGAACTCTCCGGTCTCCAATACGCGCAACAGGCGCGCCTGCGTGCCCAACGGCATCTCTCCTATTTCATCCAGAAAAATAGTTCCACCATTTACGGTCTCAAAATACCCCTTTCTATTATCAACAGCACCGGTAAAAGAGCCCTTTTCGTGACCAAACAACTCACTATCAATCGTACCCTCCGGTATCGCACCACAGTTGACGGCTATAAACGGATTATGTTTTCTGGGTGAGAGCGCATGTATAATCATGGAAAACACCTCCTTACCAACTCCACTCTCTCCCGCAATCAATACCGACAAATCGGTATTGGCTACCTGTACCGCTGTATTCAATGCATGATTCAGCCCCGGCGAATTACCAATAATACCAAACCTGTTCTTTATACTCTGAATGTCCATTACAATATTCTTTGACAACCGGCAAACCATTCCGGCTAATTACCTTTAACACATCTCGCCGATCAGCGTTGCCGACGTCGCGCTGTTGATCTTTACATTGACATAATCACCTACCTTGAAGTCTTTGCCTGCTTTAGGAAATACAACCATTTTATTCTGTGAATTCCTGCCACACCAATCATCTTCGCTTCGCTTGCTATTCCCTTCTATCAACACCTCAAACTCCTTGCCTATATCCTTTCTGTAGCTTTCTCCGGAATGTCCGTTCTGTAGCTTAATTATTTCTGTAAGTCTTCTCTTTTTCACATCCTCAGGCACATCATCTTCATAACGGCGTGCCGCCAATGTACCGGGACGCTCACTGTACGAAAACATGTATGCCATATCGAAACGAGACAACTCCATGATAGACAGTGTATCTTGATGGTCCTCTTCTGTTTCTGTACAAAATCCGGAAATAACATCGGTGCTCAGACCACAATCGGGCATTATCTCTCTGATTCGCTTCACTTTACTCAAATACCATTCCCGTGTATAGGTCCTGTTCATCAATTGTAGTACACGTGTGTTACCACTCTGCACCGGCAAGTGAATATACTCGCATACATTTTTATACTTTGCCATCGTGTACAGCACATCATCAGTAATGTCCTTCGGGTGGGAAGTACTGAACCTAACACGTAATAGCGGAGACACCAGTGCTACTTTTTCAAGCAGACCGGCAAATGTTACCGGCTCGACGGCGATTGATTGCATCTGACCGTTTTCGTCTCTTGTAACCAGTGGTGAAGGGCTGAAATAGTAGCTATCAACATTCTGCCCCAACAAAGTCACCTCGCGATAACCTCTATCAAACAAATCCTGACACTCTGCAACAATACTCTCTGCATCGCGACTTCTCTCCCTGCCGCGTGTGAAGGGGACCACACAAAAAGTACACATATTGTTGCACCCCCTCATAATGCTTACAAATGCCGTAACACCATTACTATCCAGCCTAACGGGTGATATATCAGCATAAGTTTCATCGCGGCTCAACAATACGTTTACACTTTTCTGCCCGCCTTCGGCCTCGGAAACCAAGCCCGGCAATGTGCGATAGGCATCAGGTCCCACCACTATATCCACTAACTTCTCCTCTTCGAGAAATTTGGCTTTAAGTCGTTCGGCCATACAGCCCAGCACACCAATCATCATTCCGGGCTTGTTGTCCTTTACTTTTTTGAAAGCCTGCAAACGGTTCCTTACGGTTTGTTCTGCTTTTTCGCGAATAGAGCATGTATTCAGAAGCACTAAGTCGGCTTCTTCATAGTTCCTTGTTGCCCCGTATCCGTCTTCGTGCAGAATAGACGCAACGATTTCGCTATCGCTGAAATTCATTTGACAGCCGTAACTCTCTATATAGAATTTTTTTTCAAATTTATTAGGGTCACTCTCGAAGGGAGCGTATGCTTCACCCTGTCTTGTCTCCTCGATATCTTTCCTGTACAACTCAGGGTGAACTTTTTGCAGTATATCTGCCATATTTTCCGATTTTTACTTTTTACAAAGGTAATACGAATTGGTTAAAAGACGGACCAGCCTTCTTTTCGTATTATTGTGTGTAATATAATTTATATGAGACACGCATACATACTTATATTCATATTGATAACGTCACTTACTTCGGGGTGCTTGTTGCTCCGAAAACAACAAAAGGTAACTTATATATCAAGTACGCTCGAAATCGAAAGAATATCAAAAAACACCTTTCTCCATCGCTCATTTCTTGTGACCGAAAAGTGGGGAAAATTCCCCTGCAACGGGCTGGTTTATATCAACGATAAAGAAGCCATAGTTTTTGATACGCCAGTTTCCGACTCTGTATCTGCCGAACTGATTGCCTGGATTGAAAATAAGAAAAACGTGAAAGTTAAACATGTGGTAATCAATCACTTTCATGATGATTGCCTCGGTGGATTAGCTGCATTTCACTCGAAAAACATACCGTCTTATGCATCTGAGCTGACCTGTGCTCTAGCAAGAGAAGACTCGGTCAACAACCCTGTAGTGCCACAAAATGCGTTCGAAAGGCAACTGACACTGAATGTCGGCGACGGCAAAGTAACCAACATGTATTTTGGTGAAGGGCATACAAAAGACAACATTGTCAGCTACATCCCATCAGAAAAGCTACTATTCGGCGGATGCCTGATAAAGGCAAAGAAAGCGGGTAAGGGCAACCTTGCCGATGCAAATACCGAGGAATGGTCAGCGACGGTTCGAAAAGTCAAAGACTTTTTCCCAAACGCCAAGTATGTGATTCCGGGACACGGACAATATGGAGACACGAGTCTGCTTGGATACACAATAGCCTTGTTTGGCCATCAATAACGAAATTATGCGATTAGCCCCGACTATATGTTCTTAGCCAACCGTAATATATTTGCTACTGCCTCAGGTCTTGGCTGTAGCACATCCTTTGCCAAAGCATCTAAAATTCTTCGTTCCTGCCGCAGCGTAGCAAAAATATCATCTTTAACTATGCCGGGAGCGGAGTTAAAGGATTGTTTATCAGTAAGTTTGTCGTGTAAAGTTTTGTGCATCTATGAAGTAGTTTTTTGTAAAAACGTATAGATTGGATACATTATTGCATTTGCGCGAAAATTTTATGTTAATGCTTTTCAGTCGTCTCCTAGAGGCCGAAAGTTATTGTATGCCTCGTAATCGACTATTATCAAATACTGCCATTACTTTAAAAAAATGTTTAACACTTTATTCTTAGCAATTAAGGATGAATGGAGGTATTTTTGTAAAAATTCGAAACATCTCAAAAAACTTCCCTGAAGCGCGCCTTAAAAATATTTGGATACATAGGAGCTGCGTTATTGCTGATTTTACTGGCAGCAGTAGCACTCATCAACTATACTCCCGTTCAGTCTTATCTGGCGAAAAAGGCTGCTGGCATAATGTCGGAAAAACTGCACACCGAAGTAGCAGTGGGGCATGTGCGTGTAGGCCTTCTAAACAGTCTGCTTGTTCAGGAAGTATATATCGAAGATCAATCTCATGACACTTTGCTCTATGCCGGCGAGTTGCAGGTAAGAATAACCGACTGGTTTATATTTAAAGAAACCCCGGTAATCCACTACATTGGATTAAGCAACACACGTGTAAACCTAAGCCGAAAGTCAGACTCAGCCACATGGAACTATGACTTTATAGCGGAAGCGTTTGCGGCTCCCTCTAAAAAAGACAACAGCAACAGTAAGCCCGTCACTTTTGATCTGGAAAAAGTGGAACTACAGAACGTTCGAATACATATGGACGATGCATGGATAGGCGAAGACATGCACTATGATATCGGGTATATGTCTGTCGACGCAAACGACATCAGTTTCAAAAGCAAGATGATTGATATCGGCGATATTGATGCCAAAAATTCGTTGGTGTATATCAATGAATATACGGGTGGCAGGCCCAAACACCTACGCCCTAAACATATTGCATTCGATACAACTCCGTTCAACACCGACAACTGGCAGGTAAAAATCAGCAATATCCACCTGGACGAATGTCACTTCAAACTTAAAGGTGACGAAAAAACACCCGAACCGGGCTTGTTTGACGAAAATCACCTCGACGTTACTTCTATTAATCTCCACGCAAAGGACATCTTTATTGTAGGCGACACCATTAATGGACGCATTGAACAGCTTTCTGCCACAGAACGCTGTGGCCTTGCCATCAAAAAAATGCGGAGTAAGGTGACGGTATCCCCCATTGCTTCTATTTGTGATGAACTATACCTTGAAACCAACCATAGTATACTTCACGATTACTATGCGATGCGGTACAAACACTTCCCTGACTTTAATAACTACATTGACAGCGTAGTAATGGAAGGTCATTTCAATAATGCCATTGTTGATAAAAGAGATGTTATGTTCTTTGCACCAGAACTTAACAATCTCCCCCCCTTACGGCTGACGGTAAGTGGCAGGGGCGGTGGTTGTGTCTCAAATTTGTATGCCGGCAACCTTTCCATTTCGGACGGCATCTCGTCTTTATCCGGCCATCTGTCAATGACAGGGCTACCAGATATATACACAACACTAATTTCCTACACCGAGGGCTCTCTTCAAACGACCGGCAAGGGTATATTGAAGTATGCACCCTATCTTTCTGACAACCCGAACGTCAATGTAGACAGTCTCCGCTTTTTATCTTTTTCGGGGTGTTATGAAGGTTATATAGAAAACTTCAACGTAGACGGAAAATTCAAGTCAAACCTTGGCAACATAACCACTACGTTGCATATGTCTATCCCGGGGTTTGTTTCTGACTCGGCAAAATACTCAGGCAAGGTAGTAACGGACAGTTTCAATATCGGGCAAATTCTGAAACAACCGATTATCAGCACTCTCACTATGAACGAACACATAGAAGGCGAATCATTTAATGCTGACTTTGCCCGACTTCGTTTATCGGGGACTATCAACGAAATAGGCATAAATGGTTACAAATACCATAACATCAGCACACACGGCACCCTTGCAAAAAAACAATTTGACGGAAACCTGATAGTTGACGACCCGAATCTGGCATTAACTTTTGACGGCCGACTCAACTATGGCGGCAAGCAACTAAAGATAGATGCAACTGCACACTTGCTCGCTGCAGACTTCAGAGCGTTGCTATTAACCCCGGAAAACATAACGGCTTCAGCTGACTTCGATTTAAACTGGACCGGCAGCACCATTGATAACTTTACCGGATTCGGCAAGCTATCAAACATCGACCTCCAAAGGAATGCCCATAAGCTGGCAATTGATTCTATTTTTGTCCAATCTATCGGTGACAGTACATACAGAGTACTCAATTTAAGGAGCGATGCGTTCGTTGCTGACATTACCGGCAGCTATCAACTAACCAACTTACCGGCATCGGTACAATATTACCTATCTGGCTACATACCAAACTATATTAATGCGCCAAAGAAATATGCGCCTGACCAGAATATCTCTTTCAGAATAGTTACAGCTCAGGTAGACAGCATCTTTGCCGTTTCAATTCCTGAAATCCGGGGATTTGATAACTCCACGCTTTCCGGCAAGCTTAATACTTCTACGCAGAAGCTATCGCTAACTACGGATGTACCATATGGCAGCATAGGAAACATACACATGAGCGACATTTCCATTTCGGGGGAAGGGGATTTCAATTCATTGGCACTAAACACAACCGTCGGAAGAATAGCCATTGGCGACAGCCTGCTAAAGGGGGCAATGAGCCTGACGACCACAGTAGGTAATGACACAGTAACGTTTGTGTTGGCAACCATGTCCCCTGACAAGAATAGTTCGATATCTCTTAATGGAGAAATAGTTGCCCATAATGACACACTCAGACTATCAATACTACCATCAGAATTCTATCTAAATAAAGCAAAATGGAATATACTAGGCGGCAGCAAAATAGTTTTCAGCAAGGATTACCTATACGCTAATGGCCTGACAATAAAATCTGGCCTGCAACGTGTTACAGCCAAAACAAATGAGGAAAATGGCCGGCCGATAACTATACATACCGAAAACCTGGACATAGCACAATTAGGCGATTGGCTTGGGTTCGCTGACTACCAGGCCGATGGACGAATTAATGGAAATATTGTCATTACCGATCTATTCAACAACCTGAATATTGACACCAAACTACGTGCATCTGAAGTAAAGCTGGGGAAAGATACTATCGGGTCAATTTACATTTCGGGCACGTACAACGAAGCGAACAAGCAAGTCAAAATTTCACCGCAAACGGGTATATATCGAGATAAGTCTTCGGTGATAATCACAGGAGTGGTTTCTCTCGATTCTGCAACCAGACATAGGTTGAAAGGGTCGGTATCATTCCATGACGCTCGTGTATCCTGGGCGTCACCGTTTTTGACGGGACTTATGAGCAACCTTGCGGGGTCTGTTAATGGCAGCGTAGAAGTATGGGGAACAGATGAAAACCCTGTTATTGACGGAAGACTATCATTAAAAAATGCGGCGCTGAAGCTCGACTATATGGGCTGCAACTATACAATCCCATTTGCCGACGTTAGCATTAACAACAAAAGAATAGAGCTCGGAAAGGTTACTGTGCTTGACCGATACAAAAATGAAGCAATCCTTTCGGGACACTTCTCGCACAACCTTTTCAATAGGATGCGGATGCACCTGAAACTCACATCTCCGATGTTTGAGGTAATGAACCTCAATAAAACAGACAACGACCTTTTTTATGGCAAGATGATTGCCAGTGTCGATTCGTTTACTATAAAAGGTGCGTTTGATAACGTACGGCTACAACTATATAACGGAGCCCCGGCAGCAAAGTCGACCATATATATTCCGATAATTAGCGGAGGGTATGTGGGCGGCTACAGCTATGTATCATTTAAGAACTACGGTAGCGTTCAGGAAAAACAAAAGCGTCACAATAAGGATAGGTTGTCGATAGATCTGGACGCTAACCTCAATAAGCTTGCAGAAATACATATTGTGCTTGACCCGAATACGGATGACGAAATTGTTGCAACCGGCACAGGTAATATTCAAATGGAAGTTCCACCCGACAATGACATCAGGATTACCGGGCTATACACCATAGATCAGGGAACCTACACACTGACATTTCAACAGGTAAAAATCCGCAGACAATTCAAGCTTAACTCCGGAAGTACAATCAGTTTTAACGGTCCGTTTGCCGAGACCAATCTAGCTGTAAATGCAACATATTCGACGAAAGCCAGACTGTATGACCTGTTGACCGAGAGCGACAAAACTATCATCAGCCAGGCAGAAATGAGAGATGCACAAACTGCCCAACAGGTCAATGTGATACTCCACATGAACGGCCCGATTTACAGTTCCAAGTTAACTTTCGACATAGACCTCGAAAACAAACAATCTCAGGGGTCTATGGCGCAAAGAAAATTAATGCTGATAAACAATAATGATCGACAAAAATTTGACCAGGTAGCGGCACTGCTGTTGGTTGGTGCATTTATCACACCAGACGGCATCGGGACTGCTGCGGTAAAATCAGGTGCTATCAACAACGTTAGCCAGATAATATCCGGAACGCTGTCAAAAGGCCTCACGAACATGGTCAATAAAATTATTGGTGACAGAAATTTAAATGTCGCCTTAAAGTACACCAACTACAATTATTCCGACCAAAGTACCGTTGGCAATATCAACAGAAGTCAATTAAAGCTAGGGATTACGAAAAACTATTTTGATGACCGGCTACTTGTCTCCGTCGGCAGCACGTCGGACTGGGGCAAACCTGCTACCACCAGCGCCGCAACTAACTTCAACGTTGCGGGTGACTTCAGAATGCAGTACCTACTGTCCCACAACAGTGGTCTAAGGCTAAATGCATTCCACACCAGTGACTATGACCTCACTATCGACCGAAACATTCAACGTAGCGGAATGGGTATCAGCTGGCGTAAGTCATTTAATACGCTCGGCGAGTTTTTCAGAGGCAACCAATATGCCAGAAAATTAAAAGAAAAACAAATGCAGGCAGAACTACAGGCAGCAGAAAATCCAGAATAATAAACATTACTGGAGTCAAACCTAATCCTCCATAAAGTCAAGATCCTTGCCGAATGTTTCTTCTGTAAGTATCACGGCTGCAAGACTTACAGCCATCACCACCACACCCGTAATGGCAGCCGCATTCAGATAGCTGAAAGACGGTTGAAGTTTATTGAAAAGCAACAGAATCAGCGGTAATGAACCACGGACCATATTAGGAATAGTAGTAGCAGCCGTTGCCCGTAGATTAGTACCAAAATGTTCGGCTGCCATCGTGACAAACATCGCCCAAAAGCCGGTCGCAAAACCCATGAGTACACAAACAGCGTACATACCATTGGCCGTCCCTCCTTCTTGCATGAAGAATAGAACGATACTTATGATTGTGATGGCATAAAAAATATAAAGCGCCTTCTTTCGACTACGCAACCAATGACTTACAAACCCTATCAGAAAATCACCAATCGAAATTGCAACGTAAGCAAGCATGACACCCTTTCCCGGGTCAACCGGGTCAGCAAAACCAAACCGCTCGCCGAACTCCTTTGAAAATGTGATGAGCACACCTATTACGTACCATGTAGGAAGCCCTACCAATATTGCGAGGAAGTACTTTTTAAACCGTTTGGCGTTTGTAAAAAACATCAGGAAGTTACCTTTCTGTGCTGTTGAGCTTTTCATGGATTTATACATCCCGGATTCAAATACACTAACCCGTAACAAGAGCAGCAGTAGCCCCAAACCACCTCCGATAAAATAACAAATACGCCAATCGTAAGACGTCGCGACAATATCTGCGGCCCACCTACCCACTGCAGAGCCGTCAGGGGCTGCCAGCCAGTCGAAGGAATGGGCAACAAAATAAGCGGCCACAGCTCCCAAGAGTCCGATGCCCGCTACTATGGATGTCGCTTTCCCTCTGTTTTCTTTAGAAACCAACTCGCTTACAAGTGTTATTCCGGCACCCAATTCACCGGCGAGACCAATCCCGGCAATAAAACGAGCTAAAGCATATTGATTAACCGTTTGCGCAAAACCATTGGCAATATTTGCGACAGAGTACAAAACTATAGAACCGAACAACACACTCAACCGGCCCTTCTTATCTCCGAGTACACCCCAAAGAATACCGCCGAGCAGCAGCCCGTACATCTGAATGCCGATGATGAACTTACCTTCGGTGTCGCACATAGCCTCAGAAAGCCCAAGCCCTCGCAAGCTCTTCAGCCTGATAATGCTGAACAATAGCAAATCATAAATATCTACGAAATAACCAAGTGCGGCTACAATAACCGGAATACTGAAAAGACCTGCTTTTGCTTGCTGTGTCATGCAATAACCTCCATTAAATTACCGGCAAACTGCACAAAGAACAAACAAGGACTAAGTAGCCGGTGTCTGCTTCTTTTTTCCAAAAAACATCTTGAACAATACAGGTCCGGTTGTGACAAGAATAAGACCAATTACAATTTTCTCCAGATTGTGTTTCACCCAAGGAACCTCGCCAAGCAAATAGCCAGCCATCGTCATACTAACGACCCATGCCACACAGCCTATGACATTGTACCGGAAGAACTTTTTATAATCCATAGTGGCCATGCCTGCAACTATGGGAGCAAATGTCCGGACAATGGGCAAGAAGCGAGCTAATGAAATAGCCATCGCTCCTTTTTTCTCATAAAATTCATGCGCCTGAACTAAATGTTTTTTCTTAAACAACAACGAATCTTTTCTTTTCATCAGCAGATCGCCCGACTTCTTGCCGAACCAATACCCTACAACGTTGCCCAATACCCCGCCAATTGTTATCAGTGTTATCCAATAAACCAGGTTGAGCCCAACGCTATCAAACGGAGTATGAGAGGTAGAATTTGCTATTGCAATACCGGTAACAAACAATAAGGAGTCTCCGGGAAGAAAAAAACCAACAAAAAGCCCGGTCTCAGCAAAAATGATAAACATGACCAGATACAATCCGCCATGGTCCATTATCCAGGTCATCAAACTTTCAGGGTCCGCAAGCAGCGTCTTAAAAATCTCAATAATATCTTGCATAAATACAGTCTTCGGGCGGTGAAAGTAAGGAAAAATTGCCGAATGGAACCCCAAATTATGTATGGAAAACAACAAGCTGTGTTAAACCTACAAGCGGAATAGATTCCCTTAACTTATAAGGGAAACAACCATCTCCCGAGTTTCGGTATCAACCAAATTTATTTGTACATGCAAGTATGAAGGAGGAAGTAACTCCAATGCCCTTTCGGGCCATTCAATAAGACAATATGCGGCACCCCCTACAGCATCCGTCAGATAGTCTTCCATGCCGGCCTCAACCGCTTCACCGGCGTTCTTTAGACGATACCAGTCAATATGATAAAGCGGAAATAATTTACCCTCAAAGCTTAGTTCATACTCGTTAACTAATGCAAATGTCGGGCTGCTGACATGGTCTTCCACTTTGAGCAATCTGCACAACTCCCCAATAAAGGTTGTTTTCCCGGCACCCATTTCGCCACTAAATGTAATAACCCGATGGTCTTTTGCTACGTCCCAAAAAGCGGCAGCGGCTGCACTTAACTGACTTTTATCATAAACTTGATTAAAAACAACCATACAAATTGATGCGTAAATTAGTGTTGAATACTACTGGCATGCTATTTGCGGTAAAATTCGTAAATTTATTTGTTGTTATCATACAGTTATGAGAAATTTACCTGACGTTGCTAATTTCTAATTCAAAAAACAAATAATGAATAATTTTCTTCTGGGACTGGTGCTTTGCTCCGGTTTAATGTCTACCTGCACGGCAAAAGCATCGGGCATTTGGACACAAACAACTCATGATCAGGCGCCGCAAAAGCTGCAACTAATTCACCCGGAACAATACAGGGTATACTTGCTCGACGAAAATCCGCTAAAATTGAAGCTGTGGAACTTATCGTCATTACCGGCACAGGGCGAAATAATTTCGATACCAATGCCGGACGGCACTATGAGAGATTTTAACGTATGGGAAACATCTATGATGCCACAATCTCTGGCGGATAAGTACCCGATGATAAAAACGTTTACTGCGACTGCTCTTGACAATCCTACAACGTCTGCCAAAATAGATTTCACCGCCTACGGTTTTCATGCAATGGTGTACGATGGCGACAATACTTGCTTTGTAGACCCTTATGACAACTTCCACGATGGTTACTATATCTCCTACTATAAGCGAGATTTGAAGGCTGACGAAAGGAACCGCATGATGTGTAGCACCGGCGATGAGTATTCTACTCCCGACAATGGACATGACCAGGCACTGAAAACAATAAACGGATATGAGTTGCGTACTTACGATCTGGCGCTCGGTTGCTCCAGCCAATATGCAAACGCAGTAACGTTTCCGACGACACCTACCAAACCGACAGTGCTCAGTAAAATGACCACTACCATGAACAGAGTAAATGGCATCTATGAGCGAGAATTCTCCTTAACCATGAAATTCGTATCCAACACGGATCAACTAATTTTCATTACATCGTCGGGAGACCCATACTTTGCTAATAACAACAACGGACCGGGATTACTTACAGCTAATCAAATACAATGCACTTCGATTATCGGTAACGAACACTATGATATCGGTCATGTATTCTCTACGGGGTCAGGGGGTATAGCAACTCTGGGCTGCGTCTGTAGTACTACCAAAAAAGCACAGGGTACAACCGGCAGACCGGACCCTGTTGGCGATGCATTTGACGTAGACTATGTGGCTCATGAAATGGGACATCAGTTTGGCTCTCAACACACATTTAACAATAATCAAAACGGCAGTTGTGCAGGAACAAATGCTGTAGCTTCAATGGCATACGAACCCGGTAGTGGATCAACTATCATGGCTTATGCAGGAATATGCTCTCCTGATAATGTCCAGGCACATAGCGACCCGTATTTCCATAGAGCCAGCATCGAGAAAATACTTCAGAAAATTACCGGCTCCGGCAACTGTGCCACGAGAACACCAACTTCAAACAAGCTGGTAAAATATGACCCTGCAACAGTGACCTTGTACAACATACCCTACCTTACCCCATTCGAGCTCGGGGCACCCATAGCTACCGACTCCGTGGGCGACTCCGTAATTTTGTATTCATGGGAGGAAGATGATCTTAGCAGTGCGGATTTCGGTAAGACATTTGCCACAACAACAGTTGGCCCTATCTTCAGATCATATAACCCGACCGCCGCTTCCAATACCAGAGTGTTTCCAAGAATGAGTTCTGTACTGGTAGGCAACCTCAACTTTAACTACGAAAAAGCACCGACAGTTGCGAGGACAATGAAGTTCAAGTGTATTTATCGGAATATCCGTAACAATATGGGTTGTGTAACCATTCCGGACGAAACGATTACGGTAAAAGCCGTCACTACCGGTACCGGGTCAGGGTTTAAAGTCACCAGCCAGAGCACAGGAGGCGTTGTATACGATGGTGGTAGTACGCAAACCATTACATGGACGGTACTTAATACTACTGCTCCGCCTATCAGTACCGACAAAGTCGATATTTATATGTCGGATAACGGAGGAACAGCTTGGCGCTACTTTGTCGGAACATTCCCCAATACAGGCTCAGCGAGTGTTACCATACCTAACCCTCATTCCGATGTACTTGCCGCAAGAATAAAGGTACAGGGGCACAACAATGTTTTTTTCAATGTTAACACAAGTATCTTCAAGGTGAACTTCAACTCATCGCTTCCACCCTCACCTGACGGTGTCGACGAGGTAGCGAAACAGGACGAAATCAATGTGTTCCCGGTGCCTGCAAAGGACTTGCTTAACATCTCTACTGAGCACGAGATGAACGTATCTGCAATTAATGCAATAGGACAGAAAGTCTGGCAGGGATCTGTTGTGGGAAACACCAGCGTTGACGTTAGCACCTGGTCTGCCGGGATATATTATCTCCAGCTGACAAATGCAAGCAATGGCCGACGAACCGTTAAACAGGTTATTATTCAATAAACAATATTAAATGCCATTAAAAGCGTACGTTGACACAAACATCGTGCGCTTTTTTTATTTTTGTAATATCTCCTTGCACAAAACACTTGCTTAGTTTAAAAATACCGATGAAGAAAATCACTTTGGCTGTTCTTACAATAGCACTCTATCTATTAAACCTGCCTAATGCCGTTGCCGGCAACATTTGGACATTGACCCATGGTCGACAAGCCTCACTTCAGGGGCGCAATACTAACGTGGGTCACTTTCTCCTATACCGTGCAAATCTGGCGCAATTGTACATTACATTCAACCAAGCGGAATCGAGACGTTCTGAAAAGACAATTGAATTACCGATGCCTGACGGGTCCGTGCGCACATTCTATTTTATTGAAACACATTTACTTCCTCCGGCCCTTGCGAAACGATTTCCTGAAATAAAGACTTATAACGCTACCGCAAAAGACAACCCAACCGTGACTGCAAAGATAGACTTTACAAACACCGGGTTTCATGCTATGATATACGACGGGAAAAACACTGCAATGATTGACCCACTGGACGGAGCCGAAGCAGAGGTTTACGTAAGCAGGTATAAGCGAGATGAGCAAAGAGCTCCCACCGAAAATAATGTGTGCAAAACCGGCAATCACCGTTTTGCAACTGCTGCGCCATCGGTAAATATACCTGTGGCTACAACAAATAGTACTCAGAATAAAATTGCCAGCGGATACGATTTGCGGACATACAAAATAGCACTGGCCTGTACACATGGCTATGCCGATACCGTTGCAGGAACCCCATCGCCGTCAAAGTCGGATGTACTTGGAAAAATGGCAACTACACTTAACCGGGTTAACGGAATTTATGAGCGGGAACTGTCTATAACAATGGAATTTGTCGACAAAGAAGACACGCTGATTTTCCTAACTGAAGGAGGCGACCCCTATATGTCGGCGGGATCAAATCAGGGTGCAATTATTCAGCTTAATCAGGTGGTTTGCGACTCACTGATCGGGTCACCTAACTATGACATCGGGCATGTATTCATATTTGCAGACGGGGGGCTTTCGCAGGTAGCGATAGTATGCAAAGAAGGCATGAAGGCCCAAAGCCTGACGGGTAGCCTCACTCCTATGGGCGATGGCTTTGATGTAGATTACGTTGCGCATGAAATAGGACACGAATTTGGCGCAGCGCATACCTTCAACAATAGTCAGTCCAACGGATGTCGTGGAAATGCGGTACAAGAATCGGCCTATGAGCCCGGAAGCGGTTCCACCATTATGGCCTACGCCGGCTTGTGTAGCCCTGACAATACTCAAATGCATAGCGATGCCTACTTCCACGCAGAGAGCCTCAGGCAAATAGATCAGTTTGTCACACATGCCGGAGACGTATGTGCCACAAAAACACCCACGGGTAACAAGCCGGCAGGATTGCCGGCGTTCGCAACATCTTACAGAATACCCTACCTCACCCCGTTTGAACTGACTGCACCCACTGCTACTGACTCAAATAGTGGCGCCATGACAACCTACTGCTGGGAGCAGTGGGACCTTGGTGGCTTCGGACAAACATTAAAATCAACAACAACTGCAGGCCCTTTATTTCGCTCATACACGCCATCAAGTTCGCCAACGAGAGTATTTCCAAACCTCGAAATGATTCGTAATGGCCTGGTCAGCAATGCTGAAATTGACGGAGATGCAGGAGAAAAACTACCGGAATTGTCCAGAGAGTTGAATTTCAAATTAACGGTTCGAAGTTTGAAAGGAGATTATGGTTGCTTCTATATTCCCGACGACAGCATTCGCTTAAACGTCTTTTATTCCGGGCTTGGTAGCTTTTTGGTAACAAGTCAAAACGAAACGGGGCTTATTTATAGCGGGTACGAATCGCAAAAAGTCACCTGGAATGTTGTCAACACAGACAAGCCCCCCGTGAGCACTTCACACGTTGATATATTCATGTCCGACGATAGCGGAAAAACATGGAAATACAATCTGGGCACCTACCCCAACACAGGAGCTGCGAACGTAATAATACCTAATCCGGATAACACAATAGAGGCTGCCCGTATAAAAGTTAAAGGGACAGACAATGTGTTCTTTAACATAAATCTAAAAGACTTTAAGGTTATCCGAAATTTTGAAGCTGCTATTACCGTAGCGCCTGTTCCTACAAGCAACACACTACATATTGCTCTTGACCGGACCGGAACGCTAAATGTTGTAGTCTACAATATGCTGGGAAAAAAGAAATGGGAAAGCTCGCTGACAGCAACAACAGATATAGATGTATCTGAATGGGCTCGCGGTGTCTACATCATGAAGTTGGTAAATACCAACAATGTTCCGGTCGTCAAAAAAATTATAATAAACTAAACAAGCTGACAACTACACGCTAAGCAGGCTTTCAACAGCCTCGCTAATTTCAGGGTATGCGAACTTAAACCCGGCTGCCTGAATTTTCTCGCAACTTACGGTGCAGCTTTTTAAAACCTCTATGCTCATCTCACCCAACAAAACCTTTAGCGCAAAGGTTGGTACAGATATCGGTATTTGAAAACCTCCACGAAGGTTGCCAATTGTTTTCATGAGCCCCCTGTTCGAAACGGGATTGGGCGCAACTGCATTGTACACGCCGTTAATATCACTACGCTCAAGAGCAAAAACAATCATTTGGGCAAGGTCGGCTACATGTATCCAACTAATCACTTGCTTTCCGCTACCCAGCACAGGCCTTATACCGAATGAAAAAGGTTTTACAAACTCTGCAAAGGCACCTCCCTCTCTTGCCAGCACAATCCCTAACCTTAAAGTAACGGTACGCATTAATTCCGTTGCAGCATGTTCCTCCTGCTCCCACTGCCGGCAGGTTGTCCCCAAAAAATCTTCGCAGGCGTTGGCATCCTCCCGAAATGCCTCTGTTTCCACATCATCGGGACCATAAAACCCTGTCGCCGATGCACCTATAAACGTCCTACAGTTAGCACCATGCAGCCTCAACTGAGACACTAAGAACCGTGTGCCCTCTACCCGACTTTCAACAATTCTCTTCTTCTGCGCATCGGTCCATCGCTTACCGGCTACCGGCTCTCCGGCCAAATGTATCACGCCATCCAAAGAACGAATCGCTTCCACATCGCATACTTGGGTCGAGGGGTCCCAATGCGCCATTGTACAACCGCTTAACGGAGCCCGTAATTTCGGGTTTCTGGAAAACAAGACTACATTATAGCTTTTCGCAATCAGCAATGAAGCCACATGCACGCCTACCAGCCCCGTCCCTCCTGTAATACCAATTGTTTTCATAAACTTTTGCAGATTGCAGGTAAAGGTAAGGGGTCTACACCCGTTAAAACGTTAGCGAACACACAAAAATGCCACCCCTGTGGTAAGCGGTGGCATTTTCAAATTACATAGTAAGTCTTAATTACTTAACCTCAATCTTCCCATTATAGTTGACACCATCTGCTTTGATATTAACTAAGTACAAACCTGCATTCAATGCTGAAAGGTCAAGCTGCACATTTTCACTTGTGACAGTCATGTCAATGTTTTCAGTCAATACCTGACGACCGGTAACGTCTGCAACTGTAACCGTTGCATTGTCAGCATTCGCAATATTCCATTTAACATTCAGCATACCGCTGGTGGGGTTAGGAAACAAGCTTATGTTGTTGCTTGTTGCTGTCACGGTACTAGCTGCAACAACAATTGGCGTAATAGTGTGTGACAGTGTGTGCTGCACAAAATTGGCAGCTGTCATCGATGTACTTCCTGACGCAAGCGTAATTGGCGGATAAGGAGTAGTTGCATAGTTTATCAGCTCAGGATATATTTTTAAAGGCACTCCCGTTGGCAGATTGCTGAATGAATAACTGCCTGAAGCATCTGTATACGCATGTTGCAGAATGTCGCCCGTAGTAACATTGACACAAAATATCAACAGCCCTTTAGCAGGAATAGCGCCAGATGTACCCTTATTGGCTCCCATTGTAACGTTACCCGCAACAAAACCGGGACCGGAAGTTACAGTGCCGTAGCGCATAACGATATCTTTATTTACATCATGAGTGCCTGCGGCATGGTTAATAACACTTGCAGAACTCCAGTAGGCACTTGAAGAATGATACGTAGGCAAATAATCTGTTGTTCCTGTCGGGCTACCCCAAAGTGACGTATCTGCGATACTTGCTTTTACTCTGAAAGAATCTGCACCCATCCCACAGAAATAATAAGGAGCACTTGTTCCGGTAGCCGACACTATTGTTGAATCTACAGCGGTAAGCATCAGTGAAGAAGGATTATACTTGATAAGCCACACCTTAACACTCCGGAATGTACCGGGACCACTCGTAAACAATACATCGCCGGAAATACAATCGGCAGCTGACACAGTCACCACCATTGTGCCATATGCCGGACCACTGCAACCGGTTGTTTCATACGAAATAGTGGCTGTTCCCGTAGACACTCCCGTTACTACTCCCGTACTACTTACTGTTGCAACAGACGGATTACCACTACTCCAGGTACCTCCCCAAATAGAAGAAAACAGCGAAGTGGTAAAACCAACCATAACAGCCGGACTTCCACTTATGGTTGCAACCGTAGTAGTAGATGTTACCGTTATTGTCCTTGTATAATATCCGGTCAATCCACACGCTCCCGTAACACCATAACTGATAGCAGCAGTTCCGGTACTTACTCCTGTTACAATCCCGGTAGTACTACCGATAGTTGCTACAGACGGGTCACTTGAGCTCCATACACCACCGGAAACCGCTGTTGCAAAAGTTCCGGCAGCTCCAACACATACCTCTCCAGGTCCGGAAGCAGAGTCAATACGAGGTGCAGCAACTACTGTCACAACTTTTATAGCATGGCAACCAGTTCCCATATTGTAATAAATATTTACCACGCCACCATTCACTCCTGTTACTACTCCGGTGGTGGCTCCTACGGTAGCAATAAAGGAACTTCCACTACTCCATGTACCTCCGGATACTGAATTAGTCAGTGTAATGGACGTACCCGGACATATCGGGGTTGTACCACCAACTGTCGCTGCCGGAGCAGTACTCACAGTAAGCAAGTGAGTGTATACCGTTGTAGACGTTGTAAATGAAATCAAGGTGGTTCCTGTTGCTATCGCAGTCACAATACCCGTTGTCGCTCCAATTGTCGCCACAGTCGGATCACTGCTGCTCCAAGTCCCCGTTGTTATTGTCCCTCCTAAAGCGCTCGTATCTGCCATAAAAGCATGGGTACTCCCAATACACATTCCCGACGGGCCCGATATCGCCGCAAAAGACCCTGCTGAAAAAGTAAGAAGGGTAACAACTAAAAGCAGGCTTAATTTATTTTTCATAATTAATATTTTTAAAGCGTAAAACTAACAAAGATTGATTGAATAAAATCAATTCAAGCAACAAAGAAACAAACCACCTCCGTATTAACAGAGGTGGTTTATCAATAGAGCGAAATTGATTTCTTGACTTTATTTTACCTGCACCTTAGCATTATAGTTTACACCGTTCGCTTTGATGTTAACCATATACAAACCTGCATTCAGGGTTTCAAGGTTCAGTTGTGCATGACCGCTTGCTGCGCTCATGTCTATATTTGTTGCCATTACCTGACGACCTGCTACATCTGTAACAGTAACAGTTCCGTTTCCGGAATTAGCAGTACCCCATTGTACATTCAGCATGCCACTTGTTGGATTAGGGAACAAGCTGATACCATTGTTCACAGAAGATACTGTACCTGCGTGTGCAGACACAATAGGAGTAATTTTATGAGACAAAGTGTGCTGAATAAAGCTAGCAGCAGTCATAGAAGTACTTCCTGTAGTAAGGGTAATAGCAGGGTACGGAGTCGTTGCGTAGTTAATCAGCTCAGGATATATTTTGATTGGCTCGCCAACCGGAAGGTTGCTGAATTCATAATATCCTGAAGCATCAGTATACGTCTTTTGCAAAATTGCTCCAGTCGTGTTATTCACGCAGAATACCAACATACCAACTGCCGGCGCACCATCTGCGGTACCCTTGTTTGCACCTGTAGTTACATTACCTGCAATAAACCCGGGACCGCTGGTTATAGTACCGTAGCCCATATTGATGTCCTTACCCATGTCATGCGTACCAGATGTGTGGTAGATTACTGTGGCAGTACCCCAGTATGCGCTCGCTGTATGGTAGGTAGGTTGATACCCTGTTGTAAGCCCTACCAATAGAGAATCCTCTACTGCGGCTTTTACTCGGAATGAGTCTGTGCTCAAACCACAGAAACTATAATCTGCACTAGCACCTGAAGAATAAACATAATCAGAATCGACAGCAGTTAACATTAATGTAGTTGGGTCATAGTGAATCAACCATACTTTCACACCACCGTAATAAGAAACACCGGGAAAAAGCACGCTACCGGAAATACAGTTTGGAACTGTTACTGTAACCACTGTTGTTGTGTAAGCAGGTCCACTACATCCGGTAACTGTATAGGTAATTACTGCAGTACCGGCAGCAACACCTGTTACAACACCCGTACTGCTTATTGTAGCTATTGTTGCGTCGCTACTACTCCATGTACCACCCGTTACACTGTTAGACAAGGTCGTGGTAAAGCCGGTATTTACAGTCGTTGTTCCCGTAATGGATCCGGGACTGGTAGTACTGGTAACCGTAACTGAACGTGTAACCGTCGAAGTACCACAAGCGCCCATAGTTGTATGCGTAATAATAGCAGTACCCGCAGCAACACCTGTTACTACCCCGGATGCGCTAACAGTAGCTATACCTGTGCTGCTGCTACTCCATGTTCCGCCGCCTGCTGTTGAAGACAACGTTGTTGTGCTTCCCACACAAACAGTAGAAGGGCCGGTAACAGAGTCAGAAGTCACCGTAGAAACAACTGTCGCAGCCATAGAAACGGAACAGCTGGGACCTGTACTATACATTATTGTCGAAGTTCCGGCATGCGCGCCTGTAACAACGCCTGTACTTGCTCCAATAGTGGCAACATACGAAGACGAAGAATACCAAGTGCCACCCGAAACAGAGTTAGACAATGTCATAGTAGAGCCGACACATATCGGGGAGGACCCACCTGTAATTGCCCCGGGTGTAGGACTTACCGTAAATATCAATGTTGATGTACCTGCACTGCTGGTAAAGGAAATAACCGACGTTCCCACAGAATGTGCTGTCACTATTCCGCTCGAGGAACCAACCGTTGCCACTGAAGGCGTGCTACTGGCCCATACGCCTGAGAGCCCTAATGAGTCAGTTAAAGTGGACGTAGTGCCAACACAGCCGCCCATAGGACCTGAAATGTCTGCAAATGCAGCGTTCGATAAAAACAATCCGACAAGCGCGATTGAAAGGGTTAAGAGTTTTTTCATTTTGTTCTCCGTTTTTGATGTTAAAAAATATTTTGACTTAAATGCCTGTTACTTACTATGACGGGTTGCGTATAAAAAATGTGAGCGATCGGAGAAAAAAATTATGAAAAACAGGAACTGAGTCAAAAAAAATAAATATTTCTCGCTAAAGAACACCGACGGTAACACCGCTTTTATTCAATGTTTTCTCGATTTCCTGTTCGTTCTTTAATACCTGATACCTTATTGGCGAGAACAACCAGCGCGCGCGAAGACGGGACAACCTGTCCTCCGGCGGCAAAAATATGAGTCTGCTTATCCACCGGAGTGGCGCATACGAACGTAATATACCGGAAACTTTAATAAAATAAACAACTGTGGCGGCATCACATCGCTCGAGCAACTCTTCCAGTTCATTAACGTCGACGAAAGAGGAGATGCAAAGCACCGCACCTGTTTTAGGGTTAAAATATTGAAGCAGACCAGGTTCGGTATGCCAGTCACTATTACTGATAATGCGTGCTGTTCGTTCCTGTTCAGAAAGCTGCTCCGGGAGATTTACCGCCGTATCAGGTAGGTACCGCACGTCCCACTCCTTCTTCCGTAACGTATCATAAACAGTCCAGACACAATTTTTATAATAGTTAAGCATTTCCTTCATATACCCTCCCGCAAGCCATTGTGCTTTAACCGGCGCGAAAAACGAAGCATGAAAGTAAAGGTGAGACGCGTAGGGTTCAAACATCTCCGGTGTGCGTACTACCAATTCTCTGTTCTTAGCATAAACTTTCCAAACGATCCGGCGCACGTCATCGCCGCTTTCAAAGTCCTTATAATTCAAATATTCTCCATCTACTCTGCGCAATTGCTCAATACGAACTTCCATATCCTCCGTCTTCCTCGGATACACTTCTGCATCTGTCTCACCTTTAAGTACAGGAGGTTGGTAAAAATGTCCGTTTATTGGCTGCGATGCTGTAAGGGAGAAAATATGGAGCATATCCTGAAAATAGATAAAGCCGCCCTTCAGGTCATACTCCTTTATATCCGGCAGGTACATTCTGCTCTTGCCCGAAATCCCTTTGCGGCGAAGGCTACCTTGCTTTCGCTTATCAGTTAGCAACGCAAACCTGTCGGTCATGACATTGTCGTCATAGTACAACCGTCCCTTAATAAATCCAAGCACCGGGCGAAACACCCCTTCCAAACCAGCTACCAGATACAATCTGTCCTTTTTCTTCGGATTCGTATCTCGTACAAAATCAATTTTCATAGCCGTCCCCTTCCTGCCCCTAAGCCATAAAAAGTAAAAATAGCTGCCGAACGTACTCAGCACAGACAACAGGAGCAAACTGAGCGCAAACCAAAACGCAAGCTTCCCCATAAGTATCACAAATGGAAGAAAAGGAGAAGGAGCATCACCTTTCGGCACAGGTCTGTATAATATCTTATATGCAGCCCACACCGCGAATGCACTAAATAGTGTATTCAGCGTAAACGGAAAGTATTGCAACAGATAATATATGCGCCATTTTAGCTGTTTCCGAGTCATGCAGTTATCAGTTACTATTACACGTCTGTGATTAGTTGTGAAAGTAGCAAAACGAATTTGTATAAGTTGTTAATTTTATCTCATTGCGGCATTATCCACAAAGCCTAATTCCTTATCTTTACGGTTTATGTTTCGCAACGCCTTAGGAGTACTTATTTTACTTGCACTTGTGTCGTCCTGTCGTCCGGAAGTCTACTACCCGAAACCTACCGGCTACTTCAGATTGGACACCCCGGCGACCCACGAATATGCGTTATTTGACGTGCCCTATTTCCCCTATTCATTTGAATATCCTGCATCGGGAATCATCTACAAGGATACTGTTTTTGACAACAAGAAAATGGATACCCGGTTCTGGATAAATATATATATACCCGAACTCGGTGGAATTTTCAACATTACTTACAAAGAGATATTGCCAGACCAGCCACTATACCAACTGATGGACGACGCGTGGGGGTTATCTTACTTTCATCATGAAAAGGCAGACTATATAAATGAGCAACAGTTCATAAACCCCGGCAATATCACCGGAGAATTGTATACGATAGGCGGAAATGCTGCATCCAGATACCAGTTTACGGCGACTGACTCAACGCGCAACTTCCTTCGGGGCGCCCTGTATTTTGACGTTGCACCTAATGTTGACTCACTAAAGCCAGCTACAGACTTCATGCTTCAGGATATCAAACACATGTTGTACACCCTTCGCTGGCGATAACTTTTACCGCCTGCTACTAAAGAAGTCCTTCATTAACTGCGCGCATTCATCCTCCAGTAAACCTCGAACAAGTTGCGTTTTGGGGTGAAAAGGAGAACGCTCACCCGCTATCCGTTCATATCCGTTCTTGGCGTCAGACGCACCAAAAACGACTTTTCCGATTTTAGACCAATATAGCGCACCGGCGCACATTAAACAGGGCTCCAATGTCACGTAAAGGGTGGCCTCGGGTAGATACTTGCTCCCTAGTCCGTTAAATGCCGCAGTCAACGCTATCATTTCGGCATGTGCAGTACAGTCATTCAATCGCTCGGTTTGGTTGTGCCCCCTCGATATAATCTTCTCTCCCCACACAACTACGGCACCAACCGGGACTTCATCTTCATCAAATGCCAACTGTGCTTCCCGCAGAGCCTGCCTCATAAAATACTCATCATCAAACATAGAATACCAATCAAGATTATAACTCAAACACGAAAATTACAAACAATTACCATATTCCTTAAAAATGTACAAGCGTAATCATGAATACTTTAATGACAAATAATTTGCTAAAACATAATGCAACATGCTCCGGCAATCGGTATTCTCGCTAAATTGCGGCATGTATATCAAAGGCGCTTTTCTTTTTCTACTGGTCGCTCTTGCCGGATCCAACAAGGCAAACGCTCAAGCACCCGATTTTTGCGAAGCCGTAAACGCAATCGTGTACGATGCTCCTAATGGATTCAAGAACATCAAGGGTCGGATGTTGGGCAGCAATGTGAACGCTACGATGTGGTACAGCACTTTACAAATTCCCGGCACAATAGGATTCCGTATTGTTTACTCAATGGGCCTTTTTTACGAGGGGGCACTAGTTCAAACAACAATAAGAGACAGCGTAAAGTCAGTTTATGACGAGTACGTGAAAAAGCTCAAAAGCTGCCTGGTTCCGCAGGGTTACAATCTTAGCTACGCAAAAAACTTTAATGACGGACTGGAAGGATACCCTAAAATTGTCTTTATGAAAGACCCTCCCGAAGACATCACAATAGATAAGCTGCCGGCGCACATCACCATGGAAGCGATGTATAACAAAGACATTGGAAAGTACACCGTTGTAATGTTTATATTTCAACACTAATTTTCGCTTAATGCCAAAAGACAATAGCTATATTGACACAAACAAGAAACTATGGGATGCAAAAACTGCAGCCCATACCGACTCAGGATTCTATAACATGGAAGGTTTTCTTGCGGGAGACACTTCCCTTAAAGAAATAGAACTTGAGCTGCTTGGCGATATAAAAGGCAAAAGCATACTGCACCTTCAATGCCACTTCGGACAAGACTCGCTTTCGCTAGCCCGGATGGGTGCAAAGGTAACTGCGGTAGACTTATCAGATGCAGCCATTACAAAAGCACGCGAGCTAAACCAACAGCTCGGACTCGATGTGAAATTCATTTGCACAGATTTGTACAGCCTCCCTGAAATATTGAATCAGAAATTCGATATCGTTTTTTCTTCTTACGGGACGGTCGTTTGGTTGCCGGATTTACCGAGATGGGCAAACGTTATCGCACAATACCTTAACACTAACGGGAGGTTTGTATTTGCTGACTTCCATCCTATATTGATGATGTATGATGATGATATCAGCACTTTGAAGTATCCCTATTTCAATAAAGGGGTTATTGAAGAAACAGAGTCCGGCACATACGCTGACAGAAATGCGAATATCAGCCTAAAGTCTAACACCTGGAATCATGGATTTGCGGATATATTACAAAGTCTGATAAGTGCCGGACTATCGTTAACCATATTCCGCGAATTCGATTATTCTCCTTATGCATGTTTCGGCAACATGAGAGAAGTTGCTCCAGGTAGATATCAGGTAAAGGGAATGGAAGGAATAGCTCCGTTGACATATGCCTTGGAAGCAAGGTCGGCGAACCGACCTAGCCGGGTATTTAGCTGTATATTTGCAGTATGAATTGGATAGACCTCACTACCGACGAGCAATTGGACAACATTCGTACCAATAGCACCCAAAAACCAGTATTGATTTTCAAGCACAGTACCCGCTGCTCCATCAGCAGCATGGCAAAAAACAGACTGGACAAGATGACGGAGACGGGAGATGCTGAGTTATACTATTTAGACTTAATCAGGTATAGAGCAACGTCCAACAAAATTGCATCTGATTTCAAAGTGCACCATGAATCGCCCCAGGTGCTCCTCATCATTAACGGCGAGTGCGTTTTTGAAGAAAGCCACAACGGCATAACAGCCGAAGAAATTCAAGACGAGATATCCAAATGGAGAAGTAAATTGCCTGCTTAAGAGCAGTACTTATACTTGCTTTCCTTTCCACCTGTTGCTCTTCAGGTACCAAACCGAAGTAATAAGAAGCGAAGTCCAGTAGACAAACTCTGAACCCCAACAAATGTAAAGCGGGCTTTGCCAACGATGAATAACAAAATAGCTGTAAATAAGGTACATACTCACGCAAGTTATTTCTATTGTCAGGTTCACCATTGTGTTTCCGGTGCCCACAACGCCGTTAAACGCAACCGTCGATAATGCCATTGCCAGTGTAGCCACAACGATTACCCGAAGACTAGGGATGGAAAATTGTATCAGCGAAGCATCTTCGGTATATATCGACAGAAATTCATGGGAAAAAACGAGCATTGATACGCAACAGATAGCTGCATATATGAGACTTAGCTTGCCCACCTTCTTAATGGTGAGCAATACCTCATTCTGTCTACCCTGTCCTATAATGTTACTTACCATTGTGTTGCAAGTCGTAGCCAATGCCCATGTCCCTACCATCACAATCCCCAGAATATTACGCAATACCTGAGATGCAGCCAACGCCTGACCTCCTAAATGTTCAATAAAAATGAAAAACACTAACCACCCACCAATACTAAACATAAACTGAATAATAAGCGGCGATGCTACCTTCAATGACTTCTGCGATAAGCCAATATCGAAATACCTGAAAAAAGAAACAGGATAGGCTTGATGCAGCCGCTTGTAATAATACATACACACCATCACAAGAAAACCAATACCCTCCGAAGTCACGGAAGCCACTGCAGCTCCGTTAAATCCCATTGCAGGCAATCCCCCATGTCCAAAAATCAACCCATAATCAAGAACCACATTTGCAATAGTCGCAGCCACCGAACCATATATCAACATCCGGGAGCGGTTGATGGCAATAAAGAAAGAATTAAATAATTGCGATAAAACTAGAAAAGGCAAGCCCCAAACCCTAATATAAATAAAACTCACACTCAAAGAGAAGTTGTTGCTGTCGTACAAGCTAAAGCCAAAAAGCAGCGGAACGGTCCATAATGTTATTAACATCAAAACCAGTGAAAAAAGCACTGACAGCATTACTCCATTACCAAATATCCTGGCAAGCCCAACTTTATCCCCTTCCCCTGCTCTCCTCGCCATCTGTATCTGAAGACCACTCGACAAACCATATCCAATCATTGACAGGATCAGGTAAAACACTCCTGTTATTCCATTCAACCCGAGCTCTCGTTCACCCAAGCGACCCAAGAAGACAGTATTTGTAAAGAAATTTATTTGCGGAATTAACAACGCAAGCGCAATGGGTGCCGCCAATCTCAGGATTTGCTTATTGGTTATCGATACACCTAATTTGTTCATACTGCGCTGTTAACTTGTGCGCAAATGTACTCCAAAGCCTCGTATACACTTATCAACCTTTTCAATTTTACTATTACACGTCCAAATTCTACATTTTAGTACCCGATTAACCCAAATCGCGATAAGCATAATGAGACTTCAAAATAACATAATTCACTTATTTTTAACACATTATTCAAGACACTTTTTAACCATGTAATAAAATACTTCTACCTTAGTACAAACTTTTAAAAACATGAAAAAAACACTGTTGTTTTTATTCGCCGCTGCACTCCTGAGTGGTTCTGCAATGGCCCAGAAATCAGGAAGTAAATCTGCAAAGCCAGCTACCGTGCAGCAGAAAGAAACTGAAAAACTGAAAAAAGACGGCACACCAGACAAGCGCTACAAGGAAAACAAAAATGTAAAAAGCGCGCCAGTAGTTCCAACAAAAAAAGACGGAACACCTGACAAAAGGTACAAAGCCAACAAAAAAGCCACTCAAAACAAAAAGTAAAGAAGCAAAGCAAAAAGCAAATGAGGACGCCTTTAAAAAGCGTCCTCATTTTTTGTGCATTCATGTATGTAGATAATTCCACATAACTAACTCGATAACAAACCAATATGAAACACTTATCATGCATTGAGCTAAATTTGTAAATTAGATGCCGAGCCCTTTTATATTTGGTCTTTTACAAATTCACTATTTTATGCGCCCAACACTACTATCATTATTCGCCATTATTATGTTATCGTCTTGCTTTGGCGAGAAAACAAAGTGGGAAATTCAACATGTGCCTGAAGGCAACTTTTCAATAAAAATGCCAACCCCTGTTGAAAAAGACAAAAAAATGGAAACAACTGCTTTTGGTAAACAAAATCGATATTTTGTACGTTGGAAGCCATCGAGCGTTGCAATTGATAAATTCAAATTATTTGAGGTGAGTTACACCAATGTTCCACCATCAATTATTGACGACTCAGAGCAACTGAGTACTATGCTGGAGGTCGCAGTTGAGCTAAGGAAGAAAGATTTTTCTGAAGTAGACTACATAGAATCACACTCCATCGAAATAGACGGGCATCCCGGCAAGGCATTTTTCTATGACGCTCCCAAGGGGAATACCCTTACTTCTGTGAAAATGTGTGTTGCAGATGGCAAACTATATGACTTAGTTGTTATCGCCAAAAAGAACTACTCCATAAATCAGGAAATGAGTGATTTCTTTGACTCGTTTGTGATTGGCGAATAACTTAACTATACAATAGCAGTAGTACATACTAAAACAGGTGGTCAATTGACCACCTGTTTTAGTAATACTTCTCCGGGCAAATGCTAGCTTAGCCCTTCAATTTCTCCGCCTACTAGCTTAATACGCATTGCCTGTGGCTCTTTCGGAAGCCCAGGCATACGCATAATATCGCCGGCAACAGCTACAATGAAACCTGCGCCTGCGTTAATTACCAGGTCGCGAATATTAATTGTAAACCCTACCGGCGCACATATCTTTTTCTCATCATCAGAGAAAGAATACTGAGTCTTTGCGACACAAACCGGAAGCTCTCCCCAGCCCATATCTTCGTATTGCTTCAGCTTCCGCGCAGCAACAGGGCTGAACGTCACCTCTCCGGCACGATAAATTTTCGTAGCAATTTTTTCAATCTTCGTACGAATCGGGTCTGATGAATCATAAGTGAAATTCATCTCCTGCGAAGGATTGTTTTCTATTGCGTCAACCACTTTGCGAGCAAGGTCGGCAGCGCCTTCCCCACCTTTAAGGAATCCGTTATTAATCGCAAATACTACTCCTTCTTTTTTGCAATACTCAGCAAGGAAGTTTACTTCTTCGTCGGTATCATGCTTAAAGCGATTAAACGACACAACAACACTCTGACCGAACCCTTTCATATTCTGTATATGTCTTTGCAGGTTGGGTGCACCGGCTTCTAAAGCTTCCATGTTCGGCTTGGTTATGTCTGCCGCCGGAACGCCACCATGCAACTTTAAAGCTGCCGTAGTGGCTACTATCACGGTAGCTTTAGGACGAAGCCCCGACAAGCGACACTTAATATCCAAAAACTTCTCTGCACCGAGGTCACTACCGAAACCAGACTCAGTAACAACATAATCGGTACAACTCAAAGCCATCTTTGTTGCCAGTACAGAGTTGCAACCGTGCGCAATATTTGCGAAAGGACCACCGTGGACAAATGCTGTCGTGTTTTCCGTAGTCTGTACCATATTGGGCATTATCGCCTCACGCAGCAACACTGTTATTGCTTCTGCCACATCAAGGTCTTTCACCGTAAATGGACTCTTATCTTTTCTGTAGCCCAATACTATACGCTCAATACGCGCCTGCAAGTCCTCGATGCTTGTTGCCAGACAAAGCAGCGCCATTATCTCAGAAGCTGGGGTAATATCGAAACCCGACTCTGTAGGCAAGCCATTTGCCGTACCACCCAATCCTGTCACTACATTTCTAAGGGAGCGGTCATTTACGTCCAATACTCTACGCCAAACTATACGAGCTAATGCTTTCTCTGTATTGCGATTCTGAAACTGATAGTTGTCTAATAGTGCAGAAATCATATTGTTGGCACTGGTAATCGCGTGAAAATCGCCTGTAAAATGCAGATTAATATCTTCCATAGGCAATACCTGCGAGTAACCACCGCCGGCTGCTCCGCCTTTCATACCAAAACAGGGTCCAAGACTAGGCTCACGCAATGCAACTGCAGCCTTCTTCCCGATATGGTTCAGCCCAAGCGAAAGAGCAACACTCGTAACCGTCTTACCAACACCTGCTTTATTAGGTGTAATCGCAGTAACTAATATCAAGTTGCTTTTACTGATTTTGTCCTCATTCAGATAGCTCAGCGGCACTTTCGCTTTGTACTTGCCATACGGGATAATGTCATCGGCATTGATACCTACATTCTTAGCTATCTCGCTGATAGGCTTCAGGACAGTCGCCCTTGAAATTTCAATGTCTGATGAAAATGGTGTTGATGATGTTTCTGACATAATCTTTGATGTTTTTAATTTTAGTTTGAAGGTAAAGTAATAAAATAATTTATGGTAGTGAAACAAAGCGAATTATAATTGACTTAACGAAGATGCTGTCATGCCAGCCCATTGTAGTTATTTCCTACCTGTGTGAGCATCGTTTTGAGTGGCAAACATTTACTTTAATCACTAAATACGGACGACTTGCCCATAAAAGGTGTATTCCTGATTCCATACAAAGACTTTGGACAAACAAAAAAATATCATATCTTACAGTATGTTCATATAGCTATTTGTACACTTAAAATCATTTAAGTATGACCTACGTTCGTCCGAAATTCCGCCACCCTGCTCTACCACAAAATAAGCTGGGATACACTATGGCTTATTACGAGGGTGCGCTTTCTACGCTGTGTGCAGGTTGCGGGCACGACTCAATCAGTGCAGGAATTGTACAAGCAGCATTTGAAATGAACGTAGAGCCGCACAAGCTGGCTAAGCTTTCGGGCATTGGGTGTTCCTCAAAAACGCCCACTTACTTTCTCAGCAATTCTCATGGTTTCAATTCAGTACACGGTCGTATGCCCTCGGTAGCGACCGGTGCAAACCTCGCTAACCGGGATCTGATATACTTCGGCGTGTCCGGCGACGGAGATACGGCATCGATAGGCATGGGGCAGTTTGTCCATGTCATCCGTAGAAACCTAAATATGGTGTACATAGTAATGAACAATGGTTGCTATGGCCTGACAAAGGGACAAGATAGTGCTACCGCAGATGCCGGCTCTAAAAGCAAATCGGGTCACGTAAACCTATTCGAGAATATTGATCTGGCAAGCCTTGCGATAGAGTTGGGTGCATCGTTCGTTGCACAGAGCTTCTCCGGCGACAAGACGCAGATGGTACCGCTAATTAAAGCAGCTATGGCCCATCCGGGATTCGCATTTATCAACGTCATCTCGCCCTGCGTGACCTTTAACAATAACCCGGGTTCTACCAAATCATATGACTATGTGCGGGAGCATATTGAAGCCACCGGCACCATAGACTTTGTACCCGAAAAAGATGAGATAACCACTGAGTATGATGAAGGGACAGTAAAGGGCGTACGCCTACACGACGGCTCGATGCTACAACTCAATAAAATATCAAAGGAATGGGACCCCGAAGACCGGCTGAGCGCCATGACAGCTATGAAAAACGCAGCTATCCGAAATGAAATTCTCACCGGATTACTTTACATCAATCAGGAATCTCCAAACCTACACACACTAATTAACACCACTAACAAACCGCTAAACAGCCTCGACAAAGACACCCTCTGCCCCGGCAATGCAGTGCTGCAGAAAATTAATGAAGGTTTGCGGTAATTTGAAGCGGGTACCCGTTATCATTAAAGTTATAGATAATGCGCTTATAAGACGATAAGTCTGTAAAGTAGCCATAATGCGCACAGGTCATACAACGACCGTACAACCCCGACAAGAACATACGCTATCCACAAATAGGGAAAAGGTAAAGCATGACATTTTGCAGGTGATAACCGTAGTAAATTGCGTATCCACCTACGATTACCTAAATTTATGCCCTCAAACACATCCACTCATGAACTACACTACCATATCACATGGACCTATAAACATCATCGGAATATCTGTAAGAACGACCAATAAAGATGGCCAGTCGGGCAAAGACATACAAAAGCTTTGGGACAGGCTACTCGGAGAAAAGCTCATTGCGCAAATACCGAACGTAGAAAGCAGTGAAGTGTACGACATATACACCGACTACGAAAGCGACGTTAATGGTCCGTACACAACAATACTGGGTTGCAAGGTCACCTCTCTTGACAATGTTCCGGAAGGATTTGTCAGCAAAGTTATTCCGGAAGGCACCTACAGACTATACGAGAATAGTGGAAGATTACCACAATGTGTGGTAGAGACATGGAACAACATCTGGCAATCTGATGCCGAAAGAG
This sequence comes from Bacteroidia bacterium, assembly GCA_030426665.1. Taxonomy (GTDB): domain Bacteria; phylum Bacteroidota; class Bacteroidia; order Chitinophagales; family Chitinophagaceae; genus Nemorincola. Next base: position 90,946 of record JAUHYD010000006.1, on the reverse strand, counting down.
CCTACGTAGCTGACTTCGATGTGTACAACCTTCAACCAACAAGTCCTGACAACTTTCACGTCAAGACCTACCTATCTGTAAAATAGGCAAAAATCAAAATATTGATTAAGGTTGCTATGACTTTGGGTGCCCATTGTTCAACCAGCACTTCACAAGCTTATAAGATGCGCTATCCAACGGTTCGTCCTGAGGCATGGAGCGGTCAATGATTACATAGTAGTACATCGCGCTATCGTTCAAGTGCCTTTCTATATTCTTATAAACCGAATAGTCCGACATATTATCGCCGTCATGGCAACCCACCTTAGCACAGCTAGCTTTGAATATAGGTTGAATATCAACGTCAAACACCGGAGTAATGCCACTACACTCGTCAAACGGAGTGGGTGTAACTACCACTGGAATCATTGGTTGATGCGTACACGACATCAGGAGTAGTACGGGAAAAGATAAAATAGCCAGGCTCAAACGAGACATAAACCAAAATTACAGAAACGGTAAAAACATCTGTTGAACAAAGGAGAAAGAACACAATAAGATAACATTGCCCGGTTAGCCGACAAACAAACATTATTCTTCTTCTAATAAAACAGCGTACCTTGCTGTAATAATCCGATTTATGAAGAAGGCATTATTGCTATTATTATTGCTGGCGTGTCGCCATACATCATTTTCACAAACAGATGATGAAGAACCGATACCTGTTTTTAATGTTGTTATAGACGACCCGATGGATAAATTTGGCAGAGGAATTACAACAACGGTACTTGCTCCTGAATTCTATTCCCGTAACGAACGAAAAGTAGGGGACACCATCCTGCGATATATATGCTATAATGCGGAACACGAACTGATAAACCTCGACACAACTGCTGATCCATACACTTTACAATTTGTATCATTAGTGCAGTATTATACGCACCCGGCCGAGACTTACAACGATGAAAAGGGACAAAAAAGACCATTGCCAATTGAAAAGATAATATACAGATATGACAGAATCGGCGAAAACGGATGGCTCACCGTCAACTACCGTAACAATAAATCGTCATTCATGAAAGAAGACATAGACCAGATTGTCAGGACAGAAACCATCACAACTCCAGCCGGCAATACTGTCAAATATGAATACTACAAGGTTAGCGCGAAAAAACAGAATTAAACCGTTGCCAGTTCATTGGTAAGCGTTTCCAGAGCAGCCTCATTTCCGGTCAGAATTGCAAGCCGCTGTATCACACGTTCCACAAGCGCATCCGGGCATGATGCTCCCGATGTCACCATTACCTTTACAGGCCTTTCCTTTGGTAAATACGAATCTGTAGTGAGCTCCGTCATAGTGTGTTGGTCATAGTGGCTTATAACATCTGCAGACAAGAGACAATGCTCATTATTTATGTAAAACGTTGGCAGTTTTTGCTCACATAATTCTGCCAGATGAGAGGTATTAGAACTATTGTACCCACCTATCACCAGTGCGATGTCTGCATCTTGCTCCAGCATTCCCTGTACCGCGCCCTGATTGTCATTGGTAGCATAACATAGCGTATCTCGCGTATCAGCAAAACGCTCGGCAGTCTTGTCGGCAGCCACATCAAAGTGCTTTAATATCACCGATTTCAGATAGTCGGCAATGGCCTGCGTTTCGCTCGCAAGCATAGTTGTCTGATTCACCACCCCTATCCGCTCAAGGTCTTTCGTTACATCAAACCCTACAGAGTATTGCCCTTCAAAGGTTTTATAAAAAGTATCCGGCTCCAACGCTCCTACTATGTACTTCCCCAATACCTCAGCCTGCTCCATATCCCTAACTACCACCGTAGGCGTATGTGCCTTACTATGCGAAAACGTTGCCCGGGTCTCTTCATGGAGTGGCTTGCCATGCACCACTATCGTGTACCCGTCATTCCCTATTTTTTCCGCACGATTCCATACCTTCTCTACAAACGGGCAAGTAGTTTCATAACGGGCAGGGTCTATACCCTTCTCCCTGAGTATCTGCTCCAGTTCCAGAGTAGTCCCGAATGCAGGAATAATAACCACATCGTCTGCCGATATCTCATCCCAATCAATAAGCATTTTCCCCTTGGTATCCATTATGAACCTGACACCCAGCCCCACCAAGTCCGCATTCACACCGGGATTGTGTATCATTTCACTCAGCAGATAAATTCGCTTACCCGGATTTTCTGCAACTGCCCTGAAGGCTATCTCAATGGCATTCTCGACACCATAACAAAAACCAAAATGTCGGGCAAGTATCACCTGTAATGTCCCAATATCCAAAATTGTAGGTGTATAATCCCTTTTCATCTTGTCAGCGGCCTTACGCTTTTGCTTGATGGCATTAACTATTGGGCTGCGATACTGTTCCGGAACATTAAATGACTTCATTAGGAGCGAATTGAAATGCAAAATTACAGATTAATGTATAAAGGGCTTCTATGTAGCAATGTACTCAATCATATAACGCAACTACCAAAAGTATCGTTCCATCCGCCCTAATTCACTATATTGGCTGAAGATTAGGAACAAAAGCATATAACGAGAAATGAAACAACTACTTCTTGCATTAATATTATTAGCAATAACAAACACTCCATCGTCTGCCCAACACGAGTACACTACCGCAGAATTTGACCCAGGCAGTGTAATGCGGGACCATCCGTTGGACTTCAAAAGCATGAAGCTAAAAGTAGCCTTTGAGCCTGAAGAAGGTCTTGTAATTGGTAATATCACGCACAGGTTCACTCCATTGCGCAAAACAGTTGATACATTCTTTCTCGACGGTCCGGGAATAGAGGTTAAGTCTGCTCGCCTCAATGGGGAAAATATCGAGTTTAAAACAACGGCAGCCGGCATCACTTTCTATCCTAAAAACACATTGCGCTTCGGCAAAAACTACAGCCTTAACATCAAGTACGATGCACATCCCAAAAAAGGCATCTACTTTATAGGATGGAACGACCCCAACAACCTTTCCCGCAAACAGATCTGGACACAAGGCCAGGGCATAGACAATCGTCACTGGTTCCCATGCTACGACACACCAAATGACAAACTGATTACGGAGGTGATAGTAACATTTCCTACAGCATATAAAGTGCTGTCAAACGGCGAACTGCTGGAAAGAACGAATCTTGAAGACGGCAACACACGTTGGCATTACAAAATGTCAAAACCTCATGCATCCTACCTGGTAATGCTGGGCATTGGTAAGTACTCTGTGCGTAAGACACAATCCAAATCAGGAGTTCCTCTTAACCAATGGTACTATCCCGAATGGAAAGACAGATACGATTTTGCCTATAAATACAACGAAAAGATATTTAATTTCCTCGAGTCCGAAATCGGAGTTCCCTACGGCTGGGAGTCCTACTCTCAGATTCCCGTGCAGGACTTCATGTACGGTGCTATGGAAAACACATCAGCAACCCTGTTCGGCGATTTCTTTCTGGTAGATGGGCGTAGTTACAATGACCGCAACTATGTAGCAGTAAATGCCCACGAACTGGCACATCAATGGTTCGGCGACATGATAACTGCACGTAGCGGAAATGCGCATTGGCTGCAAGAGAGCTTTGCTACACATTACAACATTACCGCCGAACGTGAATGCTTCGGACAGGACCATTTCGACTGGACACGCAAGACATACTACAATCAGGCAATAGCGGTAGACGACAAAAAAGCAATCTCACACAGTGGAGCATCGTCTACTATAATCTACCGAAAAGGCGCCGTAGTACTTCAAATGCTGAAGTACATCACCGGCCGCAAGGAGTTCAACCGCTCAATCAAGCGATACCTGAAAGCGCACAAATACGAAAACGTAGATTCTGATGACCTGCTAAATGCATTTCAGGACGAGCTTGGTATGGCGTTAGAATACTTTTGGGATGAATGGGTTTACCGTGGGGGAGAACCTGCCTACAAGGTATCGCACGACGACATTATATCGGGCGGCAAACGATATACACAATTTGTCGTGACACAGACACATAAAAGAAACGAAGTAACAGGGCTCTTCAAGATGCCGATAGCATTCGAAGTACATTACAAGGACGGCACTACTGACAGGCACACGGAATGGATTGAAAATGAAACACACATTATCAAAGTCCCCAATACCGGAAACAAAGAGATAGCATTCGTTCTGTTCGACCCCAACAGTGAAGTACTCAAAACGGTTTCTTTCGACAAGCCTTTCGAGATGCTCAAAGAGCAAGCGCTCCATGCACCCCACATGCTGGACAGATATGATGCCATTTATGCTATGCGAGATATGCCGGTCGACAGAAAGCGATACACGCTTACAAAGGCTTTCAACAAGGGAGACTTTCATGCTGTAAAAACCGAAATAGTAAGGCAACTACTGGACGATAAAGAAAGCGAATCTCTTATTAAAGCTGCCCTTCATGACAATGATGTGCAGGTGAGAAAAGGAGTGATTGTCAATGCAAAAACAATAGCCCCGGCACTTAAATCAGATTACGAGACTTTACTTACAGACTCGTCCTATGTTACTATTACCACAGCACTTGACAAGCTTTGCGCTGTGTTTCCCGATGATGTTCAGAAATATCTCGACATCACTAAAGGGATTGACGGCACCAAGGGCAGCGATGTATTGGTTAAGCGTATGGAACTGGGTGCTGCCAATAATCCGGCAGACATGTCTTACGTAAACAAACTTGCCGCTCTAACTTCAGATTCTTATGAGTTCATAACACGCACCAATGCTATGGAAGCGCTTCAGCGACTCAACTATTGCAATGCGACAATAGTAAACAACTGCATCAATGCTGCCCTGAGTAGCAACGGTAGGCTGGCTCGCCCGGCTATGGATGCTATTAAGTACTTCTATGCACAGCATCAGTACAAAAAAGTAATAGCTGAAGCGATAGACAATACAGCTGCAAGTGAAAAAGAAAAAAGTATACTCGTTGGATTGATGAAATAGCACTATTAAATCTGTACAAAAATATATCTCAAAAGGTAGTCGGCAAATAACGTCGGCTACCTTTTTTCAACTCCTATCCACACCATACTAACATAGTATATTTTACCCCATAAATAACGCTATTTTAAGCAACTATTACGGCTAAAAATAGGTATATTTGCAATTCTTATTATAAAATAATTTATGGATCAAAACAACGAGGAATTGTCACCAACGGGTTCGTCCGCCGGAGACAGTAAAATAATTCATATCAATATCGAGGAACAGATGAAAACGGCCTACATAGATTACTCTATGTCGGTAATCGTAGGACGTGCGCTCCCTGATGTTCGTGATGGTCTGAAACCTGTACACAGACGTGTTCTTTTTGCCATGCACGAACTAGGTAACACACACAATAAGCCTTACAAAAAGTGTGCACGTATCGTCGGAGAGGTTCTTGGTAAGTATCACCCTCACGGAGATACTGCCGTATACGATGCCATGGTTCGTATGGCACAGCCATGGAGCATGCGCTACATGATGGTTGATGGCCAGGGAAACTATGGCAGCCAGGATGGCGACAACCCTGCCGCAATGCGTTACACTGAGGCCCGTATGTTGCGCCTCGGTGAAGCCATGATGGAAGATATCGAAAAGGAAACTGTTGACTTTTCCCTCAACTTTGATGATTCGCTGGAAGAGCCTACCGTGCTACCTACTCGTATCCCATCACTTTTGGTTAATGGCTCCTCGGGTATCGCTGTAGGTATGGCAACTAATATGATGCCCCACAACCTATCAGAAGTTGTGGACGGCTGTATTGCTTACATCGACAATAACGACATCACAATTGACGAGCTGATGAAGTTCGTGAAGGCTCCTGACTTCCCAACCGGTGGTATTATACATGGCATAGAGGGAATTGTGCAGGGCATGCATACCGGCAGAGGCCGGGTAGTACTCCGAGGCAAGGTAACTGTAGAAACTACCAAAAACGGCAAAGAACAGATTATCATTACCGAGGTACCCTATCAGGTGAGCCGAGATGCACTTGCAGAAAAAATAGGCTATCTGGTAAACAACAAGATTATAGAAGGCATTACACACGTTGCCAACGAATCCAACAAGGAAGGCACCCGCGTAGTTGTGGAAATTCGCAGAGATGCGGTTGCTCAGGTTATCGTTAACCAACTTTATAAATATAGCGAGTTACAAACGTCTTACGGCATCAACAACGTTGCCCTGGTAAATGGCAGGCCGCGTACACTAAACCTAAAAGACCTCATTTCAGAGTTTATTGCGTTCCGTCACGATGTTGTGGTACGTCGAACTGAATATGAACTTAAAGAAGCGAAGAAAAGAGCTCATATACTGGAGGGCTACCTGATAGCACTCGACCACTTGGACGAGGTAATTAAACTGATTCGCAATTCTGCTAATCCGGAAATAGCAAAAGAGGGACTGATTACACAGTTCGGGATGTCTGACATACAGGCAAAGGCGGTTCTGGAACTCAGATTGCAACGGCTTACCGGCATGGAGCGTGAGAAAATCCGCGAAGAACATGCAGAACTGATGAAGCTAATCGCCCACCTCGAATCAATACTTGGCGACAGAGCGATTCGTTTCCAGATCATCAAGGACGAGTTACTTGAAGTTCAGAAGAAATTCGGTGATGAGCGCAAAAGCGAAATCCACTACATGGCAGATGAAATGCGCATTGAGGATTTAATCGAGAAAGAAGACGTCGTAATAACCATTTCTCACCTTGGCTATATCAAGCGCACTTCTGCTGCCGATTATCGGTCTCAACGCAGAGGCGGACGCGGTGTCAGAGGCGGCAAAACAAGAGAGGCCGACTATATCGAGCATCTCTTTGTCGCATCAACTCACGATACGCTGATGTTCTTTACTGAAAAAGGTAGATGCTTCTGGCTTAAAGTCTACGAAATACCTGAAGCAGACAAAAACGGCAAAGGCAGGGCTATCCAGAATATGATGCAGATACCGCCTGACGATAAAATCAGGACGGTAATTAACGTATACAGACTTGATGACCAGGAATTCCTGGAAAAGCACGCTGTTGTACTCTGTACAAAAAAAGGCATTATCAAGAAAACGAGACTGGCAGACTTCAGTCGCCCTCGTTCTACCGGCGTAAATGCAATTACTATCAATGAAGGAGACCAACTGCTCCACGTGGCTATTCTTGAAAATAACGAAAGTTATATCATGATGGCACTGAAAAGCGGTCGTGCGGTTTGCTTCAGAGACGACAAAGTGCGCCCTACGGGTAGAGGTGCCATTGGTGTTTTCGGAATAGAGCTCGCTAATGACAAAGATGAAGTGATAGGTATGATTTGCCTGCCCAAAACTGACATTACCAAACAAATACTTGTTGTTTCTGAAAAAGGACTAGGTAAACGAACACAATTCCTCACCCCTGCTACAGAAGAAGAAGTGAAGGAAAGTCCGAACAACTTAGTAGAAATTACAGATGAAGAAGGCAATGTGAGTCACTATTTATTGTCCTACCGTATTACGAATAGAGGCGGCAAGGGAGTAAAAACAATAAACATTACCGAAAAAACGGGTTCGCTAGTTGGGCTATTGGCGGTCGAAGAATCTGACGACCTATTGATTACATGCGAATCAGGAGTTACCATCCGCATGAAGGTATCAGATATAAGGGAAGCCGGAAGGGCAACACAAGGTGTTAAGCTTATCAACATTGATAATGGTGACACAATCGCAGCAATTGCCGGATTGAGAGAACAGGAAGGCGATGACGAAGAGGAAGGTGAAGGTGAAGATAGCGCTGGCGAAGGTGAAGGTAATGCCTCTGAAAATTCTGCGGATAATAACACTGAAAGTACAGATACTGAAAATAGTTCTGAAGCAACGGAGTCTTCAGATACACCTGAAGACGAATAATTTGGTTTTAAACTTTGAAATAAAAACAGCAACTTGCATCCTCAACAAGCATGAATATGAAAAAATTAATGTTTATAGTAGCTACCGTCGGTATTACATTGCCCGGCATTGCTCAGGACAAATATGTAGTGTCCGCTAATCTGGAATTAAAACACCAGAACTATGATGAAGCCAAGGCTCAAATCGACAAGGCGATGGAGAATCCGACTACCAGCAAAAAGCCCAAAGCACTCTTTGCTAAGGCGCAGATATACTTCACGCTTCAAAATCAGGACAAATACAAAAGTCAAAACCCGTACGAAGAAGGCTTAAAAGCTGCCATGGAGTTGGTGAAAACAAAAGCTGATTACGAAAAAGAATTCGTTGATCAATTGTTACTTCAGGGAGGGTTTCTCACCTATAACGATGGAGTAAAAGCTTACAACAACAAAGACTATGACAAGGCGGTAGCATTGATGAAACGTGTATCCGAAATATATGAATTGGGAGCAGGTGGCAAAAGGTTCAGCAAATTGCCGGAAAACTTCCGCAAACAGCTAGATACTGTTGCGGCAGATGCCTACCTCACTATGGCAAACAGTGTTTACTACTCCGGAGATATGAAGGCGGCTATTCCTCTTCTGGTTACGGTTAAGAACAACCCGATCCGACGAGTTCCTTCTGTATATCAGTGCCTGATAGATGCGTACAACAAGGAAAATGAAACTGCAAAGGAAAAAGCTACAATCGATGAAGCGCGCAAATTATTTCCTCAAGACGTAACGATTCGTAACTACGAACTGAACTATTACATAAAAGCGGGTAAGCTAAATGAGTTGATTTCCAAGTTGGAAGAAGCGGCAGCAAAAGACCCCGGAAATGCCGATATTCAATTTAACATTGCAACCACTTACCTAAGCATGGCAGGAACTAAAGATGGCAAAAAACCTGCGAATGCACCGGAGATGTATAGCAAATCTGAAAAAGCATTTATGCAGGCGGTAAAACTAGCGCCGGAGAATGCCGGATACAACTATAATTTTGGCGCACTTTACTTCAATCAGGCAACAGATGTAAACGACGAAATTAATGCAATAACAGGTTCATCTAAAGCAGATCAGGATAAGTATGATAACCTTAAAGCAAAGCGTAATAGCTTATTCAGTAAAGCGACCCCCTACTTCGAAAAAGCATATAGCGTGCTCGATCCCAAAGCATCAACGCTAAAAGGAGAAGAGTTACAGACATATAAATCAACACTTGTCGCACTGAACAGAATATATGCAATATTGAGTCAGCTGGATAAAGCAACTGCAATGAAAGCAAAGCTGGACGCACTTAAATAGTCGTTTGGTTAAGTTATAGAAGAAGAAGGGGTTGAGCTTAGCAAAGCACAACCCCTTCTTCTCTTTTTGATTATGTATTCAGTCGCCAAACTATGCCGGTCGCTTATGCTTCCACCGCTTATGTGACCATAGCCAGATTTCCGGCTGTTCTATGATATCCTGCTCCAATCGCTTGGTATGTAATTTTGATATCTCGCCATCCGCCATCTCACCGGGAGTTGCTACCAACAATTCAGCAGAAAGCTCATAAAATCCCCTGCGGACTCTTTTTACGTTTACATAAACTATAGGGAGATTTAGCTTACGGGCTATCACCTCCGTTCCTTTAAATACCGGAGTTTCCTGATTTAGAAACATCGTCCAATAGGCATTATCAGGCTGCGGAGTCTGATCAGCAATAAAAGCAGTAGCTGTAACCTCTTTCCGATTAGCAAGCATTGCTTTAAAGGTTTGCTTCATCGGTATTAACCCTGTGCCAAATCGGCTTCGCATCCGGTACATCAATCCATCAAAGTACGTATTCCTTAACGGGTGGTAAATCACATGCAACTTCTGCTTACATAACAAACTGAACGAATTGCCTGCCCACTCCCAGTTGCCATAATGACCTAACACAAGTATTACACTTTGGTGTTGCTCGTACAATTCAGCTAACATCTTTTCGGACGCTTCATTAAAGTAGCAATGTCGCAGCATCTGCTTTTTACTGATGGTTAGCGTTTTAAACGTCTCTATAAACAAATCACACAAATACTTAAAAAAAGCCTTTCTTATCGAAGCTATTTCAGCTGATGACTTTTCAGGAAAAGCATTGGTAAGATTCTTGGTTACAACATCTTTTCGGTACCCAATTACATAGTAAAAAAGAAAAAAAACAAAATCAGAAAACAGATATAACAGCGGGAATGGCAGTAGCGACAGCAGGTAAATAACAGGAAGTGATATAAAGTAAATCAGTGCCGACAAATTGGATATGTATTTTGAAGTGTTGCTATATACTTATTTCGTTAGAACAACCAAACCATCACATCAAAGATAATATTACGTTGCCCACTTACTCCTCAACCGAGCCAAGATTGTCAGGCCCGGAAACAAGCACCCTGTCTATCTTTTGTGTCAGATTTTTTATCTCCTGGTTGATAACCGGGTCACTGAAAGAAGCCGTCGCAGTATCGCCGGCATAAGACAACAGGCACATCGCCAGAAAGTCCTGATCGTCCTTACCTGAATAATGCGTCCGCAGCTCGTTTACTTTTTGGTCTGCTATCTTAATAGCCTTTCGCACTTCAGACTCTTCGTCTGGCTTAATGCGAATACGATAGCTGCGACCAGAAAGCCAGACTGTGATAGTCAGCGTTTCTTCTCCATTATTTTGCTGCTCTGTCTGCATATCAAAAAGTTGACTAAAACTAATTCAAAACTCCTGATGTAAATATATCACATTACTGCGCTTCTGCAACCATATTATTGCTTTCGGACACATCTCCGACTTCCCTCTCCGAGGGTTGTTGACCTACCGGACCACTATGAACAAGCCTCTTTTGAAACAACAACAGGGTAATGATACCTATAGATATAGCCGCATCTGCGATATTAAAAACGGGCTCAAAAAATGTGAAGTTTTCCCCGCCCCATATTGGCAGCCACTCAGGCATTGTGGTTTCCAGCAACGGAAAGTAAAGCATATCCACCACCTTCCCCTGAAGAAACTGACCATAACCGTTCCCAAAGGCAGTAAAATTTGCCACTGCTTCATGGTTATGATTGGCAAGCATATTACCCAGACTTTCGTAGTTACCGGAAAAGCAAGAGTAGGGACTTTCGCTAAACACAAGACCGTAAAACATACTGTCAATCAGATTACCCAAAGCTCCGGCCAATATCAGCGAACCACAAATAATAAGCCCTTTGCGGTGCCCCTTATTTACCAGCCTCTTCAACAGGAAGAACCCGAATATAACTGCCGCCAGCCTAAATGTTGAAAGTACAATTTTACCGATAGGGGCATCACTCAGTTTCATTCCATACGCCATTCCTTCGTTTTCAATGAAATGCAGGCGAAACCAGTTACCAATGACAAGTACATCGTCTCCATTGGCAAAATGTGTCTTTATATAAATTTTAAGTGCCTGATCTGCCACAATAATCAGCAAAACAATCAATATGGCATTACGGTATTTCAAAATCGGCTCGTTATGTTCAGTAATCAGACAAATATACTATACAATAAACATTACACAACGGAAAAGACACAACCGTGCCGTTACAATTAACAATTTTGTACGCACCGGCTATTGCACGGCACTCCCCTCTTCATAAACAACGCGCAACAGCGTTAGCCCAACTGCGTTGAGCGTTTGCTTGTCAATAACAGACATATTATCATCATGGGTATGCCAATGCCTCGGAAAAGGGTTCATGGGGTCCGGTGTCAAATGAATAATATCTATAGTCTTAATGCCGGTCAGCTTATTTACCGGTACATGGTCATCTGTAATCTCTGAACCAGGCGCATACGGGAACCATGACGAACACCCGGCACGCCCTGCCGCATCCCAAACTTTTTTCTGAACTTCCCCTGCCATTCGCATTGAGCCAGCCTCCATCGGGAACTGCGCCCCTTTGCCCCCAACCATATCCAATAGGATGCCATACGCTGCCCTATAACCGGTCACATGTGGATGAGTTGCCCAATACTGCGTACCGAGACAATAAGAGTCATCACCCCACTCCGTCTTACCGTAATCTTCTACGTCAGTAAATAATAAATCAACTCCAACCGACGACGGCAACCCAAAAGACTTTATTTGTCGCGCAAGCTCCAACAATACTGCCGTGCCACTACCGCCATCATCAGCTGCCAAAATAGGTTTGTCCACGTCCTTGTCATCTTCATCTGCCCACGGGCGACTATCCCAGTGTGTCAGCAATAAGATTCGGTTGACCGCTGAAGGGTTAATAACGCCAATTAAATTAATGCAAGGGAGTGATTTTCCATTTCCTGCCGTTACGCTCACCTCCTGCCGATATACCGTGTCACAAGATTGCATCAGGCTTTGCTCCATCCATTCAGCACACTTTTTTTGTGCATCTGTTCCCGGCACTCTGGGACCGAATGACAACTGATGCTCTATATACCCGTACGAACTATCAGCATTAAACGACGGCGTCGCTACCTCTTTCGCGGGCTCTGGTGTCTTTTTTACCTCCTTCACCGGTTCTTCACTACTGCCACACCCTATCATTACGAGCCCGACAATGGCAACAAACAATACAGTATCAAAAAATTTCATCCGTCAACTTTTTCTGGGGCAAAGTAAAGGATTCTGGCGCAAAGGTGGTTATTGAAGCTTTGCATGGGAAACTGCGAACGTGTATTAAGACAAATTATTACCTTACAAACAAAACGATAGCCATTAACCAATCCAAAGGTTGTAACAATGCGAATCTACTCAGCACTGATAATCCTATATTTCCTATGCTGTTCATGCCACGACAAAAGAGTCAAACACAACGTCTTCTCCAAATCAGATAGTTCTGACATATCCTCGCATGAAACTTATACCCAACATCTTCTAGCTAAGGCGATTGAAGATACAATCATCAACAAAGTATTTGATCTTGAGAAAGTTAAAGAAAGAACAGAACATCTGGCACGCAACACTAAGCCCTCGCGCAAACTATCTGCGATAATCATCAAACGCCCTTCAAATGACTCAAACTACTATTGGGTAAAAGTAATTGAAGATAATGGCTGCAGCTACACCACGCACTTTATCTTCCGGGTCGATCCAAAAACACTTGAGGTCTTGTGCTATGACCCGGTGCAGGATACACTGATTAGTGTAAACATCTTGTAGCTCCGGTCTGACTTAAAGCAAAACTAACCAGATCACCTATTTCAATTACTTATTGCAATACCAAAAGAACCACGAATAACAAAAATGAAGCAACTCCAACTTCGCAATGCCATGTTTCTCTGCAGAGATTCAACACGTTGGGACATGATTGCAGAATGGGGTGCTACTTCCGACAAGAAAACTTTTGCTTACACCATCACCGAAATGATGACTAATGACATGCGACAGAAAATAAGTGCAATACAAGTTCCGGTATTGGTACTTATTGCTTACGCCGCTATTCCCGGATACCCGGCATTCTCTCGGGAAGCGGTTACACAGATTTTTACCGACCAGTATAAAAACTGCTCGACATGTACCCTTCACGTAGCAAAAGATAATGCCAAGCATTTCATCATGTACGATGCGCCGGAGTGGTATTTCTCGGAGATAGATAACTTTATGAAAAATTAATCTTCATTTACGATAGGTCTTGAATAAGCAAGAGGAGATATTCAAAAAACTGATGCAGGAGAACAGCCGGAGCATATATCGCATATGCCTGGCGTACTTGTACGACCGCTCCCACGCCGATGACCTATATCAGGAGATACAATTACAAATTTGGAAAAGCCTTGACAACTACCGAGGAGATGCAAAACTGAGCACATGGGTGTATCGTGTTGCAGTAAACACCGCCATATCTTACAACACAAAACAGAAAACAGTCGAACATGTAGCGCTGGATGATGCAATAACGATATCTGACAATGACAAAAGTGCCGTACATCAGCAAGAACAAGACATCACTAACTTATATAAAGCTATCAGCCAACTGAAAGAACAGGACAGGCTTGTCGTTTCACTTTTATTAGAAGGGCTAAGCTATAAAGAAATAGCAGACGTAACGGGGGATAAGCATCTCCAATACCGGTGTCCGGATAAACAGAATAAAAGAAAGGCTGACCAAATTATTAATCCTTAAAACCAGCAACAATGGACTTTAACACCCTACAAGAAAGCTGGATAAAGCAAACATTGCACGTGCCTGACGAAAACAAGTCTACGCGCCAATGCAATGCAACAATGGGAAAAAGAACAAAAAAAGGCGGTTAAGGTAAACATCGCGGTTTCCCTTAGTTTCCTTACAGTATGTGCTGTATTGGGTTGGGTGTACATATCTTTCCATGCCGGGCATACTGCGCTATTTGGGATTAGTCTACTAATGATGGTGCTGCTAATGGCGCTATTTACGGTAGTGCTTTGGAAAGGAACAGAACGAAACCAACCGGACAAGTCACTCCCGGAAAGCCAATATTTACTGCAATACATCGAAACGCTACGTTGGAGGAGAAAAACAATAACCACTTATACCTGGTACTATACGTTAACACTTTGGAGCGCAATGATGTGCTACATGTTCGATGTATTAGCAGAAGCAAGTTTGCAACTTAAGATTATTGCACCGCTTGTAACAACTCTTTACATCTTTGGAATGCAACTGTTCATAAAAAAGAAGACAAGACGAAAACAAATCAGTAAAATTGACTCGATGATTCAACAATTCATGGACATCCTAAATGAGGACTACGAAAGTTCTTCGTAACATTATCAATCCTTATTTCTGGAATATAAGATTACCCGATTATCCTTAGATGTGTACTTCTTATAGTAGCCTTTTTTTATCTCTGCATACAGTTTTGCAAAGTTTTTGTCAGTTAGATAGTGATCTTCGTAACACCACAAAAGTATATTATCGACCGCTACTCCTGTGCGCTTTTCATACTTAACTATTTCAGCGTAGGGAGGTAAGCCTTCTATGCCGGCGCCTCTGCTCAGATGCTTGTACGGGTTGGTTGCATCTTTCCATCTGACAGGAAAATACCCCATTCCCGCCTCATAATTGTCTAACACTACCACCGGTCTTTGCGCAGTCAGGTATTGCGCGGCGTGATGGAATACAGCATTCCGTTTAGCAATTAAACGACCATCCGTCGTCTTTCCTGTAGGCGAGAAGTCCAGCGGCAACAATACATCACCATCCTTTACTGCATCAAAAGCCGCCATGTATGCATGCATCGCAACATCAGTTTTCCGGCGACAGTCGTAGCGATATACAGATAGAACCAAAAAACAAAAAAACAATACCAACGCGCTTTTAGATTTCAAATGCCCCTCAGGCAACCTATAAGCTAAACAGCATGCAACTAATATCAACACAAAAAGCTGCGCCCTGATACTTATTATTATCAATCTACCCAAAAACTCCTCCGGAAAGAAAGTGTACACTAAAACGATGATAAACATGCTTAGAAATAGCCCATCATATTTATTTACCCGAAACTTAGGCAGCGCTCTGACAATAACGAACGCCAACAGGCCAAACAATAACACACCCGTGACACCCGTCCAAAATCGCTCTCCGTCTACAACATTTATAATGTACTTAAATTCTACTAACTCCACCAGCCTGTATAGGTGTGGCGACAATTTCAGTTGCATACCACCCTCCTTACTTGTAAATAGCATAGACAACAACAAATAAGGAGCTGTACAAAGCAACAATGCGCCCCCGTTTCTGACCATCCATAAACTGCGCTTTTTCCAACCGGCTTTAACTTCGTCGGCAAATGCATACGAGATAACCAAAGCACCACAGGTAATGCCACCAAAAACAAACGGCAATAGATGGGTGAAGAAAGTAAGACCTGCTAGTACAACAAACAAGACAGCGTTTCCTATGTTTCGTTTATCTAAGAAGATTATCCAACGCAAAACCATCCAAAAAAAGAAAGCAATCCCAAAAGAAAAATTATAAAATCCTTTGGCGAACGCATACGTAAAGATGAAAACAAAAACGCTTAGCTGCCACAAACTATCTTTTCCCTGAAGCTTCCTAAGCAACAAAAAAAATCCGGACGTAAAAACAAGCACATACAGACTCAGGAATACCTTTTCGGCTACAATTCCTTTGAAGACAAACATCAAGGCAGCGAGGACAAATGTCGTCATGCTATTGGGGTCGGTTGTATAGACCAAATTATAGAAACGACCAAAGACATCTTGATTCTGTAATTGCCAGAAGTTGTTAACTATGTGAGCATTAGCAAGGTGACAAGGACCATCGCAGGTAAGGTAATAGTCTGGTAGCCATATCTGCAGGAGCGACACAACTATACCCAAAAAAAACAACGCGCTAATACTAATTGAAGATGACTTCATAGGCGTATATTGCCAAACAAATATACTGAAAACAAATGCCTTATTGGGCGAAAATAAATCTCAATGTCACACCGCCCCTTGTTGTGGTAGTAGGAAACGCATTTGACACGTACGGAATAGTTTGCTGACGATCAAAGAAGAATAAGAGAGTAAGCAAATCATTTACCTGATAATTTATCGTTGGCGAAACCCTAACAACCTTCTGCCCTCTCGATGTCACACTTACGTTGTTTGCAAGGAAAGTATTTGTGTTTTTATCGTCTCTCAACCCTATGTCCAGCTTAAATATCAATTCGTTTTTGAGCTTAGTAGCACCAAATAACGGGAATGGCAATCTCAGGCCTTTCTTCCTGAACCCACCACCTATAACATACTCGGTACTCAGGTTCTCACTAACCTGGTAGTCAATCAGACTAAGACTTTGAGCCTTAGACTTCCTGATTTCAAATTTAGCCGTCAGCTTATTCTTAAAGGCAGCGTCAAACCCTATTAAAGGATTGAGTGCTTGCGTGATAGTCACATTGGGCACCTGATAATAGGGAATGTAGTTGGCTGAGTTTGAATCTATAAAAGACGGGAACCCAAGACCGTACAAATCTCCAAATAAAAGAGAAGAGTTGAAGCTATTCATTGCCAATGTTCCGGTATAAGAATGATTGACAACGAAATTGGTCATGTATTTTGAGAAGAATGGCAACCTGCTCAACCCATTGTAGGTGACCCTCCAATTCGGCATTGGCACAAAGTACCTGAATGGATTTTGGCGCATTTCATCATGAGTGTAGTCAATAAGCGGAGCTGTCGCTGCGTCATTGCCGGAATACGCCGAAATAAACGACGGAATCAACACATCCTGAGAGAACGGCCCATACCCCTTGGTATACCCGGGATTTAGCGGGTCCGGCAACCCTTTGGTATAGGGGTTGCTTTCACCTAATCGTTTTGAGAACAGCTTTCTGTTGTCTTTAAAGTTGTTATATATCTCTGAATTAACCGACGAATTTTTAAACATGCTATGCAGCGTGATATAGGTAATATTAAACGAACCCGTCTGTGCCGGTGTATTGTGGGTAAAAGGTCCATTCCCTCCGATACTGGTATCGGCATAATACTCACTATGGGACTTACTGAACGACTGTGTAAGCGTAAGGTCTACCCTGAAAGACTTATGCGGCAGGAGTGTTGCCCTACCATTTAAGTTCCTGGAATAAGTTTGCTGTAACTGTCCGTTAAACAACGAATCGCGCGAGAGCCTGCCTGCATTAGCCTGAGATGACAGCCATGCATAATCAGGCTGATAACCGTAAACGAAGTTGAAACCGGGTGCGGCAGAATAATTATTAACGCCCATAAATCGGGTACTGTCCATATAGCCCGGGAGTACAGTACCTTCTGTCTGTGAATAGTTTACCGTTACTCTGTTAAGCATAGTTAGCGTATGGCCTAATACATGCTCCACTCTTGATAAGCGCAAAGGGCGATTCCTTTTAGCTTTCCTAGCAGCCTTTTTGGCAGCTTTCTTTTTCTTCTTTTCTGCTTTTGCGATCGCTTTGTCTTTTTCTATTTGCAGCTGAACCAAGGAATCTAATTCAGAATCAGAAAGATCCTCGGTTTTAAGACGTGGAAATGCTGCCTTTACTTTTTCTATCGGAGACAACTCAGGCTCTTTATCCTCTTTCAACTTCTTAGGTTTCTTCTTCTTTTTGCCCTTCTTATCTTCCGATTCTTCAGACTCGCCCGGAGCCATATTCTGCTGACCTTTTCGAAGATCAACCTGTGAGTTCATCCTTCGGTCATTTTTCGCCACTTCTCCCCTACGTTTTTGCCCGGGTTCTCTGGGTTTAGTATTCAACGCGCGCAACCATCTGGACTTATTGTACAACTGCGACATATTGAACTCGCCATTCACCGTTTGTGTTCTGGTATTCCCTATCGTGTTTCCCTGTGCATAGGCAATGGGGGCTGCAGTCGTCCATGAATAGTTAGCAGAGTACATTACTCTTGCACTCATCCAGTCCGTCAATGGCAATTTCGAAAATGGAACATTATAAGTACTATTGAAAGTCTGATTATACGTATTGTTTTTCCCGAAAGTCATTACACTCTTGATGAGCGAATCCCTTTTCTCCTTGTTGTCAATTCTACCATATGGTTCCTCAATTCGCGAAACATTTGTCGCCGTGTAATCCAATGAGATGGACTTCATCAGCTCCCAACGTAGTGCGTACGTTCTTGTCCATGTGAAATTTTTGAAGAACGTAGCAGGAATACGATACCCGCTGCCGTCGTCTATGTTTCTAATCTGCAATTCCTGAGTTATCCGGTTCAGATCATTTCGCGCATTGAACGTAGATGGCAATGGGTTAAGGTTGATATCCTTTATCAATGCCAACCACTTCGATTTCGACTTAAATGCCCGCTTAAACGGCTCTATTGACTTTGACTTAATAGCATAGGTGTACCCCATACCGTACCTCTGCGTGGTCAAACGGTCAGACTCCACAACTGGGTTGTGTTTTAGTTGACTATTGTAGGAATAAGTAAAGTCGAAATTCTTGATACTCCAGGGCATTCTCGCCTTTCTGGACGCCGGGTTTCCCTGTATCCGTACATTTGACAAGTTGAAACTAGTGATCGAAGTAAAATCCTGTGCAGCCTTCTTAATAGAATCCTTTTCACGCTGACTACGTGCCGTTTCTAAT
Source organism: Bacteroidia bacterium (assembly GCA_030426665.1). GTDB lineage: Bacteria > Bacteroidota > Bacteroidia > Chitinophagales > Chitinophagaceae > Nemorincola. The sequence goes on along the minus strand of JAUHYD010000006.1, from coordinate 71,982 downwards.
TCGTAATCCAACAAAACGTCCTGGTCAAAAGGATTGTACTTGGGTGTGCTTACGTTCTGGGTATAACCAACATACAACGGCAACTGAACACCCCAATCCTTCGGCATCAACTTGCCTAAAGCCAAATTGGTGGAAGTATTGTACTGATGGTACTTATCCTGAAATCGTTGTTGGATTTTCTGGTCTATGCTCCCATATCCCGGAGTGTGCATACTTCCTGAAAGGTTTACACTTCCTAAGTCTGCCATTTGTACTGATACCTTACCGGCGGCAGCATACCCGGCCTGATTGTTAGTTCCGGAAATACGCATCTCATCAAACCAAACTTCAATACACTTTGGCAACCCATCATCTCCAGAAGACTTAATTGTCTTTGCAGGGTTCACAATACCCAACATAATATTTTTTGACCCACCGATATTCGGGTTACCAATTATGAAAATAGTATTGCCCTTTGAGTCTTTGGTTTCATAGGGGATATAATTGGGCCAGTTCTTAGCATCACGCTCCTTCTTTGCCTCAACAAGCTCCTGCAGCTTGATGTTGACGTTATTTTTATCGGGCCAAATCAGGTCCTGACGATTTACGCTCACACCCGGTGCGGTTATTGTTAACGGTGTCCGGTATTCATAATAGTTATTGGTAAAATCGCTACCAATCCGAATAAATGCATCTATGTCGGCATCTCTAACAGCAGGTTGGTCTACCAAAGACTCAGCATGCAGGAACATCCGCAAGTAACTGAATTGACGCATATCGACATTCACTTCTTTAAATACACCACGCGCATCACCGTCTTGCAAAGCGCAAGCCCTTAATGACAATGATTGCTCGTTCAGATATAGTGGTTGCTGCGGATTGGAAGGGTTGGCGCTCTGTTGCCGGTTAACGCCGGGAGGCATCACATATGGTACCGGCTCGCGAGACGCATTCTGCTCAATACTCACTGATGTAACAGTAAAGTCCGTCAACCCCTGATTCTGTTGTGGCAGGTTCTCTCCCGGTTTGTTCAACGCATATTTATATGTTCTCCATTGATTACGCCCTAACTCAAAAGATGCAAATCGCATAATTACACTATCCTGCCATCCGGTAAGGAACATTCTAAGAAATCGAATCGACCGGAAATCAGATATGCCACCAACGCGCTTGTCGTAATTCTGAATGGGTATTTTAAACTGGTACCAACGTTCCGGCTCCACCTTACCGTTGGGCAGTTTCACACCATCCAGGTTTTCCTGAACGCTAATAATGTTATTGGTACCCACCTTCATGTTTGGCGTAAAATCAATGCGATACTGAAAGTACGACTCGGCATCATTCATTGTATTATCCCTGTTCAGGTCTTCAGACTCCGGAATCGTTGTTCCGGAAGCAGCATAGGCAGAATTGGGACTTGTAATCGGCGAATTGCCCTCCGGGTTGTTAAAGTGCTTGTAACGCGTCAATACGCTTATCTTATCAGGACTGGTTCCACCGCTATAAATCGAATCCCTGTAAAATCGAAAATTATCTGTTGCCGGGTCAGAAATGGCAACTGCATATGCCGGATTTGAAGTACCGCCAACAAGCTTTTGTTCCAACTGTTTAAGATAGTTAGCGAAAATCAACTGTTCACTTTGCTGATTGGGTTCAGAAGCAACATCCGGCAGTCCGTCATATCCGACATCCTGTAACTTCCGCGCGCTGTTGTTATTGTCAAATGCATGGGTAATCTGTTGCGCAAACCTCGGAACGTATCCCCAAACGGTAGTGTCTAACTTGGTCGCGTCAAATGGCGAGGAGATACCGTTTTCAAAAAATATCCTACCATCCTTTAATACATCTTCTGAAACGTTGCCCAGGTTGATAAACATAGAGCCACCTTGCTTATTCGCATTGTTCAGAAACGGGTCCATCACCCAAAACTGAACATATTGTACATTAGACGCCTCGAAATTGGTGTTAGTAATTGATCGGGTTATACCGGCCCAGCGTTTCTCCGGATTTAACAGCTTACCTGTATTGGGGTCTATGTTTGTTGCATCGAAGTTGTAAGGACCTCTATCAGACGGATAAAAGCCTAAATCGAAGGTATTCAAAGAACCCTGCAAAACGACGGTATTTCTGTTAGGAAAGACTTCCTTGCTTTGAATCAATCGGATATAGTGCTGATTAGAGTCGTTCTTCACATAATCCGGCACCGTAGTCCCGGGGTTTATCAATTGTGGCTCCAGCATGTACCAGGCCAGCCTGGCTCTATTAGTACCATATGTAAGATCATTTGTTAAAGAGGCCTCCGGAAACAACACCTGACCGTTCCGGTTTGTAGCCCCGAACGGCGTAGCTGCGAGCGACCAGGCTTGCGCAGGGAATTTGAGGTCATAGCTACTACTGGTCCCCTCAAAATCATCAATATAAACAGAACCTTCCGGGTCAAGTGCATTTATCTGCTTTGGATGCCCGGGCAGCAACCCAGCTACTTCGATATTTGTATTCAAAAATGAAGGAGCTGTGGTAGCATAAACCGGCAGTTTGTCTACCAGGCGGGTAATGGCAGGCACTTCCTTTTGGTAGTTGGCATCCAAACCGATAACTGTGTTCTGAATAGGGTCGTCTCCGAATGTTACTTTTTGCGTAAATGGTCGCTCTTTCAGACGCATTATTGTACCACCGAGTGTCAGGTTCTTATTTTTGTAATAGTCCAGACGCATCGCCATAAAATTCTGCTGCTGGAAGCCAAAAGTCGCATTATCCTCGTATTGTATATTTATTGGTACGCCGGAGTTGAGGATACCGGTATTCAGGATTTTTATCCGCCCCAGCCCGTACTCAATAGAATAATCCTGATTCTCAACGAGCCTCGTGCCACCGGCACTCACAGACACCGACCCGGGAGGAATATTAAACCCACCCAAAAATATATCTGACGAAGAAGATGACTTGTAAGACCCCCTAATAATATACCTGTCGTTCTGCTGATACTGTTGCGCGATGAACTTGGTAGAGTCATACAGCACGCTGTATATGTATTTCCGCTCCAGCACACGATCGTTACCCACGGCGGGTCTCAGGTCGGCACCAAATGGTTCCAGTACCGGAAATATCAGCTTACCTTGCTGAGTGTTGATTGTAAACCCCTCTACAAAGTCAAAAATACCATCGGAATATGGTTCATTTTGTGAATTCAGGTGATCAAGGTTCAACAATCGAATAAAAGGTGTTCCTGATAACGGACCTTCAGGCATATACCTTTTCTCTCCTCCTCCCGGCGACTGATACAACACATTCAATACAAAATCTTCTTTCGAAATTCCAAACCCACCGAGTGCGTATACGTTTTTCATCATCAGCTTCCATATGGGTAGCGTTGTTCGTGGTGCCGTTCCTTTAAGTGTCTTCAAAAACAAGACTTTGGGATTGGTAGAGTCCGGCGGCAAGTCAGAGGCAAACTCACCCACTTGATATACTTTTCCCCGATATGTGTAACGGAACGCAACACCCAACACATCGTCCGAGTTCATCTGTGTATTGAGCATTATATACCCTAACTGCGGATTGAAACTAAATTCGGTTGGAGAAAGCTGTCTTGCCGCTACAATACGATCAAAATCCTGTTGCTGCGTAAGTCCGAGAGAAACCGCTGCCCCGGTAGCGGATTTTTGCTGGCGGCCGTTAGGGTTAGATTGCAATTGACTATACAGCCTGTTAGCGCGGTTGTCGGGCAGCCCATACGGTATGCCACTAGAGGTATTCGCAAACTGCTTTAAATACGGATCTGCTTCCCCCAAATCCTGAAAACACAATATGTCACGAACACCGGTTACCGCTCCCGTCCGGTTTGTCACCCACACTTCTACTTTGTTAATAGTCACCAAAGAGTTGATAACGGGATATTTTTCGAGTGCCTTATTGTAATGATTGTAGAAATACTGAGACAATAAGAAGTTTCTGTCTTCTTCGTAGTTATTTGCCTTGATGGCTATTTGTTGTGCCTGTGCACCGCCCTGAATTGTCAGACTTTTGCGCTGAGACTTCTGCTGCGAGATGACACCAGTCACCCACAACTTGCCGAATTGCAACTGTGTTTTGATACCAAATAACGACTGGACGCCACTGATAAGACTACTTTTCAACGGGAAACTCACATTACCCGCTTCTATCTTCTTCAGCATTTCATCTTCCTTGCCGTTGTAGTTCAGTTTCTGAATATTCTGATAATCGAAGGTAGCCTTGGTATTATTGCTGATATTCAGCTTGAGTTTATCTCCGATTGTTGCCAGCAGGTTGATGTTCATCTGCATATCAAAATCAAAAATTCCATATTTCTGTGCTCTTACCGGAAGGGCCGGATTTTGAATATTTTGCCAATTACCGCCGAAGGTTACGTCAACATTTCCTTGTGGCTTTACCTGAATAGTGCTACTGCCAAAAATCCGGTCGAATAAACCTTCTTTATACATCTGAGGCAATTCCGGAGTCTTGTTAAAAAGCATCAGGCCGTCCAGTCTTCTCTGAAAGTATGCCTGCTCATCTTCTTTTGCCCGGTACTTCATGTACTCGTCCATCGTCAGGTAGGTAGGGCTGCGCAAATATTCATTTCCTATTTTGGAGGTATAGTAATATTTATTTGAATCCGGATCATATCTGAATGTTTTGCTTACATTTTTAGGATCATTCAAATCTATACTTTTCGGGTTTTCCTGATCTACCATTGGATTCCCGGTTTTATCATGAATGGGGAATTTTAAATCACGGGAAGTGTCTGCTGATTCATTTCCGGAAAGCGAATCCTTTCCTCGGGTTGTATCTTCATCAGGGATATATGGGTCAAAAAACGGAACAAACCCACGCGCAGCCGCATTCGCAATGGCAACCACCAAAGCGATAAATAACAACAATCTGAATCCGAAATTACCCTGCCCCTTCAAAGTTGTGTTCTGTTTGCGTTTTTACAATGCGCGTAATGCTTGTTTGATGATTTCTTCAACAGTTAATGCCGACGCATTGTCTACTTTCTTTATGGCATTCTCTGCCATTGCCTTGCTAATACCAAGGTTCATTAACGCTATTAACGCATCATCCTGTGTAGTATTGTGTTTTACAGGCGATATTGAGGACGAATTATTACTTTTTTGCAGTTTACCTTTGAGTTCAAGAATTATTCTCTGCGCAGTTTTCCCCCCGATACCCTTTACTCGCTCCAAAGCCTTGCTATCCTCCCCTGAAACTGCCTGTTCAAGTTCATCGGTTGTGAGTGACGACAATATGATACGCGAGGTGGCTGCACCCACACCGCTAATGTTCAATAATTGTCTAAATGTTGTGCGTTCTTCCTCATCAGCGAAGCCATACAACACCCATGCATCTTCGCGTACCTGAAGGTGTGTAAACAAACGACATTTATCTAAATGTTGAATTTTTGCATATGTCTGCAAGGTAATATTTAACTCATACCCTACGCCATGGACATCCATATACAATAACGATGGTGACTTGTACACCAAACTGCCTTCCAAAAAAGCAAACATTTACTTCTGTTATTTTAAGGGGTTAATTCCTCATATTACACGAAAAACATTGCAAAATACGGCCCTACGTGCATACAAATAAATAAAAAAAGGTATGATTACTCATACCGCCCGAAAGGTACAAAAATTATGCGAGTTGCTACTGAAACACCGGACTATTAATACAAAAAACACCTCCCATAATTTCGGATAGAGATCTCACCAAATCGGAATTTTATTCAGATTATTGCACACTGAACATTATACAAACTACACATTTTATAATCCAAAATACCGTAAATTTACCAAATGGAATTTTTCGAAGGTATGGACACCATACTCAAGACATTTTGGTTCATTGCACTTCCGGTGTCATTGATATTTGTCATTCAAACCGTAATGACATTTATGGGTGCAGATGCGTCAGACGGTTTGTCTTCCGATTTTGATGGCAACCTGGATGGTGCTGACACTCCTTTTCAGGTATTCTCCTTGCGTAACCTGATTAACTTTTTGTTGGGATTCAGTTGGTGTGGCATTTCGTTCTTCAACTCCATTCCAAACACAAATTTGCTAATTGCGGTATCTCTTGCTGCCGGGATAGCATTTGTATACTTGTTCTTTTTGATTATTAGTCAGGTAACTAAGCTCGCAGAAGACAACTCCTTTAAATTGTCAGAGGCCATCAACAAAACGGCCGAGGTATACCTTTCTATACCCGGCAAAATGGGTGGCAAGGGAAAGGTTCTGATTAGCGTGAAAGGCTCCGTGAGGGAATTGGGAGCAGTGACAACATCCGAAAAAATAGATACCGGCACTATGGTAAAAGTCATAAGTATAGAAAATGATGGACTATTAGTGGTCGAAAAAATAAACGCCTGAATAAATAAAACACACTTATGTCTCCGATTGTCCTTATTGTAGTAGCGGTAATAGTACTTTTCGTAACCGTATCGGCTTTAGTTGCCCGGTATAAGCGTTGCCCGTCCGACAAAATACTCGTGGTCTACGGACGAACCGGAGGCAGTTCTGCCAAGTGTATTCATGGTGGCGGTGCATTTATCTGGCCGGTCATACAGGACTATGCTTATCTGGACCTTAAACCACTTTCCATAGAAGCCAACCTGACCAATGCTCTGAGCCGTCAGAATATTCGTGTCGATGTACCCTGTCGTTTTACAATTGCCATCTCTACCGAGTCTGACAGCATGAACACCGCTGCGGAAAGGCTACTCGGACTAACACACGAGCAAATTCAGGAATTGGCAAAAGACATACTTTTCGGACAGCTACGTTTGGTTATTGCTACCATGACAATTGAGGAAATCAACTCTGACAGAGATAAATTCCTCGAAAACATCTCTAAGAACGTCGATAGCGAATTGAAGAAAATAGGCCTGAAACTCATCAACGTAAACGTTACAGATATCAAGGATGAGTCAGGATATATTGAGGCGTTGGGTAAAGAAGCCGCAGCAAAGGCAATCAATGAAGCTAAGATAAGCGTAGCCGAGCAGGAGAAAATTGGAGAAACCGGTAAGGCGATGGCAGACAGGGAAAAGGACACCCAGATTGCCGAGACCCACCGGGACCGGGACGTAAAAATAGCTGTTACCGTTAAGGACAAAGAAATCAGCATTGCTTCCGCATCAAAAGATGAATCTATCGGAAAGGCAGAAGCAGCTAGAGATACCAGGGTGAAGATTGCAGAAGCAAATGCCGTGGCTGTAACCGGCGAGAACACTGCAAAAATCAATATCGCTTCCTCCGATGCGCTTAGAAGAGAGAAAGAAGCTGAAGCGCTTCGTATTGCAATATCAGCAGAAAAAGTGCAGGAGGCAATGGCGCTTCAAGATGCATATCAGGCGGAACAAAAGGCAGAAATTGCCCGCTCTGAAAGAGAACGCTCAACACAAATAGCAAATGTGGTGGTACCTGCAGAAATCGCCAAACAACGTGCTATAATAGAGGCACAGGCAGCAGCAGAAGCTAAACGTGAAAACGCAAGAGGTGAGGCTGACGCCATCTACGCTCGTATGGACGCTGAGGCACGAGGATTGTACGAAATATTAACGAAGCAGGCACAGGGCTATGAGCAAGTGGTGAAAGCTGCCGGTGGCGACGCTAACAAGGCTTTCCAATTGTTACTTCTAGAAAAATTGCCGGAGCTGGTTAAGACGCAGGTAGAAGCCGTTAAAAACATTAAAATAGATAAGATAACCGTGTGGGATGGAGCCAACGGCAACGACAATGGCAATACGTCTACCGCAAACTTCGTATCGGGCATGATGAAGACTGTGCCACCACTAAACGACCTGTTTAACATGGCGGGCATGAACCTGCCCAGCTACCTGAAGGGAAATGACAAAGAGCAACCAAAATCAACGGATACTGCTGAGGAGATAGTACCAGAGGCAAAGCCTGAGTAGACTGATACCAGTTGCACAGGAAAGCCCGTTAGTGAACGGTAAATATTGCCGTATTCATCTTGTATCATAATCCCCTTCAAAACCGCGCCACCACTTAGCGTACTCGGAACAGCACTGTTGTTTCGTACAGTGCCGTGATTTCAATATTCACGCACTTTACGTAAACTAAGGCGCCGGGATAATATTCGAAGCATATCTGTTTCACCAAGCTTAATGAAAGTCATGCCAAACCTAAGAAGCGAATAAGTTTCAATTGAGCCACAAAAAATATCGGAGGTCAACTAAAAAGAGAAAATGCGCAAATGCCATCTAACGGAACCTAAAGGGCGCGACCCTAACTTAAAATAAACGTGGGTTGAGAATTTCAGGCATATTGATATACCTCCTCTCAACCCACGCTCAAAAAACTGTGTCTACTTTTTCTCTTCAGGATACAAAACAGATACAAATTCATTCTTACCATTAAGTAACAGCTTAGCGGTGTTTTGAATATCTGCAGGAGTAAGCTTCTCGATATAGGAATCGTACTTCAGCACCCTGTCTTCGTCCCTACCCCAAAATAACACACTATTCATTTTACCGTTCCAGTATCTGTTCTCAATCACATTGGTCGTGTGCTTCTCACGCCATTGGCTGATTACCTTATCCAAATCCTTTTTATCTGGTCCGTGTTTTATCAGATTGTCTATTTCCACTTCCGCCGCGGCAAGCAGTTTACTGACATTTTCGGGTCCGCAGGGTAATTGAAGTTGAATGCTGTAATGCTGATATGGCTCTTTCTCTACGCTGGCACGAAACCCGCCACCGTATATGGCACCCATTTTCTCACGCAACTCTTCTATCACTTTTATATTTAACACCTCTGCCAATGCTGATGCTTTAAGTGCCAAATCCTCGCTATATGCTACCTCGCCACTGTAAATCGCCAAAATCAGGCTCTGTTTCTCCGAGCCCCTATGCACGTCCATTCTTATTTTCCCTTTTACCTGCCGCACATGATTGTCTTTAAACTCAGGAGTAACCTTCGAAGCCGGAATACTACCCAAGTACAATTCGAGCAGCGACTTGGCTTCTTTAGCATCTATATTGCCGGTGATGAAGAAATGATATCCACTGGCATCACAAAGTTCTTTCTTATAAATCTCTAGTGCACGATCAAGGTTCAGATTATCAAAATCTTCAGGCTTCGGAAAGACCATTGGCGCTAGCGGGTTGTTGTTGTACAAGCGATTGATAGTAGTATCATAAAATGCCGCTTTCGGGTTACTTGACAGGAATTGCAACATAGACACTTGCTTTTCTTTGTATGCCTTGAACAGTCCCGCATCTTTTCGAGGCTCAGTCAAATACAAATACACAAGTTGAAGCATATCCTCAAAGTCCTTCACGGTACTACTTCCTGAAACTGTGTTAGAAATATCGCCTATCGACACATTAACACGTATGTTCTTTCCGGCCAGCACTTTCTCAAGATCATTTGGTGCGAATTGTCCAACACCCATAGATTCCACAACATCTGTAGCAAACTGCACATTACTTTTGTCCTTCACGCCATAACTGTTGGACCCTCCTTTCTTAACACCGGACATTATTATTTCGTCACTCTTAAAATCAGTGTGCTTGATGGTTACTTTCACACCATTGCTAAGCGTATAGGTGGTTGCATCAAAGCCTTTATTTTTCTCCTCATTAATTACTTTCCCGGATTGAGGGCGTTTTGCTAATAGCTGCGAAGCAATTGCCTTTTCTTTAGTTTGCTCCACTTTTTGTGCAAATCCCTTTTCCGTCATAGCCAGCAACTCTTTTTCGCTTGGCAACTTAACATCATCTTTTTCCGGTGCAGTGATCAGCGTAAATGTATTCTTATCTTTTACCCATTCCTTCGCTATTTTATTTACTTCAGCAACGGTTATTGTCGGTAACATGGCCTTGTAGTACTTATACTCATTCTGAATTCCGGGGAATGGCTCTCCATCCAGGTAGGCACGTATGTATTCTCCTACGTATCGCTTACTATCGGTGGTTTTCCGTTCGTTATAGGACTGTTCCATGCCGCTCATGGTTTCCTTTCTGGCACGCTCCAGTTCCGCTTCAGTAAATCCATATTGTTCGGCCTTTACCAGCTCTCCCGTCACGGCCTGTATGGCGTTCTCCGGACTATTTCCAATGAATAACGCAAAGACGCTGAAGTTGTCGTAACCATGTATTGTACTACTGAAACTGGCAGACGCAAAGGGGAATGGAGGTGCACTACTTTGCGCCAGCTCGTTCAGCCTTCTGTTAAGCATCTGCAATGCAAGCTCCCTTGTTATTACACGCTTGTAGTCCCCCACCGTCTTAAAATCTTTAGACTTGACATACGGGAATGACAAAATCAGCATAGAGTTGGTTGCCTCCTTGTCAGTCACCACCATAGCGTCAGGTGCTTTTCTAGGTGCCACATCCACATACTTACGGGCACGCTCTCCGGCAGGGTTTTTCAACTTTCCAAAATGGTCTTTTACCATCTTCAGCGCCACATCCGGAGCTATATCACCAACAACTATTACTGCCTGAAGGTCAGGCCTGTACCAGTCTCTGTAAAAACTGCGAATTGTTTCATATTTAAATGACTTCAGAATATCATCCTTTCCTATTGGCAACCGATCGGCGTATAACGAACCGTCCACTAATTTGGGAAAATATATTTTTCTCATTCTATCTTGCGCACCCTTGCCCAGTCGACTTTCTTCTAGCACTACACCCCGCTCTTCGTCAATATCTTTATCTGTAAGCAATGCATCGTGGGCCCAGTCTTCAATTATCTGAAATCCTGTTTCCAGATTGCCGGGTTTATCTGTAGGTATCGGCAGTATATATACAGTCTGGTCAAAACTTGTATAGGCATTCAGGTCGGCACCGAACTGCACTCCTATCGATTGCAGATAACTCACCAATTCATTTTTCTCAAAATTCTTGGTACCGTTAAAGTTCATATGCTCCATAAAGTGAGCCAAACCTTGCTGGTTATCATTTTCAAGGATAGAACCGGCATTAACCACCAGCCTTAGCTCAACTTTGTTAGCAGGCTTATGATTGTTACGAATGTAGTAGGTAAGGCCGTTCTCTAACTTACCGGTCATTACATCCGGGTCAGTAGGCAATTTGGCATTCATATCCTGCGCGGTTGCAATAGTGGCAAAGGCGCACAAAAAAACCAAGCCACTGATTATGCGGCGAAGTGGAAAAAAGAAAGATTGCATGAGTATAAAAGGATTAATGAAAAATAAAGATAAGAAATTGAAAATATAACAATAAATAATACACCCAAATTTATGTTAACAATGCTCATCGGCGACATCACAGGTTGGCGTACATTTGCCGTATTAGAGAATTACCACGCCTCAAACACAACAATGCAGGAAAAATCGACTACACATAAATACCTTGTTGGCGGCATGATACTGAGCATGTTCCTTTGGGGTGTCAGTTGGCCATCTGCAAAAGTGCTTACCCGGTATTGCAGCGTGATTAACTTCACCGCCTATCGTTATGTGCTTGTAGTAGTCACTATGCTCCTCATTATGCCGATGATGGGTATGAATATGCGCCTGCAACGTAAAGGAATTCCGATTGTCGTTATATCCGGCGTGCTGTTGGCGGCCTATAGTATTCTGTTTTTCAAAGGACTGACCTATGGATTTGCCGGTGCGGGAGGGGTACTGTTAACCACCATAAATCCGATTATTGCCTATGCGCTTGGAGTAATGATTCAGCGAAAGGTACCCACGCGCAACGAGGCCATCGGACTGATATTGGGACTAATAGCAGGTGTGGTGTTACTAAAAGCATGGGACAACACTACCGCAATTCTAGACCCGGGAAATCTGTACTTTTTCTTTGCTGCATTTACCTGGTCAGTATTGAGCAAGTTCACAGCTATCGGTGGTCGCTACGGCACATCTACAAGTTTTAGTTATTGGCAATACGTTGTTACGCTTTTATGCCTGATTCCATTTCTGGACTTTAGCGAACTCAACACAACCATTCATATTACTGATTCTCTTTTCTGGTTCAATATGATATTCAGTTCTGTAATTGTCACGGCATTGGCAACGACAGTATTTTTTTACACCACGACTCGTATTGGTTCTGCTCGTGCAAGCAGTTATATGTTTCTGGTACCATTGGCAGCGATGTTGTCCTCATGGGCGTTTCTCGGTGAAAAAATTTTACTGCACACAGCAGTGGGTGGCGTACTGGGTATGATTGCCGTTTACATCATCAATAGGAAGAAAGCTGCTACGATAGTTACCCCGATACAAGCCCCGGCGGTAAAGTCATAACTTTATATCTTTGGTCGGGTTATAATTTCCGACAAAACCAAACAGCAACATCTACGTATGAAACAACCACTAGCATTTCCGGCTTCGGAACAAGACGATAAAGAACTTCAGGATTTGGTAACGTTCTATAACGAGACATTGGGCTTCTGCCCTAATAGCGTCAAGACCATGTACCATCGACCACGCATAGCCTATGCATTTATCGAGATGAACAAGGCCGTGATGGAAAATAAAGGTAGAGTTACCAGTGCACTAAAGAGGCTAATCGGCTACATAAGCAGTAATGCTGCGGGTTGCAGATACTGCCAGGCACATACTATAAGAGCTGCGGAGCGCTATGGTGCTGAGCAGGAACAAATGGATAACATCTGGGAATACAAAACCCATCCTGCTTTCTCTGATGCCGAGCGGGCAGCGCTCGACTTTGCCCTTGCCAGTTCGGTAATACCCAATGCCGTTGACGACGAAATAGCAGAAAACCTGAGAATGCATTGGAACGAAGGAGAAATAGTAGAAATGCTGGGAGTAATAGCATTATTCGGCTACCTCAACCGCTGGAACGACTCTATGGGAACAGAAATGGAAGGAGGGGCAATCGAGTCGGGCGAAAAGCTGTTGGCAAAACGTGGATGGGAAGTAGGGAAACATAAATACTAACAGAACTTACGCCTTACCACGGGTCAGCCGTTGCAGCAGAAAAAACAAGCCAACACCCATAATACTGCCGACGGCGTCAGCTACCCCATCAAGAAACTCGCCGCTTCTCTTTAGGAAAGTGAGGGTCAATTGCATAAATTCTATAAAGATGCCTAACGCTATGGCTACCACAATCAGTAATAAAAGTTGTTTGCCATGTAGAGCGGGTTTGGCACATAACCAGAGAAATGTAAACCCACCGAACATCACGAAGTGTGTCCACTTGTCAACAAATGGCACATCCATCTCGGGCAACTTATAGGCGGGCGTAAAACAACCCACAAAAATAAGCAAGGTCCATAGTATGGCTATGAACCTTGCCTGTTTTATATAAGGAGATGTACTCGAAAATATCTGATTCATTTACTCACCTACCAGCTGTTTGTAAGCAGCGGCATCTAGTAGCCCTTCCACATCAGCAGGGTTATCTACTGTCATTTTCACCATCCAACCCGCGTTGTACGGATCTGTATTTACACTCTCCGGAGTTGCCTCAAGATCTGCATTAACCTCTGTAATCGTACCTGCAACAGGCAAGTACAGATCAGATACTGTTTTTACCGCTTCAACCGTACCAAAAATGTCATTGGCACCCAACGGTGTATCCAGAGAACTGATGTCAACAAATACTATATCGCCCAGCTCTCTCTGTGCGAAATCTGTAATACCTACCGTAGCGGTATTGCCGTCAATGCTCACCCATTCGTGATCCTTAGTGTAACGTAGTGTTTCCGGAAATTCCATTGTTTATTGATTTTGCGATAAAAATAAGGTAAAATATTAAAAGAGTATAACTGCACTCGTCAAATTAAAATTAATTCAATCACTATAACTATAATCGCATCAGACAAACAGCGTCATAATTTTTGTTTACACTGTTTTTCCCTCTCGCCATACATTCATAACTTCACAGTTCTATTAATCAAAACGTACACGAAATGAAGTACTTACCGATAGGATCGAAGTTGTTTGAACACAACAGACAAAGATTTATCAAAAAAATGAAACCAAATTCCGTAGCTATATTCCCGGCAAGCCCCGTTATACCTAAGAGCGGGGATGCGCAATATGGTTACAAGCCGGATGCTGATGTAATATGGCTCTCCGGAATCACACAAGAGAAAACAGTAGTTATTTTATATCCCGACAATCCGGACAAGAGCATGCGCGAGGTTCTTGTACTATTGCAACCAAACGAACTGTTAGAGAAGTGGATGGGGCATAAACTGCGCAAAAATGAAGCAACAGCTATATCGGGCATAAAAAACATACAGTGGCTGGATGGATTAGACACAATGCTCCAGGTGATGATGAATAGTGCCGATACAGTATACCTGAACTCCAATGAGCATAATCGTTTGGATACGGAACTTTTCCGAACCGACCTTCTTTTTGTGAATCAAATCATGAAAAACTACCCGCTCCATCATTATGACAGAGCGGCGAAAATCATGAGGGAACTGCGCCCGATAAAAACAAAGGAAGAAGTTGCAGTAATAAAAGAAGCAGTTTCTATTACAGCGAAAGCTTTCGACAGAGTATTGAAGTTCGTAGAGCCGGGTGTTATGGAATACGAAATAGAAGCAGAGATAACACATGAGTTTCTCCGTAACAGGGCAACAGGACATGCTTACGGCTGCATCATAGCCTCCGGCGACAGAGCACGCACACTGCATTATGAGGAAAACAACCAGGAATGTAAAGATGGAGAGCTGATACTGATGGACTTCGGTGCGCAATACGGCAACTACAATGCCGACCTATCTCGCACCATACCTGTGAACGGCAAATACACTAAAAGACAAAAAGAAGTTTATGACGCTGTGCTGGCCGTACATAACCACGGAAAGAAAATATTGAAACCCGGCATTGCCTTTCCTGACTACATGAAAAGCATCAACGCTGAAATGGAAAAGCAACTGCTGAAAATCGGTCTGCTTACCAAGGCAGACATCAAAAATCAGGATCCGGAAAATCCTGCTTTCCGAAAATACTTCTATCATGGTGTTTCTCACCACATAGGTATAGTGGTACACGATGTAGGGTCTTATACCGATGTAGTAAGAGAAGGAATGATGTTTACCATAGAGCCGGGCATCTACATCGAGGATGAGCAAATGGGTATCCGTATCGAAAATGATATCTGGATTACTAAAACCGGCAACACGGATCTCTTTAAGGGAATCCCGATTACCACTCAGGAAATTGAAGCCGTAATGAAACGATAGATATACAGATCAGACATAAACTAAAAAATCCCGCTGTTGCGGGATTTTTTAGTTTTAAGCTTTAAAAGCGCTAATTAATTACTCAGCAGGAGCTGCTTCAGTTGCAGGAGCTTCCTCTGTAGCAGGAGTTGCTGTAGAGTCAGTAGCTGGCGCTGCTTCTTCAGCTGGCATAGCTTCAGGAACTGCTTCAGCTTCAGGAGCTTCCATTGTTTCTTCTGTAGCTGGTTCACTTGAAGCTTCGCCGCTTCCGCTACCGCATGATACAACGAAAAGACCTAATGTAAGTGCGAATACGCTCAATTTTACTAATTTCATAACTTTTGTTTTTAGATGGTTATGCACGTTTATACTGTTAGTAAAAAAAGGTAACCCTAGTTTTATACATTTTTTAATAAAAATGTATATGCAATTAATAACAAGATGATTGTATTCCTACCGCCCCGAACCCGAAGGGAATCCTGTTGGCCTTTTTATATCAAACACGCGTACAGTTACACTATCATGAAAACTGAAAATATGTGCCGAGTTTACCGCCATTCGCATGTAAATAGTTTCCCCCTCTTCGTGCTCATTATATGTTTCGTCATCTACTTCAAAACGCTTGGGTCTGCCCGCTAAATGCAGAAAATACTGCCCGGTAACAGGATAATATTCTTTGCGTGTTACAGTAAATGGAGCAAGTGCCTTAAATCCGGAGTCTGCATCTTTTTTCATTGGGACAATCCAAGCGTAATATCGTAGTGCGCAATTTGCTGCGGTGAGCAAAACAATAACGACACTTTTCCACCACCAACCATTGAAGAAAAATGGATAATCAAACCAGATATTTTCTCCGTCAATAAATGCATCGTGAAGAATTGCAACCATATACATACCCAGACAAAAGGCAATAAAATAGTAAAACAGCGCCCTTCGACACCCCGCAAAAAACAAATCCTTTTTCCGTAAGGTATAAATTTTCATCAGCCAGTCCCGCTCCCAGTCTTCGAGCGGTACAATTTTGGGTTTTGGCGCTTCCATAATAGTGTATAATTTAAATAGGGATTGCTACTTCATCACGCTCAAACACATCTACAGATTATACAAATATACACTACCTAAAGCCCTATTCCGTACTTTTGCAGCTATGAATCTCGTTGCACCATCACATATTGCCAATTATATAGCAGGAACACTGCAAGCACCGCTCAATAACAGATATATACCCAACATCAACCCCGCTACCGGAGAAATGTACAGTCAAACGCCGGACAGCGACGAAGGGGATGTGGCCTCGGCTGTGATTGCCGCCAAAACCGCATTTGCCTCCTGGAGTACCACACCTGCGGAAGAGCGGTTCCGTATCATAAACAGGATTGCACAACTAATAGATGACAACCTGAATGCACTGGCACTAGCCGAGACAAACGATAATGGCAAACCCCTCTGGTTAAGTAAGCGTGTAGATATTCCTCGTGCTTCGAGCAACTTCCGCTTTTTCGCTACGGGCATCATGCACTTCAGCACAGACAGCCACAACATGGTGGACAAGGCTATAAACTACACCCTTCGGCAACCGGTGGGAGTGGTAGGTTGTATTTCTCCCTGGAACCTTCCATTATATCTATTTACGTGGAAAATAGCTCCTGCGTTAGCGGCAGGCAACTGCGTGGTAGCTAAACCCAGCGAAGTAACCCCCATGACAGCACACCTGCTTAGCGAAATTTGTATCGAGGCAGGACTACCGGCAGGAGTATTGAACATAATACATGGTACCGGTCCGGGCTGTGGTGCTGCCATTGTATCGCACCCCGACATAAAGGCAGTATCTTTTACCGGCAGCACCAGAGCCGGAAGAGAGATAGCCGCAACGGCAGCTCCTATGTTCAAGAAAATATCGCTGGAACTGGGGGGCAAGAACCCCAATATCATTTTCCCTGATTGTGATTGGGACAAAATGATGCGCACTACAGTACAGTCTTCTTTCAGCAATCAGGGACAGATATGCCTTTGTGGTAGCCGAATACTTATACACGAGAGTATCTATGAGAAGTTCAAGTCAGAATTCGTTGCTCGTGTGCAGAAACTAACCGTTGGCGATCCGCTGGAAGACAGCAGTAAGCAGGGTGCCGTGGTGAGCCGTCCGCACTATGAAAAAGTGCTGGCATGTATCGCACTCGCCAAAGACGAAGGAGGTACAATACTTACAGGTGGCGCGCCGGTAACCGTCGGTGGACGTTGTGCACACGGTTTATTTATACAACCTACTGTAATAGAAGGGCTGGGCGCAGCTTGCAGGACCAATATGGAAGAGATATTCGGGCCGGTAGTTACGCTGCAACCGTTCAAAGATGAGGAAGAAGCGTTGCTACTTGCCAATACGAGCGACTATGGCCTTTCTGCGACTATCTGGACACAAGACATAAGTCGCGCCAACAGAATGGCAGCGAAAGTACAAAGTGGCATTATCTGGGTGAACTGCTGGCTCCTACGTGACCTGCGCACGCCATTTGGCGGATTCAAAAATAGCGGTGTAGGCAGAGAAGGCGGCTGGGAAGCATTACGTTTCTTTACAGAACCAAAGAATGTGTGTATAGAATTGTAATTGAAGGATTCGGTTTGAGCTTTTATAGAAGTATTAATTGAGTATAATTTCTGTATTCTCGGCAATAGTATACGTTGGCGTTTAAGTAAAAACAGAATTGAACAAAGAATTGATTGTTGAATCAGCCCAACCGCAATAGCACAGACACGCAAGGAATTAATTCTTATGACAAATCAATATTAAGCAATTCTTAAATTGTCTTATTACTCTTTGCGGCGAATCTATTTTTGCTGCAATATTGTAAATTTGATTGTCTTCCAAAATTAATTATACCTGCGCTTGTCAACTACCCACCATGAAAAATATATTTAGCATCCTCTTTTTTGTTGCAGCACTTGTTTTCTTGCCTGTCTTTTCCCAGGCCGGCATTGCGATAAATAAACAAATGAAACCAATTTGTGCATCATGCGAAAGTGCACCTTGCATAAAACTAACAACACCACATAACCACGTATTAGATACCGATTCCGAAAACGAAACACCCAAAAAACAGCGTTCAGGTGTGATTGGAATTTTGTCTTTATGCTTCTCCATAATTGGAGTGGTTGCCTATATATGGTCGTTGTATTGGTTTGGATTTCTCATAGATGCTTGGGCGCTGTATACACTGGCTGGTGTGGTTTTGGGCATTATCGGGATGGGTGAACGCCGAAAACTTAAAGGCCTTGCAATTGCAGGTTTTGTCCTTGGAGTTAGCACTATACTGTTTGCTCTTTTTAGTGCCCCGCTTTTTTACAAATAGATGAAACATCCGGACAACCTCCTACCGCTTACCTCCAAGTCCCTTTTGTTGCATTAGCACACGCCTCGCTTATCCGTGGCTGAATTAAAATTAGTGTGCCCGGAACGTTCAAATCAAACAAGAAACAACTACCTCCCCGGCGCAAAATATCGTCAATATATATCGTCCAAAGAAGCAAGTGCGTATAATTCACCGGTGTCTTCCTATGCGTTCACAAGCGCCGCAATATCCATTTTTCGCATTTGCAAAAATGCCTTTACTACCCTGTTCGCCCTGTCGGGCTCGCTCATCAATTCGCCAAGCTGTGCAGGTACAACCTGCCAGGACAACCCGAACTTATCTTTCAGCCAACCGCACATACTTTCCTGACCTCCATCGCCGGTGAGCTTGTCCCAGAAATAATCTATTTCTTCCTGATTTTCGCAACTGATGGAAAACGAAAACGCCTCATCTAATTTAAATTTCGGACCACCGTTAAGCGCCATAATCTGCAGCCCTTCCAGCTCAAACTGTGTCACCATCGGGTTGCTGCTGATAATCTTTGCGTTGGGGAATACTGACACATAAAAGGCTGCAGCCTCAGCAGCCTGATTGTCAAACCAAAGAAACGGTGTTACTTTTTGAATATTCATTGTTGTCAATTTTGGCGGTTATTGTGCTTCTGCATACTTTTTAAAGTTGTCAAGGATAGCCTGCCACCCACCACGCTGCATTTCTACCGGATTCTCAGTCTCGGGGTCAAATGTTTCTATCACTTGGGTACCACCATCAACCGATGAAAACAGGACTTTGACTTTTCTGCCATCACCAAGGGTGTACTCAAGCTTTTCTTCGGCAACGACAGTATCATAAACACCGTAAAAATCGAAACCCATTGACCCATCTTTAGCCTCCATACGCGAAGTGAATTTGCCACCTACACGCAAATCGTTCGAAGCTTTGGTGGTATGCCAATCGTCAGAAGCACTATTCCATCTGATTATATGGTCAGGGTTGGTCCATAGCGCCCACACGCTTTCAGGACTCGCATTGATTGCACATTCTATAGTTATAGCTTCTAGTTTATTTTCCATTGTTCATTTTTTTGTGGTTTTAAGTTTAGTTATTTACAAGACAAAGGTGCAACAGACAAATTATATAATCAATGTGCAAAAAAGACAATAAAAAGGTATTTTGCGACATAGACATAAAAAGAACAATTGCACAAATTGAACACTCTAAACATGAAAAACATATGCATTCTTGTCCCTGAATCGTCGGTAATGCAGGCCATTGCCGACCCGCAATATCTGTTTTCTGCTATTAATAACTTCAGGGCCGCTTCCGGCAAAGAACCTGCATTTAATGTCACACTAGCCGGAGCAACAAAGGACGTAGTTCTAAATGGAGGAATATACACTGTACATGCAGATAAGACGATACAGGAAATAACAAAAACAGACCTCATAATAATACCTGCACTTTTTGGAGATATGGGACAGGCCGTTCTGCAAAACAAAGCATTAGTACCCTGGATCACTCAACAACACAACGCCGGCGCAGAAGTGGCATCCCTATGTGTCGGCGCATTCCTGCTTGCGGAGACGGGGTTGCTCAACGGAAAGAAGTGTTCCACCCACTGGGGGTTCCAGAATGAATTCCGGGAACGCTTCCCCGACGTCGAAGTTCAAGATGGAAATATAGTAACAGAGGAACAAGGTATCTACTCCAGCGGTGGCGCCAACTCTTACTGGGGGCTACTTCTCTATCTTGTCGAGAAATACACAGACAGGGAAACTGCCATCCTTGCTTCTAAATACTTTGCTATTGACATTGACCGGAACAGCCAGTCTGCTTACGCACTTTTTAAAGGACAAAAGAAACATACCGACACGGCTATAAAAAAAGCACAAAGCTATATCGAAGAACACTATCAGGAAAAGGTAACAGTAGAAGAATTAGCTACTTACGTATCATTAGGTAGACGCAGCTTTGAGCGTAGATTTAAAGACGCCACGAATAATACAGTATTAACCTATATTCACCGGATAAAAATGGAAGCTGCGAAGCGTACTTTCGAGAATAGCAGAAAAAACATAAACGAAGTGATGTATGACGTGGGTTATACCGACACAAAGTCGTTTCGAACAATGTTTAAGAAAATTACCGGGCTCACACCTGCGGCATACAGAAACAAATACAACAAACAAGCCTACCCAAATGTGCGGTTGTAAAAGGTAGCCACTACCTGAGGTGGCTATAAGTATTGTACATTTTTACGGGCTTATCGTTTTTGAACGGCCCCTCGTATATGAGCTTGCCCGTCATACTGAAACATTTACCCGTTCCTTCTTTTTCGCCATGGTTCCATTCTCCTGTATAGGTTACACAACCCGGCGCATTTCTGATTGTGTGCAACGCATCGGTATATGTACCGAACCCATGACTAAGCCCGTTATCAAAATCGCCTACATACTGATCACCATTACGCCAATAAAAAGTGCCACATCCATTTCTTTTATCATTTACCCACTGACCACGATACATATCACCATTAGACCAATAATAAGTACCTAGCTCTCCCCATCGCATATTTCGTCTAAAGTCTCCCGAATACTTGTCACCGCTTGCCCAGTAATAGGTCCCTTTTCCATGTCGGTCACTGCTATCGTACATCCCCACGTATTTATCTCCACTCGCCCAAATACATTTCCCCATGCCATGCAACATATTGCTTTGGAAGGACCCTTCATATACGTCACCATTCATCCACTCGAATCGTCCTTCACCAGACTCCATGTCGTTTTTCCACTCTCCCACGTACGTATCTCCGGTCGGATAATAGGCAACTCCATGCCCTGAACGAAAGCCTTCTTTGAAGCTACCAATATATCGCTCACAGGTTATCCAGTCCCTGACCCCCTGGCCATCAAATTTATTGTACTTAAAGTCGCCTTCATAGCGGTCACCGTTTCTCCATGTAAATACACCTTTCCCATGGTATAAACCATCTTTCCAGTCTCCGATATATTTATCTCCGCATGCAAAATAGCACACACCATGCCCATTCAACATATCATTCTCAAAGTTCCCGATATATTTATCGCCTCTGTCGCTTGTAACCTTCCCCTTCCCGCTCATTACACCATTCTTCCAATTGCCTTCTGCGACATCTCCGTTCACAAAATACTTCACACCTTTTCCTGACTTCACACCATTTTCGAAACTGCCTTCATAGTGGCTTTCCTCCGTCCAATCATAATAGGAGCCCTTGCCCCACATTTTACCATCCTTAAACTCCCCTTTGTAGCGGTTTCGGTTATTGAAGAAAATTACGCCATCTCCCTCCATCTTGCCATTTACCCACATTCCCTCATAGCAGTCGCCTGCCAAAGTATGACAAGACCCCTGGCCGTTCATCATGTCATTTTTCCAATACCCGGCGTAGCAGGTGCTATCTGCATCGTAGTACACGCCGTAGCCATCTCTCATTCCCTGTTCCCAATAGCCGTTATATCGTCCACCTCCGGCATAATACATAGTTCCGAGTCCCTGACGACATCCCATATATACATTACCAATGTAATAGCTACCACTGTCGTATTTTCGCACTGCAACTCCATCGTCCACTCCGAAATTGCCATGCCGATCTCTGATTAATTGCGCTACTTCAGGATGATTATTTTTCACCGCCCAATAAAGCGGAGTCGTGCAACTATTAACTGAAATACTCCTGGAGTTTATACGTAAACGCCTCCGAATGCACAGCTTTACGAGCTCTAAATCGCCCTGTGCGGCGGCAGTATGCAGCACCGTCCAGCGCCCTGCCCCCCTAGCATAAATAGAAGCTCCTGAATTAAGATAATTCTTTATGCTTTCCACATCACCATTTTCCCGCTTGTCCAATTCCTGAATCATGAGTTCGCGTGCCGCTTTTCGTGAAATTACGGGCACGGAATTATCATTTTGTTGACCAAAAGTTTGGTGAGAAGTAATAAAGAATATCGCAAAAGCGACGATATATAATAATCTGAACTGCATTATATTTTTGTATTATTACTTTGACACATAGCGAAAAGAACACATTAAATAGTTGCCAATCTCTATACAAGTCTTCCTTTCAATAACCGTCCCTAATGGGCAAGTTATCGATTATATATTAAGCATTCGCTATAATATGGTTAATACCCTGTTATTTCAGGCACCCATTCAAGCAAGCTACCAGCAAGCAAAGGTAACAAAGCTATATGTACGGAATATAAAATTGGCTACCTTTATTTTTCAACAAAAACTTGACTTTGCTATACGCAGTTGTAGATATAGAAACTACAGGAAGTTATGCCGCAGCCAACGGCATGACGGAAATTGCGATAGTAATTCATGATGGAGAAAAGGTATTAGACTTCTTTGAAAGTCTTGTAAATCCACATATTCCAATACCCTATTTTATTCAGCGGCTTACGGGAATTGACAACTCAATGGTTGCAAATGCTCCTTCATTCGGCGAAATCGCGAACCGAGTTTACGAGTTGCTCCAGGGCAAGGTATTTGTTGCACATAATGTCAATTTCGACTACTCTTTTGTGAAGTATCACCTACAGTCGGCAGGACTGGAACTGAACGTCAAAAAATTATGTACGGTACGCCTCGCAAGAAAAGTATTACCCGGACTTAACGGATATAGTCTTGGAAAGCTTACTCAGCAGTTAAATATTAATCATGGCAATCACCATCGTGCGGGTGGCGACGCTCTGGCAACGGCAGACCTGTTGGCTATAATAACAGCAAAGGACAAAGAAGGGGTAATTTCGACTATGCTGAAAGGGAGAAACAGTGAACAGTATGTACCGCCACACTTACCAATCGACGACCTGGAACGATTACCTACCACCCCTGGTGTCTATTACTTTTATAATGAAAAAGGGAAGGCAATATATGTAGGAAAAGCGATAAACATACGCAAACGTGTAAAAAGTCATTTCTCTAACAACAAAACAAACCGACAGAAACAGGATTTCCTGAAAGATACTCACCGTATAAGTTACAAAGAGTGTGCTACCGAATTGATGGCACATATATTGGAAAGCGCAGAAATAAGAAAACTATGGCCGAAGTACAATCGTAGCCAGCGCGGATACCTTGCCAAGTATGGTCTGTTTGCATACGAAGACAGGCAAGGCTTTACAAGGTTGGCGATAGAAAAAATAAGCAGAAGCATAAAACCGGTTTATACTTTTAATACTATCACCGAAGGGCACTACCTAATTCGGGAAATGGTGGAAGAATTTAATCTTTGTACTCGACTTTGCAATCTTTCTTCGGCTCCGGAATGTGGCTGCACAAATAATCATTCAGATTACATTTCGTATAATAAACAAGCCAGCGCGGCAATAGAATGGGTAAGCTCTCGGCTGCCTACTTTCGCCCTTATCGACAAAGGCATTGACGACAATGAACATAGTTGCATATTGGTAAAAAACGGGAATTTGTATGGTATGGGATACGTGACCGACAAGAAAAAACAACTAAAAAACATAGATACCATTCTCAACATAATTGAGCCGCTGCAAGACAACGATTATATCCGAAACCTTGTGCTACGACATGCCGCAGAGTTTCCGGAAAAGTGCGTATCTTTAGAATAGAAATTTTGGAATAAGTTATTTCGAACGAAAATGCTCGAAAAAAAGAGTAAATTGTGCCAACATAACAAGAAAACAAATCATTAACAGTTAAAAAAACGAACATGGACACAACAAAGATGATTAAAGCATATTGCCTTAAGACAAAAGAAAAGAACGTACCAATGCATGATGCAGTAATCACCAGAACTGCAAGAGGTGGATACATGGCCGCAGGCAATGACGGCAAAGGCAACAAAATGGCTGCTATCATGAATGAAGCAAAAGCACTTCAAGCAATAGAAGACGGCGTTGCTAAGAAAGGATTCTAAGCCTACGAAAAGACCATTCCTATTTACCCCTGCTCAGCTTTTTCAAAGCAGGGCAGGGGGATTTTTTCTGCAAGTGCTAAATACTTCCCTCTTTTTTATTTTCGATTTCTGTTATCGGCTCGAGGCTACTTAGCAGCACAGATGTGCTTTACTTGCCAACAGACGAAAAATGAAACATCTTACTATTATCGTGCTATTTCTTGCCTGCTGCTTTTGTAGTTATGCGCAAACCGATAGCATATATGTCTGGAATAAGTGGTGCCGAAGCAGAGACTCCATGCTTTTGTTCAACTCCGGTAACAATACCATTCAGATTTACTGTAAAGAAAAATCTCCGAAATTATTTTCTGTAAAAAGTTTAGACAGGAGCCTGCGCGTTAGCGAACCGGAGATTGAAGGCGACACCATAAACGTGCCGGCAATGCCCTATCCGGAATACGGACAAACAATGCGACTCGGCATATACGACAGCCGAACATCGGCTCTATTACGAACGGTAGAATTCTCCTCTGCCGATATACCTGAGCCTGTAACTACAATAGGCAGAATAGACGGCGCAACAGCCACAAAAAAATCGCTGTTAATGCAAACAAAACTCCGGGTTGTATTTCCTAATTCTCTCTATAGCTACCCTTACAGCATCAAACAATATTCCTTCAAAACAAAAACCACAAAAGGGCCGGTAAATGTGATTGTAAAGGGTTTCTTCCTTCCCATCAAAGTATTGGGCTATATCAACAATGCAACTGAGGACGCAACAGTCGAGTTTTTCAACATTAAAGCTACATGCCCACACTGTAGTTTGAGGGCCTTGGCTGATGTGAAAATAAAACTAAAAAAAGAATAGTCAACAATTGTCTGGCATACACTTCACCTTGCGACATCATTGCAACAATGACAAGGATTCTCGTTCCCATTGTAAATCGATGGCAAGAAAGTCAAAGCTCCGAATAAAACGCCCGCCCGGAGTTACCGGCCGAACAGTCCTTTTAATTTTTTCTTCGCCTCGTTTTTTATCTCTTTTTTCGCCTCTTCTTTCTTTTTCTCTACTTCTTCTTTTGCCTTTTCCTTTACTTCTTCCTTCTTCTTCTCTACTTCTTTTACTACCTGCTGTTTTACCGCTTTCACAGTATCCTGAACCACATGTTTAACGCTGTCTACCTTTTCTTTTACTACTTTCTTGATTTCGTCCTTTATCTCTTTTACAGCATCTCCTGCGGCACTCTTCAGGTCCGTTTCTATTTTAGGATTGGTTGACGTACCGGTTACCTTTACTTTTACATTGATATTCTCGCCAAGGTTTACATTAACTCCATTTCCCGCTGCTTTACTAACAAGGCTATTTAGCACTCCGTTAGCCTCGCCTCCGAAAAGCGCACGAGGCACAGCCATATTTGCACCATAGTCAAGCGTCTGATCAAAGCCATGGCTACCAGCAACCTCTGCTTTTATACCACTACCCAAATCAACATTAAACGGTTCAACTACTACTCTACCGTTTTTAAAAGAGAAAAACAGCTTCATGTCTTGAATTTTCAATGTTTTCAACTTCGGCATTTTCAATTTATCTGCGAGCTTTACCGCAACCGGATAGTCACTTATCAAACCATTAAGCAACATCATATCGCCCTTCCCGCTGAGGCTATTCATTTCAGGCGTCATATCCTCCTTAAGCGAACCATTCATGGTAAACTCCGAGGAGAGACGACCTGAAATATATTTTGCAGAGGGCATCATCTCTTGCATGGTACTAAACGAGTTGTACAACTTCTTAATATCTACGTTTCCAATGTTATACCGAAATGCGATATCAGGATTCTTTTTGTTTTTTGCTGTAGAATAAGAACCACTAAGTTTCAATGTGCCATCAAACCCGTTACCGCCGATATTCCGCATATCTACAACCTCGTTTTTCACACTTACCCCACCACTAACATTTGTCAACACAATATCATCGTACTTTAGAGTTCCAATAGTGGTATTAAGTTCTACATCCAGATTGGCCGGCACTACAAACACACCGTTACTCTCAGTTGTTTGTGTCTCAGTAGTGGCTTCATCGGCTGTTGCGCCCATTAGCTTATTCACGTCCACCTTGTCAGCTATCAGCGAGAACCTACCGGTAAGTGATTCGTTATTAAGGAAATAGCCCAGGAAGTTGTCAACACTGCCGTTTCCACTAAAATGGGTATCCATAAACTGCCCTCTTAGATTCGCCACCGATACATTCCTTGGATTGAAAGTCAATAACATACTTGATATACTTACGCCGTCCGGATAGTCTTTTGAAGCATATGAAAGCCCTGCGATATCAATGGAGCCGGAAGCATCCAATTTGTCAAAATGCTGCTTCTGTGCTTCTGCTATTGAGCCTTTCACAGCTACATCTGCTTTGATATCACCCAGCATTTTGGTCCCAGCCTCCAACGCGATAAACTGGCTTACCCTACCCAAATTGATATGCCCTTTTGCCGAGGCATCAATCCACTGATTAGATACCGGTGTCTTCAACAACATGCGAAAATCAAATGGTTCTTCACCTAACTTAAGGTGCAATTGATCCAGATTTACCACTGTGTGGTCCACTATTCCATCAGGGTTAACAACTGTCAACTTAACCTGAATATCTGACACTTTTTGTGGCAATGCCGGATACTGAAACGATGCGTCTTTAATACCTAAATTCAGCATAAAAGACGGCATTTCTTTCTCGCTATACTTACCTTTAACAAATCCGCTGAGACCAAGCTTTCCGGAAGTTTTTATGTCTTTGAAATCTGCCTGATAAATACCGGGTACCAACGACAATATTTCTTTAAAATCGTTGGACGGCGTACCATACTGAATATCCATAGTCATCGGCGCGCCGTCGGGCATTTGTACAAACCCTTTTGTATAGAGCTCTAATCCATTCAGCTTTATTTTCTGAGTATTAAAAGTGTATTTGCTTGTGTTGTTATCAATATTCAAATCGAGGTCAATCGATGTCTTTACTTTATTGAGATATGTAATTCCCCCGTACGCAAACGTGATTGCATCAGCAGTTGTATTGGTAGCCAATGTAAATGCAGCATCAGAGAAGTTTCCGGAACCGGTATGCGTCAGGTTTCGTATCACGACATGCATTCCTCCCTGCTTGTCGTCATATTCTATGTACGCATTCTCGATAGCGTACTTACGTAGTTCCAATGCGAAAGGTGCACTTTCTTCGGTAGTTGTGGTCTCAGGTGAAGGCTTTGCGATATCCCAGTTTGCTTTACCATCTTTTAAAACTATTGCATGAATTCGGGGTGATATCAATCCAATTTTCCGAATATCATATTCCCCGTTTATTGCTTTCATCAGATCTAAAGCAACTTCTATACTTTTAGCAGCTATAAGTGTATCATTTTGAAATTCATCAATACCAACGACACTTACGTTTGTGATACCTACGGACAACTGAGGGAAACTCCGCAAAATAGAAATGTCAACATCATTGAAGTCAGCTTTTGCATTAAGTTGCTTATTCATTTCTGTCTTCACCACTGCCATAATTTTGTCTTTGAAAAAGACCGGGATGATAATGGCAGTCGCTAATAGTAAGACTATTAAAATTCCAACAATTGCTAATAGACGCTTCACAATTTTCATAAATAAGTGATTTAAGTGTAAAAATAAGATTTATCATACCAATACAATTCATTTACACTAATTATAACAATTGAGTATCAAACGCTTGGTATGGGTATTAATGGTCGTCAAAAGGATTCTGGCAAATCCAGGAAAAACCCAACAGCATGGATTTATAAATAAATCTTGGGCGGTCGCGTTAAACCATCCGCAACTTTTCACGTCCAATAAATGTAACCAAAATTTATTTATTATGAAAACCAGAATTCTATTGAGTACCATTGTTATGGCATTGCTTACCATCGCAACTACGCACAAAACCTACGCGCAACAATGCTCCCGAAGATATGCTCAGCCCTATTTAAACAGCTACCCACGACAATCCGCATTTTGTTACGGACCGCCGGTACGATATCGAGCACAGCGGCCGATACGTCGATGTGCGCCGGTTGTCAGGTATTATGCGCCAAGACAAGTGGCCTGCTATTCTCCCCGGCGCCCCATCAGAAACTATAGATACCCTGCCTATCGATATAACCGGAATACTCATCGGCATAACTATCACAGGCAATATAACCAACACGGTTATCATCATCATTGGCGTAGATAAAGTGATTGATTCAGCATACAAAAGCGGACACCCTCTCGGGCGGTTCCGCTTTTGTATTAAAAATGAGCGCAACCGATACCAACATTTATAAACATTCGTATATTGTTGTTGAATAAATTTCGTGCTGATACAAAATTATCGGCTCGTTAACCGTAACCTCAACAAGCAATCATAAATGGAACAATCAAAGGTGGACATGTTTATTACCACAAATTCAAAATTTTTCGAAAGCCATCTTATCCCGCATATCCATGAAATGCTGCAGAATGCAGATGACTCAAAATATATAATGCTGCAATCGCTGGGGTTTAAAGACCCAACTACACTTTTGATAGTATCTCTTTTGGTGGGCACTTTGGGCATTGACCGGTTTATGCTAGGAGATACAGGAATAGGAATCGGTAAGCTGCTTACCTGTGGAGGTTTAGGAATCTGGACTATTGTCGATTACTTCCTGATAATGGGTAGAACCCGAGAACTAAACTTTGAAAAACTACAGCGAGCGTTGCTTTAATGTAAGTTTTCATGAACCGGCAACGAATATATATTATTGCAACCGCTGCTTCTGTGGCCGGATTGTGTTGGGTTTTCCTTCACCTGCACTATCCACAGAAAATGTTTTCTTTGCCTGTATGTATTTTCAGGAATATAACGGGGCTACCATGTCCGTCATGCGGTAGCACCCATTCCGTCCTCTGCTTGTTAAAGTTTGACATTGCAGGTGCGGTTGCCGAAAATCCCATAGGCCTCATTCTGACGCCACTTATTTTTATTCTTCCGCCTTGGCTTACTATTGACTTTGTGAGTGGAAGAAACTCATTTTATAAATTTTACCTTTCTGCTGAAAGTTTTGTTCGCAAGCCATGGGTGGCGACCTGCCTGATAGGGGCCCTGACGGCAAACTGGATATGGAGTATTTGTAAGAATACATTATGACGCCCGACCCGATATCGACATACAAGCCAAATGAACAAGAGCTCGAAAGAGCCTCAAACAGCTACCTGATGTCGCTTATTGCTGTGATGGCCGGAATGCCGCTTCCTATAATTAATTTGGTAGCTACTTTAATCTTTTATTTAGGAAACAGAAAAAGCAGCTGGTATGTAAAATGGCATTGTACACAGACACTTTTTTCGCAACTTACACTGTTGATAGTAAATAGTATTGGCTTTTCCTGGACGTTGTCTGTAATATTTGGAAGCGATATACTCACTAACAACTACATCGGGTATATGCTGACGATTGTTCTGTTTAATCTCGGTGAATTCATTGTTACAATCTATGCGGCAGTGCAGACGAGAAAGGGAAAGCCAGTGAGCTTTTGGTTTTGGGGCACACTCACAAATATGGTCTGC
The DNA here is from genome assembly GCA_030426665.1 of Bacteroidia bacterium. Classification (GTDB taxonomy): domain Bacteria; phylum Bacteroidota; class Bacteroidia; order Chitinophagales; family Chitinophagaceae; genus Nemorincola. The sequence continues at coordinate 41,980 of JAUHYD010000006.1, read as the reverse complement.
AAGCCACCTATAGGCTCAGAAGGTCTTAATGCTCCTGACATTCAAACTGCCTACGAGTGATGAAAGCTATGCTACAGTTTGCGGCTATCGTTATATTATTCATTGCGACATGGTTTGGCTTTAGTCGTATTGACTTCGTCAGAATATTCCACTTGAATAGTATTAACAAAAAGATGGAAAGGAAAATAGGTGATGCTATTATCGACGCTATTGAATCCGGAAATGATGTAATAAAATCTGACAGCTTAGACATCATATATAACAAAATAATGTCGCGACTGTGTAGTGGTACCATATTGAATTCCGATGAAATAAAGCTGCATCTTGTTAAAAGCGACCAAATCAATGCCTATGCCCTGCCCGGTAATAATATTGTGATAAATACGCGACTCATTGAAAAGTGTGATAGCGCTTCTGAACTGTGTGGCATTATTGCCCACGAAACAGGTCACCTGGAATTGCATCATGTCATGAAACGCATAATAGGAGAAACCGGAATATCTGTAATTACATCTATGGCAACGAATGGTAATTCCGTAATTGCAGCCCGCATTGCTAAACATCTTTCTACCAAAGCGTTTGAGCGTGATCAGGAGCGTGAGGCCGATGCGTTTGCGGTAAAATGCCTAAACGCTGCCAATATTGGCAAGTCAGGCTTCGAAAACTTTATGCTGAAAATGGCAAAAACAGACGGTGCAATTCCCGACAAGCTTGAATGGGTTAGTACACATCCTGACTCAAAAGAACGTGTCGCTAACATTCGTTCGTCTAAAATAACATCTCCCAAAAAGTACATACAAGTTCTAAATGATACAGAGTGGGCCTACCTTAAAAAGTGCGCAATTCAGAAACAGCTGGTGAATTCAAATTTATGGAAATGAAAATTTATGCTTATTATTGTTAAAATACAGCAACATTATATGCTATAACCCCTACTCCATTAACATAACTTTAGTATCTTAGCGTAGATAGTTTTTAAAATCGACGATTCGCTCCCTATTAATTCGTTAAACACTATGAAATATTATGTATTTCATAGGCATGAATCACTATTAATAATTATTAGCCCCTCGATGAACAATATTTCTAATTCGGGTAATGATGCGGAAGTAGTAGCTACGCTATATCAGTTGCAAATACTGGATACAGCGCGGGAAGAAGAATTTGATAATATTGCGATATTAGCGGCACAAATTTGTGAAACAGACTCTGCAGTAATAGGCTTCACCGATAGCAAACGATTTTGGTTTAAAGCCAGAGTCGGTTTAAGAGAGACATTTACCGAAATACCAGGCGGGTTGGCTTTTTGCCGCAATGCTGTAGAAGAAACGGGCATTGCTATTGTTGAAGACACCCTTGAGAACGAAATACTTTGCGACAACCCGCATATTCTGCGAGAAGGGATTCGATTCATTGCAAGCGTCCCGCTAATCGATAACCAAAAGCTGACCATCGGGTATCTGTGTGTGTTTGCCCCTACCCCAAGAAAGCTTAGTGAGCAGCAGGCAAATGGCTTAAAAATGCTTGCTATGCAGGTTACTTCTCTGCTTATGTTGAGAATTGAGTTATTGAAAAACTCCGTCGACAACTACAAGGAAGTAGAAGCCCAAATGAAAACCATATTCCTGAACTCGATAGATGCTGTTGTGGTTACAGACAAGGAAGGTCTTGTCCTGCAGTGGAACCCTAAAGCAGAAGAAATGTTCGGGTGGGAGGAAAAGGAGATTGCAGGAAAGTACTTTCATAAAACATGCATCCCTGAGCGTTACAGCGATAGCTATCTGAAAGCGCTAAAAAAATCAAATAACAATAATATCGGAGATGCGAATAAGTCTGTAGAAATAAAGGCAGTAGACCGTCAAACAAATGAGTTTGATGTTGCAATAGGCATTTCTCCGGCTATTATACGCAGCAGGACCTACTATATATGCTTCATCAGCGACATTACCGACCGTAAAAGAGCAACCGAAGAACTTGACAAACAAAAGGAGTTTTATGAGAACATTTTAAATAATATACCGACAGATATTGCGGTATTTGATTCAAATCATAAATATCTATTTGTAAATCCGAGTGCGATTAGGAATGTTGAACTTAGAAAGTACATAATTGGCAAAGATGATTTCGAATATGCGATTTATCGAAACCGGGATACGGCCGGGGCTGAATTAAGACGAGCAAAATTTTTGGAGGCGAAAGAGACAGCGAAAGAGATACGATGGGAGGATAACCTGAAAAGTCCTGAGGGAATACCATTTACACACTTGCGTCGAATGTTTCCGGTTCATGATAAAAACGGAGAACTAACGATGGTAATCGGGTATGGAATCGACATCACCGAGCGAAAGGAAATGGAAGAAAAACAATCCATTCTTCTGAAAAAACTATCCATTCAGAATACCCAATTGGTTGATTTCTGCAACATAGTTTCTCATAACCTGCGCGCACCGATGGTGAATATGCTATTGCTAGTAGACTTCATCAATGAAAGTAACGACGTAGAAGAACAAAAGTTATTGGTTTCTGAAATAAAGCCTGTACTTGACAATCTAAACACAACCTTCAGCGAGCTTGTAGAATCGATACAAGTGAAAGAAGATGTTGAGGCAAAAATTGAACAGATATCTTTTGTTGATTGCCTGAACCGAGCAATGGAAGGCCTAAAAACTGAAATTAGTAGCTCCGGCGCAGTCATCGAAGTATCTTTTGACAAAGTGCCCGCTATCATGTATCCGTCTAAATACCTATATAGTATTTTCCAGAATTTGATAAGCAATGCACTTAAATACCGTTCTCCTGACAGGATATCTCACATCAAATTAAAAACAATTCGGAAAAACAAGAGCGTAATCCTTTCAGTAAGTGACAACGGATTGGGAATAGACCTTACCAAACATGGTGAAAGCTTTTTCAAAATCGGTAAAACTTTTCACCATCATCCACATGCCAAGGGATTTGGTCTCTTTATGATTAAAACGCACATAGAAGCACTCAATGGAAAGATATGGGTAGAGAGTGCACCCGATAAAGGAGCGACCTTTTTTATTGAATTCACAAACCAACCATTATGCAACCTGTAAAAAATATATTTCTCATTGATGATGACAAACTCTTTGTTTTTCTGATTCGCAAAACGATTTCTCTTACGGGAATCCCAACAAATGTCGAAGACTTTTCAGATGGGATGTCTGCGCTGGAATATTTTAAGAATAATGCCGGGCAGCCGGAACTATTACCTGATATAGTGTTTCTGGATTTGCGCATGCCCATTATGGACGGTTGGGAGTTTCTGGATGCATATGCCGACATCGAGCCTAAGCTGACAAGAAAAAACAAATTATATGTGTTCTCTTCGTCTATTTCTCCTCACGATATCGAACGAGCAAAGGGAATAGGGCTGGTTACAGACTTTATTGTAAAACCTATTCTCAAGGAACAGTTTGCCGAAATATTACAAAGCTAGCAATGTAAAAATCACTCGACAGATAACAATTGACCAGAAAAATATACCCAAAAACAGATACATAAAAATGTTTGACAACAGTGCAATAAATCTTGATACATTAAAGAAAAGAGCGTACAACCTGCGGTGGGCTATGGTTCCGGAAGGTGTTATTCCACTCACAGCTGCAGACCCCGATTTTCCTAGCGCACCTGCAATTGCTGAAGCCATAAAAGAATTTGTGACTGAACGATACTTGTGTTACGGACCACCAGATGGGCTTCCGGAATTTAAGTATGCAATGGCAGACTATTTCCTCACAAAGCGAAATTTCCGAACAGCTCCAGAACTACTATTTCCGGTAGATAGTGCCGCTTTCGGAATTTACATTACCTGTAAGGCGTTTCTCTCCAAAGGAGACGAAGCCATAATTTTCGATCCTGTTGATTTTTTGTTTCGCTATTCGATTGAAAACCTGGGGGCAATTGCAAAGCCTTTTTCTATTCCCCCCGGAACAAACGATATAGATTTTGACCGACTGGAACAAATGATTACCAAGCAAACCAAAATGATTTGCCTTTGCAACCCACTGAACCCGACAGGAAAGGTATTTACAAAGAAGGAACTTGAAATCTTTGGAACAATTGCATGTAAACATAATCTTGTAATTCTCTCTGATGAAATATGGAGTGATATTATATATGCACCACATGAATTTACCAGCATAGCTGCCATTAACGAAGATGTACGCCAACGAACTATTACAGTCACGGGGTTTAGCAAATCATACGGTTTGGCCGGGCTAAGAATAGGAGCAGTGGCCTGTTCAAACGAAAAGCACTATCAATTGCTTTTTGAAGCATCACTTCATCAATCTACAGTTCATGGAGCTAACATTATCGGGCAAGTTGCAGCCACAGCAGCATTGACAAAATGTCAAGACTGGCTTGCGGGGTTCGTTTCCCACCTTACCAATATGCGCAACATTTGCGTTGATGGATTAAATGAAATACCGGGCTTTAATTGCATATCGCCGGAAGGGTGCTACGTTGCATTTGCGGATATTACCGGTACCGGAAAAAACAGTAAAGAAATAACTGATTTTATAGCAGAATCCGCAAAGGTAGCGGTTGTACCGGGTCTGAAACAATGGTTTGGCGCCGGCGCTGAAGGCTATATTAGACTTAGTTTCGCCACTTCCGAAGAGATTCTTAGAGAAGCATTAAGCAGAATCAAATTAGTTATCAATTAAATCCTTATACTACTTTCACAAAAAAGTGTAACTTTACTTACAAATTGTTAACAATCTTATTCTTTCATTGTTAGCGGAACCCCTAAATGAATTCGAATGAAAGTTGTTATTATCGGCGGAGGCATCGCTGGTTTGTCAATGGGCATTTCGTTGCTCAAAAAAAATACAGACGTTGTTATTTGTGAACGGCACATTGGCATAAATGCGAAAGGCCATGCATTTTTAATGCATGATGATGGATTAAGCCTCCTACAGGCTCAGGACGGCCCCAATGATCCACCACTGGCCGCAAAACGCGTCAAAGAGTTTAGCCTGCGACGACCCAACAATACCGAGTTGAAACATCTTAAACTCGACCATTGGCACTGTGTAAAAAGAGCAGACCTGATTTATCACCTTTCGTCTCTATTCCCCGCTGATCTACTTAAAAAAGGTCGCGAGTTTTCTCACTTTGAATACGAAGGAGATAAGGCTGTAGCCGCAGTATTTAAAAACGGCGAGAAGGAAAGCGGCGATATATTTATCGGAGCTGATGGCGGCAACTCTAAAGTCAGAAACGAATTATTCGGAGCTGTTGATTTCACTCCTGTTGAAGTTAGAGAAGTAGTAGGAATAGCGAAAAACGAGCAACTGGCGGCATTATACAAGAATACATTCACTAAGTTTCAGGACCGGACTAAAGGCCTGGCATTTGGGTTTATTCCGACCTCTAATTCCGAGTTTGTATGGTTTATGCAATATGACACATCAATCTCTGACATTAGCAATTATGAGCCGGAGGATATAAAAGCTTTTTGTTTTGAGTTGATGGATGAGTTTCCGGAAGTTGTAAAACAGGTTTTATCCTCAAATGATTTTTCACTCAGTTATGTATGGGATACGCGAGACTTTGACCTATTACCAGCATTTCATAAAAACAACGTTGCACTTATAGGTGATGCTGCACACTTATCACTGCCGTTTACAAGCGCAGGGACAACAAATGCAATCATAGACGCACAAACCCTTGTAGAAAACATTGGCAGTTTTGAAAGTTTCGAGGACGCCTGCAACGATTACTACAAGAAACGTGCAGAAGATATTGTAAGACATATAAATCAGGGCCGGGAGCTAAAGCAGTTGTTTTTGAAGCCCAATTCTAATTCAGATGACGAGATACCGGTGCCGCTCATCCCGAAAAGAAATAGTCAGGATACACCGGACCTAAACACCAACAAGCCCATTCAGGTTGTTTATTTTACCGATCCAATCTGCTCTACCTGTTGGATTGTACAGCCCATGTTGCGCAAGCTTAAGCTGGAATACGATAAGTATATCCATATAGACTACTGCATGGGCGGTCTTCTTCCTTCGTGGAAAGACTACAATAAAGGGAAAATAAATACACCAAACGATGCCGCCAAACACTGGGAAGAGGTTTGTGCAACGCACGACATGCCATTGGATGGAGATGTGTGGATTGAAGACCCTTTGCCTTCGTCATTTCCCCCTTCAGTGGCTTTTAAGGCGGCCCAAATGCAAGATGAGGAAAAGGCGATATTATTCCTACGCAGGATAAAAGAAATGGTGTTTCTTGAGAAAAAGAATATTATTAAATGGCAACACCTGCGGGAAGCGGCATATGAATCTGGATTGGACTCTGCCCGGTTGTATCGTGACTCAGAAGGCAAAGCAAAACAGCTTTTTGAGCAAGATTTACTACGTGCACAAAAAGCAGGAGTAACCGGATTTCCGACGCTTATTTTTTCTGATGGGAAGCAGGAAAACATAGTAGTTAAAGGATTGCAGCCCTATGAAGTATTTGAGGAAATTGTTCACAGACTACTTCCTGCAGCTGAAAAAGACAACGTTAAAAATAGCCCGGAAAAGCTTTTCTCTTTTTTCCCGACAATGACAGAAAAGGAGTTTATCTATCTCGGAAATTTTTCCAGAGATTCTGCAAGCCATATTCTAAACGACATGTTTAACAGCGGAACCATCGAAAAGTACGAAAGCAAAAACGGAACTATCTGGAAAAGTACGCAACCTGTATAGGCTCAAAATTCTTACGGCCGGCTTTACATCAATTGAAGGTTCTCGTCAGCCTGGCAGGAAATAATGATGGTTGATGCAACTTTAGTTCTGTATTAAACAAAGTAAAGCAGTCGCCTACATATTATCGACACTACGTTGCTGAAGCAAGAGCGAAAAAGTCTAATCCCATATTTTCAATAATCAAAAAGCCCCGCGAACGCGGGGCTTTCCGTTTTTGCTACTAAACAGGGTTTATCTGTTGAAGATTGTACACCTCATCTGAAACTGTATGTAGTTACGGTCAATGTATTTATCACTTGGGTTAATAACGCCGTTAATACCTTTTCGATAACATATACCTGCTTTAACTCGCTTTGTGAGTGCATATTCAGTTTTACCGACAAAGCCCACATCAAAGGTTGGTGCTACCTGGAGGTTTCCACGGTCTACCTCTGAAGTCGCAGGTCGATTGTCTACAAGCATTTTCTGAAAATCCGGGCCCATGCCTATAGACATGCGTTTTGCAACTTTGTACCCTATGCTGGGTGTAACCTGCGCATAATATAGACTGTAAGAGATATCCTGAGTTTTGATAACACCTACAGGTGCATTGTTTCCTGGAAGATTGCTTCCGTCTGTCGTGTTTGTGGTCTTGGATGCTGAGCCTGGTTTTGCAGCACCGGAACCAGAACCACTATAACCACCAGTAGGAGTTGCAGATTCGTAAGACATGTATTTGGTTCGTTGAATATTATCACTTGTTGCAAAAGCGAAATCTCCTTCTACAAAAACTTTTTCATTGATCATTTTTCGCACAGTAGCACCTGCCATATAACCACTGTTGCTATTGCCCTGATTAACACCACCGGAAAGAATTACAGATAATCGTAGCGGCTTACGTTGTGTATTTACATTATGCTTGAATGTATGATAGACTCTGTGTCGCACTTCAACTTGCTTTTCATTTTCCTTTGGCAATACCACGTCTGAAACTGTTGCGTGAAATTCATTGACTGCCACCCCGGCATCCACTGAGGTTCCGCTAACAACGTTATGTAGTTTAATTCCTATAGCACTGCTATGCTTCACACTTGCGGGCTGAATACTCGTATTGGTTTTAGCGTTTATTTGCTTTTTTGTAGTTTCAATTACGGGTATGTCGTGTACCATTGCAACAGGTGCCTCTGTAATATTGTGCGGCATCATGTGCCCTACACCGGTGTAAGCCACGTACTTGCTACCGGTATCGAGTTGCCCGAAATTGAGCAATGACGTGACACCTATAGCAAGTGCCACAGAAGCTGCCATGCCTGCCGCGGGCATCCACAACCACATTAACATACTGCGTTTTTTCGCACGGCCGTCTAGCTTCTCCGCGAGCTGATCCCACATTTCGGGATTGTACGCAAAGTCGTTCCGATCAAATTTTTGTCTGACCAGTTCGTCAAATTCTCTTGGCTTCATACGTTACTTTTTTATGTTCACTTTTCTTTATCTTCTTTTGGAGAAGCGTTCTCGCTTGGTGTACGTGCCAATGCGATGTACCTTCGCTCATATCCAATTGTGTTCCTATTTCGCGATGACTGTATCCATCAAATACAAATAGATTGAAAACAGTACGTGTTGTAGCCGGCAAGTCCTGTATCAATGCTACCATCTCTTTAAATTCGATGCTTTCCAGACCTTCATTGGTTACAGACAGATTTGACTCTTCTGCCGGTACTGCCCTTACGTGCATCACCATTTCCTCTTTGAAAGCCGAACTTCTGAGGTAGTCGAGACAGGTATTAACCATTATTCGCCGCATCCACCCTTCGAAAGAACCTGCATTTTTAAAATTGTCTATTTGAGTAAATATTTTGAGAAATCCGTCGTTGAATAGTTGTTCAGCATCTTGCATATCCTTAGCATATCGGGCGCAAACTTTAAGAAATGTACTGAAGTACGTTTTATAAAGATGCTCCTGAATTGCCCGGTCTTTTCGCCGGCACCCTGCTAGTATTTCCTGTTCAGAATATGCGGGCATAAGGAATTTTTACTGGTGGTTTGCTATAGTAATTTACTACATTTTGTCCATTACGTCTTTAATATTTAAAATACATTCTATATCATAGATATAAAAAGTGATAGTTTTTAATAGTTACGCAAACAATTTAAAAACGGGAATTTGGTCCCGGCCTGCGCTGTATCCGCAAAAATTGCGATTATGAGCTGTTGAATAAGTAAAAAAGGCGCCTTTTCCGTCTAAAAACAACCACTCTATCATAAAGACGTAAAACCGTGCCAAAACCTTTGGGTGTATTTATATATTTTTATTAATAATGACTAAGTAACGAACTTCAGATACCAAATGCTACCTGAATACCACCATATCCATGAGAGTGACTGGTTTCGAACTCCGGGGTAACAACAGCTTGAAAGTATTCCAAAAATACCCGGCGATAGGAAAGACAGAATCCCAGCCGATTACGAAAGACAATTCTAGACAAACTGCCGTCGGGTATGGTATATGGACTACGGCGATCGGTGAGACCACCCTGAAGTGTAGCATCGTACCCAACGGCTGTAAATTCCGGACGTAGATATACATACATCTGCAAGCTTTTTCGTTGGGACTTGTAATTGCCAAACGGGGAGTAAAAATGCCCTGCTAGCAACGTAGTTCCAACGGTAGCATTTGATTTCAGTGTACCTAATTCTAGACCTCCGGAAACACTCAGTGAAAAATTTCGGCGGTAGGCCAGTACTTGCTTTTCGTAGTTTACCCTATAACCCAGTGCAAAATCATTATTAATCTGATATTGCCAACCATGTGGAGTAATGTTGCCCAGTCCGCGATGTATAAACTCCTGCATTTCCTTGGCTCCCGCTGCCTGGCCCACGACACCGGCAAAAGCTGAAGTAGCAAATCGTTGTTTTTTTACCGGATCTACAGCTGTAACAAATGTCTTGAATACCAATACTGCCGCAAACGGTCGGTCCTTGTCTAAAATATCGTCGCTGCTTATGCTGGATGGTGTAAATCCATTGTGTTGCACCCCTACTCCGTATCTGGTATAGCTGTAAACCGGGTGTAGCAACAGGCGGCTTGTTATAAATTGCTTTACCTGTGGAATTACCAACTCTGCATCAATACCTTGCGTATAGTACTCGTCTGTTGCCGAGAAAAAATCATTGTCGTAACTGAAGCGGAAATAACTTTCAGAGGAAATATTTCGGAATGCATATGCATTATTAATTGCCTGAGCCGAAGACTCCGAGACTAAAATCAAGGAAATAATGATCAACCAAATTGTCTTACTGAGCATGTAACTATCTACGAGAAAAAAGTGTTGGTAGATTGTTTATTATGCAAATCTATCTCGCGGCGACTGGCGACATTATTAATACATAGGAGCAATAAATACAACTCGTTTTGTCGCAAATAGCATGTTGCCTGAAAAGAATATGACAAAATCGGGTTACGAGCCTTTTTGTGCCGACTTTAGAACACTTCTCAAGCTATCTATCTTCATATCGATGTATAAGGCGTCCTTGGGGTCTTTGTTTCTGTTTCTGTCTACTTCATTGGTTAGAATAAGGGTACCCTTTTTTACTTCGTCACTCAATGTCTCGATAAGACTTTGTCCAACTTTTACGGCCACAACTCGCTTATCGGATTCAGAGGCATTGTAAAAAGAGCCTACCTGCACAATTAAATCCACTTCTTCAGACCCTTTATGCACTCTGGTATGAAGCGTATATGCAGTCGGAATTTCTGTTCCAACTGCGTCTTCAAAGTCATGAATTTCTTCCATTGTCACTTCATGAAACTCATCGCATGACGTCATCAGGAACAGCGGTAAACTAACTAACATCAACAATCTATAAACAGTCTTCATGATATTACTTTTTAGCGTTCAAACAAACGAAAATTATCAGGAGATGCCCAAAACATCTTTCATAGTAAATATACCACTTTTACCATTGATAAATTCTGCAGCCAAAACTGCACCCTTTGCAAAACCTTCCCGGCTGTGTGCGGTATGGATGATGTCGATGCTATCAATTTGCGAGGAATAGGTAACCTTGTGCGTACCCGGGACCTCGTCTATACGATGAGCCGTGACTGGAATAACATCGTCGGAACTATCTCCGTTCAACTTCCAGGCATTTTTTCTCACCAGGTTATCAATTATTTGCTCGGTGATGGTAATTGCAGTTCCACCGGGAGCATCTTTCTTGTGAACATGGTGGGTTTCCTCTACGGCTACGTCGTATTCGTTCCACTCATTCATTAATGATGCCAGTAGCTTATTGACTTCAAAAAAAATATTTACGCCGACACTAAAGTTTGTAGCATGCAAAAAACCAACACCCTTTTCCTGAGCAAGACGACGAACCTCAGGAAGTGCATCTCCCCAACCGGTAGAGCCGCAAATAACGTTCACGCCGGCGTCAATACACATTCTCACGTTTTGCTCTGCCGATTCCGGATTGCTAAATTCAATGGCTATGTCTGCTTTTTTGAGGTTCGCATCTGTTAGTTCGTGCAAGTTGGTTGAAGAGATTCGCAATACTATTTCATGCCCTCTTTTTTGTGCAATTCCCTCAATTGCCTTACCCATTTTGCCATATCCTAATATTGCTAACTTCATTCTCAGAGTTTCATTTTGTCCATTATTCGTTCCAGATCTTCGTCATTGTAAAACTCAATCAGGATACTGCCTTTTCCGCTTTTTTTGCGATCAAGTTTTACTTTAGTAGAAAACAGAGATGCCATACCGTCTTCTATACGTTTGTAAGCAATCGGCAATTTGGGCGCTGTAGAAGTCGGCTTACTACCTCCCTCACTCAGTTCTGTGGTCATATCCTTCACCATCTGTTCCACTTGTCTCACAGATAAGCCTCGTTGAACCGTTTCACGAAAAATATACAGTTGTTGCTCTACATGCTCCAAACCAATAATTGCCCTGGCGTGCCCCATAGATATTTGCCCGTCTCGTACTGCTTTTTGTACGTCCGGTGGCAACTTTAGCAACCTAAGATAGTTAGCAACAGTACTGCGTTCTTTTTTCATTCGCTCTGCTACCTGCTCCTGTGTCAACCCACATTCGTCCATCAACTGGCGGTAACTGAGTGCAATCTCAATTGCGTTCAGGTCCTCGCGCTGCAGATTTTCGAGGAGGGCCATCTCCAATATCCCCTGACTATCAGCAGTACGTATGTACGCCGGAATGTCCTTAAGACCAGCTAGTTTAGACGCTCTTAATCGACGTTCACCACTAATAAGCTGGTAACTATTCTGTCCAATTTTTGTAACGGTTACCGGCTGAATGACATCGTGCAAGCGTATGCTTTCGGCAAGCTCCTGCATCGCCTGCTCTTCAAAGTCCCGGCGCGGCTGTTTGGGGTTTACCTTAATCTGCTCAACCGGTATTCTGGCAATAGTATTTGCATTCTGCCCCGATACCGCAGGCACTCCCTCTTTGTGAGTGTTCATCTCATCATCAATGGTATCAAGGAGTGCCTTGATGCCTTTTCCCAACGCCTGTTTTTTATTTATCTGCGACATGCAATTCGGTTAGTCAAAGTGTTATGATATCAATTGAAGACATTTTATTCGGACCATGCGGACCAATCAAAGTCCAAGGAATTGTCAGTTCTATTCGGCTTCAAAAATCTTGTCTTCGTTCTTAATTTTAGTCATATTGTTCTTCTGCAATATCTCTTTCGCAAGGTTCAGATAATTGACGGCACCCGTACTTTCAGCATCATACAGCAAAGCGGGCATTCCAAAACTCGGAGCTTCACCCAATCTGGTATTTCGATGCAAAATTGTATTGAATACTAAATCTCCAAAGTGATTTTTTATCTCCTCCACAACCTGATTTGAAAGACGCAAACGTCCGTCATACATCGTCATTAAAATACCCTCAATTTTGAGTTTAGAATTGATACGTGTCTGCACAATTTTTACTGTATTAAGCAACTTACCCAGACCTTCCAATGCGAAATATTCACACTGTACCGGAATCACAACGCTGTCTGCAGCTGTAAGTGCATTTACGGTTATCAGACCTAGAGAAGGAGAACAATCAATAATAATAAAATCGAAGTGCGACGCATCTGCCTCAAGCGCTTTTCGCATTACGTGTTCCCTATTGGGTTGGTTTATCAGTTCTATCTCTGCACCCACCAAATCCAAGTGACTGGGAATGAGGTATAAATTGGGCGTTTCTGTTTCGAGAATAATCTGAGATACGGGTGTTTCGTTGACCATACAGTCGTACAAACTGAGTTGAATATTCTTAAGGTCAAATCCGGTCCCGGTTGTACTGTTTGCCTGCGGGTCTGCGTCCACCAACAGTGTTTTGTATTCCAGGACAGCCAGACTTGCTGCCAGATTGATAGCGGTAGTGGTTTTCCCTACTCCGCCCTTCTGATTCGCTATCGCAATTACTTTTGCCATAATATATTATAAAGTGTTAGTAGAGAAATAATGACTGTAATAATTCCACAATGCTTTACTATTTTCAATCTAAAATTCCCGATTTACCGCTATTGAGGGTATTACAAATCGATAGTTTCTCCAATCTTCGGCAATATTAATTCTTTCCCTGCAGTTCTGAATTTTTCTTTCGACACATCATGGTCAATTTTTATATAACCAAAGGTGTCAAAATGCACACCCACAACCTTGTCACATTCTATGAAGTTCGCTGCCATTACCGCGTCTTCAGCATCCATGGTAAAGTTACCACCTACGGGAAGTATTGCGAAATCAAGTTTTGCATACATGGGGATAAGTTTCATATCCATTGTCAGGCAGGTATCTCCACTATAATAAAACTTCTTTTCGGGTGCATGTACCAGAAAGCCCCCCGGGTTACCACCATATGAGCCGTCGGGTAAAGCACTGCTATGAGCGGCAGGCACAAAATGCAACTTACCGAACTCGAAATTTGCCGAACCGAAATTCATCGGGTGGACGTTCTTTAGGCCATTTTTTTCTGCCCAACCAATGACCTCGTAAGCGGCAATAACCTTTGCACCGGTACGCTGCGCAATGGAAACTACGTCAGCGACATGATCGGCATGACCGTGAGACAATAAAATATAATCTGCTTCTATAGCATTGACATCTACAATGCCTGCAGCCAACTCATTTCCGCTTATAAACGGGTCAAATAGCAACTTCTTTCCGCCTGTTTCTATTGCGAAACAGGAATGTCCGTAAAATGTAAATTTCATGTAATTCGGGATTGATTGGTTCCTACGCAAATTTAAGTTTCACGCCTCCAAATCCCAAATATAAGTTCCTTACAATTTGTTATCAGCGGGCTGGTTGTTCCTGATTGGGAGCGGATAAAGTTTCTACCCTTATCCCCTGCCTACCGGCAGGCAGGCCTAAAGGGTGACATGGGTTGTGAGCAACGTGGATTGAATGATGTTTGTGTTTCTACCCCTGGCGCCTGAAGGGTGACGTGGGGTGTAGCGGTGTCATAAAATGGCGTGAGGAGTAGATATCTCCTGCCGTCGACATGACAAACAAAAAGACAACCATTTCGTCGCTCCGACAAAGAAGGGGCTCACCCCTGCTTACTACTGCAATACTAGTGATTGCGCAATTGTTTTCTTTTTGCACACTTTATTTTTGATAATCAACTACTTATACTGAAATCACCCTTCAAAATTGCGCATTTTTTGCCCACTCTTTGCTATAGGACGGGCAATTTTGCCCTAGCGGAGTTCCGCTGCAGGGTGAAATTATTTTGTGGAAATTCTGTTTTGGGTTTTGGCATATTGACAGGGTTTGGTTTATAGTAATATCTGCACAAAAATCAAGCCAGAAAAAGAAAAGCCTCTCCTTAGCCCTCTCCCCCGAATGCATCGGGGCAGGCAAAAAAGAGGGAGGTGGTATGTATAACTCTTGTTGCCGGTTTATCGGTGTTAAAGCGCGCGTGCCCCAATTGCATCGGGGCAGGCAAATGAGAGGGAAAGAGAGGGCAGTATATGTTACGGTTTTTGAAGGAGTAGGTAAGTTGTGACTTTTGGACACGTCGCGTACTGAATAGTGGATGTACCCCTATATATCCCACACTTTTTCCTGCACTACTGACGCTCCATATTTTAGGAGCATTTCTTCCATTTTATCGAGAGAAACTCCCTTCCCGTTTTCGGATAGTTGTTTTTTCCAGTTAGCGACGGTAGAGCGTTCTACTCCCAGCTTTTTATATACCCCTCTCTCTGCTGTCATTTTGAGAAATGCGGTACGCGTGCCTGTTATATGCATATATTTTATAAGTTCAATGTGGTTTGTGCTTCTACCCCTATCCCCTGCCTACCGGCAGGCAGGCCAGAAGGGTGACGTGGGTTGTTGCTATCGTCTTGATTAAGTTTTGGGACATGGCGTATACAGAGCCAACATAACGCTACTCAATCAAGTCTTTAAATAACTCCGTAAGAGAAAGGCTAAAACCGGGAAGTAATTCGGAGGTTACTACATCGCCCTCTCCCATCAGCTTAGAAGGAACAAACTTCCCATCCCGGAGTGTGTAAACAAAAAAAGTATAATCCTGTGGAGAAACTATCCAGTATTCCTTTACACCGGACTGCTCATAAATTTCGTATTTGTTCTTCAGCTCCTTTTTGTTGTTGGCAGGTGATAGTATTTCTACAACTATATCGGGTGCTCCGATGCAACCTCTTGTGTCTATCTTCGACTTGTCACAAACAACGGATATATCCGGCTGAACGACTGTAAATACAGCGGCATCCTCGGTAGCTTTCTTAGCCAAACGAACATCAAAAGGAGCAGAGAAAACATAACAGCCACCTCCACTTAAATAATTCGCAACCCCGGTAAAAATCCTACCAGAAATAATCTGATGATTCGACGTCGGGGCAGGACTCATTTTAAATATCTTGCCCTTTATCAACTCTACACGTTCCTCAAAGTGCCACTTCAGATAGTCTGCATAAGAATAAACTTCGTCCATATTTATGTCTGAAAGTACCATAACTCAACTATTCTTTCAAAAATACGAAATATTGTTACTAACTCTTGTCAACAGAATAGACACCGGCACCTATAAACATCAATCCGAAGAATGTGAACATCAGCTCTATCGCATGAGATGCATCGCCTATATTTGATAGTGTGGTATAGTGATGAGCTGCAGCTACAAAAAAGTTGATCACCATCAGCATACATACCAGCCGAAACCACAACCCCATCATACAAAATAAACCACCGATGGTCTCTACCACGGCACACATAAAGCCCCAGAATACCGGAAAGAAGTGAATATGCAACTTATCCATTGAATGGCCTAACTTCTCCCACTTATCGGGACCACCCAGCAACTTGCCATAACCGTGCAGTATCATCATTGCGCCAAGACCGATGCGCATAACCAGCAATCCGACATTCTGATACCTACCCAACTTTCCGAATAGAGCCATATAGCAGTGTTGTTTTTTGTAAAGATAAATTGTTTCGGACGAATATGAATCTATCGCTTTTTCGCCTTTCCGCTCATTACGTCTACTATAAATGCTGTAATCTCGCTACGGAAACGCTTATCAGAAAATCGAAGTGCATTTGCTCTTATTGCTTTGTTGTCGGCAAGAGGGTGAGTCTCCAGCTTTTGTACCACTTCCATAACCGATTCTTCTGTCTGCTCCGGAAAACGATAACCGCTAACGCCGTCAATTACGGTTTCCCGATAGCCACCATAATCTAATGCCAGCACGGGTGTACCGCACGCCTGCGCCTCTACACACATGATCCCGAAATCTTCTTTGGCTGCAAAGATGCACGCCTTGGCTTCCTGCATGTATTGTATCATTTCTGTATCGCTCTTATACCCAAGCCATTCTATATTGGGATGTCCTTTGAGCATTTCATCAAAACCGGATGCGCCCCACCCTTCGCCTATGAGTATGAGCTTTTTGTCGGGCATGCGCTGAAAAGCCCTGATGACCATATCTATCTTCTTGTACGGGACAAACCGCCCCGGACACATGTAATATTCCTTTCGCTCTGCTTCATTGAGCTGAAACTTGTCGGTACGTA
This sequence comes from Bacteroidia bacterium, assembly GCA_030426665.1. GTDB lineage: Bacteria > Bacteroidota > Bacteroidia > Chitinophagales > Chitinophagaceae > Nemorincola. The sequence goes on along the minus strand of JAUHYD010000006.1, from coordinate 25,213 downwards.
CAGGAGGGTAAATCACTACTGAATCCCGGCTGTAGCTTTTCTTTATCCGCTGCCTGATATGCTCTGAATTGGCAATAAAGTAATGCACCCTATCGGCAGACGCTACATCCCATTTGCGCAACCACGCCACAAACTTTCTGTACAGGAGCGACTTACCGAGCTTGTGACCGGCAGCATAGTCGTCGTACATATCCCATATAGGGCGGAGTGGTGTGTGACAGTAGCAGATGTTGGGTATTGACGGGTCGCTGCGGAAACCTTTTGCGACTGCATGTGAAGTAGAGAATATGAGGTCATAGCCACGCAACCTAAACCGTCCCATCAGCCATGGCATCACAGGCAAAAAGTAGCGATATCGCTTACTGATACCGGGAACATATTGAAGCAAGGACACCTGTACATCATTTCCTTTCAGGATGGACTCAGAAGCCTCAGGGCTGAACTTATTGAACAGGGCATAAATGGTGAGGTCATCGTCGCTCAATACATCAATAACCGCTCCTGCCACCTTCTCGGCACCACCGTTTGCATTAAACCAATCCTGAACGAATGCTACTTTCATAGTCGCTGCAATTTACTGCTTTATTAGTTCGGCAGCTATCCTATAATAGATTATAAGTATGGTATAAGCTTCTATATTTTGGGCTTTAGCATTAGCTTTGCGCCCATTCCGGTAATTTCTTCCCGGAAAAGGTAAACGACAGTAATGAAACCAAATTCTCCGGCAACTCCTTTTTCTCCTTATCAAAAGTTTGTTGTCTTTGTTCTTGCGATAACACAGTTTTCTGTGATTCTTGATTTTATGATAATGTCTCCGCTTGGCGACATGCTTATGAAATCTATGGATTTGACGCCTGCTCAATTCGGACTGGCTGTTTCGGCTTATGCGATCAGTGCCGGCACATCAGGGTTGCTTACAGCGGGATTTGCTGATAAGTTTGACCGAAAAAAGCTGCTTGTTTTCTTCTATTCCGGATTTATTATTGGTACGTTTTTATGCGGCTCTGCAGATAGCTATTGGTTTCTGATAGCAGCACGAATATTCACAGGTATTTTCGGTGGGGTTATTGGCTCTATCTCTATGGCAATTATTACCGACCTGTTCTCTATTCACCAGCGGGGACGCGTTATGGGATTTATTCAGATGGGATTTAGTGCCAGTCAGGTAATGGGTATTCCTATTAGTCTGTACATTGCCAATATATGGGGCTGGCAGTCACCATTTATTATGGTAGCTTGTTTTGCAACCGTAATCCTATTGCTTATATTCATAAAGCTTCAACCTGTAAACCAGCATCTTGCATTGCAGAAAGACAGTAGTGCCTTTTTGCATCTCTGGCATACACTTAAAAAGCGGGAGCACAGAATAGGGTTTATGGCTACAGCATTACTTTCCTTAGGAGGCTTCATGATGATGCCCTTCGGCAGTGCCTTCGCAATCAACAATCTGGGTATTACCAACGAGCAGCTGCCCATTATGTTTATGCTGACGGGTATCGGTACGCTTATTATTATGCCTATAGTAGGTAAGTTTAGTGACAGAATTGATAAGTTTAAGCTTTTCACATTCGCGTCGGTATGGATGATGATAATGGTGGTGATATACACAAACAGAGGCATCACACCGCTATGGCTCGCTGCGACACTTAGTATACTAATGATGTCGGGAGTAATGAGCCGTATGGTTCCCTCATCGGCTTTAGTGAGCGCTTTACCCGGCAAGGCAGACAGGGGTGCTTTCATGAGTATAAATGCTTCGCTCCAGCAAATATCGGGTGGCTTTGCAGCTGCTGTTTCAGGTATGATTGTCGTACAGAATGGCAAGTACAGCCCGATTGAACATTACGACACACTCGGCTACATTATGATAGCACTAACCATCCTTTGTATCGTGATGCTGTACAGGGTAAATGTAATTGTCAAAAACAAACTAGACGAGGATATTCTGTAACGCTGTTATTGTTTTACAAAGACCTCTTTGCCGGCAATACCGTCTCGTCGGTATGACAGTATATATACACCTGCCGGAAAGGAGCTTATATCGACTATTGTTGTTGACCGATTGAGCATATCGGTGTGCATGCGGCGACCAACCATATCGTAAATTGTGTACCGTATATCCCCATAACCGAAATTCTGGTCTATTTGCAACCTGTCATAGGCAGGGTTTGGATAAATCAGAATACCTTTATTGTAATGGTCGCTATAATCAATCGGCTGAAAAGTAGTCGCATCGCGATACACACCCCATGCAGTATCGGCCACGGTCTTTAGACCACTCAAGTCAACTGAAGGGCAGCCCCCGGCACCTGTATCTACTACCAATGCCATAACGATGTGCTCGCTGATACCTGCCTTTAACGTAAAGCTATTAGAGGCCAACACAGTCATTCGGTCACCCGGATTATTTCCCAGAGCGCATTCACTAAACCCTCTCCAAACAGACGGGTCCTCTGAGAACACATAGTTCTTATCATCACCGGCCTCTATCAAATCAAAGGGCCGGACATGGAAATAATTATTGGAGTCGTATTTAAGGTGGGCACCATTCTTCCACCTTGAATTCATATAATATTGGTATTCGATTGGCAATGTAGGGTTTCCACACCTGGAGGCATCATTCCTGATAAACATAAAACTACCAGCGGGGACATATGCAGGGGAGGCGTCACCTGGTAACGAAACAAAAGTAACGCCAGAAGCAGGTCTTGTTCCATAGGGATTTGGCGGAAAACCGGATATTCCGCCTTCATAGGTTACCCCGTAAGCTATTGCTAATCGTCTTACAGAGTCAAAACCAATAAAATTATCAATATAGTATTCCGTACTTACGTCATTCCATAAAGCCAACCTGAAATCATTATAATTTTCGTCAGACTTATTGACAATAGTATAGTCGTAGTACACTACATTGTCAATAAGTGTACCTCTGTTATATGCATACACCAGTGCCTGCACTTCTACCTTTAATGGGGCTCCGTTAGTTTGCGAGTGTGTGGGTCCATTGTCGCTAAATACATACCACAATGTCTGCTCCCCTTTTATTGCCGGATAGTCACCCCTCAGCGGATTATACAAACCATCACCATCGTGGTCAATAAACGGTGCCATATCCGTTGTAATGCTTAAAGGAGCACCATCTTTACCTTTTGCATGTGTATTGCCTTTTGCCGGCCATGTCAGTATTGACTCAGGAGTATTTGAAACCCTGTGAAAAGGAGTTGCGAGATACGCATTTATCTCAGAGCGTCTTACCTTCCATATTTTTGCCCACTTCTCAGCTGTGGCATGATCTAAGTTACCACTACCATCCAGAGGACCTGGCCAATAGTCAGTACCTGTATGCCGATAGGTCTGGGCTGCAACATGCAGTTGCCCTGAGGCATCATACCCGCCCATCCACAATGCTCCTGCGAAGCTGAAGTTTTTACGAGTAACGGCCTGAAAGAAACACCCGGATTTCCCTACCTCCGGATTCCACCACATATCGCCATGAACTAGTGACAACGCATTGATATTATTGACATCAATAGAGTCCCGAACAACGAATAAGGTTTGTCCATTGGCTTGAGCGACCACGAGAGTAGCGAAGAGTATTATTAGATTTTTCATAAGGCAGTTCTTGGTGTACTACTACAGACGTAAAATCAAAGTCTGGGCTTGGGAGAAATTTTCATTTACTCCTTCACAAATACCCTTTTGCCCACAATACCGTCTATGCTGTACTGTATATAATACACTCCCGGTGGATAATCGCTGACATCTATGGTTGATACTCTATGAGTAAGCTCTAACTGATACATTTGCTGCCCCAGAACATTGTATATGCTGCATTGTACAATTCCTCTCATAAACACTAAATCAACAAACAGCTTGTCGTGAGCAGGGTTGGGATAAATGAGGGGCTGGGTTTGCTTTTCGGTAATGTCTGCAACCGATAAGTGACCTTCGTATCCCTGCCACGCCGTATCTGCGACCTCCTTTATACCACTCAAATCAACGGAAGGGCAGCCCCCGGCACCGTCGGCCACCACCAATGCCATAACAACACGCTCGCTGCTATTTGCCCTCAAAGTGAAGCTATTTGATGCGAGTACAAATTTCCTGTCCCCTGGATTGACATCCAAATTACACTCGCTATTGCCACCAAATAAAGAAGGATCATCGGGATAAGCATAGTTCCTGTCCTCACCTGTAATATAGCCTCCATAGCCACTAACAAAAGGGTCAAACGTAGCAGAATCATATTTAAGATGCACACCTGTTCGCCACTTAGAAGTCATATAGTTTCTGTATTCCATTGGTCCCGAAGGATGTCCAAACATTGAGAGGTTATTAAGATAAAACATAAAACTTCCGGTTGGAACGTAACCAGCGTCACCATCTCCTGGCAAAGACACAAAAGTAACACCTGTAGCGGGAGGGCTGGGGCCATAGGAGTTTGCCGGATGCCCTGCAACAAGACCGTCATCGTCCGTTGCATTGTAGGCAATTGCCAATCGTCTACCAGAGTCAAATCCGATATAATCGTCTAAATAATACCCCAAATCAACATCATCCCACAATGCCAGTCTGAAATCAGAATAATCTTCCGATGATTTATTGACAATGGTATAGTCGTAATAAACAACGTTGTCAATCAGTGTGCCTCTGTTGTACGCATACACCAACGAGTGCACTTCCACCTTTAGCGGTGTTCCGCCAGTTTGTGAATGAGTCGGTCCGTTATCGCTGAAAACATACCAAAGAGTCTGCTCGCCTCGTATCGCCGGATAGTCACCGTTCAGCGGATTGTATATGCCGTCGCCATCATTATCTTTGAATGGTGCCATATCCGCTGTAATGCTTAACGAAGCACCACCTTTTCCTTTGGCGTATGCATTACCCTTTGCCGGCCATGTTAGTATCGATTGTGGTGTATTAGTTTCAGTATGCGAAGGAAGAGCCAAAAAGGCATCTATATCGGACCTTCTTATCTTCCAAATCTTCGCCCATTTATCAGAGGTTGCATAATCTAATGCCCCTCCACCATCCAGTGGACCCGGCCAGTAATCATTGCCCGATTGGCGATAAGTCTGTGCTGCAATATGTAACTGTCCGGCACCATCATACCCACCCATCCATAAAGCCCCGACGAAGTTGATGTGCTTGCCTGATCCGGCAGGAAATGAACAACGCGAGGCACTCGTCCCCCCTTCATCCCACCACATGTCGCCATGTACTAACGACAGTGCGTTAATATTGTTAGCATCAATAGAATCCCGAACATTGAACGGAGTTTGTGCATAGGTATATACAGCAATAAATACAAGGGAAAAAGAGAGTACTATTTTCATGTTTATAAGGTTTATCTATTAGTAAATATAAGAAAAAATAGATAATTAACGAGCGTAGTTCCCTTAAGTACTCTTACCTATTGCTTCACAAACACCTTCTTGCCAACAATACCGCCTTTCTCGTACTGTATATAATACACCCCCGGTGGATAACTGCTAACATCTATGGCAGTAAGTTTATTAATGAGCGTCGAGTGAAACATCCGCTGCCCAACTACATTGTAAATGCTGCATTCTGCTTTTCCATTCGCTAGTTGCTGATCGACAAATATTTTGTCGTGAGCGGGGTTAGGGTATATGAGGGGCTGGTTATGTATTGGGGTGTTATGTGCAACTGTTAATGGGCCTTCGTAAGCTCCCCACGCTGTGTCTGCCACTTCTTTTATGCCACCCAGGTCAACGGTGGGGCAGCCCCCAGCACTGTCGGCCACCACTAAAGCCATAACAATGCGCTCTTTGCTGTTGGCTTTCAGCGTAAAACTATTTGATGCGAGTACAAAATTTCTGTCGCCCGGATTATCACCTGAAGCGCATTCACTCCAACCTCCCGGTATCAAAGCGTTATCAGCAAAGGCATAATCAACATCAATTCCACCTACTGTTGAGCCCGGCACAGGGTAATACTTCAAATGAGAGCTATCACGAAACCTTGAACGCATGTAGTTGTTGTATTCTTTTGGAGCACGCGGATTGCCGGATACTGACAAGTCATTGTTGAAGTACATAAAGCTTCCCGGCGGCACATAGTTTGTACCAACATCTCCGGGCAATGACACAAAGGTAATCCCGGATGCAGGCGGATTCGCCCCATAAGAATTGGAAGGAAACCCGGCGGAGGCACCATCCTCACTCGTAGCATTATAGGCGATTGCCAACCGCCTACCGGAGTCAAAACCTATAAAGTCGTCTAAATAATATCCCAAATCAACATCATTCCACAAAGCCAGTCTGAAGTCGAAATAATCCTCAGCGGATTTGTTATTAAGTGTATAGTCGTAATACACAACATTATCAATCAACGTCCCTCTTTTATAGGCATACACCAATGCCTGAACTTCTACTTTTAGCGGCACCCCATTTGTTTCGGTATGGGTGGGACCATTGTCGCTGAACACATACCATAAGGTCTGCTCACCTCTTATAGCAGGGTAATCACCATTTAGTGGATTGTAACTACCATCGCCATCATGGTCGACAAACGGTGCCATGTCTGACGTTATGGTTAATGAAGCGCCGTCTTTTCCCTTGGCATACGGATTCCCTTTTGCCGGCCAAGTGAGTATTGATTGTGGTGTATTGGTTTCTGTATGCGGATCAACAGCCAAAAAAGCATCTATCTCAGAGCGTTTTACTTTCCATATTTTTGCCCACTTTTCAGAAGTGGTGTAGTCCAGACTCCCATCGCTACCCAAAGGGCCGGGCCAATAATCTGTACCAGTTTGGCGATAGGTCTGGGCGGCAACATGCAATTGCCCGGACGCATCATAGCCACCCATCCATAGCGCACCTGCAAAGCTGATATTTTTCTGAACGCCTGTAGGGTAGAAGCACCTAGGCTTAGCAGTTGCCGGATCCCACCACATATCGCCATGAACTAATGACATGGCATTGATATTGTTAGCATCAATGGAATCTCTTTCATCAAATAAAGATTGACCACTTGCCTGAACTGAGGCAAAAATTACAAAGGTTAATAGCAAGTTTTTCATCGGATATATGTTGTTGCAACATAAAAGACGAAGAAAAAGGGGGAGAACTTGGGGGAGATCGAAAAAAAATTACAACACTGCTTTTTTCTTGCTTTTCTCTACAGCAGTGTATAAGTCGAAATAGGCTCCCTGTGCGGCTATAAGCGAATCATGATTACCCCGTTCTTTGACTTCGCCTTTGTCTAACACCAGTATCATATCGGCCATTCTGATGGTTGATAAACGGTGAGCAATGACAATAGAAGTACGCCCCTTAATAAGTGTATCGATGGCATGCTGTATTAACTGTTCGCTCTCGCTATCTACCGAAGATGTGGCTTCGTCGAGAATCAGGATAGCAGGGTCGTAAAGTAATGCTCTTGCAAATGATATGAGTTGCCGCTGCCCCTGCGATAATGTATTGCCCCGCTCCATCACATTGAAGTTGTACCCACCGGGCAACCTCATAATGAAGTCGTGCATGTCGAGCATTTTCGCTACCTCTACTACCTTGTCATGGGGAATATCGGCATTGCGCAAGGTGATATTGTCGGATATGGTACCCGAAAAAAGGAATACATCCTGCAACACAATGCCAATGCGACTTCGCAGGCTGTACACATCGTATTCCTTCAAGTTTTTTCCATCTATCAAAATATCTCCGCTTTCCGTTTCGTACTGCCTGTTGAGAATATTAATCAGAGAAGTCTTTCCAGCTCCGGTATGCCCTACTACCGCCATTGTTTTTCCGGCTTCAAGGTCGAAGGAAACACCCCGAAGGACCGGACTATCGGGCGTGTACCTGAAACGAACATCCCTAAACTCAATATGCCCGACCAAACTATCTGCTTCCAGCGTACCGTTTTCGTGTAAAAACTCATCGCTATCCAATACCGTAAATACTCTCTCTCCTGCTATCACTCCCATCTGCAGTACATTAAACTTATCAGCCATCATGCGCAACGGGCGAAACAAGAGGTTCAGGTACAAAACAAAGGAGATAATGATACCGGGCGTAGAGCCGTAATCCAACATGCGTGCCGCTCCATACCACACCAGCAACCCGAGAGACATAGCAAGAATTATCTCTACTATCGGAAAAAATACAGAGTAGGCAAAAATGCCTTTGATGTTTGCGTTGCGATGCTCCTTGTTGATGTTATCAAATTTTTCCTGCTCCTGCTTTTCAGCGGCAAAGGCCTGAACAATGTACATACCCGCAATATGCTCCTGAGCAAATGCATTAAGCGCAGACACCGCATTCCGTACCCGCTGAAAGGATTTGTTTACTGCCTCCTTGAACCACCACGTCGCTAAAATAAGGAGCGGGAACGTTGATAAGCATACGAGAGTCAACCGCCAATCTGTTGCCAGCATTACCCCAATAATCGAAAAAATAATGAGCAAGTCTGCAACGATAGACATGATGCCCTCAGAGAAGATGTTATTGACCGCTTCTATGTCATTTATGGTACGGGTTGTAAGTGTGCCAATTGGCGTCTTGTCATAGTAGGATATGTTCTGGTGTAGCACTTTACGAAAAACGGCATTGCGCATATCATTCACTACGGTCTGGCCCAACCAGTTAGTTCTGTACTTGAACCAAAACCGCAAGAGACTCTCCAATATCAATAAACCGAACTGAACTACGCTTATCCATATCAGGCCGCGCAACATGCTATTGCCGATGTACTTGTCGACAGAAACCTTTATCAGATAGGGGCGTAAGGGAGTGACAACTGCTAATACAATGGCTAAAACAGTAGCAGTATACAAGGTGGAACGATAGGGCTTTGTAAACGCAAAAATGCGCACCAGCATCCCTAAATCAAACTTCTTTTTATTCTTGTGGTTTCTATCTATTGCCATTGCCGTTTACTCACACGCCTTGAAACATAACTAACTCAAAGCGACGTTGTATGTTTTAACTATCTGACGATACCATCATCAAGTAAGCTTTAATAAATTCATCCAACTCACCATCCATTACTGGTTGCACATTACCTACCTCGTAATCTGTACGATGATCTTTTATCATTTTATACGGATGAAATACATAACTACGAATCTGCGACCCCCACTCTATCTTCTTCTTGGTAGCATTGGTAGCATTCAGCACCTCTTCCCTTTTGCGCATCTCTTCTTCGTATAGCTGGCTTTTGAGCATAGTCATTGCCTTTTCTCTGTTTTCCCCCTGAGTACGTGCCTGCTGACACTCTACTATTATTCCGCTGGGTATGTGCTTTAATCTTACTGCTGTTTCTACCTTGTTTACGTTCTGCCCGCCAGAGCCACCGGAACGAAAGAATGCCCATTCCAGGTCTGCGGGGTTAACCTGAATATCAATGGTATCATCAATAAGCGGATACACAAACACAGACGCAAAAGAAGTGTGCCTCCGTGCGTTTGAATCAAATGGCGAAATACGTACTAATCTATGGACACCGCTTTCTGCTTTTAGCAACCCATAAGCGAATGCTCCGTCAAACTCAAGCGTTGCCTGCTTAATACCCGCACCATCGCCATATTGAACATCTACTTCACTTATCTTCCAACCCTGCTTCTCGCCATACATGCGATACATACGTAGCAGCATTTCCGCCCAATCCTGACTCTCTGTACCACCTGCGCCACTATTTATCACCACCATTGCCGGCATTTCATCTTCCGGCTTATCTAATGTACTCTTGAACTCCAATTCGTCGAGCTCAGTTTCAGCTTTGCTGAATGCCTCTTGTGCCTCTTCTTCGGTCGCCTCTCCTTCCTTCCAGAACTCAAACAATATTGCAAAATCCTCAACAGATGCTTTTACTCTGTCAAAGAACTCTGTCCAATATTTGTCAATTTTCATTTCCTTCAGGATGGCAGTAGCGCGCTTGTTGTCATCCCAAAAACCAGGTGACAGTGTCAACTGCTTATCGTTCTCCAGCTTTGCTATCCGGTCATTGATGTGCAGGTAGCGGTGCAGATGTTGTACCCGATCCCGCATTTCTTTCAGGTTCTCCTGTGTCATATTCGATGCAAAGGTAAATGTAATAGGGCAATGTCTGCAGAAAGCAATAAGCGAAATGTTGTGCTTTATATCCATTTCCTATCGATACATAAGCACAAAGACAAACTATACAACCAATATCTTGTTGACACTTCTGCTTATGGCCTTGTAACCGGGGAAAATATCAGAGAATAATTTTTGCAGCTGCCCCCATTCGGACTCATCATTTACGATGTAGTTCATTGCCAGATGCCCTCCGGCTGTAAGGTGGTCCTTGCACTGTTTCAGGAAATCATCTGATATTACAAAAGAGGGAACATGCCTACCATTAAACACGTCAATAAATAAAAGGTCGTATTTACGTTTATGAGATTGTAAAAACTCCTGTGCATCGGCACATACAGGCTCAATTCCTGCACTACCGATTGTAGTATCAAAAACCTCCATTGCCCACTCAAGCACCACCTCGTCACGCTCCACTAAAGTGTATGCCGGGCGTGCCTTCTTTTTATGAAGCACGTGCACTATGCTTCCCAGGCCAGTACCTAGTACCAGCACATTCTTAAAACTTGCTAATTCGGCCTTAAAATGACGAGAAACAACAACCGCAGGTATATACTTGTCGCCATCTGAATACAGGACATCTGTGGTAACTAACTGAAGTCGATTTCGGTATATGACTAATTCGAGATAAGGATTGTCTGCACTTACACCTTTCCTCAGCGACAAGGGAAAGATGTAACTAATCAGCTTCTTGTACGCAGGTATTTGGATGATTTGAAGTTGTTGGGTGAATACTATTCCCTGTGTTTCCGTTTACGGAAAAACGGAACTTTGTTTTCATTACCGCTAATCAACCTGCTAATGTTTTTGTGATGCGTCAGCACCACCAAAAACGCTGTAGCAATTGCAAAGAGCCTATAACTCAACTCCTGTGCCTGCGCATTGAAAATAAACAATATCAGCAGCGGAAATGCGATACTAGCTGCAATAGAGCTAAGGGACACATATCTGGTAATGAGCAGCATCAGAAAAAACACAAGCACTAAGCTAGCTGCCACTATGGGGTGGATAGAAAGTATCATACCAAACAAAGTGGCTATACCCTTACCCCCTCTAAACTCAGCCCATATCGGAAATATGTGCCCTAAGACTGCGGCAAGACCAAGAAAAATCTGAAGGTTTACAAAAGGTTCGCTGGTCCACGGAAACTGAGAAAAAATAGAAAGCTTTACTGCAAGGAATCCTTTCATCATATCAGCAGCCATTACAGCTGCTCCTGCTTTAGTACCTAATATCCTGAATGCGTTAGTTGCTCCTGCATTTCCGCTACCATGTTCACGTATGTCAATTCCGTAAACCCATTTACTCACCCATACTGCCGTAGGCACAGAACCTATCAAGTATGCAAGAATAATAAGAATTGCTAATGTCATTATATTTTTAGTATTACTGGGAGTAACAAATATAATCGTTGTCGGTCGAAAATCCTAACGTACCGGCATATACCACGGTCAAGATTTAACAACCTATTCACTAACGAAAGGCACCGAAAATCACAGCTTTACGCACAATATAGATATCCATCCTGACAGGTCGTTTACCTTTGTAATTGCGAATCCTGCGGCTACTGCAGCCTCTTTTACAACCTCCTCATCCGCCTTTAACAGACCACTCATTAACAAGACACCACCGGAACACACGACAGCGCCAAGCAACTCCATATGATGAAGTAATATGTGGCGATTAATGTTGGCGAGCAATATGTCGCAATTCGGATTTGGCAGCTCCTCAATTGACGCTTTACGGACGTCGATATGAGCACAATTGTTCCTTTCTATATTTTCTGCTGCATTTTCTACAGACCACTCATCATTATCAATAGCGAGAACAGCATTTGCCCCCATTTGTGCGGCAAGGATAGCCAACACACCAGTACCTGTTCCAAAATCAATAACGGACTTCCCTTTAAAATCCAGTTCCCGCATTGCCGTCATCATCAACTGGGTTGTGGCATGATGGCCGGTACCGAAAGACATCTTGGGAGTAATTACAATCTTGTGAGCAGTCTTTACGTCAACATCGTGAAAGTCGGTTACAATGGTACAAAAATCATCAACAACAAGCGGCTGAATACTATCTTCCCACATCTGATTCCAATTCTGTTGGGCCACTACCTCCAAATCGTAATCGAGAGCGAATAGACTGATAATATTTGACAGTTCCCCTTCATTAAAACGGTCTTCAGATATAAACGCAAAAAGGAGCTCTTCTTCCTCTTCGAAAGCATCATACCCAACGTCAGACAACAAAGCAATAATCGCCTCTCTGACATCACCCTCTGACACTCTTATGGTAATCTTAATCGTTTGCATATAGTCTCTAATCAACGTAATATTTTACGAATCAACTTTATTCCAATTGCCAATATTGCTGCGCCGGCAGTAGCTGTAATGATGTGGTTAATCAATGGACTGCCGGTGACATTAAGCATGTGACCAAACAACTTATAACCTAACCACCCACCAACGATACCAATTATAATATCTAGCAGCAGACTACTGTCATCGAATTGCACCAAAGTGCCGGCCAGCCATCCTGCAATGGCTCCTACTATAATAGTAACTAACATAAACTACAATTTATAAACAAATAAAAAGAGGCTGCCATAAATGCAGCCTCTTTAAGGTAAGTTTCATTCAGACTAAAGATTCAAAACGACCAATATTAATAGTCATCTCCTTCCGGCTCCACTTCCAGGTTCTTGCCTTGCTGATCCATAGACCCAGGCAATGCACTATTGTAAAGTACACGACGAGTTGGTAAGTCGGTAACAATTCTGAACTCAGTACGACGATTCAACTGACGACCGTAAGGATTATCTTTTCCATTAACCTGATTAGGAGCAACAGCGTTTTTGTTACCAAAACCTCTTGCTGCCATTCTGCTTCTTTCTATACCGCTTTTTTCTAAGTAGTCAAGTACAGACTGCGCACGACGTTGAGAGAGCTGTAAGTTATATTCATCATTTCCTTTAGCATCCGTGTAAGAATAAATCTCTACAGATATTGAGGGGTTATCAGTAAGAAACTGTACAACTGAATCAAGTGAGGCAACTGATTCTGGTCGCAAAGTTGACTTATCGTAATCGTAGTAAATATTGCTAACGCTAAAGCTGTTTCTCACACTATCAAGGAATATAGTAACGTGTACTGTATCATCCGGATCAGAGCGCTTAATTTCCATTGTACTGACAGATGCTCTTGTAGAAGTATAACCTGGTTTGTCACCAGTAATAACATAAGAATGAGAACGAGCCATACTGAACAGGAATTCGCCATCTTCAGAATTATAGGTACGTAAATCGCCTTTCTGATCAACGATTTTCACCACAGTTTCAGGCATCAGATTTTGTGACTTTTTGCCAATCACTTTACCCATTACGACCAACTTTGGTTCGTACTGAATACGCCAAATGTCATTACAACAAGTTGGGTTTTTAGTAGAGTAAGATCCGATACGGTTTGATACCACATAACCATCAGGCTTCCCTACAGGGTCCAGTATATAATATAATTCATCGGCACAGGTATTTATCGGATACCCCATATTTTGAAGACCTCTGTAACGAGATGGACCACCTTGTGCTTTATAGATATCATAACCACCAAAAGAAACCTGACCATTAGACGCAAAATAAAGCGTCTGCGTACGTGAATCGTAATAAGGAGAAACTTCGTTTCTGGAAGTATTGATTACTTTACCACAGTTTTGAGGTCTGCCGAAAGATCCGCTTCTAGGGTCTATGATTGAATACCAAAGGTCGTATCCACCACGACTCTGCAACTTACGATCAGAGGAAAAAAACATTACTTCCTTCTTACCAACTTTAGCTACAAACGGCATCGTGTTATGTCCCGGTTCGTTCAAACCTTCAATAATCTTAGGTGCTCCCCAACCAGTTATTTCAAACTTCGAAATGTAAATGTTACATTTCATATGGTTAGAATCGGATTCATCTTCGGCGCATTTAGAGAAATAAAATTTCTCGCCTCCAGGCCCCCAACATCCGTTTGCTGTATGGAAATTCGGATCATTAAATTGACCGTCATAAAAAGGCATAGGCCACTGGAAAGAGTCAACGTATCCCGGTTGTTTGTGAGAGTACATAAACTTCTCCTTATAGGGAGTATTTGCTCTGGCTCCTCTTCTGGTAGTTGTAACAATAGTTTCATTTCTACCAATAGTACCAAAAACAAGTGCAGAGTCACCAAGCGGATATGGCGAAAGTTCAGTAGATGCAGTATTAATATTGGGACCTGCATTTACCAACGTAGCGGGTTCCGGGTCTTTAATAGAAGCTATCGCCTTTTCACAACCAAGGATTTCCTTTTCAGCTCGCTTTTTAATCTCCTTCATATCCATCGGAATAATAGTTCTGTCAGGATTGTTTTCGATGGCTTCAATAGGGTTTGGTGCGCGTCTTGTCGCACTTTTCTTGTTATCTGCTAAAAACTCACGAAACTGCTCAATAGCTTGCTGATATTCCCCTTGCTGTTTTAGCATCAACCCTGCATAATAGGTACTATAAGGGAAGAGGCGTTTACCCATATATTTCACTTCCAGAAAGTAGTGTGCTGCGGGAACGTAGTCGCGCGTAGCCCTGTAACAGTCTGCCAACTGATAGGTAATGTATGGATTTCTTTCGTCGTTTTGCTTTAACTGCTGATAATAATCAATAGCATTAAAGTAACTACCTTGTGCGAACAACCCATCAGCCCAGTCCAACTTCTTATCGTACGATAAACCTGATTTGGGGTCATTTGCCTTATTTCTATACTTTTTCTTCATATTCCTCTGCGCATCTGCCTGATGCGGAGCAATCATTACTATCGTAGCTAGAAACAGGTACAGCCAATTTTTTCTCATGTGCGTGAGCGTTGTTAATGGATATAAAAGTATAAATTGGTTTTATAAAAACGAAGGGCTTTTAAAAATTTCTTTTTCAGCCCTTCAAAAGTATTAAGTATTTCGCCTAAAAACGTGTGCAGGGGATAACTCTTTTATCGGCAAACTTATTGCCATAGGGCGCAATATAACGAATAGCAATTTCAAATCCACCATTTCCATTGCTAGCGGAATTAAGCTGCGAAATATTATAATCGTAACCTACCCCGATACGAACACCTTTAAACTCCATACCAGCAGTAATCATCGCTGCATCACCGGTGCGATACCAAGCACCTAAAAACACCGCTGTGGAGAAATCCTGATAACCAGGATTATCGCTTACATAATATAAAAATTCATTACCTGCAATAATTTCACTTGCAGAAGCTTGCGTTTGGTAAATTAACGCCGGGCGCAATGTAAACCTTTCGTTGGTTGCTATTGTCAGGCCAACCTGCCCTGTAAACCTCATATCTAACCCTACAGTGCTTGTCTGCTTTTTCAGCAACGCGTCATTGGGTTGGTTAATATTGTTTGCTCCAAGACCAATAACGTAGCCAAAATTATGGTTGCTATTCACACCAGCCAGAGAAACGCCGGCATTCACAATGTAGTAATTAACGGAGTTCCCGATACCCAAACCATATTCACTAGACGTTCCTCGAACGAACGTCCCGTTAGACGCTTCATCTCCGAAATACAACTTAGAGAGGTCAATACTTTTTTGAGCGTATCCGCCTTGCAAACCAACGGCAATATCAGAACGCTCGCCCATTGGCAAGTGATATGCCAACGATAGTAAACCGGTAAAGTTCTGAAGGTTACCGTCGCCAGCCTTATCGTTAAATACCTGTAGACCTCCAGCTAAATAACCACCCCGCTCATTACCATATAACGGCATATCGACGTGAGCACCATAAGTAACATACGGCACAGTAACACTTGACCACTGATTACGATAGATACCTCCGACGCGCACCTTCCCGTTAAACATACCGGTAAAAGCCGGATTGATTACCAACGGTGCCATGTCAAACTGAGTGAAGTGAATATCCTGCGCAAAAAGACCGCAGGTACTAAGTACCATAGCAGAAGCAAGACTCAAGCGGGTTATGATATTTTTTCTGTTCATCATCTTTTTATCGTTGTAAAATTACCGTAATAATGTTACGTTTCCTTGTTTATTAAATAATTTTCAGGTTTTGGAAACGCCCAAAACCGGCATACATTCTGAGTCTTAACGTTCATGAAACACTTTTGTAGCTACTGTTCCAGCCTCTACAAAATTTGTCTGTTTCAAACACGAGTTTCCACTCTAACGGTTGAAAATACGGAAATATTTCAATGTAGCAACACCTCCGTCAATAATTTTAAATTCACAACCCGTTGTTTGACCCGTCAACGCCCACATATTTATGTCCACCAGACGCCCCAAACTGTATTATTTTTTCAAATTTAATCGTTGTTACGCACATAACAAAACGACAAAAAAAACAACACTCTTGGAAATTGAACGAACATGCGATACTGTATATGGCGCACCTTCTATTGTAAGACCGTTTAAAAACAAAAATAGTTTGGTATCGCAGTAACAATTCTTACTGAGTAGAAATATACAAATCAATATGCCGATGTAATTATTTACTCAAGAAACAGCTCACAGCTATATAAATTATTTTTTTATACACCTGTGAATGTGCAGAATTATTTTGTAGGAAAGAAATTCCATTCTCTTATATTGCATCAACCTTCATTTATTTCTTTGCACGTTCGGAAGTCCATATTTATGTTACTAACTGCACTGTGTTGCAGCACTCTTTCCGTGGGGCAATCTCCATATTTCTATACAATTAATGACGAAAAAGGGCTCCCATCAAATGAAGTGTATACCGTGCGCCAAGATAATTTTGGGTATATGTGGATCGGTTGTAATGCCGGACTCTACAAATATGACGGGTTCCGTTTTCTTCAATTTAAAAACATTCACCAAAACGGGGTTGCAATTTCTGGGCTGAAAATTACAAACGAGAATGAAGTATTCTGTCAAAATTTCTATGGTCAATTATTTTTTACCAGACAGGACTCTCTAATGCTTTGCGCAGATGTAAAGGAGCAAATAAACACTCACCCGGAATATACAGTAGACAGCAACAATACCCTTTGGATTGGTTTACCTAAAGGCATTCAGATACGTACCAAAGAGGGAAACACATCGGTAGTATTTAAAGAATTGAGCATATCTGAAATAGAGCTTTCTGCCCGCGGCGAAATATTACTGGTGGATATTAACAGGGGGCTTTTGATGCTTCAGTTGGAAACTGATGGGACATACAAGTATCGAGTTCTTGCTGACAAGGATAAAATTCTCAGGAATAGCAGATCAAACATTAAGGTATATAACGGAAAAACATTTCTTCT
The DNA here is from genome assembly GCA_030426665.1 of Bacteroidia bacterium. Taxonomy (GTDB): domain Bacteria; phylum Bacteroidota; class Bacteroidia; order Chitinophagales; family Chitinophagaceae; genus Nemorincola. Next base: position 7,829 of record JAUHYD010000006.1, on the reverse strand, counting down.
TTGTTCCAGCAACTCAACTAATGTTCATTATCTGGCTGAAATATCCGATGACTCCCTGAAAGTTTTTAAAAGAATAGAAAAGAATAGTCTTGCGGAATTCATTTACAACTTTGCATTGCTTGACGGTAAATATTGGCTGGCCACCTCAAATGGTGTTTACTGTTTGGATGCAAACGGAGCAGTCACTTCTCACATATTTATAGGAGAAAAAATTACCGACATATACAGGGACAAGGAGCACGCCATTTGGTTTCCCTCTCTGCAAAACGGCATCCATGTTATGCCCTCTGAAGAGCTGATGCTGTTAAACGGCACACACCCCATGATCAAAGACGACAACTTTACGTCGATAATAAGGTATACCGAAGGAAGCATTCTTATCGGAACGTACACGGGTGATATTTATCGGTTTTCGCCTTTAACAAGGGAGGTAGAAGTACTACCAAAAAACAATCGGGCTGTTTACAGGAATGTCACGTCGATAATACCATATGATGCCCAAACAATCATTACAAGTCGCGGGGGAATTTCCATAATCAATACGGTAACGAATTCGGAAAAGAAGTCTTCCTCGGTGTATGTACGAGACATGACACTGAAGGGTGATAGCGTTATTTATGTATCGACGAACGGAATTAGTTATATCAGCGACATAAAGAATAAAATAACAACAGGCTCGCCTACAAAGCCTGCGTTACTCTGCAAAAACCCGGGGAAAATGATTTGTTATGATACAGCTGAGAAAAAACTATGGGTTGCTCTGAATGAAGGACTGGCACTAATAAATGACGGAAAGCCAAAGCAGTACCTGATTGACAGTCAGGAAGTGTTTTGCAGTGCATTATACTGCGACCATAACGGGTTGTGGGTAGGAACAATTTCTGACGGAGTTTACAATATAAAGAACGAAGAAGTCATATTGCATTTAACCCAAGAAAACGGACTGGTTGGTAATAATATTAAGTGTATCACTTCTGTAAGCGATACTGTATATATTGCCACAGACGAGTGTATCTACATTTACTACCCCGACAAAACACACCGTCACATTAACTACGCGGACGGAATAAACACTAAAGAAGTAAGTGCAATTGAAGTATGTAACCCCTTTATCTACCTGTGTACCGTAAGGGGGCTCTTTTATATCCCGGTAACATCTGTAGGGATAAATAACATCCGACCTAAAATCAAGATAACGTCGGTAATTTGTGACGGCAACAACAGGACCAACGACTCCGTTATTCTGCTGAAGTACAACAACAAAGATATTGTTGTAAACTTTTCATCTGTTTTGCTTAGAAGCCGAGGTCGATTTCGCTATTTGTACAGGATCGCCGGACTCGAAAACAACTGGACGGCTCAGGATGGGGCAATTAACAGCGTACGACTTAACCATTTGCCCGCGGGAAAATTTGTATTTGAAGTAAAGTCGGTAAACGAAGATGGAATACCTTCCGAAAATACTGCTCGTGCAATAATTGAAGTTGCCGAACCGATTTGGCAGCAATGGTGGTTTTATACACTAATCACTTTGCTAGCATCTACAGTTGTCGCACTTGCATTTATACAACGAATAAGAAATTTAAAAAAGAAATCGGAAATACTGAATCAAATAACCAGCTCCCAACTAACTGCCCTGAAAGCGCAAATGAACCCACACTTCATGTATAATACACTTAACTCCATTCAGGATTTGGTATTACAGAAAGACATAAAAAGCACCAACTATTATTTAAGCAGGTATAGTTCATTGATGCGTAAAATACTGGATACCTCAGAGCACAACGAAATTGAACTTATCGAAGAAGTAGAAATACTCAATCTGTATCTGGAGTTAGAGCAACTGCGATTCGGCAACGACTTTAAATATCATATTACGTTGTCCGACGAAATTGAACCTCACAACATTTATGTACCCTCTATGATAATCCAACCATTTGTAGAAAATGCTATCAAACATGGGCTGTTACACAAAAAAGGAAACAAAACAGTATCTATCAACTTTATACTCGCTGACCAAAAGTTAATTTGCACAATTACAGATAACGGTGTCGGACGAGAGAAATCAGCAGCAATTAAAAAACGTTCACCGCTCCGTCATCAATCATTTGCAACTAAGGCTACAGAAAAAAGATTGACACTAATAAATTTGAATCGACGCACAAAAATCACTTTATCGATAATTGACCTGTTTGAAAATAATCTACCGTCGGGGACAGAGGTCAGGGTAGAAATTCCCTTGATATAGGCATCATCATGAACTGAAATCCACCATTCATGATTTGGAAGTGACTAATTGCATGTCCCTCGCCTACTTTTGGGTTATTTTTACGACAAGATTTTAACGAGCATGGGCAACATAAATGCAATAATTATTGATGACGAGGAAAGAGCAAGAAATACCCTCAAATTGTTAATTGAAGAGTATTGCCCTGAGGTGAATGTGGTGGCAACTTGTGCAAACGTGCCTGATGGTGTGTTGAGTATTAATCAGAAGCGACCACAACTGGTGTTTCTGGATATTGAAATGCCTGAATACAATGGTTTTGAATTGCTTTCGTTTTTTCGGGACATTGATTTTCAAATTGTATTCGTGACAGCCTATAATGAATATGCACTTAAGGCATTTGAAGTATCAGCTGTTGACTATCTATTGAAACCGGTAGACATTGACAAGTTGAAAATAGCAGTTGACAAAGCAGGAAAAATGCTCTCTACTGAAACAATGCAGCACAAATTTGAGAACTTAAAAGATTCCTTTGCGGCCGGACAATTCAATAAAATTGCACTTCCTGTTGCAGAAGGTCTATTATTTATTGAAGTTCCAGAAATTGTGTTCCTTGAAGCGGAGGGTGCCTACACAAACGTCTGGCTAAAGAACGGCACAAAAATACTGGTGAGTAAAAAAATAAAATTCTTCGAAGAAATACTAAATGAGCGCCCAAATTTCTTTCGGTCGCATCGGTCCTTTATCGTCAATGTCAATTTTCTAAAAAAATACAATAAGTCAGACTCCTCGCTACAGTTGGATAACGGCAAGGTGGTTTACATATCCCGCGACAGGAAATCCGAATTCGAAGAGCAGTTAAAGCTTAATAAAGTAACCGGGAGGTAATCTTTGTTCCAGGGGCAATGATAAAGTCGTTTTGCATTAAACGTACGACTTATGAACCGAAATAACCCTTTCGTGAATTTCAAACTAAAGAGCTTTCAATAAGTTCAGACTTTCGAGGTATCAATATTGGTTACTACAACAAAATATCTCGATATGAAAAGTACAATCTGGACAAAAGCAATAGTTTCCCTTTCTGTAATTGCAAGTACGTTGCTTGTGTGCAACAATGCTGACGGGCAAACAATAAGTACAATAGCTGGTACAGGAGTCGCAGGTACCAGTGGCGATGGAGGTCCGGCTACTGCTGCCCAATTTCGGAATCCGCTCAGTGGCAAGTTTGATGCATCGGGCAACATGTACATCGTTGAATATAACAGTCACCGTATTCGAAAGATAGATGCATCGGGAGTAATAACTACGATTGCCGGAGCCGGAGGAGCTTCGTTCAGCGGAGATGGAGGAGCAGCGACAGCCGCGACCTTCAATAACCCAATTGCACTAGCCATTGACACTTCGGGCAACATCTATGTATCCGACAGAAATAATAACAGAATAAGGAAAATCAGCACTTCGGGTGTCATAACAACAGTTGCCGGTACCGGCACAGCTTCATACACAGGAGATGGAGGAGCAGCGACAGCAGCAACGATAAACCGACCCAACGGACTAAATACCGATGCTGCAGGCAATGTTTACTTCGCAGATGAAGACAACAATGTAATAAGAAAAATCACCGTGTCTACCGGCATTATTACAACAATTGCCGGTACCGGTGCAACTACATTTGGCGGTGACCTCGGGCCTGCAACTGCCGCTGACCTAAATAAGCCGAAAGATGTTTTCGTAGCAGCAAGCGGAGAAATTTATATTGCAGATAACGACAACAACAGAATAAGGCGCATTTCCTCTTCGGGCATCATAACGACAATAGCAGGTACCGGCCCTGCCGGATTTACGGGAGACGGTGGATCAGCCTTAACCGCACGACTAAGCCATCCGCTAAGTATATGGATAAGCCCGTCGGGCGAAATATTACTTACCGACAGCTGGAATAATCGTATCAGAAAAATAAGTACTACCGGCACTATTACAACAATAGCCGGGAACGGCACATACGGGTATGGCGGCGACGGAGGACCGGCAACAAGTGCTTCTTTCAAAAATCCAACTGTCACCACAGACGCCGCCGGGTACATCTATCTGACCGACGAAGGAAATCATCGGATTCGCAAACTTTCGCTCCCTCCTCTTACTGTAACAGGAAGTGCCAACTTATGTGAAGGCAATACAACCAGCTTAACGCCATCGGCAACGGGAGGGACATGGAGTAGTAGTAGCGCCGCTAATGCTACTGTAGATGCTGCCGGTGTAGTTACCGGTGTTGCGGCAGGCTCTGCCACAATATCATATATTACGGCTAGTGATACCGGCACATTAAACATAACCATCAACCCAACCCCTGCAGCAATAACCGGATTGGCTTCAGTTTGTGTCGGTGCTACAACAACATTGTCTTCAACTACTACGGGGGGCTTTTGGGCAAGTATAAATTCTGCAACTGCATCTGTAGACGCATCAGGAACGGTTACCGGAGTATCCGCCGATACAGTGACAATCGGTTATGGGTTTCCAACCGGTTGCTTCGTAACAACGATAGTTACGGTAACCACATGCCCAACGGCAACAACAATTATTGAAAAAGAAACAAGGTATAGTGTAGTACCCAACCCAAGCAAAGGAACCTTTATGGTACAGCTCCCTGAAAACACAACCGCTACAATTACTGTGTCAGATATGTTGGGCAGGGCATTAAAACAATTCAGAATGCACAACACATCAAGTACGCCATGTGACGTAAACAATTTATCTCCCGGAACGTACATTCTGAATATTGCATCTGAAAAAGAAACATTCAGGACAAAAATTATAATTACAAAATAGCCTGATGTAGGCAGCTTAGTATAAAGTTGATAAGAGGTTGATAGCCACCATGAACCCTATCTTTTAAAAACTAACAATGGTATGCTACTAATTTTAAGCATATACTTCATACTGCGATTACGGAAAAAGCATGGTTAGCTACCGACATCGAAAGCCCACACCATCCTTTGGTTGTGGGTTTTCTTTTTGTAGAAAATTTTTTCTTTCAAATTTTGAGCATTGTCCAAATTCCCACATCGACCTCCATAAGAAAATACATGCAGAGAAAACCAATAGGGGCTCTACTATCCGAAAGCCAACATCTTGTTTACAGTTGCCCAATTGCGGGTGGTGGCCGAGACTTTTAATTTTTTTTCTAAAAGGGCGTTAGACAGCTTTGTGTTGCCATAACTACCCTTCTTTACCTTTAGATATAGTTCTGTACCAACGAGACTTAACTGTTCCTTATCAGACTTAAATGGTATCAATAATTCAATTGCTCCGTGTTCCGGCTCGGACGATAAAAAGGTGACATGCAAACCACTGTCTTCAGAAACGTCTTTAAAAGGGCAGTTACTAATGACCGCTTCTATATCGGGCATTGTCTTGAGTATTGTTTTGACCTCATAACCTAAAACTTTTTGAAGCTTTGCTTCTATCTTAGAGATAAGCAAATTTCTATCGCTACTTGCATGGTCAAAAACAACATTGCCACTCTGGATATACGTAACAATATTCTTAAAGCCCGGCATTGCAAGGTGTTCCTTTAGATCAGACATCTTTACTACTCTACCACCAACGTTAATTGCCCGGAGAAATGCTACATATCTGGTCATGGATTAAAGTTACGAAACGAACATGAACCGTTTTTTTTAAAAACAACTATTGTTTAACCCACTAAGAGTAACCGAAAATCACAGCTTTTTTATGCTCGTTAAGAATTCATAAAAAGTAGGCTATTAAACAGAATGCGAAAAAAAGCTATAAATCATTTCCTAGAATAATTCCACAGAAATTGCTTTTTTACTTCTTCATTAATTTTTCCACCCACTTCTTAGACATGAACGGGCGTTCTACATACAAAAAGAACACTGATGCAACCATCATGATAAGTGTGAGTAATATAGCAACCTGAAACAGCAAATTAGGTACATAATAATCTGTAATCTTTATTTTCGTTGTTAATGCTCCCATCATAGATATAACCGTATAGTGTATCAAATAAGTAGTATAACACATGCCACCTATGATTGGGACGAACTTGTAACTAAATACCTTCTTAACTATATCATTTTTAAGGACTGTATAAAAAAACAGAGCTAACAAAAAAGGAAAAAACAACTCATATAACAGCCTTTCTGTCGCTCCAAAAGTTTCTCTATCCGGTATTAAAAACAATGCTAAAAATAAACCAGCTCCTAGTAGCGCCACTTGCTTTTTCGCAAAAAAGTCAGTAGCAAACCCGCTTACGTAAAAGTCAGCAATAAGTATTCCAATCAGAAAGTGCTGTATCATGCCATATAAGCTGAGGAACGCTGGTGGGTACATATGCTGAAGCACAACAAAAAGCGCAATAAGACCAACCAAAAGTAACCGCCTAATAATTCTACTTAACTTTAATATTCTAAACATTAAAGGCGCAATAATGTAATACTGAATTTCAATCTCAAGCGTCCATGCAACTACCGTAACTAATGGTGTAGTATGAAAAATTAAGTTGTGCGAGTAAATGAGTGATGCAAGCAAGCTAGGGAAAAGCACATCAAATGTGTGGACATGCAATACCAATTGAGCCAGAAAAATACATATCATTACAATGAAATAGGGAGGTTCAAGCCTGGTTACACGCCGCAAATAATAAGGCTTAAGATTAATCTTCTTCGTACCATTCAGATAATGATTGGCAAAAGGAACGCACAATATAAATCCGCTGATTGCAAAAAACAATTGCACAGCGCGATCTCCATTTGAAAAAAAACAATTCAGAAAGAAGTAACTATCCGGATCATCTGCAAAAGTAATATTACTCTTTGCGAGGAAATAACCTTTAATATGAAATAATGTCACCCATAATAGAGACATAAATCTTAGCCCGTCTATTTCGGCTAGATAAACTTGATTCGATGAAATTATTCGCCGAAATTTATTCGCTAGTTTGTCGAGCATTATACCCAGTGAGTATTGAGTAACAAACCTAATAATAAAAGTGTATTGAACCAAACATTAATCTATTACGATAGTCGATGTACTGAATTAAAATTTTCAGTTTGGGTATCATTTTATTTACAATAAACAGCTTTATTGAAAAGTCGAAAATGTGTGGGTAGGGTCAAGTAAAATCTATTAATCGACAGGCATGAACGATTTTACTAATTAGATTGAAAGATACCATAATGCAATATGTCATATACGAAGCAGGAAGACATTATAAACGAACCTGTATACATACGGGCAGGCACGACAGCAACCATTCAAATCAGAACTCAAAGTAGTAAAATGCAACATGCAAACATTTATATCTTGTACGTATTTAAAATTGACAAGGACGCTATCGCATGTCGCGTAAAAAAATTAACGGAGCAGTGCAGGATTCGTACGAGTCGGAATCCCGATAACTATCGGTGAGCCTGTCCCGCATATCTGCGGGAGGCTTAACCCGCCTGCCGACAGGCAGGCTTCTTTGTTCGAAATGGGCATAAAAAAAGCGTTCCGAAGTTAATCGGAACGCTTAAATGAATATGGCGGCTACCTACTCTCCCGCATTGTTGTGCAGTACCATCGGCCATGGCGGGCT
>JAUHYD010000035.1 GCA_030426665.1 Bacteroidia bacterium | reverse complement strand
TAGTAAACGGCAGCATCTCTCAGGATGTAACATTGGGCAGCAACATATCAAACGGTATGTATCTGTTGAACGTTGTTGGAGCAGACGGAAGTCGCAGCACTTTCCGTTTCGTAGTTCAGCAATAGTAGCAAAACATAATTGCCTAATAACAGAACAGGCTATCCGAGAGGATAGCCTGTTCTGTTATATAATGAAGAATGAGGGAAGGTTACTGTTCCCGATATTATGGAACTAGGTGTGTGCCATTAATTTTTGTTTCTGACGCTTCACCTGATTTACCAGAGAATCAAAAGCCAGGTCAAATGACTGCTCAAAAGTCTTACTTTGGTGCTTCACAAAGTATGAGTGTTTAGGGACATAAACCTTAATCTCTGCAACTTTATCACGTACCTGATGCGATTTATTGTCGAGCTTCAGGTATATTTCTGTAGAAATAATCTTGTCATGAAATGTGTTTAACTTCTCAATCTTTGCGTTAACATGCTCTAACAACTTCGCATCTGCATCGAAATGCACTGTCTGGATCTGTACATTCATAATCTATTCTTTTATTGTTAAAAATCAATCACCCTTTTGGATGATTGTGTTTGTGTATTTCTTTTAGTTTGTCAATATTATTGTGAGTATATATTTGTGTTGCGGCAAGGCTGCTGTGACCCAGCAGATCCTTTATAGCCTGAATGTTTGCCCCATTGTTTAACAAGTGTGTAGCGAACGAGTGTCGCAACACATGGGGGCTCTTCTTTTTCACCGTTGTTGACATAGATAGATACTTCCTGACTATCCGGTAAATGTAGTTGGCATATAGCGGTTTTCCCGAAGACAGGTTCAGCAGATACTTGTCATTGTATTCCGGAAGTTGATGCTTCATGTTCAGGTATTCTCTCAAAGTATCCAGGATACTATTACTAACAGGAATAAGCCTTTCTTTATTGCCCTTGCCTAGTACTCTAATCTGGCTGCCTCCCCATTCTACATCTTTTTCTCTTAGTTCCTGAAGCTCGTTGCGTCGCATTCCGGTAGCATAGAGCAACTCACAAATGAGCCTGTCTGTATATCCGGAGAAGTCATTCCCGAAATCAATTTCATCTACTAAGAAATCTGTTTCTGTCTCTTTAAGATATACAGGCAGCCGCTCAGGAGTGCGTTGAGCATGCAATTTTCTGATTGGGTTCTTGGTTACCAATCCTTTTTTCAGTAAAAATTTATAGAAAGCGCTAAGACTAGATAGTTTCCTGTTGAGCGTTCGGGCTGAAATGTTGCTTTCCTTAAGTGTTGCCAGCCATCCCCGGATATGAAAATGAGAAACAAGTTGTACCTCATTAATGGCATACTCCTGAGCCAAATAACCTATGAATGATTCCATATCTCTTTTGTACGCCATGTGCGTATGAGGAGAGTATCGTTTCTCAAGTTTGAGATACTGCAGAAAGTCTATCAGATGGTTGTCAAACATAGTTAACCCGCAATTGTAAATTTAATAAATTACAATTGCGGGTACAAATTTATTTTTAAAACACATCTGTTCGATGTGTTACTAAAACATTAACTATTTCTTATTTGTCAAGATCGCCATTCTCCATCTTCAGACGGTAAATAGCCTTCAACGTCTGGGTCCGCTTGCGGATAGATGGCTTTGTGAATGCTTGTCTGTCGCGAAGCTGGTTAAGTGTGCGTGATTTTTCGTACTTCTTTTTGTACTTTTTCAGCGCTTTGTCAATGTTTTCGCAATCTTTAGAATCAATTATAAGCATATTGTTGTCTTCTTTTAAATATTTGGAGTGCGAAGGTACCAATATTTACATATACGAACAAATATTTTGTCCTATATTTTTCGGCTCGCTCCCGATGTTTTTTGCGATATAATGTTTTTGTTACGGAGGTAATAGTAAATAGGCATCTTTACGATTGTCAGGCAAATTCGTACCGATTGATTACCTTAGCGAGCAGCAAGAAACAACATGCAAACAACTTTTTCACGTAGTCTATATGTTCATTTTATCAAGCCGCTTGCTGATTTGGTAGTTGCATTGTCTTTTTTCTTGATTCTATCTCCCATATTTATTATTGTTGTTATTTGTTTGGCGTTTGCCAATTCGGGCAAACCGTTTTTTCTCCAGCGAAGACCCGGAAAGAATGGGAAGATTTTCAGGGTTATTAAGTTCAAGACGATGAACGACAAGCGCGATGCGACTGGCGAACTTTTGCCGGATGCGCAGCGTTTAACTCCCATAGGGCAGTTTGTAAGGAAGACGTCTCTGGATGAAGTGCCTCAATTGCTTAACGTTATTTTGGGTGACATGAGCATCGTAGGCCCCCGGCCACTTTTGGAAGAATACTTACCTCTATACAATGATGTTCAAAAGCACAGGCATGATGTGCGGCCGGGAATTACCGGTTGGGCTCAGGTAAATGGTCGAAATGCAATCAGCTGGAACAAAAAGTTTGAATATGATGTGTGGTATGTGAATAATATCAGCTTTGTACTCGATTTTAGAATTTTATTGATGACGGTACGTAATGTAGTTAAGTCGGAAGGAATTAGTTCCGGTACGTCTGTAACAATGGAGAAATTTACCGGGCAAAGCGCCGAGTAGAGGCAATGAATAAAATGAAGGTATAAAGAAGTAGGGTACTACCTGCATGGATTTAAATTACTGTCGCTGGTGTCCGGACTTGAATTTCATGATTTTTATTACGCCTGAAGACGAAACCCAATATCTAAATCTCAAATGGCAATTCAGACAATAAAAATGGTTGTGCCGACTGCAATACAAAAGGTTGTATTGGGGATGATTGCGATATTGTTGGTTTCATTATTGTGCTTTTCTGTGTTTTACTTGTTGACAGATTACTCTAGTCTGGTTAATTGGTATTTGGATGACGGAGCATGTTTTTATCATCAGTCGGAGTGGCGTACCCGGTTTTTCAGTCCATCGGTTAAAACACAGGGTAATGTTTTTGCCGGTTTTGGATTTCTCGTAGCATTGGTGTTTTTGTTTCTTGTTGGCAGGGCATGGAAGGCGACCGCTACCAGGAAAGAATTATTTTTTGTTTCGGTAAATCGGGGCGATATATGGATGTCATTGTTGCTCTTGCTGCTATGTATAATGGTTTCGGTGTGGGAATGGGGCTTAATGGCACCGGCATATGATGAAGTGTTTTCAGCTGTTAATTGTGCTGAGGAGCCCCTTTTCAGAACGCTTACATATTACATGCTCCCCAACAATCATATAGCGTTCAATCTGCTTAATGGTGCCTGCTTTGGTTGGTATGGAGATATGGTTTTGTCCGGTAGGCTACTATCGGTATTAGGTTATTTATTGACGGCCTTTTCTGTTTATTGGGCAAGCAGAATGCTCCAATTGAACCGGTACGTAGCGTTTATTGCTGTTATACCTGTCGCCTTTCAATTTCATACGTTGGGCTTTGCCACACAGGCAAGGGGCTATGAGTTACAGCTACTTTGCGGTTGGTTGTCTTCGGTAAGTTTGGTAGCCTATACGGTTAATGGTAAAAAGACAAGTTTGTTGTACACCAATACATTGTTTAACACCATTGGTTTTGCTTTGATACCCAGTTTTTTGTTTCTCTATATAGGGCAGTTGATTTTTACTTCTGTTGTTAGTTTTGTTCGGCGACGGGTAGACGTAAGTTATCTGAAATGTCAGGTTGTGCTCGCATCCGCAGTGTTTCTATTTTACTTACCGGCTTTATGCTTTTCCGGTTTGGCTTCATTTACAGATAATAGTTGGGTGAAGCCAATGACAGATAGTGTCGGGGACTTCATCCCGATTTTTACACAAGCATTTGATGTGTTCATTCGGGATTGTTTTTCAGCAGATGCCAACGCATTTGGGAGGTCGGTAAGTTATCTGTTGTTCTTTTTACCGATTACGTTTGTTTTTAGTAAAGACCGAAAACTAAAACTCATTGGTGGGTATTTCATAGCAACATGGGTTGCGTTTATATTGTATAGTCTTTACATCCGTCGTATCTCGTTTCACAGAACAATACTTATCCAGCTTAGTATAAGTGTATTTTGCAGTGTTTACTGTGTTTATAATTTATTGTGTCGGTTGGGTGCGCGGGTGAAGGGTTTTCCGGGTCAGCGTGTATTAGTTGTTATGTTCTCTGCAATAGTATTGCTGTATGGTGGTTACCTACTTGTGTTTAATAGGGAGCGGGTTGACTGGGTTTTGTACGGGTACAATACTAATAGTGTTTACGAGGAACAAAAGGCCGGTCTTGCTAAACTGCCGGAGGGAAGCTCCGTTACTTTTTCAGATGATGCCTTTTACTTTTATTATATGTGCAGAAAGCAGCATTACATTGTTTCGCGTTGTATTTCAAGCGATGCTGATTATCTGATTAAGATAGCCGATCGCCCATTCCCCAACGCATTGCCCGCAAAGGGTTACAAATACTTTGCCGATTGCGGCAATGATTTTGCGATTTACCAAAAATTAACGGAGTAGTTTTTTTCTCACAAATTATCTGGAGAAATTAAGTACATACTCAGACTCGTTGCCATTTTCGTCTTTGGCGGTCAAGATAAGCTGATGTTTTCCCTTCGGGCAATGTTCATCAAACTCATAAAAGAAATTGTTTCGATGTTGCTCTATGCACAGCCATTCTCCATCAAGCATTCCTCTGTAGCTTTTTACCGATGTCAGGTCGTCTTTTATAGTAAAGGACAGACGTTTCGCATTGCTTAGGTTTGCCCCTTGTTTCTGATGCGATGTAATTGACGGAGCGGTCGTGTCAATAGCTAACCAGTAGTACCCAAAATTGCGTACTCTGGTTTTGTACATTCCTTTTTCTGTATAATGTGTTGCTTCTGCATTTTCATTCTTTCCGTCGGAGTACTTTAGTATTACTTTATTACGCAGGTCAAGAGGGATTGTTTTTTTTGGTTTAATAAATAACGGAAAGTACCTGTGCAATGGTACGTAGGGGTAGTGAAGTCGGTACCTGTCTGATAACGCATCGGAGTCAGGTAAGGCGTCGAAGGAAAAGCAAATGTCGTCGTATAATAGTCTGGTCCCGATTGTAAAAGCAATATTAGGGTCGCTGTATTTATTGACCTTGCCGGCATAAAATGGGGTGCAGTTTTCCGTGTTGTCGGTTTGCTCGTCGGCAGCTTGTATTGGTTTTACATAAAAGGAGGTCGTGCTTACATTGCCATTATCGTCTGTAAGTACCACACTTACTTTGTGTATGTCATTTGGTTGCAAGTCTAACCGACCGTCATTTTCATTTAGCGTTGTGAATATGGAGCTCAACCTGTTGCCCGGTAGCTTAAAGAGGCATTGTACCCATTTATTATCCTCTTCCTTTGCATAGAAGTCTACATAGCCGTGAATGTAACGTGAGACATTGTACCCGATGTCGTCTAATGTAACGGTAGTCTGAACTTTGTCATCGAGCAGCAGCTGTGCGGTAGCGAATGTAATAGTGTTGGTGCTTCCGTTCATGTGGTCGTCGGTGTTGATGCCTACTCCTATCATTCCGGCAGGCACCTCAATTGTGTCACCGGAAGCAGAGAACCCACGTCTGTCGGAAGTAGCAGGCTTGTATTCGTCTCCCCGTTTTCTGAGTTTATAAGCCACATTATTTCGGTCATAAGTATTTCCTTTATAGAATACCACTTCCCTCATTAATGGCGGGATGTTGTCATTTATTTCAAATCCGAAGAATTGCGGATTCAACGGGTGTTGTGTTTTGGTGTCTCTAATCTCAAAGTGCAGGTGTGGCGCTGTAGAGCCACCTGTATTGCCCGATTTTGCGATAAACTGCCCCTTGCTGACAGGGAATTTATTTGCAGGGAAGCTGATATCCAGGTTCCAACGCTGTCTGGCATATTGCTGCTCTCTCAGGTATTTCTGAAGGAATGGAGCAAAGTCATTGAGGTGCGCATACAGTGTTGTAAAGCCATTGGGGTGGGCAATATAAATAGCATGACCAAATCCACCTTTTTCTGTTTTGATGCGGGATATATAGCCGGCTGCTGCTGCATGCACCCGCATGTTTTCTTTGCTTTCTGTCTTTATGTCAAGCCCGCTATGGAAGTGTCCCCATCTGCATTCCCCAAAGTTACCTGCGAGTACTATTGGTATGTCAAGTGGGTTTCTGAAGTAGCCTTTCGGATAATCCGGAAGGGCAGTCTCCTGTCCCAGGGAAAACGCAGGTATCAGTAAGCATGCTAATATTCCGGGAATTCTCATGTCTCTCGCTTTTAACAGCAAGGTACAATTTCATAGGGTCTTTCAGGAATGTAAAGATGCATAATCTATACCCATTTTATCGGCAACGGCTTTTATATCCGCTACAACGCTATTCACTACCGGAATTCCGTTTTTTGCTCTTTCTTCCTCCATCCTCCGTTCCGGGTCGCCGGGTATCAAGACTTCTTGTTGGTCCGGTACCGGCGTCGCTTGTCGGAAGCGGGTAATCCAGTTGTCCATGTGTTCCTTGAACTCTTGCTTTGGTCGGAAAGCGTCTGTTCTCATTGCACCGAAGAAGTGACCAAGTCCCTCGCCGGGCATATTGCTAGGCATTGGAACATAGGCGGGGAAGGGTGGCGCCCAGGGACCGTAACTGGCTCCACTTAGCACGGCAGAAAAAATATCGACAATGCTGCCCAATGCATATCCTTTGTGGCTGCCATGGTCTCTGTCGCTGCCAAGGGGTAGTAATGCCCCGTTATTCTTCAATTCTGATGCGTTTGTAGATGCATCCCCGTCATGCGTCTGTACCCAGCCAAGTGGTGCAGCGGCATTTTTTCGTTGTAGTATCTCCAGTTTGCCATTGGCGGCAGTAGTTGTAGCAAAGTCAGCTACAAAGGGTGGTTGCTTGTCGGCAGGTATCGCTACGGCTATCGGGTTGGTGCCAAGCATTCGTTCCACAGAAAAGGTAGGCGCAACCAATGCACTGGCATTGGTCATGCTAATCCCTATCATGTCCTGTCGTAGTGCCATCATGGCATGGTAACCGGCAATGCCGAAGTGATTGCTATTGCGGACACTTACCCATCCTGTCCCTACTTTTTCTGCTTTCTCCATAGCAATGTTCATTGCATAGGGAGCCACAACCAAACCTAATCCTGCGTCTCCATCGACAACGGCCGTAGATGGTGTTTCATGAACGATTCTGATATTTGGCTGCGCATTTATTCGCTTGGCCTCCCACAGTCGCACATATCCTGAAAGGCGGGCAACGCCATGACTGTCAATGCCCCGCATATCTGCCGAAAGCAACACTTCTGTTGCCAGCTTGGCATCGGCTGCGCTACAACCCATCTTTGTGAATACGCTGCGTGTAAAGTCAAATAGCTTATCGTAAATATAAATTGTGTCGCTCATTATTTCAACATTTGCCACTAATTGGTGGTGCCTGCAAAAGTAATACAATTTGTAGGTGGGGGATTAGTAAATTGGGAATTTGGAAATGGGGATGATATCTGGTTCCTCTTTTGTCATGTCAACGGCAGGAGACATCTGTTACTCATTGTAGGTGGGGATTGGTAGATTGGGAATTTGGAAATGGGGATGATATCGGGTTGCTTCCGTGTTAGGCGTGTGATTGTCTTTCAGTCGGTTTCGATGAGAAATTGCGCAATTTTCCGTTGGTATTCTGTTGTTTTGGTAATATACTGATAGTCAGAAAGTTGTACGAATTTTTGCTCGTAAAATTGCGCACTTTTTGCGCACTTGTTGCTAGTGGTAAGGCAACTTTTTCCGTTGCAATGGGTTAGATTTTCGGGTAATACTGTTTTAGTGAATGGCATAGTAATGGGGTTAGGGTTATAGTGATGAATATATCAAAAATCACGCCGAAATGTGTGGCTACAGGGTCAGATATCCACATTCTTAGAATCGTTTGCGGGGTTAACTTCAACTGTAACGCTTGCTGAAAATAAGATGAGTGCGACGCTCGCAGAATATAAGTCCAAACTGGTCTTATATTAGATAGATTATGCGGGTATAGATTTGCGATAGTGACGGGTAGTTCGCTCCAACGCTGTGTAAAATGCCTTGATAAACTCTCTTGTATTATTCAATATTTTCAGAGTAAATATATCGATATTCAATTCTGGCGATGCGGGAGTAAATGCATTTTGAGCATAGTTCGAGATTTTGTAGTTAAACCCATCCGAAATTAGGTTGATGGAATAGCCGTGAATAAATCGATTCCGTAATAGGTTAATTGTTGCCAGGTGAGATTGAAAGTATGGGGTAAATGTTGTTATACAACGGTTTAATTCATCGTTGCTTCGGTACCCCAAACTGATTAGTATTTTTAAAAAGTTTAAATAGTCTTGGAGCGGTGCACTAATTGGCGGCTTTTCTTTTGTGTGGATTATTACTTTCTTAAGAATCATTTCACCTAAGGAAACAACATTCTCATATATCGAGGCAGTCATCAATATGAAGTTTTGAAAGTTCATATCAATCAACTCCTTATAAATTAACTTGTCATCACAGTCGTAAGTATAATGAAGAGAAGCAGTGCCATCAAGAAAAGTGCAATCCATAGAAAATGGCAATGTAGCTTGTAGGCTTCCCCAAAGTTCGATTGTTCATAATTAGAGAATATTCTTAAATTTAAACAACAAACGATGAAAAAGTCAAGATTTAGCGAAGTCCAGATTGTGGGCATTATCAAGAAGCAGGAAAGTG
>JAUHYD010000023.1 GCA_030426665.1 Bacteroidia bacterium | reverse complement strand
ACTTTCCTGCTTCTTGATAATGCCCACAATCTGGACTTCGCTAAATCTTGACTTTTTCATCGTTTGTTGTTTAAATTTAAGAATATTCTCTAATTATGAACAATCGAACTTTGGGGAAGCCTACATATCTAAGTTGTTGCTCGTTGTCAAGTCAATTCAGCGTGTATAAGAACGACCGTCGGCTTTTGGAAAGTTATGTAGGTTAGTTGTCGGGAAGAGCCCTTAGCTGTAACCACTTGTACCCCAATGCACACAGAAGACAAGTGCTTCCAATAATCCACCATAAAGAAACGTAGCTGAGATGTTCCGCGATTTGTCCACCGGAATAAGGGCCTATTACTTGTGCTACTGACCATGCTACGGTAAATAGCCCTGCATATTGCCCCCTGTTGTTAGTGGTTGTTCGGTTTATCCAGAATGTGTTCATAAATGGTAGCGCCAACATTTCACCAAAAGTGACTATAGATATGAATACCATTGCTGTGGATATTGTGCCCGGCACGAGGTTGAGGACAATGAATGAAAGTCCGCATAGAAGTGTGCCGACGAATATATATTGCATATACTTGTTTCTTTGTTCCAGCTTGTATACAAGTGGCATTTCTACAAGAGAAATTACAAGTCCGTTGAACGCAAAAACTGAACCGATGGTGAAAGCTGTTAGTCTCAGGTTTTCCTTGAAATACACTGGTACAGTTGCGAATAACTGGAAGAAGCATATCCCGAAAAGTGCTGTTAGCACAATAAATGCCAGGTAGGGTTTGTCTCTGTATGCAGATTGTTTTGGCGGAAGTTGTTGGGTTGTTTTTTTGCCGGTTGGCGTTGCCGCATTTCTAGATGGCGACAGGACTGCTCGTAGTAGTAATGCAGCGGTGATACTTGTTAATCCATCAACCCAGAAAAGGAGATGGTCGCTATGAGATGCAAAAAAGCCGCCTAATGCACCTCCCGCTGACCAGCCGAGGTTGGTAGCCAATCTACTAAGGGCAAACCCTCTGGTTTTGTTTTTCTCGTTGCTGTAGTGAGCTATGGCTACCGCGTTTGCAGGACGAAACGACTCATTGACTAACGCAAGTATAAAGGTGCAGCCTGTAATAGCTGTAAAAGAACGGACCTGCCCCAGAGTAATGAACATTGTACCTCCGAATATGAGCGCCAGCAACTGAATGTTGTAGAACCCGAATCTATCCGAGAGCTTACCTCCCACTATACCTCCACATATGGCTCCTGCTCCGTAAATGGACATCACCAGACTTGCCCGACTGATACTGTAGCCCAGTTTTTGAGTTAGGTAAAGCGTCATAAAGGGCAATACCATAGTGCCGGAGCGATTAATGAAATGCACGACCGTCAGCCACCAGGTAGCGGGTGATAGACCTTTGTAGGCATTGATGTATATGGCACTTATTTTTTTCAGATTAATAAAGATATAGAAATTAAGGTCGCACCTCGTCGCAGGATTGGGGTCGGTGCAAAATTAATTCAGCATCTCCATTTGCATCCCGGAGAGGTGCCGAAGGGTGGTCGCTTGCGTTGCGTTTCGAATGCGTTTCCTGCAATTTTTCAATTATCGGCTTTCTTTATTTCGACCGAGATTTTGACGTGTAACAATAGTGGACAATCGGGAAATGTCTGTGTGTAAGTTTTTTTCGTTCACCAATCATATTGTGGAGGTAGAAGGTAATCGTATAAAACTGTCTTCAAAATGTCAGAACGAAAAGACGGTTAAAAAAAACGCCTCTGAGCGTTTTTCTCAGAGGCGTATTAATATGAAAAGTGAGGATATTTAGAATCTTTCCAGAGCGCTGAAGTAGAAGTTACCTTCAATTGCTGCGTTTTCGTCGCTATCAGAACCGTGTACTGCATTCTCTCCTACAGATGCAGCATATTTCTTACGGATGGTGCCTTCTGCGGCATCGGCTGGGTTAGTAGCACCTATAAGTGCTCTAAAGTCAGCTACTGCATTGTCTTTTTCAAGTATTGCAGCCACGATTGGTCCGCTGCTCATAAACGAAGTCAGTTCGCCGTAGAAGGGGCGTTCTGCGTGTACTTCATAGAACTTTTCTGCTTGTTCTTTGCTGATTTGCAAATATTTCATTGCTACTATTCTGAAACCTGCGGCATTTATCATCTGAAGAATATTTCCGATGTTTCCGGCCTTTACCGCGTCCGGTTTGATCATTGTAAATGTACGATTAGACATGTTTATTTATTTGAGAGCGCAAGTTAAATCAAAAAGTAATGCTGATTAAAATGTAATCGTTAAAAAAAGAATAAGTTGAATGAGAACTTGAGAAAAATGGTTTATTCAGGCGGCGTAATGCCTGTAATCTATAATACTTGATTATATTTTTCATTTTTAACATTTTACATTTGGCAGAACAAGCGGAAACCATATTTTTGCATGCCGTTTATTTGTCGCAATGTTGTTGACAACGGAATTAAAAGATATGTTGCCCATACAAGAATCGCATCCCTTATTACAAGCGCCGGCCAAGGTTTTTATTACTACCCATCACAAGCCGGATGGCGATGCAATAGGTAGTATGTTGGGTTTGTATCATTACCTAACAGCAAAGGGTCATTCTGTTACGGCAGTTTCGCCGAGCGAGGTTCCAGATTTTCTAAGATGGATGCCGGGGACGGATAAGTTGCTTAACTACGAGCAACAAGGTGATTTGGCAGATAAATTACTAAAGCAGTCTGATGTGGTATTTTGTCTTGACTTCAATGACTTTAGCAGGACCAAGCACATTGAGCAACCATTGGCAGATGCTACGCAGCCCAAGATTTTGATTGACCATCATCTCTTTCCGAAGGACGTTTGGGATTATGGGATGAGTATGCCAGATAAGAGCAGTACCTGCGAAATGGTATACGATTACATAAATTTGTGTGGCGATAACACTATGATTAATTCCGACATTGGCAAGTGCCTGTATACAGGTGTTATGACGGATACCGGTTCGTTTAAGTTTCCGGCTACTACTGCCAGTGTCCATTTGATGGTGGCTGATTTGTTGACGAGGAATATCGACCATACTACCATCCATCAGGCGGTTTATGACTCCTGGAGTGAGAGCAGAATGCGGTTTTTGGGATACGTATTAATTGAGCGTATGGAAATATTCCATAAGTACAATGCTGCATTAATTCGCTTGTCCCGAAAGGATATGAATCTGTTTAATGTGCGTAATGGCGATACTGAGGGGTTGGTAAATTACCCGCTTAGCATTGCCGGCATCAGGTTTGCAACATTAATTACAGAGCGTGGAGACGAAGTGAAAATGTCGTTCAGAAGTAAAGGAGACTTCGATGTAAGTAAGTTTGCCCGGACTTATTTTGAAGGTGGCGGTCATTTCAACGCATCCGGAGGCAGGTCAAAATCTAGTTTTGATGAAACAATTTTATATTTTAAGAAAATTTTGTCGGATATTCACCCCCAATAATTACATAACTAATAACATAATAACTAAAATCAGAAAAAAAGCAAACATGACAACGAGGATAATATCAATTGCGTTACTGGGCGCAGCAACATTAGGGTTTTCTGCATGCAACAGTAAAAGCGAAGGTGGCAGTAGTGATGGCGGTACGTTCAAGCCATTAAATGGATTTGAATACAAGATTGCAAAAGATGTAGAGGGTAAGACTCCGGAAGTCGGTGAGATAGTAGAGTTTCACCTGATTGCCAAAGTAGACACAATGGTGCTCAATGATACTTGGAAGCAAGGTAGGCCGGGTGCAATGCGTGTTGACTCATTTGTTGCCAGCGGACAATGGCAGGCGGTTTTACCGTTTATGTCGGAAGGTGATAGCGCGGTGTTAAATGTGTCTTGCGATTCTATATTAAAGACTATTCCTGAAGATCAGCTGAGCCGTACGCCGGAGTGGTTGAAGCCCGGAAACAAGATCGTATTGAACTTATCTGTTGTATCTATTCAGTCAGAAGAGGAGTATAACAAGAAGATGCAGGCGCTACAGGAAGAAGAAATGAAGAAAATGGAAGAGCAGAAAGCCCAACAGGCTCCGATTGACGACCAGATACTTCAGGATTACTTCGCTAAAAACAATATTCATCCTCAGAAGACTGCATCTGGCTTGTACTATACTATCCAGAAAGCGGGTTCAGGTGCTCAGATTCAGAAAGGGCAGACGGTGAGTATGATGTATACCGGTAAATTACTTGACGGTACAATATTTGATTCAAACGTTGACCCTGAGATTCTTGCAAAAAGAGGTGGAAAATCTGAGCCACTAGTGTTCCCTGTAGGTATGGGGCAGATGATTCCCGGAATGGATGAAGGTGCAATGCTGCTGAAGAAAGGTGCAAAAGCAACACTTTATATTCCTTCTCCACTGGCTTACGGACCTAATAGTCCTAACCCTAACATTCCTGCTAACGCAGTAATGATGTTTGATGTGGAGATCACTAATGTGGAAGCATCACCTAATAAGTAGAGTGCCAGGCTTCGCGCCTTTTGAAAATTTTGTATTTACGTAAACATTAATTTTATAAATGAAGTTGATATTAAGAAAAGCCCTGCTCCCCATGTTGTTGGCAGTCGGTATGGTTGGTACCGCTGACGCCCAGAATGATGGCAAGAAAACCAAAGATGGATTTACTGTGCTGCCAAGTGGTATAGAATACAAGATTATTAAACATGGCGACGGTAAAAAACGTGCTGCGGTGGGAGATCATATGGAGCTGTACATTCATGTTTACATGGATGATAGCCTGACATTTGACTCGCGTAAAATGTTTAGTGCTACAAGCCCTGTTCCGGTGAAGATTGCTCCTACAAAGTATGAAGGAGATATGATGGAAGGCTTTATGCTGTTGGTAGCCGGTGATAGCGCTGTGTTTCATGTGCCTATGGACCTGATGCGGAAGGCGGGCAATGTTCCCCCGCAGTCTAAGTTGGGCGAAGTGGAAATGATGATTTATGAGATACAGGCAGTAAGTGTCCGTACGGAAGAAGAGGAGGCCAAATATCAGGCAGCCCAAACTGCCAAGCAGGGTGCTATTGATGAAAAACTACTGAAGAAGTATTTTTCGAAAAACAAAATCAAGGCAACCAAAACTGAGTCTGGCCTGTACTATACTGTTAGTAACAAGGGAACCGGTGAAAAGGCAAAGGCTGGTCAGAAATTGACAGTTAATTATACTGGAATGTTGCTTGATGGTACTGTGTTCGATTCAAATACCGATAGTGCTTTCAAACACCCGACTCCTTTTTCTGTAGTTATCGGTAAGGGTAATGTCATAAAGGGTTGGGACGAAGGTATGTTGCTGTTTAGCAAAGGTGGCAAAGGGAAACTTTATATTCCTTCCACACTTGCCTACGGTGCTCAGGACAGAAGTCCGCAGATTCCACCAAACTCAATTTTGATATTTGAAGTAGAGTTGCTGGATATCGAAGACGCTCCTGCCGTTGCGGGAAACCAGCCTCAGTTGGCTCCTGCTGAGCAGGCGAAAATAGATGACAAGCTGATTCAGGATTATCTGAAAAAGAATGACATCAAAGCCACGAAGACTGAATCCGGGTTGTACTATAGTATTTCTCAAAAAGGGCTTGGAGACAATGCTGCTAAGGGAAAGAAAGTTTCGATGAACTATACAGGGTATACCTTGGATGGTACCGTATTTGACTCAAATATCGACCCTAAATTCAAGCATGTGCAACCGTTCGAATTTCCGCTTGGTGCCGGTCGTGTTATACGTGGTTGGGACGAAGGTGTGCAATTGCTGAATATTGGAAGTAAAGCAACTTTTTTCATTCCTTCCGGGTTAGCATACGGACCTCAAAGTCCTGCACCGGCTATAAAACCAAACTCGGTGTTGATTTTTGATGTAGAGCTAGTAAGTATCCAGTAGTTTTTAGGATTAATCTCAAGTTTTTCAAAATGGTATTTGCATCAGCAAGTACCATTTTTGTTTTTGGTAGCTGGTGTTTTGTTGCATATCCCTTAGAAAATCCACCCCGCAGAATGGTGTATTTATTGTTATCGGAGTATATTGCGACATGTTCAGGTATATAATTGCCGCAGTTTTGGTATTTATGAATTTTGTGCCGGGTTCGGTATCTGCTTATACACATGCCGATACTTTGCGTGGATCCAACGGAAGCGGAAGAAGTTGGTGGGATGTGAAACGCTATCACCTTTCAGTTGACTTTGATTTGTTGCAACATTCAGTTGCCGGGCGCAACCAGCTGTTTTTTGAAGTTACCGGCAATGCAACAGACAGCATGCAAATAGATTTACAAAAGCCGCTGGTGCTGGATAGCGTAATGGTGACACCTTCTCTGATGTCACCTGTGTTAAAGAAGGCAAGAATTACCCAAGAGGGTAATGTATGGTGGGTGGAGTATCCGTTTCATACGATGGCGAAGGATAGTGTTTATTCAGTAGTGTTATATTATCACGGTGTGCCCAGAAGTGCCAAAAATCCACCCTGGGACGGAGGTGTAAGTTGGGGTAAGGATAGCTTGGGTAACGAGTGGGACGCGGTGTCATGTCAGGGACTTGGAGCCAGCGTATGGTGGCCATGTAAGGATGCTCAGTGGGACGAGCCGGACAACGGGATGCGTATGGAGTACACTGTGCCGGACACACTTCAGGCTATAGGTAATGGTCGATTAGTGAGCTCCTCCCGGCGTGATGGTAATGTTACCTACTATTGGGAAGTTAAGAACCCCATCAACAACTACGATGTTACTTTTTATATAGGAGATTATGCGCATTGGTCAGATACGCTCATGGGTGAAAAGGGACGTCTGAACATTGACTATTACGCCCTTAAATACAATGAAAAGAGAGCCCGGGAACACTTTGCAGTGGTAAAAAATATGTTACGGTGTTTTGAGTACTGGATGGGACCATATCCGTTTTATGAAGATGGGTATAAGCTCGTAGAAGCTCCGTACCTGGGCATGGAGCATCAGAGTGCTATCGCATATGGCAACAAATATCAGATGGGGTATAAAGGCAAAGACCGCTCAGAAACAGGTAAGGGTCTGGCATGGGACTACATCATTATTCACGAGAGTGGCCATGAGTGGTTTGGTAACAATGTTACAGCAGGCGATATGGCAGATAACTGGATTCATGAAGGGATAACGTCGTATTCAGAGTCGCTTTTTACGGAGTGTTTGCTTGGCAGGGAGAGCGGAATTAAATACAGTAAAGGGTTGCGAACTAATATTGAAAACAGAGCTCCGCTGATAGATGATTATGGTGTTAACGCAGGTGGCTCAGGAGATATTTATGAGAAGGGGGCTGCCATCATGCACATGATACGCGCAATGTCGGGTGACGAAAAATTCAGACAGATGTTGCGCGGGTTGGGTCAGGAGTTTTATCATGGAATTGTGACGACTGCCGAAGTTGAGCGATATATTTCGAAAAAGACAGGGTTGAAACTGGATGCTTTCTTTGAGCAATATCTCCGTAGAAAAAACTTACCGGTGCTGGCGTATTACATAAAGGATGAGCAGCTCCATTTCAGATTTGAGGAAGTAGTACCCGGTTTTTCATTGCCGATACAGGTTAGCTCGGGAAAGTACACAACCACTATACGCCCGGGCAGTGATTGGCAGCAGATAAAATGGCAAAAAGGATTTAATATCAATTTTTCTGATGACTATTTGATTTCCATAAAGAAATAGATGTTTGTTTGATGTGTAAAGCGTAGACTATGACGGCAAATAAAAAGCGAAAGGGGCAAAAGGAACAAATGCATCAGGCAACTGAGCAACAGCAGGTAGCTGCCGTTAATGGCAAAGTTTCGAAGTACACAATTGTTGTTATCCTTTTCCTGACGGCAGCGGTTTACATAAGAGCATTGCAAAATGGAATTGTACACATTGATGACGACATGTATTTGCTTAAGAATCCGTTTTTGCGCGATTTTACTTTCTCCGGTCTTAAAGAAATATTTACTTCCTTTTACGAATACAACTATCACCCACTAACGACACTTACTTTTTGGCTGGAGTATCGTTTGTTTGAGTTTAATCCGGTGCCATACCACCTGTTCAATGTTGTACTTCATCTGATAAATACGTGGTTGGTGTACCGGTTGGCTACCAGGCTTAGTGGCAAAACGCTTGCAGGTGCTATTGTCGCGGTCCTTTTTGCTATTCACCCGATGCATGTTGAGTCGGTAGCCTGGATTTCAGAGCGAAAAGGACTGTTGTGTGCCCTGTTTTATTTTTTGTCGCTCCTGTATTATTTGCGGTATGTCGATTTGGGACTTCGTAGGAAGCATCTGGTGTTATCCGGATTGTTTTTTCTGACGGCATTGTTCTCAAAATCGGCGGCGGTAACATTGCCCGTTTTACTATTGTTGATAGACTGGTATCGCGGACGTAAGCTAACGGCCGGGGTAATAGGGGAGAAGCTCCCGTTCTTTTTATTGTCCATTCTGTTCGGCATATTAGCGATAATGTCCCAAAAAGCCGGTGGCGCATTAAACGATGTGACGCTGGAATATGGTCTGCTAAACAGGATTTTGATTTTTACCGGTGGGCTTGCATTTTATTTTGAGAAGTTGATAGTGCCCTATCCGCTTTCAGCTATACATTACTTTCCAAATTCGAATGAAGACATTTTACCCTGGCTTTTTTATGCGTCTGTCCCGATTTTGGTGTTTGTATTTTGGCTGATAAACAGAAAAAGCCCATGGCAAAAAGAAGCCAGATTTGGTGGTTTATTCTTCCTGATAAGTATTTCGGTAATGTTGCAACTGTTGACGGTAGGAGCAGCCTACGCATCAGAGCGGTATACTTATGTGTCGTATTTTGGGTTGTTTTATATTATAGCACAGGTGTTTTCTATGGTGCAGGGGCGTTCGCGTACCGTTTTTATCTGGGTGGGTGGCATTTTTGTTGTTGTTTTCTATGTATTGACCAATAACCGGATAAGTGCCTGGGAAAATACAGAAACGATATTTTCTGATATAGTAGCAAAGAATCCGGGCAACAATCACAATTATCTTGTGTATACCCATTGGGGCGACTACTACGTATATAATGGCCGGAATAGTGAAGCAATGGAACAGTATGACAAGTCGTTGGATATTAATCCATATTATGCAAAGACGTTTATAAGGAGGGGAGAGGCACAGAAGCAACCGGTATATGCGATTCTCGATTATAATGAGGCGATTAAGTTAAACCCCGGCTCTGCAATTGCGTATAATAACCGTGGTTGGGCGTACTTTCAGATTGGCGATAAAGTATTGGCAGAGTCTAGTCTGGATAGTGCAATAAATCTGGACAGTAATATGGCAACTGCCTACAACAATAGGGGGTGGGTGCGATGGCAGGGTGGCGATACCGCCGGGGCATTGGATGATTTTAGTAGTTCAATCCGTAAAGCGAGGTTCTTCACAAAGCCACTTTATAACAGAGCAATGGTTAATGTATATACAGGTAGGTACGAAAGTGCTATAATGGACTACAATAAGTTGATAGAAATGGACCATGCGGATGGGCTGGCATATTTTAACCGGGGTTTGGCGCATATCAGCAATAACGATACATTGCGTGCCGTTGAAGACTTCAGGAAAGCTTCGGATTTAGGAAATAAAGATGCTTATCAGTCGTTAAGATATCTCAATAAATAGGTCTGCGATTGAACTGTCAGGGCGATTTTTTGATAATTTTCTTATTTTGTTATAATTTTATTTTTGGGTTTCGAATATTATCTGTTACCTTTGCAGTCCTTTAAAAAATAAAATTAATGGCTAATCATAAAGCAACCAAGAAAGACGTTCGTCAAAGTGCAAAGCGCCGTGATCGTAATCGCTACTACGGAAAAACTACTCGTAATGCTATTCGTTCTTTGCTGGCTACTACCGATAAAACGGAAGCAGAAGCAAATTTCGGTAAAGTAGCTTCCATGATTGATAAGCTTGCAAAGCGCAATGTTATTCATAAGAACAAAGCCGGCAACCTTAAATCTGGTATCGCAAAGAGAATCAGCGCTTTAGCTTAATTATATTTCAGGATATTGCTGCCGTCCCGCGTAGTTTATGCGGGACGGCTTTTTTGTACAAGTAATTAACGGGCCGCAAAACGGCTTGATTTAATAAAAAAGGTGCGTGCATTTAACAGCTTTTAAAGCTTTGTTTTGTGTACCTTTGCACCTCAAAATTGGTTCTTTTTCTATATGATAAGCCGCAGGAATATCCGTGTTAAAGTGATGCAGACACTTTATACGCTTTCTTCACATGACGACGGAGCGCAGGGGAATAAAATAGGTGCTGAACGAGTGCTTGATGAGAAACTAAATCAGGTGCTTGACTTATTCACCGCCACCATTTTGCATATTATTCGTATTGCCCAATATGCAGATATTGATGCCCGGCAGCGAGCTTCAAGATACTTGCCCTCGGCTGAAGACCGTAACGCTGACAAACGAATTTCGGAGAATAGTTTTATCGCACAGTTGTTGGCTAATGCCACTTTGCAGCAAAAAATCAATGACGACAAGATTGAGCGTTTTATTGATGAGGGGTTTGTAAAAAAAGCATTTCAGAAATTACAGAAGTCTGATGAATACCTATCCTATAGTGCCCTGAAAGAGCATACCCCTGCCGATGACAGGGCGATATTGCAATTCTTATGGGAAAAGCAATTAATAGCCGACGAAGCAACCATCGAACATTTTGTAGACGAGTTGCCGGGGTGGGAAGATGATGGAGAGCTGATTATCATGTTAATGCAGAACTTTTTCAGAGGCAACGGTGTAAACAAAACAGACTTTTCCCGTTTGTTATCCGGCGAGAAAAAGGAATATGCACATGACTTATTGCTGGCTGTAATAGACAAAGAAGCGTACTGTATGGAGTTGATAACTCCGAAACTAAAAAACTGGGATAAGGAGCGCGTAGCGATTATAGATATGCTCTTGTTGAAGATGGGGGTATGTGAGTTTTTGTATTTCCCTACAATACCTACCAAGGTAACCATCAACGAATATATTGATATTGGCAAGCAATACAGTACGCCACAAAGCGGACAGTTTGTAAATGGAGTATTGGATAACATACTGAAGGACCTTACTAAGGCGGATAGAGTAACGAAAACAGACCGGCAGAAGCGGAAATAAAGGTGCGTTTCAGTTTGTGTAAACAATCAAAATCAGATATAATTTTCATATTGATTATAAAGTAATTAGGAGAATGAAACGCAGTTTGATTTTTTTGTTATTTGCTTTGACAGCATGCGGGGACGGCAACAAGGAAACATCAGAAGAAAAGCATTTGTCGACCAGCATTGTCAACAATCCGCATAGTGCAGATGGTATTGACGGTGCTGCGGCCTCCGAAAAACCTGTAATGGTATTCGAGGATACGTTGCACAACTTTGGTTTGATGCATGAAGGGGAAGTGTCAGGGTATGAGTTCGCATTTTCTAATACAGGCAAGACGCCGTTAGTTATCAGTTCTGCTTCTGCCTCTTGTGGTTGTACCGTTGCTGCTTATCCGCACGATCCGATATTACCGGGTCAGTCGGCAACAATGAAAGTGACATTCAATTCGGCGGGGAAAAAAGGGCATCAGGAAAAGGCAGTAACCATTCAGGCAAATACAGTCAGGAATATACATATGTTGTACATTCAGGCCGACATAGAAGAAAAGTAATAGTGGAAAATTTATTTTTAATTATATAAACAGTAAAAATGCAATTAAGTACAGGAACATTGTTTTTGCAAGCGGCAGCACCTGCAGGTGGTGGAATGATGTCAATCTTTTTGATGGTTGGTATGTTTGTGGTGATGTATTTCTTTATGATACGTCCACAAGCGAAAAAAGCAAAGGAGCAAAAGAAATTTGCTGACAGTATCACCGTTGATGAGAAGATAGTGACAACAGCCGGCATTCATGCACGTATCAATCGTGTAAATGAGGACGGAACGCTACAAATAGAAGTTAGTCGTGGTTCTTTTATGACCATTGAGCGTTCTGCAGTATCGATGGAATTAACGGCCGCAGCTCGCAAGAAGACAGAAGCTTCTGCAGCAGTAGTTGCCAAGTAGTATTTTGCCGTTCGCCGGTGCAGTCGGAGAACAATAAATCAAGAGCTTATGCCTTTGTCATCAAGCAATAACGAGGCTCCGGGTAATGCCGTCTTTCGAAGGAAGATTGCGGTCGGGGTCACAGGTGGTATCGGTTCTGGTAAATCAATCGTATGCCGGGTGTTTGCAACACTCGGCATACCTGTGTTTAATGCAGATGATGCCGCCAAATATCTGATGGAAAATGATGGTGCGCTCCGGCAGTCGATAGTGGAATTGATAGGAGGTGACAGTTATGTTAACGGCAAGCTCAACCGGAATCATATTTCGACTGTTGTCTATAGCCACCCCGAAAAACTGAATCAGCTAAACGCAATCGTGCATCCTGCCACGGTGGCGTATGGAAACAAATGGATACAGCAACAAAATGCGCCTTATCTAGTCAAGGAAGCTGCTATCTTTTTCGAAAGCGGTAGTTATAAAAACATGGACATCATGGTCGGGGTATTTGCTCCATTGGAGGTGCGGGTAGCCAGAGCCATGAAGCGTGGCAATCTCAGCCGAGAGAAGGTACTCAGCATTGTGGGGCAACAGATGGACGAGGACGAAAAAATGAGCCGGTGTGACCATGTAATCACCAACGATGATACACAGGCCATCCTGCCGCAGGTATTAGCACTACACGACCGGTTTTACGCACTTTCTTCAAAATAGTAATTGCTTTCCCTCTTTGCGCTACACTTGATAAAGTAATGTTAATTGTAGACTGTTTTGCCAATTATCACAGCCGCTTACTTGAAATAATTAATTCTTTTTTTGTTGTTTTAGGGTCGTAGATGTGCGATGCATCTGAATTAAACGCCTATGAAACATGCCTGGTTCCCTATTTTATTGCTATTGTGTTTTGCGCAAAGTGTCGATGCACAAAGTCAATTCAGAATAAAGGGTGCGGTGACAGATACCCTTATCAGCACACCTTTGTACTTGTCGTCGGTAGTAATGATACGCGCCGGCGATAGTGTTATTGAGGCCTTTACCCGGGTAGACGATAATGGTAATTTCTCTTTATCAGTAAATAAGAAGGGTAAGTATGTCTTGCAGATTTCTCATCCCGGTTATGCAGAATATGCAGAGCTTATAGATGTTAAGGATAGCGTACTGGATATGGGGGAGATTGCTATGCTGTCAGAAGAACACCTACTGGAGGAGTTTGTGTTTACGGCACAGGTGGCCAAGATCAAGATAAAAGGAGATACTACAGAGTATATGGCAGACAGCTTCAACGTGAAGGGTGGAGCCAGTGTGGAAGATTTGCTAAAGAAGCTTCCCGGCATACGAGTAGATAAAAATGGTAAGATAACGGCACAGGGCCAGACGGTGGAGAAGGTGTTGGTAGATGGAGAGGAGTTTTTCTCCGACGACCCGAAGGTGGTTACTCAGGGCATACAGGCAGGGGCAGTAGAGCGGGTGCAGGTGTACGACAAGAAGAGTGACCAGGCAGAGTTTACAGGTATTGATGATGGTGAAAAGACCCGAACGATTAATCTGAAGCTGAAAGAAAATATGAAGAAAGGCTTCTTTGGTAAGTTAGAGGCTGGTGGAGGCTCTGACGGCTACTATCAGAACCAGGGGATGGTAAATGCGTTTAAGGGAAAGCGTCAGTTTGCAGCATTTGGTATTATTTCAAACACTGATAAAGTAGGACTGGGTTGGGGAGATAATCAGAAGTTTGGTAGTGGACCTGGTATGACTGAAGTTGATGACGACGGTTCGGTTACAACGTATATTTCGGGAGGAGATGACTTTGCCGGATGGAATGGTACGTATCGCGGCGATGGTTTGCCCAGGGTTTGGACCGGGGGGACACACTTTGCCAACAAGTGGAACGAAGAAAGGCAGCATTTATCGGGGAGTTACAGATATGCACTCCAACAGGTTGCCGGTACCGGAGGGAATAGTAAAATCTATGCGCTTGCTGACGATACAACACGCATAAATACAGAAACAAAGGACCAGTTTAATTCCATCGATCGACATTCCCTAAACGGAATATATGAATGGCGATTTGATAGCACGGGAAACTCCAGCCTGAAATTATCTGTAGATGGTGGATTGAAGCATTCAACAAGTAGTTCCATTTATCATACTGAAGCATATAACAGAGTAGAAGGAAATGACGAGCAGAAGACGCTTAATGACCGAACAACTACGTCGGCTGCAGATGAGCAAAGACTGAATATGACGATGTTATTCCGAAAGAAATTTGATAAAAAGGGGAGGACGTTGTCAATAGATTTCAGCGAATATTATACCGACGCCTCCAGCGATGGACACCTCAACGCGACTACCGGTATTGCCGGCTCAGCAAACCCATCGGTTATTGACCAGAAGAAAATTACTGCTTCCAACTCCATAGCCTTGAAGGGTAAGGCTGTTTACACTGAGCCGCTATCTAAAGTGGCATTTCTTATGGGGAACTATCAGTTGACTATTAACAACAGCACTTCGCTCAACTCCTCCTTTAATCAGTCACCGGGCGGCGGAGACTATACCGAGTTACAAGATAGTTTCAGCAGCAACTACCGTTACAATATTCTTATCAATCAGGGTGGCCTTGGTTTGAATTTTGTATTTAAAAAAGTGCGCTTTTCTTTTGGTAGTAATATCTCTAATTCTGCGTTTACACAGACAGATTTGTTGCGTGGGGACAGTACCGTGGAGTATAACTACATTAATCTTTTTCCGAAAGCCAGCTTTAACTACAAAGTTTCCCGGCAGAAGAGTTTCAACTTTTCCTACAACGGTAGCACACGGCAACCCAACATAAACCAGATTCAACCATTGCAACAGAATACAGACCCACTGAACATTGTTGTTGGTAATCCTAATCTGAAACAGGAGTTTACTAACAGGTTTAATTTAGGGTTCAATAGTTACAAAACACTTAAGGAACAGTACCTGTATTCCGGGCTGTCGTTTTCTACGGTGTCTAATGCTATCAGCACGGCTCAGGAGGTCGTGGGTGCTGTTTATCGGACCCAATACATCAACGTAGACGGTAACTATAATGGTAACTTCTGGAGTGGGTACAGCTTCAAGATAAAGAAACCGGAATTACACTTTTGGTTGTCGATGAATGCCAATGCCGGTAGGGTGAATAGTATTGTCAATGGTGTTAAAAATACCAGCATTAATAATTCTTACTCATTTAGTCCAACAATCAGTTATGAAAAAGAGGATAAATATGAAGTCAGTTGGAATCCGGGAGTTACGTATAATGACAACCGTTCTACAATCAATACAGCGCAGCTCAATTATTGGGTATTGAACAATGAATTTTCTGCGGGGTACATGATTGTTGAAGGTTTTGAGATAGGAAGCAGTATCAATATAATGCGCCGGCAGAAGACCGAAGTGTTTACGCAGAATAACAGCATCGCAATTTGGAATGCCTATATATCGAAGAAGTTTCTGAAGTCGAAAACGCTGGAGTTGAAGATGCATGTTTTTGACATTCTGAATCAAAATCTTGGGTATTCAAGAACGGCCCAGGGCAACACAATTACTCAGAACAACTATACAACTATTAGAAGGTATGGTATGCTGAGCCTGATTTGGAATTTCAAACATTCACCGGCTGCCGCTAATTCTGCTGAGGAGTAAACCGCCAAAACCTGTACTTATGAAAAAGGTATTAACTGTATTATTAGTTCTTAGCTGTTGCACCGGATTCGTAAGTGCACAGTATATTATGAGCGGAAAGATTGAGTATGAGCGAAAAATCCATACGCATGCACAAATGAAGGACATGAGCGCTGATAATAACTCCTGGTACAACAGGATAAAGTCTGAGATACCAAAGTTTGACTATGCTTATTTTGACCTGACCTTTGACCGAAACAGAAGTATATACAAGCCCGGCAGAGAAGTGGAGCAGGTAAAGAAAGCTACTTTCGGCAGCACTCCGGCATCTGATAATATAGTGTATACAGACTTGCGTACGAAGCGAGTGAAGGCGTTTAAGCATGTATTCGAAGAAAAGTTTGTGGTGGAAGATACCATGCGGAAAATGGAATGGACGCTGAAAAATGAAATCAGAACAATTGCCAATTATAAGTGCCGGAAGGCAGTAGGTATTATTTGCGACTCGGTATATGTGGTGGCATTTTACACAGAAGACATTCTTGCCAGCAGCGGCCCGGAGATGTTCGGCAACTTGCCGGGCATGGTGTTAGAGATTGCGATACCGCGGTTGCACACTACCTGGGTAGCTACCAAGATAGAAACCACAGCACCATCGGAAGACGACTTCAAAATGAAGGTCAAGGGTAACAAAGTTACCGCCGGAGAGATGTACGAAACCATACAGGGGGCGCTCGACGATTGGGGAAAATGGGGCGCCCGGTATATATGGATGTCAGTACTGTAGCGGCGATTGTTAAGGGTATATAACAAGTACATGTTACTATTGTCAAAATCAATCTGATAACCGATAGTCAGTTGTTATATTTGTAAACAAACCAACTAAAATTAGCTACATGAAACGTAATGCAACAGCCGTATGGAACGGTTCAGGAAAAGAAGGTAATGGTACTATGTCTACTCAGAGTACAACATTGAGCAATGCACAATACTCATACAAAAGTCGTTTTGAGGAAGGAGTAGGTACTAACCCCGAGGAATTGATAGCAGCTGCACACGCAGGTTGTTTCTCTATGAAGCTGTCTTTTGTTTTGGGAGCGGCAGGGTTTACTCCCGACAAAATTGATACTTCCTGCGACATAACATTGGATAGCGGCGCTGTAACCACAAGCGATTTGAAAGTTACCGCATCAGTACCGGGAATTACCGCTGAAAAATTTCAGGAGTGTGCTGAAGATGCAAAAGCAAACTGTCCTATATCCAAGCTGTTGAATTGCAATATTACATTGAGCGCAACACTTGCCTGATTGTCAGATAAAATATAATGAATAAACAGAAGCCTTCGAAAGAGGGCTTTTTGTTTTTATATCATCATCTTTTCAATCTGCAGGAAGCCTTCGGCAGGGGTGAGGTCTGTCCACAATATATTGTAGATGATAGTCGCCAGCGGAATTTTTATATCGAAGTTCCCCGACACGCTTTGCATGCCGCGTGCTGCATAATAGCCCTCGGCAACCATATTCATTTCCAGGGTCGCAGCCGTTACAGAGTATCCTTTGCCTATCATAGCCCCGAACGTGCGGTTTCTGCTATGCAGCGAGTAACAGGTAACCAGCAGGTCGCCCAGGTATGCACTGGTATGGAAGTCAGGCTGCTCGTCAGACGGATGTACTTTCTCAAAGTGCAGCTGTAAGAAGTGGTACATCTCCCGATAGCAGTTGGTTATATACACACTCAGGAAGTTATCGCCATAGTCGAGCGAGCGGGCGATACCGGCCCCGATCGCATAAATATTTTTTAGAACAGCGGCGAATTGAGCACCCCATATATCATGGTTGCAGGTAGTGTTCAGGTAGGAGTTGTCAAACGCAGCAGCTACCTTCTTCGTCAATTCATCGTTAAGCCCCGAAAATGTAAGGTAGGAGAGCCGCTCGTCAGCAACTTCCTCGGCATGGCATGGCCCGGTAATAGAAACGTATTGGTTAGTAGGAAAATTAAGGGTAGCGTTCAAAAAGTCATTCAGCAGCAGGTTGCAGTCAGGGAGTACCCCTTTGAGTGCAGATACAATGTTCTTCTGTCGCCATACTGTTTCCGGTATTTTGCTAATTACCTCCTGCGTATATGCCGAAGGAACAGCTACAATGATTGTGCCGCACAGTGCTACCATAGCAGCCAGATCGTTCGTAGGCATTATGGTGTCCGGCGTAAAGGTAACGGACGTAAGATAATTGGGGTTGTGGTGGCGGGCTTTCAGGTAGTCAATGGCCTGTGTATTGCGCACCCACCAGTGTATTTTATGCCCGTTATCTGTAAGGATTTTGGCAAGGGCTGTACCCCAGCTGCCGTTTCCTATTATGCCTATCTGTCCTAATGAATCGCTCAATTCCTTCGTTCTGTTGTGGGGCAAAAGTACAAGATAATCAATAAAGTAGTGAGTTGCAAGCGGTGTGGATGTTTGGGGTAGGGTAATTTGTCAATTGTACAATTGGTCAATTAGTTAATTGGGAGTCGGTTTCTGACCAACGTATTTGGATATGTACAAAACCGTTTTTCTTTAATTACTGCTTGTGAGTGAGGGGCTGACTATCGTTTATGTAGTAGGTGCAACCTACGGCAATTATGGTTTAATTTCGGTTGCTAACCCGTTAGACTACTTGGTCACGACCCAGGCAATGCAAGGGTTATGCTGAGACTCGCGCAAGTGGTGAGCGTCATATTTTAAATCTGCCGTAACCTTCGCAGTATCCTTATTCTCAAAAACAAGCTTGTAATACCATGCAGTTTTTTGATGACAGACCTTATTTTAACTGCTCATATATTAAATCAAAGTCAAGATTACTAATGCCAATCTCTTGCTTTTTTTGTATGAATTCTTTTTGCGTCATAGGGCCCAAAATGTTGTCCTCAACTTTATTTGATATTTTCTCTTTTATTGGAATAATATAATAGTTTGTTTTAGTCCTTAAACCATCGGGGTGCTGTTTTGCAATTATGAAACTTTCATTTTGTCCGACAGCATAAATAGTCCTAAATATTATAGTAAACCCATAACCATTTTCGTCTAAATAGCACAACTCCATATTTTCATTAATATCCCTTGCTTCCAGATAGTATCTGTCATTAAGCGATTTTGTATACTCGCCTAACATGCAACCATGCAAGCTTAAACATAATAATACGAATTGGAATTTTTTTATTGATTTAATCATATTATGAAGTCGTTTGTTGTGTTGTTTATTCTCGCCCTTGAATGTTTCAGCCTGTCCCGACATCTTCAGTTAGGATGCAATGGGTGTGCAATTGAAACGCACGAATAATAATGTGCCCTTTGTCCCGATTCCTTTATTTGGCTTCTTTTTCGAAGGAAGACACATTCAAAAATTGGTCTTCGACAGGGCCATCCTGGTTCAAGTCGTCCCATACGACTTTCTTGGGAAAGAAATAAAATGGAAAGTTCAATGCCTCTTCCGCTGCGCGATTGTAAGTGCCTCCATTCATCAATTCCGGAAAGAACTTTTGAACATACATTTGATCGACATTTCTGGATATGGAATCAAACGTGAGTTCGAAAATATCACATATCTCATAAGTCTTCTTTTGAGAAAACATATCATAGTATTCCATTGTATACATGTGGTCAATATCCTTCAAATACCAGCCTTGCTCCGATTTTCTGAAGGTGATATGTAAAATCGCATCAACAAATTCAGCATAAAATTTAAGGTCGGGATGTAAACAATTGTTGTTGTTCGGGTAATGGTAATCAGGGTATCGGAATGAATGCCTGTTTATTTGCTTAAATGCCAGAGTCGATTTATCAATAACGACCTTACCAACTTCATAGCTTTCACCATGATAGTCAAGTAAATGATAATTCTCCCAACCATGCGTTTCGCTCGAATAATTACTTCTGTAGTTTATGCAATATTCTTCATCTCCACAAGTCGTGTCGAATTCGAAAAAGTAAGTACTAAGCTTTGACGGGAAAAGCGAGCTTCCGTCCAGATGATAAATGGGATTCTCTTTCAAAAGCGCTCCGATATGTATCTTGCCATCGGATACCTTGTTACTTCTGAATTGGCTTTGCCTGTTACTTCGCGCAGCAAAGGCTTCGTGCGCTGAGAGGTACTTCATTTCGTCAGTAACCTGAAACATGACAATGGGGTTGGCCTCAAATAAATTCTGAAAGTGCGCATTTTGTTTCTGGTATTGCCGATAGTGCGCAAAACCAAAATAGCTCTTATTGACATTATTTTCTGAAATCAACTTGACGGCTTTTTCTACGATATCGCGAGGAGATAAATATTTAATAGTAACATCATCAAGATTAGTAGCTTTAACGTTGACGTAAACTCTCTCTATTTTCTCGAACGTTAACTCATATGATATTTTATCCTTTACACCTATCGCAGTGATTGCAAACGTCACTCTCTTTGTGCCGGATGGCGATGTAAATACAAATTCTCCGTTCTGATTGGTAACAATTTGCTTATTGACTTCGACAATATCAACCAGTGCGTTGCGGATGAGCGTGCTATCACTTTTGTTTATTAGGATGCATCTGACAAGAACCTGACTGTGGCAAACGGAAGGTCTTAAGGAAAGGAAGAAAAAAGCGACTACTATAAGAAATCTTGTATTCATATTGTCATACCCAGTTGGTTGTGTAGGGACTATTGGTACATTTAAATGGCATTTCCTGAAACACTGTAGATATAGCCCGAGATGTTGGCGCAGAAAAGTATATCCCCAAGTGGATAGAGCCGGGCGGCGGGCCCAATTCACTAGTTTTTGTAATCTCCAAAACCTGATTTTTAACGGTTGTGGAAAGTTGTTGAAAAAACAAACAGAAAAGTAGAAGCGGCTTCATAAGGGTGTCTTTAGATATAAAGTTATGAAAATATTGCACCAGTACCTGAGCGTTTGAAACTCTGTTGTTTGCCGTCGAATCTATCAACGGCAGAAATGGGCGTCGGTTTCTGACCGACGAATATGGGTATGCGCTCGGTTGCCCTTGAATGTTTCAGCCTGTCCCGACATCTTCAGTTAGGATGAAATGAATGTGCGTTTGAAACACATGAATAATTATGCGCTACCAGAGACTCCCATTTAATAATAGCTAAATTACATTCAGCCGATTACTTAAAACAATAATTTATTTGATTGCAGCACGTGGGGTATGGAACATGTTTAATTTTCTTTTTTATTTGTATTTTTAAATATGCATGCGAGCTGGCCAATACGTCCTGTCAAATTGTTATTGTTACTGTTATTCTCATTGATTCTCTCTTCCGTTGCGTTTGGACAGGACACTATAACTTATTTTCAGCGGAATTCTCCGTGGGTATCTAATTGTATACGCTTTTGCCGGACCAGCCACAGTTCCATGCATGGTCAGTTTATTAGAGATATGACATCAGACGACTGCCAAAAATGGTGTGGTAGTGCTAAGTATAAGCAGAGTAAGCGCAAGCTCATGGTCGACAGTTACCTACTTGTTCGAAAACTAGGTCATATTCAGGGAGACTCTATAGTATGGGATAATTTTGCCACGGATTCTTCTGTAGTGAAACCAGTAACATTTAAAATTAGAAAGGGTTATCTGGTAAAGCGTCGTGGCCTCAAAAAAGCCACTTACTATGATCTTAATCATTAATACACTTACTCCCACTGGGTATTCGTTTTTCTGTTGTTTTCGCTTACGTGGTAAGCGGGAATTTGAACTGGTGTAAAAGCCTAACCCACCAATTCGCTTCTAACCCACCAATCATTACAAAAAGAGATTCGCTTTCAAGCTCTTCTAGTGTTTTATCGTTAATATTAGTGCCTAAGAACAAACCAATATTTACTGATAGGTAACCATCCTTCTTAAAATGATAGAAGTTACAGCCCATTTGTCGTGTAGAAAGGATGAAAATATTTCCTTTTTCTCCTTTAAATTCTAGCATATAAATGGTCTCAAACACCACAGATTTTGCATCTATAGTTTTAACAATTTTCCCCTTTATTACGTTCTGGCCGTCGGGGCTTTCAAAATCCCAAGGCTCTGCAATTGTAATTTTATAAACACACATTGTCGATATGTTTTAGGTAATATACGCACGTTCGCGTACTAGTCGAAGGGTCCTCCTTCATCCAAAGCCTCTGAAGCGTCACGTTTCAAACCAGCAGTATCTTTATCCTTATAAACAAACACTAAATACAGCCCGGTAATAACCAGTAAGACAGATAACATCTCTGCCTGTGTAGGCTTTATAAAACCTAGGTCATATTTATAGTTGACACGAAACAGCTCCACCGTAAAACGCTCCACACCCGCAAATATGAGATAGGTTCCGAACATTTTCAGCGCACCTGTAAGCCGCTTGCGCAATGCCCACATCACCAGAAATAGCCCTACGCAGGTAACGGCTTCATAGATGGCAGTCGGGAATACGCTCACAGGAAGTACATTGCAGTATTCCCCAACACACCCTTGTATCGGCACACCCTCATGTCCTACATTGTGTGGATATACCATCCCGAAAATCCAGTCGGGTAGCCACGATGGTGCCGCCGCATAGGCGTGGTCTGTGTTGCCTACCATTTGGAGTGCGTATGCTTTGTCTGCTTCTGTAGCGGCGCGCATGGTACCGTCCGGGTTAGATATATATGCAGTATTGAAAATACCCCAGTCGCCGTCGCCTGAGAAATGACAGCCCAGTCGCCCCAGTCCGTAGGCGAGCATGATGCCCGGTGCAGTTGCGTCACAAAGGTGTTTGAACGGGATATTGTGTTTGCGGGAGTAGTAGTAGAATGCTATTGTAGCCATAATAAGCCCACCCAGAAAGGTAAGTCCGCTGGAAGATGTTAGGCTGCGTATAGGGTCTTGAACGAAGTCGTCCCACGTTTCTAGGGCATTAAAAATTTTTGCTCCTGCCAGACCGGCTACGGCGGCAACTACTACTATTTCAGTAATTAGTTCGTGCGGGTAAACCGCTACTTGCTTGGTGACCGGCTCCGGTAGCTGTTGCTTTTTCATTTCGGCATACTTACTATATGCCATTATTGCAGCGAGCAATAACCCCGCCGGGAAGTTGCCCCCTGACGAAAAAAGATAGCCCATAGGGTCCGGAGATACTTCTGCAAAATTTCCGAACATGCCACCCACCTTATAGCCAATAATAAAGCCTGTAAGGGCTGAAATGGCCAGTTCTGCTTTGGAAGCCGGCTTTCCTACTACTACTGTGTGCATCTGCGGATGCAGAATGCCGAGTTGTGTTTTGCGTTTCAGTTCGTTGGCTGTAGCCCAGGCAGCGCCAAGAAAAGCAAGGGCTACCAAAAAGCCGAAAGTCTTAAAAAGGCTTAGCCACTCAGGCATTTCTATGCCGGTAATCGAATGAAGAAGGTACTGAAAGTCAGGATACATGGGTGTAAAAGTAAGGCTAATCAGGAAATTTGATTTGTTAAGAGTAAAACAAGTAAAATAGTGGGGATCGGGTATACCTGTTTTATGCTTTTAAAGGTTTTTTGTTGGTGTTCACGACACTTGATAATCAGGAATATTCGGCCAGTATTTGCATAACCCGAGGGTACTTCATACTTTAGCTAATTCACACAATTCTATGAAAAAAGATAAAATACTGATAATAGGCGCAGGTGGTCAGATAGGAGTAGAACTGGCGTTTTCTTTGCGTAAGATATATGGTGCAGACAATGTAATTGCTTCTGATATCAGACCCGCTCACCCCTTGCTCAAGGATAGTGGCCCGTACGCCATCTTGAATGCGATGGATGCAAATGCGGTTCTGGAGTTGGTGAAGAAAGAGGGCGTCACGCAGATTTATCTGCTTGCGGCTGTGCTTTCGGCAACTGGCGAAAAAGACCCCATGCGTGCCTGGGATATCAATATGAAGAGTTTATTGCAACTGCTGGACATTGGTGTTCAGGAAAAGCTCTCTAAGATATACTGGCCGAGTTCGATTGCGGTTTTCGGACCTACTACACCTCGTACGCATACGCCTCAGCAGACAGTTATTGAGCCGCGAACAGTATATGGTATCAGTAAATATGCCGGTGAGTTGTGGTGTCAGTATTACAATCAGCGTTGGGGTCTCGATGTGCGGAGCATCCGTTATCCCGGTTTGATAAGCTGGAAGTCTGCGCCAGGTGGTGGTACTACAGATTATGCCATCGATATTTACATTGAGGCTCTTAAAAATAAAAAATACACTTGCTTCCTGGCAGAAAATACCTATCTGCCCATGATGTATATGGACGATGCCATTCGTGGAACTATAGAACTGATGGAAGCGCCTGCCGAGCAGCTAAAAACACA
Organism: Bacteroidia bacterium; assembly: GCA_030426665.1. Taxonomy (GTDB): domain Bacteria; phylum Bacteroidota; class Bacteroidia; order Chitinophagales; family Chitinophagaceae; genus Nemorincola. The sequence continues at coordinate 32,017 of JAUHYD010000023.1, read as the reverse complement.
TATGGCATATAATCTGTCTGCTATGAGTTTTTCGCCCAAAGAGATAGCTGAATCCATCAGACAACACATTCCTGATTTTACTATCGATTATGCACCCGACTTCAGGCAGGCTATAGCGGAAGGGTGGCCGCAGAGTATAGATGATTCTACTGCCAGAGAACACTGGAACTGGAAACACGAGTTTGACCTAGATAAAATGACGGTTGCTATGCTTGAAAACCTGAAGTAGTATCTGTCTGAGTTGTATGTTATTTGCCGTCTTTTCAACCTTGCTCCGATTTGCTTTTTTACGGGTTATATGTAGGTCATAATGTTGTGATTTAGTTTCTCCCATTTCTTGATTTGAAATTGGTTGATCTGAATTATTTGCTCGTTCAATTAGTAATGCACATATATTTGTCCTGTTGTTGTGTGTTGAATCAAGTGTATTTGCTGTGACGTGTAACCTATAACCCATGGACATAAAACAGAAAATTCGTACTCATTACCCGGGTATGATATTGTTGGTAGTTATTCTGCTAACGGGCTTACTAACTTATCAGGAGTATGGTATTTCGTGGGATGAACCGACACAACAGGGAATAGGTGGCCGTAATTACGATTATGCATTTAATAACGACACTACCTGGGCTACATACGGAGACAGAGATTACGGCGGTATTTATGAAATGGCCCTTATTGCGGTGGAGCGGTTAGGCAATATAACCGATTCCAGAGATGTATATTTGATGAGGCATATCGTAAGCCATCTGTTTTTTATTGTCGGTTTATGTTTTTTTTATTTGTTGGGGTCTCGCTTGTTCAGGAGTCGGCTTGCAGCATGTTTGTGTGTTCTAATGTTGGCGCTTTGTCCGCGTATATATGCTCACTCTTTTATTAATACAAAAGATATTCCGTTTCTATCTGTATTAATTATTGCCCTCTATATGTGTCTTGTTGCCTGGCAATCCAAAAAAGCACTATCATTTTTTATTGCCGGTGTATTTTGCGGTTTAGCAACAAGTATCCGTATAATGGGACTTATGCTACCGGCGTATGGGTTGATGTTTATTTTGGTGGACCTTGCAATTGCCATTATTAAGAAAGACCAAAAGCAGAAGATTTTGATAAACGGAGCACTCTATCTGCTAGCTTTTTGTTTGTCTGTGTACACTTTTTGGCCTCATTTGTGGGACGACCCGTTAAAAAATATGATAGGTGCTTTTGAATCAATGTCGCATTATCGGTGGGGAGGGACTTTATTTATAAATGGGGAATTGATTGGCTCAGGAAAAATCCCTTGGTACTTCTTTCCTGTTTGGTTTCTAATCACAAATCCTGTCATGTGGTTGTGCGCCGGCTTTGGCGGCATCGTTTTACTTTTTATCAATTTTTTTAAGAATCCATTTTCTTTTATATCTAATACAGATAATCGTTTTATCCTGTTGTTTTTTCTTTGTTTTATTACTCCGGTGGCGGCAGTTGTAGTGCTGCATTCTGTAATGTACGATGATTGGCGACACTTGTTTTTTGTTTATCCTTCGTTTGTTCTTTTAGCGGTGTATTTCATTACCCGATTGGCTCATGGAAAGCTTAAGGTTGTTATTTTTGTATTGGTCTTAATGCAGGTGTCGGTTACAGGATACACAATGTATCAGGTGTTTCCGCTTAATCAGGTATACTTTAATCCTTTGGTGTCGCATAAAAGTGAGTATTTGAGAAGAAACTACGAAATGGATTATTGGGGAGCTAGTCTAAAGCAGGGGTTGGATCAATTGATTAAGACATATCCCTATCGGCAGTTGTGGGTAACGGGAGACAAGGCAAGTCTAACGCCACTACGGAACAATATTATGATTCTTCAGAAGAGTGATCGCGATCGGATACATTATGTAGGTAGTGCTGAAGAGGCAGAATTCTTTCTTACGGATTATAGACTTCATCCGGGCGACTATGAGTTTTCTAATAGCTTCTATTCTATTAAGGCCTTTAATAGCACTGTGCTGCAGGTATATCAACTAAAATAATAGGTCGCCATTTTGGGAGGCATTCAAAATTGTCGATTTATTTAGGCAATAATCCCGACTTCTGCATCTGGCGTTACGGACAATGCTATTGATGCTTTTTATAAGGCATTAGTGCAAAAGAGGTGCAAATCTATTCTGACAGGTAGCCTATATTGTAAACAGATGGGCTCAAATAGTTTTTGTTAAGATAGCCCTTTTGGGCTGTAGGGCATTGCAGACAGATAGAGCATTACCGCGAGGGTCGCGGTACCCGTGACAATAAATGTAACAGGCGCCCCAAATCCATACCACATGAGTCCTGCCAGTGTACTGGCAGCCATTGCACAGATACTTTGAAAAGCTGAATAAGAACCAATAGCGGTTGCTATATTTTCCTTTTTCGAGATATTACTAATCCATGCTTTCGACACGCCCTCTGTGGCAGCTGCATACAAGCCATAAAGAAAGAATAAACCATAAAGCACTTTTGTGTCACTGGCATAAGCCATACCGAAATACACAATAGCAAATAGCAACAAACCGCCCGTGAACACCTTTTTTAATCCGATTTTATCAGCTGCTATGCCAAGCGGAAATGCTGCAACAGCATAAACAAGATTGTAAAATATATACACACCTATTACACCGGTATCACTCATGCCGGATTGCTTTGCCTTAAGCAGCAGGAATACATCTGAGCTATTGAACAAAGCAAATAACAACAAACCCACTACTAATTTACGGTAGGAAGCCGAGCTTGTTTTCCAGTAGCCCAAAAACGAAAAAAATGAAACTTGTTTGCTTTCGGTTTTAGGGGGTGTGTTTTTGTCTTTCAATAGTAATGAGCAAATTATTGCCAATACGCCGGGCAAAAATGCCAGCAGAAACAATGTTTTGTAGTCCTCGGGATACAATTGCAAATAAATGAGCGCAATTGCCGGGCCGGCGACCGCACCCAGTGTGTCCATCGACCGGTGAAAGCCGAACACCCGTCCTTTGGTGGCAGATGTCGCCTCTCCCGACAGTATTGCATCTCTGGCACCGGTACGCAACCCCTTGCCCAATCTGTCCAGGGTGCGTGCAAAGAATATCCAGAGGGGTGTGACGAACAAGACCATCAGCGGTTTTGACAAAGCACTGAGCGTATAGCCCAATTGTACAAATGGCATCCGCTTGCCGGTATGGTCAGATAACTTGCCAAAGTAGCCCTTGCTCAGTCCAGCCATTGCTTCGGCTATTCCTTCCAGCACGCCTATCAGTACTATAGAAAAACCAATACTCTTCAGATATATTGGCATCACAGGGTACAGCATTTCGCTTGCAGTATCTGTAAATAAACTGACCAGCGATAGTATCCAGACGGTTTTAGTAATTGCCTTCATCGTGTTGAAGATAAAGGTAGGGATTTACGCCAATGCCCAAAACAAAAGGAAAGATGGGGAGTATCCTATCCACAATGACACCCATCATACGTACGACCTCCCTCTCCACGCCTGCCCGAAGCAGTCGGGGGAGAGGGTCGGGGAGAGGTCCCATAAAAAACGCCCCCGTTTCCGGAGGCGTTTCACAGTGAAAGGAAAATTATGTTGTGTTATTATTAGTTGTAGTTAACAGTTACCGGAACACCAGTTGCGTTGGTATAAGTTCCTGAAGCCTGACCAGCTGATACGTTAAGTGTAGCACCTACGTTCAAAGTTTGTGTACCTGAACCGCTCAGTGTACCTGTAGTAGCCGGAACACTTGTGAAGTTATCAACTGTCATTGTATGAGATGCACCATCAGTTATAGTAGTAGAAGATGGCAAAGTGATTGCGTAAGTATAGCTCGCTTGTCCTGTTACATCAAAGCTTGCAGCAGAAACAGTTCCTGTAGTTGCTGGTAGTGTTACACCGCCTGCACCGCCAGTGGTACGAGTACCAGCAGGAGCGAGAACAGCAGTACCTGCTATTGTAGCAGAAACGGCCACGTTACCGAAGTTCATATCTACTGTCTTGGCGATAGATATTGGAGTAATGATGTTGGCAGAGGCAGAAGCAGTTGCAGTAGCCTGAGCGAAAGAGCTGTTAGAAAGACCGATAACAGCGATAGAAGCGATTGCGATTGATTTGAAGATGTTTTTCATTTTTTAAAGTTTTAGTTTGTTTAAGATTGTTTGTTTGGTAAGTATAATACCAACGATGTGCCAATATTGTAATTATTTGATAATCAATTAATTGAATTTTGGCACGCTTATTTTTATTCCGAATGGTGGATGTGTTTTCCAATATATGGAATATGTGCGGTGGGTTTTGTGCTGTTCTTCCCCTAGTCGCGTTGACTTAAGGAGGTATTTATTACGCTTATTGAGCTTATAAGGTACTCGTGCCGTGAAAATGACAAGAGGTTTACCGTTACCTCGCCGTGGTGCGTGGCATATTATTAAATAAGACAACATTCAGGTTGTGATAAAACATACAAGCGAAAAGAGGTCACAAAACACAACAAGCAACGTCACTCTATAGTAGATAGCGGTATTATTCCTCATGCAAACCCTATAAGCACTTAGCTCAAGGTTCTGACAGTCGCCAATTATGCTCGAACAGAGGGCATATTTGTTATCATTATTGTTTCATAGGTAATGCTTGTATATTTGCATCTTATATGAATCCTCAAAAATATCTTATTAGTGCACTTTGGTGCTTCGCCTCATTTGTATGTTTCGGACAACAGACGGGAAAGCCCATTCAGAGTGCCATGACTTCAGACATCAAGAACTTCCGCACATTTACGCATAGTGAGCCAAATACGGCTGAGGAGGTGCAACAGGCCAACAAAGACTACTTGGAGCATCCGGAATTGGGAAAGCTGTTTGCAGAGGCTCCTTGTTCAGACTGTTACGAATTAATCGGCAAGCGTACAGAAAAGTCAAAGACGTTTGTGGCGTTGGGGGCCGATGGCAAGGACATTATGTTACAAACTTCTACCGATGCCATGCACTATCGGGGGCGCGACGGCGAGTGGTTGACGGTAAAGGATAAATTGGTGCCGGCAGGTGTTGGGGTTTATGCAGCTACAGAACAGCCCGTCCCGGTTACTATAAATACAAAAACAGGATTTACCAGTTTAGGGGCAGAAGCCAAAGCATTTTCATTTAACAATAATTTGGAATTGGTATTTCGGCAGCCCGATGGTAGCGAAGTTTCTTTGGGGGCGGCAGATTGGAGCAACCTGACAGCCGGAGACGACGGTATTTATGTGACTAATATGTGGTCAGGAATAGATATGGAAGTCTCTGTTGCACGTGGTGCCACCAAGACAAATTTCTATGTCAATCATGCGTTACCTGCCTATGCGCATGGGGCGTTACTCGTGAGAGACCATTTAAAGACCGGAAGTGGTTTAAAGTTGTCTGTGCCTGAAAGTATTGATTATAAAGGAAATATAGAGGTTACTAATAGTGTTGGTGCCACACAATATTACATATCTGCAGCAACGGCTTACGAACAAAACAATATAGAATCGACTTTGCAGATGGTGGGGTATGACCTGAAAGGCGATGTTTTGGATATCGTGTTGCCCGGGTCATTTCTCGACCGAGCGGCTACAGCTTATCCGGTTGTCATTGATCCATTGGTATCTACTGCTACGTCCTCCACTGTCGGAGGGTCGTCATACAGCCCGGGTAGAACTGTGGGGTGTTACTACGTAAATGCTGCTACCGTACCTGCCGGTGTAACCGTAACTGATGTGCGTTGGTCATTCAATTATACGGCAAGTGGCGGGGCATTGCTGCTTAATGGTGCTGCAGATTATACTTTGGGCTCTTGTCGTAGTCCGGGCGTTTCAGGGTTCTTTTGGTATTGTAATCTGGCAAGTGCCGGTACGTGTACCGGTACTAATGTGTCAATATTTTCGGATATCAGGACATGTATTGCACCTCCGCAATGTACTTCCTATCCTATGAACCTGAGTATGCGGTTTTATCAGAATTACGCATCAACCACGCCATGTGCCACTACGTATATTACGGCCGGTTCGCCACTAACGGTTACCGTATTCGGACATACAGCAGAAACCAGCCCCATTACATCGGCAGGGGGAATTAGCTCTATATGTCGTGGACAGTCTGTAACTATGGCAACCACGCCTTCTTATGGTGTGCCGCCTTATGCCTATGTATGGAATCCCGGTGGTGCGCCCGGCAACCCAGTGGTGCTTACACCAACGGTTACTACGGCATATACCGTGACGGTAAGTGATGCATGCGGGCAGACCGCAACCGCAAATAAAACCATTATAGTAACTACTATTCCTCCTGTTTCGGGCAATGACAGAGTTTGTACCGGAGGAACTGTTCCCTATACAAACCCAGCCGTGGGAGGCTCATGGACAAGTAGTGCTCCATCTGTGGCAACGGTAGGTATATCATCGGGTATAGTGACCGGTGTCTCTGCAGGTACTGCCGATATAACCTATACTACGCCGGCTGGCTGTTATGCAACCAAGGTTATTACTGTGATGGCTATGCCGCCTATCATTCCGGATTCTGTATCGCTTTGTGCGGGCGCCACGGTCACCTTAACTAACTCGATGCCCGGTGGCACATGGAGTAGCGTCAGTGCCGCTATTGCTACTATAGGCAGCAGCAGCGGTTTGCTGTCGGCTGTGTCATCGGGTACGGCTACAATTAGCTATACCACTAGTCCCGGTTGTTCGGCGGATATCATAGTGACGGTACACCCTAATCCCATTATTTCCGGAATATCATCTACCGACCCTACCGCTTGCTTCGGTACTGACGGTACAATAACCTTGTCCGGATTGGTAGCTGGAGATTCTTATGTGGTTGATTATCTGTCAGGTGTGTCGCCTGTCTCAACTACTATTGTGGCTGACGGTAGTGGTAATGTCGTAGTTACCGGTCTGTCTGCCGGAGTCTACAGCGGTTTTGTTGTCAACTCGGTAGTGGGCTGTTCCGGTGCCTGGTCCGACCCTATTACATTGTCAGATATTGGTGCGCCACCTGTTCCCGTTGCGGGCAGCAACTCCCCGGTGTGCGAAGGGGCATCGCTGTTACTCACTGCTACAAGTTCAGCGGGTGTCACTTATAGATGGACCGGTCCCGCAGGGTTCTCAAGTACACTCCAGAATCCGAGCATAGCTCCCGCCGGACTTTCTGCATCCGGGGAATATTCAGTAACGGCAACGTGGTTTGGGTGTGTTAGTTTGCCAGCTACTGTGAACGTCATCGTTAATCAAACGCCGCAAATATCAACCGTAGAATTTACTAACCCCACTACCTGTCACGGAAATGAAGGCACAATGATTCTGAACGGGCTATTGCCCGCAACTACATACGATGTCAAGTATTTGCATGACGGTGTATTATCAACAATCACTATCACTGCAGATGGAACAGGAAGGGGAGAAGTGACAGGATTGTCTGCCGGTACATATAGTAGTATTTTTGTCGTTAATACGGGTTGTCCTTCAGCCGTGGAGGGACCCATTACTTTAGTAGACCCGGCAGCGCCACCGCCACCGGAGATAACCAGCAATGCGCCGATTTGTGAAGGGTTGACGCTTAATTTGAAAGGTAAAGATGCCACTCCGGGTGGTACATTTTCGTGGACCGGGCCTAACGGCTTTACCGCTAATACTCAGGATGCAAGTATTCCCAACGTAAGCGCAGATGCACAGGGTATGTATACGTTGAGCTACACTATACTAAATTGTACCAGCACCACAACAAAAGAAATAAACCTGCAACCTATAATACGCTTGGATAATGTTACCGCCACCAGATATGAATTAACTTTTGGTGATAGCGTGAAATTAAATGCTTCCGGAGCAAAATATTATATCTGGACGCCACACGATAAGACATTAAGCGACTACTATATACCATCACCGTGGGCGAAACCGGTTGATTCTATCACCAGATATATGGTCATCGGCATCAACGATGAAGGCTGCCGCGACTCTGCATATATTACATTGACCGTATTGTTTGAGGAGCAGGAGTTCCTGCCCAATGCCTTTACGCCTAACGGAGATGGCAAAAATGACGTCTTCCGGGTGGGGAATATGCGTTTTAAGCAGTTAGTTGAGTTTGTTATATACAACCGATGGGGCCAGCTGGTTTACCGCAATCCATACGACCCTAATAGTGGGTGGGATGGTTCCTGCGGTGGTGTTAAGGCAGAAATGGGTGTATATTTTTATAACATTGTCATAGAATACGCCAACGGAAAGCGAAGGCAGATCAAGGGCGATGTTACGCTGATACGGTAACAAAGCACACCTTTTAAATGCTGTAATTTTCTGTTTGTAAACCTGTTAGGAAAACTTACTTTTGCACTCCTTAAGTATTTCGACTGTTGCATAAATAGTTGAGCACTTCCGGCCTCGTAGTTCAATGGATAGAATAGAAGTTTCCTAAACTTTAGATCCAAGTTCGATTCTTGGCGAGGCTACAAACTAAAGGAGGCAAATGTATTATGAAGAAGCACAGACCTGTATTCTGTGCTTTTTTATTTGAACAATCTTGCTGTGTTCCTTTTCCGATATGTCTTTAATAACCTTCAACCCTGCTCTAATTATAGTTTTTGACACAAAAGCGTCAGATTAGCAGGTTAGTCTTTAATTGTCTTTGTTTATATTAGCAATCGTAAATATTTTAGGATATGATAGCGGTAAAGACACTAAACTTTAAGAAAATAGTTCAATGGACAGGTCATCATGTGCTATGGTTGTCATTGTGGATGTCGGTAGTTCCGCTGCTGCATTATTATGCAGGCCTTACATGGCTTAAGATTCCATGGTTGCCTGTATCTATAATTGGTACGGCTGTTGCCTTTTATGTCGGATTTAAGAACAATAGCGCTTATGCCCGGATGTGGGAAGCTCGTAAAGTGTGGGGAGGCATCATAAACAGTAGTCGGGCATGGGGTATAGTTATGTTACCAGTTTTGTTTCTAATCAGTTTACAGCAACAGATGTATCTGCCGAAGAGTTGAAAAAGATAAAGAAGAAGATATTGTACCGGCATATTGGCTGGCTGTATACCCTTCGTAGTCAGTTGCTGATAATCGCACCTTGGGAGCACGCGGCACAGGGTGGGCTGATAGGAATGACCGGGCGACGATACCGGAGGCAATTTGGTGTAGGTTTGGTAGATGATGATGTGACCAGGTCAGAATTGACAAATTTTCTACCTCCGGACGAATATGACCGGATGATAAACTATAAAAATACTGCTACTCAGATAATAGACCAACAGTCACAGGATCTTGCGCAGTTGCGTGAACGAAACCTGATTGACGATTTCCGACATATGGAGATGCAACGAGTCCTTAATGACTTTTACATACATCAGGGTAAATGTGAACGAATAAAGAAGTTTCCGCTGCCGAGGCAATACGCCAGTATGAGTTTTGCTTTCGTTAGCATATTTGTTTTCTTGCTGCCATTGGGAATGGTCTCTGAGTTTGCCAAAATGGGAGATTACGGGATATGGTTGTCCATACCGTTTATGGTATTGGTAGGGTGGGTGTTTGTGGTTATGGAAATTATAGGAGATTACTCTGAAAACCCTTTTCAGGGTATGGCTAACGATATTCCCATGTTGTCTATGTGCCGGGCTATAGAAAATGACTTGCGGGAAATGCTCGGCGAGACGGAGCTTCCGGCTGATGTTAAGATTAAAAACGGCATACTGATGTAGCCTATCTATCTGTGGAAGTAGACATATACGGTATCAATCTCAATGTCGTACTTATCTAAATGCCTTATCATTTTTTTGTTCCTCTAACACCAAGCAACTGAGAGTAAATAGGTATTTCGGTGTTGTCCTTTAAAACAAATACGAATTTTGCATCAGTCATATTTTTGGGGTTATCTATTATGATTTTTTTTATATCTTTAGTTCTAATGACTTTCTTTCGTTTGAATATGTTGAATATAAAGTGTATTTGAATTTCGTCTTTCGATATTTTGAACAGGTTGTTGCTGTGTAATATCCTGCCTGAAAGTAAAGCAATCATTAATATGTCGTACCACAATGTATGTTCATCCGGATCTTTTTGAGGGGCTATAATATAGATTACAAAGCCAATAACTAATGAAAGCCCGACAAACAATATTGTTAGTCCAAAATATGCAGGAAGCTCTAAATTGTCGTTTTTCATGACATAGGCAAATATAGTTTACTATGCGTATTGCACGGATCTATGACCGGCGATGAACACTTGAAGTTTAAAATCCGTTTTGTTTGCATTGCTGCATCTACCATATGTTCTACATCCTGTCGGGTGTACATTCGGTTTTACAGCCTTGGTTACATCCCCTGTCTGTTTATCAAATATAAAATTGGCGCACCGACGAGAATTTGCTCGTTGCAACGTATGCCGACACCGATATATAGATACAATCAGACCGATCGTGTATGCATTCATTATATATTGCATACTATGCGTGACTTGCAAAAGAATTAAACGCTTTAATTAAAATCGGCGGAACAAAATTCTTAATTATTGCTTTTACGCTGCTATTATTCTTTTTGCTGAATGCAACCACATCGTCGAGATTACCTGCTCTTGCTTTAAAAAGAGTTGAGTGTTTTTCAGCCCCTTGCTTTACCTCATTTTGCGGCCGCCCGTTGGAGTAGTAGTACAGTGCAAGTGACTTTCTACTTCTGCCCTCAGGGCAGTTTAAAGGGTCCGGATGACCGTGATAAGAAAAATCAGTGGTGCTGAAAATGGCCATAGTATTAAATACCGGAAGGATTCTTTTTTCACACTTTTTCATGTCTTCACTCCACAGTTCAAAGTGACCGCCATATTCTTCCTTCCAATCTTTGTTCAGATAAACCAAAACATTAATCCTTCTATCCAGGTCAAGTTTATCGTGTTTGTTGAAATCTGCATGAACTTTAAGTAATCCTCCCTTTTTTATTTCATGTTGTCCTCCGCCTACAAAATACGGGTCATTAATCAATGGTTCTTTGATGCCGGTAAGTACTTGCAAAAACTCCAGGAATGGTTCGGAGTTTAGAAAATGCATGAAATTTTTAGTTTCATTTCCAAAGTATTGTTCTCCTTTACCCGCAAATTTGATCTCCTTTGCATTTGAAAATTTTGTAGAATTTGCCGTTGAAGATAGGTCGGGGAATTCTTCTAAAACTTTGTCAAGGTAGTCCGGGCTAAAAAAATTGTCGAATGAAATGCTGGGAAAAGGAGAAGCCGTTTTATATTTTTTCGCATTCTTTCTTGCGATATCCAGCAAATTTTGATTCTTGTCATTTAAATAGATAGTATTCATAAGGCTATGTTTTTTATTTACAATAATTGATATTTAATAGTCCGGTATCATTTCAATATGTGTGTTGGGTATTATTACTGTGAATGATTGTTATTGTTTGTGGGGACTTAATTCTCAGAGTACATGACATAGTTAGCCTCATTGCCAAGCGTGCCAGTTAAGTCGCTTCGCAGAATGATAATGCGGAGACATACAACGAGAAAAAATCTTTCCCTTAATGCGTTGGCTACCCTCGCGTTCGCCGTGAGTGCGGATGACAGTCTTGAAGTTCAATCTTCCAATTCGAACGTTGTTGCCCGTAAGATGCTACCCGTACCGGTTCGAAAATTGCTGCAAGCGGTACATTCGGTTTTATAAAGGTTCTTAGTACTGCGACAAAGAAAGTCGTCTTTTTTGAGGTGTATTTTTTCATAGGAGTTTATTTAGAAACTTAAAACTTGCCGATATGGCTCAAGTCTAAAGACAGACGATAGGCACATAAGGGTTGGTCATTTGACGAAACTTTTAATAATTGACCAAAGTTGTCAAACGAATTGCTATCCGGTTAACGAGGGGGTACTTTATTTCGTAGTATTTATAACGCACGGTGGCTACCCTTTGATTCGAAATGCTATAACTATATGTGTAAGTGATGGGATGTTGCCTTTTCGGGAATATTGCGGTAGATGTCCTAACAATGGCGAGTTTTACCTCACAATCTCTTCCAGATATCCCTCCAGCTTTTTGGTAACAATGTCCCAGTCAAAACGGGTTCTTATTACCTCGCTGCCTGCTTGTCCTACTTTTCTTCTTTTGTCTTCAGATTGGAGCAGCTCTATAACCTCATTGGCGAAAGCATTGCTATCGGTTTGCATTATGGCACCTTCGCCACTGTTAATACCGAGGCCGGCAAAGCCAATATTTGAACAAACAACTGGAACGCCTAATGACATGGCTTCCAGTACTTTATTTTGAGTACCTGCACCAAATCTTAAGGGTGCGACCACCACAGACGCCGAGTTGTAGGTGGCTGCCAGGTCCTTTACAAATCCCGTTACAGATACATATTCATTCGCCAGTTCAGAAACTTTGGGTACAGGTCTTTGTCCCGCAATTATGAACTGTACGTCCGGGCAGGCCGTCCGTATTCGGGGTAGTATGGTCTTCACAAAGTAGACAACGGCATCTACATTCGGGGCATAATCCATATTGCCGGTGAATAACAATGTCTTGTTATGTGAATAGTCGTGTTCTCGTTTTGAGAAGGTGGTCAGATCCACGCCATTTGGTAGCAAACGCAGGTTTTTTGTGCCGTGTTGTGCTTTCAGGTATTCAAGGTCTTCGGGAGAGCAGGTGAGTGCCATATCGTACTCCTTCAGTATCTTTTCGTATTCGAGTACCCGCTTTCTTTCGTTATTTTCGAAAAGCGTCACCGGCAGACTTCGTTTCACCTTGCTGCGCCTTTCCCAATAAAGGGAGAACGCATCGGGGAGGTCGAGTATGCGTGGTATGTCTTTTCTGTTCGACAGGTAGGGCGACATCCGTAGGTGTTGCACATGCACTGCATCATATGACTCTTGTTGCAACATTTCATTCAACAATTGCTGCAGTTTGTCAGATCTGAAGTAAAGTACTTGAAAAGGTATATTATTAAAAGGTGCTGATAAACAATTAATTGCAGATTTGTATTTAGGTAGATATACTAACTCGACTCTGGTAAATATCTGTTCCAGTTCTTTCCGGTAAGTAAGGTCTTCCGGTGTTTGAGCGAAAGTAAGCAGGTGCAATTCATGACGCTCCTTTAGTCGGCGGGCGAGGTTGAATATCTTTAGTTTGTCACCACGGTAAGGCGGATAGGGTACTCTGTTGGCAAGGAAAAGTATTTTCAATTTTTACTATTTATGATACTTGTGGTGACAATCTTTTACGACCGGGGTCAATTTTCGGTGGTAGTTCCTAAACGCAAAAATAATAAAGAGATTGTCTGATGCTAGTCTATCTGTCAATCTTATTCTGACTTTTCCCAAAGTGCTGTTGCTTGGTCAGACACTTCAGCCATTTCCAATTTTTTCATACAATTGAAGTGTCCTAACGGGCATTGCTTATATCCTATTTTGCTACATGGGTGACACCCCACATTCTTATTCTCTATTATTACTGATTTTGTGTTTGCTTTGTCTGTAAGGTTGTTGTCGCCATAGTAGGGGAACATGCCCATTTCCGGCGCAGTATTGCCCCACAACGATACAATTGGCTTGTCGAAAGCCGCTGCTATATGCATCAACCCCGTATCGTTACTCACAATTACTCTGGCATATTTAACCAAACCTGCAGATTCATTGAGATCAAATTTTCCGCATGAGTTGTATATCTTAATCGGGTCAACGTCTGCTATTGCTGTTCCCATCTCTGTATCCTCAGGCCCACCGAGCAGCATTACAGGGTAGGGGACATTTTTGCAGAAGGTTATCCACTGTTCTATAGGTAGCTTTTTTGTACCGCAAGAGCCACCTATTACACAGCCAATGTAACCGCCCCAATGGCTCATTGGTATATCGTTATTCCCCAATGCCTTGTCGTCAGGGATAAAGTAATCCAGGCCTTTTCCATCATTTCGTACATTCAGGTGGGATACCGGTTCAAAATACCTGTCTACAATACTTTTATCAGGCATTATATTGAATTTCAACCAGGTATATAGCCACTTCTGAATGTTTAGTTTAGGAAACGAAAACGACTCAACACCCAAAGCCTTTTTAACACGCATAGTGCGGAGGTTGTGATGGAGGTCTATTATCGCATCAAATTTCTCTGCCTTTAATGATTCGACAATATTGTCAAGCGAGTCATTAAGCAGATGTAATTTGTCTATGTGTGGGTTATGTTTGAGAAGGGAATGGAAGTTGTGTTTGGTGAGGTAATGTAGTTCAATGTCGGGTCGTTGGGTTTTCAGGCACCTTATTACCGGAGTGGTAAGTACTATGTCTCCTATCGACGAAAAACGTATTACCAGCACCTTCATATACAGTAAACTATAAAAATGTTAATAGCACAGCTCTTCAAATAAAATTTGTGCGTGACGGCAATGATTGTTAGTCGGCAGCATAGTATAGCTCACACCATGTTTTATTGTCGGTAATTCCCAGTTCTTCCTTCGCACCGGAGCAAATGCCGATAATGCAGTTTGCATACAGTTTTGTATCCGGCAAAGGGCCGAGCACCTTTGCGTAGATTATTTTGCCGGTACCGGGATTAAACACTTTGATTATGCTACCTCTGGCAGCCTCATTGTGAAAAGCATAGTACATCAGGTCTTTTCCGGGTTTGGGGAAGAAAACCGCTGTACCTTTCTCAGTAAGTACGTTTAATCCGTTATTCGTTTGTATGTTATATACAGAATCCAAACCTCCGAGCACATTGCTTGGTGTATCAATAATCAGTCTTCTTTTGGGTGGAGGGTAGGCTGTATATGTTATAGGGTTGGTGGAGTCTCTGTCCATCATCTTTATCCAACCCATAAACAGCACCTGATCCGGGTACAAGGTATTGCCCTTCAGGTCGTTCCATTGGCGTATTTGTGACTTGGGAACGCCGGAGTAATTACCCAGTATAGATATTTCGTCGCGTGGCCCTACCTTGTAGTAGAACTCATGGACGTTGCGCATACTTAGCGGAGCAGGTTTCTCTGTGATGTAGTTCTCTTTTAATATCGGCACATATATCGTCATGCCCTCTTCGTGTTTTTTTAAAACATCATCTGTATTGATGTTTTCAAGATTTAGTTCCTCAACGTAGAATCTTTTTGAAAGCATAGAGGGATTTTCCCGCTGTCCGAAAACATACTCGATAGCCATTTTGCCGTCTTTCTTTACTGCAAACAGACTGTCATACTCCTGACCGTTGGCAGAGCAGACAAATAGCACAATCGGAATAATCAGTAAACGCCTGAACATAAACACAACCATATTGAAGGCGAAAAGTACGACTTTTTATAGCTAAAATAAAGTTGCCAACGTTAAAAGTGGTGTTGGCAACAATTAAGTTTATCTATATAAATGACGATATCATCGGGCTACGATACGTAAAATTCATATTTATGTGTGGTTTCTTTATTTCTTTTTGTGCTACATTTCGCACTATTCGTATATTAGCATCAAAATTCAGGCACAACTTATTTTGTATTGTGTGAAAACACTAAATATCAGTCTATGTACAAAAGTTCGGTTTTAAGAAAAATTGTTTTTGTAATTTCTATTTCTGCCATAGCGTTTGGTGGTTGTAAGCGAGCCATTAACGATGATAACTATCTGGCAAACGATGATGACAGGATTGGGTATGCTTCAGATGCATCCAGAATAGAGTTTGCGAACAATGACGTAATTGCGCTAGCTGATCAGGCTGGTATATTATACAATGCCGAATATATAAGGATGCCCGGTAGCACTTGTGCAACAGTTGCCGTAGATACGATTAACACTCCGCATACTTTGATCATTCGCTTTGGAGATGAAGGGTGCTTATGTGCAGATGGCAGAACGCGCAGAGGGGCTATTATTGTTTCATACAATGGTCGCTATTTAGATAATAACCGCTTGCATACCATAACTTATAGCAACTATTACCTGGATGGCAACCAGCTGACCGGAAACATCAAGATGACGCGTATTGATACTACCGTAACCGGTGACTGGTACTACAATGTGCAGGTTAACGATACAA
Organism: Bacteroidia bacterium; assembly: GCA_030426665.1. Taxonomy (GTDB): domain Bacteria; phylum Bacteroidota; class Bacteroidia; order Chitinophagales; family Chitinophagaceae; genus Nemorincola. Next base: position 16,034 of record JAUHYD010000023.1, on the reverse strand, counting down.
TGAACATGAGTCCGGACCCGATAGAAAGCGAACTGATTGTATGGTCAGGCAATCTTATCCGCAGATGGGTAGGTGGTGATATGACGAACGAGAGAAGCGATGACTACTTTACTGTTGCCGGTAATGCTACGCTTACAATTCCTAATGGTCACGTATTTAACTTTGATATCGCCACGCCATTGCAGTTTGGAACATCTTGCGACTTTGCACAGTCGGGGGTAGTGAATGTTACCGGATATACAGGTAGCAGGATACTTAATTACGGTACAGGTGCCTGCGATAATGCAGCTCAATTGAATGTCGGGGTACACATCTACCAGCTGACTCTGGAGAAATAACTTTTTGTAACTCCCTGACATGGGGATTAGCACATAAAAAAACGTACTTGCATATAAACAAGTACGTTTTTTTAATGTAGTTATGTATGATGGGTGATAAAACACCCAAGGTATCCTTACAGGTGTAGTTTTTCTTTCTTGGCTAAAAGCTCATCAACTGTTTCCTGATACATTTCGTCCGGAACGCAGCAGTCAACAGGACATACTGCAGCACACTGAGGTTCTTCGTGGAAGCCTTGACACTCGGTACACTTATTTGCTGTAATGTAGTAGATATCAACTGATATCGGCTCGTTTGATTTTTCGGCGTCAATAACGGTGCCGTCCATAAGGGTGAAATCGCCTTTTACACTTGTGCCGTCTGTTATTGCCCATTCAACGCCACCTTCATATATTGCGTTGTTAGGACACTCAGGTTCGCATGCGCCGCAATTGATACATTCGTCAGTTATCTTTATTGCCATAAGTTCTTTTCGGTTTATTTAGATAATATTGCGGCAAAGTTACAACTTCGTACTAAAATCTGTAACGATATTTTATAGTTAAAAACAATAAACAATTATGGCAAGCATACTTTCTGTTGAGGAACGCATCTCTTTACTCGTCCGACTTTGTGAACACCTGTCCTCTGACGATGCTGATTGGGCGGAGGCAAGGCGACGTGCAGAAGGCGCAAATGCGTGGTTCACGCAGGAGCATATAGAAATAGCTGCAAATAACATACAGAGTGAGTTTTTGGTTAAAGAAAAGCTGGAAAAATGGCTAAGTCATTACACATTGCCCGCAGCGCCGAGGAAGGTTGGTATAGTGATGGCAGGTAATATCCCGCTAGTAGGGTTTCACGATTTTTTATGCGGATTTATTGCCGGGCATCACTTGTATCTGAAGTTGTCATCGAAGGACGAGGTGCTGATGAAATATATAGTTGCCTATCTGACAACCTTGGACCCTCGTGTTGCTGACTGTGTCACTATAGCAGACAGAATAACGGGGTGCGATGCATACATAGCAACCGGTAGCAGCAATACCGCCCGGTATTTTGAGCAGTATTTTGGCAAGTTTCCGAATATTATCCGCCAAAACAGAACGTCTGTTGCCATACTTGACGGTGCGGAAACGGACGATGATTTATCGCGCCTGGCAGACGATGTGTATCTGTACTATGGTCTTGGTTGCCGAAATGTAACGCAGATATGTGTGCCGGAAGGTTACGATTTTCAGCGACTGTTGCAGGCATTTGAGCTGCACAACAGTTATGCAGACCTGAATAAATACAAAAATAACTATGACTACCACCTGGCTATCTACTTGCTAAACAGAGTCCCCTATATGAGTAATGAGTCGCTGTTGATGGTAGAGAATGAACTGCCGTTTTCGGCAGTTAGTGTGCTCCATTATCACTACTATACCGACAAAAAAGCACTGACAGAAGAGCTGAGCAAAGACCAACGCATACAAGCTGTTGTTGGGGTAGATAGTCTGGCCTTTGGTGCTGCACAGCAGCCGCAACTGCATGAGTATGCCGATGGTGTAGATACGATGGCGTTTTTGTGTGGGCTGTAGTATCGCCGCTCAATGGCAGTCGTGCCGAACCATGGTAGCGTGCGTTTGCTATCGAATTAGGACTTCCTGAACACTTGTGTCCGACCCACCTGTCACTCTGACGATAGGAAGGGTCTGTCACAAAGCATGAGTAGCAGATGTCTCCTAACGTCGACATGACAGCATCCATAAACATAAGGTGACTTACCGATTTTTCGCCCTGCGACATAGTAGTCGGCTATTCCTTATTCTTACTACGTGCCAGTTTACTTTTCTTTGCCCCGTAGATGAAGTAAATTATCAGTCCTATTATTAACCAACCGAGGAATCGCTCCCAGTTAGATACGCCTGACTCTGATAGCAGGTAAGCACAGCATAGGAAGCCCAGCACAGGTATCAGTGAGAAGTTCCTAAGGAATGACATGATAGCAGTAATGAAGAATGTAATGCCAAACAGCCAGAAGGGTACTTTTTCCCTGAGGTTAGACCATAATATTTTACCGTCAGTATCTTCAATGTGAAACACTCCGGCAATACCACCGGGGTAGAACATGCTGAACATCACGACCGAAATGATAAACAGCGCCGGGATAATCCACTTGGAGTTGACATACGGTGTTTTGAACTTACTCGGCGGACGGTTGGGGTCGCTATGTATTTTCAGGATGCCGCCACATACCAGCACGAATGCAAATAACGTGCCCACACTCGTAAGGTCAACCACTACTTCTAAGTTCATAAACAATGCCGGGATACCAACAACCAACCCTGTGAGGATTGTAGAGAAAGAGGGGGTCTTGTACTTTGGGTGAATCTTGGCGAAAACAGGAGGTAGCAGGCCGTCGCGGCTCATGCTCATCCAGATACGGGGCTGCCCGAGCTGGAATACGAGCAGTACACTGGCGGTGGCAATTACGGCACTAATGGCAATTACGCCCGCTATCCAACTGGCAACCTGTCCATCCATCAGCGTAAACACATAAGATAGTGGGTCGCCTACATCAAGGTTTTTGTAGCTGGTCATTCCGGTAAGTACCAGTGCTACAAGTACATATATTAATGTGCAGATTATCAATGAGTTAAACATCGCCTTCGGAAGGTCTCGTTGCGGGTTTTTACATTCCTCGGCAGTGGTGGAAATGGCATCAAAACCTATATAGGAGAAGAAAACCGCAGACGTACCTGCGAGCACACCACCCATGCCATTTGGTAGAAAGGGAGTCCAGTTGTCGGTGTCTATATAGAAGCAACCGGCAATCATTACCAGCAAAATGATGGCGATTTTAAGGATAACCATGATGTTGGTACTACGGCGAGACTCCCTTATGCCGACGTAAATAATCCAGGTAATCAGTCCGGTAATCATAAACGCCGGGATGTTGCAGATGAAGCGTATGTCGCCAATCATTGGTGCATTTTGCCATGCCAGCTTTGCACCTTCAGACAGCCCGTCTTTTGCAGTCCAGTAGTCTGTTGCCAGATACTCCGGTATGTGCAACTGAAAGCCGCCAATCTTTATGCTATTAACCAGCGACACAAAGTAGTTGCTCCAGGAGATAGCTACCGCAATATTTCCGATAGCGTATTCCATAAGCAAATCCCAGCCTATTATCCAGGCTATTACCTCGCCGAATGCCACATAAGAATAAGTGTAGGCACTACCCGATATTGGTACCATGCTGGCAAACTCTGCATAGCATATAGCAGAAAAACCACAGGCTACCGATACAAAAATGAAAAGCAGAATAATACCAGGCCCGCCGTCGAAACTCGCCTTGCCGATAGTAGAGAATATTCCGGCACCTACTATAGCGGCAATGCCCATAAAAGTAAGGTCGCGTACCGTAAGCACTTTTTGCATGTTGCTCGCATGACCTTCGGTCATTCCGTCTGCCATTTCCTGCTCAATATGTGCTACTGTCTTCTTCCTGAATATATCTTCCTTCATCAAAAGTCGTTTATATCTGATGTTTACAATCGCACCTTTCTCTCGCTTACGGACAACAAAAGAAGGTTGTTACTGAGGTGCCTGAGGTGGCGGAGCTGTACCAGATGCCGGCTGTTGTTGCTGCTGGGCATTCATAGCCTGAACGGCTGTATTGATACTTTGTTGTGCCAGCGTGTATTTCGGCTCTATCCTCAGGACGGTCTGCCACATATTTATAGCATCCTGTACACGTCCGGCAAGGTAGTAGCATACTCCCAAGTTGTAGTACACCTCATACATTTTGGGGTAGTTGGGGTATAGCTCCTTGGCCTTGTTATAGTTGTACTTTGCACTATCCGGCATACCTAATTTCAGGTAGGCTACACCACGGTTCATATAGCCCGATACAAATGTCGGGTGTATCTCCAACACTTTATTGTAGTATATTATACTTGTTCGCAGCATCTGGTCTTTCTTCACAGAGTCTTTTTCCATCTCTGCCCTGTTTACGTAAGAAGAGGCTACGTTGGCATTTACCAATACGCTGTTTGGTGCATTTTCTATGTCGGTATTAAACAGCGTTTCATCATTCTTCCAGGCTTTGTTTCTGTCTATGGTTTTAAACCCATATAGCCCTACTATCAGCAGCATACAGCCGGCAAGTGCCATACGTCCGGCAGTAGCGGGTTTTATTTTTTCCATACCCTTGTATAGCAGATAGGCTACGGCTATACAGAAACCCACCGATGAGTGGTAGATAAGACGCTCGCCCATAGTACCACCAATGTTGAATATGATGTTACATACAAGAAGCAGGTTGAGCAAATAGAATGCAATCGCAAATGACAATACATGCCTTCTCTTAAAGTAGTAGAACATTCCCCTGAACAATGCCACATGCGCCAGCAGAGACACCCACACCATAGGGTGTGTGAAGTTTTTGTAAGGAATGGTATTGTACGAATAGTCTGAACTGAGCGGATGAGGGAAAACCAGCAGCCGTATATAGTTGAAGCTCGTAGCAATTTTGGTTGCCAGTCGTTGCAGGTCGTCGGTAGCGTTTGCGTACGGGTTGTTCAGAATGTCGTTGTCAGAACTGGCGTTCATGGGCGCAACTATGCTGAATCTGACCAATAGGTAGAAGCCCGTCAGAAGAATGTAGGGTAGGGTAGCCATAAAGCATTTGTTGATGGAGGCCCCTCTGAATACATAGAACGCCAATGGAAGTAACAATAGTAGTGAAATGGCATATTCTTTGGCCAGATAAGCCAGGAAAAATGTAGCGAGCGCTATATATAGATTTGTTTTCTTATTGTCGTCATAATATTTCAGCGCGTATATAAACGTGGTGCATATCAGCAGTAACGACATTATTTCATCCCGGCTTTTTACATTGGCGACCACCTCTGTGTGTATCGGGTGAGCGGTGAACAAAACTGCTGCAATAAGGGCAATGATGGTATTTTCCCGGAACACAACCTGCCGGAGAAAGGATAACAACACAACCACACATGCCATATACCACAGCACATTTATAACGTGTCGTACATGCATACGGCTGTAAAACTGCTGCTCTGCGTCTGAGTTTATCTGATACGTGAAACCACGCTCCAGCATACTATCTACCTCCGGACGGGTTGACGCACCAAAGAATTGTTGCTCGATGGCAAACGTTACGATAGACAATGGTCGGTAACGGCCGCCTGAAAGCTGGTTGGATGAATTAAATTGCTTGTAATAGCTGTCATAAGCATCCCTGCTCAGTATATCACCAATGCCTTTGAACCCCTCGTACACATATTCGTTCTTTACTATTACGATGGTGTCGTCTAATGCATACTCATGCTTAAAAGTATTGCAATAAAGTCCGAATGCCAGCAATGCCACAATGAGTGCCTGCACCTTAAAGCTATACAGCCATTCCGGAATAAGCGGATCTTTTACTTCCGGAGCGAGGGCTGCCACCGGGGCAGGCTTTTTTTGTGCGGGTTGTACCGGTTTTCTGTTGGTGTTTTTTATCTTTTTTGCCATTGTCGGATAGTAATAGCCAAATGTAACCAATTCTGCATTTTTGTCATAGTGTGTGTGGAAAAAGGAGAACAGCGACACATTGCTTCGCCAAAATATAACAGGAGGCATTTGCTTTTGCAAACTACATAGTTTATTTTTACTTATCATTAACAGATGCCCTCGTAAAAACTATCACAAATGAAACTGCGCCTCATACCCGTTTGGTTGTTTTCTCGCCGAAAGATTATCCGGTTTTCTATGCCGGCACATTCCGCTTTATAACTACATTACCCCATTACCTCACAGCGTTTGATAGATATGTATAGACAGTTACTTGTCTGTGCCAAAACACTTTTTTAAAAAAAATGAGAAAACAACACAAAAATGAAAAACCCATTTATAACAGCAGCCTCCGCGCTGCTTATTGCCTGTATGGCCTATAGCGGCGCCAATGCGCAAACTTATGTGCCACCTTCCTTAACTGATATACTCTGGACGAGTACTTCCACAAATGAGATAAACGGTATTAATACCGCGCTGATAGACTACCCTGTAGGTATGCAGCTATACGCGCAGTTGGCTGCCTGCGCCCATGGCGGCGTGCCGGGTACGGGTACGCCGCTAAACGGTGTGGAGGTGACGGATGTAACTTATGGTACTACTGTAAGCGTTCCTTACCCCGCAGGGCTATACGACATGGCTTCCGTACCCGATGTGGCATTGGGTAACAACCGTGCGGCTGTGGATCCTACGCGGGAATTTATAATGGCGGTGACATTTGTGAATAATAATGTGCCTGCCGATATTGAAATTGACTACTTCGATATTGTGATTACCACTCCCGGTACGTTTACCGTTACCTACAACAGCAGTGAATACCTGCCCTATGTGGGGGGCTTTACCACTCCGCTCGGTACTGTGCATATAGATGTTGTGGCAGAGAGTGATAATACCCGGCTTTACAGCTTACCTCTTTGCGATAAGTTTTTTGTAACCTTCGATGCCGACTGGGGAGGTACCTATGATGTTTTCGGCGCTTATGGTAGTTTGTCAGGATACGGAACCACCATAGGGCCTGTTGATATTACAGACACCTCCTTTCACTATGTAGACAACTGGCAGCCCGATGTAACCGGTGTACAGCAGAAAACAGCTTTGGGGCCTGCAGATGTAGGTATCTTTACATGGGTCAATCAGTGTAACTGTGCAATATATACCGTTTCCTGGGATCCCAACGCCGGAACGCTTTTTAATGCCGTAACCCTCAGCCCGGTTTCTTTGAGTACGCCATTCTCGTACCCGCGTATAGATGGTAATGACGACTACTATACTAATAATCTCCCCGGTAATTCCAACTTTAAGATTGTTACGGAACGCTTTAATACTATTTTCGGTTATATGGAAGTGTATTCCTATGATATCGGACCTGGTATCGGTGGGGATAATATTAGCAGTTGGATAAGTCTTCTCCCATTTGCGTTTAATGACCATTACGCTCCTACAGTGGCATTTGGTCCTATCAACAGTCAATATATGGTGACGGAAACTGCAGAGGATGCCAGTATTTACCCCGGCAATATGATGATAATGGAACCATTCGATATGGCTGACCCGTCCAATATTGCATGGGATCCAAGCGGTTCATTTCGTTACTACTTTGAGGTAAATAATACAGGCGGAACTGCTGCTTTTACCGATGCGCAGATCACCAATCATACCAATGCCGTAAGCACACCGTGCAACTATGTATCAGACACCTCATTGGTAGCATGGGCAGATTTTGATGGGGGTAGCGGTACTTACAATATATGGTACAAGCGTTCCGGCTACGATTGGTTGGGAGCAGGTTATGCCTACCGGACAGCCAATAGTAGCGTGGTAATGACAGAGCAAAACGAAATACCGGAGCTATTTCCCAACCCTGCGACCGATATTGTAAATGTAGATGCCGTAGGCAACTATCATGTTACGAATATGCTGGGACAGGTATTGCAGACCGGGACACTATATGCCGGCAGCCATACAATAGATGTACGGCAACTGCCACCGGGTAATTATGTTATGACGCTTAATGCAGATGGACGGCAACCGATATATAAACGTTTTTCTAAAAACTAATGTTCACTTATGGCATACCTCTCCGTACTTGAGGGGTATGTCATCTTAATATATTATTATGAATAGAAGTAAGTTTTACTTGTTGGTTGTTGCTGCAATGTCTATAGTTTCCGGTGCAGCTGCTCAGATTATCACTACTGTAGCCGGGATATGTGATTCTGGTGCGTTATATAATGGAGACGGTACGCCGGCTACATCTGTAAAAATAAGACCTCCACTTAGTGTTGTTACAGATAATATTGATAATTTTTATTTTACTGAAGGTAATAATTACGTTGTAAGAAAAGTAAATGCAAGTGGTATCATCTCAACAATAGCCGGAACCAATGTTTCGGGATATAGTGGTGATGGTGGGCCTGCCACTGATGCGCAACTGAAAGGCCCTAGAAATATAGCTGTTGATAAGTTGGGGAACTTATATATAACTGATGGGCTTAATTTCCGTGTCAGGAAAGTAGATGTGACCGGTATAATTACTACTTATGCGGGGAATGGTTCTGCAACTATTTCGGGAGATGGAGGCGCTGCAACCGCAGCGGGAATAGGTAATCCAATAGGACTGGGTGTTGACCCTGATGGTAATGTATATATATCTGCAGAGAGTTATATTCGGAAAGTAGATGCCGTTACCGGAATTATAACAAAGGTTGCGGGTACAGGTGTAAACGGAAATACTGGTAATGGCGGATTGGCGGACACGGCACAAATCTCTAATACAGGAAATTTTGCGATAGATGAAATGGGGAATATATATTTTGCTAATTCTCCGCATTTAATCAGGAAGATAGACGGCGGTACGGGTATTATAAGTATTATAGGAGGAATAGATACAACCGTGGGTGGCTATAGTGGGGATGGAGGTCCTGCTACTGACGCTCTTTTTAGTTCTCCCTTTAGTGTGACTATAGATAGTTGTGGCAATTTGTATATCCCTGGTGGTGGTAGTAATGTAATTCGTGTTATTTCTGCTGCTAATGGATATGTATATACCATCGCAGGTATCGGTACACGGGGCTGTGGTGGGGATGGAGGTCCGGCAACGGATGCGCAGTTTGAGGAACCAGTATGTGCATTCCTAAGCAAAAGTAGCGATTTGTATATAGCTGACCATGAAAACGTCATTATCCGTAAAGTAACATTGCCGCGTTGTGATAGTTTGGTATTCCCCACGTCGGTCATGCATGTGGTGGGCAAGCCGGATGCGGGTATGAGTGCATATCCTAATCCCGGTACAAGTGATGGTGGAGTGCAGGTAGAGGTCTATACCTCAGGCACAATACCGGTACCCGTAGTCATAGCCACTGTACCCGGTCGGGTAGTGCGGACCTATACTGTAATGCCCAATCAGTCTACACCACTATACCCGCATCTGCCACCGGGTATGTACCTTATAGCTGCAGATACAGAAAACGGCCGGGTAGTGCGTAAGCTGGTGGTACGGTAAGGGTATGCTATTCGCGATTAGGGTATCGCTATCTTAGGCCCGTACCTCATTGCTTGTTTATTGGTAAGCAGGTCCAATGCCATTTTTACCCGTGCCAGTTTCTCTCTGATGGCTACGTCCCAGTAAGAGTCGCCCTTGGCAGCGTTGAATGCAACTACTGCTACATTTTTATGATTGGCAATGTACACAGCACGCTGATTATGAAATGGTTGCGATATTATAGTGAACTGTCGCTGCCCGAAAATATCCCTGCACCGTAGTATGCTGTCCAGGGTTCTGTATCCGGCTTTGTCCATATATATACGGTTGGCGGGTACACCACGGGCTATCAGGTCTTCTTTCATCAGCAGGGGTTCGTTGTAGTATCGGGTCCTGTTGTCGCCACTTACTATTATGTAATCTATTTTGCCTGCCATGTATAGGGCTACTGCCGCATCTATACGGTTTTGGTAGTAAGCGTTAATAAGGTCTTTAGCCTTGTCTGTATACTTTGATGTGCCGAGCAGCAATCCTACTTTGTTTTTGGGTATGTCTTTCACGCTGCTGTATAGCTGATTGTTCGTGGTACTGATTACGATATAGTTGATGCCCCATACTATTATTACTAATAATAGTGCAGATAGTAATACTATGTTTCTTATCCATCGTAGCAGCATACACGAGACCTATAACCGTAGTGCAATTTAGTTCATTATCTGCCATTTCATATATTCCCGGAGCAAGATGATTATATGATTCTGATTAGGGTCGATTTGGCTATTTTGTCAATCGGCATAATAAATTGCGGCAACTGCATGAGAGACAGAAGATTGTCGGATTTGTACAATTCGCACGGGCTGCAAATATCTACTTTTGTGGCCTACAAAATTTCTAAAATATGAAAGCAACCAGGGTTCGTAAAAAGGCAACTTTATGCATAGCAACGTCTATTATGTTATTGTCAATGTCTTGTGCCGATAATCCGGAAACTAATAGTACGCCGCAACAAACGCAGGTGGCCGAAGATGTGTCTTCAATAGCGCAATTGTCAGACTTTAAGTGGCTTGCCGGACGGTGGGAGCATGCTATGGCAGATGCCACTGCATTTGAAGAATGGACGCAGGCTGATGATGGCTCGTTAAAGGGTAAGGGTGGTTACGTAAAAGGCACAGACACTATGACCTATGAGGTGCTTTCAATAGAGCGGTCCGGCGATGACATACTGTACATCCCGACAGTGATGGACCAGAATGACGGCAAGCCGGTTCCGTTTAGCCTTACAATGGCTGCCAACGATAGTTTTGTATTTGAGAATCCTGCTCACGATTTTCCGACTAAAATCACATACGTGAGACTAACGGACAACAAACTGGTTGCCACGATTTCTGGCGAAGTAAACGGTGCTGCGCATTCTGAGCAATTTGAACTGACCAGGGTAAAATAGCAGTATTTTGTCTTGATATTTGTTTTTTGATAAAGTAAATGATTTTTGATGGCAAGATGGTACTTTTGGGGCAACACAAAACAATAATATTAAAATGTCCCAGAATATGTTGATTACCATGGATGAGTTCACCATCCAGGAGACAAGAAAATTTCCACAAGCCACGGGCGACCTTTCTGCGCTGCTCAGAGATATTGGTTTGGCGGGCAAGATTATCAATAATCAGGTGCGCAAGGCAGGGCTAGTAGATATCCTTGGTAAGCATGGCGCTACCAACGTGCAGGGCGAAGAGCAAATGAAACTCGACATTTTTGCAAACGAAACGCTCATCAAGATATTGAAGAGCAGCAGCGAGTGTGCGGGCATTGCTTCCGAGGAAAATGACGACCACCTGCCGTACGAAGACGCCTATTCTACACAAGCCAAGTATGTTGTTTTATTCGACCCGTTAGATGGCTCATCAAACATAGATGTAAATGCCTCAATCGGGACAATCTTCGCTATATACAAGAGAGTCAGTCCGGTTGGCACGCCCTGTACCCAGGAAGACTTTTTGCAACCGGGCAACAAGCAGATAGCAGCCGGTTATATTATATATGGATCCAGCACCATGATGGTGTATGCAACTCGCCTCGGCGTGAATGGCTTTACGTTAGAGCCATCTATCGGTGAGTTTTGCCTGTCGCACCCGAATATGAAATGCCCCGAAAATGGTAACATATATTCTATTAATCAGGGTAATAGCGTAAAATACAGTGAGGGTATGCTGGCTTATGTAAATTACTGCATGGAAAGCAACAAAGAAGAGGGGCGTCCGTACAGACAGCGTTATATAGGCTCTATGGTAGCAGATATGCACCGTACACTTATAAAGGGTGGTATATTTATCTATCCCGGCGACAAAAGCAGCCCGAACGGCAAACTGCGTTTGCAGTATGAGTGCAATCCGATGGCATTGATTATGGAAGCCGCCGGAGGTAAGTCGGTAGATGGTGCAAACAATACATTAGAGATAGTACCTACGGAGTTGCACCAGCGCTGCCCGATATTCACCGGTTCAAAGAACATGGTGAAGAAGGCTATGGAGTTTGTGAAGTAACATCCGGCTGACTTAAATAAGGTTTTTAAAGGATTGACCGCACGGCAGAAATGAATTCTGTCTTGCGGTTTTTTTTGTTTGTATTGTTTCTTATCACCCCCGGTAAACAATAAGCAACACCCAAACCGGCCTTATAAAAATGGCGTTAAGAAAAATGCCGAAACGAAGCGACCGCAAAATCTATGTACAGATATATTCGGTGGCCGCTAGTAAGCCCCTGTCTATAGAGGTAAATTGCCGAATGATACTATATATTTTGCAGCGCAGTGCAGGTGTTTTTTAGCCGATTTTTATACAGCCTTGACTTTTTGGTTCTTTTGCGTCAAGGCAAAAGAACATATGAAAAAGCCATAAGTCACTTAAACTCAGCAATCGAATATCTGTTCTTTTCTGTTGATGTATATTGTATCATCCTTTCGGCAACATTTGTCTTGTTTGTCCCATAATCATGGTTCCGACAATACTATTTAAAAATATTCTTAAATTTATTATTCAGTCAATATTCATCACAAAATGAAAACCCTGTTATTTATTCCGTTTTTACTTTTTTCTTTCCTCTCCAATGCGCAGATAATTATTACCGTGGCAGGTGTAGGTGGCGGTGGATATTCAGGTGATGGCGGACCTGCAACTAACGCTCATTTGTATAGCCCTTACTCTGTAGTGCTGGATAAAGCGGGAGATTTATATGTATGCGACTTCGGGAATGCTAGGGTCAGAAAGGTCTCCCCTGCATATAATGGTACTATTACTACAGTAGCGGGAAATGGTACGGGGGGATATAGTGGAGATGGGTATGAAGCTATTTATGCACGAGTTGATGCTATAGATGTTGCAATTGATTGGAAAGGCAATATTTATTTGGCAGACGCAAACAACCATCGCATCCGTAAAGTATCACCCTTAGGTATTATCACCACTTATGCTGGAACTGGTATTTCCGGATATAATGGCGATAATATAGCCGCCACCACCGCTGAGCTCAATCGCCCTAGAAGCATAGCGGTAGATGATACAGGGGCCTTATTTATATGCGACAAATCGAATAACCGCATTCGGATGGTCGATACATTCGGGATAATAACTACTATTGCTGGTAATGGTATGTCAGGCTTTAGTCCGGACGGTAGTATGGCAGATACAGCTTCGCTGGACCTATATCATATCAGGCTAGACAAAAACGGTATTATTTTCTTTACTGATAATGCCCGTATTCGTAAGATAGACACGGCAGGTAAAATAGTTACCATAGCAGGTACAGGAGTATATGGCTATAGTGGAGATGGTGGACCAGCAACAGCAGCTATGATAAATGGTGGTCAAATGAGTATTGATACTTTCGGAAACTGTTTTGTTGCTGAGCAAGGTAATCACAGGGTAAGAAAAATAAATACAGTTGGTATTATCACCACAGTGGCCGGTACCGGATTGGGCGGTTATTCTGGAGATTGGGGTAACCCGTTACTAGCACAGTTAAAAGGACCCACTGGTGTTTCAGTCGCTCCGGATGGTGATATATTTATAGGTGAAGTGGCAAATAACCGAGTCCGAATGGTTACCACCCGTGATATCCCACACCCAAATTCGGTTGCTAATCAGGCAATTCAAGAAGGCATCAATATATACCCTAATCCCTCAGGAGACATAATACATATTAAGCACCTTTGTGAGAGTTGTACAATAAAGGTCACCGACCTTGCCGGACAGCAGGTGCAGATAGGTGATGTCAAAAGGACGGCTGCCGCAGCATCAGTAGATGCAGGCACGTGGGCAAACGGCATTTATATCGTACAGGTATTGCGGGACAACAAGGTGATTGATACTCAGGAGATAACCATTCATCATTAAGAGTAGGCACTATCACAAGAAGTGTATTTCTTCAGATCTTTCCATCAAGATTCCGACAAATAAGCAACCCCCAAACCGGCGTTATAAAAATGGCGTTAAGAAAAATGCCGAAACGTAGCGACCGCAAAATCTATGGATAGATATATTCAGTAGCCGCTAGTAAGCCCCTGTCGATAGTGGTAAATTGCCGAATGATACTATATATTTTGCAGCGCAGTGCAGGTGTTTTTTAGCCGATTTTTATACAGCCTTGACTTTTTGGTTCTTTTGCGTCAAGGCAAAAGAACATATGAAAAAGCAATAAGTCACTTAAAGTTAGCATTCGAATATCTGTTCTTTTCTGTTGATGTATATTGTATCATCCTTTCGGCAACATTTGTCTTGTTTGTCCCATAATCATGGTTCCGACAATACTATTTAAAAATATTCTTAAATTTATTATTCAGTCAATATTCATCACAAAATGAAAACCCTATTACTTATTCCGTTTTTACTTTTTTCTTTCCTCTCCAATGCGCAGATAATTATTACCGTAGCGGGTGTAGGCGGCGGTGGATATTCAGGTGATGGCGGACTTGCAACTAACGCTCATTTGTCTAGCCCTTACTCTGTAGTGCTGGGCAAGGCAGGAAACTTGTATATGTGTGATATCGGGAATTCCAGGGTCAGAAAAGTCTCCCCGGCGTATAATGGTACCATTACCACTATAGCTGGAAACGGCACGGGGGGGTACAGCGGCGATGGGTATGAAGCTGTTTATGCACAGGTAGGTGCCGTAGATGTGGCAATTGACTGGAGGGACAATATCTTTCTGGCGGATGGAGGTAATCATTGTATCCGTAAAGTATCGCCCTCGGGGATTATCACCACATATGCCGGTACCGGTACAGCAGGGTACAATGGCGATAATATAGCTGCTACAGTCGCAGAGCTTTATTATCCTGAAAGCATTGCGGTAGATGATACAGGTAATTTATACATAGCCGACAGGTCAAACAACCGTATCCGCAGGGTAGATACATTCGGGGTGATAACAACCATTGCCGGCAATGGTTCTGTAGGATTCAGCCCTGATGGCAGTATGGCGGATACAGCTTCGTTGGAATTGTATTATATTAGATTGGACAAAAACGGTGTTATTTTTTTTACCGATAATAACCGTATCCGTAAGATAGATACAGCAGGAAAGTTAGTTACCATAGCGGGTACCGGTGTATATGGCTATAGTGGTGATGGGGGGCTTGCTACTGCCGCCCATATTGAAGGAGGTCCAATGACTATTGATACATTGGGTAATATATTCACAGCAGAACATAGTAATCACGTTGTAAGAAAGATAGATTTATTAGGTATTATCACTACTGTGGCAGGTACCAGATTGGGAGGTTATTCGGGAGATTGGGGCAATCCGTTATTAGCAAAGTTAGCTGGTCCCGGAGGTATAGCCGTTGCTCCTAATGGGGATATATATATAGGCGATGTTGGTAGCAACAGAGTGAGAATGATTACAACTCGTGACATCCCGCACCCAAATTCGGTTAATAATCGGGCAATTCAAGAAGGTATCAAAATATATCCTAATCCCTCAGGGGAAATAATACATATTGAGTACCTGTGTGAGTGCTGTACAATAAAGGTCACTGACCTTTCGGGACAGCAGGTGCAGATAGGTGATGTCAATAGGACAGCTGCCGCAGCATCAGTAGATGCAGGTAGGTGGGCAAACGGTATCTACATCGTGCAGGTATTGCAGGACAACAAGGTGATTGATACTCAGGAAATAACCATTCATCATTAAGAGTAGGCACTATCACAAAAAGTATATTTCTTCAGGTCCTTCCACCAAGACTCCGACAAATAAGCAACCCCCAAACCGGCCTTATAAAAATGGCGTTAAGAAAAATGCCGAAACGAAGCGACCGCAAAATCTATGTATAGATATATTCAGTGGCCGCTAGTAAGCCTCTGTCGATAGTGGTAAATTGGCGAATGATATTATATGTTTTGCAGCGCAGTGCAGGTGTTTTTTAGCCGATTTTTATACAGCCTTGACTTTTTGGTTCTTTTGCGTCAAGGCAAAAGAACATATGAAAAAGCCATAATTCACTTTAAAATTAGCAATCGAATATCTGTTCTTGACTGTTGATGTATATTGTATCATCCTTCCATCAAGACTGCAACAAATAAGCAACACCCAAACCGGCCTTATAAAAATGGCGTTAAGAAAAATGCCGAAACGAAGCGACCGCAAAATCTATGTACAGATATATTCAGTGGCCGCTAGT
>JAUHYD010000005.1 GCA_030426665.1 Bacteroidia bacterium | reverse complement strand
TATCAGGAACGGCGATACCCGGTGCCACAGATATTACATATGATGCGTTGTCAAGCGGCAACTATACAGTGCGAGTTACGAACAGTGCCGGCTGCTGGGCGGTATCTGCTCCCCTTGCTATAACAGTAACCCCTGCGCCTGTAGACGTGATTACAGCGTCGGGTCCGCTTACGTTCTGCGACGGTAACAGCGTGACGTTGACAGCTGCTTCGGGGGCGGGTTATACTTACCAATGGTACAATACGTCAGGATCAATAGCCGGTGCGACGACGTCAAGCTATACAGCAACAACAACCGAAGATTACTATGCAGAGATAACGAATAGTGCCGGCTGCATGGCAACATCAGTAACCAGCTCTGTAGTGGTGAATCCATTGCCGGATGTGACCATAACCGCCGGCGGACAGTTGATATTCTGCGTAGGTGGATTTGTATTGCTTGGTGCCCCTGCAGGCTACAATTATCAGTGGTACAAAGACGGTGGTGCTATATCCGGTGCAACCAACATTAACTATGTAGCTACAACGGGTGGTGGTTACCGAGTTCGGGTAACAGATGCTACCACAGGCTGTGCCGATATGACACATGCAGATACACAGGTTGTAGTAATAACAACACCGACAGTGACGCCAATGACTCCTTCTCGTTTTTGCTGGGGCGGTAGTTCGCTGCTATCTACCACGGTATCTTATCTTGGCGGCTCTATTGCCTACCAGTGGTACTTTAACGGTGTAGTGATACCGGGCGCTAACTCAGGTACGTACAATGCAACAGTAGAAGGTGATTATAGATGTGAAATATCGGTACCTGCCAGCTGCATAGTAGCGACGGCAGACGTTCATGTGGTAGAGTTACCGCTACCGGATCCGCCGATAACATTTAACGGTACGATATTCCGCACTGGTAGTTATTTTGTAAGTTACCAGTGGTACAAAGACCTGGTAGCAATACCGGGAGCTGTATCGGCAACGACACCTGCTACTGCCAATGGCAACTACAAAGTAGCAGTTACAGATACGAACGGCTGTCAGTCAGTATCGGCAGTATATGTGTTGAAGGGATGGAAAGGATCAGGACCGCCAACTTCTGTAACAGACGTGAACAGCACCGACGTTAAGGTGTATCCTAACCCGGCAAGCCGAACGTTGCATATTGAAGCTTTTCAGTCAGTGAGAGCGATTATAAACGGAATAGATGGAAGAGCGTTAATGAATGTTGCAGACGCCAGGGATGTAGATGTGAGTAGCCTTGCAGACGGTGTTTACATGATTTCGTTGTACAGCAGCAACAACCTATTGCTTAAAACAGAACGGTTTGTAAAAAGCGGAGAGTAACGCTGTTACTATTGAAATATTTTAGGAAAGGGAGAATAAAGGTTACTTAGCGGTAACCTTTATTTGCATGGCACTAAGTAGTTTGTGCACATCCTTCATGCTCTTTATTCGATCTACTATCAGCATAAAGTTTTTACCTACCTGCTTCAGACGCGCGTTGGTGGTGCGTGTTTGTATGTAGTTAAGTATATGGTTAAAAGTATCGGACTCAAAGTAGGGAGAGTCAGGGTTAGAAACGAAGTAAAGACGCAACTGCTCGTTTTTAAGTATCAGTTTTTCGAAGCCGAGTTCACAAGCCGCCAGACGGCATCGGAGGGTGGTAAACAAAGCCTCCACCTGAGCAGGAATAGGGCCAAAGCGGTCCTGCAGGTCGGCTGCAAATTTTATCATGTCATCTTCGGAATCTAAATCATCCAGCTGTGTGTATAGTGATAGTCGCTCGGTGATATTCTCTACGTAGGTATCCGGAATCATTATTTCTAAATCTGTATCTATTGTACAGTCACTTACAAAGTCTTTCTTGCGCTCGAGCTCTTCTTTAAATACGTCTTTGAAGTCAGATGTTTTCAGCTCCCGCATCGCTTCTGCCAGAATCTTCTGATACATCTCGAATCCTATCTCTGCAATAAAACCGCTTTGTTCGCCACCAAGCAGGTTGCCGGCGCCACGTATATCGAGGTCGCGCATGGAAATTTGAAAACCGCTACCTAGCTCATTAAACTGTTCAAGCGTTTGTAATCTTTTACGGCTGTCGCCGGGCAATAAGCTCATCGGAGGTGCTACCAGATAGCAGAATGCTTTCTGATTACTACGCCCCACACGTCCGCGCAGCTGATGCAGATCACTCAGCCCGAACTGGTGAGCATTATTGATAATGATGGTATTCGCATTGGCAATATCTACACCGCTTTCAACAATATTTGTACAACAAAGCACGTCGTACTTTCTTTCAATGAACTTATACAGCGCATCTTCCAGCTGATGTCCTTCCATTTGTCCATGCGCCATTCCGATGCTTAAATCGGGGCAGAGGTTGCGTAGCAAAGCCACCATTTCCGGCAGGCTTTGTACTCTGTTGTGTATAAAGAACACCTGCCCGCCTCTTTCCGTTTCATAGTATATCGCATCACGAATTGCGTATTCGTCAAATACTAAGACTTCTGTATGTACCGGTTGCCTGTTGGGCGGCGGGGTGTTAATAATACTCAGGTCCCGTGCATTCATCAACGAGAACTGTAGCGTACGGGGAATAGGCGTAGCGGTAAGTATCAGCGTGTCGACATTGGCTTTTAGCTGTCGTAATTTTTCTTTAGAGCCCACCCCGAATTTCTGTTCTTCATCAATGATGAGTACACCTAAGTCCTTAAACTTAACATCTTTCCCCAGCAGGGAATGGGTGCCTATGATGATGTCAATCTTACCTTCCTCTAGTCGCTTGAAAGTTTCCTTTTTCTCCTTGGCGCTCTTGAAACGATTGATGTAATCAACATTGCAGGGGAAATCTGCCAATCGCTCTTTAAAGGTATTGTAGTGCTGAAATGCCAGAATGGTTGTAGGTACCAGTACCGCCGCCTGTTTGCTGTCTGCAACAGCTTTGAACGCTGCTCGCACAGCTATCTCCGTTTTTCCGAAACCTACATCACCACAAACTAATCTGTCCATTGGTGACGGGGATTCCATGTCGCGCTTTACATCAGCCGTTGCCTTACCCTGGTCGGGCGTGTCTTCATAAAAGAAGGAGGCTTCCAGCTCTGTCTGCATATAGCTATCTGGAGAGAAGGCAAACCCCTCCGATGCCTTCCTTTTGGCATACAGTTTTATCAGGTCGGCTGCAATGTCTTTGACCTGCTTTTTTGTTTTTGTCTTCAGTTTTTGCCATGCGTCGCTGCCCAGCTTATTTACGCGTGGTGTTGTCCCCTCCTTGCCGGTGTACTTGCTTATTTTGTGTAGCGAGTTGATATTCACATAAAGTACATCGTTGTCTTTGTACAGTATGCGTATGGCCTCTTGCATGTTGCCGTTTACCTCTATCTTCTGCAGCCCGCTGTAAGTGCCGACACCATGGTCTATATGTGTGACAAAGTCGCCGGGTGTAAGCTCCCGTAGCGCACGCATGGTCAGGGCTTTGCCCTTGGAGTAGGCCTGCTTTACATTGTACTTGTGATACCGCTGAAATATCTGGTGGTCAGTGTAGCAGATTACTTTTTTATCATGGTCAATAAATCCCTTGCTGATGGAAGTAGGTATCGCGACGAAATTTATGCCGGCATTCAGGTCGTCAAAGATGCTACGCAGGCGTTCTAACTGTTTCGGGTTCTCCGCAAATATGTAGGGTACGTATTTGTTGCTGATATGCTTTTGCAAGTCAGCAATCAGCATATTGAATTGTCTGTTGAATACTGGTTGTTCATCGGTAGCAAACTGGAACGATGCGTCGATAGGCTCTTCTGTTATCATCTCCAGAGAGTGATTGTACCACTCCAGTAAATGTCGGTCTTTTATCTTTTGTTGCCAGGTGCCATCCGTTTCAAAGTCCGATTTCGATATTTCCTTCAGCCACCCTTCATCGTGGTCTATGGCCACTTGACCTGTTTCCATTTTATCGGGCATGTCGGCAGCCATTTTTGCCAGTTTCCCAATGGTGAAATTCAAGTCTTTAGCCCATATCATCGTATTGGCCGGCAAGAAGTCCAGCAGCGATATCTTGTCGGTAGAATCGAATTTTGTTTCAACATTTGGCAGAATAGACACCTGTAGCAGCTTTCTCTCTGATAGTTGTGTTTCCGGGTTGAATATTCTGATGCTGTCAACCTCAATGTCGAATAACTCTATACGGTAAGGGTGTTCATTGCCGAAAGAATAAATATCTAAAATGCCACCCCGCATAGCAAACTGCCCGGGTTCATATACAAAGTCTTCTCGCCGGAATCCAAGAGTCACAAACTGCTCCAATAGTGCATCGATGTTCAGGATTTCTCCAACCTTAATACTTATGGTATTGCCAGTGAGTGAACTAGGGTTCACTACATGTTCAAACAGCGCTTCCGGGTATGTTACCAATACTTTTTTGTGCGCATTCTCCTTGGCAAACTTTGTAAGTGCTTCTGTTCTCAGCATTACGTGGCTGCTGTTCAGCTCGCTGAAGTTACCTGCACGTTTAAAGGAATCCGGGAAAAAGCAGACATCCAGACCCTTGGTTAGGTGTTCGATGTCATTATGAAAATAAGCTGCTTCTTCTTTGTCGTTAAGGATAAATACGTGGTTAGCATCGGTAAGTTGCCATAGTGCAGCCGCAATAAAGTTTATGGAAGAGCCCCGAAGATTGTCGAGGTACACTCGTAGCTTATGTCCGGGCAATGAGAATCCTGCCGCAATTTGTTTTATGCGGATGTCATTTTGGTACAAACCCTGCAATACCTCAAGATTCATCGGGGTGCAAATGTAACCAATTAAGTCTGTTAATCAGGACGTAAATGATTAGTTTTCTAAATGATGCTATTGCCTGCATATTGGCTACTTTTACAGTATATAGCTTTACTTATGAAAAGGATTTTGGTTATTTTGGCTGTTAGTTTGTCGCTGTACTCTTGCCAGGGACGGTGGACGCAAAGCGACAAAGATTCATTTTATAATGCATGTGTAGATGATACCAAGAAGTGGGTGGATGACCCCGGAAAGGTAAAAACGTATTGTGATTGTGTAATGATAAAGGTACTTGAAAAATACCCCGATGTAAATGATGCAATCGACAATGTAGAAACTATTTCCCGAGACCCGGAGATTCAGCAATGCCGGATACCTATTCTTAAATAATTTGTTAGATTGTTAGAGTATATGAAGATATCCGCTGGAATTTGGTCTTGGGTCGCTTGTGCTGTATTGCTATGCTTTTTGTGTGCATGCCCGGCAGCAGCTCAGGTTTCCTATTGTTTTAAATCTTCTGACAAGAATAATTTGCACCTCAGATTTACCCTGATTGACAAAGATTGGGAGTATGGGTACATAAGGTATAATAAACCAGAGTATGGTATCCCAATTAAGAAGGTTCGTAGTACGGTTTTAATGTCCGGAGGCACCGAAATAGTATGGGAAGAGCAGGGGAAAGATACAGCTACAGGGATTTATAGTTTCCAGCTGGAGGGCTCGGCCATCAGCAATATGATTTACATCAGGGCAAAGGATAAAGAGAAGTTTTTGTTTGAACGTACGAATACCGGATTTACAGATTGTGAATGTAATTGGTAAAACAATGTTTTTAAAGATTATGAGGACTAAAGTTTATACTATTTGTGTGCTTCTTGCGGTGGTCACAATATCTTCTTGCACCGATTTCTGGAGCGGCGCCAATCAGCGAAAGTTTCATGAGGTTTGTGTAGAGGAAGCAAGTGACTGGGCAAGCGAAGAGCAGGCCGATAGCTATTGCGATTGTGTATTGGATAAAATGATGCTGAAATACCCCAATGAGCTGGACGCTTTTGCACACATTGACGAGTTGGCGAAGGACACAGATTTGATTCACTGCAGGCAGGAGATATTGTCGCAGTAGTTCTTTAGTTGAAATGCTTTAGTGCTTATATTAGTGTTATGAAGAAATACTTACAGGATTACTTCTCCTATAACAACCGGGCAAACACAATGCTGCTCGATACCATTCTCACATTGCCGGAAAAAGCGGAAGCCGTTCGGTTATTCAGCCACCTGATAACATCTCAGAATAAGTGGTTGAACAGGTTAGTCGGTGACCAACCTGATAGCGAACTGGGTTGGTTCGGAACGGTTTTTTCTGAGCAGCAGTTGGCACAGGAGTGGGAAAAGAGTTATGCAGGGTGGCTGTCTTACCTGAATGCTGCGAGCGAAGCCGAACTTGAAAGTTTTGTGTACTTCACCGGGAATGACCGAAGTAAGTTAAAAGTATTGTTGAAGGATATTGTATTTCAGCTCAACTGTCACTCGGTACACCATCGGGCACAGATAAACAGATTGATTAGCGAACAGGGGGTAAAAGTTCCCCCGACAGATTATATAAGGATGGCAGTTTTGCCGGCAGATGAGGATGCGACAGGTTAAGCTGTTATTTAGTAGAACCTTGTCAACGTTTGATAGCAGTACATTTCCGGAAAAGTCTGCGCCAGCATATCATTGAGTTTACTTTTGATTTTGGTTTTCTGAATGAGTCTTTTAGTCCGCAGTCACACATAGATACCAATGGGTCTTTGTCCTTAATCATTCCGTATAGTTTATCCACGGTAGGAGCTTCTGTCAGCTTCCCGTATTCAGCATAAGTGATGTTCAGAAAGGCTACATTTTCGTTTATGCCCCTATTGTCTATCAGGTATCCCTTTTTTAGTCGTGTTGGTAGTGTGCTCTTGCCACCTGCACGAATGTCGCCTGGAGCGGGGTAGCTGATAATAGACTTTTTGTCATTGGAAAGTAGCACTGGTACCAGGTTATTATAGTTTCCTTTTGTTTTGTAAACTATAAGGTGAGGTCCTACAGTGCCTGCCATTTGCCCAATGCATGATAAGCATGGTGCTGTAAGCAACGTGAGTATGCAGATTGTAAATATTCTTGTCATTTTTCTGTTCTTAATTTACAAATTTAAAACAGCATTCCGTTTTCGACTTGGAATGCTGTTTTGTGTTCATGCTGTATGAATTGGGGTTATCTCGTTATTGTTACTTTCTTCGTCAAGACGTCGCCCTCCGCGTTCAGGCGTACAAAGTATATGCCGGAGGCAACGTTGTGAACTGGTATTTCTATTAATTGTTGATTGCTTACATCTTTTGAATAAACCGTTTTTCCCGAAACATCGATTAACGTAATGGTCGTACTATGTACGCCTGTTCCGGTAAGGTCAACATTTATAACGTCTGTTGCCGGATTCGGATAAACTGTTGCCTCGTTGAGTTTTACATCAGTAATCGTCGCCACTGTCGCCGTTCTCGTTATGTTAGATAGCTTCAGAAGGTATGTGCCGGTATTGCCGGCGAATGTAGGTGAAACCTTGAAGAGGACAGTGCCGCCGGTTCCTCCGCTCAGGTTTATTGTTCCTGTCATCACATCAGAATAGGCAGGCGACCAGCTTGAACCACCGTCGGTTGAGTAGGTCCAAAGAACGTCAATAGAGTATGGAGTGGCATCATCAGAACTTACCAGATCATTTACTCTTGCGGTAATGGAGTAGTTATAGCCCGCCGCAAGCACAATCTTGTAATAGTCATTATCTGTCGTAACATGAATATTGGAACCTGTAGTGCTTTTTGCAGCAACATCACCGCTAAACGTGAGGGGAAGGTTATACGCCGTAGATATGGTGTTGTTCACTTCATACATGTCAGGACTAGGTGGAGGTGCAACCACCGTTACGTAAACAGGATTAAGAAAATAGTCCGTGCCACAAAGATACCATGACGAACCTACAGAATAGGTAGTAGCCAGCAAATAGGTTCCTGGAGCGGCCGTAATACTTGAAGTGCTGAAAGTGAGGAAGGGGCTTGTATAAGTATATCCGGCAGGCAGAGACATACCCGACATGGTTTGAATAGAAGAGTTGAATGTGCCATCAAGGTTGTATAGCGAAAGGTCGTAGCTGCCGGTATAAGAAGCGCCATCGTTCTGAAGGTTAAGGTTGACCGAAGCAGGCGAACCTTGAACAAATGTTGTAGGCGTGAGCGACATTGCCGATGCCATTTGCATAGAGTTGTGATTTACAACATTCATTGTTGGAAAGTTAGTGTATGCTCCGGCGTTTGCAACAGCAACCCAGTCACTGGTTGCAGATTTGTAAAAAATGCCGATGGAATAGGTGCCTGGCAACATTGACAAAAGCCCGGTAGTAGCAAAGTTGACTGTGCCGCTCGAATAGCCTGCAGGCAGTGAGAAGCCGGTAATAGAATCAATGAATGTCACGAATGTACCGGAACTGTTAAATGCTGCTGCGGCAAATTTTCCGCTGAACGCCGTTGTGCCCGGGTTTGCTATATTGGTAGATATTGTAAATGGTGCAATGTAGTTAATTGTCGATGCGGTAGAATATACATAATCGTATAGCTGCAATGATGCCGTTGGGGTACCACTGTTGGGCTGAATTCCTATTATAGCCTGCTGGTTGCTGTTGTAACCACCACTGCCACCACCCGTTCCCAGACCACCGGGATTAAGCGCATTAATACTAAAGTACCCGTCCGAGGTGCCACCCCACCCCCAGTTCATATGAAAGAAATTGGAAGCGTCATACCCGTCTGCTACAAAGCAATGTCCACCACCCGAACCAAAACCTGCAAAGACAATAGGACGAGCGGCATCGAGTTCCGTTTTTAATAGTGCTATCCATGCAGACTCTGAGTAGGATGACCTTTCCTTACCTGACAAGGTGGGCTTATAATTGAAATAGTTTTTAAGTGCATATTCTGCACAGTTTGTTACAGGACTGGCGGAAGATACTACAAAGGCCCCGCTGGAAGCGGCACTGTAGTTCATATCCACACTGATTCCGGCGTGGCTCATCAGTTTGGCAACTGCCGGGTTAGGCGACACTACGTTATCCGGCATAGAAGACCAGTTATACGTCGTGCTACCGAAGTTAGCAGACAGAATTCCGCAGCAAGACGAAGAATAGGAGTGGATTCCGGTGCCGTTGGCAGGCCAGTTCCAGTACTTCATCACTTGTGCCATTGCAGTGGCAACACACCCCGTAACAGCGCGACCTCCCCCTGCATAGTCATAGGGGCAGTCAGCATTGTAATAGCCTACCTGATTCCAGTGGGTAGTTGTCAGCGGTGTGACTGCCGTTGTTTTTGCGGCGGTGCCTGTTGCGATGTTATGAATAAGGTTGTTCCATGATTCAGAGATTGCTGGCGTGGCAGATATCTTGGCTGCCGAAACAGCTTCTATCTGTTCAGAATAGCCATCAAGAAAAGACGAAATCTGGCCCGGAATGTGATCGGGGCTAAAGGTGTTGTCAACAGCATACCCGAGTACAGGCATCACAGCATCGTCACCGGAAACAATAACAAAAGAATGGTCGGTACCATAAACATAATACGAAACAGTGCCATCATGTTTCGACGTATAAATGATATTGACGTCGGCTTGATTCTTAAGAGAGGCTACTCCTTTTTGCAATAGATAATGGTAAGCTACTTTTTGAGCCACCGGTGCCGGAACTTCTTTTGCTATGCAAATGTTGCTTGCTAAGAGAAATAGCAATACAAATGTAAAAATGGATAGATGTTTCATTAGTGTATTTTTATACAAATTTAAATTATAATTTATTGCTTAACAAAATTAGATATTATATAATTGTAAAAGGTTGGTATAAGGTAGTTGATGTCCAATTAAATGTCCTGGCTATTTAAACAATACATACATAGCCCACGCACCTACATAAGCAAGTACTGCCATGTAGCCAAATTGTATCATAGGGTATTTCCAGCTTCGTGTTTCCCGCTTTACGATGGCAAGCGTACTCATACACTGCATAGCAAAGGCATAGAAAATAAGTAGCGACATGCCGGTTGCCAATGTGTAAACGGGTGTGCCGTCGTCTCGCTTAGCTTCTTTCATTTTCATTGTAAGTGTATTGTTGTCGCCTGCAGTATCTCCCACACTGTATAGCGTGGCCATTGTGCCTACGAATACCTCTCTTGCGGCAAACGAAGTGATTAACGCGATACCAATTTTCCAATCATAACCCAACGGCCGGATAACGGGTTCGATAGCATGACCCATAATGCCGGCAAACGAGTTTTCCAGCTTGTCAGTAGTCAACTGTTTGGATAATTCGACCTTGTTTTCGGGGTGCTGTTGTATTGCAATTGCATATTTTTGCTCTACTGCCCGCATTCTATCCGGCGGGCCGAACGCAGCCATTGCCCACAGAACAACGGAGAGCACCAGAATTACCTTCCCCACATCCCGAATGAATATCTGTCCTTTCTCAAGCATTGTCAGTCCTACATTTTTCCATCTGGGAGCCCGGTAAATTGGCAACTCCATCAGGAAAAAATTTCGACCCTCTGACTTTATGATGGTATCCATTACCCACGCCACAAACAAAGCCATAGCAAACCCAAGCAGATACATGCCCATCAACACCAACCCCTGAAGATTGAAAACGCCCAGGATTTTTTGCTTTGGAATTACAAGGCCTATAAGCACAGTATAGACCGGTAGTCGGGCAGAACAGCTCATAAGTGGGGTTACAAGAATAGTTATCAGCCTTTCTTTTTTGTTCTGGATGGTACGGGCAGCCATTACGGCAGGCACTGCACATGCCATGCCGCTTATCAGTGGCATTACCGAACGGCCGTTGAGCCCTGCACTACGCATAACTCTGTCTGTCAGGAAGCTGATACGCGCCATGTAACCGCTGTCCTCAAGAATAGTTATCAGGCCAAATAATATCATGATTTGAGGTACAAATATGGCAATGCCACTGATGCCGGCGAGTAGTCCGTTTATCACAAAGTCGCTGAAATAGCCTTGCGGTAATACACCTGAAAGTAGTGACCCGATGTATGCAAAGAGTTGCTCTATCCAGTCCATCGGGTATTGTGCCAGCCAGAATATCGATTGAAAAAGCAGAAAAAGTACGGTCAGCAATATAAGTTGTCCCCATACCGGGTGGAGCAAAGTTTTGTCGATACGGTCACTAATTACCGCCCTTTTCATCGGGCTTTCTACGACTACACATTGCTGCATAATGGTATCTATTTTCCGGTATCTGGCGATGATTTCTTCTGCTTGTATTTTTGATTTGTGAAATCCGGCTTCTCCCAGCAATGCTGCTATTCGTATTCTGTGGGCCGCATGTATATACTGTAGCTCATTATAGTTGCAGGCAATATGCAGCGCAGCGTAGCTCCCTGTCTGGCCACAAAGCGTCTTTATCTCTTGCATCCACTCGGTCTGTAAAACGGGTAGGTCTATAAAGTCAGGTGGTATAGGAGGTGCTAACCGATAAATGTTGTCAATAGCTTTCTTTAGCGGAGCGATACCTTTATTTTTTCTTGGGTTTATTGGCACTACCGGCACGCCCATCATTCGGTGCAAACCATCAATGTCGATAGTGATTCCCTTTCTGCCGGCAACATCCATCATAGTGAGCGCAATAACTACCGGTATTTTTAAATCCATTATCTGCGAACAAAACAGCAAATTCCTTTTTAGGTTGGCGGCATCTGCTATTACTACTATCAGGTCAGGCCGGTTGGCGTTGTCCTGATTCAGTAGCACCTCGTAGGTTACTTGTTCGTCTGCACTTTTGGGGTACAGGCTATATGTTCCGGGAAGGTCAATAATTTGTGCTTTCAGCGTTTCGGAAATAGCGGAAATCCCTGTTTTTTTGTCAACAGTTACTCCGGGAAAATTCCCTACTTTTTGGTTGAGCCCGGTAAGCGAGTTGAAAAGAGAACTTTTACCGCTGTTGGGGTTGCCAACCAATGCTATGGTATATGGCCGCTGCATGAATCGGCTGCAAAGGTACACATTGTACTACTCTGATGGTGATGAGGACAAACGTTACAGTTAGTTTTTCCCGATTATGTAAATTGAATTGATTGATATATGAACGTCCGGTAGGGGAAATGGCAATTATTATCTGAGCTTTCATTGTCTATAATTGAGAAGTATTATAAAAATGTTGACCTTTGGGATGTGACACCAAAAAACAGGGAATGAAATTGAATGGCAGTATCGCTTTTGTGCTTCTCGTATTGCTTTCCGTTTCTGTTAAAGCTCAATACGCTAAGAATATCCGTTCGGATAGACCGGGGCAGGGGAATAGTTCCTATTCCGTTGGGAAGGGAATGTTGCAGATTCAATCCGGTATAGATTTCGAACATTATGATGCAAGTACAATAGCTTGGAACAACATCAAGCCTGCCACGGTAATAAGGTACGGTATAGGTAAACGGATAGATATAAATGGCAGTATAAGTGCTGTTAGTCAAAAGAACAGGATTTCCGGAGTTGAGCATAAAATAGATATGATGTTTGATTCCTGGACGCTGGGTGCACGGGCAAACTTTGTTGCAGGAGGGGGTATTGTTCCTGCACTTGCAATTCAGGCCAATGTGATTGCTCCGATTAATGCACCTGACAGAGATTACGGATATTCAACTTTGTTATCTGCAACAGAGCAGCTAAGCAGGCGGTTTGTACTGCTGGTAAACGTCGGGGTTACTTCACGGGGAGACGGGTCAAAGCCCAATAAGTTTTATGTGGTTAACCTTGGGTACTCGATTTCTGCTAAACTTTCTACCTACATCGAGGGCTATGGCACAATAAGCGCTGGTGGTTCTGAACATAAATGGGATGGTGGGTTTGCTTATTTGCTTCGAAATAACCTGCAGCTAGACTTATATGGAGGAGTTGGGCAGAAGTTCACTTTTAATGACAACTTTGTCAGTTTCGGAGTATCATGGCGACTGCCACTTAAGAAGGGAAGCAGAAAATAATAACATTAGAATTTATTAAATGAACAACAAGCGTTTTGCATTTCTTTTTGCCACTGTGTTGCTCTTGTTGGTGCAGAGTGTCGTTGCACAGGTTGATACACTATCTACCGCCAAAGATTCTGTAAACGCTTCTGTTCTTATTGATTTCCGGAATAAGTTATCGGCAATTGAGCAGCAACGGTTGGTAGATTCTGTAAAAAGGCTGGAACTGGAGGCGCAACTTAGTTCGCTAAAAACTACAGATAACCTGAAAAAGGAGGAGCTGCAGCAGCAGCTTAAAGATTTGCGGGAAAAAGACGCGCGCAGAATAGCACAAAAAAAAGCTGATATAGATGCCCTTCGTGCTACTGCGATTGGCTTTCCTGTGGTCGGCTTTTTCAATGACACACTTTTCCTTATTTATAGTAAGCTAGGTAGCTTTTCTGCACCCGACAGGGCTGCCGCAATAAGTGGACGTATAAAGAAGCTTGGTGGCTACTTTAGGTACAACTCAGACTCTTTGACGGCAGCGCTTAACGAGGGTACCGTTGATGTAATGTATGGGGCGTCGATAATTGTCAGTGTTTCAGAAAACGATGCACTATGGGATAACACGACCAGTGCAGAATTGGCAAATAGCTACAAGAACAAAATTGATAATGCCGTTAAGCACTATAAGGCAGAGACAAA
This sequence comes from Bacteroidia bacterium, assembly GCA_030426665.1. GTDB lineage: Bacteria > Bacteroidota > Bacteroidia > Chitinophagales > Chitinophagaceae > Nemorincola. The sequence goes on along the minus strand of JAUHYD010000005.1, from coordinate 270,417 downwards.
TATTGTTACGCTTGCAAAAGAAATTGCATTGGCTTTGCTGGTAATAGTGGTGATGGTCGTGTTGATTCGTTACACCAAAAAGCTTTTTGGTTGGGTTGCCGGAAAAATACAAGCTCAGGAAGGCAAAAAAATAAGTGGCATAAAGATTAAGAATTACACGCTTTTTGATGCAAGGAGAGAAGTGAATGTGTTGCTCAGTCTGAATGCAGTGCTTAAATGGTTTTTTATACTGCTCATCATTTATATCGCATTGCCGGTACTCTTTGGTATATTTCCCTGGACCAAAGACCTGGCAGATACTCTTTTTGGCTACATATTAACGCCTGTCAGGAAGATCGTATTGGCACTATGGAATTATCTGCCCAATGTCATAACTATTATTGTTATCGTTATTGCGTTTCGGTACATATTAAAGGGGATAATCTTTCTGAAAGGCGAAATCGAACAGGGGCATCTGAATATTCCGGGTTTTTATCCCGATTGGGCAAACCCAACTTATCAGATTGTGAAGGTATTGGTGGTGGCGTTTATGGTCATTGTGATATTTCCATATCTGCCCGGCAGCAATTCGCCGGTGTTTCAAGGGGTATCTGTATTCCTTGGTTTCTTGTTTACTTTCGGTTCGGCAGGCTCATTGTCCAATATTGTCGCAGGGTTAGTGCTTACATATATGCGCTTGTTTAGGGTAGGCGACCGGGTCAAAATTGGCGAAGTAACCGGAGATGTCATTGAAAAAACTATGCTGGTTACCAGAATCCGTACCATAAAAAATGAGATTATCTCTATCCCTAACTCTACGGTAATGAATAGCCACGCTATCAATTATAGTAGCGATGCGCCGGATAAGGGACTCATTATTCACAGCACGGTTACTATCGGGTACGATGTTCCATGGCGAAAAATGCACGACGTACTGATTGATGCCGCATTAAGGACAGATCTGGTGTTGAAAGAGCCGAAGCCTTTTGTATTGCAAATCAGTCTGGACGATTTTTACGTATCTTATCAGATAAACGCATACGTAAGGGAAGCAAACAAGCAGGCGATAATTTATTCTGATTTACATCAGAATATTCAGGATGTTTGCAACGAGCAGGGCATAGAGATAATGTCGCCACATTACCGTGCCGACAGAGATGGTAACCCGGCGGCCGTACCTGCAGAGTATTTACCAAAAGACTATAACCCTCCGGCATTTAAAATGAAAATTGACAAAGACGAACAATAACAAATTTAACAGATGAAAAGTCCTCACAAGGTCAAATTAAACGAGCTGCAGGCTACTGCAATTTCCGGAAACGACATCAGTTCTTCATGCCTTTATGTTTCCGCACTTACCATAATGTATGCCGGGCAATATGCCTGGGTGTCACTACTTGTAGTTGCGTTGGTTCTTCTGTTTTTCCGGAAAATTTATGGTGAAGTGGTAGGTGCGCTGCCGTTGAACGGAGGGGCATACAATGTACTTTTGAATACCACCACAAAACGGTTGGCGACTCTTGCAGCCACATTGACAATATTGTCCTACATGGCTACTGCGGTTATTTCGGCCATAGAAGCAATGCACTATATGCAAGGCCTGTTTAGTGCGCTGAATGTTACCATCGCGACAATAGTGTTGTTGGTTATTTTTATGGGACTGGCGATAATAGGAATTGGGGAATCTGCGATTGTAGCTGTCGTAATATTTATCCTGCATATAGCGACGTTATTGATACTCGTTTTTGCTTCAATCTGGTTTGTTATTACTCACGGCCTGCAGACGTTTCATGTGAATTGGTCAACGGCAATACCTTCAGGTAGTTTCAAAACTGCACTGTATTTTGGTTTTGCTGCGGGTATGCTGGGGATTTCCGGATTCGAGACCTCTGCCAACTTTGTAGAGGAGCAAGAACAAGGTGTTTTCCGGAAGACATTGAGGAATATGTGGGCTGTTGTCAGCTTCTTCAATCCTGTTATTGCTTTGCTGGTAATTGGGGTATTGCCGCTCGCTGTAATCGGAGCACACAAGGAAACACTATTGGCATATCTGGGTAGCACAACTGCGGGCAAGTGGCTCGAAATAATGATTTATGTAGATGCTACTTTGGTGCTTAGTGGTGCTGTACTTACTTCTTTTGTTGGTATGACCGGGCTGGCTGAGCGGATTACGCTTGATAGGATTTTGCCTAACTTCTTCCTCAAAAAGAATAAGAGAGGCAGCAACTACCGGATCATTATCGCCTTTTTCATTTTATGCGTTTCCGTTTTGTATGCCACGGACGGAGACTTAGAAGCACTGGCCGGCGTTTATACATTTTCTTTTCTTGCAGTTATGGCGTTGTTTGGAGCAGGCAACTTACTGCTTAAGTCAAAGAGAAAAAGGTTGCCACGGCCCGAATATGCCAAAATATGGGTGGTTGTTGCGGCCATAGGTTTGGTTATCACCGCGTTTATTGGTAATATAGAGATGAATACAGATTCGTTTTATACGTTCCTTCGTTACCTGGTGCCGGCATTCGTTTTCCTGTTGCTAATGCTCAACAGGTCGTTGGTGTTAACAATAATGATAGAAACACTGGAATATCTGTACTCACCTTTGCGTAAGGTTGTTATTCTGAGCAATAGGTATCTGAATCGAATGCAAAAAAAGATACACTCGCAAGAGTTTGTCTTTTTCACAAAAGGTGACGACGTGGCAACGCTCAATAAGGTAATGCACTACGTGGAGACTAACGAAACGACAAAACGACTAAAAATCGTAAACGTAAAGAAGAAGGAGGATAACAATGATGCTCTGGTAAAGGACATTCGGGTATTGGATAGAGCATACCCTAACATAGACATAGAGTTTGTAGAAATTATCGGCGTATTTGGTCCGGATATTATAGAGGATTTATCAAAGGGGTGGGACATCCCAAAGAACTTTATGTTTATCGGTTCGCCCGGAAATCGTTTTTCATACAGAGTTGCAGAGTTGGGTGGTGTGCGATTGATAATGTAATTTATTAAAATAATTGACAGTATATGAAGAATTTGTTTGACTTTGAATTATTTCATATTAATAGTTTTTCGCTGACTGTTGGTAGTATTATTTCTTCTGCTATTGTTATCGTTATCAATGTTATTTTGATAAACGTCGTCTCAAAGTTGCTGAGAGCATATTTTGTGCGCAAAGGGGAATCGAGCGGGCGACAGAAATCCATCATAAAACTGGTAAAGTACATTCTGTGGACGTTTGCAATTATTCTTTCGTTGCAGGTGCTTGGGCTAAACATCACATTCCTGATTGCCAGTAGTGCTGCGCTGCTCGTTGGGTTGGGGCTCGGAATGCAAATCATTTTTAAGGACTTTATGTCCGGCCTGTTGCTGTTGGTTGAAGGGACTATTAAAGCAGGTGATATTGTTGAGATAAATAATCAGGTCCTGCAGGTAAAAGAAATCGGCTGGCGCACTTCTACAGTCATTACAAGGGAAGACAATGTCGTGATTATCCCAAACCATAAGTTCACTGAAGAGAACGTCATTAACTGGACGCATGACGACAACCCTACTCGTTTTCATATAGAGGTGGGCGTTGACTACTCTTCCGATGTTCGTTTGGTAGAGCGTTGTTTATTGGAGTCGCTTGTAAATCAACCCGATGTAATCAAAGATGAGGCATTTGCTCCTTTCGTCAGATTTATCAACTTCGGTGCTTCTTCTCTCGACTTTGAATTGATTTTCTGGAGCGAAAACCTTTTCAGGGTAGAGGCTACCAAGAGTCGTATCCGCTTTGAGATTACCAGAGTTTTCCGGGAAAATGACATAACGATTCCGTTTACTCAGATTGTAATGCATAAGGCATAAACGAATTTTTATGAAAGAATTTATTGACAAATACCTGCACGATACGGCTGTCGAAAAGATAGCGGTTGTTGTTTTGGGAATCGCAATAATCTGGGGTGTTTCGCAATTGATTAAGAAGAAGTTAGTGCTTCGGATTCATGACAATAGTACCCGCTACAAAACCCAGAAAGTGGTGTCATTTGTTGGTTATATTCTTGTAGTACTGGTGCTGACTATTGTTTACAGTGAAAAATTGGGTGGACTTTCCGTTGCATTCGGGATAGCTGGTGCTGGCATTGCTTTTGCGTTACAGGAGGTTATCGCGTCATTCGCAGGATGGTTGGCAATTATGTTTGGTGGGTTTTATCAGCCGGGAGACAGAGTTCAGCTTGGCGGGATAAAGGGCGATGTTATGGACATTGGCTTGTTGCGAACTACTATTATGGAAACAGGGCAATGGGTGGACGGTGACCTCTACAACGGAAGAATCGTATTGATAGCAAACAGCTTTGTTTTTAAGGAGCCGGTATTCAATTATTCAGGTGACTTCCCGTTCTTATGGGACGAAATAAAGGTTCCCATTGCTTATGGTAGTGACTATGAGCGTGCAAAAGAAATACTTTTAGAAACCGGTCGACACTTTGCCGGAGATTTGACCTCCATGTCTAGAGAGAAGTGGGTCGAACTACAAAATCGATTCAGGTTAGAGGACGCCCAAACAGAGCCAATGGTGTCGCTTATAGCCAACGACAACTGGGTTGAATTTACGATGCGGTATGTGGTAGATTACAAACGCCGACGCTCTACCAAAACGGAGTTGTTCACCCGCATACTGAAAGAAGTTGAAGCGACAAATGGCGCCGTCCGTTTTGCCTCTGCAACCTTTGAATTGGTGGGAATGCCGGAGGTCAAAGTGTCAGGAAAGCCGTAGTTACGCCTAGATAAACTTATTGTCTCTTGCGGTTTTTATCGCATCTGCTTTGGAGTGTACATCCAGCTTGTGGTAGATGTTTTTGATGTGCGATTTCACGGTTTCTAAATCTATGAAAAGCTCATCTGCTATACGTTTGCGGCTTTTACCTGTAGATATTTGCTCCAGAATTTCTGTTTCTCTGCGGGTAAGTGGTGTTGCTTCATTGCGCTTAAACGAAGAGATGACCATGCGTGCAATGTGTGCACTCATTGGGCCGCCACCTTCCATTACCTCATGTATCGCAGATACTATTTTCTCTGGTGGTGTGTTTTTTGTCAGGTAGCCGGCAGCGCCGTTACCGAGGGCACGGAATATCAGCATCTCATCTTCATATACTGTCAGTATTAGTATATGCATATCGGGTAGTAGCTTTTTTAGCTTGGGCAGTGCCTCTACCCCTGAGATGCCCGGCAGCTCCACGTCCAACAGTAGTACATCAGGATTGTCGTTGGCAATTTTTTTTGCCGCTTCTTCAAAAGAGGCATAGGTGCCTGTAATCTTATATCCGTTTGTATTTCCTATCAGGAAGGCATACCCCTCTCTTATGGTTTGGTCATCTTCTATGATAGCTACATGTATATCCAGATCACGTGTCATAATTGTACGTTTTCAGTAAAGTTCGTAAATAGGTACCTTTATTTTGTCACCTGTTTGGCGGTATTTTGAACGATAGACTAATGATAGTACCCTTACTCCCGGAATCTATATATAGCTTCCCGTTCAGTCGACCGGCTCTGTTATGCATATTCGTGAGCCCGTTTCCTGTTGTCGCTGATTTTGTGTCAAAGCCGTTCCCGTTGTCTTTGAGTACTATATGTAGCACCGAATTATGCTTCAATGACACCTGCATCGTCACCATGCTGCCGCCGGAATATTTCAGCGCATTATTCATGGCTTCCTTAAATATCATAATGAGGTTTCGGCTCATTTCCATATCCAGACGGATGTTATTCCATTGCTCATTATTTCCACTTGCGGAGAACTGTACACTGGTGTCCTGAAACAACTCTGTGCCAAACTCGAATATTCTGTTTATTATCTCGAACAGGCTGTCATTTGATGGCTTGAGCGACCAAAGTATATCTCTGGTGCCGCTATATAGTTGAGAAGTGTTGTCTTCTATCTGATTCAGGATGCGCAGGGTCTCAGGCGTTAGCGATACTTTGTTCTTCAACACACTGGCTAATACATTTATTCGGGTTAGTTTATTGCCTATCTCGTCATGAAAGTCTTCGGCAGTTCGCAAACGTACTTTTCCCTGCTCCTCTGATCTTAGTCTGGCCCGTAGTTTCTGACGATTCTGTTTTTGCTTGTTATAGATGTATTGTATCAGTATGCCTATGAGTATGCAGGCAATGAATATAATAAACCGAAACCAGGACGTTTTGTGAAACGGTGTGATAATTTCAAAGGCGTACGTCAGTTCAGGTGTGCTGGTTATGGCATCACTTTTACACTGTACATGCAGTACATAGTTGCCGGGCGGCATGGCAGAATAAGTAATTGTGTTCGTTGTAGACCAGTCAGACCACGGCGCATCCAGGCCGTCCATGCGATACCGATACAATGCTTGTTGCGCACCGTTAAGGGTAATAGCCTGAAACGAAAAGGCTATGTTGTTTTTCTTATAGGGAAGCCGTAGATGGTAGGGAACGTTGTACCACTTATCGGTACTGTCATACCATTGCTCGTCGGGTACAGTCCCACCGGATATTTTTACCGACTGCAATGCAATGCCCGATGGCGCGGGCGTAACAGCCCTTGTATGTGGGTTGTAGTGTAGCGCACCTTCTGTAGTACCAAACCATATGCTGCCATCCTTTAATTTCAGCACAGAGTTTATGTTGCTTTCCATACCTGTAATCCCTTGCGCCTTTCCGTAAAACGTCACATTAATCTGCCCTTTTGCGTCGGTGGTAATTTTATGTATGCCAAAGCCTGTACCTGCCCATACATTGCTGTCATTGTCTGTGATAATGTTATAGATAAAGTCTGATCGTAGTCCGTTGCTTTTGTTGATGGCGGTAGCTGTCCCTGAGCCCATATCATAGCGTATTACCCCATTGTCGCTGCTGCCCAGCCACAACTCACTGCCCCTCTTTACAAGGCATTGAACGGCAACGCTATCTGCCAATGTGCCGGTAATAAAGGGATGCATGGCACCTGCGTGAAATAACTGCAAACCATCTTCTGCAGCCACCAGTGTACTATCGAAACCAATCGTCAGAAAAGAGTAAACCGGGCTGTTGCTGCTGTCGGCTGTCTTAAAGATATTGTCCTCAAGTACCATGACCCGATTGGTAAATCCTATCCACAGACGACCGAAAGCATCTGTGTACAGGCAGTTGATAAAGTTTGAAGGTAAATTGTGTGTCGTCGCTGTGTATTGATGGAAAATCCCGTTGTAATAAGACCATAAGCCTCTGCCTCGCGTACCAATCCACAGTTTTGAATCTGCCGTGTAACATAATGTTGTGATTGCCGGTACCGGAGTCGACGGGAAGAACAACGGAGTAACCTTTTTATCTTTATAGACATACACTCCTGCATCATAAGTGCCTATAAACAAAGAGTCCTTCTTGTTTGAGGCAATGGCCATCACCTGAGCACTCGGCAGTCCCATGCTTTCGTCAAGTCCTGTAAATTGTGTACCGGAAAATCGGAATACGCCCTGCCCGTCCGATGCCAGCCAGATGCTACCCTCAGAGTCTCTAAACACATCATATATGTAATTGTCGGTGAGTCCGTTCCGCTTATTATAGAAGTGTATTTCATAGCTGTCAATTTTCACCGCACCATTGGCAGCGCCCGACCATAGTGCACCGTTGTTGTCCTCCGTTGCCGATGATATGTTCTGGATGAAATTAATTGGCCTATCGCGGTGTTTGCAAATGACAACCTTCTTGTTTTTTATTTTGTAAAAGCCAAAACTTCCGGAGAGGACGATGGTGCTGTCTTTTCTTCGGAACATGTGAAATATATTCTGTGGGACAACCTCGGGCGGTAGGTCGTATTCGAGTGTGTCCCATTGTGCATTATGAAAGTGATATATCTCCCGTTCTTTGGCAATCCATACATTACCGGGCTCTGCTAGAAACGAAGTAATAAACCCTTCTCTACCGGGAGTAACGAAATACTTAATCTTCCCATTTGCTATAAAGTAGACTTCTCCCTGCACGCGCCACCATACTGTATCATTGACAACAGATATTTGTTGTGTGTTATTGAGGTTTCGTTTTGTTTGTACTTGTTTCCGAAAGTGTACAAATGTTTCCCCGTCAAACCCTGAAATGCCTTCCGGTCCGCCAATCCAGACACGACCTTGCGCATCGGTAGCAACAGCACGGATGATATTATGGAGCAATCCGTTTCTTACCGTATAGCTGGTAAAATTTCGGCCGTCGTACCGCGAAAGTCCACCAAGCGTACCAATCCATAAATTGCCCGATTTGTCCTGCGCCAGACACGTTGCCTGAGACTGAATCAATCCATCGTCAACATTCAGATTGTGGAAGTGATAACGTTGCCCGTCTGCGGTAATAGGTAGTGCAATGCCGGTTACTATCAAAAATAAAGTAACCAGAACAACCTGTAGATATTTGATGTGGAGCTGCATGTTATTATGCAAAGAAAAAGCATATCTGCTTAACATATGCTTTGTCCCCCTTAAAATCACCTTTAGGGAATAGATCTATTATTGCCAGTCCTGATAGTCTGCGTTCCAGCGAATCTTCTCACCCAGCTTTCCCAGTCCGAACAGTTTATTCATTCGGAAAGTAAGCCCGATTTCATTATACGGGCCCGCGATGTGATAATAGGACCTGCCATAATTAATGACAAATTTGTTCAGATTTACACACACACCGAAGGCAAAGCCGGCAACACCGGGTCGGGACTGCAGTGCCATTTCTTTACGGCGAAGGTAGTTGTACGAGCCGGTAACAGTAATTTTTTTACCCAATGTGATTTCTGCGCCGAATATAAAATGGCGGAACAGCTTATCAGAGAAATAAGATTTCTCTTTTGCATTGCTATCTGTCCCACCTAAAATGGTGTTATTGGTGATGTCGTCAGGGTTGTCATAGCGAATGTCCCATTCATATAGATGGTGAACGGTACTGAATATCTTCAATGGGACATGCTTAAACCTTTTCGAAATGCCTATTTGCAAATCGAAAGGAATTGGCTCTGCCGGAGCATCAGGGTTATAGGTATCCAGCATTACGCCCATATTTTTGGCAACAATTCCAAGGTCCAGCAATGTAGCAGTATCATAGTAGTTAACACCGATATCCATCATTGCTGCCGACGCTCGTTGCGTGTATAAAGATGAATGAGCTAACTTAATATTTGCCCCATAACGCCAGTGTTGCAGATAGCTGCGAGACGCTCCAAGGGTCACGGCATAGTCGATAGCTTTGAATGTTCCCTCTTCAAGTCCTACATTATTAGTTTGTGTGAAGTTGCCGTAATTCAGGTATTGTACACCGAACAAAAACGAGGTATTTATTTTCTCAGCATGGTAGCCATAGTTGAGGTTGGTCGAGCTTATTCCTGCATACATCCCGTTATAGTTCAGCTGAAGCTGATTGTGCAGTCCCGCCCGCATCAACGATGGGTTTTGCAGTGCCAGAGAGATGTCGTCGGTAGGGTTAGAAACACTTATTCCGCCAAGAGCCGAAACTCGAGGAGAGTTTGACAGTCGTAAAAACTCAAAGGCAAACTGCCCGCCCGTAACCTGTGCATATCCTGAAGAGGCGACTAATAGTACCGCAACTGCCAGATATATACCCTTATTGAGAAATAACGGTTTGGTGGCGGTTGTTCGCTTCGGTTGTATGTCGGACAGTAGTCGCATGAGAATTAGATACTATTGCTCATTAAAACGTCGCAGACGTATAAATATTGCGCTGAATAGAGCAATCGAAAGGTTTCGGCTGTTTATATAGTTCAATTACGCACTCTGATTATTCGTCATCTCCTCTATGATGCCACCACTTACCCCGGTGTTGGAGAACCCGCCATCATGAAACAGGTTTTGCATGGTTACCATTCGAGTATAATCGCTGAACATCATGATGCAGTAATTGGCACAATCTTCTGCGCTTGCATTTCCAAGAGGCGACATTTTCTCTGCATAGTTAAAGAATACATCAAAGCCTGATACGCCCGAACCTGCTGTCGTTACTGTTGGTGACTGTGAAATGGTATTAACACGCACTTTCTTTGCAAAGCCGTAATGGTATCCAAAGTTGCGTGCGATACTTTCCAGTACTGCTTTAGCGTCGGCCATGTCGTTATAACCAGGGAAAGTTCGCTGAGCGGCTATATAACTAAGTCCCAATACAGAGCCCCAATCATTCAGAGCGTCCGCTTTCATTGCCGATTGCAATACCCGGTGTAACGATAAGGCAGAAATGTCAAGTGTCTTCAGAAAATTGTCATGATTGCTACTAGTATATTCTATTTTTTTTCGCACGTTTGGCGACATTCCAATGGAATGGAGAATAAAATCAAACTTGCCACCAAAAATCTCCATGCTTTTCTCCATCAATGTGTCAAGATCACTATCAGACGTTGCATCTGCAGCAATAACCTGAGCATTACACAGAGTAGCCAATTCGTTGATTTTTCCCATACGCAAAGCAATCGGAGCATTGCTAAGTACAATTTCTGCGCCTTCTGCTACTGCACTTAGTGCCGTTTTCCATGCTATAGAGCGTTCATCAAGAGCTCCGAATATGATTCCTTTCTTCCCTTTAAGCAATTGGTTTGCCATAAAATATTTAATTTATTTTAAATAAGATAATGAAACACAATGACCAACACGCACAATACCGCTATTGTCGGGAGGGTGTTATGAAGTCGGTCAAACAGCAATTTGCTGTTATAGTAGTTAAATATGCGCTCTAAAACGTCTCGTACTGAATATCATAAACCTCAGTATACTTATTCAGTACGCTATCTACGGTTACGGCAGTTGTCTGAATGATATTGCTGTATGCATCTATGTTATATTCTGCTTTAGTACTTAGATTTCTTGAAGTGATGTTCTCAACCAAATGTGAATTCTGGAAAATGTTTGTACCAAATTGGGTAAATGACTGAATTTGCATATAATCACCCGGTCTGTTTGCCATTTCTGTGTAGAAGTGGTAATCTTCATTTATCCATGGTTGTCCATAATAAATTAGGCTGTCTTTACGGCCTAGGTCATCCAATACATGCAAGTAAATATCTTTAAAATTGTATCCATCACGCACATTTACAAGTGAATTGTAGCCGAACACCGTGTCTACAATAGGTGCAAATGTAGTTGGCGCCCATTGCAGGAAGGCCAAATGCTTCAGCGGAGTTGTCATGTCATAGATTTCAGTAGTCAGTCTATTATCACTATTGTGCTCCAGGAAATCTCCGTTTACAGATGTGTACGTAGATTGGGTACTCATGGAAATATTCCGCCAGCTACGCGCGCTACGTTTGTTCCGCGCCAGCAACTTGCCATAGTATTCGTATTCATTAATTGTATTGGGTGTGAATGCCGTAATAAGCTGACCATTGGAATTCATAATGAATGTATCACGCTCCACAATTTGGTTGGTTAGGGCGTTTGTTGTGGTTTTGAATACAGAATCTTTTCGGTATTCAAAGTCTATAACTTTATGAAATTGGAAAGAATCGTTGCCGGTATATATCATTTTCGATACCTTATTGGCCGCATTGTAATAAAACCGATAGTTCTCATTGATAGTACTCGGAACACCCGCAACCGGCACTCGGAATTCGATAGTTGTTACTTTTGAGTAGCTCAGCATCCTAACGTTATTGGGAGTCGGTACGTTTGAATGAACTGGTTTTTTGCAGGACGACACAACAAGCGTACAGCCCAGCAACAGGGTTGCTATATATAGTAAAAAAGATTTCTTCATAAAGATATTTTTATACATCAGAAACTCAAAAATAGTAAATACATATCAATAGTCAATCACCCAACCAAAAATAGAACTGTCCGCTCATTGCTACATGGCATCGTTTATAAGGTATTACGCATTTAGTAAGGGTATCATTTGCAGGTATTGCAGAAGTATATTTCATTATTCATTGTGTATTTAAGGTCAATTTGATTTTTTGGGGCGGTACATGTTTGTAGTAAACCAACATACAGGAATTATTTACCTGAATAGCTTTTTAAGCTTCTTTTCAAGTGCAGCACCTCGCAGGTCGCTGGCAACGATTATTCCATCCGGACCTATCAAGTAGTTATAGGGCAACGAACGTATTTTGTAGGCGCCGGCAACAGGAGAAGCCTGGCCCTGCATATCCGACACATGATGCCACATACCTGTTTCGTCTTTTTGTATGGCTGCTATCCAATTTTCTCTGTTGATATCTAACGATATACTAAGCACCGTGAATCCTTTTTTCTTGAATTGCTCATACATTGGTTTTATGAACGCTACATTTTCCTGCCGGCATGGGTGGCACCAACTTGCCCAGAAGTCAACGAGCACATATCTCCCGTGCAGAGAAGACAGCGTGATGTTTCTCCCTTTATTATCAGGAAGTTGAAAGTCAGGTGCTTTGCTCCCAACCTCTAAATAAGTTGACTTTCCGTTTAGCATAGCGTCAAACTGCTCCGCATATTTCGATTCCGGTATGGTGCGCTGATAGCGTTCATTCATCTTTATGTGAAACGGACGATCGTCATCAACAGGTAAGTACTGCATTGCCAGCATTGACACAAGCGGATTGCTAACCGTATCTGCAAAGTTTTTTATTGATTGGTAGGTATGGGTAATAACCCCGCTGTTTGATATCTGTTCATTAATTATTTTCACAGAGTCATTGTAGGAAGGCTTGTCAGGGTTTAATTTCCGTCTACGAGCTATCAGATTGTCAACAAATTCATTATCCTTTCTCAGCAACGTCCGCAGCTTCTGAATCAGAGAGTTAGCCTCGTCTGTTTTAGACAATACCAGGTTTTTGCTTACGTAAGTTGCATCAGTAGAAATGGCTATTTGCGATTGTTTATTGAGCAGAAAGAAAGCAAAGTTTTCTTTTGATCCTACCATATACAAAGCGCCCGGATTATCCTGTTCCTCATCAATGACATTCAACCTATAAAATGTGTTGTCTTCAATGATAGCTGCGTCAGTAAATTCAAAATGGCCGTTAGCATCTATCGCAGCACTATCTACAACCGTTTGATTGCTACCAGCAAAGAAATGGTCGAGATGATCCATTTTTAATAAGTACACCCTTGTATTATTGTTAAATCCAACAAGATTTCCCTTCAGCAAAAATGATTGAGACAAAGCAGTATAAGCCAGCGAAAGCAAGCAAACTATTAGGGCATATTTTTTCATGGCAACTTGTTTATGGGTAGTTACAAGTTAGGAAAATTTCAGTAAACCTCTCAAGCGTTGTACGTACAGAAATGGAGTTGTCACTTACTAATAGGTAGCTTTCCCCCAAATAAAAAACCACAATCACGCAATTGTCTGCGTCATTGTGGTTCGTATATAAATCTTAATGTAGTTGCTTACAACTTACCTTGTTGGCGACGATAAGTATCGTACCCCGGGTCTTCTGTGCTTCTGAACACGATGCAAAAGTGACCTAACAGCCACAAACCCCATGTTGCTACTGTCCAGGCATGCCACGGATACGCCCATCCTTTAACACCGTAATCATAGAACATAAACTGTAATACAGTCGCGATAGCAAATATCACACAATGAATCATTAACATTGACTTCTGCTTTCCGGTCGGTTTTATCCTCTTTGGCATTATTATTGTTTTAAAGTGCGACAAAGATAATAGCACAGAACCATAAATTCAAAAAAATACTGACAAATACGATTTAGATTTTAATCTGTGTTTCAATCAGCTTTGTTGTATTAGCATTATATTTACATCAGAATACTTCAAAGAAGTGTTTTTTATTAATTTAATATATGATGCGCGAAAATCGCCTGAAATTATCAATGGCAGTGGTTAATAGTATTGTTGTTGCGTTTACTGCTACTATATTATTGCTACTCACCCCGACCGTACAATGCGCGGCCCAATACGAAGATGCATATGTGTCGTATGAGAATTTTTATCAAAGTCTGGAGCCCTATGGTCAATGGATTGAAGACCCTGAGTACGGCTACGTATGGCTTCCTGATGAGGATATTGAATTTCGTCCGTATTATACAAACGGGCACTGGGTGATGACGGAGTACGGAAATACATGGGTATCCGGATATCCGTGGGGTTGGGCATGCTTCCATTATGGCAGGTGGACTTATGATGGTTACTATGGTTGGTTATGGATTCCCGGCACAGACTGGGGGCCGGCATGGGTAAGCTGGCGATATAGTACCGGTTATTATGGGTGGGCCCCACTCGGCCCCGGCTTTAGAATCGGTGCCAGCCTTTTAGATTACTCTTGTCCCGGCGATTGGTGGGTGTTTATCCCGTCGCAGTATGTGTATTCCGGAAGTTACTATCAGTATTGGCAAGGGCCTCGTGGTACCCATAATGTTTATACCAATTCGGTAGTTATCAACAATACTTTTGAAAACAACAACAGCCTGTATATAACCGGACCTCGCCCTGCCGAAGTCCGACAGGTCACCGGCAATAATGTTCAGGTATTCCAGATACGCAATTCCAGAAATTACAATACGCGTGTGCACAACAATGTGGTCAGAATGTACCGCCCGGCACAGGTACAACCCGCAAGAAGGTCAAACGGACGCAGAGTCGCGCCTCCGGGTGTGATAGCTGCGCCGCAGGTGCTTGATAAGCCGCAGCCCGTGGGTAGCAATGGTGGCAGTGCTCCCGTTTTTCGCCGGGTAATCGTAGATCATAACAAAACGAAGGACTTTACTCCCGGTACTAATATCAATCAGGTGGCAACACCCAGAGAACGTTCCGGCAGTTCGAGTAATAATCCTTATGAGTGGGATGTATCTCGTCCGGTGAGGCCCGCAACTCCGCCGCTCCCGAAGAGGAGGCCGACACCGAAACCTGCACCCGCGCCTGCACCGACCAGGAGAACGGCTCCGCAACCAACTCGTCGGCAACCGGCGCCTGCAGCTCCCGCCGGTAAGACAGAAACCCGGCCATCTGCACCGCGCGGTACCAGAAGGTAAGTTCAGGCATCTCAGGGTGTTTATGTAGTTATATTGAAAGGCTTACTAAATAACCTTGCGTTCAACTGACATAGAAGGGAATATTGTACTTTTGCGCCGTCTGATGGTAAAACACTTGTTTGGAATTTTGTGGTTGGCTTTTGTGCTCACATTAGTGGGCTGCGCCAATATTTCTTCGCCCACAGGTGGCAAAAAAGATATCATTCCTCCCAAACTGGTGTCGGTTGAGCCCGCTGACTCTATGACGAATACCCGAGTAAGTGAATTGACTATGTACTTCGACGAATACATAACTGTTGGCGATGTGGCAAAGAATTTACAGGTGCAACCACTACTTACAATTCCCCCTACACTTACGGGTAGTGGCAAGCATGCTACATTTCGACTTATTGATAGTTTATTGGAAGACAATACAACGTATAGGATATCTTTCGGAGGAGCTATCAAGGACTTGCACGAAGGGAATCCGTTTACCGGATATACGTATACTTTCAGTACCGGAAGTTATTTTGATTCTCTGAAAATTACCGGCAATGTGCTCAATGCTGCAACTGGTTTGCCGGACACATCAGGGATTGTTGTTGTTCTGCATGCAGGCACCGAAAACGACACAGCCATTATCAGGAAGAAGCCAAAATACATTACCACGCCCGACAGCAAAGGACATTTTGTATTCAAAGGCTTGCCCGGGCGCAGTTTTCGGATTTATGCAATCAGAGATGAGAATGACAATATGATTTATGACGGGGGAACAGAAATGATTGCATTCTCTGATAGTCTTATTTATCCCTCAGATACGGTGGCAAAACCGATAACGATGCGCGTTTTTATGGAAGTACCGGATTCTACTGAAGCTGCTGATACAACAAAGTCCCCCAAAAGAAGCTTGCGCAGAAAAAATGACATTGTTAAGATTCCAGATTCAAACCTTGTATGGTCTACCAATATTGACACTTCAAATATCAGTCGCAGAACTTTTGACGTCACAGATTCGATAAAACTGGTGTTTAACAAAACCCCGACAATAGACCCCGGGAAAATTGAACTGTTACTCCAAAACGGGAAAACGTCCGAACGTCAACAGGTAAAAGTACACACCGATACAGCCAATAGGAACATCGTTTATGTGGTTGCAGGTTTTGCAGATAACAAAATATACACCTTGAAAATTGATAGTGCTTTCGCTGTAGATACCGCTAATGTGGCTTCCGTAGTGGTAAATTATAAATTCCGGACACTATATCAGAAAGACTATGGTAAGATAAAGCTGAATATACCGTCAAAATATTTGTCGCCGGATGAACAAAATAGTGATATGCCGGATTACGTGCTGGTAATGAAGGCTGGAGATGATACGCTCTATCAGAGAAAAATAACCGATACTATTGTATCTTTCGACAAACTACTGCCGGCGAAATACACATTTCGTATAATTGTTGACAACAATAGAAATGGCGTTTGGAATACCGGAAACGTACTTGAAAACCTGCAACCTGAAGTGGTAATCCCATGCATGGAGCCGATAGTGCTAAAAGCTGACTGGGAACACACCGTAGACTTTGAAAAAATGAAAAAAGCGATAATGGTTGGTGATAGTAACAGTAACATAAAATCGAAACGAAAAAATTAAATCTGGTATATGAAAAACAAGTTAGTAGCATTACTCTTTTTTTGTGCAGCTTCATCATTTGCACAGGACAGAATGACACCGGAAATGCTCTGGAGCCTACACAGGGTTAGTGGCAATGATGTTAGCAATGACGGCAAGTATGTATACTTTACGTCAAGAACTGTAAACTGGAAAACCGAAAAAAGCAGCTCACATCAGTACCGGATAGATTTGCTGGATGGTACAAAGAAAGAATTTACGGCAGATGCGGGTAGAATTGTAACTCAACGCTACGAAAAAGCGTGGTATGCCTACTACGATTACCATTTATACCAGAGCACTGACTTTGGCAATACATGGAAAGAGATATTCAGTGGTCTACATGGTGCCGAAAACGTTTGGGTGTCACCGGATGGTAAGTACGTTGTGTACTCCAAAGATGTGCTTGTAAAACCGGTAGAAACAAACGAAATATTTAGCGACCTGCCCCATGCAACTGCCAAGGTATACACAGACCTTAACTATCGTCACTGGGATACGTGGGAAGATGGTAAGTATTCGCACTTGTTTTTGGTAGACCTGAAAGATGGTAAAGTGAAAGATATTATGGAGGATGAACCCTACGACTGTCCACAAAAGCCATTTGGTGGCTCAGAAGATATGACGTGGTCTCCGGACAGTAAGGGTTTTGTATATGTATGCAAAAAGAAGTACGGTAAAGAGTATGCAGTAAGCACCAATACTGATTTGTATTACTATAGCATCAATACCGGAAAAACTACCAACTGGACCGATGGAATGGCCGGCTATGATATGCAACCTGCCTTCAGTAAAGATGGTCGCCGGTTGGCATGGTTGAGTATGTCCAGAGAGGGCTATGAAGCTGACAAGAATGACATTATGATAATGGATGTTGCTACAAAGAGAAAATTGAACGTAACGTCGAAGTGGGATGGAACAGTGGATGGCTTTATCTGGAGCAACGAAGGCGACAAAATATACTTCAATGCACCTTATGAAGGAACAAAACAATTGTTTGACGTTGACGTACCCAGGAGCGATAGAGATAAGGTAGTAGTAAACAATGTTACTAAAGGTAAGTATGATGTGAATGGCATAGTTGGTCAGGCAGGAGGAGAGATAATTGTATCTCGTTCTGATATGAACCATGCCAACGAATTGTATGCTGTAAAACCCTCTTATGGCGACATGAGACAGTTAACTCATGAGAATGACCAGATGTACAGCAAGATTACGATGAGTAAAACTGAACTCAGGTCTATCAAAACACCAGACGGTGTGCAACTGCATACCTGGGTTATTTATCCACCGGACTTTGACCCCAACAAAAAGTATCCGACATTGCTGTACTGTCAGGGAGGTCCGCAGTCTGCTTTGTCGCAATTTTATAGCATTCGGTGGAACTTTCAACTTATGGCGGCACAAGGATACATTATCGTTGCACCAAACCGTAGAGGTATGCCGGGCTGGGGAGTGCATTGGAACGAGGCAATCAGCAGAGATTGGGGCGGTATGCCCATGCAGGATTACCTGACTGCTATCGATGAATTAAGCAAAGAAAGCTATGTTGATAAGAGCAGGCTTGGTTGTGTAGGGGCAAGTTATGGTGGATATAGCGTCTATATGCTTGCCGGAATGCACAACAATAGATTTAAATCATTTATCGCCCATGACGGGTTGTTCGATTTGAAAAGCTGGTACGGAACTACAGAAGAACTTTGGTTTGCTAATTGGGATATTGGCGGACCTTATTGGAAAGACCCTGTACCGGCAAGTTATGAGAAGTTCAACCCAAGCAACTTTGTAAACAAGTGGAACACGCCTATAATGATAGTGCAGGGTGGAACCGATTATCGTGTGCCAATAGAACAAGGGCTGGAAGCATTTCAGGCGGCAAGACTACATAATATCAAGTCTAAGCTGTTGTACCTACCTAACGAAAACCATTGGGTGCTGCATCCTCAGAACGGTATAGCATGGCAGCGGGAATTTTTCAAATGGCTGGATGAAACACTTAAATAAAAAAACAACCTTTTAGTAATCGTGGGTATTTTCATTTTTTGTATTTTAGAACGCTGATTAGCATTGGGGTGTTTCGGTCATGTTTAAAACCGGAATTAAATGCAGTAGCATTTTTGATATACATTACACCCTCAATATTAAATATTATATTCGCAAAAAAATAATTATTGTGGCTGAGATTGTAAGGAAGAAACTGGTGAAGTTTGCACCCAAGGGAAAGGATAGTTTTCACGAGGCGTTGAAGAATCGCGTAAATGACTACTTTGTAACAAACAATATTTCTACATATTCGAATACGCAGATGTACATCAAGACGGTTGCAATGCTGTCAATGTATTTTGTGCCATACTTACTCATGGTGTCCGGATTGACGGCGATAAGCCCCTGGCTGTTCTACGCAATGTGGATACTGATGGGAGTCGGAATAGTAGGTATTGGTACCAGCGTTATGCACGACTCTAATCATGGTGCTTATGCAGACAATAAGACCGTCAATATGCTGCTGGGAGGTGTGTTGAATGTTTTGGGCGGCTACTCGGTCAACTGGAGGATACAGCACAATGTGTTGCATCATACCTATACTAATATTGGTGGGCTTGACGAGGATATCGAAACGGGTGTTGCATTGCGTATGACGCCAACGCGTGAATTAAAGCCATTTCATAAATACCAACACATTTACGCTTGGGGTCTTTATTGTCTTATGAACCTTTATTGGGTAATTGCAAAAGATTATATTAAGATTTTTGCGTACAGCAAAGCCGATTTACTGAAAAATGAAAAGAAGACAAAAACGAGTGCGCTTATCGAATTGAGTTTACTGAAGGTGTTTTATATTGCCTATATATTCGTATTGCCAATCATGTTTTCCGGGTTTGCCTGGTATCAGATAGTGGGTGGTTTCGTAATTATGCACGTAATAGCCGGGTTTTCTCTGGCTTGTATTTTTCAGCCTGCTCACGTTGTAGAAACTTCTGATTACGGAGCTCCGGATGATGATCGTAAAATGGAGAACAATTGGGCGGTACACCAGTTACTTAACACTGCAGACTTTGCACCGAATAATAAATTGGTGTCGTGGTTTATCGGGGGGCTCAATTTCCAGATAGAACACCATTTGTTTCCTCAGGTGTGCCACATTCATTACCCTAAGATTGCAAAAATAGTGGCAGATGTAGCCAAAGAATACAATATACCTTATCAGGTCATGCCTACATTCCGTAGTGCGCTTATTGCTCATGGCAAGATGCTTAAGCGCCTGGGAAGGAATGAGAATTTATAGTCATATAATCAAAAAACTACTTAATGCTTATAAAAAAAACCTCCTGCATGCAGGAGGTTTTTTTATAAGAAAATTGGTAATTCTTAGTTGTTTGTTTCTTCAGAGTTAACCAACTCATTTACAAACTTTGCCACTGCAGCAATACGAGCATGGTTCAAAGCGTAGTGAATGAATTTCCCGTCACGTTCAGTAATCACTATGTTGGCACGGCGAAGGATAGCAAGGTGTTGAGAAGCAACAGACTGCTCCAGGCGCAACTTCACATATATGTCAGTAACATTCATGCGCTTATTCTCTTCCAACAACTTTACTATCTGCTGACGCAGTTTGTGGTTTATTGCTCTTAAGGTCATAGCTGCGTTTTTTACAGCTACGTAATCCAATTTGATTTGTTCTGCTGAACCTTTGATTACCAGAGTGTTTGCTGATACCGTCGTTTCCATTAATTTAAATTTACGATGTTAATTGATTAAAAAACTATTTAATTTCGATAATATTATTATATCCAATTTGAATATTTTGCAAACATACGTATTAAAAACGATATGAATGGTCGGATATTTCAAAAAAAAGTTAACATTGAGTTAAAATGATAGAAAAATAAATCTTAAAAACGTTATAAATAATTGATAGTCAATTATTTATGCGTGTAAACTTGCTTTAGGTACTCCGGGGTCACCAGTGAAAGATTTACAAATCTATTACTATTGAAATCGTTGTAAGCCATTACCGCCCAACAAGAATGGTTGATTTTAATATCTGCTGAACGGCCTAAAAGATTAACTTTTAGTTTATAAAATAATTCTTCTGTGGTGTCTGATATTATATATGGGTTTTTTATATCGTTTAGTATCTCAATCACTTGATTTTCCAACACATGAGCAGGTTTTTTACTACATATTCCATTGTTGGTATACACTCCCAGGAAGTATTCTCCCTCACGTGCCGTGAGTATCGGTACTATTTCTTCCAGGCCATCTATCGGCGGATTTTGAACGATAATGTTGGCCAGGAGGGTCAGTTTGTCCGTTGATATAAGCGGAATGTCTGACGCATAGCATATACCTTTTGCAGTAGCCATAGCGATCCTCAGACCTGTATAGGAGCCGGGACCGGAACAAACGGCAATCGCATTTAATTGTTTAATGGCAATGCCGGCCTCAGTCAATGCGCTTTCAATCATATTGTTTATAGCCTGAGCATGGTTACGGACTTCGCTATTCACAATTTCAGCCAGAATTACCCCGTTTTCCGCAATTGATACCTCGCTGGTCTCCGCCGACGTGTCAATATGTAATATATAACTCATGATTTGCCGGCAAATGTACAATGAGTATTACATTTGTAGCTATGGAAAAGAAAATAATTAATACGGAAAATGCACCGGCTCCGATAGGGCCTTATAATCAGGCGGTACAATATGGTGGAATGCTATTTATATCCGGGCAGATTGCACTGGATACAGAAACCGGGAATCTGGTAATGGATGACATCAAAACAGAAACAAGAAAGGTAATGAGTAATGTTTCTGCCATATTAGAAGCTGCTGGTATGGGCTTCGGTAATGTTATCAAATCTTCAATATTTCTGATAGATATGGGTCAGTTTAGTGAGGTGAACGAGGTTTACGGTAGCTATTTCCCGGATAACGCACCTGCCCGAGAGACTATTCAGGTAGCTGCATTACCTAAGGGGGTAAATGTAGAAATCAGCATTATCGCAGGGATGTAAACGAATTAATTCGTAATAATGGATTGAAGGGCCACAAGTAGCAGCTGATTAAGGCGTGCTACTTGTGGCTTTCTGTTAATGCTGGTAGCTGTTAAGCTTTCTTCTGCTCCTTTGCCCAGTTATCTCTGAGCGTTACGGTCCTATTGAAAATAAGTTTGTCAGGAGTGCTGTCGCTATCTACACAGAAGTAGCCGTTTCTCATAAACTGAACTTTATCCCCGTTTTTAGCCTTACTAAGTTCCGGTTCTATATAAATAGTTGAAATTGTTCGTAATGAATCGGGGTTGATATAGTCTTTAAAGTCGCCGTCTTCGTTAGCGGGGTCGCTTACGCTAAACAATCTGTCGTATAAGCGAGCCTCCGCCGTATGAGCATGAGCCACACTCACCCAATGAATGGTTCCTTTAACTTTCAGTCCACTGGTATCGTTCCCGCTTCTGCTTTCCGGGAGGTAAGTACAGTATACGGTGGTTACGTTTCCATCGGCATCTTTTTCAAAGCTGTCACATTGAATAATATAGGCGCTTTTTAGACGTACCATTTTGCCGGGGGCCAGTCGAAAGTATTTCTTGGGAGCTTCTTCCATAAAGTCATCCCGCTCTATCCAAAGTTCTTTTTCAAATGGGATTTCTCTACTACCACTTGCCGGGTCTTCGGGATTGTTTTCTGCTTCAAATACCTCGGTTTGCCCATCCGGATAGTTTGTAAGCACCAATTTGATTGGGTCAAGTACCGCCATTACTCTGTTGGTAACTTTGTTGAGGTGTTCCCGAACACAGAACTCCAGCAAACCCAGGTCCACAATATTTTCTCTTTTTGCCACACCAATTGTGTCAGCGAAGTTTCGGATAGCCTCTGCGGGGTATCCCCTGCGTCGCATGCCACTGATTGTAGGCATTCTGGGGTCATTCCAGCCATTTACGTGCTTGTCGTTTACCAGCTGAAGCAATTTTCTTTTGCTCATCACCGTATAGGTGAGGTTTCTTCTCGCAAATTCATATTGCTTTGAGGGGAAAATCTCCAGTTTTTCGATAAACCAGTTGTATAACGGACGATGATGAATAAACTCCAATGTACAAATCGAATGGGTAACTTCTTCAATACTATCTGACTGTCCGTGTGCGAAGTCGTACATGGGGTAGATACACCATTTGTCGCCTGAGCGGTGGTGATGCTCGTGCTTGATACGGTACATAAGCGGGTCACGCAGCAGCAGATTCGGGTGTGCCATATCAATTTTGGCACGAAGTGTTTTCTCCCCGTCTTTGTATTTTCCGGCGCGCATTTCCGCAAAAAGGGTTAAGTTTTCTTCTATGCTTCTACTCCGAAACGGGCTGTCGGTACCGGGCGTATTAAGTGTGCCCTTCATAGATGCCATTTGTTCCGCTGTGCTATCGTCGACGTATGCCAGACCTTTTTTAATAAGGGTAACTGCATAATCATGTAATTGTTCAAAATAGTCGGACGTGTACAGCTCTTTGTGCCATTGAAAACCCAGCCACTCAATGTCACTTTTTATGCTATTTACGTATTCTGCTTCTTCGGTTGAAGGGTTAGTGTCATCAAATCGAAGGTTGCACTTGCCATTGTATTTTTTTGCAAGCCCAAAATTGAGGCATATAGACGAGGCATGCCCAATATGAAGGTAACCATTGGGTTCCGGGGGGAACCGGGTATGTACCCTGCCATTGTGCAATCCAGACTTGATGTCATTTTCTATGATTTCTTCAAGGAAATTAAGTGATTTTTCTTCGCTCATTTTGCTGTTTGTAAGAGTACAAATGTACGTAGTAAGTAGTCTTTTTTCATTGATTTCACGGTTAGGGAATAAAATCCTGCAAAAACACTATTTTGTTGACCGATTAACTTGTTAAGGTAGCTAATGGCAAATAGTAAGAGGATATCTTTTTTGTGTCACGCATATCATAGGGGTGGGGTCACGAGGTGGATGGCGGATGCCGCCATTGCTTATTCGGAGCGAGGTTGGGATGTGTATTTTCTGTCTGTGAACCCAACTACTACTTTTTTTTCGGGAAAAGGACGTGAGACATTGCTCGAGATGGTAAAGAAGAATGAAAATTCAGTAAAAGTCATATCTAAGAATGTAGGTAGGGAGTTTGAATTTGGTACAGGAAAATATAGAATAAGTATATATGCCGGTCTTCTGAAACAGCTGCCTCCCAGTACACCAGTCATTATTTCGGACGATGGACAAGTATGGGAGGCTGGAGGACTATATAACGACATCTTACCGGTTATTGGTGTTTTGCATGCGGATGAAGAACACTACTATCAGAAAGCGGAACAACACGTAAAAAATATTTCAGCATTTGTTTGTGTTTCTAAGAGGGTAGAGCGACTGGTCAGTAAAAGGCTGCCGGAAGTAGGGAATAAGGACATCTGCACTATACCATGCGGCATTAACCTTCCCGATATGAATCGTGCTGAAGATGCTACCGACGCGATACAATTGATTTTTGTTGGGAGGGTAAGTGATTATCAGAAGCGAGTACAGGATTTGGTGAATATCGCAATGCGTTTGAAAAAAGAAAATGTCGCCTTTCATCTTAATATAATTGGTGACGGAACCGACAAGGAGCGTCTTGAGATGCTCGTATCATCATCGGGTCTAGCCAATGATGTGACTTTTCATGGCTGGGTTTCTCAGCGGGAAGTAGCTGCTTTTTTGGCAAAGTCTGACATCCTGGTATTGACATCTGATTTTGAGGGTACTCCAATCGCAATGATGGAAGCGCTGGCAGCAGGGTGTGGTATGGTGGGTACACGGGTCAGTGGCATTGAAGATTATGAGTTTCATCAGGAGGCTGCAGAATGTTTCGCAATAAATGATGTTGGAGATATAGAAGCTGCGGTGAAAAATATAATTAAGATTGCAGCTGTTCCTGCAAATAAGCGGTCTATGGCTGCAAGGAGGCTTGCGGAACAAGAGTTTCGGATGGATGTGTGTCTTGACAGATACGAGCGAGTTATTGATAAGCTGTCGGCGCAAAGCAGTGTTTTTCCGCCTGATGTAAAGTTTTCTGTTGCGGATTTGGTCTATTCAAGAATTCTCGCAATAATGCGTCAGGCAAAGTTGAAACTGTCCGGGTTGAGTGGATAAGCCGTATGGTGCCGGCGGTATATACACGTACCGAGCTCAGGTGGTGTGCATTTGTATAAGTAACAAGGAAGCATGTTCAAAAAAGTAAGGATTGGGAGGTATGGGCATGCTTATTAGTAAAAGGACACTTCTGGCACCGAGACACTTTAAAAGATGTAAGTGACCCTATTTTGTTTTTTTAAGGAGGAGTATGCTCGGTGCCATTCTGTGATTGATTGTTTGTCAGTAGTTTATGTTTTTCAGTGGCGTGGGAGGTAAGCCCCATTTTGACCCTATCAGACCTCACTTCAGCCCTGTTTTTCGATTGTTCCGGTGCCACCAGGGGAGTGTGTGGAGTGGTGTATGCCTCTTGTCCTTTAGTGGAAGATTCATCAGACTTGTGAGACGGGGCGTATGGCATTTCTCCTGCACCATCAAAAGGTTCGGGCACAGCATTATCTGATTGTTGTGCTAGCCATTGCTCGTAATCGTTATCTTCTTCGAGCCCTTCGTAGTATTTGTGGAGCGGCTCGTAGTTTCTTCCTTTTTCAGAGGTTGTTTGTACAAATTCATCTATTAATGGCATCATCTCTGCCGCTTGTTTTTGTTTTCCCTGTCTTACGAGGCTGCTTGTGAACATCGAGAAAATGTCCATCATGTCATTTGGTGACCATGAAGTTCGAACGTGTTTAATGACCATTGATAGTTTTCGGATAATATTTGCCTCCTCAGCGGTAGGGTAAGGGTTTTCAGTTCGTGTTGCTATGAGGTCATTTAGAGATGCCAGCTGGTCATAATATTGCTGTACGAGCAGTGTTGGTGCATGGCGAGCGGTGTGCCGGGCGCGTTTCCAGTTGCCTTGTCGAATCCATGTATACAGGGTTTTTCGATTAATATCGAGCATGTCAGCAATCTGTTGCTGTGTGAGGTCTGACTGAAAGAAGAGATTGAATGCTTGATTTTTTTTCATAGAATCGGGATATAAGGAGTCTGATAAAGGCTTATTAGATTGAATTTGCCGAATGAAGATCCGAAATTCGAAAAGATTGTTTCAGTACATGTCGTTTGAGAGAGCGTATATGTTGCTGTCTGAAATGTACTGCCCATGCGGTTTTATGAGTTATTTGGGTCCACTTATTCGGGGACAGAAATTGTGGATAACTCAGTTCGAATTGGAATTTAACCCTGCGTAACAAGAGTAAAGAGTTGCGATGTCAGGTGTTACAGGGGAGGGTGACAACG
Organism: Bacteroidia bacterium; assembly: GCA_030426665.1. Classification (GTDB taxonomy): domain Bacteria; phylum Bacteroidota; class Bacteroidia; order Chitinophagales; family Chitinophagaceae; genus Nemorincola. The sequence goes on along the minus strand of JAUHYD010000005.1, from coordinate 244,484 downwards.
CCGGGAATAGGACACAGACTCAGTCATAAAATGGTGACATCGTATATAGATGTGTTTTTACGGTTCTGTTATTCCCGTAAGTAGTTGCGTCGGTCGGTCGGTAAATTTTGCGGTTAGTGTTAATCATGAAGACAAAAAAATACAGCCTCCGTTAAAAGAGGCTGTAAAACTATATCAATAATTGAACGTCAGTTCAACTTACATTTTCCAGTCATCAATGCTAAGTCCGTTATCGGTTGGTTCAGACATTGAAGTTGCAACAGGTTCTTCGGTTGTACTTTCGGCAACGGGAGCTTCGGTTGCGGACGCTTCCGATACAGTTGTTTCTTCGGAGGTCACGGCTGCTGTAGCTGTAGCGTTGTTATTATTATTGTTGTACTCATCATTTTCCTGATCGTGATTAAACGCATCAAAGTCGAAATCAGGCATCAAGTCGGTCTTGACGTAATCGATGGTTTCTGTGAGTCCTACCAAAAACTTATTGAAGTCTTCTTTATACAAAAACATCTTGTGACGGTCGTATCCATTGTCGTCAAAACGCTTCTTACTTTCAGTAATAGTGATAAAATAGTCGTTGCCACGGGTCGTTCTTACATCAAAAAAGTACGTCCTTCTTTTTCCCGCCTTAATGCGCTTACTGAAGATACTCTCGTTGCGGTTGTCGTTACGGCTCTCGTCAAAGTTTTTGTTTTCGTACGTCACAATTCTGTTTTTAAGTTATGATTAGAACACAAATTTAATTAAACAGATGAAGTATCCAAATTATTTTCAAACTTGAATATTGTCTAAAAATGCCGTACTGTGGCGGTTGCTGTTGAATCTTGTCGACAAAATTTCTGTAGGAGAAAGAAGCTGACATATTCAAAAGAGGTCATTAAGACTCTCATTTTTAATTACCGTTAATTCAACTTTAACAGGCGTTTTTACGCGATTCCTTACGCAATATCAATTATATTTGTTGGCATGAAAGTAGTCATTTTTGCAGGAGGTAGGGGGACCCGGATTGCTGAAGAGTCTTCGGTGAGACCCAAACCAATGATAGAAATCGGAGGTAAACCCATATTGTGGCATATTATGAAAATATACGCAGCTTATGGTCATACGGAGTTTATTATCTGTCTTGGATATAAGGGGCATTTAATCAAAGAATACTTTGCCAACTACTTTCTGCACAATGCTGATATAACGGTAGATTTATCTAATAATTCACTTGAAGTACACAGAAATGCCTCTGAGCCGTTTAAAATATCGTTGATAGAAACGGGTTTGGACACTATGACTGCCGGGCGATTAAAGAGAGTTTTGCCGTATGTAGGTAATGAGACTTTTATGCTTACCTACGGAGATGGTGTATGTAATGTGGACCTGGACAAGGTGTTGGCATTTCATAAGAGCAATGGAAAAATCTGTACAATGACAGCCATACAGGCGACGAGCAGATTTGGTGTGATAAAGATGGAGGATAACGGTACTATTAATAGTTTTGAAGAGAAGCCGGCTGATTCGGGAACGTGGATAAACGGTGGCTTCTTTGTAATAGAGCCAAGCATTGCCGAGTACCTGCACGATGATGCCGATGACATAATGTGGGAGCGACAACCAATGAATGACCTGGCGAAGAATGGAGAGATAGCAGCTTACAGACATCATGGTTTCTGGAAATGCATGGACACGCTGCGCGATAAGGAGGAACTGGAACAAATGTGGGAAACAAAACCGTTATGGAAAAAATGGTAAGCAAGGAGTATTTGCGCAATGCATTCAGGGGTAAACGCGTGTTCCTTACCGGGCATACCGGCTTTAAGGGCGCATGGATGTTGCAGATACTGCAGTGGTTAGGTGCGCAAGTAAAGGGCTATTCTTTGGCTCCGGAAAAGGACAACGACTTATACAACCAGATAAACGGTGACAAAATCTGCTATAGCTCTATTATTGCTGATATAGGAGATAAGCAAAAGTTACAATCAGAAATGGCTCGTTTTGAGCCGGATTTTGTATTTCATTTTGCAGCGCAGGCATTGGTGCGCAGGGGGTATGAGATGCCTTCCTACACTTTTTTGGTAAATGCACAAGGGACAGCGCATGTGTTGGATGCTGTTCGCTCACTCTCTCACCCCGTGGTTGGGGTAATGATTACCACTGACAAGGTATATGATAATCCGGAAAGGGGGACGCCATTTCGTGAAGACGATAAACTGGGTGGTTATGACCCGTACTCTGCCAGCAAGGCTGCAGCAGAAATAATAATAGATTCTTACCGAAGGTCGTTTTTTAACCCTGCAAATTACGGTAGCCATAATAAGTCGATAGCTGCTGCACGGGCAGGAAATGTGATTGGTGGTGGAGACTACTCTGATGACAGAATAGTATGTGACATTGTAAGGGCAATATCATTTGGTGATACGGTGGGGCTGCGCAATCCGGCTTCGGTTCGCCCGTGGCAGCATGTTTTAGAGCCGCTGGGTGCCTACTTGCTTTTGGCTGCCAAAATGCAAGCGGACCGGATAAGCTATAGTACTGCGTACAACTTTGGCCCTGACCCTAACGATATGCTTACGGTTGAAGATCTGACAAAAGTATTTATCAATCATTTTGGTACCGGAGCTTACAAAAGCACGCTTCAGGACAATGCTCCGCATGAAGCCAAATTATTGTTACTGGACAGCAGTAAAGCGAAAGAACAACTTGGCTGGACACCGAAACTGAACGCGACCAGAGCAATACAAATGACTGCTGAGTGGTATGCTGATAAAAACACTCCGGCCGCCGACAAATGTATGAAGCAGATTGAGGCATATTTTTCTAATAAAACCTCCTGAAAATGAGGTCTTATAGTCATAGTGATGCTGACGTGGTAGGTGTATGTAAGAGCGGCGGAAATGGAGTTTGCAACGCATGTATAGCGAGTACAGAATACGGTGTCTCTTGCTCTGAATCCTGTACAAGGTGCCTGAAAGAGGAACGTGCGCTACACGAGTCGTTTACAAAACGCCTGTCCGGCGTGTGGCGAGGTATGAAGGCTGTGGTTTTCATTGCGTTTGGTGCTATCGCTTTCCGTTTGTAGTTTTCGGCAAAGGGAGACATGACTATCTGTTATTTGTTGGTGCCGTTTCGATAGTCGCGGTAATATATACTGTTTGGGAGGTTTACAATCAAAAGCAGAAATGGAAGTAACTGATATATTGAATGGTGCAAAATTGATACAGTTGCCTGCGTTTGCAGACAATAGAGGGTCGTTTGTAAAGACCTATCACGAAACTACTTTTAAACAGTTTGGTGCATTTTTTGAATTGAAAGAAAGTTACTTTTCTTATTCGAATAAGGACGTGATACGGGGCATGCACTTTCAGTTGCCACCGCACCAGCACAGCAAAGTGGTGTTTTGTCCGCACGGGGCAATAATGGATGTTATAGTTGACTTAAGGAAAGGGTCTGCAACCTTTGGCGCGCACTATGCTACGGTGTTGTCTGAGGAGAATAACAAGGCATATTTTATTCCGGAAGGTTTTGCGCATGGCTTTAAAGCACTTACCAATAACGCGCTTACGTATTACCTGGTATCATCGGAATACAACAGGGATGCGGATACGGGAATAAGCTACGATAGCATCGGTTATGACTGGGGTGTTGACACACCCATAATGTCTGACAGAGACAGGTCGTTTGTCCGTTTGTCGGATTTTGACAGTCCCTTTTAGTTGCCTTACTTATTAAATTCGGTCATAGCTTTGCCCAATCCCTGCGTAGCAAAACATTCGATAGCGTCTACGCTTTTCAGCATGCTTTCCTGGACCGCCTTTACCTCGCTTGGTTTCCATTTTCCCAAAACAAAATCGACTTGTTTGCCTTTCGGGAAGTCGCTACCTATGCCAAAACGCAGTCGTGGGTATTTGTTGTTGCCAAGAATCAGTTGAATGTTTTTGAGGCCATTGTGTCCGGCGTCGCTTCCGGATGCCCTTAGCCTTAAAGTGCCAATAGGCAGTGCAAGATCGTCGACAATCACGAGGACATTCTCGATGTTTATCTTTTCTTTATCCATCCAATACTTCAGCGCCTTACCACTAAGGTTCATGTAGGTCGTCGGCTTAATAACTATAAAGATTCTGCCTTTCCATTTCACCTCAGCAACGTAGGCATGACGGTCAAGCCGATAGCTGCCGCCGTTTTTGATAACAAAGCAGTCTGCCACATCAAACCCTATGTTGTGGCGGGTAGCGTCATATTCATTGCCAATGTTGCCCAGGCCGACTATCAGAAATTTCATGGTGCTAAGTTAAGGTGAAAGAGGAAAAGATGAAATTGAACGGCTTGAAAAAAAAGCGGGCAGCTTCTGTAGCTGCCCACTTTAATTGATTGACTAAGATATTGTTTTCAATACTATTCGAATTCGCTATCCGGTATTCCTTTATTTACCTCTACAGATTGTGTTTTCATATTGAGAACCGCACCGCCGGCAGGGATACTCATGAAATATGGCACCTTAAATCCGCCCGTACCTGGGATTTCTCTATAGTCGGAATAGTCTGTTGTAGTTGGCACCATATTGCCTTGAGGGTCTATTTTATAATCAGTTTCCCGAACCCGCAAGCCACTTTTAATGTCGTAATATTCTGTTGTTTTATTTTGTTCGGCATCCGTTACTTCCATCACGTATGCGTCAGCACCTTCTATTGTTTCTATGCCGGTAAGTTTCCTTTTGATGCCGTACATCTCATCATGAATATTTGATTGGAGGTCTCCTTGTTTTTTCATACCAGTAGCTTGATCTGCAGGCATTTCTATGTGTTGCCCCTGACCTTCCATATATCCTGTGGTGCCATTAAATACCTGCTTCTGGAGTGTCATTTTTTTACCTGCAATTTCTCCGTCCATTACCATTGAGAACTTTCCTCCGAGTTTTTTCCGGATAGTAAGAGTAACGGACATTCCCTGAATTTCTCCGGTGCTTACGTGTTTCATGTCTTTCAGGCTGTTGATAGCCTTTTCGCCACCTATCGCCGTTATGTATTTTTTATAGACGTCTCCAGCGGTTAAGCCAAGCGGCACTTCCTTTTTTTCTGTTTCAGCAACCCTGTTTCCCGCATAGTCGTAGTAGTTTACCGTGCCGTCGAAAGAGAATCTGGCAAGTTTATTGGCAACCTCTTCCTTGCTTCCGGCAACTATAATGTTGGCACTTTCGGGTAAGATATATTTTTGTGCAGCAGCCAATACATCATCTGTAGTCACAGCACTCAGGTTTCTCAGATAATTTTTATAGTAGTCTTTCGGCATATGATAGCGCTCCGTATTGATAGCAAATTGAGCAATTTGCCTTGGGTCTTCAAGTGCTATCGCGAAGTTGCCCGACATAAAGCTGATGGTATTTTGCAGTGTTTTTTCATCAACTTTTTCAGTTCTGATAATACGCATCTCGTTTAGAAGGGCTTCCAATGCACTATCAGAAACATTGTTTTTACACTTCAGTGTAGCTGTAAAGCTGCCGCAAATGTCATCCTGGTTAATAGAAGAGTAAGAGCCATATCCCCATCCGTGTTTTTCCCTGATGTTCTGGAAGAGTCTTCCCTGAGAACCTCCACCCAAGATAGTATTTGCAACTTTCGCTTTAACTACGTCGCTCATGCCTGGTTTTAGCGTGGGTAGCGGGTAGGTTACGTTGATTACACTTTGTACCGCGGCATTACGCGCAGCAAAGGATACCTTTGTTCTGGAGTTTGCAGTGGTTGCAGGGTTAGGATAAGGTGTCCCGATTACAGCTGCTTTCTTCCATTTCCCAAAGTACTTCTTTACAATTGGTTCGATTTCTTTGGCAGTTACATCTCCAACGATAGCCATATAGGCAACATTTGGTCTGAAATAGTCAGAATAGTATTTTTTACATCGCTCAATTGTAATGTTCTCAACGGTTTCCTGAGTAGGTACTTCTCCGTATGGATGCTTCTTTCCGAAATTCACGACAGCGCGAACATTACGAACCATTTCGTCCGGTTGATTTTTTTGCGTTTCGATGCCGGAGAGCATTTTCTTCTTTGTCAGGGTGAGTTCTTCTTGCGAAATAACAGCATTCATAGCAATGTCACTCACCAGGTCAAGTATCTTTCCCTGATATTTCTTAAGTGAGCTAGCATAGATGCCTTCGCTGTTGACGCTGATTCTGGCACCCATGTTGTCAATCTCTTCATTGAGTTTGTCTTTGCTACGGGTAGTAGTTCCGGCATGTAGTAGTTCCGACATCATGTCGCGAAACCCTGCCATGTCACCTTCAAGAGCCGGGTTAATATCAAACTGTATATTGATATCGATGGTTGGCAGTTTGTGGTTTTCAACAACAAAGACCTTCATGCCGTTTTCAAGCGTAAAACTTTGTGTTTTGCCAAGTTTGATTTCGGGTGCCATTCCGGGCTTGGGTCTGATACTGCGATCAACGGGCTGCGCGTAAATAGTTGCCGCCGCTATGAGTGATAATATAGATAATGTTATCTTTTTCATTCTTAATAAATTTAGCAATTAGCTGGGTTACCTTTTGTTTAGAAAATTATAAGTGCAGGTCAGCAGGGTATTAATTTTTACGCGGGTTGTTTGCACTTTCCTGACTCTTGTTTTCCTCGGACTTTGGCAGATAATGTACTACAAGGCGATTTTCTTTTGTGAAGTATTGATTTGCAACACGCTTTATGTCGTCTTTTGTTACTTTTCTATATTGATCCAGCTCGGTGTTAATGAGGTTAGCATCTCCCTGAAAAGTATAGTAGGTAGCAAGGTTGCCGGCGATACCAACCATTTTTCTGTTTTGGTTGATAAAGTCGTTTTCTGCCTGATTTTGTAGCTTGCTGTATTCTTCGTCGGTGATACCTTCTTTTTTCAGTTTTTCTATTTCAGCCAGCATAGTTTTTTCGAGATCGTCTACTTCTACGCCCATGTTGGCGATTCCCAGCATAATAGCAAGGCCCGGTTCTTCATTACCAAGGTCAAACGCACCTGCTTGTATGGCTTTGCGTTGTTTGTCAACAACTTCTTTTTGAAAGCGAGAGCTTTTGCCTTGAGACATTAGCTGTGTAAGCAATTGAATGGCGTAATAGTCGTGTGTTCCCATTTTTGGCATGTGATATGCGAGAATTACACCCGGCAGCTGCACATTGTCATAAAAGTCAACCCTTTTCTCTGCTGTTTGCTTTGGCTCTACAACTGTCGGGCGAGGTATTGGTTTTGTACCCTTGGGTATGTCTTTGTAATATTTGTTGATTAGTTGTTTCGTCTGTTCGGGCGAGAAGTCGCCAGCTATAACCAGGACAGCGTTGTTAGGCACATAGAAAGTCTTGTAGAATTCCATGAACTCATCCAGGGTAGCCATATCTATATATTGTTCCTTACCGATAGGGCTCCACATGTATGGATAGACAGTATAAGCGTTTTCAAATATTACGTTTACAAATTGTCCGTACGGCGTATTATCGTAGCGTTGCTTTTTCTCTTCTTTTACGACTTTGCGTTGTGTCTCAACACCTGCATCGTCTATTTTTGCATGGAGCATGCGCTCTGATTCCATCCATAATGCCAATTCCAGCTGGTTGGAAGGTAGCACCTCATAGTAAAATGTTCTGTCCTGAGTGGTATTGGCGTTCAGTTGTCCTCCGGCTGATTGTACCAATTTCATGTATTCGCCTCTTTCGATGTTTTCACTTCCTTCAAAAAGTAAGTGTTCAAAAAAGTGGGCGAATCCCGTACGTTTAGGGTCTTCGTTTTTAGAACCTACATGGTACATCACTGAGACTGCAACAATTGGTGTCGAATGATCTTCATGTAAAATTACATGCAGCCCGTTGGGCATTGTATACTCTGTATAATTGATTTTTGCTGCAGCTCTTTGGGTGCCGGTTGTCAATATCGCAACACCAAGCAGCAGGCTGAAAAAAGCACTTCGCTTCATAGGAAAAAATTATTTGGGGCAAAAATAGGTTTTGAAAAACAATTAAACCTGTTTTGGATAAAAATTCACCCTTATTTTCACTAAAAGTAGCGTTGCAGTAGGTATTGTGATTTTTAACTACTGCATAAGTGCAGAAAACTGTTCGAAAAGGTCGGTATCCCTAATCATTTTTCCCTTACAGCTGCTTACATTGAACATTTTGCTAAAGTCGCCATTGACTGCTGCTTTTACAACGTCGGTTTGCCACAAGACATCATCTGTCTTAATTGGCGGGTGCTGCCATTCTGTCAACAGGGTTTTAAATGGTCCAAGCTCGTTGCCAATAATCCAGATAGGTTTTGGGTAACTACACAATTCGTATAGTTTAGAAGGGATACCAATTCGCTCTTTAGACCAAGGAACTACTAATGTACAGTCGCAATTAAATATATAGTTTTTCATTACGTCTTGAGGGAGCCACCCCAGCCTAACAACGGCGTCGGTTCCGAGCCCGTTAATGAAAATGTTTTGGGCGTTTTCGTTTCCTGCCAGTAATATTTTGACGGTTATTCCGATTTCTTTGCAGGCTTTAATTACAGATTTGAGTACTTCCAGAGATTGTATACCCTCTGAAATAGAGCCTCCGTAAAAGACATTAAAGCTATTGCCATATTTTTCTTTGAATTCATCAACTTGTGTATCCGGAGGTGCGATTTCGTTTTTGGGTATCGCGTGCCTAATTACGGACACTTCCCGATGCAACAGAGATGCGGTCCATTCGCCCCATTTTGGAGAAATGTGGACAATTTTCCTGGCAGATTTAGTTGTTTTTTGGGTCCATTTTCGACAAAATGGTTCGGTCTTTCTGGATATTCCCTCGTAAATTGGGTCCTGAAAGTCAGCTATCCAGGGCACTCCGAGTATTTTGGAAAAATGATCTCCCAGGAAAAGCGGTGCTCGAGGGGTAAAAAAAGATATTATATAGTCTGGTTTCTGGTCGATTCCCAGCGAATTGAAATTATTTACCACATCAATCGCCCACTTAATCGTCCTATCGCCTTTTCGTAAAACATAATATAGCGTTTCGGCTTTTCGAATGACAGAGTTTTTGGTTGCGACCTCAGTATTTTTGCTGGATTTAATGGCTATTCGTCGTATTCCTTTGATGTCTGTATTCACACTAAACGGCTCGTTTCCACTTTCGTCGCGATGGTCTTTGTGAATATAGATTACGTCCCATCCATTATTTGAGAAGGACTCGGCAACTTGCCGAGGTCGTTTGGCGAGTGCGGTTCCCCGTGCAGAGTGGTAACCGAAAAACTCCCACGCAAATATTAGCAAACGCTTTTTGTCCATTAATACGATACATTTAGCTGGTGCAAGCAAAAAAACGGGTAAAAAAACTGGGTAAAAGTACATAAATTTATTTCTCGGAATGCGTGGATCTGATTGCGAGTTTCGTTGGGATAAATCCGTTTGTTGCCCAGATTGCCAAGTTGTTAGCTGTTTAAAATCAGATATCATTCTCGGAATACAGCGCCTATTATTTTACCGGTTTGCTACTATTACAGGGTAGTTTGGCTCGTTGAATTAAATAGAATTAGAAAAATTCAAGCTAGAGTCCTATTTGTGTGTGTTTTATATGTTTGTTTAAATATGCATGTGATGATTGCTCGTTCAAAAAATAAAAAAGAGCAATCTATATAAAAGGTTCGCTATTTGAACCCAAGATACCTAAGCGTGAAACTTCGGCGCATGGTTACAGAAATGAAGCTACGGGGTACCGGAGTTACGTGTAATATATGCGGTCGTTCGTATACTTCGTTTCTGCCGTCATCACATCCTCCCATTCCTAATAGCTGTTGTCCGAATTGTTTTTCGTTTGCGCGAACCCGTTTGCCGTGGTTGTACCTGAATAAGAATACCGACTTGCTGACCCGGCCGATAAAAGTGCTTCATTTTGCGCCAGAAATTGTCATATATAAGCAGTTTAAGAATAAAAGTGCAGTAAACTATACGCCATGCGATTATTTTTCGGAGGGGTATGACTATCCTGAGGATTGCGTGAATATAGACATAACGAATATCCCTTTTGAAAATGAGTCGTTCGATTTAATATTATGTGCTCACGTGCTTGAGCACGTACCGGATGATGGGAAGGCTATGTCTGAACTTTACAGGGTGCTGAAGCCTGGCGGTGCTGCAATTCTGCAAGTGCCGATGGCAGATGCAGAAGAAACTTAAGAGGACGAGTCTATCGTTAGCCCGGAAGAAAGGATAAGGGCATTCGGGCAATGGGACCACGTACGGCTGTATGGTCGTGATTTTGTAAAGCGACTATCAAAAGCGGGTTTTGACGTAGATGCGAATCAGCTTGCGGCAAAATACGATGAGCATAATTCGTACGCTTTGGACGCTAATGAGTGTCTTTACATATGCACTCGTAAATAAGATACTGTTATCTAAATCAGCCGGCTTTGGTTGATTTATTCGATTGTCATTCACCTTTATAAATGGGTTTGTATTCGCTTACTCGACCACTATTTTCCGGGTCCACTTTCCATGCCCGGAACTTGCGGTAATGAAGTACAATCCCTTGGGTGCGTCAAGTTGAATTTGTGTGTCGATATTTGTGCCGGTGGTCATTTCCTTCACTATGCGTCCGGTAACGTCACTAATCAGAATTTCTACTGGTTTGTTGCCTGACGCAGGCAGATGAAAGGTAAAGCGCCCCTGGCTGGGGTTGGGGTAGACTTTCAGGTTCTGGTGACTTACAGTGTTTAGGTCAGATACCGAAACAAATATTTTCCCGCAAAGAATGTTGGCCGAAGGGATTACCTGAGTTATCGCACGAATGCGGCAAACAACTCCACCGAGGTACATATTGCCGCAGTCGTCAAAGCACATGCCATAGGGTACAATACTGGCGTCTATAGCAGCTCCGCCATCACCATCATCGTCAGGGCCGTTAAAATACTTTCCATTGCCGGCATAAGTAGATATAATCCCTGTTAGTGCATCTACTTTTCGAATTCGTTGATTGGCTACGTCGGCAATGTAGAGGTTTCCTGACTGATCCTTCGTTACCCTTGCCGGTTGGGCAAGTTGTGCATTTACAGCGAGGCTATCATCTCCACTAAATCCCGGGCTGCCATTACCAGCTACAGTAGTAATAATGCCGGTTGCGGCACTTACTTTTCTAATGCGATTATTGTTGTAGTCGGCAATAAATAAGTCATTAGCTCCATCCACGAATATCCCTCGTGGTTGGTTGAGTTTTGCAAGTGCCGCTGGTCCGTTGTCGCCGCTATAGCCTTTAGCTGATCTTCCGGCGACGGTAGTGATGACTCCTGAAAGGGCATTCACTTTCCGGATACAATGATTGTGCAGGTCAGCAATATATATGTTGTCAGCGCCATCAACAGCAATGTCGCACGGCCCGTCGAGTCTGGCGTCGGTTGCCATCCCTCCATCGCCGGAATAACCAATAGCGTCCGGGTTTCGGTTTCCTGCAATTGTTGAAATAATACCTGTGTTAAGGTCTATACTCCTTACGGAACTTACACCATCAGCAACCAGAATATTGCTTTTCTTATACATGCAAACACTACTACATCCATTAAGTTTGGCGTTTGTAGCCAGAATATTATCTGCGGTATTCCAGGCGCTGTCAGCAGCGCCTACCATTCCGGCAATAGTTGAAATGACGCCGGTGACAGGGTCTACACGTCTTACCCTGCCGTCGTTGCGATAGCCTATAGGGCCACCATCAGCAATATATAGTCCCCCGGCAGAGTCGATACAAACAGTTGTCGGGCATCTTAAGGATGCTTCCCAGGCAAACGCGCTATCTCCGGAATTGCCACTAATACCGTTGCCGGCAACATGAACAATATATTGGGCTGTAGAATTCTTGGAAAGAAGTGATGCAGTTAAAATGAGGGTTAGGGACAGAAATGTCTGCTTAATAGAAGTGTGCATTTTTCTTGTGTCGTTTATTGCCTATCAAAAGTAGGGTATTTTTATTCACTTAACCGGCCACTTGTTACCAACTTGGATGTCAGTAGTCGTAGAAGAACGTCAAGCAGCAATTATTGCCGGTAAAAGTCTTAGGAATAAATTATTTAATTGATTCAATGTCAATTATTTGGTAGTTTTTTCATGGCATTTTTCATGGCAATAACGTTGTAAAAGTGTATGCTATATTTGCAGATAAAGTTGGAGGTGCTTGTCCTTTATCTCCAGTGAATATTATGGGAAGAATAGGGCCTGAGGCAGCCAACATATTTTTGGTAGAAGTCTAATTCAAAAAAATATTAGAAAAAACCCAAAAAAGATTTTGTCAATTGAAAATGTTGCATACCTTTGCAGTCCCAAATTTTTCGGGGAACAGAAGATATTTATAAGTATGTCACAGCGTATCAGAATTAAGCTAAAATCTTACGACCACAATCTGGTTGATAAATCAGCGGACAAAATCGTTAAGACGGTGCGCAACACAGGAGCAGTGGTTACAGGCCCTATTCCTTTGCCCACCGAGAAGAAGATCTTTACAGTATTGCGCTCGCCGCACGTGAACAAGAAAGCACGCGAGCAGTTTCAGTTGAGCACTCACAAGCGCTTGCTGGATATATACACGTCTTCCTCTCGTACCGTCGACGCATTGTCAAAGTTGGATTTGCCAAGTGGTGTGGAAGTAGAGATAAAAGCGTAATAGCTACCACTCCGTGTCTGCCTATATGGTAGGAGGAGCAGAGCAGCACAGTTCTTTAATAAAATTGAAAAAACACTAATCCCGGTCCACACAATCAGGAGCCGGGCGCTTAGTTCAAATAATAATATAATGAAAGGTATTATTGGTAAAAAAATCGGTATGACCAGCATTTTTGAGCCTAATGGAAAGCAGACAGCCTGCACCATTATAGAAGCTGGACCTTGTGTGGTTACTCAAAAGAAAACCGTGGATACCGACGGTTATGATTCGCTCCAAATAGCATTTGGCGAAGCAAAAGTTAAGAACACGCCTAAAGCCGAAATCAATCACTTCGCAAAGGCAAACACTACTCCCAAGAGTGTTGTTAAAGAAATCAGGAATTGTTCCATTGAAAAAAATGTTGGCGAAAGCATAACCTGTGAAATTTTCACTGAAGGTGAAAAAGTAAGTGTTGTAGGCACTACCAAGGGTAAAGGTTTTCAGGGTGTTGTAAAACGTCACGGATTTGCCGGTGTGGGTGAAGCTACGCACGGTCAGCATGATCGTCAGCGCGCTCCGGGTTCTATCGGTGGTTCGTCTTACCCAAGTCGTGTATTTAAAGGTATGCGTATGGCTGGACGTATGGGTAATGATCGCGTGAAGATCAAAGCATTACGTGTAGTAAAAGTATTCCCGGAGAAAAACTACATACTTATCAGCGGTTCAGTACCGGGACACAACGGATCTATTGTTTTAATTCAGAATTAATTTTGTCATGACAGTTGACGTATTAAATACTAAAGGTGAAAAGACAGGTCGTTCAGTAGAACTTCCTGAGGATATTTTTGGCACAGAGCCTAATGATCATTGTATTTACTTAGCGGTAAAGCAATATCTGGCAGCACAGCGCCAAGGTACGCACAAAACGAAGACTCGTGCGGAAGCACAGGGTTCTTCTAAGAAGTTGCATAAGCAAAAAGGTACGGGTGGCTCTCGTAAGGGTAACCTACGTAATCCATTGTACAAAGGTGGTGGTACCATCAACGGTCCGTTGCCTCATGGTTACAACTTCAAGCTGAACCGTAAAGTGAAAGACCTTGCCAAGATATCTGCATTGGTGTATAAGGCTCGCGAAAACAAAATTGTTGTCGTAGAAGACCTGAACATCGAAACTCCAAAGACTAAGGATTTTGCAGCAATGCTAAATGTTCTTCGCGGAGAAAACAGAAGGTCAATGGTAGTATTGCCGGAATACGATTCAAATGTATACCTGAGTGCAAGAAACCTGAGCTCTAACAAGACTGTGGTGATCAGCGACATCAATACGTACGATATCACGAAAGCAAATGTTCTGATTTTCACAGAGTCGGCAGCAAAAATGTTCAACGAGAAGCCGGCAGAAGAGGCAGCAGCTTAGTCTTGCAGGTGTTGGGAAAGTAAAAAACAAATAAGTAAACGTCTTTCCGTGGTGGGAGATAAATAAAAATAAAGACAATGAAACTATCAGAAGTGTTAGTACGACCGGTAATCACCGAAAAGGTAAACCTCCAGATGGAGCGTAATGGTCGGTACACGTTTGTAGTAGGACATCAGGCAAACAAACTAGAAATCAAAAAAGCAGTTGAAAGCTTTTATGGTGTACAGGTTGCTAATGTGAACACAATAGTAGTACCTGCGAAGAACAAATCACGCTTTACAAAGGATGGTCTTCTTTCAGGTCGCAAGCCTTCTTACAAGAAAGCTGTGGTGACTCTTGCAGAAGGAGAAACTATCGATTTGTTTGTATAGCAGATATCGGAAACAGTCCGATATAGTAGAAGTAAAAAAGAAATTGAAATTATAAATTGATGTACAAGCGGAATATTTTCCTGCACTGCGTCACAATTAAAGAATAAAATGGCACTACGTAAATATAAACCAACAACAGCCGGTACCAGATGGAGAATCGGTAACGCTTATGCTGAGGTAACAACAAATGTACCTGAGAAGAGTCTGTTGGAGGCACAATCCGGATCCGGAGGACGTAACGTACAAGGTCGTCGCTCTATGCGCTACATTGGTGGAGGAAACAAAACCAAGTATCGTATCATAGACTTCAAAAGAAATAAAGCGGAAGTACCTGCTACCGTTAAGACAATTGAATACGATCCGAATCGTACGGCGTTTATCGCTTTGCTTGCTTATGCAGATGGAGAGAAGCGTTATATAATAGCTCCTCAGGGTTTGCAGGTGGGTGCTAAGGTGGTGAGTGGCCTGAAAGTAGCTCCGGAAGTGGGAAATGCACTTCAGTTGAAGAACATGCCATTGGGTACTGTAGTTCACAACATTGAGATGCAACCAGGACGTGGTGGTGTGTTGGCTCGTTCGGCCGGTACATATGCTCAGCTGAATGCGAAGGAAGAAAAATACTGCGTATTGAAAATGCCAAGCGGTGAATTGCGTAAGGTGCTCAGTACATGTATGGCTACAGTAGGTATTGTATCTAACAGTGACCATGCGCTGCAGTCAATGGGTAAAGCAGGTCGTAACCGTTGGAAAGGTATCAGACCACGTAACCGTGGTGTTGCGATGAACCCTGTCGATCACCCGATGGGTGGTGGTGAAGGTCGTTCTTCAGGTGGTCATCCTCGTAGCCGTACTGGTAAGTACGCAAAAGGAGAAATCACTCGTAGCCGTACTAAGGCATCGAATAAGTTGATTATTCAGCGTAAAAACGGTAAGAAGTATTAATTGTTAATAAATCAGTTGCAATAGCAGCTTCAGATAATCAATAAATTAGTCAAAAATGGCTCGTTCAATAAGAAAAGGACCTTATGTAGATGCTAACCTTAACAAGAAGGTAGAAGCGATTATAGAAGGAAAAGCAAAAAAGAGTGTTATTAAAACATGGAGTCGCCGTAGCACTATTACACCTGACTTCGTAGGTCAGACATTTGCGGTACACAATGGCAATAAATTTATTCCTGTATATGTTACGGAATATATGGTTGGCCATAAGCTAGGAGAGTTTTCCCCTACACGTAACTTCAGAGGTCATAGCGGTTCAAAGTAGGTTTAAAACAATAATTTAAAAGAAAGTTGGGTTGTCGTTAGACATCCCGGATAAAAAACAAAAATAATGGAAGCTGTTGCTCGTTTAAGAAACTTACCGACTTCGCCACGCAAGATGCGCCTACTGGCTGATCTTATCCGCGGTATGGAGGTTGAAAAGGCGCTGAATACATTGAAATTCAGTTCAAAACACAATTCTGTACCATTGGAAAAGCTGTTGTTGAGTGCGATAGCCAACTGGGGTGTGAAGAATGAAGGAGTTGATGTTGCTGAAGCGGATTTGTATATCAAAACAATATTTGTAGACGGCGGACGTATGCTGAAGCGTATGCGCCCGGCTCCTCAGGGGCGTGCTTATCGTGTACGTAAGCGTAGTAACCACATCACAATTATTGTGGATAGCCGTAATCCGGTGCCGGAACAAGAAGTAGAAAACGAAGAAAATCAAAATATTCAAGCTTAATAATCAACGTAATGGGTCAAAAATGTAATCCTATAGGTAATAGATTGGGCATCATCCGCGGATGGGATTCAATGTGGTATGGAGAAAAGAAGGACTTCGGTCAGAAATTGGTTGAAGATCATAAAATCCGTAATTACCTCAACGCACGTATCAACAAAGGTGGTATTTCACGTATTGTTATCGAGCGTACACTGGGAAAATTGATAATCACCATACATACTTCGAAGCCAGGTATTATTATCGGTAAGGGAGGAACAGAGGTTGATCGTATCAAAGAAGAGTTGAAAAAGCTCACCAAGAAGGATGATGTTCAGATTAATATCATGGAGATTCGTCGTCCGGAGTTGGATGCGATGATTGTAGGTGAGACTATTGCTCGTCAGATAGAAGGTCGTGTTAGCTATAAAAGAGCTATCAAAATGGCTATAACTACTGCGATGCGTATGGGAGCTGAAGGAATTAAAATTAAAGCCGGCGGACGTTTGAACGGAGCGGAGATTGCACGTAGTGAAGAATTCAAACAAGGTCGTACTCCATTGCACACTTTCCGTATGGACATTGACTATGCATCTGTATACGCAATGACGGTTTATGGTAAGATTGGTTTGAAAGTATGGATATGTAAGGGCGAGGTTTTAGGCAAGCGTGATTTGAATCCGAACTTCTCTGCAAATTCTGATAACCGTGGCAACCGTCCAACAGGCGGATTCCAGGGTGGAGATCGCAGAGGTGGTGGAGACCGCAGAGGTGGAGATCGCAGAGGTGGAGCAGGTGGAGACCGCAGAGGCGGTGGCGGAGCAGGACGCAGATAATATTATTATTAGGACATTTTAATAAAACGTGTAACAATGTTACAACCAAAGAAAGTAAAACATCGTAAAGCCCATAAAGGCAGAATTAGAGGAAATGCACATCGTGGTGCTGAAATAGCATTCGGTTCGTTTGGTCTGAAGGCTATGGAGCCAAAGTGGATTACCAACAGGCAGATTGAAGCAGCTCGTCAGGCAATGACCCGTCACATGAAGCGTGAAGGTAATGTTTGGATACGCATCTTCCCTGACAAGCCAATTACCAATAAGCCTGCTGAAGTGCGTATGGGTAAGGGTAAGGGTAACCTTGAATACTGGGCTGCCGTTGTTAAACCAGGTCGCATCATGTTTGAATTGGATGGAGTACCGGTTAAGTTGGCACAGGAAGCGTTGGCACTAGCCGCACAGAAGTTGCCTATCAAAACTAAGTTTATTGTTCGCCATGATTATGTAGGCGCATAATCTCGGTTCTTTATAAAAGTTCGCCACAGTTGGACAAATCATTCAACTAACAACGATTAAAAAATAAGTAAAATGGCAAATGCAAAAAAAGCGGACGACTACCGCTCGCTGGACAACGAAGCACTGAATGAAAAAATCAGTGACGAGGAAATACGCCTGAAGAAGACAAAGTTCAGTCATGCGGTTAACCCGATAGAAAACCCGCTTTCAATTAAAGGAATGCGCCGTGAACTGGCCCGCCTGAAAACAGAACAGCGTAAAAGAGCATTAGGTTTATAATAAATTATTCTGTCAATTATGACGATTCAAAGAAAAAGCAGAAAAACCCGTATAGGGGTAGTCAACAGTAACAAAATGACTAAAACCATTACTGTTACGGTTGAGCGTAAAGTTAAACACCCGTTATACGGTAAGTTTATTAAGAAAAGCTCCAGCTTCCATGCACACGACGAGCAAAACACAGCCGGTATTGGCGATGTGGTTCGTATTATGGAAACCCGTCCGCTTAGTAAGACTAAAAGATGGCGTCTGGTAGAAATTATTGAAAAAGCTAAGTAACTTTTTAAGATGATACAACAAGAATCCCGGCTTAATGTAGCCGATAATAGCGGTGCCAAACAAGTACTTTGCATACGTGTACTGGGTAACTCCGGTCAGGACTACGCAGGCGTAGGCGATAAAATCGTCGTAACTGTGAAGGACTCTATCCCCGGTGGTGCCATGAAGAAGGGTACTATATCTAAGGCGGTTATCGTTCGCACCAAAAACAAGTTGCGTCGCAAAGATGGTTCATACATCAACTTTGATGATAATGCGGTGGTGCTACTGAATAACTCAGACGACCCGCGCGGGACACGTATATTCGGCCCTGTGGCGCGTGAATTGCGCGATAAGGGATATATGAAAATAGTTTCCCTTGCACCCGAAGTATTGTAAAATTGTTGTACCTTTGCAGCCCGTTTGGAAAAACGCAGGAGTATAACTCAAATTTTAATAACAGTGAAGAAGAGATTCAAACCAAAGTTCAATATTAAGAAAGGCGACAGCGTGGTGGTTATTGCCGGTAACGACAAAGACCTCGCACAGCCTCGTACGGTACTTGCAGTATATCCTGCGAAGGAGAGAGTACTGGTAGAAGGTGTGAAGATGGTGACAAAACACCTGAAGCCTAATGCTCAGAACCCTCAGGGTGGCATAGTTACAGAAGAGGCGCCAATGCATATATCTAATGTTATGCTTTGGGACGCTAAATCTAAAGCTCCCGCTCGTATCCGACGTGAGCGCACAGAAACCGGTTTTGTTCGTTTATCTAAAAAATCAGGGGAGGCAATATAATGGCAACCAATACAACATACACTCCACGCTTGCTAAACAAGTATAGAGACGAAGTGGCACCCGCACTTATGAAAAAATTCGGGTACAAGTCAGTAATGCAGGTTCCACGTTTGGTAAAAATATGCCTTAATCAAGGTGTAAAAGGATCTACATCTGACAAGAAGCTAATAGATGATGCGGTAGCTGAAATGACATTGGTTACCGGCCAGAAAGCGATACCTACTTTGTCAAGGAAGGATATTTCTAACTTCAAGTTGCGTAAGCAAATGCCAATCGGTTGTCGTGTTACACTGAGGCATGTGAAGATGTACGAATTTCTTGATCGTTTTGTATCAGTTTCTCTTCCACGTGTACGTGACTTTAAAGGCATAGGCGAGAAGTCTTTTGACGGCAGAGGTAACTACACAATGGGTATCACCGAGCAGATCATCTATCCGGAAATAAACATAGACAAGATTGCTCGCATCAGCGGTATGGACATCACATTTGTGACTACAGCAAAGACAAACGAAGAAGCGTATGAGCTGTTGAAAGAAATGGGAATGCCATTCACTAACATGGAAAAAACAGGTAAATAATACTGAATAAATAAATTATGGCAAGAGAATCGATAAAAGCACGCCAACGTAAACGTGAAAAAATGGTAGCTAAATACGCTGACAAGCGTGCTGCCCTTAAAGCGGAGGAAAATTGGGAAGCTTTAGACAAACTTCCTAAGAACTCTTCAGCGGTTCGTCTTAGAAATCGTTGTCATTTGACAGGTCGTCCACGTGGTTATATGCGCCACTTTGGTATCTGTCGGAACGTTTTCCGCGATATGGCGCTTGATGGTAAAATACCAGGAGTTCGTAAGGCAAGCTGGTAAGTTAGTGCTCGTGTACTAGCTAGTGTTTCAAAGTCAGAATCCAATTCTGATACTCGTAACAATTTTTTTTACAAAAACAAAACTAAAAATGGTAACAGATCCAATAGCAGACTTCCTGACCCGTGTCCGTAACGCTCAAATGGCTCGCCACCGTATCGTTGAGATACCGGCTTCCAACGTTAAAAAGCGTATTACAGAAATTCTGTACGATAAGGGTTACATATTGAAGTACAAGTTTGAAGATGATAGTAAGCAGGGCATAATCAAAATAGCATTGAAGTACGATATGCAAACTAAAGAGCCGGCTATCAAATCGTTAGAGCGAGTGAGTCGTCCGGGTTTGAGGCAGTATGCAAAGCCTACTGAGATTCGCAGAGTATTGAACGGACTTGGTGTTGCAATTGTTTCTACGTCGAAAGGTGTGATGACGGACAAGGAAGCACGTGCACAGAACGTAGGTGGTGAAGTAATGTGTAACATTTATTAATCATTGCGTTCGAAAGAAATTTACATTTTACAGTGATAATGCTTTTGAGTATTCATCACTAAACATAAAGGTTGATAATATAAAGTTCTCTATACGGTAACTGAAAACAGCCAAATAATTAATAGTTTAACAATAGTATCATGTCTCGTATAGGTAAAAAAACAATCACACTTGCAAAAGGAGTAACAATCTCTGTAACTCCAGCAAATGAAGTTATTGTAAAGGGTCCCAAAGGGGAGCTTCGTCAGCAGATGGACCGTGATATTACACTCAGTGTTGAGGGTGATATAGTAACGGTACAGCGTCCGACCGACCAGATTCGCCACAAGGCAATGCATGGTTTGTATCGTTCATTGATTGCCAACATGATTGTTGGAGTTTCTGAAGGATTTAAGAAGACACTTGAGTTGGTGGGTGTGGGTTATCGTGCAGCCGTAACTGGCCAGCAGATAGACATGGCACTAGGATTTTCTCACAACATTATTTTTGATTTACCAAAAGAGGTTACTGCTACTGCTACATCTGTAAAAGGTAAGGCACCTACCATTGATTTGGAATCGATAGATAAGCAAATGTTGGGACAGGTTGCAGCAAAAATTCGTAGCCTACGTAAGCCTGAGCCATATAAAGGAAAGGGTGTGCGTTATTCTGATGAAATCATTCGTCGTAAGGCTGGTAAATCTGCTGGTAAATAATATTAAATAACAAAAATATCCGGTAGCCACCAATGGTGAGCCCGTAAAAAAGTAAGAAAAATGGCACTAGATCAAAAAGTAGTCCGTCGTCAGAAACTTCGTTGGCGTATTCGCGCTCGTGTAAGCGGTAGCGCAACCAAGCCAAGACTATCTGTATATCGTAGCAACAAAGACATATACGCACAACTTATTGATGATGCAACCGGAACCACGTTGGCTTCTGCAAACTCCCGTCAAAAGGACATAGCGGCTATAGCTGGTAACAAGGTTGAGAAGTCTGTAAATGTTGGTAAGTCATTAGCGCAAAAGGCAATTGCTGCCGGTATCGAAACCTGTGTATTCGACAGAGGTGGTTATCTATATCACGGTCGTGTGAAGGCGATAGCTGATGGTGCACGCGAAGGAGGACTGAAGTTTTAAATTTTTAAGTTGTTGTCCGGTTGTCCGGCCAGCAAGAAACCAGATAATTAAATAGGATGTATGGTGAACTGATTCACTGCACATCAGTTAATAAAAAACAGAATAATGACACAATTCAATCGCGTTAAAGGTGGTGATCTGGACTTGACGGAAAAGGTCGTAGCTATCAATCGTGTGGTAAAAACCACCAAGGGCGGGCGTGCATTCAGTTTCTCTGCCTTAGTGGTAGTTGGTAATGGAAATGGCGTTGTCGGTCATGGTCTTGGTAAGGCAAAGGAAGTACAGGAAGCTATTACCAAGGGAATTGACGATGCTAAGAAGAACCTTATCAAAGTTCCGGTTATGCATGGTACTATTCCTCACGAGCAACTGGCAAAAGATGGTGCAGCAAAGGTTTTCATTAAGCCTGCAGCCCATGGTACCGGTGTAATTGCCGGAGGTAGTATGCGTGCTGTGCTTGAGGCTGCAGGAATTACCGATGTACTTTCTAAGTCGTTGGGATCTGCAAATCCGCACAACGTGGTTAAAGCTACATTTACTGCATTGGGTATGTTGCGTGAACCAATCAAGGTAGCAAAGCAGCGCAACATCAGTTTGAAAAAAGTATTTAACGGGTAAACCCGTATATTTTATAACAACCAATTGAGGTTGGGGGGCAGTGATACAGAAAGGTACAGCGCAGCTTTACCGGCAACTATTTCTCAACTTTGAATATTGAACGGACATGTCAAAGATAAAAATAACACAAGTAAAAAGCGGTATAGACCGTATGGCTCGCCAGAAACGCACCCTTCAGGCATTGGGTTTGCGTCGTATGCTACATAGCGTAGAGGTAGAAGCTACACCACAGATACTTGGTATGGTGAAAGCAGTTCACCATCTTGTAAAGGTGGAAGAAGTAAAATAGTTTTTTTAATCGATTTGCGAGCGGTTACATATTCCGCGCAAGTTCAAAAATTGTAAATAATGCAACTACACAATCTAAAGCCTGCAGCAGGCTCAACAAAAAAAGGAAAACGTATAGGTCGTGGTGAAGGTAGCGGCCATGGTGGTACAGCTACAAAAGGTAACAAAGGGCAACAAGCCCGTACCGGTTATTCAGCAAAGAGAGGACATGAAGGTGGCCAGATGCCAATTCAACGTCGTATGCCGAAGCGTGGATTTAAAAATCACTTCCGTGTAGAATACAAAGTGTTCAATTTGGGTCAGGTGGATATGTTCGTTGAGAAGTACTCACTGACAGAATTTACTCCTGATACATTATATGTTAACGGACTTATTAACCGTACCGACCTGGTGAAAGTACTTGGAAACGGAGAGATAAAGTCTTCTATACCTTTCAAAGTAAATGCGGCAAGTGCTAAAGCAAAAGAAGCGATAGCAGCAGCGGGCGGAACTATTGAAATTATTTAAGATATAAAGACGCATTTTTTTGGTTAAATGCGTCTTTTATCGTTTATTCGCATTTCATTTTTGATTAACAACAGTTACTGTGAAGAAATTTATTGATAAGCTGAAAAATATATGGAGCATTGACGAGCTGCGTAAACGTATCGTTTATACAATCGTCCTTGTTCTAGTTTACCGTGTAGGTTGTTACATAGCTTTACCAGGTATAGACCCCACCAAACTCGTTGACAATCAAGGTCCCGGCGGGATTCTTGGTATCCTTAATATGTTTGCGGGTGGTGCCTTCAGCAGGGCATCTATATTTGCGCTTGGTGTTATGCCTTATATCTCTGCGTCTATCTTTATGCAGTTGGCAGGTATTGTTATACCTCAGGTTGCAAAGCTTCAGAAGGAAGATAGCGGGCGTAGAAAGATAAATTCTTATACTCGTTATCTTACTGTGATTGTTACTGCTTTTCAGGCAAGTGCATATGTAGCTTATTTGCGTTCTCCTCAGTATGTAAGTTCTCTGGCTCCTGACTTTTCTCCATTTATGTTCTGGTTGTCAACAATGGTAGTGCTTACAGCAGGTACACTTTTTGTAATGTGGATTGGTGAGAAGATTACAGATCGTGGTATCGGTAATGGTACTTCGTTGCTTATCATGGTGGGTATCCTTGCACGTTTTCCTCAGTCAATTCTTCAGGAGCTTACTCAGAAGAACACCGGTGGTGGTGGCGGTCTGTTGTTATTCCTTATTGAAATTGCAATATTTATTGCTGTAATTATCGGTTTGATTCTGCTTACACAGGGTGTTCGTAAGATACCATTGAATTATGCACGTAGGATTATTGGTAGCAGCAATGCAGCTAAAGAGGTGAGTGGATCGCGTGATTTTATTCCTTTGAAAGTTAACTCTGCAGGTGTAATGCCAATCATCTTTGCACAGGCTATGATGTTCATCCCTACAATATTCAATGGTTTTACCACCAATGAAAAAGCTGTTGGGTTTATACAGGCATTGTCTGACAACAGGTCTTTATGGTATAATCTGGTATATGCCATCATGGTGATTGCCTTTACTTACTTTTACACGGCACTTATTTTTAATCCGACAGAAATGGCGGATAACTTAAAGCGCAACAACAGCTTCATTCCCGGTGTTAAGCCAGGTGAGGACACTGCTAACTACATTGCAACGATTATGGACCGTATTACACTTCCGGGTGCGTTTTTCCTTGCCATTGCGGGTATCCTTCCGGGTATTGCTTCATTGGTGGGTGTTACCAGCGGGTTTGCATCTTTCTATGGTGGTACGTCTATGCTGATTGGTGTTGCGGTAATTCTTGACACATTGCAGCAGGTAGAGAGTTACTTGCTAATGAATCACTACGACGGTATCATGAAGACCGGTAGAGTTGCCGGCAGAACAGCGCCTGCAAGAGGTGGTGTATCGGCATAGTTGATTCTAAACTTATTCCTGATTAATGATTCATATCAGAACCAAAGAAGAAATTGAACTCATACGTAAAAGTGCCTTAATGGTTTCTGCCACCTTATCTGAGGTGGCAAAACTTTTAAAGCCCGGTATCACTACTCAATCGATTGATGCCGTTGCTGAGGAGTTTATTCGCGACAATGGTGGTGTTCCCTCTTTTAAGGGTTACGGTGGTTTCCCTGCATCATTATGTATGTCGGTTAACGATACGGTAGTTCATGGTTTCCCCAGTAAGTATGAACTCAGGGATGGCGACATTATTTCCGTTGATTGCGGATTTTACAAAAATGGTTTTCACGGAGACTCTGCTTTTACTTTCGCTATTGGGAACGTAAAGCCGGAGGTGCTGCAACTGCTGAAGATTACGAAAGAGTCGCTATATCGTGGTATTGATCAGGCAAAGGAAAATAACAGAGTAGGTGATATTGGTTTTGCAATCGAGGACTTTACTTCCCGCGAACATCCATATGGTGTTGTAAGAGAATTGGTCGGGCATGGTGTCGGTAAGAACTTACATGAAGATCCACAGATACCCAATTATGGTCGAAGAGGTTCCGGTAAGAGGCTTCGGGAAGGTATGGTGATAGCTATCGAGCCAATGATTAATATGGGAACACGCGAAGTATTTACCTGGGATGATGGCTGGACCGTTGCAACCAAGGATGGTATGCCTTCTGCACACTTTGAACACACTACGGCTGTTCGTAAAGGAAGAGGTGAAAATCTCTCTTCTTTTGATCCTATAGAACTTGCCGGTCTTAAGAACCCCGAATTGAATACGAGTTATTATACGGTGGCACCAGATGCTTAGTCTATATGATACACAAGTGATTTGATTTTGGAGTTTGTTTTTTCAAAATTTCGTATTTTTGTTTACAACTTTTTATTATGAGGAACACAATACTCTCTGTCGCTTGTTTAGTGTTTTTATTGACAAGCTGTGAGGAAAAACCGCCTATCATTAATTTTGGTGCAGGTACATCTGTTGATACGACTTATGTATTGGATGCAAGTGCAATACCCGCAGCGCAACCGCACAATGTACTCATGGAAGAGTTTACCGGTGCAAGTTGTACCAATTGCCCGGCAGCACATGAATTGCTAAATAATATTGAAAATGACCATCCGGGTAGAATAAACTTGTTGGGTTTGTATATCACCGGTCCGCTTCAGACGAAGCCACCTCATGGTGCGAAATATGACTTCAGAGACAAAGATGCAACGACTATTTCTGCAGATATATATGGTGGCGTAAATATCTTGCCTTCCGGCGGGATAGACCGTGTACCTGTAAACGGCAATATCAGAATAGACAAAGGTTTATGGATTAGTAATTTTGAAAGCCAACTAGCTACCACTCAACCGGTTAATGTTGAAGTTGCTGCTGCTTTTGATACTGCAAGTGGAGAGGGAACAGTTGTTGTTACCCTAACGTATACCGATGCTGTTAGCTTCGATCATAATTTATCTATTGCTGTTTCTGAAAGTTCAATAATTGACGTTCAGGAATATCCTGCGACTGATCCGGTACATCCTAATGCCGATGAGGAGTATGATTTTGAGAATGTGTTTCGTGGAATGTTGACGACAGTTCCATCCGGAGATGCTATACTTCCTTCTATAACTGATAAAGAAGCGGGCCGTGTAGTTGTACGGAAATACACGTTCGCTTTGCAATCATTGGTAGAAGACGGAGATGACGTTACTGTAATAAATCCGAAGAACTGCAAGGTTGTCGCTTTTGTGACGCGTGCAGATGACCACCGTGTATTACAATCGGCACAAACTAAGTTAATGCCTTAGTTGTAAGTTAGCGTTTACTCCTGAACATCTTCCAGCTGGCTTGTGTCAGATGTTTGTGATGGTTTTGATTGTAGTCTTCGCAGGCAGTTTGTCAATTCATCGAACAGCGGAAGGTTTTCGATAGTGCCAAAAGGGTGGAGTAGTTTTAAGCCTATATCGTTTGACATAATCCTTATTATCTCTGCAGCTTTTTTGCTTTCTGTCAGGTAGATTAAATCCATTGTAATGCCGTTAAATAACGGCTTTATGGCAGTTTCGTATCCTTTTGTGTAAAACACCTTCACAATATGCTGGGAGCCGGTAATGGACGCTATGGCGTTCATTGTTTTTACTGTTACAGGGCTGTCATATTCGATATTGGCGGTGGTATCAATAATTACTTTCCTTCTCACATCGCCAAGGTAGTAAGCAACCTGCCTTACCTCGTCTGCGCGCGTCGCAATAATGACTAAGTCGGAATTTGCGGCAGCTTCATTTATTGTACAACAGTGGACGTTATTTCGCGAGGTTAATGCAATTTGTTCGTTTGCTGTGAACCCTACTGTCGATGCGCAATAAACGGAATGACCGGCATCGCTAAGGCCGCTTGCAAAATGCAGGGCTGTTTCTGTATTACCAATGATGGCAATGTCCATAGACACTAAACTTCTGAAGTTCATGGTCATTATATTATAAGGTCAATAAAGTGCAATAAGTGATTCTTTGTGCCGATAATTATTAAGATAAAGAGTTCCGTGCCAATCTGGTTATATTAACAGAAAGCTATTGATTCATTTAAGATTTTAGGCTGTAGATAAATTCCATTCCAAATATCTGTACTAAATTCCATACTAACAATAGTTACTGTCATGCGAAAATATCCCCCAAATTTTTCAAGATATAATAATTTCGTAACCATTTGATAAATGACATATTATATATCATATTATACATGAAGTGGTGAAAAATAAATATGAATGTCCACATCGATTTTCTGAATTATAAGCGAAAACCCGGCCCCGGCCTGTCTTACCGGCAAAAAGTTGGTTAGATGGGATATGGTGCCGCCGGTTAGTGATAGCAGTTTCAAGCTTTCCGCTTATCTTAGCTGCATATAAAAATAGCCGGATTATGATAATGCATGAGGTGAAAACGGTCCTGGACAAGACTGTTTTTCTAAAGGTTGCTGTTGATATTTATGCTAAGGACCCGAATTGGATTCGGCCATTAGATAAGGACATTGAAGAAGTTTTTGACCCGAAGAAAAACAAATTTTTTAAGCGAGGTGAATGTTGTCGTTGGTTGTTGAAAGACGATAACGGCAATGTAGTGGGTAGAATAGCTGCATTTGTAAACAGGCAATACAAGAATGACCAGCCAACCGGAGGTATAGGTTTTTTTGAGTGTGTTAATAATCAGGAGTATGCCAATTTCATGTTTGACTTTTGTAAAAGTTGGTTGCAGGAAAGAGGAATGGAAGCGATGGATGGTCCTATAAATTTCGGAGAGCGTGATAAGTGGTGGGGGTTGCTTACAGATGGTTTTTATCCACCGCTTTATGGCATGAATTATAATCCAACGTACTACCGACAACTATTCGAAAACTATGGTTTTCAGACGTATTTTAATCAGGTTTGTTTTTCACTGAAAGTAAAGGACAAATTGAATGACAAGTTTTATGAACGTCACGCACATTTTTCGGCAAATCCTGATTTTGTTGCCAGAAGAATAGAGAAAGATAAATTAGAAAAGTATGCGAAAGACTTTGCAACAATTTACAACCTTGCATGGGCAGGGCATGGTGGTGGAAAATCGTTGGAAGAAAGAGTGGTACTGAAGACTTTGAAATCTATGAAACCTGTGATGGATGAAAACATCGTTTGGTTTGTATATCACAAGGAAAATCCCATCGCTATGTGGGTAAATATTCCGGACCTGAATCAATACTTCAAATACTTAAATGGCCGATTCGGGTTGTTAGATAAACTGAAGTTTTTGTTGCTAAAGAAGTATGGAAAGTGCAATAGGTTTGTTGGGATAATATTTGGGATTGTACCTGAGTTTCAGGGTACAGGCGTAGATGGGTTTATGATAATAGAAGGTGCAAACGTTATTCAGGCCGATGGTAAATACACCGATTACGAAATGCAATGGATTGGAGATTTTAACCCGAAGATGATAAATATTGCGTCGGGCCTGGGTACAAAAAGAAGCAGGGAATTGAAGACATACAGATATTTGTTTGACCGTAGCATTGAATTTAAAAGACACAAGACTTTGTAACTATAGTTTATCATCAGCAATAGAGGGTTCTAACATTAAACTTGCCTATGTATACTTATTTAGCATTGGGTGATTCCTATACCATCGGGGAAATGGTTCCGGCGACAGAAAATTTTCCAAATCAGACAGTCGGCCTACTTCGTGCTGCGGGGATGGAGGTAACTGATCCGGTAATTATAGCAACAACGGGCTGGACAACAGATGAATTAGCGACGGCCATAATGGAGCATAATATACACGAGACGTTTTCGTTTGTAACATTACTGATAGGTGTCAATAATCAATACAGAGGTCGTTCTGTAGAAAACTATTCTGAGGAGTTCACCGGGTTGCTGCATCAGGCTATTGGTTTTGCAGGGGGAGCTACTAACAAGGTGTTTGTGCTAGGTATTCCCGATTGGGGTGCGACGCCATTTGCTGAGGGTAAAGACAGGGATGCTATTGCAAAAGGGATAGACGCATATAACGATGTTTGTAAGGAGATAGCACTGGCTGCCGGATGCCACCATCTGGAAGTAACGGAAAGCACCCGGCAACATGGTCTTATGGATGAATTCATGGTAGCAGATTTGTTGCACCCTTCCGGCAAGGAGTATGCCATATGGGCTGAAAGGCTTGCGGGTCAGGTAACGCAGGCATTTGGAAAATAAAAGTCAATTTCTGTATTTAGATATGAGTACCGCAGAAAATTCAATACTAGGGTTGAAGATGCCAACAGACCCACGTTGGGCTGATCTGGCATCAGTTTCATTAGAGGAAGTACTAACCGATCATGCTTTTTGTGAACAGAAAGCAGCAACACAATGTGTTTCTTTGATACAGCTGTATCCGGATAAGACAGAGCTGATTAACGCACTCGCGCCCATTGTTACCGAAGAATGGGGGCACTTCAGGATGGTGTGGGAAGAAATGAAAAAGAGGGGATTTGAACTTGGGAGGCAGCGCAAGGATGAATATGTAAACATGCTGCTGGCATCTTTTCCCAAAAATATTCCACGTGAAGAGAAGCTCTTGCATAAGCTACTAATGTGCGCACTGATAGAAGCGAGGAGTTGTGAGCGATTCCGGTTATTGTCAGAACATTTGCAAGACGTGCAGCTCAGGAAATTTTATTACAAGTTTATGGTGTCGGAAGCCGGTCATTACCGGTTGTTTATAGACCTGGCAAACAGGTATTTTCCGGAAGACATAGTACAGTCGACCTGGGAGGAGTGGTTAGCTACGGAAACGCAGGTGTTGCTACAGTTATCGCCAAGAGGCGACAGAGTGCACTAATGAAAGTACTTAAATCACTTCTCAAATAAAGTGATTTTTGTGTTGCGGACTGTTCCTTTGAAGTCGCTTGACGAGGTGAGCGATAGTTTTAGCCGTGCGTGTTTCAGGTATTCAGGAATGCTGACGTAAAATGCGTAGCTGTTGCTTTTTTCATTTTTGCTAATTGGCGAAAACAACCGCACGCTTGTGTGCTTTACGGAGTCACCTTCAACTAAGTCTGCTTGTAAAAAGCTTTGCCACAGGCAATCGGGAGCTTGTATGTCACATTCTATTTTCAGCCAACTGCCCGATTGATTGCAGTTGAGTTGTAATGCAGCAAAGGTTTCGTTTTCGTTTGCCTTGAAATTAATGGATTTTGATTCGCGGTTATCAGCAATTAGTGCCGCTTTATAGTTTGATTCATCACGAAGTATTTCGTCATTGTCCAGCAGGCTCATGTCTACGGGTGTTGGAGCGGGGTTAAGGTAGATACTACCGTAGTACATTCTGTTCATGTCATCGTAGTGCAGCACCGTAGCGCAGTATTGTACTATCTGAAAAAGGTTTACCGCCAACAGGTAGCCGAGAACCGGTAAAAAGATCAGCTTCCTTCTGCCCTCCAGAAGGTGCTCTGTTAAGGCAGCGAAAGGTAATGCAAAAATAGGGTAGCTCTGAACCAGCGCTCGCGTGGAATAGCTGCCGCCGTATCGCCATTCGTGCCAACCAATGATGATATAAATATTCAACAGGCAGAACCAGAGCACAGATTTACGGAAAGGAAACTTTTTGATAAAGAACATGCCGGCAATGAATAGTACTGTTACCGGGGTATAGATAAACCACCCTTTCTCCCAACCGAATAATACCCTGAAGTGAGGATTGAGGAAGTCCCATTTGCTACCCACATCATATATGAATGAGTCGGTTGTAGCTTTCCAGTAGATGAGCTGGGGCAAAATGCCTATTATGCCTGCTATGCCTGCGTACATCAGATGGGTTTTGTTGTCTTTCACCAGTTGCCACTTAGCGGTGGCAGCATTCTTGTTTTGTGTATTCCAAAGTAGCGGTATGAACAACATAATTGCATCTGTGGGGCGCGTCATAGTGGCTAAGCCCAGAATGTAACCGATGAGTATTGCCCATAATGCGCGTGGCTGCTCGTGCCATTTTATTGTTGCGTACAGTATCAATACATACAGCACAAAGAGGTATGCATGACTCTGTCCGTTGTCAATGGCTGCATACTGAATGAAATTTGTGGCCAGGCACACCATAACGAGGGTGATAGCAGTCGTAATGTCAGAAAAGTAACGAAGTAATATATTTCGCAACAATAAAATGGCGAGCACACAATAAAGAATTATCCCGAACCCGAGTGCATATTGGTAAGGTGGTGAGAAGCCGTCTTGCGGGTAGTTGGTATGTTTGGCAACGAAGTGACCCGTCCAGAAGAAGGGCAGCTGCATTAGCGCCACACCTCCCAGGTACTTGAATACATATTTGCCGTTTTCGGTTTTTTGTGCCTGCCATCCATTGCCTCCGGTTACGGCGTATTTTTTGTCGACGTCTGTAAGCCAGTCCAGTTGGGTACAGTCGTTGTAAATGAGCATGGCCGGCAAATACACATAGTAACCAAAAGCGTCCCATTCGGTAACCTTGAGTGGTTTGTGACCGGTGTTAATGTCTGAATTAACACCCCTGTACTGCACTAAGACAATGCATATAAAAGCGACAGCAATAAGGGAAAAGAGGTGTTTCATTTCTGTGAAAATTACAGACAATTTTATATAAATGTCGGGAAATGCATTTAGGGTGTAATTCTGAAAATGGTGCCATTGTCGCCGACCAGTAACAAGTCGTTGTTTGGGCAGCGAGTAATAGCCCTTATGCTACCGGTAGCAAAGGCCTTATATTCCATCCAATTGTAGCCTCCATCCTTTGTGAGCAGGAGTTTTCCATCGTCGCCGGCAGCCCATCCGTTCCGACTATCTGTAAACAGCAGGCATCTGAGCATATACCGGGGTAGTGCAATGTTATTCCCGTTTCGGCGACGCTCCCAATGTTTTCCGGCATCGGCGCTATAAAAGATTCCTCCATTGGTGCCACACATCCAGATTTCGTCGCCGTGTATATCCATGGCAGAAAAATTATCTCCATCAACATTCAGAAAGCTCCATGTGTTGCCTTTATTAGTGGTCTTCATCACCGCACCATAGCCGACGATATATGCTGTATTGGGGTCTGTAAAGTAAACATTGTTCAAACCGAACAGATGCGTTTGTTCATCTATAATATTGAAATCCGCGTCTACTCTGGTGATAGTGCACTGACGTTGTAAAACGGTGCTCACAAAAATACCTGTATCGGGAGTTACGAAAGCTCCTCCCTTATTTACCAGCCAGCTGCCAACTCTGTTTACCTGCCACGAATTTCCTTCGTCGTCGGAGACGGCAACCAAGCCGTCTATGCCACTCAGATAGATATTGCCATTCGGGGTAATGTTCATTCCATAGAACTCTTTGGGTGCCTGTGGAATTGAGTCTGCGGCCCAGCTATAACCACCATCAATGGAGCGAAGTACTGTGGACTCGTAAAAGGTGGAACCACCTCCGATAACGCAAACACTGTCATTTAAGAATGCGACGCTGTTTAGATGCGTACTGACATGACTATTTAATCGCCGGACATTCGCAGGCGCTATCAGATCTTTTTTACAAGAACTAAACAACAACAAGAAAGCTAATAGTATGAATAAATGTAGCCTTATCATTAAATGGAATGCATTGCCGAATGTGTGCAAGATAAATAACATTGAAAGAACGACCACATAAAAACTACTTAGCGGCTTGCACCTCGTAAAAGTACTTACGGCTTTCTTTAGTTGTATTTTCCGGCTTTCTGTGGGAGGAAACTACAATTAGTTGTTTTTTCCTTCTTCTGTCATTCTGCGTTGCGTAAAAGGTAAAGTATTTGTCGGGTGGTACAAACCGTTCCGCTTCAATCAGATACCCTCCTTTTAGCGTTGCTCCGGGTTTGAGTATAACAGACGAGGATTCGTCGTTTCTGTACTTATGTTTTGCAACGACTGATACTGTTGAACGGGTGGTATTTGTAAACCAGTATTCCGACGAATATATTACTGCACAGGTTGCTACCTCCTGCGTTTTGATTGTAGGTTGTTGCAGTTGTTTTCTATTGAAAGGGTCGTTTAATCCTTCCCGGCTATCTTTATCCTCTCTGGTTATTTTGCCATTTTCATCGAAGTAAGTAGTGGACTTGTACCACTGAATACCTCCATCCGGAGCACTACTCCAGTAGGCCTTTTTTATGGCGCCGTTTTTATAAAAGCTGAAACTAACTGAGCTGTGACCCGCAATTTTGCGAAGACTCCATTCTTTGATTTGTTTTCCGTGTATGTTGTATGCGATTGCTTTTCCCCAACGCATATTCTTGTCATAACAGGTAGCAGTTGATACCGCTCCATTGTCGAAGTAAGTGTACGTACACCTAGGGAAGTCAGTACTATAGACGGAACCCGGGGCTAATGACAACAATATAATAAATAGAAGAATGGTTGTTCGCACAAATGACGTAGCTCAATTTATGTGCCGCGAATTGGCATTACCTGAAATTTTGTTATTTATTCACAAATTGATAACCGAAAAAAGGCGGTCCGAAAAATCCACAATGTATGTAATGTTAATATCGAAGGCGTTGATTTTCAGTTTGTGTTTTCTCTCTCACTTGATTTTGCAAAGAGCTATTGTCTGATTTAGCCATACAGGAGTTGGCTTAAGCATACGTAATTACTATAACGGACGTTATATGGAAATGAAATTTACCCTGCGAAAGTTAGAAAATGCGTTATCGAGTGGGCTTTTTGAGAGAAAAATAGCTCATAATATTATAAAAAAGAGCAGAGCGATAGTAGCATTGGAATAAATTTAATAGCCGCTTATCTATGCATATAAGCATAAGATTACTTTTCGGGGCTGGTATAAGAATGACATATGAATTGTTTTATTAAGTTTCCGAAGGCAAAATCGGAAAATTCAGGACGCATTATGTTTCCCCTTGTCCCATGTTCGCTTTATGGCTAATTAAATATATTTATTTTTATAGCTAACAAAAGCGAAATAATTCATTAAATTTACCTGATATGTGGTCTGCTACCCAACCTTTTTAAAGAGTGGGCAGTCTACTAATAGTGTTAAGGATTAATAACCAATATACTTGTCTATAGCTTTGGCATATACTATGACTGGCCAGGCCAGTGAGTTAGAGCAGCTCATACAAGGGTGTATTCGCAACGAGCGGAGCGCGCAGGAGAAGTTATATCGGTTATTTTATCCAAAGATGATGGGCGTTGTACGGAGATACATAGACCATGAAGAACAGGCGGAAGAGGTATTGAACAACGGTTTTTTAAGGGCGTTTCAGAAGATAAAGCAATATACATTTCAGGGGTCGTTTGAAGGGTGGGTCAGGAAAATTGTATTTCATGCAGTTGCAGATTACGTAAAGCAGAATGCGCGTTATTCCAGTCAGATAGTATTGGTGGAGAAAGATGAATTGGTTCATCAGGATCATGCGGATAAACTGTACTACGATCAGTTACTGGAATTGGTGCAAATGCTGCCGGACGCAACGAGGGCGGTGTTTAATATGTATGTAATGGAAGGTTACACACATAGAGAGATTGGGAATATAGTTGGGATAAGTGAGGGTACTTCTAAGTGGCATTTATCGGAAGGAAGGCGGATATTAAAAGAGAAAATTGAAAAACTTGAATTGCATTTGAAACATTAATGCCGTTCGTTTAGAATATATTGAATTAACCAAAATTAAATTTATCCAAATGGATAAAAATTTCATCAAAATCGACGACCTCGTCAGACAGCGACTGGGGGGGGCGGAAGAACGAGAGCGGAGTGGCGCATGGGCTAATATGCGCGACTTGCTTGATAAAGAAATGCCGCAGCAGAAGCGTGTGGGTATTCTTTATTGGCGCCGTATTTTCAGTGCTGTTGCGGTGCTATCGCTAGTTGGTACTGTTTGTATCGGTAGTCTTGAGTTGTCATCTCTGTATAAGAACATGAGTAACGACAATGCGACGCTGGCTACTAATGCTGACGTGTTCAATAATGAACCGGGTAACAGCTACGCGACTATTCCGGATGCAAATGACGCGGAAGGTGCTGAACAAACAAGTTCGAATACCGCAAATGAAAATAATCTACCTAATGCGGTAGTATCTAATAATCGTGCCACAGTCGCTGCTGTGCATAACAATACAAGTAATAAACAAGATGAAATAGCAAAAGGGGCAACTATTGTAAACAGGCCTAATAATATTGATGAAAGTGCTAAGAAGGGTGCGATAGTAGCTACTTCTACAAAAGGTGCTGAAACACAAAGGGCAACTGTATCGGGGCTTTCTAATGAAAATGTAGCGGTGAAAAAGCACCTCAGAGCGGAAGCAAGTGCTGAAAAGTCTATGGGTGCTTCCAGCCCGAAATCTGAAAGGTTGAATAATACTCAGCTAGCCAAAAACAATTCGGGTGATAATAATAATGTAGCGTCTAATGAAAATGACGGTGTTTCGACGTCGAACGTAACGACTAAGTCGAAGCCGATTGAGAAGGCAAGTATTCCGGTTGCGAACATTGATAATAGAAAATCGGTAGCAAGACTTGATGTAAAGAAGCCAATTGCTTCTGAAACTCCTTCGGTAGTTAGTAAGGACATGAAAGAGCTGGCATTGAACAGTGGAGCTGCAGCGGGTGTTGCATCTGCTTCCGGTCATAAGAATCTGTCGCCTGTTCCGGTAATGGTTGGGAAAATTGCAGCAAAGCCAGAAACGACGTCGGTTGGTGAACACAAGTTAGGTGGTAAGATGCCTACTGTTAGCCCGACGAACTCCACGAGCACAATGCCTGTTGCTAAGGCCGCTGTTAAGTCTTCTGAACCTCTGTCTACAGGAGGAACGATGTCTGCTAATACAGTGACTAAGACAAAGAGTGGTACTTCATTCAGTACCGGCGGTGTTCAACAGAAAGCTGTAAAAAAGCCTGACGAGCCTAAGCGTGTTATATCAAAACTATGGGTTTCAGTGCATGAGCGTGTAGTACTGGATGCTAACAACGAAGTTTCTTATGAGATTGATACGATATCTATGCGCAGGATAAGTCTGGATTTAGGTGGTGACGATACCGAAGGCAGTGAGTCTGCGACCGAAGGTGCAGAATTGACTGGTGTTTCAAGCGACAATAGTGGTCGGGTAGCGAAAAGAGAAGGTGCTAAAACGGAAGGTGGTCTGACGACTGGTGAGGGTGAAGAACCAACAGCAAAAAGAGTGGCAGATAATTCTACACCTGAAGAGGCAGCTGGTAATACTCCGGTAGCTGCTTCACCGGCGGGAGCATCTGAAGAAAATAATTCTGCAGTAACTGCAACAACTTCTTCTGCTGCCGAGGGTACGTCAACAGCGACAAGTAATGAAAAAGCAGAAACTCCGGCAGCAGACAGAGAAAAGTTACCGCTGGCGGCAACTGTGGCAAAAGAGAAAAAGGTGAAGTCGAAAGAGAAGAAAGGTGTTTCGCTTATCAAGAAATTGAATGCGGCATTTAATGAAGTGAAGACTAATGCAGCAAACACTCGGTTTACAACCGGTATTGTGGCGGGCATCAATAGTAACTTTTTTGGACCTAATAGTTTCAAAGGGTTTCAGTTTGGTATGACGGGTAATATTATCTTCAACAATACCTGGAACATTATGACAGAGTTGAAATACTTCCAGCGCATTAACAATAATACGTCGGTTGAAGATGACTACTATACTTATACGCCTATTGGCGGGCAGTATTCAAAAACACGCCAGTTGAACTCTTATGGATTCTCTGCATTGCACAGCATTGAAATGCCGGTTGCAATCAGGTACAGTAAGGGGAAATTTAACTTCTTTACAGGCGGTAACTTCCTTTATGCATTCTCTATCAATACAGGTGCGGCAACAATGCCTGATAGAAATACACCGGCGGTATTGGTGAATGAAGTAGGCCAGGACAATGCGCCAAAGTTAAATTCCGCTGACTTTAACAGTCGATTTGGATTGGGGTATTTGTTAGGCTTCTCATACCAGGTAGGGAATAACGTAAGTTTTGATTTGCGTAGTGTTCAGACAGTATGGGATAATGCAGCAACAACCGGTGCTAAATCAGTGTCATCGCAGTTGTTCAAAGCTCCTTCAATGCAATTGTCGATAATGTACCGTTTGGGCGGAAACAGGCACAGAGACTAGCAACAACAACGAATTGTTAATTGATAAGCCGGGAGCAAATACTCCCGGCTTAATTATTTTTCTCCTGTTCAGTGGATGTTTCAGCTCATTCAACTCGACCACATTTTCTGTTGCAAAAATTCCTAACTTGTACCCTATAGCAGTACTATCTGCATGGAATGGAAAAATCGAAAGCATATAAGTCTTCAGGGTACACCCTTCACAACAAAGTAGAGGTAGTCAGGGGCGGTGCTGCGTACTTCGCTAGAATTCGTTCGATAGCGGAACAGGCGGTGTACTCAATTCATTTTCAGACCTATATATTTGATGAAGATGAAACCGGAACTGAAGTAGCTGACGTACTGATAGCTGCAGCGAAAAGGGGCATACTGGTTTATCTGATGGTAGATGGTTATGCATCTCAGCATCTCTCCCATCACTTTATTGATAAACTGAAGGCGGGAGGTGTGCACTTTCGGTTTTTTGAACCCTTTTTAAAAAGTAAAAAACATTATTTCGGTAGAAGGATGCATCACAAAGTGATGGTTGCCGACGGTCGTATATGCATGGTAGCAGGTGTAAATATCAGCAATCGGTATAACGACATGCCGGGTATTCCTGCATGGCTGGATTGGGCAATTATTGTAGAAGGCGATATCGCTTTATCAGTTGATAGGGTTTGTCGAAATGTATGGAACAGAGCTCTTTTTGAGAAAAACTGTAAGGCAACTGAGCTGCCACCTTTTACTCCGCCGTCCACTAATTGTAAAGTCCGGATAAGGCGAAACGACTGGGTCTATAACCGAACCGATATTACGGATAGTTACCGGCAACTTTTCAAAACAGCACAAAAAGATGTGACGATAATGACCAGTTATTTCTGGCCGCCAGAGGGGCTTTTGCGACGCATGGAAGGTGCCGCCAAGCGAGGTGTCAGGGTGAGTGTTGTTTTAACCGGGCGTGCTGATGTACCACTGGCCAAATACGCAGAGCGATACCTTTATGACAGGTTGTTCAGAAGCAATATCAGGATTTACGAGTACCGTAGAAATGTATTGCATGGAAAAGTTGCCGTAAGGGATGACGATTGGTTGACTGTAGGCTCTTACAATCTGAACAATATAAGTGCATTTGCCAGTGTAGAGATGAATCTGGACGTTCTTGATAAAGCTGTAGCGTCTGAAATGAAGCATGCACTTAGGAAGGTAATAGATACAGATTGCGATAGCATAACCAAAGAAAATTTCCAGAAGTCTCAGGGGATTTTCAAACGACTGTTTTGTTATCTTTCTTACAAGGTAATTCAGATGTTGTTTTTCTTGTTTACCTTTTACTATAGTCAACAAGGGGAGCGGGTTTAGTTGCCACTAATTCTCCTCAGAAATGCTTTAAAGGTCGCGCCGTCCCACTTGGCAAAGCGCCCGCGTTGCACGACCAGCTCGTTTGCGTGGGGGAGCTGCGGATAAAAGTAGAAGACGCATTTTGGAACAGAGTCTGTCCACCCTGCGATTTCGCCAAATCTCAGGTCGTTAAAAACTATGGTATCATGCCACTGTTCGGCTGTAAAGAAGCCTTGTGAGAAGCGTTTCAGCCGTTCTATATCTTCTTGGTTGTTACATGCATTCAGTAAGCTGTTGTTTTTACAGACATACCGGAATTTAGTCGTCTTTTTGCTGTCAAACACAGAGCGGTAGCCAACATAAAATCCGGAATCATGTTCTGACACTATATACCACAGAAGATTGTTAAGTGGAGTGGGGGTGCTGAAGTAGTGTTTGGGTTTTGCGCCCATTTTTACGAGTTCTTTTTTTGCGCTTGCGTCTATCATTGTTTTGTTTGCCAAGCCCAGAATGAGGTATAAGGAGCTTAGCGATAAAGCGGTTATCGCCCAACGAGTCCGGTTTTTGTGGTTTTTTCCGGCAATGAAGAGCGCTAACGTCGCAACTATGGGCCAAATGGTAAATAAGGGATCTGCAACAAACATGCTGTTAAAGGAAACCCGGTAGTGGCTGAAGGGTTCAAACCATCCTGTACCGTAGGCGTTGAAAGCGTCAATAAAAATATGGACCGACATTTGGAGTGCCCAGAAAAACAGCCAACGTTTGAATGTAAACGGAATACTGCGTAGGAGTTTTGAAGATATTAGCGCAAGTAGGGGCGACGCCAGCAGGATGAATAAGATGGAATGAGTGAACCCTCTGTGTGCCAGCAAATCGCTAGTGACCGGCATCCAGAATGATGCAACGAAGTCAATATCCGGCAAGCTGTTGGCAACGGCACCGACCAGAAGTAGTTTGGCAGACGGCTTCTTTCTTCCGATTATTTCACCGATGCATGCACCGAGTACAATATGAGTAAATGAATCCATCCGCGACAAAATTAGAACTGATTGTCGGTAAATGCTAATAAAGGAGGTATTGCATTTTAATTGTAGTGGTATAGTTGGTACTTAATATCCCCCGTAATTTCACGCGCGTATAATTGCGGGGAAGAATATTCCTATTTATGATTGTTGTACTTTTACCGCCTAAAATTTTAATAAATTATAGTATGCAATTAAAGAACGCATTTTTAGCAGGGGTTGCAATTGTCGCAATGGCGTCTTGCGGGCAACAAAGTGAGCAGAAAAGTGGACAAACGCCAGAAAGGAAGTTGCTGGATCCGGCAAATATAGATACGACCGTGCATCCCGGTGATAATTTCTTCATGTATGCCAATGGTGTCTGGCTTAAAAACAATCCAATACCTAAATCGCAAACAAGGTGGGGTAGTTTCAATGTGCTGATAGAGAACAACAATGAAATTTTACATGGTCTATTGGACTCGGCAGCTGCAGTCAAAAATGCTGAAAAGGGTAGTGACATTCAGATGGTAGGTGATTTTTACAGAACGGGGATGGATAGTACGGCTATAGATGCAGCAGGCATAAAGCCAATAAGTGGTATGCTTTCCAGAATAAATGAAATTGCAGATGTGCAATCATTGTTGGGGGAGATAGCTCTGGAGCATAAGATGGGTATCGGGCAGTTGTTCCACTTTGGGGTTTCGCCGGATGATAAACATGTTACGAAACAAATTTGCCAATTTGGCCAGGGTGGTCTCGGTATGCCGGGGCGTGAGTATTATTTTGATAATGATGCCCGTACTGTAAATATTCGGGAGGCATATAAAAAATACATTGCCAAGATGCTTGCGCTTTCCGGTCAGGAAGAAGCAATGGCAACAAGAAATGCGGCTTCGATTTATGATTTGGAAATTATTTTGGCGAAAGCTTCTCTTTCCAGAGTGGAGCGCAGAAATCCGAACATACAATACAACAAATTTGATATTGCGGGTATCAATGCAGAGACGCCCGGTCTGGAGTGGAATAGCTTATTACAAAGCCTGAATGTATCCGGTGAAGATTCTGTAATAGTTGCGTCACCTACATTTTTCAAGGTGATCGCAAAGCAACTGAAAAGTACGCCTATAGATGTATGGAAGCAGTATCTGACTTTCCATCTTGTAAACAGCATGGCATCGTTTTTGAGCACTGATTTTGATACTACGCGATTTGCTTTTTATGGTAAAACCATGCGTGGCCAACAAGAGCAGGAAGTGAGATGGAAAAGAATACTTCATATGGTTGATGGCTCAATCGGCGAAGTACTTGGCAAAATGTATGTAGACAAGACATTTAAGCCGGAGGCTAAGAGTAGGATGTTGGAACTGGTAGGGAACTTACAGACTACCTATGCAGAGCGCATCGAGCGGTTGGACTGGATGAGTAACGAGACAAAACAAAAGGCATTGGTAAAGCTCAATGCATTTATGAAGAAAATCGGGTATCCCGATACATGGAAGGATTATAGCGCCTTGACGATTGTAAATGATGATTATGTTGCCAATATCCTGGCAACATCTGCATGGGAATACAATTACAATCTAAATAAACTTGGTAAGCCTGTAGACCGGTCAGAGTGGGGTATGACACCTCCGACTGTTAATGCTTATTACAACCCTGCATTTAATGAAATAGTATTTCCTGCTGGTATTTTGCAGTTCCCGTTCTTTGATATGGATGCAGATGATGCTGTAAACTATGGAGGAATAGGAGGTGTAATCGGACACGAAATGACACACGGGTTTGATGATCAGGGCAGGCTGTATAATGCAGAAGGTAACTTAAGCAATTGGTGGACATCTGAAGATTCTGCGAACTTTACTATGAAAGCTAATAAAGTTGTGGATATGTACGGTAGTATTGTTGCGTTGGATACGATGCATGTAAACGGACATCTGACAGAAGGAGAAAACCTGGCAGATTTGGGTGGTTTGAGTATTGCCTATGAAGCATTTAAAAAGACGAAACAAGGCCAAAGCGAGCAGAAAATTGACGGATTTACTCCGGATCAACGTTTCTTCTTGAGTTGGGCGCAAGTTTGGAGAGCAAATACGCGTCCGGAGGAGATTGCACAACGCCTTAAAACAGACCCTCACTCGCCAAGTGAACTACGCTGCAATGTACCTGTAAGTAATGTAGCTGCATGGTACAAAGCATTTGACATAAAGCCGACTGATAGAATGTATCGGGCAGAGGAAGACAGGGCTATGGTTTGGTAATCAATGTGTTGTAATTTTTGGGCCACATGTCATTTTTTTAGACATGTGGCTTTTTTTTGTTTTAGCAACTTCGTCCGTAAGAAAAAAATATTGTTGATTATTGCCAACCATATCGAAAGTTATTCTGTCTTCTGGTTGAATGCTTGATAGCATCAAAATTGAAGGAAAATTTGATTTTGAAGTAAAAAAATAAAAATTCATTCATTTTTAGTAAAACTTACTATATTTAACAGCAAGATTTAATACATAAATATATGCGTATCAGTACTCGTAT
Source organism: Bacteroidia bacterium (assembly GCA_030426665.1). Lineage (GTDB taxonomy): Bacteria > Bacteroidota > Bacteroidia > Chitinophagales > Chitinophagaceae > Nemorincola. The sequence goes on along the minus strand of JAUHYD010000005.1, from coordinate 202,940 downwards.
TTTCTTTTTGGTGCTTTTGTCGATGTCTGCAAAGTATTCCTATGCTCAGTTTGTTGGCACCAATATATTTCTCCAGGGTGCGTATCTGGAGATAGGTATGAATAATAATGCATCGTTTGGGGCATGCAACGGAAATGGAGCTATTCCTGCGGGCTTTCATCCCCGAGCATTACCTGCTGGTGGTACTAATAATTTAGCGGAAGTATATGATTGGGGCCACGATGGTTGGACTGTAGGTACGCCACCATTTATGGGGGACTATACTTATCCCGGTTCTCCGTTTGAAGGCTGGGAGTTGCAAATTGGCGTTGCGGGTAATCCTCGTCGGCAAGCGTTTCAGAGTTGCGCAGGTACCATGGGTGGTGGTGCATTGGCGTTGACCGGGGCAAACTCCGGTTATTCAAATATCGGAGGTAGCGCTATCGGTACGTGGACAGGTACTGCTACCGCCGGAGGAGTGACGTTAGCGGTAAGACAGGAAACAAGAGTAGATACATTTGCTTCGGCGGTAGTTGTTACAACCGTCCTTACAAATACTTCAGCTACTGCTGCACCAAATGTGTATTATTTGCGTTCTTGTGATCCTGACAATACACAAACCTGGCCAGGCGGCGGTTTCCCTACCATTAATAAGATTCAGCACCAGAATGAAGATGCAAGACATAGAGTATTGGTGAAGACAAGGCATCCAAGTTTTACAGAGGAGCAGTCGTACATGGGTTTAGGAACAAGAGACTGCCGTGCTAAATGTTTTGTCTATACTTCCTGGTGGTTGGGCGCTACAATTGATTTAGGTGATATATGGGCGGGGACCTATGGAACTCCCGGAACCTCGGTACAATATACACTTGGTGCTTGTCTGCCAACGGCTTGTACTCAATCTGATATTGCGATAGGCTTGGTGTTTAATTTAGGCACAATAGCAGCAGGGGATAGCACGGTTCTTTCTTATGCGTATATTTTTAACGGTGATGATGGTATTGATAGTGCATTCCCGGATCCGCAGTTAGTGGTGGATGGTATGCCAAGGGTTTCTTACGCGCCACCTACACCAAACTATGATACGTTTGACGCATGCGCGCGGCCTGATTTAACTGCCCTGAATGTTGACATCCTATACGGAAGTGACAAGGCATGGTCTTGGGGCGAATGGACATGGGCACCGGCAACCGGCTTGTCTGCGACTACCGGAACAAGCGTGTCAATTGACTTGAGAGTACTTCCTCCAATTTTTACTTATACCATAACGGGTAGCGATAGTGGAACTGCTTATGGGTCTTGTCATAACAAGACTTTCTATCTGACTATACGTACGTGTAATGGAGCCGTAAGTAATGAACCTTGCGTAGGCGATACATTGTTCTTTAATGCGCCCGGTGATTCATTGGGAGCGACGTACAAGTGGTTTGGCCCTGAGCCGTCGACTGCAGTGTTTGCGACTACTCAGGAAGCATACATATTCCCTGCGACTATCGCACACCGCGGACGGTTCCGTGTAGTGAAAACATTTGGTGGTCCGGGGGTTGGAGATACGTCGTATACAGATGTCATAGTAAATGAGTCGCCGATAATAGCTGTTACGAGCAATCTTCCGAATTGTGATCCTGTTGTGGACCCGCTAAACCTATTTGCAGCGCCTGATTCGTTGTGTACAGAGTTCTCCTGGGTTGGACCGGGTGGGTTTACGTCCACATTGCAGAACCCGGTAGTATCGCCATTTGACTCATCGCTGGGTGGTGTGTATACTGTGACTGCAGTATCTGATGACGGATGCGTGGGTACCGGTACGATAAATATAAAACCGGGTCCTGTGCCATTGTTTGACTTTGACCGACATCCTGCATGTCCTAACGATACTGTGTTCTTTAATGATTATTCGCAGAATACAGCAACGTGGGAGTGGTCGTTTGGCGATACAAAGACAGGTTATGATCGCAACCCGATTCACATATATACCGATGGGCACAAGAAATATAATGCGACTGTAAAGGTGACAAGTAGCAATGGATGCACTAAATCTTTAACGAAAGAAGTTAATCTGGAGCATACAGTTACGGCAAACTTCTCTGTGTTTGATGATACTATCTGTAATGGCACCGGTCTTGTAATAACAGACTTGTCGAGCTCAACGAAATATACCCCTACGCCAACTATTCCATTGGCAACTTACAAGTGGGAGTTCGGGGATGGTAATGACTCGGCTACGTGGGGCGCACCTCCGGCCTATGTATACGAGCAGGAAGGTATATATGTGCCTACGCTAACTGTTACGGATTCTTTGGGCTGTGTAGACACCAAGCAGATGAACATTGTGGTACTACAGCCATACATTAACTCTATTACTGACAGTACTTTCTGTCTGGTACAGCCGTTGAAGCTGTGGAATACCATATACATTCAACCGAATATTGAGTTCCCGGGCTACGATGAGTATAACTACAGCTGGTCACCTGCAGCAAACTTATCTTCAGCGACAGTAAAAGAGCCATTCTTTAAGGCTATAGGAAATTATACATACACACTTACTGCAACCATGGCGGGAGAAGGCTGCCAGGCAGAACACGTAATGACCTTAAACTCTATTCTACCAACGCCGCTTACTCAGGTAACGCGAGGCACCAAGATACAATATGGTGGTAGTGTACAGTTGAACGCCGATAGTCAGTTGTACTATACGTGGGTTCCAAATGACGGAAGTTTGAATAATCCGAATATCAACAACCCAATAGCAACGCCGACCGTAACGACAACGTACACTGTATACGGTATGGACAAGTATGGCTGCCGTGACACGGCAATGATAACGATAATAGTAGACAGCTCAATGACCGAGTTTATCCCAACCGGATTTACACCAAACGGTGATGGCCGTAACGATGTATTCCGCTTGAACGGCTCTAAGTTCCGTGACCTGGTCGAGATGCGCATTTATAATCGTTGGGGTGCTCAGGTGTTTTATACCACAACAACGGAGCAAGGTTGGGATGGTACGCTGAACGGAGTGCCACAGGATTTGGGTGTATACTACTATACAGTAATACTGGCACGACCCGGTTATCCTGATAATCAGGTTTATAAAGGCGAGATTACGCTGATCAGGTAACTATTTCGATATATGTTGACATAAACAAAATCCCCTGCCAATAGGCGGGGGATTTTGTTTATGCATAATGTGTTGAATATGATTAAAATAGTTGGTAGGTGCTAACAGTGTATAATGGCAATTCAACTTTGTGTTGATATATCGATAATTTAGCCACAAAAAAATCATTGCACAGCCATATTTTTTATGTTAAAAAAATAAAAATTCGAGCAAATTAACTAACCAATTCTTCTTTTTACCTGTCTATAAGTATACAAGCGGATTGTATTAGTTAGTTTGTCTATAGCGAGGTGCTATTTCTAGCTGCATTTAGGTAGCTATGTTGCAGTATCTATCGTTCTAAAATTGTTCAAAGCAATATAAATTTATATTATGAGATTGCGAATTCCTATTTTATTGTTGTTATTAGGCCTCTTAACATCGGTTTCCTTTGTTCGTGGACAGATTGTGGGTACAGATTGCTTTTTGCAAGGGCAGTGGTTAGAAGTTGGTGTAAACCGAATGGGAGGCTTTGGAACCTGTTCGTCTCCTGCTACATACCACCCGCACCTATGCTGTGGTACTGGTACGGCATTTACACCCGGTGGTGCATTAGACGCAGCTTATGACTGGGGACACGATGGCTGGTCTGTAGGAATGCCTCCGTTGATGGGTAATTATACTCAGCCCGGATTTCCTCAGGAAGGATGGAGTGTGCAAATAGGCGCAACCGAGTACAGAAATGGTGCCTGGGGTGGTCTTTGCACCGGCGCAACTGCAATTGCAGGTAGTATCACGGGATATTCTAATATAGCCCAGAGAGCAACTGCTACCTGGACGGGTGCTGTAGCCGGAATGAATATCAGGCAAGAAACGGTAGTTGATACCTACTCTTCGTGGGCGGTAATTACTGCACATTTATATAATACTACGGCGACACCTATGACAAATGTACACTATGAGCGTACTTGTGACCCGGATAATATTTCTTATTGGAGTGGAGGTTCTTCGACAAGGCAAGTAATTGTACATCAGAATGAAGATGCAAGACATCTTGTACAGATAAGTGCATATGGAGACAGAGCAGGTTCTGGTAGTACTCCAACTTATGATTCTATTAATAGTTACCTTGGGTATGCGGCAAGAGATTGCCGAGCCAGGGTTGGGGAAATAGGGAGTCTGGCACCAAGCTCTACGCCTTCTGTATTGTGGACAAATTCTGGTCCTGCCGGGCCCACAAGTCCGGTGACGTTGTCTACTTTAGGCACAACTGCCAATAGAGACAGAGGGATATTTATAGTGTTCAATATTGGTACAATAGCTCCGGGAGACAGTGCGGTAGTTTCTTATGCGTACATCTACAACGGCACCTACGGTTTAGACAGTGCGTTACCAAATCCTGAGATGGTAATAAATGGGGTGCCTCGAGTTTCGTATGCGCCACCTATTCCAAACTATGACACATTTGACGTGTGTGCTAACCCAATAGACACATTGCCGATTGATATACGACATGCTGAAGACAGAAGCTGGTCATGGAGTAAATGGACATGGGCACCATCGACAGGTTTATCCGCGACTACCGGTGCTCACGTTCGCATCGTTACAAGAGAGCTCCCACCGGTCATTACTTACACAATAACCGGTAAAGATACCTCCGCAGGTTTGGGGTCTTGCCTCGAAAAGACATTCTATCTGACTATACATACATGTAACGGAGCAGAAAGCAATGAGCCATGTGTAGGAGATACGCTGTTTTTCAATGCGCCCGGAGATTCATTAGGAGCAACCTATAAGTGGTTTGGCCCCGATCCGTCGACGGCAGTATTTGGTACTGCTCAAACCGCCTATATCTTCTCGGCAACCACTGCCAACAGAGGCAGGTACTATGTTGCTAAGACTCAGGCTGGTTTAACAGATACGTCTTTTACTGACGTTATTGTAAATGAGGCGCCGGTAATAGCAGTAACGAGCAATTTGCCGGATTGTAATCCTGTTGTGGACCCGCTAAACCTATTTGCAGCGCCTGATTCGTTGTGTACAGAGTTCTCCTGGGTTGGACCGGGTGGGTTTACGTCCACATTGCAGAACCCGGTAGTATCGCCATTTGACTCATCGCTGGGTGGTGTGTATACGGTGACTGCAGTATCTGATGACGGATGCGTGGGTACCGGTACGATAAATATAAAACCGGGTCCGGTGCCATTGTTTGACTTTGACCGACATCCGGCATGTCCTAATGATACTGTATTCTTTAATGATTATTCTCAGAATACAGCAACGTGGGAGTGGTCATTTGGCGATACAAAGACAGGTTATGATCGCAACCCGATTCACATATATACCGATGGGCACAAGAAATATAATGCGACTGTAAAGGTGACAAGTAGCAATGGATGCACTAAATCTTTAACGAAGGAAGTTAATCTGGAGCATACAGTTACGGCAAACTTCTCTGTATTTGATGATACTATCTGTAATGGTACGGGTCTGGTGATAACGGACTTGTCAAATTCGACGAAGTATGTATCTACGCCCACTGTTCCATTGGCAACCTACAAGTGGGAGTTCGGAGATGGTAATGACTCGGCCACGTGGGGCGCACCTCCGGCCTATGTATACGAGCAGGAAGGTATATATGTGCCTACGCTAACTGTTACGGATTCGCTGGGCTGCGTAGACACTAAGCAGATGAACATTGTGGTACTACAGCCATACATCAACTCTATAACTGACAGTACGTTCTGTCTGGTACAGCCGCTGAAGCTGTGGAACACCATATACATTCAACCGAATATTGAGTTCCCGGGCTACGATGAGTATAACTACAGCTGGTCACCTGCAGCAAACTTATCGTCTGCGACAGTAAAGGAGCCATTCTTTAAGGCTATAGGAAATTATACATACACACTTACTGCAACCATGGCTGGTGAAGGCTGCCAGGCAGAACACGTAATGACCTTAAACTCTATTCTACCAACGCCGCTTACTCAGGTAACGCGAGGCACCAAGATACAATATGGTGGTAGTGTACAGTTGAACGCCGATAGTCAGTTGTACTATACGTGGGTTCCAAATGACGGAAGTTTGAATAATCCGAATATCAACAACCCAATAGCAACGCCGACCGTAACGACAACGTACACTGTATACGGTATGGACAAGTATGGCTGCCGTGACACGGCAATGATAACGATAATAGTAGACAGCTCAATGACCGAGTTTATCCCAACCGGATTTACACCAAACGGCGATGGACGGAACGACATATTCCGCTTGAACGGCTCTAAGTTCCGTGACCTGGTAGAAATGCGCATCTACAATCGTTGGGGTGCACAGGTATTTTATACCACTACTACGGAGCAAGGATGGGATGGTACGCTGAACGGAGTACCACAGGACTTGGGTGTATACTACTACACAGTAATACTGGCACGACCCGGCTACCCTGATAATCAGGTTTATAAAGGCGAGATTACGCTGATCAGGTAACTATTTCGATATACGTTGACATAAACAAAATCCCCTGCCAACAGGCGGGGGATTTTGTTTATGTATAATGTGTTGAATATGATTAAAATAGCCGGTTGGCACTAAAAATGTTTAATGGTAGTTCAACTTTGTGTTGATATATCGATAATTTAGCCACAAAAAAATCATTGCACAGCTGTATTTTTGACGTTATAAAAATAAAAATTCGAACAAGTTAACTAACCAATTCTTCTTTTTACCTGTCTTTAAGTATACAGGCGGATTGTATTAGTTAGTCTGAATATTGCGAGGTGCTATTTCTCGCTGAATTTAGGTAGCTCTGTTGAATCATCTATCGTTCTAAAATTGTTCAAAGCAATATAAATTTATATTATGAGATTACGAATTCCTATTTTATTGTTGTTACTAAGCCTTTTCACATCAGTTTCATCTGTTCGCGCACAGATTGTGGGTACAGAGTGCTTTTTGCAAGGTCAGTGGTTAGAGGTGGGTGTTGACCGAATTGGTGCCTTTGGTACTTGTAGTTCACCTTTGACTTATCATCCACATTCCACATATGGTGCGGGTACCGCCTTTACTCCTGGTGGTAAGTTAGATGTTGCGTATGACTGGGGACATGACGGTTGGTCTGTTGGTAGTCCGCAATTGATGGGGAATTATACTATTCCCGGTGCACCTATGGAAGGTTGGGGTGTACAAATTGCCGGGACAGAGTACAGGAACTGGGCGCGTGGCGGCGGTGGATGTACAGGTCCACCCGCAGATATCGCAGGTTCTATAACAGGATACTCAAATGTTGGCGGGACGGCAATTGGTACGTGGTCAGGAGCAGTTGCAGGACTGAACATCACTCAGGAAACTCGCGTAGATACATTTGCATCATGGGTAGTTGTTACCACACATTTGTATAACACTACAGCAGCGCCGATGAACGGTGTATATTATGAGCGTACATGTGACCCGGATAATATTTCGTTTTGGGGAGGAGGGTCTACTACCACAAATACGATTGTGCATCAAAACGAAGATATCAGACATCTGGTACAAGTATGTGCTTATGGTGATAGAACATCAGGTGGTATAACATTTGATTCTGTGAATAGTTATATGTCATTGGCCACAAGAGATTGCCGTGCCAAGTGTGGCTACCTTAGTTCGGGACTTTGGCCGTTTACAACACCGTCGGCTCTTTGGGCACTTCCTACGACAGCCGGAAGTATCGGTGCGGTAAACTCGACTTTGATAAGAGACGTGGGTATCTGGCTTGTATTTAATGTTGGAACAATACCCGCCGGAGATAGTGCTTCTGTATCATATGCCTATGTGTATAACGGAAGGACGGGTATTGATAGTGCCTTCCCTAATCCGCAGCTTATCGTAAACGGCATACCGGGTCCTAACAGTACACCTCCAAATGCAGATTATGATACTTTTGATGTTTGTGAGCACCCGGTTGATATTTTACCGGTTGACATATTGCATGGTGGTGAAAAAGAGTGGGCATGGAGTCATTGGACCTGGTCTCCGGGTACAGGGCTGTCTGCAACAACAGGAATACATGTTGATATTACCACTTCTGTACTTCCTCCTGAAATAACATATACAATTACCGGTGTAGATACTTCGGCAGGAATAGGGTCTTGTCTTGAAAAGACATTTTACCTGACAATACATACGTGTAACGGAGCGGAAAGCAATGAGCCCTGTGTTGGGGATACGCTATTCTTCAATGCACCCGGTGACTCATTGGGGGCCTCATATAAATGGTATGGTCCCGCACCGTCGACAGCAGTGTTTGCCACTTCTCAGGAGGCGTATATATTCCCTGCGACTACTGCTCATAGAGGCCGGTTCCACGTGGTAAAAACCATAGGTAGCGTAAGCGACACTTCTTATACGGATGTAACTGTAAATGAATCGCCGATAATAGCTGTTACGAGCAATCTTCCGAATTGTGATCCTGTTGTGGACCCACTAAACTTATTTGCAGCACCTGATTCGTTGTGTACAGAGTTCTCCTGGGTTGGACCGGGTGGGTTTACCTCCACATTGCAGAACCCTGTAGTATCACCATTTGACTCATCGCTGGGTGGTGTGTATACTGTGACTGCAGTGTCTGATGACGGATGCGTGGGTACGGGCACAATAAATATAAAACCCGGTCCGGTGCCATTGTTTGACTTTGACCGACACCCGGCATGCCCCAATGATACCGTATTCTTTAATGATTATTCGCAGAATACTGTAAGCTGGGAGTGGACATTTGGAGATACAAAGACAGGATACGACCGCAATCCGATACATATATATACAGCGGGTCACAAAGATTATACAGTTATATTGAAAGCTACGAGTGCAAATGGCTGTACTGATACTTCGCAGCAGATTGTAAACCTGAAACACACCGTTACTGCGAACTTCTCTGTATTTGATGATACAATTTGTAATGGTACGGGTCTGGTGATAACGGACTTGTCAAATTCTACGAAGTATGTATCTACGCCCACTGTTCCGTTGGCGACGTACAAGTGGGAGTTTGGCGATGGTAATGACTCTGCTACGTGGGGTGCACCTCCGGCCTATGTATACGAGCATGAAGACATATATCCATTCAGGCTAATTGTTACTGATTCATTAGGTTGTAAGGATACAGCAAAAACGAATATTGTAGTACTACAGCCTTACATCAACTCTATAACTGACAGTACGTTCTGTCTGGTGCAGCCACTGAGGTTGTGGAATACAATATACATTCAACCGAACATAGAGTTCCCGGGCTACGATGAGTATAACTACAGCTGGTCACCTGCGGCCAACTTATCGTCTGCGACAGTAAAAGAGCCATTCTTTAAGGCTATAGGAAACTATACATACACACTTACTGCAACTATGGCTGGTGAAGGCTGCCAGGCAGAGCATGTGATGACCTTACATTCTATACTGCCGACACCACTTACTCACGTGACAAGAAGTACCAAGATTATGTATGGTAATAGCGTGCAGTTGAACGCTGATAGCCAGCTGTACTATACGTGGGTGCCAAATGACGGAAGTTTGAATAACCCGAACATAAATAGCCCGATTGCGACACCGACAGTGACTACTACCTACACGGTATATGGTATGGATAAGTATGGTTGCAGGGATACCGCCAGAGTGACGATAGTGGTAGATAGCTCTATGACAGAGTTTATCCCGACCGGATTTACACCGAACGGTGATGGCCGTAACGATGTGTTCCGCCTGAACGGCTCTAAGTTCCGTAACTTAGTAGAAATGCGAATCTATAACCGTTGGGGTAAGCAAGTATTCTACACGACCACAACAGAAGTAGGTTGGGATGGTACTATTAACGGAGTGCCACAGGATTTGGGTGTGTATTATTACACGATAATTGTGGCGAGACCCGGCTACCCCGAAAACCAGGTGTATAAAGGTGATGTGACATTGATAAGATAGATTAGTATTAATCTGAAATAGTACAGAATCCTCTGCCAAACAAGCAGAGGATTTTGTTTGTATTGCCGGAGGTGATTGCACTCGATTGATTGGGAATTTAATATTGAGTAAAAAATCGAAAAATGTATCTTCGCATGATACAATTGAAACTATGGCATTAATCAAATCTATTTCGGGAATAAGGGGCACAATAGGAGGGAAACCGGGCGGAAGTCTTACACCGCTCGATATTGTAAAGTTTACGACAGCTTATGGTACTTGGGTAGCAAAACAGGGAGATAATAAAAAAGTAGTAATCGGCAGGGACGGGAGAATGTCCGGTGGAATGGTGCGAGATATTATTGCAGCTACCTTGCAGAGTGTAGGTTGTGATGTGGTTGACCTCGGATTGAGCACCACACCTACCGTAGAAATGGCTGTAAAGATGGAAAATGCCGGTGGTGGTATTATCATTACCGCAAGCCACAATCCGAAAGAGTGGAATGCACTGAAATTGTTGAACAAAGACGGAGAGTTTCTGAATGCAGCCGAAGGGCAATGGATACTGGACTTTGCTGACAGCGATGACATATCTTATGCTGAAATTAAAGACGTTGGTGCCATAGCTTCCGATGACTCCTACATACAAAAACATATAGACATCATACTGGAACATCCGCTTGTAGATGTGACTGCGATACGCAGTATGAACTACTCTGTTGTAGTAGATGCAATTAACTCTACCGGTGCAATATCAGTGCCGGTACTATTAAATGCATTGGGCGTTAAGACAGTGACTGTAATAAATGAAGCAGTTACCGGAGACTTTGCTCATAATCCTGAGCCGCTGCCAGAAAACTTAAGAGATTTGTGCAGTACTGTTCTGAAACAAAATGCGACCTTGGGCATTGCAGTTGACCCGGATGTTGACAGACTTTGTTTTGTATGTGAAGATGGTTCTCTGTTTGGCGAGGAATATACGCTTGTTGCCATCGCTGACTATATTCTGTCAAAGAAGAAAGGTAATACAGTTTCCAACCTTTCTTCGACAAGAGCATTAAGAGATGTTACAGAGAAGCATGGCGGAAAGTACTACCCGAGTGCAGTAGGAGAAGTGAATGTGGTAAAGAAGATGAAAGAAGTGGATGCCGTAATAGGTGGTGAAGGAAATGGTGGCGTTATTGTGCCGGAGTTGCATTACGGAAGAGATGCGCTGATAGGCATTGCGCTATTCTTAACCCATCTTGCAAAGTCCGGAAAAACCGCAAAGGGGTTACGGAACACCTATCCCGGCTACTTTATATCAAAGAACAAGATAGCGTTAGATGCATCAGTAAATGTGCAGGATATTTTTGGTAAAATAAAGGAAAAGTATGCCAAGCACCCCATAAACACAGAAGACGGTTTGCGCATTGACTTTGACAATGACTGGGTGCATTTGCGGACATCTAATACGGAGCCCATCATCAGAATTTATTCGGAAAGCACGTCTGAGACGACCGCAGAGAATATAGCAAAGCACATCATGTCCGATATCAGAGAAATGATGTAGCAGAACTTGTTGGAATATTGGTAATAGCAAACGCCCGTGATTGAAAACACGGGCGTTTGTTGTTGAAATTATTTATCGCAATGAAGCTAAACAGATAGCTCAAGGAATACAGGACAATGATCGGAGTGAACTATTTGGGGTAGAATCTCTCCATGAATCAAATTGTCACGTAGCGGTTCAGTTACAGTTATATAGTCTATCCGCCAGCCCTTGTTGTTAGCTCGTGCTGTACCGAAAGCACTCCACCAGGTATATTGGTGAGGGTCAGTGTTAAACTCTCTGAAAGTATCGACATATCCATTGGAAAACAGCTTGTCCATCCATGCCCGCTCTTCGGGCAGAAAGCCAGTGTAGTTTTTGTTTCGTACAGGGTCGTGAATATCTATCGCTTTATGACAGATGTTATAGTCACCGCAAATAATCAGTTTGGCTCTTGTTTCCCTAAGGTCGTTGAGATAGGCATAAAACTCATCGAGCCACTGGTATTTATAGGTTTGTCTGTCTGCACCGCTGGTGCCACTGGGGAAGTAGGCATTGACAAGCGTAATGTCGCCGAAGTCTGCGCGTATAACCCTACCTTCAAAATCGCTTTGCTCCATGCCGTTTCCGCTTATTACTTCGTCCGGGATTTTCTTTGTGAGTATAGCTACGCCGCTATATCCTTTTTTTTGAGCAGAAAAGGAAAACACATCATAACCGGCCTCGTTTATTGCGGCGACGGGTACATCCTCTTTATTTGCTTTGATTTCCTGCAGACAAATTACGTCGGCCGGGTCGGTCTTCAGCCAATCAGTAAAGCCCTTTCTTACTGCAGCTCTGATACCATTTACATTATAGGTGACGATTCTCATAACATCTTATTTTAGAATGGTGAAAATAACAAAAATGCAGCACTGTCTCTTGCAGTTCCCGATATCACATCAGCCCCTCATCTGCAAGGCTCACATATTGTTCGCCGGCAATGATGATGTGGTCAAGCAGCGAAATGTCCATGAGGGCAGCCGATTCGGACAGCTTTTTTGTGAGCATTATATCGGCGTTACTAGGTCGAGTATTGCCGGAAGGGTGATTGTGTGCAACTATAATTCGGCTGGCATTGTACAAAAGACTATTCTTCAGTATGATGCGAATGTCCGCAACGGTAGCAGACATACCGCCACTACTTATTATTTCGTGGCGCAACAATTTATTGGCGTGATTCAGGTACAAAACACAAAACACTTCATGATTTAGGTCCTGGAGTAGTGGCATTATTATGGGTATTGCATCCTTACTTTGAGAAATACTCACCCGTTCTATGCCTTCACTCATTTGTCGTCTCCTGCCCAGTTCCATCGCGGCACTTACCGTGATAGCCTTTGTTTGTCCTATACCTTTAATTTTTTGTAGTTCGGTAATGCTCAGTCGTCCCATTTCCCGCAAGTTGTTTCCGGCTAGCGTAAGCATGTCTCGCGCCAGGTCAATAGCCGAGCGTTCCTTGTTGCCGCTTGCAATCAGGATGCCAATTAATTCGGCGTCTGATAGGGACGCTGCCCCCTTTTGCAGCATTTTTTCACGCGGACGTTCATCTTCTGCCCAGTTTTTTATGCTTCTTGTGTCACCCATTACAGTGTCATCGTGTTTGCAAAACTTTTGTGCGTGCATTTATGCGACCTCAAAAGCTGCATGGTAAAAATTATTTTGCGCTGATATAGGTTTAAGGTTTATGTAGAAACACTCAGTAAATAGTCGATATGCCATAAACTCGTGATCATAAACATTAAACTCATCAAACATTATTATATCTCCTTTACGCAGATAAGGGTATAGTTGACTGAGTGCAAACAGAGTTGCACTGAACAAGTCCGCATCAAGATGTATCAGCAACCTGTGTTGTCTTATTTTGCTGCTGTTTTCCATGAGAAAGCCGTGTAGCGTATCCTGGAATATACCTTTGTAGAAAGATGCCCTATTGTCGTTCACTTCGGGTATAGGCGAGTGCATATCCCCCTTGTCAAACACGCCCCAGCTTTCCGGTAGTCCTTCGAATGTATCGAACCCATAGAACCGGGAGTCGGGGTGCTTGCACGTAGCCAGCCACCATTTAATGGAGTTGCCATGTGCTACACCAAATTCGAGATAGCTAACCGGAGTGGTGCCGAGGTTATAGTGGTCAGAGATGGCAGTGAAGCTTTTTTCACGGTCGTCATAACTACGAACCGGTTTGTAAAAGTCGTTTGTAAGCAGGTTTGCTTTCTTGTTTTTATGTATCCAGCTCGTCAGCAGATTGAAGTTGTAAATAAACCCGAATAGCTTATTGAAAGGCTGTAACAATTGCAGCAACCTGGTTGCCAGCAAAAAGTCTTTGGCAAACTTTGTAATTTTTAACTGTGTGGTTTTAAGAGACATGATTTGCGGTAAATGGACTGTAAAAGTGAGAATAAATTCTCACAACACGAAGTAGTTAAATTGTGCTTTCTGTAAGCCATTTAGAAACGGGTGGTGGCGTATAGTTGCTCATTTTGTTTAGTAATTCTTCGGGAGAGCTACTAATAAGCAATGAGGCATTTACTCGTTCATTAAGAAAGCCCTCCTGTACCATTGTGCTGCAAAGAGCTTTAAGTGCGTCGTAATAGCCGTTTGTGTTTAGCAGGCCGATTGGCTTTTTGTGCAACCCTAACTGACTCCACGTCAGCGTTTCGAAAAGCTCTTCCATCGTTCCCCAACCACCCGGTAACGTCAGGATACCGTCACTCAGCTCGTTCATCTTTAGCTTTCTTTCGTGCATTGTTTCTACGGTAATTAATTCAGTAATGCCGGTATGCGCCACTTCTCTGGTCTTAAGGAAGTTGGGTATTACACCGGTGACGATCCCACCTTTTTGGAGTGCACCATCTGCAAGAGCGCCCATGATGCCAACTTTTGCCCCGCCGTAAATAATACGGATACCCTGCAATGCCAACATATTACCAACGGCATAGGCAACCTCGCGGTATACCTCATTGTATCCGTCACCTGAACCGCAAAAAACAACAATACTTTTCATTATTACCTCGTTTGTTTCAAATATAGGGAAAATACACCGAGGCGCGGTTTAGATATTATTCCAGGTAAATTGAGTGCGCGTAAATCGTGCAGCAGTACTGTTTTTTCGTTAAATATTGGAGAAGAAGTATACTTGTTTATTGTACAGCATTAGTCTAAGCCGGTTGCAAAGAACGAGTCAAAAAAATGTCTGCATTCAGGGTTGTTGTCATTTTCACGGAGGCACCCTACCTCGAGTATATACATTCTGTTTTTTACAAGGTAGAGTCGCATATTCATAATCCCGTGATTATCAAGAAAGCTGATTTTTATTGTCCGGCCCGGGTATCCCTTATAGCTTATTGTATCGCTACTGATTAGACTTCCGTTTAAAGTAACTACAGAGCCCGTTACTGACCTGTCCAGGAAGTCGTTTGTCAATTCTTTCTCGAATTCTGAATTGACAAGTGAGTCGGGGTAGTCAGTATAGCCGATTCCGTATAGTGCATTAGCGTTGTTACGGTCCCCCAATTCACAAACGAGGAACGTTAGTTTTTGTGGCCCAAATGGGGTTTCGGCATCCTTTACAACTTCTTTCGGCTGTTCCGGAAATATGGCATTAAAGCGACCTTCTTGGTGTTCGACTAGTACACCGTTGGGAGGGCAAAAGCCCGTAAGGAAGATAGCGACAATAAATGTTAGAGCTGTTTTCATATCGGATTTTCGAATCGAATAAGATTAAGCCATAAATTGCTTCTTACATAATGACTTTCTAATGCTTTTGTCGTATGCCGACGGAATGAGCGGCTTGTGCCATATCTTTAATGAGCATAGGGTCTTGTTCTATAGCATTGCCGACAACAACAATGTTTGCTCCTGCATTACAATTTTCATAGACCTTTTCTGCCGTACGTATACCACCGCCAACGATAAGCGGTATTTCAATGTTCTCACTCACACTATGTACCATTTCAGTAGAGATAGGTCTTTGAGCGCCACTTCCGGCATCCAGGTATATCACATGCTTACCCTGTAGCTCCCCTGCCCATGCCGTGCATACGGCAATCTCCGGCTTATTGGCCGGAATCGGAGTGGTGTTGCTCATGTAAGAAACAGTAGTTTGCACACCACCGTCAACAATAATATAACCAGTTGATATCACTTCAAGCCCACTTGCTTTTACCTGTGGTGCAGATGCGACATGTTGGCCTATGAGCAAGTCGGGATTTCTACCTGAGATTAAGGAAAGATAAAGTAATGCATCTGCGTAAGGAGTAACTTGTGCAGGGCTCCCGGGAAACAGTACTACCGGGATGTCACTTTCTGACTTAAATCGCTGGATACACAAGTCCATCTGATGCGCCATCAGTAAGCTGCCACCCATAAATAGGTAGTCGACTGCGCCATTGTTACAGAGTCGTGCGAGGTGGACCATGTCTGCCGGAGCAATTTTATCCGGATCAGCAAGTACTGCAAATCCGCTACGTTTATTTGCCTTGAACCGTTCAAGTTCTTTGCGCACCTTGTCGGTATCTTCATGCATTGGGCCGTATATTTAATATGAACTTTGCCGACTTCGAATGCCTGAATGCGTCCGAAGTCGGCAAAGTTAATTTTGAAGTTAAACCGTGTTAGGCCGAACTAACTATTGTTTTTCTTAAGTTCATCCCGAATTTCCATGAGAAGTTTCTCAGTATCGGTCGGACCCGGAGGTGGCGGTGGCGGTGCTGCCTCCTCTTTCTTTTTCACCTTTGCCATGTAGCTAATAACGATGAAAATGAACAAAGCGATAATCAGAAAATCGACGATTGTCTGAATCAAGTCGCCATAAGCCAGAACATTGGCTCCTGCCTTAGTTGCTTCAGCCAATGTTGTATAAACATCTCCTTCTTTGCCGGCTTTCAGAACAATAAACTTGTCGGTAAACGCAGGCCCGTTCCCTGTAAAAACGCTTACTAAGGGCATAATAATGTCGGCAACAAATGCTTTGACAATTTTGCCGAATGCGCCACCTATAACTACGCCGACTGCAAGGTCGACAACCGAGCCTTTCATTGCAAAGGCTTTAAAGTCTTTTACGAATCCCATGGTGTAAAAATATACTTTTTTGTGATAAAATAAATATCCCGGTTAGTTGATTTGCGATACCAATTCCTTCCAATCGTATTTTGATGGTTGCCATTTCTTCTTTCTTATTCGGTCTGAGAAAGTAAGTGTATGCGGGTGGTTTACCTTTTCCTGCATCAATACATGCATTTGAATAAGCTGACCGTATTTTACTAAATCCTCCCATGAACTTCCCTTAAAATACTGAAAGAACGATGCCAACGTTTGCCTGACTTCTTTTAAATTCCAATAGTGTAGTATGAATGGTGCGGCGCTTTTTATCCGGCTGTTATCGCCCCAGAATACCGAGAATGCAAATTGCTCGATGATGTGCTTCGGGAAAAGTCGGTAGTGAGTGTCGGTGAACTCCAGTACAGAATCCAACAGGTGTTTTGAATGCGTGTTAAAGCCCAATACTCCCGCATTCCACATGGACATATCCCGCAATGGTTTGTCAAACGGTGATTTTACTGATGTTGTTTTGAGGTAATTGTCAAGCTTGCACATTATGGGGTTATTTCGGTCGCTAACTTTTCCTTCAAGCACGTGCATGAACAATGCGTCGGAATCGATAGCGTCGAATAGCTTGTCAATATCATGCGTAAATACGATATCGGTATCGGTATATAGTACATTGCCGGACCTATTGCTGGTGAAGTCTTTGAGCACCTCAATCTTTACCCTGTGAACGAAGTCTATATCGCCGCGCCACCTGTCGATTAATTGTTTATCGACATCCCTGAAGTGAAGCGGAAGTGGGCTTTTTAGTGATTCAAACCAATCTCTGTTGTCTGTGTAAATCCAAACAGATGTGTTTTCCGGGAAGGCCGTAGGGTATAGGCGTGATAGTGATAGCAAGGCAAACGTACATTCGTGAAAAATACTTTCGCTTCCATAGCACTGAAAAACAATATAGTTTGATGTTGACTCCATTTACCGACAATAGATGATTCAGTTGTAATTGAAATGATTATAGTTGCGACGGAGCCTTGTCAAGCAGTCTTTCCGCGGCAACCATTCTATAGTGAAGAACTTCGTCGCTTTTCATAAATGGTGCTACTTCTCTGAGTGCCGACCAGATGCGCTCCAGTTCTGGAGAAGACTTTCCGGGGCGTCGAAATTCTAATGCCTGTGCTGCGGTAAGTAATTCTATTGCCAGAACCCGTTGCACATTGTCGACCACGTTACGTAATTTAGTTACGGCATTTGCCCCCATGCTCACATGATCCTCTTGTCCGTTGCTGCTGACAATGCTGTCAACAGAAGAAGGTGTACATAGTTGTTTGTTTTTGCTGACTATGGCAGCAGCAGTATACTGAGCAATCATAAAGCCACTGTTCAGCCCCGCTTCCGGTGCAAGGAAAGGAGGTAGATTCCTCTGTCCGCTAACAAGTAAATAGGTACGTCGTTCTGAAATGTTGGCAAGTTCTGCCATTGCAATAGCCAAAAAGTCGGCATGAAGCGCTAATGGCTGCCCATGGAAGTTGCCACCGCTGACAATTGTGTCTTCGTCGTGAAATACAATAGGATTATCTGTCACAGAATTGATTTCGACTTCAGCGACTTTTGTAACAGTATCAATAACATCAGAAGTTGCACCATGGACTTGTGGCATGCACCTGAAGGAATATGGGTCCTGAACTTGCTCTTTCGGCACTTTCTGCAATTCGCTGTTTGTAAGTAAGTTTAATATGGCGGCAGCACATTCAATTTGACCTTTATGAGGGCGAACCCGATGAATAGGAGGCGTAAACGGAGCTTGTTTGGCCATGAAGGCATCGGCAGACAATGCCCCGATTGTATTCGCCCAGTCCAGTAACTTATGAGCCTTCACGAGCGACCATGAAAGATAGGCACTCATAAACTGTGTGCCATTTAGTAAAGCCAGCCCTTCTTTTGCTGCCAACGTCATTGGCTCAAGATTCACTTTTTTTAATGCGATTTCGGCATTCATTCGCTCTCCCTGATAGTAGACTTCGCCCTTGCCCAAAAGAGGCAAACACATATGAGCCAACGGAGCCAGATCGCCGGAAGCGCCCAATGAACCTAACTCATAAACAACCGGTATTATGTCAAGGTTGTGAAAGTCAACTAACCTTTGAACAATTTCAGGCCGGACACCACTATATCCCTGACTCAAACCATGGACCTTAAGTCGTAACATCAGTCTGACAATATCCCGAGGTACTTCGTCCCCCATACCGCAGGCATGCGAACAGACGAGATTTTCTTGTAACTGTGCCAACTCGTCGGGTTTTACCCGAACATTGCAAAGTGAGCCGAACCCGGTATTGATTCCATAATAGGTCTCTCCCTTCGACAGTACCGTGTCGAGGTAATCGCGGTTAGTACGGATGCGTTGCAGAGCAATATCCGAAAGATTGAAAGGGGATAATTGTTGTAACTCACTCAGTAATCTGATTGAAAGGTGTTCTGGTAATTCCATATCTTGATTCTTGTTCGAACAAAAGTAACAAAACAGCAGCTAGTTAAAAGGATGAACACATGCCTCTAATAAAAATGGAGTTCCGAAACGTGATAAAGCTTAAAGTGTTTTTGCAATACATTGTCGGGCTTGATAACTAAATGGATTGTTATAGTCGGGATAGCAAAAGCTTTAGGGTGGAAATTTGCTTATCTTGCAGTATGTTTTCTAAGTTATTTGGGAAGAAAAAAAAAGAAGAGTCGAAGTACGACCATCTACCGTTGCCTGAAACTCCCGACTGGAGTGTGTTGGGTGCCGACATGCATTCGCACTTTCTGCCCGGTATCGATGACGGGGCAAAGGACATAAATGACAGTCTGTTACTTTTGAAAACAATGGCTGAATTGGGTTATAAGACAATAATCACGACCCCTCATATATTTGTTGATTATCACCCAAACACGACAGAAACAATTGGTGCGGCACTAGCCATAACGCAACAGGCAATAAAAGAAAACAATATTGATATCACGTTGCGAGCTGCTGCAGAGTACTATTTAGACGATTACTTTTCGCAGCTCATGGATAAGGAGCCACTACTTGCCATTTACAATAATGAAGTACTGGTTGAGTTTTCGATGATGTTTGAGCCCCCCGACTTAGCACAGACATTGTTCAAAATGCAAACATCCGGCTATAAGCCCATAATTGCTCACCCTGAGCGGTATCAATTTTTTCACCGAAACCTCGATAAATATCGAGAATTAAAGGATAGAGGGTGTCTTTTACAGCTAAATATGCTCTCTATTGCCGGGTATTATGGTGCCGCAGTGAAGACTGTAGCAGAACAGTTGCTGGAAAAAGGAATGTATGATTATTGCGGAAGCGATGCCCATCATGAAAAACATTTAAGCGTGTTGCGAGCGATGGCCTGTTCCAGAGACTACTACAAATTCGCTAACTATCCTTTTTTAAATTCAAGATTGTCAACTTAATACTTCTCTTATAATATGAGAAAGTATACTTTTGCGATTTTTATCTTAACTGCATGAATGGAAGCTACGTGCAGCATGAAGGCTATATTTTTATTGAATGGAAAATTCGTCATATGTAATTGGGGTTATCGGCTTGGGTTATGTTGGGTTGCCGTTGGCAGTCGAATTCGCTAAGCACTTTCCGGTGGTAGGGTTTGATATAAATGAGCAGCGAGTCGCACAGCTATCAGAGGGCTATGATTTTACGTTGGAGGTAGAAACAGGGCTTTTGTCAGATGTAACTCGGACAGGATTGGATGCAAATGAAAATGGGTTATTCTGCAGTTGTAATGCTGACGATTTGAAAGGTTGCAATGTATTCATTGTGACGGTGCCTACGCCGGTTGACAGAAACAACCGGCCAGACCTGACACCGCTTTACAAAGCAAGTGCCACTTTGGGCAATGTGCTGAAGAAAGGAGATATAGTGGTTTATGAATCGACTGTTTATCCCGGTGTAACAGAAGATGAATGTGTTCCGGTTTTGGAAAAACATTCAGGGTTGAAGTACAATCAAGATTTTTATTGCGGCTATTCTCCTGAACGTATCAATCCTGGTGATAAAGTACATACAGTTGCAACCATCAAGAAGATTACTTCCGGCTCGACACCTGAGATTGCTAATGTTGTGGATGCGTTATACAGTAGAGTTATAACTGCAGGCACGCATAAGGCGGCCAGCATCAAGGTGGCAGAAGCAGCGAAAGTTATCGAGAACTCACAAAGAGACATAAATATTGCTTTTGTCAATGAACTTGCAATGATTTTTAATCTTTTGGGGATTGATACTCATGAGGTTTTGGAGGCATCATCTACCAAGTGGAATTTTTTGCCATTCAAGCCGGGGCTAGTTGGCGGGCATTGCATAGGAGTAGATCCTTACTATCTGGCGCAAAAAGCACAGGAAGTAGGGTATCATCCGGAAATAATACTGGCGGGAAGACGACTTAACGACGGCATGGGGAAGTTTGTGGCCGGCGAAGTAGTGAAACTAATGATAAAAAACGACATATTCATTAAGGGCGCAAATGTACTGGTGCTGGGTATCACATTTAAAGAGAATTGTCCTGACGTACGCAATACAAGAGTTGTTGATATTATAAGCGAGCTTGCTACATACGGTGTAAATCTTACCATTTATGACCCCTGGGCGAAACCGGAAGATGTGATGAAGGAGTATCAAACAGAAATAATCGGCGAGGTGTCTCTGGATAAAAAGTATGATGCAGTAGTATTAGCGGTTGCTCACAAGGAGTTTTTAGCAACCAATTGGCGTAACTACACAACCGATGCGGGCATTATTTATGATGTTAAGGGCTGCCTTGAACAGTCGATGGTAAACGCGAGATTATAGTAACGGGAATTAGCCGTTATTATTGGTTTATTTAAGTTGAGATTTCAAACAATATGTCCCAAATGCCGTTTCGTTTTTAGCGTTTTTTAGACTACTTTTGGTGAAATTTCCTGAAATGCTGCAAATTGTCAGGCAGGCCGTGCTATACATATGTCTTGCTTTAACTTTATCACTTTGTTTATTTGCAAGTTCTTGCATCTCTGAAAGGGAGTATGTATACTTTAGTGATACTAAGGAGAATCCCAAATATCCGGATGAAATTGAAGTGAAAGGACCAAAAGCTTTCCCTGAGCCTACGATCCAATCAAACGATGTGTTATCTGTAACGATACAGACGTTGGCACAGAATGGAGGTAATGCCCCGGTTGCGCCATCAGGGTCTGCTCAATCATCGCTTTCGGGGTTTCTTGTTGATCAGGACGGGTACATAGAAATAGCTCAGATTGGGTTTGTAAAAGTAAAGGGGCTGACAACAACTGAGGCCAAAGAGTTGATAAAACAGAAGGCCAAGGTTTACTACAACAGACCTGTGGTGCAAGTTCGTATCGTAAACTTTGAAGTGATGATAATGGGTGACGTTGGGGCACCGGGACCGGTTGCTATTGTTGATGAAAAAGCATCGATTCTTGATGTAATTGCAAAGGCAGGAGACCTTAACGCTACTGCAAAGCGTCAGAATATTTTGCTGCAACGAACAGAAGGAGATGTTACAAAATTTGTTCGTCTGGATATTGCGTCTTCAGATATATATTCTTCCCCCTATTTTTACGTAAAACAAAGAGATCGGATATATGTGGAACAAAACAGGTTTAAGCGCCAGTCCAGCGATAATTCGTTAACTCGTTATCTTGGATATACTTCCGGCTTATTCGGCATTGTTTCGCTATTGTTGGTCTTTAAAGTTATAAGAATATACTAGTAACAAATACTTTCTGAATGGATGGCAATAAAATAGGTAGCGGAAGCGAAAGTACATCTGCTAAGCAAGAGTTGGCAGTGCCCAAAGTTGAACAGAGCGGAAACATGTTTAACTTAAAGTGGTTGCTTACAACTGTTCTTGCGATTTGGCCTTGGTTACTGGGCAGTATAATTGTTTCACTCATTCTTGGAAATATCTACTTGAGGTATTATACCCCAATTTACAGCACAAAAGCACAGTTGTTGATTGTCGACTCCAAGAAGAGTAGTTCGGGTACAGACGATTTGTTAAAAGCACTGAAAGTAAGTAATAACAAATTGAATATTGATAATGAAGTACAGATATTAAAAAGCCGCCCTACTATGATGAAAGTCGTGGAACGGCTGAAGTTGAACATCAATTATTCTACCGAAGGACGTTTTAAAAAGACTGAATTATATAATAATAAGCCATTTGAGTTTGAATTCCTAGATGATTTCGACGATTACTTCTTTTTTGTCGTGAAGCGGCTAAGCAATAAAGGGTACAAACTGGTTACGTCGTCAGGTAAGGAAATAACCGGACAATGGGGGGAGGTTATTGATGTGCCGATTTTGGGACGGGCGGTATTAAATAAAACTGTTGCTTTTATGGTATCGGATTTGGAGTATGAAGTTTCTGTTGCACCTATATTGGAAACAGCACTTATGTACCAAAATCAGGTATCTTTCCAGATGGTGAACCGGTCATCAACAACAATTGTTATTAGCATGGTGAGTTCTATGCCGGAGCGGGCCGTTGATGTTATCGATGGCTTAATGGAATATTATCAGGAGAAAAATGTAGAAGATCGTACACGAATAGCTGATAGCACGGTGAAATTTATTGATCAAAGAATTGATATCTTAGAATCTGAACTGTCGGGTATTGAGCAACAAATCGAGTCTTTTAAACAAGATAACAGTATTGCTGACATTTCCGCTCAGGCGTCGCAGCTAATATCTGAAAAGTCAGTAACGGAGGAAAAGCTAAATGCTGCTGAGCTTAAACTTGAAGTGATTGGTGCTATTAGTGACTACTTGCAGAAAGTTGATGACCGGGCGATAACATTGCCCGAATCCCTGTTGGATAATAAAGGACTAGCCGACTTAATGCGACAATACAACAGCCTGACCATACAGATTGATGACGCATTGTTGACTATGACGGGTGACAACCCCTATACGCAGAATCTAAAGAAGCAAAAGTCTGAAGTAAAAAGAAGCCTTGCAGCAGCTTTGGCGTCCTCAAAAAAAGAAATGGAGCTAAAAGTTGAAACCATAAAGGGAGATCTTAAGCAAAACCGAAAAGACATAAGGAAGGTGCCTACTATGGAGCGTCAGGCACTAGAACATTCTCGTAAGCAAGAGATAAAACAAGAGTTATTTATATTTCTGTTGAAGAAAAGAGAAGAGACTGCAATGGAAAAATCTTCGACAGTTGCGGATGGTATGGTGTTGGATCCGGCACTCACGACAGGTGTAGTTGCACCAAACAAACAACGAATATTGATGTTTTCATTTTTACTGGGCGCATTAATTCCATTTGGAGTGATATTGCTTAGACGGGCATTGAATATCCGCATTGTAAGTAAGTCTGACATTTCGAATGCTACAACGATACCGGTAATCGGTGAAATAGGAAATAATGTTTCGGGAGATAGTGTTGCAATCAATAAGAGCAGCAGAACAATTTTGTCAGAACAATTCAGGGCCTTAAGGACCAATTTGCAATACGTATTAACAGGGAATGATGAAAAGGTGATAATGATTACTTCCAGTATGAGTGGTGAGGGAAAGTCCTTTATTGCTATTAATCTTGCAGTAACCCTTGCGATTTCGGGTAAAAAGGTGATGCTGATGGAGCTGGACTTACGCAAGCCGAAGATATCTAAAGCACTTGGATTGAACAATGAGATAGGGTTTTCCAATTATTGTATTGGTAGGGCTACCTACGAGCAGGTTATCCTGCCTTCCGGTGTAGATGATAACCTGAAAGTGTTGTCGTCCGGTCCGATTCCTCCAAACCCGGCCGAGCTGATTCTACTGGAAAGCACGTCTGAGTTGTTTGGTCGTTTGCGAAAAGATTTCGATTACATAATAGTAGATACGTCGCCGGTAGGTCTGGTGACAGATGCGCAATTGTTATATGGTTTTGCTGACACTGCTATGTATGTCGTGCGCCAGGGTTATACTTATAAGCAACAGTTGAATATCCCGAATGAGTTATTTTACGGAGGTAGGTTTAAGAAGCTAAATATCGTGCTGAACGATGTGGTTGCTAATCGGGGTTTCGCATATGGTTACGGATATGAGGAAGGCTACGGCTATGGTTATGGCTATGGTTACGGCTATGGTTATGGCTACGGCTATGGCTATGGCTATGGTTACGGTTACGGTGCTTACGGAGATGGCTATTACACTGAAGATGTGCCCGGGAAAGCAAAAAAGGGGATATTAGGAAGGCTTCGGTTTAGGAAAAGGAACACATAACTCTCAAATCACCTTGTTTATAAAGCAAAAAAATATGGCAAACAAAGCTGTCGAAGATGATATGTGGGATGTATATATCAAGGCGAAGCATGGGTATCTGGATATCAATGTCAGAGAAATATGGCAATACAGAGATTTGCTGAGGATGTTCATTGTAAGGGATCTGGTGTCTGTATATAAGCAAACGATATTGGGTCCTCTTTGGTTCCTATTGCAGCCTATATTTACTGCTCTGATATATGTATTTATATTTGGCAGGGTAGCGAAGTTGTCTACTGACGGAGTGCCAAAAATACTTTTTTATCTTGGCAGTGTTACCCTATGGAACTATTTTGCAGATACATTCCGGATGATATCTCGTACTTTTTCTGAAAATGCGTCTGTGATGGGAAAAGTGTATTTTCCGCGGCTCATATTGCCGTTATCTAAAGTTGTATCGGGCATGGTGAAGCTGACAATTCAATTTTCTTTGTTTTTTGTTATTTGGTTATATTATTATTTTTCAGAACATGCTATTTCTCCAAACTGGCAGATGATGTACTTCCCTTTTTTGTTGTTAGTGTTGGCGGTATTTAGCTTCGGTTCGGGTATTTTAGTTTCGTCGCTTACAGTAAAATACAGAGACCTGAATTTTATTATTGCGTTTGGCATACAGTTATTAATGTATGCTACGCCGGTTATATACCCGATATCTATGGCATCTCCGGAGATGCAATTCTGGCTCTGGCTAAACCCTTTAACGTCGCTGCTGGAGGCATTCAAGTATGGTTTTTTGGGGCAGGGGTTATTAAATTACTTCTGGCTAACATATTCGGTAGTCTTTGCGGTTGTTCTTGCACTAATAGGTGTTATTACATTCAATAGAGTTGAGAAGAAATTTGTAGATATGATTTAAAGAAATTGACAATGAGCAAGGAAATCGTAATCAAGGCGGAAAATATCTCAAAGCAGTACCGGTTAGGCGAAATCGGCACAGGAATGTTGAGCCATGACATACGCAGGTGGTGGGCAATGGCAAGAGGTAAGGAAGACCCCTATATGAAGGTCGGTATGGAAAATGATCGAACTAAAAAAGCGACGAGTGAATATGCGTGGGCGTTGAGGGATGTGAGTTTTGAAATTGGCAAAGGTGATAGTCTCGGTATTATTGGAAATAATGGAGCTGGAAAATCAACACTTTTAAAGTTACTATCGAGGGTAACCGGGCCATCGAGTGGTGAAATAAAAATCAAAGGACGAATTGCGTCATTGTTAGAGGTAGGGACTGGTTTTCATCCGGATCTCACAGGAAGAGAAAATATCTTTATGAATGGCACCATTCTCGGGATGACGCGTAAAGAAATTGTGCGAAAGCTGGATGAAATAGTGGAGTTCGCCGGAATAGAAATGTACCTGGACACTCCGGTTAAGCGCTATTCTTCCGGAATGTATGTACGTCTGGCATTTGGTGTCGCAGCACATTTAGAACCCGAAATATTGATAGTTGACGAAGTTTTGGCTGTGGGAGATGCAGAGTTTCAGAAGAAATGTCTGGGTAAAATGAAAGATGTAAGTGTCAATGACGGCAGAACCGTGATATTTGTTAGTCATAATATGTCAGCTGTTCAGTCTCTCTGCAACAAGGCGATAATGATGGAGCACGGTATGGTCAAGATGAATGGGTCTTGTGCACAGGTCATTAATCACTATTTGGACTCAAACGCCAATTCTAATACTACCAAGGAATGGAGTATAGAGACAGCACCGGGAAATGAACATGCAAAGCTATTAAAGGTAGAGCTGGTAAATACATCAGGTGAGAAAATTGCTACGTCTTTTCTGGAGGATGAAGTTTATTTGAAAATAACATATCGTTGTATTACAGATAAGGCTAAGTTGAACTTGTCGATTTCTATTATGACAAATAAGGAGGAATGTGTGTTATCGTCACCCTCCATTACCGATACAATTTGGTGTGGAAAGCCACATCCTTCCGGAGATTATGTAAGCTATTGTAAGTTGCCTTCGTTTTTCTTTAACAATCTCATATATAGTGTTTATGTAGTGTTAGTAAAGGATGGCAGCGAGATAATTGCATCAGTACCTAACTCAATTATTATTGAGAAGACAGATTCAGGAAAATATAGAGGTGGCTATTTTGGGCCGTGGTCGGGAATTACCCGCCCTATTCTTGAATGGAAAACTGAGCGGGTATAATGACAAATACGTATATAGGACGTAAAATGCATACGATATACAAACTTGCTTACAGGTTTGGTTATATAGAGTTTCTGAAATTGTCATCAGCTATAAGGTATAAACTTGCGAGGCCATTTAAGTGTCGGCTTGCTATTATAGATGACCTCATCCCCAACCCCATCGGTGGATTTCGCTCCAATGAATTTGCATATTTGCTGAATAGGGTACCTGACTCATTTGTATTCTCAATTATTGGGTCAAAAATCAATAAAAAAAAACAGTTTGAATACTACAAAATCAAATCGGTCGGTGAGTTTCGTGTAAACAGAGCCCAGTTTTGTGAAGAGTATAAGCTTGAGCAAAGTCGTATTCGTCCATTCTTCACGTGGACAAAGATAAAGCCGGATATTGCCTATGTAGTGTTTTTGGAAAATGCATATTATCTGATTGACTATTTTGAAGAAAACGATATAAAGTTTGTCCTGGAGCTATACCCCGGAGGCGGTTTCGGGGTGTTGACTGAAGGGCCGGAATACGAAAGGTTGAAACGAGTGATGGCCTCCCCTTGCCTGCAGACTGTATTTGTGACACAAAAACTCTCCTACGAATTCTTAATTCAGCAAAAATTAGTTGACCGCGATAAGATTGTTTTTCATTACGGCGGTATATTGTCGCCACTATTATTCGGAAAGCCGGAGAAGACGGATAGGTATCCAATTACTAAGAATGTAATTGATGTATGCTTTGTAGCAGCAAAGTATGTACCCAAGGGTATTGATAAGGGTTACGATATATTTATAGAAGCGGCACTTGCAGTGCTTCGACAAGGAAAAGAAATTTTCAGGTTTCATGTTGTTGGTAACTTTGATGAAACAGATATACCAATTGATGCTGAATATTTAAAGTATTTTCGTTTTTATGGTATGTTGAAAGCCGATGATTTTGCCGGTTTTTACGAAACACAGGATATAATTATTTCCCCATCCAGACCATTTATTCGTTCTAAAGGGCAGTTTGATGGCTTTCCTACTACGGTTGGTGCCGAAGCTGGTTTATATGGCGTATGCGTTATGCTTTCAGACCCGCTTGACCTGAATGTTTCGTTTACTAATAATGAGCATTTGATTATTTTGGATAATGATGCAGGGCAGTTTGCCGAAAAGTTGTCATTTCTGGCAGAAAACCCGGATGAGATATACCGTATAGGTGCGAACAGCAAACGTGCTATTGAAGCAGACCCTCCGGAGAATCAGTTGAGTGTCAGGTTGTCGTTGATTAATGATTGTTTAAAGTCAGATACAGAACAGAAGAAGTAGATTTTTTGATGGCTTTGTAGTAGTGGTGTTAATGATAGAATCGGGTTGTCTACAGGCTGTTTATAAAGTGTCATCCTCCACATAAATAAATGGTTATATAGTATTTATGGAGCTAATTTAGATATACTAAAGTAAAAGACGAGTTGTTTTTTTTGTTTACATTTGCGTCATTAATTTTTCAAAACATAAGCACTCATGACACAAAACGATTTTTTAGAAAAATTTTCTGCTCAGTTCGAAGAAACTGATCCATCAACTATTTCATTGGAAGCAAAATTTCGAGAATTGGATGAGTGGAGTTCTATGATGGCACTGATCGTTATCGCTATGGTAGACGAGGAATACGACATTACTTTAACAGGAGATGATATCAGGGCTGCGAATACAGTCAAAGATATTTATGATACTATTGTATCAAAATCTTAATCGAAAATAATGGATAGGATAATACCGGCAAAATACTATCATGATGCTGAAATATATGAGTTAGAAAAAGAACTTATATTTGAAAAGGAGTGGCTGTTTGTTGGTATGAAAACCGATTTGCCTAATGCCAAAGATTGGTTTACAATAGATTTGCTCGGGAAATCAGTTATTGTATATAACACTGGCACATCTATTAAGGCATTTCAGAACGTCTGCGCTCATCGATTCGCTAGAATATTTACTGATTCTGAGGGAGCAGGGCCAATTTATTGTAAGTACCATGCATGGGTTTATGATAGTGAGGGTGTGGTGTTGGGTAAACATGATTTATGTCCGGACACCAAGGGAAAAGCATGCTTAAAATCTTATCCGGTAGAAACCGTTGGAGATTTTATTTTTATACATTTAGGAAAAGACCAACCGTGTAGTCTCAAGCAACAATTGACGGATGAATTATACGGTGTTTTACAGGATTTATCTGGTCGTATTTTAAAGTCTGACGAAACATTTGCATTGCCACATTCATGTAATTGGAAGTTTATTGTGGAAAATGTAATGGAACAGCACCATTGTGTTATTGTACACAAGGATACGCTCGTAAAGACTGGGTATTGCGGGCTAAACAAGCCTGATGAAATATACCAGTGGGGCAAGAATTCTACATTTACCTTTTTTTCTACAAATCATAGATTAGAACAGAAACGTCAAAAATTTATGAGACATGTTTTTGAAAAGGAAGATATTAATGATCAGTATAAGCACTATTTACTATATCCCAATTCAGTATTAACCATCTTTGAAGGAGTGGTATACACCATCGGTAGAGTGTTGCCGCAAAACAATGACGAATCAGTATTTTTGTTGAGTGTAGCAACTGCTCCAAACAAAAAAAATGCATTCAAAAAACTTGTTGCAGATTTTAATCAAATAAATACCTCTTTCATAAAAACTGTGTTTGCAGAAGATAAATATTTGCTTGACAGTTTGCAGGCAGGTGTAAAAGAAATTAACCATGACGGGTTTCAGTACACTTCTGAAACAAGAGTTGGTTGGTTTACAGAAAGTTATTTAGATTCTATGGGTGAAAAATAATCCTGAAGAAGTGCGCCTCTACTTATGTATATTCAACTTTAGTTGCGTAGCCCGTTTATTTTCGTTAGTAGCGTTTCTTTGGCGATAGTGCGAATTTCGAATTTGCTGTTTTTCCTTAAAAAATGTGCTTATCCTGATTAATGCTGTTGTGCAACTTTTTTACCTTGTTTCAGGGTTTGTACGTTTTGTCATGAGTGAAGTTTCCATGTTTTATTAATCGTATTCGAGCTTTCCTACGATATCTGCATATAAGAGACATTTATATGAAGTTTAAAATAAAATATGGAATCTAATATTGAGGAATTTATTTTGATTAAATTTGCGCTCTTGATTTCTCAGAATAAATAATCTGTGAAAAGAAGAGAGTTTTTTAAAGAAATTATTTTGTCAATAATTGCAAATAGCCCATCACAATTAAAAACGGACGTAACATTTCGTAAATTGGATAAATAAAGCTGTATGACAGTTTTAAAGCTATAGCTGCGGTTGATGGAGAAAATATTACTTCTCTTAACGGAGATTAACACCATTCGTCAATTATTCATTAAATGAAATTTGCAATAAAATAATAGTTGGTAAATTATCTTAAATATATTTTTGACTACTTTGTGCGAAATTTGTTCTTAATCGTTTAGGTGGTTGTAGAGTGAATTAAATAAAAAAAATGGCATACTTAAGTTTTAGCAATGTTCGATTATCAGGTATTAGCGTGGCGGTCCCCAAAACTATCTCTGAGAACGTCGATAATACCACTTTCTCTTCGGAAGATGTACAATCCTTTATAAAAACGACAGGTATTGAGCGCTTTCGTGTATCCGACCCTGATGTATGTACATCAGATTTGGCCTTTAGTGCGGCTGAAAAGTTGCTTTGTGAGTTAAATTGGGATCGTAACGATATAGAATTATTATTGTTTATATCTCAGGGTGCAGATTATATTTTACCAAATACTGCAACTATATTGCAAGACAGACTGAAACTACCTAAAAGCTGTATTGCCTTCGATATGACGCTGGGCTGTTCTGCGTATGTTTATGGATTATCTGTAGTTGCTTCAATGATGTCAACAGGGGCTATAAAAAAAGCACTCTTTCTTTGTGGCGATACTCCTACCAAGTTTGTAAACGAAGATGACCCCTCTACCGCCATGCTGTTTGGCGACGCTGGTTCAGCGACCGCCCTGGAATATAGCCTCGGTGCTGACGATATGAAGTTTGCTTTAGGTACTGATGGCAGTGGGTTCAGGTCTATAATCGTACCGGCGGGTGGGGCAAGGCAGAAAATTAAAACAATGGACGACGTTGAGGCACTGCAGAAAAAAAAGAATGAAGACGGTATTGTGAGAACAGATGCTCAGTTGGTTTTGGACGGCATGAATGTGTTTTCTTTTGGTATCACAATGGCTCCGGCATCTGTGAGGGAAACCGTTGACCATTTTAAAGTTGATATCAATTCTATTGACTACTTTGTTTTTCATCAGGCAAACATGATGATGAACAAAATGATCAGAAAAAAGCTTAAGTTGCCAGTGGAAAAAGTCCCGTTTTCATTAAAAGACTATGGTAACACCAGCTCTGCATCTATACCTGTTACTATGGTGACTGAAATAAGAGAATCGTTAACTCAATCAGAAAACACCCTACTTCTTTGCGGCTTTGGAGTCGGTTTGTCGTGGGGGTCTGTTATATTAAATACAAAAAACATTGTTGTTCCTGAAATAATCGAAATTTGAGTACAAACCCGTTTGCACTAAAAAATAAAAAAGTGTTGCTTACTCAGGCAGACTCTGCAGCTGGCATAGCAATGGCTCTGTTGTTTGCCGAAATGGAAGCCGTTGTTACACTTGTTGGCCGAAATCAGTCGGAGATGGTGAGTTTAGTCGACAAAATGTTGGGGTCAAACCATTCAATAATACTGTCAGAAATAGCAAATTTTAATCCTGTCGACAACTTCTTAAAGACAGAAATGGCGAAATTTGATGCTATTGTGTTATTACCTGATATTATTGCCAAAGGTTCATTCCTCGATACTGAAGAAGCGATTCTAAGCAACATAATAAAATCGAATGTCGAATTGCCGTTGGCTCTTTGCAGATCTATGATTAACAATAAGTTTATTGCAAATCAATGTTCTATTGTTTTCGTAACTTCTGTTTGGGGGCTGAATATTGGTGCCGAAGAGTACTCTGCTCATGGTATTGTAACCGGAGCACTTATTGCTGCTACTCGGGCAATGGCTCTTGAGCTTGCTCCTTTAGGCGTAAGAGTGAATACGGTTAATGCTGGTGAAATAGCCCCCCCAAACACGCCGAAAGAGCTGGAAGGTATTAGTGCGGCTTCTTTGTGGGACGGAACAAACGAAGATATCGCTCATGCCGTAGGCTACATGTTGACAGAAGCAAGTAAATGGGTGACAGGGTCTGTGTTGACTGTGGATGGAGGCTATTCAATGTCCTGATTTGAATTAACTAAGTGATATCCTTTAATGTGCTTGATGCACAACTTAAATAGAAGTTAACAAAGCGTCAAACAAATAGAAAATTGTGAAAAACCACTACAGTTTAGTAAATAAACGCATATTGATAACAGGTGCATCGTCTGGAATCGGAAGAGAGTCGGCACAAGTATTCGCTCAAGCTGGAGCTACGGTTATTATTACAGGAAGAAATGTTTCTCGGCTGGAAGAAGTCTATAACTGCTTAAGCGGTAGCGGACACACAATGGTTGTAACTGATTTTCTTTCAGAAAATGTTATCGTTGACATTTGTAATAGTATTACAGAACCGATTGATGGAATTTTGCATTCCGCTGGGATTTCACAAGCATTGCCGTATAAATTTTCTTCATATAAGGTTATGGAGAAAATGATGAAGACGAATTTTGAAGTGCCATATTTGCTTACTCAGCAATTGTTTAAAAAGCGGCTAATAAATAGTGGTGGTTCTGTATTGTTTTTGTCTTCTATAGGAGGTTGCAAAATGGGGAGTGCCGGAATCTCTATATATGGTGCATCCAAAAATGCACTAAATGCGGCAATGAGAGTGATTGCTACCGAGATGGCACCCAAAAAAATTCGGGTTAACAGTTTGTTGCCGGGACTCGTGAGAACGAATATGATTAGTGGTGACGGTGTTGTTACCCAAGATGATTACAATAAAGAAGAACTGAGGTACCCATTGGGGTTTGGTGTGCCGGCAGATGTCGCAAATACCGCTATGTTTTTCCTATCTGATGCATCAAAATGGATTACTGGCACCGAGTTTGTAATTGATGGAGGTGTCACAGTTCGATAAATTATTAGGATATACTAATGTGTTCGTTTATGAAAAATCTTATAATAATCGGTGCGCGAGGAGCAGGCAGAGAAGCGCGAGATGTGGCAAAAGCCTCCAGGGGGTATGGTACAGAGTGGATTATAAAGGGCTTCCTTGATGACAAAAAAGATGCGTTGGATGGCTTTAAAGGGTTTGAACCTATCCTGGCATCAGTCGAAGATTATATGCCACAGGAAAATGATGTGTTTATCTGTCCGCTTGGCAATCCTGAATATAAAAAAAAGTATTCTGGTATAATAACAGCAAAAGGTGGCAAGTTTTTAAACCTTATCCCCCCTTCTTGTGAGTTAAATGAAAATATTAAGATGGGGCAAGGGGTGATAATAAATAATTTCTCGGCCGTATCGGCAGGTGCTGAAATCGGTGATATGGTCACTATTCAAAGTCATGTTATTGTAGGGCATGATGCAAAAATTGGTGCTTGCTGCCAGGTTAGTTCCTTTTCGTTTATAGGTGGGTACGCTGTTCTCGGAGAATGTGTTACCGTGAGCCCGGGGTCCGTTATCATAGATAGGGTTAATGTTGGCGACCATTCTATTATTGGAGCAGGTAGCGTTGTGATAAAAAACGTAAAAGAAAATACGACTGTTTTCGGAAATCCTGCTCGTCGGGTTTCGGTATAAGAATAGCACCAGGTTTTTACTTCAGGTAGCGTTTCGAGTGTTGGTTATATGAATACTGACTTCTGTAACAAAATCAAAGTATATTTGTGTTTAATGTTACGCAAATGTACGTTGCTGAAATAATGAAAAAAATCTATAGCATTTGCCCAATAAATCGTAAATAATGATAAACGTAACTAAGCCTTTTTTGCCCCCGAAAGAGGAGTATGAGGAAATGCTTGATGGCATATGGAAACGCAATTGGCTTACAAATAGCGGGCCGTT
The DNA here is from genome assembly GCA_030426665.1 of Bacteroidia bacterium. GTDB lineage: Bacteria > Bacteroidota > Bacteroidia > Chitinophagales > Chitinophagaceae > Nemorincola. Next base: position 168,792 of record JAUHYD010000005.1, on the reverse strand, counting down.
AGTAAAGAAACTGGAATTGCAGTTGAAGAACTATCTTGGTTTAAGCAATTTACTCTTTGTAAGCAACGGGACAGTAGCGTTGCAAATGGCAATAAAGGCGCTCGAGCTGAAAGGCGAAATTATAACCACTCCGTTTAGTTTTATTGCTACTACCAGTTCTGTGATATGGGAAGGTTGTATGCCTGTGTTTGCTGACATTGATCCCGATACATTAAACATTGACCCGGCAAAAATAGAGGCTGCAATTACCGATGCCACGACCGGCATTCTTGCTACACATGTGTATGGCAATCCTTGCGACATTGAAGCTATCGATAAGATTGCGAAAAAACACAATATAAAAGTAATATATGACGCAGCACATTGCTTTGGTACGAAGTACAATGGCAGGTCTGTGTTTGAGTATGGCGACGTAAGTACGTGTAGCTTTCATGCCACTAAACTTTTTCATACTATCGAGGGAGGGGCAGTGATTAGCAGAGATGTTGAGCTGATGAAGAAAATTGAAGTCATGCACAATTTTGGGTTTAATGGTCCGGAAGACTTTTCGTGTGTTGGTATTAACGGGAAAAATTCGGAGTTCCACGCAGCAATGGGACTTGTAAATATGAGGCGGGCAGATGATTTGTTGGCTACCAGAAAACGGCAGTATGAGCGTTACGAAAAAATGCTGGAAGGGTTAGAAATACGGCATATCAAGTATCGCAAAGGCGAATTTAATTATTCTTATTTCCCTGTTATATTCGATTCGGAAGAAGGTCTTTTGCGGGCGTTGGATGAGTTGAAGGCGAATAGGATCTTTGCCAGAAGGTATTTCTATCCAAGCCTTAGCACAATTAGTTATGCCTCTCTTAATGCGGCACCAATAAGTGAAGATATTAGTAAACGAGTGCTCTGTCTTCCGTTGTATTTCGACTTAACCAACGAAGAAATTGACTTCGTTTGTGATGTATTAATAAGAGTTCAAAATCGCTGATACGTTTTAAAAAGAAGAGTTCTTACATTATGAATAGTTTGTTTGGCTTGTCAGGAAAAACAGTATTGATTACGGGTGCTTCTTCCGGTATTGGGAGGGAAGTGGCTATATTAACTTCAGCACAAGGTGCAGAGGTGATTATAACTGGCAGAAGTGTAGAGAGGCTGTCGGAGACGCACAAGTTGCTTGCAGGGGGGGCAACTATTATGGAGGCGGAGTTAACTGATGATGCAGAACTTTCACGAATGGTTGAGCGTCTACCACCCTTGGATGGAGTAGTATTTAATGCAGGGGTTGTAGATTACATGCCATTGAAGTTCCTCAACCAATCGAAGATTGACGGTGTGTTTTCCGTGAATTTTAATAGTCAAGTAATGCTTACTCAGAAATTACTAAAGGGTAAGAAATTGAAAAAGGGAGCATCATTAGTTTATGTGTCTTCTGTCTCGTCAAAAATTGGTGTGCCGGCTACTGCCATATATGCGGCGTCCAAAGGGGCAATAAATAGCTACATGAGGGTTGTGGCAGGGGAGTTGGCTAAACAGTCAATCAGGGCAAATACAGTGTGTCCGGCGATTATACAAACGCCTTTGATTGACAACGCAGAAGGCAAGTCTCTATCTGCAGATGCGTTTGCTAAAGCGAGTGCAGATTATCCACTCGGGATTGGTACGCCGATTGATGTCGCCGGTCCTGTGGTTTTTCTTTTGTCCGATGCAAGTAAATGGATTACAGGTAGTGAAGTTATTGTCGATGGAGGGTCCTCTTTGTAAATAATCATGAATTGACATGAAAAGAGCATACATAAAGACCATATCATAGTACCCTCTTGATGACATTTTAGACTCAGAATTCGTTTAAATTAGAACCGCCGGAAAAACAATTGAAATTAGGCTATCTTTGGTCGCTGATTGTTTTAATCTAATATCTTGAGCGAAAAAATAAAAAATCATATTTGATGAATAAAGAGGATGTAAAAGAAGTTATAGTAGGTGCCCTCAGCGAGTATTTAGACATGAAAGGCATCAATTCCGAAGTAAATGAGCATACTGTGCTGATAGGTACAAATGCTGTTTTAGACTCTATTGGTTTGGTGACAGTAATTGTAGAAATTGAAAACATGTTAGAGGAAAAAGATATTGAAGTGTCTCTTACCTCAGAAAAAGCAATGTCTTCTGCAATTAGCCCTTTCAGGAGCGTTGGGGCGTTGGTAAACTTTGTTTATGACCAAATAAATGAAGGTAATGCAGCGTGAGAAGGTAGTTTTGATAACAGGAACCCGTAAGGGCATCGGACGGGAGTTAGCGTTGTTTTATTTAGGTAAAGGATATACGGTTGTAGGATGTAGTAGAAAGGAAGTAGATTTTTTTGATGACCATTATTCACACTTTTGTTTAGATGTTTGCGATGAAAAGAGCGTCATTTCAATGGTTCGTCAGGTAGCAAAGAAATATGGCCGGATAGATGTGTTGATCAACAATGCAGGCATGGCGTCTATGAATCACGTTTTACTCACACCTTACTCCACGATTAAGAAGATATTTGATACAAATGTTTACGGGACAATGCTGTTTACCAGAGAGGTCGCAAAGGTGATGATGAAATCAAAAAAAGGTAGAATAGTAAACTTTACCACTGTTGCAACTGCGCTGCGCCTTGAAGGAGAGTCTGTGTATGCGGCGAGTAAGGCTGCCGTCTTGAACTTTACAGAAGTCACTGCAAGAGAATTGGCTCCTTATGGCATCACTGTAAACGCGGTAGGGCCTACTCCGGTAATGACAGACCTGATTAAGGCGGTTCCAAAGAACAAAATTAATGACCTAATCGATAGACAGGCAATAAAGCGTCTCGGTGTATTTGACGATATAAAAAATGTTGTAGACTTCTTTGTACAAGACTCCAGCGACTTTGTAACAGCTCAGACTATATTTCTGGGTGGTGTTAATAACTAAAATCAGGTTTCCATGAATTGGCTGATTGAGAGACTAAAAGAATATTCCGGGAAAAATTGCATCATTTATAATGGGTGCTTATACTCTTATGCAGATTTATTGCGTCAAGTAGACAAATATAAGGCTGAAATTCTTGGTGTTGTTGCTGTAGGTGATACTGTAGCCATTCTTGGTGACTATAGCTTTTATTCGATTTCACTTTTTCTTGCATTGGTTGAGAACAAAAATGTGATTGTTCCAATTACGAATACTGTCGTAAATGAGGTAGAAGACAGGATTTCGGAATCGGGTGTAGATAAGATAGTTAGGATCGATGAATCCGGAGCGTTGAGCGTTTCTGTTAATGCTGATTCTGAAAACTTTGATTCCCCGTTGATTGATCGGATAAAAGCTGAAGGCTCGTCGGGATTGATATTATTTAGTAGTGGTAGCACGGGTAAGCCGAAGGCGATGTTGCATAACCTGAATACATTAATCGATTCCTTTCAAACAAGAAAAGAAAAGAGTTTAAATTTTCTTGTGTTTCTTATGTTTGATCATATTGGTGGGTTGAATACGTTGCTGAATTGCATGTCTATGGGTGCGACAATCACTATTCCGGTCAACAGAACGCCTGACTATATTTGTGGATTAATAGAAAAGCACAAAGTAGATATTTTACCGGCGTCCCCTACTTTTCTGAATATTATTATTATGTCCGAGAGTTGTAAGAAGTTTGATCTTAGCTCTCTGAAGATGATAACTTATGGAACTGAGTCAATGCCCGAGTCTTTATTGTTACGAATAAAGGAAGCACTACCCAAAGCTAGGTTGTTGCAGACATTTGGTACCAGCGAGACAGGTATCGCACAGGTTCAGAGCAAATCGTCAACAAGCACACTCATTAAAATTGATGACCCAAATATTGAGTATAAAATCGTTGGCGGAGAGTTGTTGTTGAGAAGTAAGACCCAAATATTGGGTTATCTTAATGCAAGCATGGAGCGGTTTTCTGATGATGGTTGGTTTTCTACAGGAGACCTTGTTGAGGAGGCAGCCGATGGGTATATAAGAATTGTTGGCAGGAATACAGACGTCATTAACGTTGGAGGGCTTAAAGTGCTGCCTTCTGAGGTAGAGTCTGTAGTAATGATGATGGATGGCATTGTTGATGTGACTGTATATGGTAAGCCAAACCCAATGACCGGTAATGTTGTTGCAGCTAATATTGTATTGGCGCAGGAGGAAGTGCCATCTGTGCTAAGGAAGCGTGTAAGAGCCTTTTGTCAGGACAGGCTCGATAGCTATAAAATACCTGTTGCTATAAAGGTTGTCGACGAGATGAGCGTTACAAACAGGTTTAAAAAAGTAAGGAAATAGTATTAATTACATGTATGGCGATTGTGAACTTCAATGATGTAACAGTAAGAGGTATTGCGGTTGCAGTACCCGAATGTGTAGTTGAGAATGCCGATAATACTTGCTTTCCACAAGACGAGGTGAATGAATTTATTAGCGTTACCGGAATAGAGCGTTTTCATGTTGCAGGAAGTGAATGTTGTACTTCAGATCTTAGTTTTGCGGCAGCCGAGAAGTTGATTGCTGAACTAGGCTGGGAGCGAAACTCAATTGAGTTGTTGATTTTTATGTCTCAAACGCCCGACTTTGTAGTTCCCAATACGGCCACGATAATGCAGGATAGGTTGCAATTGTCGACTAGCTGTGCGGCGTTCGATATGTCATTGGGGTGCTCCGGTTATCTATATGGTTTGTCCACAGCCTCAGCATACTTGAGTAATGGTGTTTTTAAGCGAGCACTATTATTGTGTGGGGATACTCTTAGTAAAACGGTGAACCCGAATGATAAAACAACGGCGATGTTGTTTGGAGATGCAGCTTCTGCTACTGCAATAGAATATGATGTAGCGTCAAACGGTCTCAGGTTTTTACTTGGTACCGATGGGTCTGGCGCCGAAGACATTATTATACCGAATAGCGGTTATCGGAATCCAGTAAGTATCGATTCCTTTGTCGATAAGAAAGATTCAGAGGGTAAAACAAGAAATAGCCGGAATATTTTTATGAAGGGCATGGACGTTTTTTCTTTTGGTATTAATAAGGCGCCGTTTGCGGTAAAAGAAATTCGTTCCTATTTTGATATTGATGATACTGAAATCGACTTCTATGTTTTTCATCAGGCAAACAAGATGATGAACGAAATGGTTAGAAAGAAATTGAAAATAGGAAAAGAAAAGGTTCCATATTCGTTAAAAAATTTCGGGAATACAAGTTCTGCTACGATACCACTAACGTTAGTTTCCGAACTGAGAGATAAGTTGATTTCCGATTCGAATACGCTACTGCTTTGTGGTTTTGGGGTTGGTTTGTCATGGGGGGCATGCATATTAGATGTCAATAAGATTGTTGTGCCGGAAATTGTAACGGTTCAATAATTTTTGACGTCGATATAATTCCGTTTCGTCCTGCATTTATGTTCATCTTGAATTATTTGTGGCGGAAAGTAATAAATTGGGGAAATGGGTTTTATTTGTATTTGGGAAATCGAGGTAATACACGGTATGCAGTAATTCTCATAGGATTGCAGAATGCATAACTGAGTGAGGGGATGGAATTAAAAGTTCTGCTTACAAGTTGAGGTATTGGTTAAATATGGTGTAAGTAGACCTTAGAATTTGTATAAATTGAGTTTAAAGAAATTATATGAGAATCTGGGCATTCCCTTCGTTCTATCCTTACGATGTGCCGGGAGAAAGATGGAGGGGGATATTTGCACATCGACAATATAAAGGGCTGATAGAAAATGGTGCTGACTTGAGAGTTGTAATTCCGGTGAGTTGGAAACCGGTTGCGCCATTGGACAAGCTACATCCTAAATGGAAAAACATACCAATAACTTTTCCGGAAAAGAGAGTGCATGATGGCATTACGGTTTATCATCCGAGAATAGATAATTTGCTGCCTTACGCAATAGATAAACGAAGCCATCGCGAGAAATTTCATGATGCCGTAGTCAAATTGTTTCGTGAGTTGAACATCAAGCCCGACCCGGAAACAGATATATTCTATTCCCAATGGTTGCCTGAATCTGTGAACGTTCAGTACACCGCACACAAAATGGGTATTAAGTCGGCTATAATGGCGATAGGAGATGATGTGGTTATCTGGCCGCATGAGAGTAAGAGCGCGTTAAAAGAGTTTGAAGAATTAATTACAAATGCGGATTTAAGGTTTAATTGTGCAGACTACCTTGGTGTGGAGACTAATAAAATCATGGGTAGAGCGCTCCCGTATACCGTTATTAATATGGGAGTAGAGTATCAACACTTTAAGCCGGTTGCAACGCAAGAGAAAGCTGCCCTCCGCGATAAATACAACTTGCCCCAAGATAAACTTCTTGTGCTTAATGTAAGTTCGGCGATCATTAGAAAAGGTTGGCTTGATTTGCTGGATGCGCTTTGCGTTATCAGGAAAGAAGTACCCGATATCGGACTTGTGGCGGTTTATTCTACTGATCCGGAAATGAATCTGCCGGAAGAAGTTGCAAAACGTGGGCTGAGCGATATCTTTTTCGGGTTGGGAGAGGTACCACCTGAGCAATTGAATGAGGTGTACAACGTAGCAGATGTATTCTGTTTGCCCTCTCATTGGGAAGGCTTAGCATGTGCCAATATTGAAGCAATGTCTTGTGGGATTCCCGTCCTCACTACTAACGTTTGCGGGCATCCGGAGTTAGTAAAAGATAATGAGACAGGACTATTGATACCCCCAAAAAATAAAGAATTGCTTCAGTCTAAATTGCTTGCGTTGTTGAAAGATGAATCGTTGCGTGAGCGCTTGAGCAAAACAGGGAGAACCTTCATTACTGACAAGTGGGGGAGTTTTGCGGACAACGCAAAGCTGCTATATGAAAAGTTGATTACGGCATAGAATTCCAGTTTCCCGGATATTTATAAAAAGTTGAGTAATATGCAGGTCGTGTTTTAAGCATTTGTCCGTAATAAATAAATCTCTATGGCGCAAGGTGTTCCCAATGTTAACGCTCACGTCTTACATCCAGAAAACTGGGTTGACGTTTACGCAGACCAGTTGTACGGATTTGTGTGCTCAAGAGTAACCGATGCTATTGTGGCGGAGGATATAGTGCAAGAAACCTTTTTAAGTGCGTGGAAGGCAAAAGACACCTACAAAGGCGATGCATCTGAGAAGAATTGGTTGTATGCAATCTGTAAAAACAAAGTTATTGACTACTATCGAAAGCAAGCCAGGGAAGTGCAAAATCAAATGTCCACGTTAGCAGATTCAGGCATGTTTGATGCCGCTGATGAATGGAATATAGCTGCTCGCCCTCAGGATTGGAGTGCCGATAAAAATGTCGAATCCAAAGAGTTTTATCGAATTCTGGAGTTATGCAAAAATCGTCTTCAGGAGTTACAGCAAGCTGTTTTTGTCCTTAAGTACATGGATGAAATGGAGTCTGTGGATATCTGTAAGGAGTTAAATATCTCGTCGTCTAACTATTGGACATTGATGCATCGTGCTAAGTTGCAGTTGCGCGGTTGTTTGGAAAAGAACTGGTTTAATTATTAACTGATGGGAAAATTGATGTACAGCTGTAAGGAAGCAACGTACCTGATTTCAAAGAAAGAGGAAGGCAGGCTGGGCTTATTTCAAAAACTGAAGCTTGGCATGCATATGAGCATGTGTCGTTTTTGTCGAGGTTTTGAGCGCCAAACACGGCTGTTGACAGGTCGACTAAATAAGCTGCAACAACAACCTAAGGAACTTTCCGAAGAAAAAAAGAAAGAAATTTCTGAATTGTTGAACCAATAATGTAAAGCCCTCGTATATATACTTAAGCAGGCTCGTTTTCGCAGATAAACATTCTTTTGAATTAAATTGTAAGGTTTGTTGTAATTGAGCGTCTTCACTTTTTTAACTATTTAAATTGTACAAAATGAGAACATTAAAATTAGTTGCGACAAGTTTGTTGATTGCAGCATCGATCGGTAGCGTTGCTGTAGCATCTGAAAAAGGAAAGAAGCTGAAAAAGCATCATTGTACCGAAGCTTGTAAGAAGGAAGGTAAGTGTGTAAAAGTTTGTGGAGAGAAAGGGCACAAGTGTACGGATGCGTGTAAAAAGAAAAATGAGAAGAAAAGTAAATAAGAATTTGCAATGAGTGGTTTGGAATAAGGAGGTCAGTCTTGACCTCTTTTTTTATTTGTAAGGTTTGGGTGGATATTGCGTCCCCAAGGTTGAAACAATAATAAAGAGCCAAGGCCGTTATTTGTTTTTAGTGGTAAGGTATAAGCACCAATGAGCAAAGTTTATAAAAATATTGTGTTTGCCGTCGTACTGGTGTGGTTACTTCCGATTTCCGGAGTGGCGCAAGGAGCCTTTGTAAGTAGCTTCAATGTTGAGGTTCGAGATGGGAAAGCATATCTGCGATGGACTTTGCATGCGGGTAATACCTGTAACGGGATATCGATTTTGCGTAGTATTGATACATTCGATTATAAGCCAGTTGGAGAGATATTTGGCGTATGTGGTAGCACAGATACAGCACAGACTTTTCTTTTTACAGATGATAAACCGGTAGCAAATAAAACTAACTACTACAAACTTCGGTTTGGCTATCAGGGGGAAACTGCTGTTGCATCGGTGTTTTTAATTAGCCCGAATACCTTGCTGTTGTCGTCCAATCCTGTGTCCAATAGCTTTACAATGAGGTATGCCAACAAGCATCGGGAGCTAGCGTCGGCTGTGCTGTATGACTTGTCTGGAAGGCAAGTTGCCAACGATATGAGCAAAGGGGAGCTGTTACATATCGATGTCTCGGGTTTGCCGAACGGTATATATATCTACTCTTTCCAAAACGGTAATCACATGTCCGTTGGCAGGGTGACCGTATTGAATTAATTGTCAGGGTTTTCGTGAAACATGTCTGCGGCAATACTGTCTGCAAACATTTTTCCCGTTTGTGTTAGTTTTAGTGCTCTATCTTGCAGCGTCATTTGTCCTCGCTGTCGAAATGACTGGCTGTCACTTTCCATCTTCTGCGCTAAACCGGGTCCCCATTTGTTGCTTATATGATTAAGGTCGCAACCCCACTGTGTGCGGAGAGAAGTCATTATATACTCGTTGAGTCTGTCTATTGGTGAGAGTATTTCTTCCTCAAATAATGGTTTCTGCTCCTTTAGAATACTGTTAGTGTATTGAATGTTATTCGCAACATTCCATCTGCGTACGTTGTTTCCATCGAATGAATGAGCAGATGGCCCGACGCCGAGGTAGGGTAACCCACGCCAATAATTAGTGTTGTGGATTGCATAGCCTCCCGGAGTCGCGAGGTTTGATATTTCGTAGTGTTCGAACCCCATGTCAGCGGCGTGCATCATAAGTTGCTCAAACTGGGCTGCAGCCTGCGCCGCATCTATCGGTGTCGCCTTTTTGTTTACGATAGCATGGTGCAAGGCTGTTTTTTCTTCTACGGTAAGTGCATAAGCAGAGAAGTGCGGTATTTGTAACTGTGTTACTTTGTTGAGGTTTTGTTTCCATTTGTCATCACTCAACCCCGGCACGCCATAAATCAGGTCTATACTTAATCTGTCAAATCCGGCATCCTGTGCGGCTTTTATCGCGTATTCTGCCTCGGAAGCATTGTGGGCTCGCTTCATGTAGCGCAGGTCTTGTTCATGAAACGATTGTACTCCGATACTGAATCTGTTGATAGGGGTATTTCGTAGCGACTTCAGGTAAGTTGCTTTCAGGTCATCGGGATTAGCTTCCAGCGTGCACTCTTGCAGGGTGGCTACATTGAAGTGTTTGCAGATGGTGTCATAGAGTCGGTTAATTTCCTCCGCAGATAACAATGATGGTGTTCCTCCCCCGAAATAGATGGTCTCAATTGGCTTATCGCCGAGAAAGTTACGTTGTAACGCGAGTTCCCGATGCATGGCATCCAGTAGTTCCGTTTTGTACTTTAATGAAGTGGAAAAATGGAAGTTGCAATAAATGCACGCCTGTTTACAAAAAGGTATGTGCAGGTAAATGCCGGCAGAGGTTGGTTGCTTGTTGACGTCGGGCATGTCGCAAAGGTAATGATGAATGGGCCGTAATGTTCATTATAGTCAAATGGAAGTCGTCTCGTGCATTTTATCTGGCATTATCTTCATCCTCTTTTTTAGCAATGTATTCTTTGTAGTTATTCCTTACCCACGCTTTTATTTCTAGATCGCTGGCAAGTCTGGCATATTTGTACTCCATAGGGTATTTGTATATAAACATGGCTATACTGTCAGAATCATTCATGGGTGTGAGCAATGCCACTAACCCCGCGTTGTATCTCGACTCAACAAAGAGTCGTTCATCGTCCTCAAAATAACCCTTCCTGAACTTTTTAGGCTTTTTGCTATTGCCCGTAATCTTATCGGCTATCCATCCAAAACAACCTGCACACCCTATCCCGACAAACTTTGGCTTGGGAACGAGCGGTCGTTCCAGTTCATGACTAAACACCGCTCGCCGTTCGGCTGAGTCTTTTTGGTACTTGGTCCTTCCGGATATGAGCACCTGTTGCAGCAGCACGTCGGTAGGTTGCATCGTTATGGTTATTGGAAGGTCATAAGGCGCTGTGCCGGTTACGATTTCTGTTGCTGCGTGAGAAATTATTATGAACCGGAGCGTGTCTCCGGGGGTGTAATATATTGAAAATTGTCCTTTGCTATTCGAAATGTCAGCATTGCCTGTATGTTTGTTAACAACTGTAACGCCGTCAATGGCGTTTTTGTTTTCCGCATCCACAATCACACCGTTTATCACTTGAGCAGAAGCAATGTGACAAAGAACCAGTAAAAAAAGTGAGCAGCAACGTATCATTTCAATAAAATTACTGTCATTGCCCTTTGCAATTGCCCAATATCTTTTTTTTGTAAATAAATTAACTTCATTTTTCCGGACGATGATAATTAGCTGTTTAGAATATGGGCCGTGTCGTTGGGCTGGAGTTATTTGTCTGTTGGTGTCCGCAGAGGTTTAATCTTTTATTTTGATTTGGGTTTTGGCCTTAGTTCCGATAGAATTATATATCTTGCCGAACAAAATGTATATATTTTTTAATTAATTTTTTTACTACCATTAAAGTAGGAAATATGCTTGACAATATTTTCAGGCTTTTTAGTCTTTCCGTTGTTTTATTACTGAGTACATCGATGCGTGGGTTTGCAAAGGAACGGCAGGATACGATTACAACAGCACAGGGTGTTGATGTTTACGTAAAGGCTAATTACTCAAACTATCTGCGGTTTATAGGAGAGGTCCGCATTGCGGAAGTAGAGTCCGGCTTGTCAGACTATGTCCGGGTTGGCGGGGGAGTCCGTTTAGAATATCTCTTTTCTCGTTTTGTCTCATTTGATGCTGGCTATAAGGGGACGTATTTCAGTATTATGCAAAGAGATGCAAAAGATCAGGGTTTAAGCGAGAATTCGCTTAAAGGGTTTTCAGATGCCAGCGGTGGAATACGTTTACACGTTATGGATGGGAAGGGATGGGCAAAACGAAAAATACAGTTACGCGCGTTTGATGAAATTTTGGAAAATGGCATGAAACATACCACTGTTCAGTCGCTAAACGCAAAGTTTCCTTGCAGAAGGATCTGGCTGTTAAGGGGTGGGGTCTATTACACTAACGCTCCGGTATCTGCAAACCTTAATGGGAAGTTAGAGGACGTAATAAAGCCCGACGCTAGCGGCACGCTAACAGCAGCTGACGGTACTGAATTTACAGGTTTGTATCATACCAACAGCTATACAAAAGGGTTCTACGTAGGAGTTGGTAGGATAATTAACATGTTCATTTATACTAGTAACAATATTGGGGTGTACGAAAGTGACGAGAAGTTGACCAGTATTTTTAAGGAAACTTATTTTGATGTTATTTTTGCTAGTACGACCTTCGACCCTTTGGTTGTCCGTGGCAAGGAGTACGAAATCAGGCCAAACACACCGGGTAGCTTTCGAGTTTCAGATATGGGGTGGCGTTTTGGTACCCGATTACTTTCTACCAAGAATTGGCTCGATACCGGTGTGTCAGCCGAAGTAGGAAACAGGCCGGGAATCTTTCAACGTGGAATGTATGTAAGTGTTGGTATTTCCATTGGATATAACTATTGATTTTCTAAGTTATGTGTTGTCGGGTAATACGCTGATCACCTATCTGTTTCTTCTGTTTGTTTAGGACAATAGTGCAACCATATGCCGCTGCGGTGGCGGATTTCTTTATGTGATTGTCAGGAATCAAAGTTCATGATTTCTTATAAGTAGCCTTCGTGTAATGGTGAATAGTTGCATTGGTAACTATATTGAACTATACATCCTTAGGTCATCTGGAGGTGTTAATTGTGTATCGATAGGGTGTTTTGCAGACGCAATTGTAGACGCGAGTTGCAGCTATATAGTTTTGAATTCGAATAATTTGTGCTGGTTTAATCAGAGGCTCCTCTCGACGGGTACTGTTGGGTCAAGAACCGTTTCCGGTTTTCTTTTAAGAAACACACCGAAGGTGTTTTCCCCGGCTTGAATAGTGTCGTAGTCGCGCTCAATTATTGTATTCAGGCAATGCGATCTTGTACGAGATAATACAATTAAGTCATATTTGTTGTCTGCCACTATTTTCTGCATTCTTGCAGTATCGTGCGCTGTAACCGTAAGGTCCCAATGATACCAAAGCGGCCATTCCTTTGGCGGTTTTGTGCCGTAAATAATATTGAATATTTCAAGTTCTGTACCAAACAATATATTGTCGGTATTTGAATTTTTTACCACGGAGTCAATAAGGGTGTAGTTCGCGTAATTGTCTTTACTGACATTAATATGCTTGAAGAATTTATGAAGTTCCGGGTGTTCTTCAGTAAACTTTGTTTTCTCCAGAAAAAACTCATTCATGTACCACACCTCCGCTTCCCAAAAATCTTTTCTTATTGAGAACATAGAATAAACAATGGAATACCCAAGTATGCAAATTAATATAGCAGGTTTTAAGGAATGGATAAAGAATGTATGGTGAGCGGTTTCATTAATAAGCAGATAGTCAAATGTAAGAATGAAGAATATAGTAATGGGTAAAATTATATTGAATACCTCGAGCGAGTTCATTATTACCAAAAAAGATAACAGGTAAACCACTGTTATAAATGCAAAGTTAAAGAGGTTAATAATGGCCTGTTCGTTTTTCATCTTAAATACAATGTATAGTACAGTGCCCGCCGATATTAATCCGGCTACAGCTGTCAATGGCATTAAAATAACATGACGGAGAAAAACGCTGAGGGGAATAATATTGAAAATAATTATTGGGAACATGTATATAAAGAAGACAAAGGAAAACAATATTACATTCTTTATATACGGTTTTCCTTTCATGTTAAACGCCAAGAATAATACGCACAAAAAGTATGGTAATGTGGGGGAGATAATGGTAGCATTCCAATTTGTAGGTAGTGTAAGGAATGACGTTATACGTTTTTTAGCAAAATTCTCTTTTACGCTTATGTGTTCAATACCGTGTAAATAATCTATAAGATTACTATTAGTAAGGAACATAATGAGAACAACCGGTACGGCAAAAAGAATGATACGAATAAGTAGCTGCTTTGCTATGGGCAAGATTTTCTTTTTTTGAATAAAAAAGAAAGATACGGTGTCCAAAAAAAGCATTCCCACAAAAAGTGCGGCGCCAATTTGCAGTTTAATAGTAAAAATAAATGCGAGCATGATATACTCTATACATACATGTATGAATAAGTAATTATCGCGTTTTTTACTATGGTTAACATAGAATATATATAAAGCCTGCGAGATAACAACACTCACAAAAGCCATAGATAAATGATTGTAATAGAGGTTTCCTATGAAGGGTAGAGAGGTAAGGGTTATTAGAAATGAATAAGTAATTGCAGGCAATTTACCTCTTCCCATCTTAATTAAAGTGAAATAGATAGTAGCGATTTGAATAATTGTAATAATCCATGCACCCATGACACCGGAGAAGTAATTCAATCCGAACAGGTGGTAGCATACTTGCTGTAAAAGACCGGCAAAGGGTAATAATGGTGTAGTGAAGTCGGTAAATGGCTTATATCCGTGATACAATAGATACCCATATTCATAAACTATACTTGTGTCGAACAGGTATAATCTATGAGTTGCATTACAAAAAAACAGTATAGAAACTAGTGCGGCCCCAATTATAAAAACAAAGTACTTGTTTTTAAAAGTATGAGAATAATTCATATGCAATGTTTTTAATAGTAACGTTTACGGAGAAAGTGATTGAGCGTTATGCAAGTTAAGTTTTCAGATTAATTTGCTTCGAAACTTTCGTTTCGCCGGACAAATTGTCGTGAAGTTTAATGTGGGTAGTAATATCATTGGACGGTTTTGGCACTACAGATGAATCTATGCTTGGTTTTGTCTTTCGTTTAAGAAACACTTCAAACGATTTCTCTCCGGTTTGAATAGTATCATAGTCGCGTATAATCATTGAGTTGAGAATATATGGTCTGGCGGGCGAAAGAACAATCAGGTCAAACTTTTTATCCTCCGCAATTTTTATCATTCGTGCTGTATCGCGTTCAGATACGGTTAATTGCCAGTGAAACCAAAGTGGCCATTGCTTAGGGGGCTGAATGCCATATATGATATTGAACATTTCGAGTTCCGGACCGAAGAGAATGTTTTTTGTGCCTACGGCTTTTACCACCGAATCAACAATTGAGTAGTCTCTATAGCTTTCTTTACTCACTTTAACGTGTTTGAAAAAGCGTTTAAGTTCGGGCTGTTTGTCGGTGAATTCTGATTTTTCCAGAAAAAACTTCATATACCCTCCGTCATGATGCCAAAAATCCTTTCTTATCGAGAAAGTAGAATAAACAACCGAATAGCAAAATAGACATATTAGAAATGCAGGTTTGAACGAACGGTTGAAAAATGTCCTGTGATTATGATTTTTAATAAGCAAATAGTCAAATACGAGAATAAAGAATACAGTAATACACAAAATAATATTTAATACCTCTAATGAGTTCATTATGATTAAAAATGAAAGAACGTATGCAATAGTGATAAGTGTCAGAACAGAAAGGTCCTGCATTGTAGGTATATCCTTATTCTTAAACGTAACTATGTATAATACGCTCGCCATTATTAGCAAACCTGCTATCGCTGTCAATGGCATAAAAATGCCATGACGAAGGAATACACTAAGAGGAATAATATTAAATGCTATGATGGGGAGCATGTATATACAGAGCACGACAGAAAATAGTAATATATTTTTTATATATGATTTTCCCTTCATGCCGGTTATTAGGAATATTACACATAATAAATATGTTATTGTAGGAGATGTACTCGAAGGGCCAATATCTGGCAGCGCAAGAAATGAAATAATGCGGTCAACAATAATATTTTCCATTACGCTTATGTGCTTAATTCCGTGCAGGTAGTCAGATGGGTTACTATTTGTGGCTACAAAAATTAAAAATGTCGGAACGAAAAATAAAGCTAGTCGGAAGGCAAGCTGCCTGGCAATAGTTAATACCGCCTTTCTCTGAATAAATAAAAGCGAAGTTGAATCCAGAAAAATCAATCCGCAGAAAAGGGCTACGCCTATTTGTAGTTTAATGGTAACGATAAAAGCAAGTAACACGTACGCTATTGATACGTGAAACGGGATGTTTTTATCATGGGTTTTGTTGTGTTGCGCGTATTGAATATATAAAGCTTGCGAAAGGACAGTCGTTATCAGCGCCATCGATAGATGGTTGTAAAATAGTGTTCCAATAAAAGGCAGGCAGGTCACTGTAATAAGAAAGCTGTATGCAGCACTAGACAGGTGGTCTTTCGCCATTTTGGATATGGTGAAGTAGATGATGGTTAGCTGAACAATTGTAACTATCCACGCTCCCATAATGCCCGAAAAATAGTTGAGACCGAATAATTTATAGCAGATTTGTTGGAGCAGCCCGGCAAACGGTAATAGTGGCGTAGAAAAGTCGGTAAACGGCGTATATCCACATTGAAGGAGATAGCCGTATTCGTATATAATAGTTACGTCGAATAGAGCTATTCTGTGAGTCGCATTGCAGAAAAACAATATAGAAATAAGTATGCAGGTAATGGCATAAGTAAAGTATTTATTTTTAAGAATACGCGACACACTCATGTTTCACTTAGTTTTTGCCGATGTTATTTATAAACGCTATCGTACGTTTTGTGAGCTTCATCTTCAGCTTGAGGCTTCCACCTCCTTTGGCTTCGCCAGCCACCCTGTCATGAAAGTAAACGGGAATTGTAGCAATGCTACCACGCTTCAGTGCCTCTAGTAAAAAATATAAGTCTAATGAAAAGTCATGGGGTGCATTCTGGTATATGCTGTCGAAAAATGCCTTACTGAAGAGTTTGGGCTGGGCATTGACATCGCTAATGCGCACACCTAATTTATAATGTACATAAACACTCATTAACCTGGTAAATAACACATCTAAAAACGGTCTTCCAAGTCGCTTACCTTTTACCAGTAAAACATTATTATCAGGAGATTCTTTGAAAAGCTCATACGCTTTAATACAGTCCTGAACATCTGTTTGTAAATCTGCATGGGTCCAGCACAACACTGGTGCATCGGTATTTACTAAACCTTGCAATATACCATATCCGTAGCCCTTATTAACCGGAACATGATGCGTTCGCAGTGTCGGCATGTTTTTTTCCATTAGCAGTTCATCCAGAACTTGCTGAGAGTTGTCGGTAGAACCATTGTTAACCAGTAATATTTCCACATCAGGGTTGCTTTCTAAAAGTGGCACACACTTTTCAACCAGATTGCGGAGGTTTTTCTCTTCGTTGTAACAAGGAATAACTATGGACAAGGCCTTCATATACCTGATTTTTCAAAAAAAGATTTCCAATAATAGTATGTCTTGTAATCGTTTGGTGTACCCCAGCATATATACTTGTCCACCTCTAGTACATAGGCATTATAGCCTAATTGCACTATATCATTTATTGCCTCGTCTACATAAAACTCATTATTTATCCGTCTGTTTTGGGTAATCATTCTGTCGACTGCCTCCTTAAACAGAGATTCTGATTTGAACCAAAAGGCCCCGACTACTGCGTGGTCGTGAATAGGGTCGTCACTTATTGGTTTTTTTACCGACATACGCACAACTTTATTGTCGGCACCTACTTCTATCCAGCCATATTGTTGTGGTTTCTCAACTACCGTGACATTGTTACGGAAACTAAAGACGATGGCATCGGCCTTCTCTTTTAGTTTTTCAAAGGATGCCTTGTCGTATATCATACCGTTATCGCATGCTCCTATAATCAGGTCTTCTTCTGATGCGTTCCGAGCCAGCGCTTCAATACAGGTGCATGCCTGCCCCTCGGTGACCTTATCGAGGACTACAAACTCAGCCTCCGGAATGAATTTCTTGATGGTAGCGTCAATGCCGTGTTTTGTTATGTGCTCTTCAAGCATCACAAAGGTGTACTCGCTGCCCTTGGGTAAATCAATAGCAGCCTTAACGACCATCGGATAACCATCAATTGGTAAAACAGGCTTGGGTGCCGGATAGTTTTCACGAGCAAAGCGCTCTCCTCGGCCTGCCATTGGAATTAAAACTCTCATTTGCCATATTTTTTAAAAACGGACGACCAATACAAATATTCCTCAAGGTCTTCGGGCGTACCCCATTGACAAAAATGCTCAACTTTGTCGTAAACGCCAACCTTCCTATTATCGTTCAACATAAGTTCGTATACCATGCTTACATAGTACTCTCCGTTGATGTTTATATCCTTTTCAATGATATCTTTGAAGTAGTGCTTCAGCAGATTGCCACTTTCGAAATAATAAGCACCACCGGAGTGATGTCCCAGCATTTTGTTTGCTTCAAAAGAATGTTTCTCCTGAATTTTTGTGAGGAAGCCATCATCGCCAACTAAACACCCTGCATATACATTTTTGTGTAGTAAGTGCGGATGAAAGCCCGTATAGCAAATTACATTGCCTGCCTGAGGTGTTTGTGCTACCTCCTTTTTGAAATCGGCATAGTTCCAATTCATAAAATAGTCGCAATATGAAACCATTATCGGTTCGTCATCTTTGACTAAATTTTCTGCCTGAAGCACAGCATAAACTGGTCCATACTTGTGAGGAGGTATCCCGATAATCGTGCTGCCGGGTTTAAGTTTGTTCAGCAAGTTAACAAGGTCATACTGCTCCATGTGATCTTCTCTACATATGAACAAAAAGTCGTTTTCGCCCGGGAATAAATTGATGACATGCTCAATTATTGGTTTTCCGTCGACTTCAATCAACGGTTTTATTTTGTCATATCCTTTAGCTTTGAACCGGGAACCTGCCCCGGACATTGGAATTACTATTTGCATCTTATATTATTTATTCAGGATTGCAATTCGATGTTTTTCTGCCGATAGGCCATGCAGGATATCAACGTCATTATTCGATAGCCAAACAGGATGTAACCCCAATCGTTTCTGCTGCTCATTTACATACCTTACGGCTTGAATCATTTCCACGCATGCCTCTGCAAACTTTCGGCTGCCGTTGATTTCAATTTTTTGTTCGGGAATATTCAGGTACAATGGTGTATTGTCTTCTTTGTTTTGTGATATTTTACCTTTAAAAAATATAGTCTGGTCAGGAAACAATACATCACCTTCCAGTTCTTTTTGAGCGGTATTGATATCAAACGTACCGTAAAGAGAAGAAGCAGGCAGCTCAAACCCCTCCGGACATTCCTGAGCCTTCAATTCATTCAGCTTTTCCATAGCGTATGTCGACTGCAACCTGTTCTGTACGTCTTCGTAGGTGCTGTTTACGCCTGCAGCGGTAGCACCATGAACAATAACTCCGTGATTTTTCAGGAGTATTATTTCAGGAATTTTGCGGTTCTTTTTTAAATAGTTAACCAGATGGGCTGCAATCGGAAAGCCGGGCGTAACATAAGGAATTATCAGGTAGTTCAGGCCGCTAAGCGCCTTTTGGTACATCGCATCTGCGTCGGAGCAGCAGTTAATTACGTTTGCGTAGACAGAGTGGGTATGTAATACATATTTTCCCAGCAGCGCATGAAATTCATACTCCATTGACGGTTTACTGTGTCCGTTATCAGGAAATGCTCCCTTCATAGGAACTATCGTTTCGTAGTCGGTAACTCCCGATATTTTATTGTGTATACCTTCGATTACCCCTTTTGTTTCTACCAATACAACACCTTGGTTTTCATTCGAGATGTTGCTGAACAGATACCCGGAAGCTTTAATCAGCATATTTCCGGAATCGTCTTTTACAGAAGTATTGCCGCCTCCGCCTTGCACATGCTCTGCCCCGGCGGCGTAGGGAGCTGTAATCTCCTGCAGAAAGCCAATGTTTTGCTTAATTATAGATGCAGTCTCGTTATTCATCGTCGGAGTTCGTTATGTCAACAGAATACAATGTACTTATCTTTTTAATTTCATTCAGCATGTAAAGCGCTATGAACAATTGCATAATTCCAGACAGCCCATCCATCCAGTCGGGATTGTTTTCCAGTATATCGTGAAAATCAATAGCTAGGACATCCGTTAGTTCGTGAATTTCTTCGGATAATATGCTGCCACTGAAGATAAATAGTTGGTATTTTTTGTCTATATGGTGGCTGATTTCTAAAGATTCCGTTTTTTTCAGTGCATTGATTAAGTTTTCAAAATAGATATCATTGGCACATTGGATATGCAACTTTACATTGTCCGGGTCGTTGTAGTCAATGTTGTCTCCTTCTGTCAGCCTCGACATAGAAAACACAATGTCTGCTTCTTCTTCTTGGCTATGTATATATTTTACAGAGTCTTCTGCTCTTTTTTCTAACTGTTCTATTACTTTTTCGGATGAGTACCCTCGCTTATTGACGTCTCTATCAATTTTCCACCATCGCCTGAGTTCTTCCTCCGGTTTCATGAAGATTTTCAAGTCATAAATCCGTGCCATGCCTTTTAAGTAAAAAGCATGTAACCCTTCGTAAACTATTATCTTATTTGGTTCCAGCGGTTTGGGGTTTACAAACTTGCCGGTGTTGTGGTCGTATAGACGTCGTGCAATCTTTTTTCCCGATTTCAGGTTCAGGAGTTGGGCCATGTCTTCATGCAACTCGTTTGCCATGGGGTTAAGGTGGGTGAAATCGTTCCACTTATCGTGACCCCTTTCCCACCTATGCATGTCGTCGCCCCGTACTAAAGCAACATTGTTACTGCCAAGTAGACGACCTATCGCGGTGGATAGTGTACTCTTACCGCTTCCCGAATCGCCGCAGATACCAATTACATAAGGATGGTGAAATATTTTGTGATTCTTCACTTCCCAAATTCCCTCTTTAAATATGCTGTAGCAAAATAGTAGCAGTAGTGTTTGTAAAAACGTAAACGATAGTTGCAGTAAAATATTTGCATTTATGCCCAAGTCGGTTAATATTCCATAAAGATTCCTGGACGTTGCAGCATCCTGAACTATGAATTTTGCGACACGAGGGAAATCGGATAGAGGTGTAATAATAAAAAATATAAAATATGCGACATTCAGGCCAATAAATAACCACTTGTGTTTGAATTTGAACTTAACAAGGAAATAGATGAAAAAAGGGATATTCCATAAATACCATCCTTGTCTGGGGACAATGAAAAATGTAAATATTCCAAATGAAAGCGCCAGAAATATCATCAGTAAGTCTTTAGTCAGAAAACGGAACGAAGACATGCCAAACAGGACAATAAGGTATGTTGCCGGAATGAAAAGAATGTCGTAGATGCTAAAGAGCACAAATACAGATGTGAAAACTTTGCCCTGCTCTTGATTTTCATAAACCATCTTAAAGTATCCATCCGAAAGAATAAATGGAAAATTGAGCGCAATGACTAAAGCAATAAATAACAGTGAACCATAAAGTATATGCCTGAATGAAATGTGTTGGGATTTATACAGGTACAACAATAGAATTGGTATAGTAACGACAATATTGACTTTGGCGCAACAAGCTAGTGCAAGAAGCACAACAAATGGCAAATGCTTGTTGTTGAATAAAAAGTAAAGGGAATATGCCAGCAGTGCAACAGGAATAACATCTAACTGTCCATGGATGTAGGTTACGTAGACAATAATAGGATTGAACCAATACCAAATTATCAGCTTTTTTTTCTTTTTCAACCACTTGACAAGTACCGCCAGTAGGCTGATGTCGGCGATCAGTAATGGTATTCTGGTAACAAACAGGTCGATAAGATGTATGGCATTGTTGTCGGTACCAACAAATAGAGAAATAATAAACCTTGGTAGTGCTAAAACATAGAGCATTATTGGTGGATAGGGGAATGCGTTGGGTACACTGGTATAAGTTCTGGAATATACATCCCAAAAACCTTCGCTAACCGCACTCTTTATAAATGGCGCAAAAAGTTCCGTTAAAAACTCAGATGCAAAGAACACTGCCAGTAGCAACTTAATCACAAGCCCGACCTGAAACCATCGGTCTTGCAAAATCTCCTTCAGCACTGCCTTTATGGTCTTAGGTCTATACATGCATGGTTTTTTTGTAAACAATTTTTTTCAAGCCAATGAAATTGGTAATAGTGGTTATCATAATTCCTGCAATATTCATTATTCTTGGGTCCTGACCTAAGTAATGTACGGTAAGTAACAGGAAAAGGTAACCGATTATAAATGAAACAGTATAGACAACAGCATACAGACCGATTGTTGCCGGCGTTATACTTGTTGCCTTGAATGTCCAATAGTTATTAATCAAAAGTCCTAATGCAAGACCGGATATATAGCCCACAGCGTAAGAAATTTGATAATTTATATGCAACCAGTTCAGCAACACAAGGAATACCCCGTAGTTGACTGCTGTTGATATGCCGCCGACAACTACAAAACGAGAAAAGGTAACCAATAATGCCTTGTTCTTTATCGACATATTAAATACTGCTTTACAGCATATAGTTTACTATCAAAAATATCTTTTTTAGGGTTGTCTCCTATTACGGCAATATGCTTTCCATTAACAGGTGGTCCGCCCGATTTTTCAATAGCATATAAAAACAATAATGGATTAGGTTTTTCTACTCCTACTTCTTCGCTCGACACAATGTATCTGATATACTTTCCGATAGCTAAGTGTTTGATTTTTGCAAACTGTACACTGGCAAGCAAGTCAGTTACAATGCATATATCTATATTCTTTGCTTTGCAGAGCTCTAAAAAGTGCAATGCATCGTCGTACAATACCATGTTTTCGATGAAAGTGCTCCAGTAGAGTTCGTCGCAGACTGTTGTTGCCTCAAAGTCTGTTTTGCCGAAAATATGCTCCAGCATAAACTGAAAATAGAAAAAGCGAGAGTGTCCGGCAGCCGTTTGCTTGTGCATGTCGTGCACTTTTTTTCTGGCTCGTTGATAGTTTGTTTGGAAGTCGTCGTAAGCGACGGCTCTGTTTTCCCTGAGCCAATCTGAAACTGCAGCTAATGCAGCTTGGTGACTGATTGCGTAAGAGTACAATGTATCGTCCAGATCCAGCAATACAAGACCCAAATTATCAAGCTCTATGTCGTTGAGCGTTTTTACTTCCATAGGTCAGGTCTTTTAGTACATACTGCTTCGATATTAAAAGACTGAAACTGCTCCTTAAAATCTGATATCATTTCGAGCGGATGGGCTTGCAATTCAGGAGATACTATGCATATTTTAAAATGCTTACTCAGCTCCCTGTACGTTTCGGAGTCCAAAACATTTTTTGAAAAACAGTCCACCCAGACCCAATCGCAAACTCCTGCAAATTTTTCAACAAAAGTCATTGGCTCATATTTTGAATATCTTACAGCTATTTTCTTACAACCAGTCTTTGCTGTTTTAATGAGAAATGGGATTGATAAATCGAGGAAAAAATAATCTTCAATTTCATGTTTTGCCATAAGCGAGATGATTCTCTGCTCCATTCCTTCACATTTGCAATTCAAAATCAGGAACTTATGGTTGTAGTGCTTTAAATATTCTTCGAAATCCTCACCTTTTGCAAAGGGGTCATGATGAAGTATCATCCTGTCTCCTTCTGCACGTATATCCAGTTCAATTCCATACTCTTCAGGTACTGATTTCAGCCCCTCAATTGTATTGATTCTATGTTTAATTAAAAAATTAATATGCATTAACCTATTTTTTATCGCAAGATATAGAAAATGCTGTTTAATCACGAACCGCTAAGTGGGTAGTTTCTCTTTTTATAGTGATTTGTTAATTTGTATCTTATTCTGTAACAATAAGATAGTACGCCAAGGGCAGATAGCGGCCAACTGTTTTTCCACATCCGAATAAATAAGGCGGATGAAGCCATTGAGTGCTGATGTATAACGATTTCTCAGTTTTGTAACAACGTTGAGCATTTACGTTAGAGGAATAGCAAAATGGGATTACGTTCTCAATTGTATTGAATTCAGCTCTTTTAGGTTTTCAATGGATCGCAGCAATGCTTTGTGAGACGAGTATATTTCTCGTTGCATGTTCAGAAGTGTTGATGCGTTGTATTCTGATATCAGGTTTTTGTTGAGTAGTTTGTATATGTCTTCGTATGCATTTTGGTATTCTTGTTTACTTTCCAGTAGCGGTTGTTCGTTACTGCTGTTTGTATTTCCTGCTTCTATTTGTTGTATTTTCTGCTGAAGTGAATTGTAAAACGTTCGTTCCTGATTACATATGTCTATTAAGACATTATGTAGTGTGTCGTTTTCTGAGACGCCGATATCATTGATGTTGTGTTGTATGTCCTTAATGTTTTTAGCAGCATGCATAACATGCCTCAATATAGATATGAGCTTGCCGGAATATTCTATTTCCTTGGGGTTCATTTCTGTTGGCTGCATACTGACCAGGAATTCAAGAATTTCGCCATGCAGTTGTTTCAGCCTGGTATAGGAATCATTGGTTGAATCTTTTTCGAATACAAATTTTTTGAATGAGGCAAACGATGAGGTGTCGTCATTTTCGATATTTTCTATACCAAATATCTTGCTGTTAAATGCGATAGTATGAGCCATCAATCTGGTGGTTTCTTTTTTAGCGGCCTGTAGCGTGTCTTCTGAAAATTGTTTGGTGGGGTCATGTATATACTTGGTAATTACCCTTTCGCTGCCCCCGGTAAATAGTCTTTCAAGACCTGCCGCAAACCATCCGAGAAATGGATAGAACAAAACAATAGCAATGACATTGATTGTGGTCTGAAAGAAGACGAGTGCAATAAGGGGATCTTTGATAGGAATCCATATTCTGATAAAATAGATTAACGGGTGCAGGAATATCGTAGCAATAATTATGATGACGATATTGAAAATGAAATTTCCGGTTGATACCCTTTTTTTGTCGGGTGAGCCACCCATTGAGCCAAGCATTATTTTGAGGGTAGTGCCCAGCTCAGACCCGATTACAATTGCTGCAGCACTCTCAAACGGAATAACATGTTGGTATAGTGCCGTAAGTGTTATCGCTATGGTGGCAGAACTGGATTGGATAATTGCTGTAATAACTACACCTGCCAGTATGAAAAGATATGGCGACAAATGAGCATAACTTCTCAGGTCAACCTGATTGACGAGCTCTGTTACACTCAGCTTCATCCATTCAAGCCCGATAAACAGCAGCCCTACGCCGATAATGAAGTTTGTCAGGTTTTTAATGTTGTTATTGCTGGGCAGGAATACCTTTACGAGCAGGGCAAATACAAGGATGGGGAATGAAATAGTATTGAGCTCTACTTTGAACCCAAGTGTTGCAACAACCCAGCTATCTAATGTGGTACCGAGATTGGCGCCGAGGGTAACAGCAAGGGCATTGCGCATACTCATAACACCGGCCCCAACGAATGAAAGCACCATAAGCAGTACCACAGAGCTACTTTGCAGAAAAGCAGTAACAACGGTGCCGCTTGCTATCGCTCGGATTTTATTACGGGTTTGTCGCTGAAGAAACTGTTTGAATGGCCTGCCCGCAATCTGTTTCAGGGAGTCCTCCAGCAGAGACATCGAAAAAATGAATAAAGCAATGCCCGCGAGTAATTGCATTAAGTCGGCACTATCCATATGCGGCGCTATTAATTGTTTGTTGTTGAGGGAAGTAAATGTACATTGTAATTTGCATTTTGGTGAAACGGGGAGCAACGAGCTTATGCCAAATTGACTATAAAACAGGGGCATTATCAACGCTGTCGGCGGTGACAGATTAACACTGTTTGTGATTCGTTATTGAGAGCAGTTTGTTTCCATGTTTTGATATGTTATATGTGTTCACATTTAATCCGTAACTTTAGTTCTTACCCGATATTGTGATTATGAAAAATATAGCCCGGAAATATTGTCTGATATTATTGCTTGCAAACTTAATTCCGTTAAGTGTGTTTTGTCAGGTTGGCTGGCAATGGGCGACCGGTAGTTACAGTGTAGACTGGGGTTCCTGGGGTTTCGGACAGCCCAATTTTGTTACAAATAAGTTCGGCAATTCGTTTCTCTGCGGTAATAATTATGGAACTACTGCAAAGTTTGGTGACTTTGTGATATCCAATCCGGATGAAAGCCAACAACTAATTTTTGCTAAGATTGACGCGGATGGGCACTATAAATGGGTGCTTTCCTCGCGTACTACATATGTAAACCCCATGGCTGTGGCTGCGGATAATAAGGACAACGCTTATATCCTGATGCAATGTGTCTCATCGGGGTCTGTCGGTCCCCTTGGTATAACTGCCCCTCCCATATATAGCGGCCCTCTATTGGTTGCTAATGGTGTTAGGGTCTTGTTGCTGAAATTGTCTCCAACCGGCACAATTATATGGTATAAGTTTCTGAGTCAAGATGTTTTTCCGAGAGGTCTCGGCGTTGACGGTGCCGGAAATTTGTATCTGACCGGAAATTTTGGTGCTCCTCGAATAACAATGGGTTCAGATACACTTGTCAACCATAATGCGTTTGGCGGTACCGATGTATTATTAGTAAAATACAGGGCAGATGGAACTCAGGTTTGGGCAAGAAATTTCGGGCCGGCAAAAACCGGAAGAGAGGGCGGTGTTGTTGCTTCTTCGGCAGTTTCTGAAAATGGTGGTGTTGCTATATTGGGAATAGGAGGTACGGGAAGTATAACATATGGCAGCACAACGGTAAGTACTTATCCTTCGTTTCTGATTAAGTATGACAGCTCTGGTAATGTGAAATGGATAACGTCAATGGGGCCGGCAAGAGACTTTTATCCAAGAGGGATAACTATTGACAGAGACGAGAATACTTATCTTACTATGGGCGAGAATCATGGGGTTTTCCGTAAATATAATGATGACGGAGAACTGATACTCACGAAGACTTTTACAGGTCCCGGCGAAAGTTGCGGTGACGACATGACGACAGACCGATGTAATAACGTTTGGGTATTTGGAAAAATTTTCACAGGCGGATCAGTGAGTTTTGAAGGTCATGAGAATTTTGTTCCTGGTGATGCTACGGCACCTGCGTTTGTTGTTGGCTACGACCAGTATGGCAATTACCTGACCAGTATGGTTCTGGGTAGTGGAGGCTCCGATTTTGGGTTCACCGGAATAAGCGTAGACAACCAAAGTCATTTATATTTGGGAGGCCAATACAACTCAATAATAACCTTAGGAAGTGAAACGTTGACAAACGATGCCTCGGGAACTATGTTTGTAGCAAAGTATAAGTACGAGCCGTCGTGCGATGCAGCGGAAGTCGGGGAGTTGAGTGTTGCCGAATCAAGCCGTTTGGTTTTATACCCGAACCCGGCTACTGATGAATTGACGGTTACCTGGTCGGAAAAAATATTTGCGTTGTCCATTTGTAATGTATTAGGGCAGGAGGTTCTTTCTTTGAAAGGCAGCCACAATAATGTAAATGTTGATTTGGCTGATTTGCCTCAGGGCGTTTACATCGTCAGGGTGAACGGAGTTGTTTCTGAAAAATTTATTAAGAAGTAGGTGCTTTACTCGAATTTGAAGAGTAAACCTGGTTTGTCGCCGGTTTTATTGTGGGTGCGCAATAAGTTTCTTTTTGCACATGTTGGCATTGATAATCAGTTAGTTGTGTTGTAAATGCCGAGCAAAATTGCGCATTCTTTGCGCACTTTTTGCCATAGAAATGGGCAATTCTCAGGTGTGGGATCGGTACTGTAGGGTGTTCGTTTTTTTTGTGGTACTGTTTTTGAAATTGGCATAATGACATGGTGTGGTTTAAAGTAGAATACGCATCAAAAATCAAGCCGAAAAGTGTGAATGGCAGGGAGGATATCCACATTTTGATTTTGGTTTTCGTCGGTCAGAAACCGACTGCCATTCTCGCCGTAGGTAAACCTACGGCAAACGCAGAGTTGGTGGGAACGTTTCGCCAATCGGGAGATTGATCACCGGAGTGACGTAGTGAGACACTACGCCAAGCTGAGTTTGGCAGTAGTTGTAAATGCATCAAAAATCAAGCCATATCGAGCAAATGGCAGGGTAGGATATCCACATTTTGATTCCGGTTGCAAATCGCTCTACGACTTAATAAGCCTGGTGACATTATCGGTATGTAAGCCAGTCCGACAATCGTATTTCCGAGTCCTGCTGAAGGGTGGAAGCTCGGAGGGGTCGGAAACAAAGGGAATCTGTGAATTGTAAGAACGGTTTATAGTCATTTCTTTATTGAAGCGAAAGAGTTAGGAAGTAGTTGTTTAGGTCTTCAACAGATTTTTCGAAGATGTTGTCTTCTCTTGTTGATAGGCAATAAGCCATAATTTCTCTACTAATTAAGTCAGCCGTCTCCACTAGTGTAGTGAGTTCATTCTCTCCTGGTACCTTATAGTTTGCGCCATGGACAACCTTTGATCGTAGATTATATAACTTCTTCAATGTCTTGTATAGTTCTATTCTTTCCCGTAAGTTTTCCCGTAAGAATTTTGAAACTCTTTCAGAAAGTCTATGTGATAGTTCTGAGGTGTCCCCATTGGCGAATAGAGACTCAAGCATTGAGCAATAGTTTGCTGCTTTAATTCCTAAGTCATTTGTACAGCGAGCACTTTGGATAAAATAGATAGCAATCGCGCGGCGATGAACACTTGATGCGTTAAAGATTTGTGTCGCATCTTGATACTCGACAAGGACAAAATTTGATAGAAACTGTAGCGCCGAAACTAGTTGGTCTTTAGTAAACACCGTCGCTTCCGTTTTTCCATTTGAGTTAAAATTGGCGTTTGTCATTACGTTAGAGGAGACTTCAAGGTCACCCGATTGATTTGTAAAAGCTAGAAACCCTATGTCGAAGTCTGCAGCATTATCTTTCTCTACCCAAAGGCAAATAAAATAGGCCTTCAGCAGAAGTAAATGTAGGTTTAAATACTGTATAGATGTAGTTTTTTCACCATCAAAATCGCTTTCGAAATAGGCGACTATTGGATAATTATTGAGTAAGTGATTCACTTCAATCACCCCTATTAACTTAGTCATGTCTGGGTTTAAGGTATCTAGTAGCGAACGAATCTTGTATTTGTTGTTCGTCAATTTAATTTTTGGCATTTCTTGGTTTTCATCGCTAGGCGAAATCAAGATGCCTTCTCTTAAATCTTCTTTTACAATAATGCTATGAATGCCACATATAAATATGCATTTTTTATTTTGTGTCGGCTTTTTTGCAGCTTTCTTGGGGTAGTTTTTTTGCATTGGTCTGGTTGGGGTGGAAAATAATTTTTGTCAACATACAAATAATATTGTATGTTTTTATTGAGATAGTCTCCCAAATCTAAAAATCTTGTTTTAGTATATTAGAAACTAAATTAACCAGTGGAATTGGTTGAGCGAATAAAAGAAGATCATTTGAATTCCCTTTTTCGTTTTTATATCAATTCGATGTCTTTTGTTGGTATTGAGTGCTTTGCGACACTTGCGTGAATTAACAGCATCACCGAGTCTTGCTGAAGGGCAGAGGTTCGGAGGTGACAGGAGAAAGTGTAAAAGATGCGTAGCTGTTGGACGAACTTCGTTATATTCGTTAGCTAAACCTCTTGTTGAAGTATAAAATGCACATGAATAGAAAATATACCATTTTGATGTTTTTGAAATTTGGTCATAATGACCACATTATTGATTTGTTTGAAAATGGTACCGTTCACATTAACCCGATTCAATATTTTCGAGAAATTGAGGAAGATGGCTTTCGGGGGGATTCATACGAAGGTGTTAAATCAATTGCAAACTCTCTTCCTGGTCATTTTGAAATTGCTGGCAATAAAATTGATTATCTCAGCATTCACTTACCGTTGTCACACGACAAGGTTTATGGAAATATCTATAGTTTGTATTGTGTTTCTTCATATGGCTTCGAAACACCAAGCGATTTTTTCGTTGACGAAAGAGTCAAAAGTTTTGGGTCTCATTTTCTATTGATAAAACAACCTGGTGAGTTTCTTAAAAGGATAGAATACAAGCTTAATCAATTGAAACTGAATCATAGATTTGGCTTTGTGGAGTATTATAATCGGTTTGAAGTAAATGGTCCTATTCATCTTTTTCAGAAGCAAGATAAATATGAGTATCAAAAGGAGTTTCGGATATATGTAAACCGGAAAGAAACATTACCACTTGCATTAAGTATTGGTAACTTGTCTGATATTGCGGAGATTCACTCATCGGATATTGTAAGTACAATTGAATTGAGAAAGTAGATTGCCTCGTCCTTTATGTCGCCACCGCGTCTCCGCCCTTCATTGAGATAGGGTGATACACATATGAGCAAGGAAAATCTCTTACTTTCTCCGTGTTCCTGCCTGACACAAAAGCCACCACACGCCGGGAAGAGGCCACTATGGGAAATGCTGTAAAAAGTTTGGTGGCTCGTTTCGGCATTTGTATAATGCCGATTTGGGTGTTGCTGTGGTGTATTTGTGCTGAGTACGTCCTTAAACAAAATGGTCACGCTGTAGAAACTTTTGCTTCGATGTAAAAAATGCTTTTGCCCTGCTAATTTTGTATTTGTATATAGTTATATATAAATACAAAATCACTTTTCACTTTTGCGGTAACATTAGTTACTTTTGTTTCCCTCTAAATATAATTGCGTTGAAGTTAAAATCACTTGAGATAAAGGGGTTTAAGTCCTTTGCGGATAAAACCCATATCCTATTAGATAACCCCATTACGGGGATAGTAGGTCCTAATGGTTGTGGCAAGTCGAACATCGTAGATGCAATACGGTGGGTGATAGGTGAGCATAAGATAAAGTCGCTTCGTTCTGATAATCTGGATGATTTGATTTTTAATGGTTCCCGTACACGAAATGCATCGGGCATGGCTGAGGTATCACTCACTTTTGAGAATACCCGCAATCTGCTGCCGACAGAGTTTACGACAGTAACAATTACCCGCAAGTTTTATAAGAATGGTGAAAGTGAATATCGGCTGAATGATGTAAGCTGCCGCCTGAAAGACATACACAATCTGTTCCTCGATACAGGTGTGAGCAATGACTCCTATGCTATCATAGAGCTTGGGATGGTAGATGATATCATCAAAGATAAAGAAGGCGCCCGACGTAGAATGCTGGAGCAGGCAGCTGGTATTTCCATTTATAAAACCCGAAAGAAAGAGGCGAAACAAAAACTA
Organism: Bacteroidia bacterium; assembly: GCA_030426665.1. Classification (GTDB taxonomy): domain Bacteria; phylum Bacteroidota; class Bacteroidia; order Chitinophagales; family Chitinophagaceae; genus Nemorincola. The sequence goes on along the minus strand of JAUHYD010000005.1, from coordinate 138,136 downwards.
GCTGCGACTGAACAGGATATATCGCGCATTGAGGACTTGTTGTTTGAGATAGGTAATAACCTACGGACATTAGAGAGTCAGGCGAAGAAGGCGGAGCGTTTTTACCAGGTTAAGAATGAGTATAAGGCGGTTAGTATAGAGTTGGCAAAAGCGTCGCTGGAGCACTTTAATGAGCAGTACAAGACACTGAATGATCAGAATGATGCGGAAACCAATAGGCGTACGCAATTGGAGGCGTTGGTAGCTACAGAGGAAGCATCGGTGGAGCAGCAAAAAGTGAAGCTGATAGAAAAGGAGCAAGAGTTGAATGGCTTGCAAAAGCGGTTTAATGAGTTGGTTGGTAGGATTCGTCAGTTAGAGAGTGATAAGAAATTGGCTGCGCAACGATTAGAGCATCTGAAAGAACGTGAGAAAAACCTGAAAGAGTTTTTGGCGGGTGCCGGCGGACAGTCAGCGAAGTTGGAAGAGTCAATTGCATTTTCTCAGGAACAAATAGGTGAAGAAAATGAGGTGCTGGAGCAGATAAAAACGGAGTTGGAAACGCTGCGTGCTAATGCTGATGAAAAGCGTCAGGCTTTTGATGAAAAGAAGCGTGCCTTAGAGGTTATGCGCAGTGAGTTTCAGCAGCGCCAGCGTGGACAATTTGAGGCGGAGAAAAAGGTGGCCGTTGCCGATACGTCTGTTATGAATCTGCAACGTAGTATGCAGCAGGTTCAGACCGAAATGGCACAGCGGGGTACACAAATAACCCAATTGAGTGCAGAGAAGAAAGAAACGGAAGATAGTCTGGAGGACAGGCAGGGCGAGCTGCAGGACCTTGTTACCAAACATGAAGAGGTAAAGGCAAAGATACTAGAGAGTCAGGAGCAGATGGAGAGCTTGCGTGCCAAGCTGGTAGAAGAGAACAGAAAGTTAGACAGCAGGCGCAATGAACATGACTTGTTGAAGTCGCTGGTTGAGAGTCTGGAAGGCTACCCTGATAGTATTAAGTTTCTGAAGAAGAATAAGGAGTGGGACAACTCAGCACCGTTATTGTCTGATGTGTTTGTTGTACAGAATGAGTACCGGACGGCATTGGAGAATGTACTGGATAGTTACTTGAACTATTACTTAGTTGCGAATCCAGGGGAAGCTGCCAAGGCGGTGTCCCTATTAGATACGAACAAAAAGGGTAAGGCAAACTTCTTTATTCTGGACCATTTAGGTGCATATACGCATTCGGCTGCCGATGCGCCCGTCGGTGCAGTGCCTGCATTGGACGTGGTGACGGTAGATGAGCAATACAAAGCACTGGCAGAGCGACTGTTGGGCCATGTATATATTACAGATGAAGGTACAGATATGTCTGCTGTGGATCTTAAGAACGGCAACGTATTGGTGAGCAAGACCGGCAGGATGATTCGTGGCAAATATACCTTGGGTGGAGGCTCTATCGGATTGTTTGAAGGGAATAAAATAGGACGTGCAAAGAACTTAGAGCGCCTTGCCAAAGAGATAGAAGACCTGACAAAGACAACAAGTGAATTGAAGCAGTATGTGGCGGATACGCAGACGTTGATTACGGGCTTCAATATGGAGCTGAATGACAAGGAAATAGAGCAGGCAAAGCGCGATGTAAATACATTGCAGAATCAGGTGGTAAATCTTGGTAACAGGATTGAAAACTTTGAGCATTTGAATGTAAACGGAGAGCGTAGAATAGCAGAGATACAGGAGCAGCTTGACGATACGCACCATAGTATTCAGGATACCAGGGAGTCGCTGGAAACGTTGACTGAAGAGATGAAGGGTCTGCAGGAAAAGATTCAGGTTGCAGAGGAAGAGTTTAAGTCGGTAGAGGTAGCGTTTAATGAGGTGACGCAAAAGTACAATACGCAAAACCTGGCTGTGACACGCCAGCAAAGCAAACTGGAAAACCTGAAACAGGAAATACAATTCCGGAACAATCAGTTGGTAGATCTGAAACAGCAGATAACGACGAATACCCAACAGCTCGGGCAGATAAGTACGCAGCTTGAAGAAACAGGAGCGCTTTTGCATAGCGGTGATAATGAGTTGTACGAATTGCTGAGCAAAAAGGAGAAGGAAGAGAAGGAACTGAATGAAAAGGATCAGGCGTATTACACGATGCGTAGTGCTATAGGAGAGCAGGAAAGTAACCTGAACCAAAAGCGCAGAGAAAAGGATCAGGCGGAGACATTGCTGAACAGCATTAAGGAACAGCTGAGCTCTATGAAGCTGAAGGTTGCGGGAATGAGTGAGCGGTTGTCGATAGAGTTTAAAGTAGTGCTTGACGATGTGCTGGAAGAGCCGAGAACCGGGGAAGATTCGATAGAAGACCTGACGATTGCCGCTGAAAAAATGAAGAAGCGGTTGGATAATATGGGTGAAGTAAACCCCACTGCCATAGAAGCATATAGCGAGATGAAAGTCCGCAATGACTTTATCGTAGAGCAGCGGGATGATTTGGTTGATGCCAAGGAGTCGCTGTTGTCTACAATCGAGGAAGTGGAGAACACGGCAAATGCTAAATTCAAAGAGACATTTGATCTGGTACGTACAAACTTCGTTGAGGTGTTTAAGGCGTTGTTTACGGCCGAAGATAATTGTGACCTGCGACTGACTGACCCCAACAATATAGCAGATAGCGGTATAGAAATATACGCGCAGCCAAAAGGAAAGAAGCCAAGTACGCTCACACAACTTTCGGGAGGAGAAAAGACGCTTACGTCCACGGCTTTCTTGTTTGCGATATATCTCATCAAGCCGGCACCATTCTGTATTCTGGATGAGGTGGATGCTCCGCTCGATGATGCAAATGTTGGCAAGTTTACGCAGATGATACGTAAGTTCTCAGACAACTCGCAGTTTATCATAGTTACCCACAACAAGCAGACTATGGCTGCTGTGGACGTGATATACGGTGTTACGATGCAAGACCCCGGAGTAAGTAAGTTAGTGCCGGTGGACTTCCGTAGTCTTGCCTAGGACAATTTGTTAAGCAACTCGGGTTTGACATGCGCTGCACACGTGGCAATGGCACTGTGTGTCAGGTTAGTAAAGTGTGGTATGCGAGCCAAGACATTTACAGAAGTGTATTGCTCTATAAATGACTCCGACGCTGCATTTTCTGCGCCGTTAATAATTAACCCAAGTATCGGGATGTTCCGGCTTCTTAATACCTCAATAGTTGCTATGGTGTGATTGATACTACCTAAGTAGTTCTGAGATACCAATACGACCGGCAGGTTGTAGTGCGCAATAAAGTCGGCCATTGTCTTTGTTGCAGAAATAGGAGAATGTATGCCGCCGGCTGTTTCTATAATCAGTTTGTTTGCTGTTTCGGGGAATGTGAAACGCTCGTAGTCTATTTTGATGCCTTCTATTTCTGCTGCTGCATGCGGTGACATTGGGTTCTTTAGCATTACGGCTTCGGGGTGTACCCGTTGCTCTCCGTTTGAAATTAAACTACCGACCAAATCTGTATCCCGCTCTTCCAGCCCCGCCTGCACGGGTTTCCAATAGTCGGCACCGAGTGCCTCGGTTAATACTGCAGAAACAATTGTTTTGCCAATGCCTGTGTGTATGCCTGCTATAGCGATTTTGTGCGGTGTAGCGGAGTTCATGCCGACAGAAGTTTTATGAGCAAATCTATTTCATCGTGTGTGTTGAAGGTGTGCAGGCATATACGCAGCCTTGCTTTTCCCTCTGGTACGGTCGGGTACATAATAGGGTGTACAAGTATACCTGCGTCCTGCAGCTGTTGGGCTAATTGTCGTGTTTGGTTGTTGTCGCCGATTACCAATGGTTGTATCGGCGTATTGCTGTCTATGAGCCCGGCTATTCCAGCTTCCTGAGCTTTGCTTTTGAAATACTGAGTGAGTTCCTGTAGCGATTTGTTGGTGAACTCCGGTGCCGATAGAAATGTATATGCTGCTTTTATTGCCTGTACCGACTGACCTGGTAGGGCAGTGGTATATATCAGTGTTCTGGCAAAATTGAGCAGGTACTGCTTTAACAGCGCGCTACCTAATACGGCAGCACCATGGCAGCCTAATGCTTTGCCAAAAGTGTGTACTCTTGCAAATACCCGGTTTTGTAAACCAAGCGAGGCGACAAGACCTTCTCCCCTATTTCCGATTACGCCTGTTGCATGTGCTTCATCGGCTATGAGCAGCGCACCGTATTGCTCACACAGCTCAACTATCTCTCGTAATGGTGCTACGTCGCCGTCCATAGAATAAACAGTCTCTATGGCAACGATGACGCTATCAGTATCATTGGTATGCTTCTGGAGCAACTCTTCTAACGCTGCAAGGTCGTTGTGGTTAAACCGATATTTGTTTTTGCACTGGCTTTGGCGGATGCCGTCTATAATGCTGGCATGGCTTAGTTCGTCGTAAAGGAATACGGTGCTTCTGGAAGCTATTGCAGAGAACAGTCCTGTGTTGGCATTATAGCCCGAGTTAAACAGTAATGCCGCTTCCGCATTATGGAAAGTTGCGATCGTAGTTTCGAGCTCTTCCATTTCGGAACTATTGCCCGACAGTAGCCTTGCACCGGTTGCACCGGTTGCACCGGTGCAACCGGTACTTTTGTTTTCGGGTAGTGCGAGCAAGTGTTTTGTTGCTATCCCCAGATAGTCATTAGAGCAAAAATCGATACCCTCCCGATTTTCGGGGAGTCTTCGCAGATTGCCTGCTTGTATTCGTTCGTTAAGGCGGTTATTCAGGTATTGCTCAACACGGTTCATGCTGCAATTGATTCTTCTTTTCGCCGGTAGTTGCTTTGCGGTCGGCAAATGCTGCTTTTGATGTCAGCCCCAGCACCCGGAACATTTCCTTGTCAATGTCAAACTCAGGGTTGCCGGTAGTTAGTAGCTTGTCGCCAGCAAAAATAGAATTAGCTCCTGCCATAAAACACATGCCCTGCTCCGCAATAGAAAGTTCTAACCTGCCAGCTGAAAGGCGAACTGCAGATTTAGGCATCAAAATGCGTGCTGTTGCTACCATTCGTACCAGCTCGTCGAATGGAACTCGCTTGTTGTCTGCCAATGGTGTGCCTTCTACCGGTACCAGTGCATTAATAGGCACAGATTCGGGGTGATGCGGCATATTTACCAGCGTATGCAGCATGCCAATTCGGTCTTCGTCAGTTTCGCCTAATCCGATAATACCACCACTACATACTGTTATGCCTGCCTTGCGCACACTGTCAATAGTGTTGAGGCGGTCGTCATAAGTACGGGTAGATATTACTTCGCTATAATGTTCTTCGGAAGTGTCGATATTGTGATTGTATGCGTATAGCCCGGCTTCCGCAAGGCGTTTTGCCTGATGAGTTGTAAGCATGCCGAGTGTACAGCACACTTCCATGTCGAGTTTGTTTACCTCTTTCACCATTTCAATCACGCGGTCGAAGTCGCGATTATCGCGTACTTCTCTCCATGCTGCACCCATACAAAACCGGGACGCACCGCCTTCTTTTGCTGCTTGTGCGGCAGTTACGACCTGCTCTGTTTTTAGGAGTGCGTGTACTTCCACGCCCGTATGGAAACGAGCCGCCTGCGGACAATAAGAGCAGTCTTCAGTGCAGCCGCCGGTTTTAATAGAAAGCAAGCTACTTATCTGTACCTCTCCGAATTTGTGGTTTGCTTTATGAACCTCGGCTGCGTCCATCATTAACTGTAGCAGCGGTCGCTCATATATAGCACGAATTTCTTCTGTAGTCCAATTATTTCTAATATCACTCATGAAACAACTCTTTTCTAAGGGCGAAACTATCAGATTTTGGGGATTAATTAAAATCTATTTGACACATAGCCATATAGGTAGCACATAAAGTGACAAATTTCTTACCAATAGCTTGATTATTGCCGTAATTTTTCTAATAACGTCAGGTATCAGGCATGTCCGATTTTGAGTTCAATCTCTTTCATGTTACTAGGTGTATCATAGCGTAGAAGTGCTATATTAGTTTTACCGAACCCACACCGAGTAGCGATTTGTAGAACGTACGGAGAAGCAATGTTTCTTATACCTTAAATGTTATTAAATTGTTAACAAATTTAAGGTTATTAATATTACCATGCATAAGTAATATATTTATTAAAAATATTTTTCAGTGTTAAATTCGTCCCCCCCCCCCTCCGCGACCCGTTTGGGAAAACATATCAGAGCTCCTGACCTAGTTGATTGACGATGACCAATGGATAATGTGAAGATTACATTCAATTAGAGACTGTCATTGAAAAAGAGTTTTAATAAGTGCGTAGGTTCACATTGAAGGAATTAGTTGGCTTTCAACTAACCCTTGAACCTTAAAATGCTAAAGTCATGAAAAAGAAATGTAAATATTTAATAGTGTTTACTTGTTTCATTACGCTCGGAGTATCGTCCACCCGAGCACAAACAATAACCACTATTGCTGGTATAGGAGTGGCAGGTTTTAGCGGAGACGGTGGACCGGCAGCATCTGCGGAGCTGAATAGACCGGTGCTTGTATATCCTTATGTTCATGGGAGTCTTTGTTTCTGGGATTTTTTGAATACCAGAGTTAGAAAAATTGCGGCAGATGGGACTATTTCCACTATTGCAGGTACGGGCGTTACAGGTCCATATCCGGGTGATGGCAGTCCTGCAACATCATTGTCGTTGCCTTTGGAAACATCCATTGCTGTTGACGGGATTGGAAATATTTATGTATCTACTCAAGACTATCTGAATTACTATATCCGAAAGATAGATACATTCGGTATAGTTACTACCATAGCAGGCGTCGGAACATTCGGATCTTCGGGCGACGGCGGTCCCGCAACTGCTGCGCAAATTAGTGCTAGTCGGATGACCATAGACCGTCATGGAAATATCTATTTTGCGGATGGAAGCGCGCGAATCCGTAAGATAGATACTATGGGAATTATTACCAATATAGCAGGTAATGGTACGCCCGGACATACAGGCGACGGTGGGCCTGCAACCGCAGCAAGTATAAGTCCTCATGGGCTGGCGGTGGATTATTTCGGTAATTTGTATATGTGTACTGTTTATCATGTTCGTAAGATAGATACTGCCGGCGTTATCACTACCATTGCCGGTAACGGCTCTGTTGGCTTCAGTGGCGATGGTGGACCGGCAACGGCGGCATCATTTTATGGACCAAACTGGCCCCTTGTTGATGGCTTAGGTAATTTGTATATCAGCGATCAACTTAATAATTGTGTGCGTAGGATAAATTCCGCGGGTATCATCACCACCATAGCAGGTATGGGCGGTATGGGCGGTTATGCAGGCGATGGTGGGCCGGCAACGGCGGCACTTTTTGACGCTGTAAACAATGTTGCGCGCCTGGCCGATGGCACTATGTATGTGACGGATGTACTCAATCATCGCATCCGCAAAATATCGAATAGTGGCAATCGTGTACCCGCATTTGCCGGAGGTGCATTGCAGGCTTTTGAGATGTGTCATGATGCTACGTACGACATCAGTGGTTTGCTCCCTGCAACAGATGCAGATGTAGGTCAGCCATTATCGTGGGTATTAGTAGAGCATCCTGCTCATGGTACGGTAACAGCCCCGGGCAGTATGACTTCTACCGGCGGTCTTGTAAGTCCCGGCAGCGCAACCTATGTCCCAGACCCCGGCTATGTTGGTACAGACACCTTTGTGGTACGTGTTGATGATACAGTATCTGTTGACTATACTACTATCTGTGTTCAGGTATGCACACTGCCGGAGTCTGCGGGTGTATGGGGCAAGGATACGCTTTGTGTTGGTGATACGGCTTTCTTTTATTCCACGCTTAGAGATGGTACATGGAGTAGCAGCGATGGTGCTGTAGCTACCATAGGTTCAGATGGCTTGGTGACGGCAGTATCGGCAGGTGTGGGCGTTATATCGTATTCATTTACGAATGTATGTGGTACGTTACATGCCCCCCGTGCAGTAACCATAGTCTCACCCGAAGACTGCGCAACCGGGCTTGACAACAGCCCAATCCGACAAGCGAGTATAGATATATTCCCCAACCCCGCAACAGGAGCATTTACGATAGCAGTAAGCGGAGGCAATAGGAGTGAGCAGGTAGCGGTTTCTATGACAGATTTACTTGGCAGACAAGTCTGGCATGCGACACTCAGCAGCAATAGGCGTATTGTTTGTCGGGAGCGACTTGCACCCGGTATTTATTGCATTACCACCACAGGTGCGGTACATAGCAGGCAGTTGTTGGTGGTGAGGTAGGGGTGAGTTGGCGTTAAATTGAGTATTACTAATGCTGCAGTTTTTCACCGTAGCAGAGATCTCCCGCATCTCCGAGTCCGGGTACTATATATTTTTGGTCGTTGAGCCCTGAGTCAATGGCACCTATCCACAAATGAGCATGGGGATCGGCTGTTTGCATCATTTCGATTCCTTCGGGTGCTGCGACCACGCAAACAATATGAATTTGTGACGGCTTGCCGTGCTCCAGTAGCGTAGATAAACCTTGCGCCATCGATGAACCGGTGGCGAGCATAGGGTCTGCCATTATAAGTGGCCGGTTGGTAAGATCGGGACAGGCTATGTAGCCTTGTTCTACATGAAATGATTCCTCTGTGTCGTGCTTGCGATAAGCACCTATAAATGCGCTGTCTGCATTGTCGTAATAACTCAACAACCCTTCATAAAGTGGTATTCCTGCTCGCAGAATGGTTGCCAAAACAGGATGTGATTGCAGTACATGACAAGTTGTGGTTTCAAGCGGTGTAGTTGTTTGCTGTTCGGTATAGGGCAGCAATTTACTTATTTCGTAGGCAGCTACCTGACCAATGCGTTTCAGGTTGTTACGGAAACGGGACCTGTCTGTCTGAATAGCTGTACTTCGTAGTTCACACATCCATTGTGCAACTAATGAATTGTTTTCGCTTAAATTGGTTACCATAACATCAGTATTTTGCTAATCAAATGTAACGATGAATGTTGACGGTTAGTATCTCCCTCCCGACTTTTTTGATTTAAGCATTTTGGCTGAATGTTAACAAGATTTGCGTGTGTTTCGGCGTCTGTATACAACAAATGTTCCGAATCAGGCTTTGTGTTGTTCCTACATTTGTACAAAATCAAAAAACAAAAAGTGATTTCAAGATATAAAATGGAGTTAATGGGGCTGATAGCAGGGGCAGTAGGCGGATGGTGCTATTGGTATTTTGTAGGGTGTGCGTCCGGAAGCTGCCCCATTACCTCCAGTCCCTATATCAGCACAGTTTATGGTGCCGTGATGGGGGCTTTATTGTTGAGCATAATTAAAAAGTCACCTGCAAAAGCAGACAAAGATGCAGGGTAGTGCTTTTGGCTAATATTCGTAATTTTAAAAAACATATAAATAATGATAGACGCATTAAAAAAAATGTTGGGAATGGGTCCCAAAACAGATCTGGGTGATGTTATTGCCAAGGGAGGTATTATTATAGACGTTAGGACTACCGGAGAGTATGCAAGTGGGCATGTAAAGGGGTCAGTAAATATTCCATTGGCGGGCTTAGGTGCTCATTTGTCGAAGTTGAAGAAAGATAAGCCGATTATTACTTGTTGCGCCTCGGGTATGAGAAGTGGTTCTGCAAAATCTATGCTGAAGGCTAACGGGTTTACAGAAGTGCATAACGGAGGTAGCTGGATGCAGCTTAAAAAATTTGAAAAATGATGAACACGATAAAAGAAAAACTGTTGACGAATTGGCATTTTATGCGAATATTCCGGCTGTTGGTAGGAGGTGGGATGCTGGTGGCTGCTTTCCAATCGAAAGATTGGATGATAGGAGCTTTTAGTGCTTTCTTTTTGTACCAGGCGGTAACGGATACAGGTTGCTGCGGCGCTCAAGGATGTTCGCCGGCCAGAGGCCCAAAAGAAATGTCGTCTGCGGTTGCAGACGATGCAATTGAATATGAAGAAATAAAATAATATATTATGACAAATAAACCATTTTCAGAACTTATTAAGGACGCAAAGCCGGTGTTGGTAGACTTTTCGGCCGAGTGGTGCGGGCCGTGTAAGATGATGGCGCCCATTCTGAAGCAATTGAAGGACAGCATTGGTGATGCAGCAACTATCCTGAAGATAGACGTAGATAAGAACCCTGCTCTTTCAAGCGCTTACAACATCTCCGGCGTACCAACCCTGATACTCTTTAAAGAGGGGAAAGTATTGTGGCGGCAGTCTGGTGTTGTGCAGGCTAATTACCTGAAAGGGGTGATAGAGCAGCACAAGGGGTGATAGTATTCGGACTGCACGCTATTCGTTGGCTTGTTACTAAAGAATGGGTATCTTTGGTTTAACGAAAAGGGGAGAAATGAAGACACTTAGTGTATCAATATCGGAGTTGGAGTTTAATAAATTCGGTCTCAAGAAGGAAGATTTTTCGTTCTCGGATTTGCTTGATATATTGAGTAAGGAGATTGCGAAACAAAACCTTAACGAGAGTATCGCCCTGGCTGAGAAGTACGGTCTTTCTAAAATGACTATGGCTGATATTACAAGGGAAGTAAACGCTGTTCGGAATAATGCAAAGGGTGATTCTTGATACAAACGTAATAGTTTCAGCTTTAATTCAGCGAAATTTTCCGTACCTCATTTTGATGGAATTGTATTTAGAAAGGAACTTTCAGTTGTGTATGTCTGATAGTTTAATGGCAGAATATTTTGAGGTCTTAAGCCGGGATAAGTTTGCAAGATTTCCTGATTTTAGATTAAAGGCAAATAGCATTCTTTTGGATATAGAGCGAAATGCAACTTTCTTTCAACCAACGAAGCAGGTAGCTATAATTAAAGACACAGATGATAATATGTTGCTGGAACTTGCTCTTGAATGTAATGCGGATTTCTTGATAACGGGTAACAATAACGATTTTGTTTTCTCTAACTACGAGGATACGAAAATTGTCACGCCGAGAGATTATTGGGAGTCGTTTAAACCGGCATAGTATAAATAGCTGATTTTCTCACAATAGGTCGCGGACAGTACCAATGGGTTTCTTCATTTATTATTGGTTCGTTTTTTTAATATTTATTTTATGATTAGAGTAGGGTTTATTGGATTGTTACTGGCACTAACAGTTGTTGCTTCCTGCCAAAACGTAAGCGAAGGTGGCAAAGAAGGAAATACAACAATTAATCGAAGTATCAGTGTAAATGAGTTTGAAAAGAAGATTCAGGCAGCGAGCGAAATTCAGTTGTTTGATGTGCGGACGCCGGGAGAGTACTCCGGCGGGCATCTGAAAAACGCTGTGAATATCAACATTAATTCGGGTGACTTTGCGGCCAGAGTAGGTGAATTTGACAAGACAAAACCTGTATATGTGTATTGCTTATCCGGCGGCAGAAGTAGTGCTGCTGCTGATAGGTTGGCAGAAATGGGCTTCAGGGAAGTTTATAATATGGATGGTGGTATGATGAGTTGGGAGCGTGCAGGGAAAGCTGTAGCCGGAGCAAATGAAGCTGCGAATACCGCAGGGATGTCTGAAGAGGCGTTTGGGAAGCTGGTATCTACAAATACTTACGTGCTGGTGGATTATAATGCTAAGTGGTGCGTGCCGTGTAAAACACTGGCACCAATAGTGGAAAAGTACGTGCATGACAGAAACAAGTCTATGTCGTTGGTAAAAGTAGATGCAGATGAAAATAAACTACTGATGAGCAAAAAGAACATAGCTCGCATACCGTACTTAGAGCTGTATCATAATGGTAAGCTGGAATGGTCTCATACCGGGCTTATTGAAGAGGCAGAATTAATTAAGCAAACAGGTTTGTAGCAGTCGTAAAAACAATCGGAATATCGGCACAATTATTGCACAGTTATTACGGAGCACAAAATAAATGTGCCAATTGACGTGCATTTTAAATAATTTTGAAGAAATTCCGTTTACAGTTAAGACCTGTTCGGTTTTAAGTGACTTACCTATATGCGTATTCAATCAGCCATAATACTTTCGTTGCTATTCGTTACATCAGGAATACTGTATTCGTGCAATAAATGGAAGGATCCGGCACCTGTTGAGGATCCGCGGCTTTCAAATCATTACTGCAATGACCCCAAAGCGGTCAATTACAATTGGGGCTATCCCGGGATAGCCGATAATTCCGTTTGCTATTACCCTTCAGATTTATTTGAAGGTATCTACGACTTTAAAGATACCGCTTACGATACCGAATCGGAGTTGTACCTGGCTGCTGACTCTGCAGTGCTAACTGTGACAAAGCTATCCGAAACGCAAATGGTTGTGAAGGGCTTTTGTGCCGGCGGCGGTGAGTTATATGTAAGCGCCACGCAAAGGTATCTGGCGACTGTAGACACTACGGTCGGCGACTCGCTGACTGCCAACCCCGGCCAGATTTTTTGCCGTAGTCAGGATACCGTGATCGGTACATTGATACGCGATAAAGTAGATAGCTTTCTTGTTTACGTAGACCTGGTTGTAAGAAATGACACAGGCACAACGGTACGGAGAGGGAGAGCAATAAAAAGATAATATTTTATGTTTACAGGTATTATAGAGTCGCAGGCTACTATCAGGGGCATTGATAGTAACGAAGGCTCCAATATTACGTTTACCGTAGAAAGTTCATTAACGCCGGAGTTAAGGATAGACCAGAGTGTAGCGCACAATGGCGTTTGTCTGACTGTGACAGATATTGAAGGGGATTGCTATAAAGTGACCGCTGTAGCCGAGACGTTGGCCAAAACAAACTTAGGTGCCTGGCAAGTAGGAGATGTGGTAAATATAGAACGTTCGTTAAGGGCAGGTGACAGGATAGACGGGCACTTTGTTCAGGGGCATGTAGATGGTACCGTTGTTTGTACAGACAAGCAAACACTAGATGGAAGCTGGTTGTTCACATTCCGGATTACCGCTGCACAGGCACCATTGGTAATTGAGAAAGGTTCTATCTGTCTGAATGGTGTTAGCCTTACGGTTTTTAATGTAGGTAAAGAAGCATGTTCTGTGACTATAATCCCTTATACATATGAGCATACAAATTTCCGTACTGTGGATAAGGGAAGTACGGTAAACGTAGAGTTTGATGTATTGGGTAAGTACCTGTTAAGGCGCTATGATTTGCAGGAAGAAGGGTAGCTGTAAAGTCTAATGACTATACTAAGCACAGAATTACGTTGCTTGATGTGTTAGTTTAATTTTGCCGGAACTATCAGCTTAAATTCTGGTATGTTAATGGTCAGTTTCTTTTTGTTGAACAGGTTTTCCATCAGGTATGTACCATACATTTTACCTATTTCGCTAAGAATATTCACTCCCGAACTATATTGATAAGTATCTCCCGGTTGTATTATCGGTTGCTCTCCTACCACACCTTCTCCCTGAACCTCTTTGTGCGTGCCGTTGCTGTCGATAATATGCCAATGACGGCTGTGTAGTTTTACAGGGTAAATGGTAAGGTTCTCAATAGTGATACGGTAAGCAAAGAAATGTTCGCATTTTAATGGATTTGAGTGAGTAGGTTGATAGAAGGTTTCAACCATAATACCTACGCCTTCAGTAATTTGCTGAGCCATAAACTATATGTTGTACATGCAAATATACATTGCTTTCGATGAACAATGTTGTTATTTGTATGCTAATCATAATATAAAAAAGGATTGCCGATATTTCCGACAATCCTTTTTTAAGATTATTAAGTTCTGTTTTTTTTTAAAAGTTTGAAGGAAAGTACTCGACGTTTGCTTTCTTGGTAATAGACTGCTGCAATGACTGGTCGATAACGTTCTTCATTTGATTTTCCCTTTGACGACGTTGCTGCGCAACAATCTGATCCATCATGCCACCATCCGGAGGAAGTGGGTTGTTAACCCGATTCAAAACAGTAATAAAGTACACTCCGCCTTGTCCTATAATACCCGGAGATACTGTATTGGGTTGGAACGATTTGTCAAAGGTATATCCTATTACTGCCGGCTCATAACCTAAGTTTGGAATGTACTTTCCAGCAAGTGTTACTGAGTCACTTTGCATCACTTCCTGTTGCGTTTCAGCAGCAATAGCCTCAAGCGACTTTCCGGCATATTTGTCTGAAATTAATTTTGCTTTCTTTTGCTCTTTTACTTTTTGCTCCAGCATTGGCTTGTTAGCAGCTGTTAGTGCTTTAAGTCCTTTTGCGTTTATAGCAGACAATTTAGCTACAACATAACGCTTGTCGCTCAACTGGAATACATCAGAAATGTCTCCTAAATTATGTTCATACATCCAGCGAACAATTTCGCGAGCCGGTCCAAGACCATTAATACTGAAATCAGCTACTTTTACATTGTCGCCAATTCTTACATCATAATGTAACTCTTTTGCCGCAGCATTAAATTTGTCTGCTGTAGTGTTTTTTCCGGCAAATTCGTTTGCTTTTCCATAAAGCGCATTTACGGTGCTATCGCTCGGTACAAGGTTTTTCGCTACAATTGCAATTTGGATGCTAGGAGCGATACCATTGTGCTCTAATATTTCAATGTAATGGAAACCTGAGTAGTTGTCGTTAGATACTTTAACCTTTTTGCTTTCGCCTACTTTTCCTTCGAAAGCAAAGTCGCCAAATTCCTTCGAGATACCCGGACGATCTCTTAGGGTAAATGTGTATTCACCACCTTTTTCAATACTTCCCTGATCGTCTGAGAAGCGTTGTGCCACGCTATCGAAAGGAACGCCGGAGTTAAGGAATGCAATTGCACTATCCATACGCTGGGTAGCAGCCTCTTCGCTACGTACTTCGTTGCCCTGGCTCTGTGTCATCACCAGGATGTGGCGTATTCTTGCCGAGTCGGGAAGTACTTGTCTGTCTGTAACCTTAATTAAGTTATAGCTGCCGTTCTCGTAATAAGGACCATAAATGTCGCCAACGGGAAGTTTCATGATAGTATCGGCATAACGCGATGTAAATGTGCGTTTATTGTAAAATGTTTCTGTGTAAGAATTAAATTCATCGCTACGGCTGTTGACAAATGATTTATTGTCTTTCGTAGTAAGGAAATCTTCTCTAAGGTCTGCAAGCGCATTCAGAATACGATTAGAATCGGCAGTTGCCGGAACAATTTCAAAAGAAACGTAGTCGATGTTGCGCGTTGCTTCGTCATTGGTATACAGAGCAGCATGTTCATTCATGTAAGCTTTGATTTCCTCATCGGAAACTTTTACTTCGTTGTCAGTTACGCTGGTGTAAGGAACACGTAAGTACTGAATAGAAGCGGTAGCGTTTTGCTCGGCCATCGAACGCTTCATCTCAAATTTAGGAACATATGCAGAGTTGGTAAAAAGAACTGTGAACTTACGCACTCTTGCAGAACGTTGTACATAGTTTTTAACCGAGGCCCAAAGTTCTCTGATTTTGCCATCCGGGTCAATCTTGGAACCGTTGTCTGCCAATTCTTTTTCAAATCCTCTAACTCTGGTCGGGTCGAATGCGTTGGTTTCGGGATTGCTGAAAAGAGGTGTGCCCGGCTGCAACTGAAATTGCCTAATCATTTGATCAGCATTAGCGCCATATATCAAATCATTTTTTTCGGCGTCTGTTACTACAATACCAAGCTTGTCACACTCATCTTCTACTGCTGCTTCATATACCAACATCTGTACCAGCTGTTCGCTCATGTTTGCACGAGTCTCTTCATCAATAGTACGTCCCTGATTATACATGTTGTATATCATTTCATACTCGTGAACGCGGCTGGTATATTCTTTGGGGTCAATTTTTTTGCCATTCACTTCCATTACGTTAGGATCTCTATTGCTAAAAAAGTTTGCCATAGAGCCACTTGCCGCATCTGAAACGATGAAACCAACCAACGCAACCGCGATTATCCCGCCCGCTATTTTTCCGTACTTATTTCTGATTGTTTGTATTACAGCCATTGTAGGTTTGTATTGTGTATAATTATGCTAAGTATTTTGTTAGGGACGGCAAATTTATGGGAAAAAATGAGATTTTATACAGTTATTAATAGAATATTGATTGTATTTAAAAATGTATAACTTATTACTGCTGTTTATTGCCCAGTTTGTATGCGAAAATATCAGTAAATGTTCAGATGGAAATGATTGTTCTCTCAGCCCGAAGGGTGCCTGAATTTGCTTTACTTTTGCACTGTTTCCATACCGACACCGCTTTTTATGACAAAAACATATAAACATCTCTTTTTTGACCTCGACCATACATTGTGGGATTTTGACAAAAATTCTGAAGTAACGTTGCGTTCGTTATATGATGAATTTAAGTTAAGTGAGAGAGGTATACCAGATTTCGATGGACTTTTTAGTTCTTACAATGCGCACAACGACAAATTGTGGGCACGCTACAGGAAAGGGTATATAAAAAGAGATGAGTTGAGATGGAAGCGCATGTGGCTTATGCTGCTTGATTTCAAAATTGCAGATACTACCCTGGCTCATGAGCTTGGCACAGCATTTTTGGAGATGTTGCCTACGCAGGCACGTCTGGTACCCCATGCTAAAGAACTGCTCGACTATTGCAGCGAGCGGTACGAACTTCACCTTATTACCAATGGCTTTGAGACTACTCAGCGGATGAAATTGCAATATTCCGGTATTGCCCGATACTTTAAACACCTCATTACCTCTGAATGCAGTAATAGTGTCAAACCTAATAAAGACATATTCGATTATGCTTTGAATGTATCGGGGGCTAGGGTTGAGGACAGTATTATGATAGGTGATGCGGTAGATATAGATATTTTTGGTGCTATTAATGCCGGATGGGATTCTGTGTATTACAATCCTCACAAAGTGGTTCATGAGCGAAAGCCTACTTATGAGATTGCTCATTTGGAAGAGCTGATGGAAGTGTTTTAGTTGTTCGTTACTGCCGGCAAATGCCCAATTCCCGTATTCGCTTTTGGTAAAGAAAGCCTGAAAGGCTACTTTTGCGCCAATTTATGGCAAAAAATTATAGTGTATTGGCCGTGTTTGGTTTTTAAAACCTGATTAATAGTACTTTCTCCCTTGCAAAACGGCAATTTTTCTTTTTTAAATTTTATTCAGGGTATCATTCCATGAAAGCATATATACAGTTATTCAATTTTAAACAAAAAGTAGACTATAAAACAGAGGTGCTGTCAGGTCTTACTGTGGCACTTGCGCTTATTCCGGAGGCAGTCGCCTTCTCGTTAATTGCCGGATTGTCACCCTTGATAGGGCTATATGCTGCATTTGTAATGGGATTTGTTACGTCTATTCTGGGTGGCAGACCTGGCATGATATCCGGAGCTACGGGAGCGGTGGCGGTGGTTATTGCTTCTTTAGTAAAGTCGCACGGGCAGGAGTACGTTTTCGCCACGGTGATACTTGCCGGTATTTTGCAGATGACCGCCGGTCTATTGAGATTAGGTAAGTTCATTCGGTTAGTGCCACAATCGGTGATGTATGGGTTTGTAAACGGACTGGCGATTGTGATATTTATGGCGCAGCTTGCTCAGTTTAAGACCACAGATGGTACCGGAGTGGAGCACTGGCTGACCGGTGATAAGCTGTATCTGATGCTGGGGCTTGTGTTGCTGACGATGCTAATTATTTGGGGGCTACCGAAAATCACCAAGGCGTTTCCGGCATCGCTGGCAGCAATAATCGTGGTGTCATCTATTGTGATAGGTGTAGGCATAGATACAAAGACTGTTGGCGATATAGCTTCGGTGAAGGGTGGATTCCCTCCGTTTCACCTGCCGGATGTGCCGTTTGACCTGGAGATGCTGAAAGTGATTTTTCCGTATGCGCTGGTAGTAGCGGGTGTGGGGTTGATAGAGAGTCTGCTAACATTAAACCTGATAGATGAGATAACCTCTACAAGGGGGCGAGGCAACAAAGAAAGTATCGCTCAGGGTCTTGCTAACATGACTTCCGGTTTCTTCTTTGGTATGGGTGGTTGCGCCATGATTGGTCAAAGTCTGATAAATATTTCGTCGGGTGCTAGGGCAAGGCTGTCCGGCATTGTCGCATCGGTAATGTTGCTCGTGTTTATCATGTTCGGGGCAGAACTGATAGAAAGGCTGCCAATGGCTGCCCTGACCGGGGTAATGGTAATGGTATCTATAGGTACTTTTGAGTGGGCGAGCCTGCGAACATTTGGGAAGATGCCATTGCACGATGTATTGGTGATTGCAGTAGTAGCATTAGTGACTGTATTTCTCCACAATCTTGCGTTGGCGGTATTGATAGGGGTGATAATAGCAGCATTGGTGTTTGCGTGGGAGAATGCAAAACGTATTCGTGCAAGAAAGTATACTGATGATGATGGTATAAAGCATTACGAGATATTCGGACCACTGTTTTTTGGCTCCGTAAGTGCATTCAGCGAGAAGTTTGATGTGCAGCAAGACCCCGCTGAAGTGATTATAGACTTTAGGGAAAGCAGGGTTGCAGACATGTCGGGCATTGAAGCACTTAACAAGATAACGGAGCGATATCATAAAGCCGGCAAGAAAATTCACCTGCGTCACTTGAGTGCCGATTGCAGGAAGCTGCTAAAAGATGCGGAGGATATAATTGATGTAAACATCATTGAAGACCCTGCATACATAGTTGCGACCGACAAAGTATAGTAGAGGCCTCTCCCCAGCCCTCTCCCCCGATTGTTTCGGGGCAGGCAAAAAGAGAGGGAGGTATGATGAAACTATCTTAGCTGGCACATTTAACGCAGAAGAAACTCTGCGGCATCAGTAATATTCTACCAACCGGTATAGGCTGACCGCATTTTTTACAGATACCAAACTCAGGTTGCCCAACCTTGGTGAGTACAAATTTTAGTTTATTGAGCTTGTCTTCTGCCTGGCGCAGTGCAGACTCGGTGACGGCTTTATTG
Organism: Bacteroidia bacterium; assembly: GCA_030426665.1. Classification (GTDB taxonomy): domain Bacteria; phylum Bacteroidota; class Bacteroidia; order Chitinophagales; family Chitinophagaceae; genus Nemorincola. Next base: position 119,294 of record JAUHYD010000005.1, on the reverse strand, counting down.
TTGATAGCGTCCATTCGTGACAATCTGCCGATTGCATTTTCCGGAGCTACCGGTTTTGTCATCTCCTTATACTCTTCTATGATACGCTCTGTCTTGCTGATTTCTTTCAGAATGCGCTCTCTGATTTGGTCGTTGCTGAGTTGCTCCATCAGATAAATTTAGGCAAAAGAACTCACCTGACGCTTCAAATACGGCTAATTGTTAATCGGTTAGTATGTCGCCTGTCATTTCCTTAGGAACGGGTACGCCCATATAGGTAAGTATGGTCGGAGCCAAATCTCCAAGCTTGCCCGGTTTCAGTGTTCCTTTATACTCGTTTGAGATGAGGAACAGCGGCACAGGGTTTAGGGTATGCGCAGTGTTGGGTGTGCCATCCTCATTTATAAGATAGTCAGCATTGCCGTGGTCGGCAGTAAGGAATACGGCATATCCGTTTTCTAATGCCGCGGGTACAATCCTGCTTACACAACCATCTACGGTTTCTGCAGCTTTGATTACAGCTTCCCATACGCCTGTATGCCCTACCATGTCTGTATTGGCAAAGTTGAGGCAGATAAAATCGGCACTTTTTGCAGCTATTTCCGGAAGTATCGCTTCTGTTAGGTCTTTGGCACTCATTTCCGGTGCAAGATCATAGGTAGGTACGTCACGCGGCGATGGTTTCATTATTCGTCGTTCTCCCTCAAAAGGTTGCTCTCTGCCACCTGAGAAGAAAAATGTAACGTGGGGGTATTTTTCGGTTTCGGCTATGCGAATTTGTGTTTTATGGTTGTGCTCCAGCACCTCGCCCATTGTATTGACAAGATTTTTATTCTCGAATAATACTTTCACATTCTTGTAGCTCTTGTCATATTCTGTCATTGTGACATAGTGCAACGACAGTGGGTGTATATTCTGCTCGTGGTGCATCTCCTGTGTAAGTGCAATGGTTATCTCTCTGCAACGGTCGGTACGGAAGTTGAAGCAGATAACTACGTCGCCATCTTTAATGATTCCATTAGGTTGTCCGTTCTTATCACAAACAATAATTGGTTTGATAAATTCATCAGTTACATCAGCCTCATAGGATGCGGTAATAGCCGCGATGGCATCGGAGGTGTGTGTGCCGGTACCGTGTACCATGGCATCATACGCCACTTTTACCCTTTCCCAGCGTTTGTCTCTATCCATTGCGTAGAAACGTCCCGTAACGGTAGCCAGTTTGCAACAAGTTTCATTCAGGTGTTTTTGCAGTCGTTCCATAAAGCCAAGTCCGCTTTTGGGGTCGCAGTCTCTGCCGTCGGTAAAAGCATGCACGGCCACGTCCGGTACATTGTGCTGGCGGGCGAGGGTGCACAATTGCTCTAAGTGACTTATATGGCTATGAACCCCACCGTCACTTACCAGACCCATTAAATGCAGTGTACTGCCTTGTGCTTTTGCGGCATCAAATGCTGCTTTAAGCACTGGACTTTCGGCTGCCTCTCCGTCACGGAAAGCCACGTTAATACGTTGCAGCTCCTGATACACGATGCGACCGGCACCAATATTCAGGTGTCCAACCTCTGAGTTCCCCATTTGCCCTTCGGGCAAACCTACGGCTTCGCCACAGGTAATCAATTCGGTGTTGGGGTATTGGCTATATAGCGATTTTACAAAGGGTACATTTGCGTTGGCGATAGCATCGGCAGATGGCACATTGCCATGTCCCCAGCCATCCATAATGATGAGCATTGCTTTACGTGACATGGTGCAAATTTAATCAAATTCTCACCCTACACAGTATGTTTCATTTTCACCAACAGATTTTATGATATTATTAGCTATGTATTCAGTCGATAATGCAAATTGTGGTATGGTTTTTGGACATACTTAATTGCATTTCTGAATAGTGTGTGTTTGATGGAAATTTAATGGGACCCAGAAATGCCCGATAAAATTAAGTTTCCGAGGGGGTGTCTGTCGAGATACTCCCTTCTTTTTTTTTGCCAGCGCTACAACTTGAACTATCCCCCAAATCTTTATTACTTAGAGAACGAACAGCTCACGAGAAGGAAATCCGTACGGCTGTTACTTAAAGTCCGGTGACGCAAATACCGAGCGTTAATGGTGTAAGTGTCGGCCCGGCATTATCTTTGAACACGTTGGTGATATTGTAAGAACCGAATATTGCGAAGTTGCCCCAACCTACCCGAGCTGTTCCTGCAAAGTTCCAGGGGCTTAGGTATCGTTTTGTGTTTTGTTTTTCTTTGACATTTGTTCCGTTTACGGATAGCAAACCTTTTGTATGTCCGCCCAACAGTGTTCCAACCTGAACGCCAATAGCAGCTTTAAAGCCTTTATTTCTGTTGCTGGTGTTACTGAAGAATCGCAACTCGAATGGTGCCTGCAGATAAGCGGTGTTGAATTTGTAGCGTTTGTAATCGGTGGTCATGCTGTCCGGAAGAAATCTGGCAGAGAAGCCGAGCGCTCCTGTATCAGTTACGGAAAGGGTCTGGTCTTTGAGGTAAACAGATGTTGTACTTAAACCCAAACCGGCAGCAAAACTAAACTTGCTCTTCTTAATAGGGAAGTCGTAACACAGATAAACATTGTAAGTATATGCGAATTTAGCTGTGCTGACCGTATCCGGTTTATTCACCCAGTTGGTATAGCCAAATTGCATCATGAGAAAATCTCTTGACGGCTTAACAACAGATGAAGGTATGGCGTTGTCATTTACCTTGTCTTCTTGCGCCAATACTTGAAATCCGGAAGTGAACAGAAGCACGGCAATAACTATGAAATTTTTCATGAATGAGTATTAGATGGCAAATATAGTAGCTGCATAATGGAAAAATTGTTAAAACTGAAAATGGATGGTAGTGGTACAGACTCAATCAATAGGCAGTTTTACGATCAATATTCTCATTTTAGGCTTATTTACAGTATATTGTTTTCAAACGAAATATATGGGGACATTTATCAGGTGGGTGCTTTCGGCCCTGCTTTGCATGAGTATTGTTACAGCTGACGCACAGTTGCAAGGGCAATTGCTAACGGATTCGCTTATTAGCGAATTGGGGAATGTGAAGGAAGATACGAATAAGGTAAAATTATTAAATAAGGTGTGTGAGTCCTTTGGCTTTTCGAATCCGAAGGAAGGACTGGTGTATGGGCGGCAAGGTGTGGAATTGTCTGAGCGGCTAGGGTGGAAGAAAGGTAAGGCGTTGTCTAAAAACAGTTTGGGTATGAACTGTCTGCTGATGGGCGACTATGCGTTTGCGCTAAAGTATTTTGATAGTGCGATAAGTGTGTACCGAGCTCTGGGGGAGGAACTTAAAGTACTTGAATTGTATAATAATATCGGGAGGGTACATTTATCTACCGGGGATTACCCGAAGGCTCTTGAGTTTTTTTTAAAAGTACAAAACGCTCCGTCTATACCGGAATATGAAGAAGTGTTGAGTAAAGCAATCGGAAACACAGGTAATATATATTTCTATATGTATGACTATGATAAGGCCTTAGAATTTTATTTGAAAGTGTTGGAATTGAACAAAAAGATAGGGAACAAGCATAGCGAAGCTACCAACAATCTCAATATTGGAATTGTTTATTTCGAGGGAATGGCTGATTATGAAAAAGCATTAGAATACTATCAGAATTCCTACATTCTATTTAAAGAAAATAGTGATGGTATTGGGGCGGTACATGTCGCTGTTAGAATAGGTATGGTTTATCGGGAATTGAAACGGTATGGGGCAGCTGCCAGTTATATGATGGCGTCGATGAAGATGGCACGAGAAGGGGGCTTCAGGAGTGAAGAAGCGTATGCTCTGGGCAACCTTGGTGCTTTGTATGTTCATATGGCTGAGGAGGGAGCGTCGATTCAGGATTTGAGTGCTATGGAACATGATTATAACACTTCAATAAGCGAATTGGTTCCCGGTTTTCGCTTGCCGGAGGGTAAGCGTGCGTTACTGAGCGAGGCGATAGATATTTTGCAGAAAGCAGTTGTGTTGATGGGAGAACTTAACAGACCTGTGGACCTTGTGCCTTGTAATAAAGCACTTTCCGAAGCATATAAATTAAAAGGCGACTACAAGAATGCGTTTGAAGCATCAGAGCATTTCCATGCCACCAAGGACTCGCTGTATTCTCAAGAAAATAAGGAAGAAATTCTCAGAATGAGCATGAAGAATGACTATGACCGTCAGCGCCTGACTGATAGTCTGAAAGTTGCCGAACATCAAAAAATAGCGAGGATTAATTTGAAAAAGCAAAAGAGCTACACCTATGCAGGTATTGCAGGTGTGCTACTGTTGGGAGGCTTTTCGTTCTTCGTTTTCAAGGAGCGACGGAAGTCGGAAGCGGAGCGGAAGAAGTCGGACGGGCTACTGCTCAATATACTGCCGGAAACGGTAGCTGAGGAGTTGAAAGCGAAGGGCATTACGTCTGCCAGGCACTATGATGATGTCACGGTTCTGTTTACCGACTTTGTCAACTTCACACAGGCAAGTGAAAGCATGAGCCCGCAGGCCCTGATAGATGAGTTACACACTTGCTTCAAAAAGTTTGATGAAATATCAGAGCAATACAACATCGAAAAGATAAAGACAATTGGTGATGCCTATCTGGCGGTGGCAGGGCTGCCGGCTGCAGACCCGGAGCATGCACTGCATGTAGTAAGCGCGGCTAAGGAAATAACCGAGTTCATGACCGACCGCTTAGCGAAGCTGGGTAGCGAGCGGACTTTTGAGGTGCGTGTAGGCATACATAGCGGCAGTGTGGTAGCAGGGGTAGTAGGTGTAAAGAAGTTTGCCTACGATATATGGGGCGATACCGTAAACACTGCAGCACGAATGGAGCAGAACAGCGAAGCAGGAAAAATAAATATCAGCCAGACTACGTATGAACTGGTGAAGGGTAAAATTACTTGTGCGTATAGGGGTGAGGTAGAGGTGAAAGGTAAGGGGGGGATGAAGATGTACTACCTGTCGACCGGAACGCCAGCGTAGGTGGGCGTGTCCGCCGGAGCCTAAGCGCAGGTGAATGTAGGGTAGCTTTTCGTAGTATTTGAAATATAGTAATTGAGGAATTAGGTATCTTGTTTTTAGAAAGCTAAATGCTGTTAAAGTTATAGGTATGGGATATTTAGTAAGAGTGCTCTGCACAATATTATCTTGTTTGTGTTTCTACAGTACATATGCGCAGTTACACGGGCAAGCGTTGGTGGACTCGCTTGTTAAGGAGGTGTCAATTCAAGACAATGATACAACCAAGCTGAATTTGATGGCAGATATTTCATGGGAATGTATGTATGTAAACCCGGAAATGGGAGTCGATTATGGTCAAAAGATGGTTGAACTGGCTCGGACGCTGGGAATAAAATCTGAAATAGCACGTGGGTATTCTAGTATGGGTCATAATTATCGGATTATTGGCGAATATCAAAATGCAATAGCGTCTAATGAAAAAGCCCTTAAAGTGTACCGTGAGGCCGGCAATAAGAAAGGGGTAGCTGCTGTGACATGTAATTTGGGCGTGGTATACAATGACAAAAATGACCATGTGAAGGGGCTGTCCTACCTAATTGAAGCACTACGGTTGGATGAAGAAGGTGGATATCATCTCTATGCCGCAAAGGTCGCTTCCAATATTGGCGGTATTTATTGGCGACAATCAAACTTTGATAAAGCAATTGAATATAGTCAGAAAGCACTTCAGTATTGCGAGGAGCAAAAGAATATGGGGGGCGTTATTGCAATCACTAAGAATTTGGGCTCGATATATGAGGGCAAGGAGGACTACGAAACAGCACTTGAATACTTCTTAAAGGATATAGTCCTCTGCGATACGTATGGCGACAAAGAGGGCTTTTCACGGGTGTCTCTTGATATAGGGAGGGTGTATGGGCTAAAACGGGACTACGTCACAGCATTAAATTATTATTCAGGAGCAGTAGAGGTTGCTAAGGAGGTTGGAAGCAGGCTTACAATAGGCCTTGGTTATTTGGCGATAGGCAAACTTTTTCTTTCAATTTATCAGGATAGTGTTGGTAATTTGGCTGGAATTCGCGCTACTAGCGGAAATGTAGAAGTACAGCAGAAAAAGTATTTGAGTGGCAGTAAGCGCATATCGATTCCTGACAGGAGATCAGAGCAGTTGCGCCAAGCCCTGTACTACTTGAATTTGGGACTCGATAAGGTTAAAGGTATTGACAACCCAAAGGCATTAGTTGAATGTTATACCCAATTGACGTTGGCTTATAAATTAAGTGGTCAGTACAAGGAAGCATATAATGCATCGCAAAACAGTTATGCATTGTCAGACTCAATATTTTCCCGCGAGAATAAAGAGAAGGTATTGAAGTTAACGCTGAAAAATGAGTATAGTCGACAAAGACTGACAGACAGCCTGAAAGTTGCCGAAGACCAAAAAATAGCGAGGATTAATTTGAAAAAACAAAAGAGCTACACCTATGCAGGTATTGCGGGTGTGTTGCTGCTGGGTGGCTTTTCGTTCTTCGTTTTCAAGGAGCGGCGGAAGTCAGAATCGGAGCGGAAGAAATCGGACGGATTGTTACTTAATATATTGCCTGAAGCAGTAGCAGAGGAATTGAAAGCGAATGGTGTCACATCGGCCAAGCATTACGATAATGTCACGGTGCTGTTTACGGATTTTGTGAACTTCACACAGGCAAGTGAAAGCATGAACCCGCAGGCCCTGATAGATGAGTTACACACTTGTTTCAAGAAGTTTGATGAGATAACGAATAAGTATGGAATAGAAAAGATAAAGACGATTGGTGACGCCTATCTGGCGGCGGCGGGGCTGCCGACCGCCGACCCGGAGCATGCGCTGCATGTAGTAAGTGCGGCTAAGGAAATAACCGATTTCATGAGCGACCGCTTAGCAAAGCTGGGTAGGGAGCGGACGTTTGAGGTGCGTGTAGGCATACACAGCGGTAGTGTAGTGGCAGGCGTAGTAGGTGTAAAGAAGTTTGCCTATGATATATGGGGCGATACGGTGAATACCGCAGCCCGCATGGAGCAGAACAGCGAGGCAGGAAAAATAAATATCAGCCAAACCACGTATGATTTAGTAAGGGATAAAATTACTTGTGAGTATAGGGGTGAGGTGGAGGCAAAGGGTAAAGGGGTGATGAAGATGTACTATGTGTCTGCATAATCGTGGACACAGAAAGCCGGGGGTAATTATTAAATAGTGAAAAGCAAATACATGATGAAACGAAAACTAATTATACTACTCGCTGCTCTTTGTTCTCTGATCTCTGTTCACTGTTCTGCAAAGTTGCATTGGCAGTCTAAAATGGACTCTCTCCTTAAAGAGTTGCCACGACAAAATGAAGACACTAATAAGATTGATATTCTCATTTGGCTATGTAATGCTCACGAGAACATTAACCCTGATGAAGGGATAAAATATGCACAAGAAGCAATCGCATTGTGCACAAAAAAAGGCTGGGAAGCGAAATTGCCGAAAGCATACAATTCGCTAGGAAATTGTTACGTGGACAAGTTCGATTGTCCTAAGGCGTTGGGGTGTTTTTTTAAATCAATGGAGCTAGCGAAAAAGAACGGGGACATAAGAGGGGTTGCCATCACTGCAGGTAATATTGGTATTGCCTATTCAAAGTTAAGCGATTACATTAAAGCGCTGGAGTATCATTTCGTAGCCTTGAAAATTGACGAAAAACTGGGTCGGAAGGCAGATCTTGCTGCAGACTACACGAATATCGGCCTTGTTTATTCTGAGCAAGGCGATTATAAAAACGCACTGGAGTATTGTTTTAAAGCGCTAAGGTTGGATGAAGAGATGGGTTACAAAAACGGAATCGCTGCGGATTATTGCAGTATTGGTGCAATTTATAATCAGGAGGGCGATAACGAGAAAGCATTGGAGTATCTCTTCACTGGCTTGAAAGCTGCTGAAGGAGTTGGGAACAGAAGATTCGTCGGAAATATAACAGCTAATATTGGTACCGTTTATGATGCTCAACACGAGCATGTTAGGGCGCTAACCTGGCACTTTAGGGCGTTGCGGATTGGAGAAGAAATAGGTGACAAGGCTATTGAGGGAGGTTCGCTCAGTGGAATCGGTGGAAGTTATATAGGCTTGGTTACCCACCCAAGAAGTGCGGTAACAGTAACTGACGAGTCAGAACTGCCGGTGGCTCAATACGAGCTTGATGCACCAATACCAAAAGGGCGATCGGCCCTGTTGCATAGGGCGGTTGAATATCTCAAAAGGGCGGTAGTTATAAATGAAGAAGTCGGTGACCTTTGTGGCTTGCAGAAGAGTTACGAATACCTTTCTGAAGCGTACACACTATTGGGTAAATACAAGGCAGCACTGGAGGCTAGCGATTATCATCATGCACTAAAAGACTCCGTATTCTCGCAGGAGAATAAGGAAGAGATACTGAAAATGAGCATGAAGAATGACTATGACCGTCAGCGCCTGACCGATAGCCTGAAAGTTGCCGAAGATCAAAAAATAGCGAGGGTTAATTTGAAAAAGCAAAAGAGCTACACTTATGCAGGTATTGCAGGTGTGTTGTTGCTGGGTGGTTTTTCGTTCTTCGTTTTCAAGGAGCGGCGGAAGTCAGAAGCGGAGCGTAAAAAGTCAGACGGATTGCTACTTAATATATTGCCGGAAGCGGTTGCACAGGAATTGAAAGCGAAGGGTGTCACATCGGCCAAGCATTACGATAATGTCACGGTGCTGTTTACCGATTTTGTAAACTTCACACAGGCGAGTGAAAGCATGAACCCGCAGGCGCTGATAGATGAGTTGCACACTTGCTTCAAAAAGTTTGATGAAATATCAGAGCAATACAACATCGAAAAGATAAAGACCATAGGCGATGCCTATCTTGCGGTGGCAGGGCTGCCGACCGCTGACCCAGAGCATGCACAGCATGTAGTAAGCGCAGCCAAAGAAATAACCGAGTTCATGACCGACCGCTTAGCGAAGCTGGGTCGAGAGCGGACTTTTGAGGTGCGTGTAGGCATACATAGCGGCAGTGTGGTAGCAGGGGTAGTGGGGGTGAAAAAGTTTGCCTACGATATATGGGGCGATACCGTGAACACCGCAGCTCGTATGGAGCAGAATGGCGAAGCAGGTAAAATAAATATCAGCCAGACTACGTATGAACTGGTGAAGGATAAATTCGCTTGTGAGTATAGGGGCGAGGTAGAGGCGAAAGGTAAGGGGGTGATGAAAATGTACTATGTTAGTTAATAGTGGACAGTTAATAGAGAACAGTGACGATTTGCAAATTCGGTCAATTACGACACTCTAATCCAAGTAAACAATGAAACGAATTCTGATTATACTACTCACCATAAAAAAGCAAGCAGGAGCAACACTATCAATTGTTAGTTGTTCACTACTAACTATTCTATGTTCACTATTAACTATCCACTGTTCCGCGAAGCTGCATGGACAGGCGAAAATAGACTCCTTACTCAAGGAACTACCGCGACAAAAGGAAGACACCAACAAGGTTAATATTCTTAACGACATTTCGTATGGGTACAGACATATTGACTCTGATGAAGGCATAAAATACGGGCGGCAGGCATTGGAATTGGCAACAAAGTTAACTTGGAGAAAAGGAATAGCAGGTGCCTCTAGTGAACTTGGGCATAATTATGACGCACAAGCGGAGTACCCCAAGGCATTAGAGTGTTTTTCTAAATCTTTGAAGATTTCAGAAGAAATAGGGGATAAAAATGGCATAGCGACAGCTGCCTGTAATATCGGTATCGTTTATGATAGCCAAAGTGATTATCCCAAGGCGTTAGAAAATTATTTAAGGGCTTTGAATATTTTAGAGGAAATAGGAACTAAGAAGGGGGTGGCGATAGTTACCGGCAATATCGGCAATGTTTATGCAAACCAGAGTGATTATCCCAAGGCGCTGGAGTTTTATTTTAAGGCGTTGATGATTTCTGAAGAAATCGGAGACAAGAGGGGTATAGCAAGTAATGTCGGCAATATCGGTAGCATTTATTGTTTAGAAAATGAATATCCCAAGGCACTGGAGTATTTTATTAGGGCCTTGAAAGCGGATGAAGAAATCGGAGCTAAGGCTGGAATAGCAATGCATTCCGGCAACATCGGCTCTGTTTTTTTAAAAAAAGGGGATTATCCCAAAGCACTGGAATATTATTTAAAATCCTTGAAAATTTCCGAAGAAATAGGAGATAAAATTGGAATTGGACGTGTTGCGGGCAATATTGGTACTGTTTACAGCGAACAGTATAATTATACCCAGGCGGTAGCCTGGCACTTTAAAGCATTACGGATAGTTGAGGCAATAGGGGCTCGAAATAGTGAAGCTCATGCCCTTTGTAATATAGGAAGTGATTATATCAGCATTGTTGCCGACCCTGTTGGTACGGATAACATAACTAAAGCCTTAGAATTGCAGTCTGCGCCATACCACTCTGCTAATCTGCCTTCCGGGCAGCCTGGTCTGATACCTAAGGGTAGGTTGGCGCTGTTGCAAAACGCAAAGAAATACCTGAATAAGGCAGTAGCTATAAACAAAGAAATCGAGAATCTTTATCAATTGAGAGCATGCTACAAGTTCCTTTCTTCCGCAGACTCTCTGCTGGGCGATTACAAGGGAGCGCTGGAGGCTCGCGATAATTATCATGCTATAAAAGACTCCTTATTCTCGCAGGAGAATAAGGAAGAGATACTGAAAATGAGCATGAAGAGTGACTATGATTGTCAGCGACTGACTGATAGTCTGAAAGTTGCCGAAGAGCAAAAAATAGCACGAATAAATCTGCAGAAACAAAAGAGCTACACCTACGCAGGTATAGCGGGTATATTGCTGCTGGGTGGCTTTTCGTTCTTCGTTTTCAAGGAGCGGCGGAAGTCGGAAGCAGAGCGGAAGAAGTCGGACGGGCTACTGCTCAATATACTGCCGGAAACGGTAGCTGAGGAATTGAAAGCGAAGGGCATTACGTCTGCCAGGCACTATGATGATGTCACTGTGCTGTTTACGGACTTTGTCAACTTCACACAGGCAAGCGAAAGTATGAGTCCGCAAGCGCTGATAGATGAGTTGCACACTTGCTTTAAAAAGTTTGATGAAATATCAGAGAAGTATCGCATTGAGAAGATAAAGACCATAGGTGATGCTTATCTGGCAGTAGCAGGGCTGCCGACTGATGACCCGGAGCATGCGCTACATGTGGTAAGCGCAGCCAAAGAAATAACTGCCTTCATGGCCGACCGTTTAGCGAAGCTGGGTAGCGAGCGGACATTCGAAGTGCGTGTAGGCATCCATAGCGGTAGTGTGGTAGCAGGAGTAGTGGGTGTGAAGAAGTTTGCCTATGATATATGGGGCGATACAGTAAATACGGCTGCACGCATGGAGCAAAATAGCGAGGCAGGAAAAATAAATATCAGCCAGACTACATATGAATTGGTGAAAGATAAATTCACCTGTGAGTATAGGGGAGAAGTAGAAGTTAAGGGCAAGGGCGTGATGAAGATGTATTATATTAGTTAATAGTTGATAGTTAATAGTGACGATAGCAAGGACGGCAAACAGAAATATTCAATAACAAGTAAAAAATGAAACCCATTCTCATCATATCACTCGCTTTAAAAAAGCGAGCAATAACAACACTGATAACTGTTAACTATTCACTGTTAACTACTCTCTGTACACTAATCACTATACATTGCTCTGCCCAGCTGGAAGGGCAGGCTAAAATAGACTCCTTGCTTAAGGAGCTGCCCCTACAAAAGGAAGATTCCAATAAGGTGAGATTGATGAACCACTTGTCCTGGGAATACAGTTACAATGACCCAGATAAAGGCATAAAGTACGGTAAGCAGGCGCTGGTATTAGCCACAAAACTGGACTGGAAAGAAGGAATAGCACGTCTCACTAATACCGTTGGGGCTAATTATGAAGTAAAGGGTGATTACTCCAAAGCATTAGAGTACTATCATAAAGCCCAGAAAATTTCTGAAGAAATTGGGAATATAGGAAGCGTCGCAAAGAATATTAGCTGTATCGGCGATGTTTATCAATACGAAAGCAATTATACGAAGGCACTGGAGTATTATTTAAGAGCCTTGAAAATTTCTGAAGAAATTGGACAAAAGCAACTGGTAGCAAAGAATACAGTCGGTATCGGCAACGTTTATTCACGTCAGGGTAATTACCCGAAGGCGCTAGAATATTATTTTAAATGCTTGAAAACTTTTGAAGAAACGGGGGATAGGGGTATGGTAGCAAGAAGTACCGGCAGTATTGGTAGTGTTTATTGTGAAATAGGTGATTACCCCAAGGCGTTGGAATATTATTTAAAGGCGTTGAAAGTGTTTGAAGAGGTGGGAAATAATGAAGATGTCGCAACAATCACCTGCCATATCGGCGCGGTCTATGGTTACGAAAGGAATTTTCCCAAGGCGTTGGAATATTTTTTTAAAGCCTTGAAAGTTTCTGAAAAAATGGGGAATAATAGACTCACAACAGTGATTGCCGGCAACATTGGCGGAGTTTACAGTGGGCTGTATAACTTTAGGCAAGCGGTAGCCTGGCATTTTGAGGCGCTACAGGGGGCTGAAGCAATTGGGGATAGAAGCGGTGAGGCATTTGCGCTTTCGCATATCGGGAGGGATTATATCGGTATCGTAACCCACTCTGCTGGCTCGGTCAACGTAATCAAGACCGGAGAATTACAGGCTGCGCCTTACCAACCTGCTACTCTGCCTGCCGGTCATGCAGGTCTAATACCGGAGGGCAGGGTGGCGCTGTTGCATAAAGCATTGGAATACCTGAACAAGGCGGTTGCTATGAACAAAGATATCGGGGACCTCAATCAATTGAAAGACAGCTACCTCCACTTATCTGCCGCAGATTCTTTGCTGGGCGACTATAAGGGAGCGCTTGAAGCCCGCGATAACTATCACGCCATAAAGGACTCTCTCTTCTCGCAAGAAAACAAAGAAGAGATTCTGAAAATGGGCATAAAAAATGAGTATGAAAGACAACGACTGACTGATAGCCTTAAAGTGGCAGAAAAGCAGAAAATTGCAAAAATTAATCTGCAAAAACAGAAAAACTACACCTATCTAGGCGTGGCGGGAATATTCTTATTGGCAGGTTTTTCGTTTTTTATAGTTAAGGAGCGAGGTAAGTCTGAGACAGCAAGGAAACAATCAGATGGGTTATTACTAAACATACTACCTGAAGAAGTAGCCAACGAGTTGAAGATCACGGGCACCACTACAGCGAAGCACTTTGATAATGTCACCGTCCTCTTCACCGATTTTGTGAACTTCACCCAAGCCAGTGAAAGCATGGGTGCACAGAATTTAATAGATGAGCTACACACCTGCTTCAAAAAGTTTGATGAAATATCAGAGAGGTACAACATCGAGAAAATAAAGACAATCGGCGATGCCTACCTAGCCGTAGCAGGGCTACCGACCGCTGACCCGGAGCATTCCTTGCATGTAGTAAGCGCGGCTAAGGAAATAACCGAGTTCATGAGCGACCGTTTAGCCAAGCTGGGCGGAGAGCGGACTTTTGAAGTGCGTGTGGGCATACATAGTGGTAGCGTGGTAGCAGGGGTAGTAGGTTTAAAGAAGTTTGCCTACGATATATGGGGTGATACGGTGAATACCGCAGCCCGCATGGAGCAGAACAGCGAGGCAGGAAAAATAAACATATCGCAAACTACGTATGAACTAGTGAAGGATAAGTTTACATGTAAATACCGGGGTGAGGTGGATGCAAAGGGTAAGGGAATGATGAAGATGTACTTTGTCAGTTAACAGTGGACAGTGACGATTTGCAAATACGTTCAATTAAGACATTCTAAAACATGTAAACAATGAAACGAATTCTGACTATACTACTCACCATAAAAAAGCGAACAGGAACAACACTATCTACTGTTAGCTATTTGCTGTTAACTGTTCTCTGTTCACTATTAACTATTCATTGCTCAGCCCAACTGCATGGTCAGGCTAAAATAGACTCGCTGCTAAAGGATCTGCCCAAACAAAAGGAAGACTCCAATAAGGTAAACATTCTCTATAGACTGTCTAAAGAATACAAAAACAACGAAAATCCCAATGACGGTTTAAAATACGGTCTTCAAGCATTGGAAACAGCCACAAAGATAGGCTGGAAGAAAGGGATAGCAAGGACATCTCTCACGATAGGTCTTTGCCATTGGCGTAAAGCTGAATTCTCAAAAGCGTTAGAATGTTTTCACAGATGTCTGCCATTATTCGAAGCACTTGGTGACGACCAAGGCATAGTTAATAGCAATATTAATATCGGTCTTATCAATGCCGAAACTAACAATTATGCCGAGGCTCTTGAATACTATGATAGAGCTATAAAAATACTGAAAAGAACAGGGGACAAAGCCTCATTAGCAATTGTCTATAGCAACATCGGGAATGTTCATAGAAGCAAAAATGAATTACCGATAGCACTATCGTATTATCACAAGGCGATAAAAATAAATCAGGAAATGGGTAACAAAATAGGAATCGCCATTAATACTGGCAGTATTGGGGCTGTATATTTTGACGAGGAAGACTATTCGGTGGCACTCAGTTACTACGAAAAAGCGTTTAATATGTTTGAACGATTAGAACATAAAAGGGGAATAGCAGTATTTGGGGGTAATATGGGTACTGTATATCAACACCAAAAAAACTATCCAAAAGCACTGGAGTACTATTTCAAGGCGCTAAAAATAGATGAAGAACTGGGAGACAAGCGAAGTGAAGCGATTACAACCGGTAACATTAGTGGTATTTATTATCACCAGCAAAATTATACGCAATCAATAGCCTGGGATTATAAATCATTACAGTTGGCGCAAGCTATTGGGAATAGAGAAGTTGAAGCAGTTGACTATGCAGGGCTAGCTTCAAACTTTGTCGGTATCGCTACCCACCCGGCAGATAAATCAAAGGTTTCAATTGACTTAGAATTGCCTGAAGCACCTTTCCTGCCCGACACGTTAATACCGACAGGAAGGAAGGCGCTTCTTGATAAAGCAGTAACATATTATAGAGAAGCGATAACCATCAGTAAAGAGATTGGCAGCCTCAATCAATTGCAGAATTTCTATAGAGAGCTTTCTTATGCGGACTCATTGCGGGGAGACTATAAGAATGCCCTTGAGGACTATATGCAACATGTCCGATTTCATGATTCCTTATTCTCGATTGACAATGCCAAAAAGATTTTGCAACAACAAATGAAGTATGACTTTACCCTCAAGGAAGATTCACTTAAACTTGTCAATGCTAAGAAAGAAAAGGCAGCGGCTCTTAAGTATCAGAGGCAGCGCTCCTATACGTGGATGGGGTTCGTTGGTATACTGGCACTAGCAATATTTTCTATCTTCATGGTCCGAAATAACAAACTTCTGGGTAAGGAGAAGCAACGCAGCGATGACTTGCTCCTGAATATATTGCCGGAGGAAGTAGCAACTGAACTGAAAAATACAGGCATAACTACCGCCAAGCACTATGATAATGTAACGGTACTCTTCACCGATTTTGTCAACTTCACCCAAGCCAGTGAAAGCATGGGCGCACAGAATTTAATAGATGAGTTGCACACCTGCTTCAAGAAGTTTGATGAGATAGCAGAGAAGTATAACATCGAAAAAATAAAAACTATCGGCGATGCCTACCTCGCCGTAGCCGGTCTCCCCGCTGCTGACCCTAAACACGCCGAGAATATTGTGAATGCAGCGCAAGATATAGTTGCATTTATGGACGATAGGTTAGCGAAAATGGGTACAGAAAGAACATTCCAGGTTCGGGTGGGCATACATAGTGGTAGCGTGGTAGCAGGGGTAGTAGGTTTAAAGAAGTTTGCCTACGATATATGGGGTGATACGGTGAATACCGTAGCCCGCATGGAGCAGAACAGCGAGGCAGGGAAAATAAACATATCGCAAACTACGTATGAACTAGTGAAGGATAAGTTTACATGTAAATACCGGGGTGAGGTGGATGCAAAGGGTAAGGGAATGATGAAGATGTACTTTGTCAGTTAATAGTGAACAGTGACCATTTGTAAATACGGTTAATTAAGACATTCTAAAACAGGGCGAACAATGAAACGAATTCTGATTATACTACTCACCATGAAAAAGCGAACAGGAACAACACTGTCTACTGTTAGCTATTTGCTGTTAATTGTTCTCTGTTCACTATTAACTATTCATTGCTCAGCCCAACTGCATGGTCAGGCTAAAATAGACTCCTTACTCAAAGAGCTGCCGAGGCAAAAGGAAGACACTAATAAGGTATTATTGCTTAACAAGCTATCAAATATGTATGCCAGTATCAATGCTGAGGTGGGTATTAAATATGGGATGGCTGAATTGGAGTTATCTAAAAAATTAAATTGGAAATTTGGTATGGCTGGGGCGTGTTACCACCTTGGAAGCAACTATGAACTTATGTCAGACTACCAAAGTGCCATAAAGTATTATTCAATGGCATTGAAGCTATATGAAGAAACTGGAAATAAGCAAGGTGTACCTACTCTTGCAAATGCCATTGGTAATATTTATGCTCAACAGGCTAACTACCCCAAAGCCTTAAAGCATTATTCTAAAGCGAAAGAGTTATTTGAAGAAACAGGAAATAAAGGCGGTATTGCCGGCACCATTTGCAATATAGGTAATATAGAGATGAACCAGGGTAATCTTCCCAACGCTCTGGCCAATTTCTTTAAGGCCTTAACGTTATTCGAAGAGGTCGGTGACAAAGGCAGGGCCGCGAATGCCACCGCAAGTATTGGTAATATATTTTGGTCTCAGGATAATTACCCAAAAGCCCTTGAATATTTTTTGAAAGCTTGTAAGGTGATGGAAGAGATAGGAGACAAGAAAAGAACCTCGATGATATTAGTCAATATCGGGTCAGTCTATGACGAAGGGTTCAAGGATTACTCTAAAGCTCTGGAATATTATCACATGTCTTTGAATCTAGCAAACGAAGCGGGGGCGGTAGGTATATTGGGAGTTGTGTACGGAAATATAGGTGAAGTTTATGCAAAACAGAAAAATTATATTCAGGCCGCAGCATATTTCAAAAAAGGTCTGGCACTAAGTAAAAAACTCGGAGAAACGGCTTGGGAAGCAAAACACATGAGCAGTTTAGGAATCTTATATCTCGATATTATTAAAGACAGGTCTTCGGGTGTAGTGCCACGACGATCACAGTTCGATAAAACCGTCGAAAATAGCACCCTGCCAATAAACGGGTTTGAGCATAGTACAATTATCCCGCAAGGCAGGGTCGCACTTCTATCTGCAGCCATGGACTACTTACAAAAAAGTCTGGTAATTTCTAAAGAGATAAAAGAGCTGGTCAAAATGCAGATATGCTACCATGCTCTGACGGAGGCATACATACTAAAAGGCGAATATAGAAAAGCCATGGTTGCATCTGACAACTACCACGCCATAACAGACTCACTATTCTCGCAAGAGAATAAAGAAGAGATACTAAAAATGAGTTTGAGAAATGAGTACGAGCGTCAGCGGCTGACTGATAGTCTGAAAGTAGCACATCAGCAAAATGAAGCTCGTGTAGAGCTGCAAAGGCAGAAAAGCTACACTTATGCCGGTATTGCGGGTGTTTTGCTGCTGGGTGGCTTTTCGTTCTTCATTTTTAAGGAGCGTAGGAAGTCGGAAATGGAGCGTAAGAAGTCGGACGGATTGTTGCTGAATATTTTACCGCAAGAAGTTGCTGAGGAGTTGAAAGCCAAAGGAGTTACATCTGCCAATCATTACGACAATGTAACGGTGCTGTTTACCGACTTTGTCAATTTTACGCAGGCAAGTGAAAGCATGAGTCCGCAGGCGCTGATAGATGAGTTGCACACCTGTTTTAAAGCGTTTGATGAGATAACGAATAAGTACGGAATAGAGAAGATAAAGACGATTGGTGATGCTTATCTGGCAGTAGCAGGGCTACCGACCGCTGACCCGGAACATGCACAGCATGCAGTAAGCGCGGCAAAGGAAATAACTGCCTTCATGAGTGACCGACTAGCAAAACTGGGAAGAGAGCGGACTTTTGAAGTACGTATAGGCGTACACAGCGGTAGCGTAGTAGCGGGAGTAGTTGGGGTAAAGAAGTTTGCCTACGATATATGGGGCGATACAGTAAACACCGCAGCGCGCATGGAGCAGAACAGTGAAGCAGGAAAGATAAATATTTCGCAGAGTACGTATGAATTGGTAAAGGGTAGGTTTACTTGTGAGTATCGGGGCGAGGTAGAGGCGAAGGGCAAGGGGGCGATGAAGATGTATTATGTGTCATAATCTAAAGTATGTCAAATAGAGCTCCACTTATATGAGTTTGAACGGTCTTGTTCATTGATATTTCCATTAAAAAACGACAAAAGTATAATCACTCGAGTTTAGCTGAGACATCTTTCGTAGTCGCTGAACTTATTACATTCGACATAATTTTTCTTGAATTTTATTTGTTAAACTAAAAATATAGTTTAGTTTTGAACTAAACTTATAGTTCAAAAGAGATGAAGACACTCACAAAAGCAGAGGAGCAGGTAATGAAAGTACTGTGGAAGCTGGAATCTGGGCTACTTATGGAGGTTGTAGAAGCCATGCCGGAACCGATACCGCACAAGAACACGGTAGCTACCATTCTGAAAATATTGGTTGAAAAGGAGTTTGTGAAAACAGAGAGTATTGGTCGGAGTTTTCGGTACCATCCCGTGGTAAGTAAGGAGGCATACTCCAAGGCAACGCTAAAAGGGTTTGCAAAGGGATACTTCGAGGGGTCATTCAGTAATGTGGTTTCGTTTTTGGTAGACGAAAAACAGTTGTCTGTGAAAGACCTGGAAATGTTATTAAAGGAAATGAAAAAGAAATAAGGGTATGGAAAATTTTACGGTCACGTTAGGTAAATCTGTAGTTACAATGGGCATAATGCTCCTGTACTATGTATTGTTTCTCAGGAACCGAAAATTGTATTCGTTCAATCGTTTTTATTTGCTGGGTACTTTGTTGGTTGGCTTGTTGGTTCCTTTCTTTCACTTTAGTTGGTACATAGTTGGGGAGGCTTCTGTAGCGCCGGCTATTGAGGTGGTAGATGCTATTCGGTCGGGTGGTGGTGAGGAGTTTTATGTAGGTGCCAATGAGAAGATGTTTCATATTCGTGATGTCGGGTACTTGTTGTATGGTTTGGTGTCGTTGGTGTTACTTGTAAAGACAATTCGCAGGGTAGTTAGTTTATATCAGCTAAAACGAATCTCGTGGGTAACGAAATATGAAGGGTACGAATGTATTCATACAGATCACCCCAATGCTCCGTTCTCTTTTCTGAATAAGCTTTTTTGGAATGATGCAATTGACACGGAGTCTGAAACAGGGAAACAAGTATTGGCGCACGAACTGACGCATATCCGGCAGTGGCATACGGTCGATAAATTACTGGTACAGTTTGTTATGATAGTATGCTGGGTAAATCCGTTTGTCTGGTACATCAGACACGAACTTTCTCTGACTCATGAGTTCCTTGCAGATGACCAGGCGGTAGCTAACGGAGATACCTCAGCTTTCGCTGCAATGTTGCTCTCTTCGCACTACAAGGTAGCATTGTCATCCATTGTTAATCCGTTTTACTCACCCATAAAAAGAAGAATGATTATGCTGACAAACAACAAAAGCATACGTTACGCACGTTTGCGCAAAGCTGCGGTGGTGCCACTGTTGCTGATTCCCGTGCTGCTGTTTTCATTTACTATCAAGAACAAAGAAGATGTAGTAGTACACAACAAAAATCATAAAATGACCCTCATACTAGATGCCGGTCATGGAGGAAGGGATGCAGGTGCAAGATGTAAGAATGGGGTTTGTGAGAAAGAAATGAATTTGAAAATATGCAAGGTTCTGGCACGCATTGCTGAAAAGTATGACTTAAATGTAGTGCAGACCCGCCCTGATGATGGATATCCGACATTGATGGAGCGGGTAGCCAAAGCAAATGAAATTGAAAATGCAGTGTTCGTGTCTGTACATGTTAACAAAAGCAACCCAGAGGTAATTACAAAAGACGGTATGAAGGTATATGCCCACAAAGCGCCAGAAGGGTTTGAAATAGATGTTGCAACCAAAAGTGAGCTACATGATGAAAGCAAAGTACTAGCTTCTGCCATATTACAGCAGTTGAAAGGCAGTGGCAGAAAGACTACTTTTAGCGAAAGAGGGCTGATTGTATTACGTAACAATCATCCGGCTGTACTCATTGAGTTCGGTGATATCGACAACCCTTCTGATATGGCAAAGCTTGCCGACGATGAGTGGATAGAAAGATCTTGTGGTGATATTTTGAGCGGTGTTGTTAAGTACATAAACGCAAAAGGAACAGAGGAGTAGTCAGTAGCAGCGAGCGGTAAATGCACCTGTCTGATATTTTTTAGCGTTTTATATCGTTAACGCTATTACGGATATATAGCGATAAATATGTCGGAAGCTATAAGGGCGATGCGACACATCAGGCTATACAACTGCGTGAACGGCTGTTCCCTTTTTCTTTTTATGTTGTGGTGCATGATATTGTATGATGTCTGCTACTATCGCTGCCGTAATATCAGGGTAGTTTACTTTTATCGGTTGCCCATCTATTAGCCAGGAGCAAATTGTATCATGGTTTTTTCCGTCAAGCGTATCGACGACTGTTGCGCCCATTGCTGCCGCTCCGGCTGCATTGCAATGTTGCTCGTATTGCGTGAGCATGGGTATTACCAATACCTTTTTACCAAGGTACATAGCTTCCGCAGGTCCTTCGAAGCCGGCACCGCATAAAACACCGGCACTTGATGCCATACTCTCAATGAATGCCCGGTTGTCGATTTTTTGTACAGATATGTTTGGGGTACTGAATGGTTTTTTGTTATGTTTTGAAAATACATGCCAGCGAACGTTCGGGAATAGTGACAGCTGCTTTACGATTGTTTCATCGCTATATGCAGGGAGATAAACGGTGTAATGACCTTTATTAGTTGGTGTTAGTTCTCTGATTTCGCGTCGAATAACCGGAGTGAATATTTTGCTGTCAAACTGTTTGAAGTGAAAGCCATAAGCCGCGGTGACAGGTGCATATCGTTTTAGTATCAGCTTTCCTATCGGGTCGCTTTTTCGGGGCTTGGGTGCATTCGGGTGCAGTACCGCGCATTGGTGACTAAGCGATATGCAAGGAATCTTTTTTCGCTTACATGCCCATGCAGAAACCGGTTCAAAGTCGTTGATGACTAAGTCGTACTCTTCTACGGGGAGTTGGCGAATGTCTCTTAGCAGTCTGCCGATCCGTAGTCTTTTAGCAGTATCAATAATATCAACTCCGCCTCGTTTTCCAAAGATAAAGCTCATGCCATACAATTGGTGTTTTACGGGAAAAGGCACATCTACGTCAGCTTGTATGCCACTTATAAGCACATCTACCGTTCCGTATTTCAGTAGTTCCGGGTAAACGTCCCTGGCCCGGCTAAGATGCCCGTTTCCTGTGCCTTGTATCGCGAATAGTATTTTCATGATTGTCAACGGTTCTAAATGTGCTGCACGCTTTCCGGAGCCAATGGGGAATGCATATTTTCTTTTTCTTGTTTATAACGCTTCACTTTCAGCTCCAACATCAGGCTTGCCATCATTTCCTTTGACGACTGCCCCCCGTTTTTCTTCTTATTTATTTCTATTGCCTGGGCAACAACATCATCGGTATAATTGTAGATGGTCCACTTTGAATCGTTGTATTCCAGAGCGGTAAGGTTTTCTATCCAGTCTCCCGAATTCATATAGGTAACGGTGCCATTTTTTGTGGGTACATCTTTTATCTCCGGATGGTGAATGTGTCCGCATACAACATAGTCATAGTTGCTTTCTGCTGCGATGTCGCAAACTGTATCCTCGAAGTCATTAATAAACTTAACGGCACTTTTTACGGAGTTTTTTACTTTTTTTGAAAATGAAAGTTTACCGCGTCCCATTTTCTGAGAGATATAGTTTACAAACCTGTTAATCAATATAAGTGTGTCATAGCCCACGGCTCCTAGCCTTGCCAACCATTTACTGTGTTGCATTACCACATCGAAAACGTCGCCGTGAAATACCCACAAGCGTTTGTTGTCTATTTTTAGTGATAATTTATTGACAATTTTCAGTGAGCCAAGATTGAAGCATTTGAATTTGCGTAGCATCTCATCATGATTGCCTGGTATGAAGTAAACAGGAACTTCTTTGGCAACCAGCCCTATGATATGCTTAATGACCATCATGTGGGTAGAAGGCCAGTATCGTTTACTGAATTGCCAAATGTCGATTATGTCTCCATTTAGTATCAGTGCTTTGGGCTTGATGCTCTTCAGGTATTTGAGTAGTTCGGTTGCATGGCATCCGTAGGTGCCAAGGTGGATGTCTGACAGTACAACTATATCCACTTCTCTTTTCGCCATTGATTCCGCGTTGCGAGCATTTGGTTATACAAATGGACAACTTTATTATAAACGGAATATGACGGTCGGGTTAATTGAATATTAAATACGTAAAGTGTGACAATAGGTTTTGGCGAAGTATTGGTTCTATCAACCATTCTGATTGCCACTATCTTCTTCTTTCAGATTTTCTGTCCTGTTTTCTTCAGTTGGTTTGGTGTGTTTGCTTCTGTTGTAGTTGTTTTTCCCTGTTTCTGATTTTCCAAAACGGTAACTGAATGTAATGTTGCCAATGCGTGTTTCTTTTACGCGGTTAATTGTTTGTGTATAGCCGGTAGTTGTGTAGTCAGTAATAAACTGACGGGTCTTGAAAACGTCTGAGCAGTTAATAACTACCGATGCCTTGCCGTCCCAGAAATTCTTTTTCAATGCTATGTCGAGCCAGTAACTCTCTCTTACTCGTCCTTGTGTCACTACTTTCGGGGACACATAATGACCGGTAAACTGAAGTGAAAAGTCCGAAGGGAGTTTGATATTGCTACTGCCTTTTGCGAACCAGCTGTAACCACTGTTGTTAGTCAGATAGTCGGCATAATCGGCATCAATTTGCCCGACTTTAAGTTGATTGTTAAATACATTCACACTTAGCGTTGCATCCCATGAACGGGTAAACTGGAGGTGTCCCATCCCTTCGAGCCCGTATGTAGTGCCGGATGCGATGTTTAGCGGTATTCTCAAGAGCGAGGAGCCCGTTCCTTCTGTAATTCCGAATTCCGCCTCATCCGCAGTTTGTATGGGCCGTTGTATGCGCTGAATCAGATTATTTGTTTTAGAGAAATAAGTACTGAGAATAATGTTATTTCCCTTGTCATCATTTATGTTATAACTGAGTTCTACATTCTGAATAAACTCAGGAATCAGATTGGGGTTTCCCGATGTTATTGTGCCGGGATTTGAGTAATCTTTGTACGGCATCATTGAATGAAATCCCGGGCGGTTTGTACGGCGGCTGTAGTTTATAAACATGCTCTGCTCGTCGGTCATTTTATAGGATACAAATGCAGAGGGGAACAGGTTTTGAAAGCTATTGTGAAAGGTTGCATATCGCGGCACTTCTCCGTTCCCGTCATAAATAGCGCTTTCCCCGCGTAGTCCTACCTGATAACCGAATTTTCCTAGCTGGTCAGTCCAATTAACGTAGGCAGCATGTATTTGTTGTGTATAATCGTAGGTAGCATAAAGCGTAGAATCCATAGTACTGACGCTGCCCTCTGTGTCTTCTCTCAGTACTGGGTTGTTGCTACTGTAGAAATTATAATATTGCGATTTAACACCGACACCCAGTTTCCCATGTTCGGTAAAGAGTGGGTCTGTGTAGTTTACCCACATATTCAGGCTTTTGCTGCCACCGCTACCCGGTGCATTTGATATGATTCCCGGCATTGGAGTTGTGCCGGGAACATAAACGTGCGTCACGTAATTTTGTTTTTTTGCCATCTCCCTGGAGGCGAATGTGGCATCAACGCTCAACTCTTCATCCTTTTTCTTGAATTTGCGTTTATAGTCAAATGCAGTAGAAAGAGAAATCGGACCTCCAAGTAGCTCGGAGTAGCGATTTCGATTCAAAAGGGTATCCCCTTGTTGGTGTGGCTCACTGAAGACAGTATAGTCGGAATAGTCTTTATAACCCCACTGCATGAAGTTTACATTTTGTGTGAGTGTAATGTTGTTGTTGTCGTCGATGTCATAAGATGCCCCCGCTGAATTAAATGAACCATTAAATAGACGCGGTACGTGCTCAAACGTATAATAGGACTGCTTAAAACCATTTGACGGGTTTATGTCTTCGCGGTGGGTAGTGACATAATGAAAGGTGTTTTTTATCCTAAAGCTGCTATTCACAAATACATTCCATTTTTGTCTACGCAGGTTTAGTCCCAGATTGCCATTGTATTTGTTTCGGGTACCTGCGCCGAGCCGGACATTGCCGTTCAAGCCTTGCCTGCTTTCTTTTTTTGTGATGATGTTAATGATGCCGGTTGTTCCCTGAGCATCGTACTTTGAAGATGGGTTTGTTATGACTTCCACGCTTTCTATGCTTCCGGCAGGGAGGCTTTGTAATGCTGACGCTACGTCACTGCCCAGTAGTGTAGCTGGTTTACCATCAATCAGCACATTTACATTTCCTTTTCCCCGCAGGCTTACATTTCCATCTACGTCGGTAGAAACAGACGGTACATTGTCTAAAACGTCCGCAGCGCTGCCTCCGGAAGTGGTGGTGTTTTTTTCTACATTAAAGACTTTTTTGTCCACTTTCAGCTCCATAAGTCGTCTTTCGGCGGTAATGCTTACTGCTGCCAATGCATTTGTGGTTTGACTCAACGTTAGTGGTGCTAGTTTGGTAACTGTATTGTTATCGAGGACAGCAATGCGCTTGTATTTCTTTTCAAATCCGAGAGACTCTATGCGGAGTAGATAACTTCCGGTATTCGCAACCGGTATCGAAAATGAGCCATCGTCCTCGGTAAGGTCGCCGTTTATGACAGAAGAGTCTGCTCTCAGGAGTGTAATTGTAGCGTATGATATAGGTTGGTTTTCAGAGTTGAACACTTTTCCACGAATAGAACCATCGGCCAATACAATTTGGGGTATAGCCAGAATAGCGATAAGTATTGATAGAATATGCCTTAAATTTTGCATGTAATTTGTTTCCTAATTAAATCTAAATGTTCACGAAATAGCATAAATTTTGTCGATGTAACAAATAAATTCTTGTTAATGTCGGTTGAGAATCAATTACAAAGCCCGGTTACATTACCAGATTTGCACTTCTCTTTCCAGGTTTATTCCAAATTTGTCTTTGACAGAATTGAGAATTAATTCAGATAATTCATAAATATCATTTCCGCTCGCTTTTCCATAATTTACGAGTACCAGTGCTTGCTTCGCATGGACACCAATGTCTCCGGTTCTGTAGCCTTTCCACCCACATTGTTCAATAAGCCAACCAGCAGGAATCTTAGTCAATCTATCCGATACCGGGTAACTCGGCATATCGGGGAATTTTAGACAGAGGTGTCTGTATTGTTCCGTTGTAATCGTCGGGTTCTTGAAAAAGCTACCGGCATTCCCAATCTTTTTTGGGTCGGGCAATTTACTGCTGCGAATATTTATTACTGCTTGCGCAACGCTTTTGGGGGTTGGTTCAGATATTCCCATTTTTTCCAGCTCCTGGCGGATAGCCCCATAACTTGTATTTAAAATTGCCTTTTTTCTCAACTTGAAGACAACTGAAGAAATGAAGATTTGTCCTTTCAATTCGTTCTTAAAGATACTGTCCCTATATCCGAATTTGCATTCGGCATTGCTAAATGATGCTTCCGAATTGTCTGTTAGTCGTCTGAAGTTGACTTGTTCGATGGCGTCTTTTACCTCCACCCCGTATGCGCCGATGTTTTGAATCGGCGCTGCCCCCACTGTGCCGGGTATGAGTGCCAAGTTTTCTATTCCTGCCCAACCATTTTCGATGACAAACAAGACAAAATCGTGCCATATTTCGCCAGATTGAACCTCCAACCAAATATGGTCGTTGTCCTCATTTATTTTCTTAATCCCTTTCAGCTGATTGCATATAACAACTTCGGTAATGTCTTTTGTCAGCAGGACGTTACTGCCTCCCCCTATTATCCGAACATTGGGTGTTGATTTTAGCGCCTCCACCAGTTCGTCATTGGTATGAACGACCAGTAGTGACGCAGCGGATACGTTTATGCCAAATGTGTTATAAGGTAGTAGTGATATGTTCTTTTCTATGTTCATGTTGACAATCAAGCACAAAGAAAATCAATTGTTGCCAGATATCGGGTTAATGAGCGGGTTGTGTATGCCTGAAGGCTAAAAATGTTAACCGGAACTGAATGGCTGATAAATATTTGGTATTACTGATAATAGCATTTATTTTGTGTCCGTCACCATTTTTTGCTTCGTTCTGATTTATGAAAAGACTGTTCAAGCTTTTTTGTTTGTTTTTTTTGATGTCCGGCAATGTGCTGGGAAAGACGAGCATAAAAGACTTGCGGAAATCACTATTGGAGGCGAAGGATGATGCGGCAAAAATTACAGCCTATATCGGACTCATTAAGCATTATGCTTATATTGACCGAGATTCTGCGAAATATTATTCTGATGCTGGCATAGCGTATGCCGTCGAACGGAAATATTCGATTGGCGAAGGGGAAATTCTGCAAGAACTTGGAATGATTGATCGTTCACAGGGTAGAATAAACATTGCCGAGCGACGGCTAAGTCGTGCATTGGAGTTATTCAAACAAGAAAAAGATACAAACGGCATTTCAGATGTGTTGAGCTCACTTGGCTCAATTGAGTTTACAAAAGGGAATATTGATATAGGTGCACGATATACCGTCCAGTCAGTTAAGTTGGCAGAGAAAGTCGACAATAAGCATGTGGCAGTCGTGGGCTATATGAATTTAGGGACGAGCTATCTCCAGCAAAGTGAATTTGATAATGCAGAAAAATATTTCAACAAGGCGGCGGAAATAAGTAAAGAAATGCCGTTGTCTGAATCGGTTATCAACCTATATAATTTAGTCGGGATACTACATGCCTATCGAGGGGAGCTAGACAAAGCATTGGAGATTTTTCAGAGAGACCTGGAATTGAGTAGTAAAAACAACTTAGTAGGTGCACATGTTGAGTGCCTACAGTATTTAGGGCAATTTTACTTTGAGGCCGGAGATATGGCGAAATCAATGAGTTATTTTCAGCAGGGGCTTGAAATAGCGAAGGAAAAGCAGCTAGAAGAAATGAAGTCAGACATATGGTTGCAGATGGCGTTGATATCGGTAAAGACGAATCATGAAGAGGCCGAGCAATACATGGAGAAGGCGCTGGAAGTGGCCCAAAAAATGAGTAATGGGCACCAATTGGCATCAATTTATGAGAATCAGGTTATCATGTATAAGGAAATGGGGGAGTTTGAAAAAGCGCTTGACGCGACCCTGAAACGTCAGAAGATTGTTGATAGCTTTTTTAGCGTGAATAAGTCTATAGAGCTGGCTGAAATATCGGCCGAATACGAGTTAGAGAAAGCGGATATGAAGGTGAGGAAGCTGGAAGAGACGAGCCGACATAATATGAAAGAGCGCAATTTTGTTATCGGAATTGCAATAGGAGTGATTGTATTGCTGCTTGTGGTTGTCTTCTTTTATAGAAAGACGATTGTTTTGAATCAGCAGTTAGAGAAGCATCAATCTGAACTAAAGGAGCTGAATGCGATGAAGGATAAGCTATTCTCGGTGGTGGGGCATGATTTGCGCGGTCCGATTGCCAGAATTCCTACTATCCTTGATATTTATGAAGATGAGGAGACATCTGAAGAGGAAAAGCAATACTTGCTAGATAGCCTCAGAGACCATACCAAGGCTTCTATGGAGATGCTTGATAAATTGCTTTTTTGGGGGCAGACCCTTGTTAAAGGAATTACCATGCAAGAGCAGAAGGTTTTGCTGAAGGATGTAGTTGGGGAAAATATCGCCCTTCGAAAACTGTCGCTGGAAGAAAAAGCAATTACAGCTACAGAACATGTCGAGGACGATACCGTAGTTAATGCAGACGCAACGCACGTAGATTTTATCGTTAGAAATTTGATTGCTAATGCTATCAAATACACCAAACCCGGTGGTAATATTTCGATTTCTGCTGAGGATAAGAGCAAACCCGGTTTTGTAGTACTGTCAGTTAAGGATGATGGTGTGGGTATTGCAGCCAGTATGTTGCCAACCATGTTTAAGCCTCTAAAAAGTCAGCCCGGGACTGCCGACGAACAGGGTAGTGGAATAGGTCTTATGCTATGTAAGGAGTTCGCCGAACTGAATGGAGGCGAAATGTGGGTAGAAAGCACGGAAGGAAAGGGTGCTACGTTTTACCTTGCTTTAAAGAAAGCAGTTTAATTTTAGAGAGTAACAAAAACTGCTTTGTTTGTTCTAAGAAATGAATAAAGATCGAAGAGCCCACTGCCCTGCGTTTTTTTGTAAGCAGGTTATCTGTTGAATGTACTTTTTTGTGACCTGTGGACAAAAAGATAGTACTAATTCAAGTTCCCTAAGTCCTTATCATGCGAAGCCGCAAGTTGATATTATGGGCATCTTCGAGTCTTGAGGGAACATATTTTTGAAAAAAATATTACATTTGATAAGTGTTAATACCATCCCTTATGAGAACTATCCTATTTTGCAGCACCCTGCCTTGCAAATTCGTTTTATTTGCGCTGCTTTTACTTTCGGTTAACGGTACTGCCCAAATTGCGCGTTTCGCCGATAGCACCAACGGTGTAAAACATAATTTTTTAGAGATTTCTATGGCGACATGGGGTTATTATACCCTAGATGCGGATCAGGATGTGATATCTCGTGTGTTGCCTATGTATCCTAATACGATTATGGCGTATTGGCATGGTTCCGGATATGGTCCTACCATATATGATCCAATGGCGTTGCCGGGTAATCCGTTTGATACGGCACTGGGTATTACTGCATATCCTAAGGGCGTAATTGACAGGGCGGAGATAGGTGGCAACATAGAACACGGCAGGCCCTGGGAGTCAAAGGTAGGAATAAGAGATACTGTTACGCCTCGATTTGATGTGAAGGTGGAAACGGAATACAATATTGCGACAAGGTTGCTGACTGTTACAGTTTCGGCTACCGCTTTGGCCACGCTTACCGGCAACTGGAACATAAATGCATATGTGCTGGAAGATTCTATTTCATCGGGTCTCTCTCCCGATTATGCCCAAAAGAACGGTTTCAATACAGGTTCGTTATTATCTACGACCGGTGAAGCTTCCTGGTGGGTAGGTGCCGGAAACCCGATTATTTCCGGGGCAGTTTACTCGCATATGAATGTCGTAAGGAAGATGTTGGCGCCCGGAGATGAAATTTGGGGAGAATTAGCTTTCACTAATCCTGTGAGTGGTACGACAGTTACCAAAACATATACTTATACGTTACCCGGTTCTTATGAAGCAAAGTTTGTAAAGGTAGTGGGCCTGGTAGAAAAATTTGGAGCAACGTTAAGTGATCGGGCAATTGAAAATGTCATTCAGACGAGTGTATTTCAGGAGTTAGTTCAGTTTGCAAATGGCAGTACGCAGATGATGGATGTATGTCAGGGCTCGTCATCAAATTCAATTGATACGCAACTAATGGTAGTTACCCCATCTACAGCTGCAACAGTTTCATGGAGTGTGCTGGAAGCTCCCTCTCACGGGTCGTTAACGGCAACATATAGTACTACAGCATCTTCTGATACGCTTATACCTTCGGGTTTGTCTTATACTCCCACTTCGGGTTATGCGGGACTTGATACTTTTAGTGTATTGGTGGTTAAGGGAAGCTACAGTGATACAACCAAAGTAATAGTAAATGTAAGCGCAATGCCGACAGGTGTAACTGTTAATATTTGTGAGGGAGAAACACTTGCGTTGCCATACCCGGGTCTTGGAGGATGGTCCTCATCCAACCCATCGGTTATGGATATTGCAGCTCCCAATTTCGTAACCGGCGTTATCGCAGGAACTGCAACACTTACTTATACGGGTCCCGGAGGCTGTAATGTAAGCACTACCGGAACGGTGAACACTGCACCTTCAGCTATTACGGGAGATCTAAGTATTTGCTATGGTAGCGCAACAACTTTAAGTTGTGCTACTTCCGGGGGGACCTGGAGTAGTTCCTCACTCGCCGTTGCGTCTGTTGGAAGTGCCAGTGGGTTAGTAGTTGGATTGACGTCAGGTACCGCAACAATTATATATACGGGTGCAGCCGGTTGCACTTCGTCTGCAATCGTGACGGTATATCCCTTGCCGCCACCCATTTCCGGGGTGTTGGCTATTTGCGATGGCAGTACAACAGCCCTGGGTAATGCGTTGTCCGGAGGGACTTGGAGTGTTATTGGCACGGCAGTCAATGTTATCAGTCCCGGCTTGATAGAAGCAGTATCGCCCGGTAGTGCTACGGTTGTCTATACGCATTCCGGATGTTCAACATCTGTAATTGTAACTGTAAGCCCTGCTCCGTCGGCTATCACGGGCTCATTGTCAATTTGCACCGGGGGCGCGACAACACTTAGTCATGTAACACCGGGAGGTACCTGGGCATCCGGTTCGCCCGGCGTTGTGAGTGTCGATGCGTCAACGGGTTTCGTTAGTAGTATCGGTGGTGCGGGAACATCAATAATCACCTATACGCTACCTAGTGGCTGTGCTGCGACAGCGACAGTGACAGTAAACGCCCCACCGGCACCCATTACCGGGGTACAAAGTTTTTGTTATGGCAGCGGAACAACCTTAAGTTGTGCTACAACAGGCGGTACCTGGAGTAGTTCTTCACTCGGTGTTGCCTATGTAGGTAGCACTAGTGGTCTTGTAAGTGGAGTGACGCCTGGTACCAGTACCATAATTTATTCAAGTGCTGCTGGTTGCACAACGTCTGCTATTATTACTGTAAACGCTGAACCTGCAGCTATAACCGGTGTTTCGCATGTGTGTGTCGGTGCCACAAGTACCCTTTCTTCAGCAACTACAGGTGGGGCATGGAGCGCCAGCAATGGTAACGCTTCCGTTGGGTTGACTACCGGAGTTGTAACGGGTGTTAGTCCGGGTACTGTGGTGATATCTTACACGTTGCCTTCGGGGTGCTTTAGGACGCTGACAGTACTTGTTAGTGGATTGCCGACAGTTGTGGCTGGAGGTATTCAGGTATGTGAAGGTAGCAGCAACACGCTGACCGGCGCCCCGATGGGTGGTACGTGGTCAAGTCTTTCTCCCGGTATTGCTTCGATTTCGTTAGGTTCGGGAGTAGTGAATGGGGTTACGGCCGGTACTGCTTCTGTTGTTTATACAATGCCAACTGGTTGCACTTCATCTGCTGTCGTGACGGTAAATGCCGCGCCGCCTCCTATTACAGGAGAGTTAGCTTTTTGCTATGGCAGTACAACGACCTTAAGTAATGTGTTGTCCGGTGGGACGTGGAGCGTTATTGGGACGCCAGCGATTGTTCTCAGTCCCGGCTTGATAGGAGGTGTGTCGCCCGGCACCGCTACGGTAGTCTATATGCATTCCGGTTGTTCAGCATCTGTAATTGTGACTGTAAATGCTGTTCCTTCTGCAATTGGAGGTTCCGGTGAGGTTTGTGTCGGGAGTGATATAACGCTGTCCAACAGTATTTCAGGAGGGACCTGGTTAAGCAGTACGCCAACCATAGCTTCGGTAGCTATCGGTACCGGTGTGCTAACCGGGAACAATCCCGGTACGACTACCGTAATTTACGCAACCGGTGCCGGATGTAGTGCTTCGAAAATTATAACGGTGAATGCTATTCCCGCTTCCATTGGCGGAGTACTTTCTTTATGTGAGGGAAATACAACAACCCTTACGACATCACCTGCCGGTGGTACATGGTCAAGCCTTACTCCGGCTATCGCTTCAGTTACGTCAGGTTCAGGAGTGGTGAATGGCATCTCGGCCGGTACAGCTTCAGTTGTATATACATTGCCAACGGGTTGTAGCAGTAATGCAGCTGTGTCGGTAAACCCGTCACCGGTAGCCTTAGTCGGGTTAGTCGGTGTGTGTGTTGGTGATACCCTGTCAATCGGTGTGTTTCCGGAATATACCTGGTCAACGTCTGACCCCACTATTGCGACATTCGGGTCATCGGGTAATGTGTTGACCGGAGTCTCGGCCGGAACTGTTACAATAACTGTTACAGTCCCATCCACAGGTTGTTTTGCAACTCACCCTGCTACCGTATATCCTTTACCTGCCGGTATTACCGGCCCGACGTCGGTATGTGAGGGTAGTTCGCTGTCGCTCACCAGCGCTACGCCGGGTGGAAGTTGGAGCAGTGAAACTTCGTCGATTGCGTCGATCGGAAGTGCTGCAGGTATCGTATCCGGTATTGTAGCGGGTGGGTGTTATGTTTCATACAGGCTGCCTACAGGATGTGCGACATCAGTAGTAGTTACGGTAAATCCTTTGCCTGCACCCATCGTGGGTACAACCCAGCTTTGTGAGGGAATGTCGACAGCACTTGGTTGTGCGTCGTTTGGGGGTACATGGGTTAGTAGCAGTAGTTCTGTTGCGCAGGTAGGAAGTCTCGACGGTCTTGTTACGGGGCTGAGCAGTGGTACAAGTATGGTCAGTTATGTATTCTCCACCGGGTGCGCCAGATCTGTTGCGGTAACCGTCAATCCGTCGCCAGCTCCGGTAACCGGTACAGCTGCTGTATGTGAGGGCATGTCAACAGTGCTGTCGTGTGTGTCTTCTGGAGGTACATGGACCAGCAGTAATATATCTATAGCGTCTGTTGGCAGTATTAGTGGACTTGTAACGGGTCTTAGTAGCGGTACCAGCAGGATTAGTTATTCATTCCCTACGGGGTGTGCGAAATCTGTAACGGTTACGGTAAATCCCGTTCCATCGCCCATAACCGGAACGGCTTCTGTATGTGAGGGCAGTACAACTGTTTTGTCAACTGCATCTTCGGGAGGTGTGTGGATAAGCGGCAATACCGCTGTTGCAACTGTTCACTTTGCGAGCGGTATTGTATCCGGAGTGTCCGCCGGAACAACGTTGATTACCTATGCATACGCTAGCGGTTGTCAGGCAGTCACGGTTGTTACGGTACATCCTCTTGCTTCGGCGGGGACTATTATTGTGCCCACCGGAGTATGTTTGGGTGCAACCGTCACTATGTCAGAGAGTGTTTCCGGCGGCACGTGGACGTCATCTATGCCATCGGTATGTTTGATAAGCAGCGTAACCGGTGCGACATTCTGTGGTGCACTTGGCACGGCAACAATTTCATACAGGGTAGCTAACGGTTGTTTTACGAGCGCAGTTGTTACCGTTAATCCATTGCCCGGAGCGATAACAGGTAGTAGTTTCTTTTGTGAAGGGCTTTCTTCTTCATTGGCTGCTTCCCCGTCAGGAGGAACGTGGAGTAGTGCGGTGCCGTCTGTAGCTACTGTGGAATCGGCAACGGGAGTTGTGTCCGGTATTAACGGTGGAACAAGTGTTATCAGTTACACATTGCCAACAGGTTGCCGTTCTACTGCCATTGTTACAATTGACCCTTTGTCGTCGGCCGGAGTCATTACCGTTGGGTCCGGTGTGTGTGAAGGGGAGACGATAACATTGGGCGAGACCGTATCGGGAGGGACATGGGTGTCGGCCTCTACTGCTATTGCATCGGTTGGCGCTGCATCAGGTGTGGTGTCAGGAATTGCCACAGGCACAACTACTGTAAGTTATACGATTGCCAGCGGATGTATGGCAACCGGGGAGATTACAGTTAACCCATTGCCTGCTGTTATTACAGGAACAGCGTCAGTGTGTGAAGGCTTGACCGCTACACTTTCATCTGCTTCTTCCGGTGGTTTGTGGACTTCCGGAAGTTCGATTGTAGCGACAGTAGGTAGTGTTTCCGGGATAATTGCGGGTGTTACGGCCGGAACAACAACAATAAGTTATACACTGCCGACGGGTTGCAGAGTAGAAACTGTTGCCACTGTAATCTCGTTGGCTACTGCAGGGGCAGTATCTGGTCCGTCCGGAGTGTGTGAAGGTGCAGTCATTACGTTATCTGAAAGTGTTGCAGGTGGTGCCTGGATGTCTTCTGACGTTGCAGTTGCGACTATTGGTACATCCGGGGTCGTATCCGGTGTTTCTTTCGGTACAGTGATGGTTAGTTATACCGTTCCAACCGGATGCTATGCCACAGCAATAGTTACGGTTAACCCTACTCCGGTTCTGACAAGTACGCTGACGCCGGGTGCTATATGTGACAGTACTGTATTTAGTTATACGCCGGTTAGTTCTGTTCCGGGGTCTTCATTTAGCTGGACTCGTCCATTTATTAGCGGAATAACATCATTAGCTGCGACAGGTACAGATAGCCCGGATGAAATATTGCACAATACATCAACTTTTGCGATTCCGGTCAGTTATGTATACACTGTTACAGCTGGTAGTTGTTCTTCTACAGCCAATGTTACCGTAACCGTAAATCCTACGCCGAGGTTGTCCAATCCACTACCTCCTGCACCATTGTGCAGTGGGAATACGTTCAACTTTACCCCTTCTTCGGCAACGTTGGGGAGTACATTTATCTGGGCTCGCGATTCTGTGGTTGGTATCTCAACTCCAATTGCATCAGGAGTTGGTAGCGTAAGCGAAGTATTGGTAAATACGACTACCGGTGTGCTGGCCGTCAATTACATCTTTACCATTTCTGCCAACGGCTGTACTGACTCGCAATTGGTTACTGTATCGGTGAATCCTGAAACTAATCCTGGTGTAATCGTCGGGCCGGATACGGTTTGTGCGGGTAGCTCAATAATACTAATAAATGTCGTTTCCGGTGGTACATGGACCACTACAACCGGCAATACGTCAATAACAGGTGGGATTGTGACAGGGCTTATTGCGGGAACAGATATTATTACGTATTCGGTGACAGGTATATGTGGTACCGCAACTACTTCAAAGAGTATCAGTGTTCGTTCGGTTGAGGAGTGTTCGGTGTCTGTAATTGGTGAAGTACAGGAGCAGCCCGAATTAAATGTCTTCCCGAACCCTAATGACGGTAATCTGGTGTTGCAGCTTTCGTCGCCTTTGACAAATGCGGTGCATGTTGTTGTTGCAGATTTGCTGGGGCAGGTTGTAACTAAGATGACAACTACAACTAATGTTGCGACTCCAATGAGGTTAAATTGCGCAACAGGAATGTATCTATTGACTGTGGAAAGTGGTGGTAAGAATTATCTGAGAAGGATCGTGGTGAATTGATTTGAATGTAATTGCAGTGATACCCCAATAAATGGCAAGGCTTAATTAGTCAATAACAAGGCAGAAAAAGGAAACGGCTACCAATCGGCAGCCGTTTCTTTTTATACTTTTCTTGTAAACTTTATCTGATATCCGGATGAGGTGGTGGCACATTTGAATCGCCGCCCTCATCAATATTTGCCGGGCGGAATGTAACGACATTTTCTTCGCCTGCTTCACCATATTTAAAGATGAACCTATCACGGCCGATGCTGTTTTTGTCGCTCATGTACTCAATAACAGCATTTACATGTTCCCAAGACTTTTGTTCTTTAATCTTGCTGCCGGTGCCGCCACCCATAATCACCACTTTGCACAATGGATTGGCCTGCATCTGTGCCGCCAGCGTCGCCAACTGTACCTGCATGCCCTTGTTTATTTTGGTGGAGCCTTCAGGGAATAACAGGGCTCCGGCATTGATATTGCCACAGGGGTTTTTGCTATTGTTGTTATTGGTGTTTGCCATCTCCTTACACCCTTCAGGGCAAGGGCAGTTACCAACGCCGTCTGCATCTACGGGCTGACACTCGGTAGGAGTTATCAGTTGCTTGTCTTTGTAATCAGGTACGCCATCCCCATCTGTATCCATTGGACACCCGTGTGCGTCGACAGGTAGCCCTGCAGGCGTTTTCGGACACTTATCGAACTGGTCTGTTACGCCATCTTCATCCTTGTCAGGCAACACTGGGTTAGGAAGAATCATGTGACGAGGGTAAGACAACTCATTGTAGGCATGGTCAAGTGGGTTGACCCAATAGAGGGGCTCTACACACTTCTTACTTTTAATATTATAGTTGATGCCAACAGAAAAATAGTTGATGGCATCCGAAGAACGACCCTGACTCACCGTATTGCCCAGGTTAGCGCCGTATCGGGTGCCATCCAGATAAGGGTCTGCGGGAAAAACAAAGCGGTCTTCGAGCTGAACATTGAAGTTTTTATTGATGCGGTACTGAGCGCCGAACCCAACACTAGGTGCGAAGTCAAGCGTTTTCTTGTCCATGAATTTCTTTCTGCCGGTATTAGGTGCTTCTGTTTCCCAAGATTTATCCATACCATCCTGAGAGTTTTGGAGGCTCTTTCTTATTTCTTTTGGTGATCCGGACGCGTTTCCTACAATGCTTGCAAACTGGTAGCTTTCGAATTTGTCGTTCAGCGCATTTACACGTGTTTTGTAGGCAAGCGCGCCCATCCCAAGATATCCGAAAAATGCCATCTTGTTTTTAGCCCGATGGAAACTAATGTTACCCAGATTGAACATGAAGTCCAGATTGAACTGAGACGATTCCATTCGAGTAGACCTATAGATCGCGTCAGCAGGTTTTGTAGGTGTTGAAAACTGAAGTGGTGTGTAGTCAAATTTGGTGTATGGTGCGTCATAACCGGTGGTAGGTTCCAAATCCAGATTTTTCGCAACACCGTAGATGTACTGCAGCCTCATAGAGAAAACATAACCTATCGACTTGCGGACATTTACATTAATGCCACCACCTCCTTTCTGCCAAAGAAACAATGTAGGCACATTGCCTGCAATATTATAAAGTCCACCACCGAGACCGACTTCCCACATATTACGTGGTTTTGGAGGGAATGCTTCCTGATGTTCCAGATAACGGTGAAATTGCTTTGCGCGAAACTTGGGATAATAGGCAGAATCAAGAATGTCATAGTTTTTGCCATGGTAAGTCATGTCCCTGTTGGACCATTGCAGTCCACTGGGTTTTGCCGCCGGTTTTGCGGCTTCCTCAGTATTCTCTTTGCCTTTACTTTTCTTGCCCCTTCTCTCCTGAGCCGACAATGAAACTACTGTCAACAACATTATTCCGGTAACTAATAATAACTTCCTTGCGAGCATAGTCACAAATTTACATTGCGTATTTTTATAAATTGAATATACGTAGCAAAGGTATGCCCTGCCACACAAAAAACAAACTGACCAAAATAAATAACCCTTATTTCGGGTTTTTATTGCCTTTGGGTAAATGAAGGTTAAAAATATGTGGAAGTTTACGTTCTTATATCGACTTTTACATCTAATATCGCTGTACAGGCATGGAGAGTGTTCATAAGGTAATAGGTACGGAACTGTCGCTGTTTGAGAAGAAGTTTACAGATAGCGTAAAAACCCCCAATCCGCTGCTGGATCGTATAATGCGGTTCATTATCAAACGGAAGGGTAAACAAATGCGTCCCATGTTTGTGTTTCTGTCGGCAAAAATTGCCGGAGAAATCAACGATACTACATACAGGGCTGCATCACTAATTGAGCTGCTTCACACTGCTACATTGGTTCACGATGATGTTGTTGATAACTCAGTAAAACGCAGAAATTTCTTCTCTGTAAATGCATTGTGGAAGAATAAGATTGCCGTATTGGTCGGCGATTACCTCCTCTCTAAAGGACTTTTATTATCTGTTGACAATGGCGACTACAAGATATTGCAAATTACATCCAGGGCTGTAAAGGAAATGAGTGAGGGTGAATTGATGCAAATGGAGAAGGCGCGTAAGTTAGACATAGATGAGTCGGTATACTTTGACATCATACGCGCAAAAACTGCCTCTCTGTTGGCGGCGGCGTGTGCATCAGGGGCATATGCAGCAACGAGTGATGAGGCGGTAACCGAAAAGTTCAGGTTGATAGGAGAAAAGGTAGGTATAGCATTCCAGATTAAAGATGATTTGTTTGATTACGGGCAGGATAATATCGGCAAACCTACAGGGATAGATATCAAGGAAAAGAAAATGACCTTACCCCTCATTTATGCGCTTCAACATGCTGACCGGGCTAAAAAGCGTCAGATAATATACATAGTAAAAAATAATAGTACCGATAGGCGCAAGGTCAATGAGGTAATAGAATACGTGCAACAATCAGGGGGGATTGAGTATGCCCGAAAGAAAATGGAGCAGTACAAAGAAGAAGCATTGGAAATACTGCAAACATATCCAGATACTCCTGCCCTTCAGGCAATGAAAGAATTGGTGAACTTTGTAATTGACAGAAAGTATTAGACTATACAGATTGCTTCTCCTTCGGGATTACCATTCCATCCCCGGGTAGGCACGTTGCATAAATTGGAGTTCAGTAAGAATGTAGCCGAGTTGCTCTGTGTGTCTGCCTTCTCTACCACCTTCCTGCATCCATGTGGCGGTTGGTAGGGTGAGCGTGGCTTCGTGTAGTATAGCAGCAATCTGGTCGGTCCACTTGGGTTTGATGGTATTGAGGTCAACCCCATATCCGCCCTGAACAGC
Organism: Bacteroidia bacterium; assembly: GCA_030426665.1. GTDB lineage: Bacteria > Bacteroidota > Bacteroidia > Chitinophagales > Chitinophagaceae > Nemorincola. Next base: position 80,661 of record JAUHYD010000005.1, on the reverse strand, counting down.
ATGCATGTCAGTGTTGTCCATAGTGAACATCTCTCCGGTAAATTCCCACAACTCGTTAATGGCCGTCTGCATCTTTTGGTGGCTTTCGTCGGTTCCGTCGCCGAGGCGAATCACCCATTCGCTGCTCCAGCGCAGGTGGTAGGTTACTTCTTTCAGCGACTTCTCAGCAATGGCAGCCAATTCAGAATCAGCGTTTTGTTGCATTGCACCGAAGAAAAGATAATTAAACGTATCATAATAGAAAGAACGGGCAATAGTGTACGCCCAGTCCTGATTAGGTTGCTCCAATAACAGCAGATTGCGGTAATCCCAACCATCTCTTAAAAAGGCAATGTCGTCCTCGTCAATATCTGCACCTGTCTCTACCAAACTTTGCAGAGCAACTGATGAAAAGTATTGGTTTTTTTCTTCCTGAGGCATAGCATTGAACTGCTTTGCGGCGTATTGGTACAGGCTGCGCGCCCTACCCAGATGATCGAGAGCAGTATTGGTAACGGCAATATCCTGTTCGAGAACGGGTCCGTGTCCGCACCATTCACTTAATCTGTGACCAATTATCATGGCATCATCTGCAAGTCTGAGTGTGTATGCTAAGTTCATTATTTGCTAGGAATTTGGAGTTGGTTAATTGGGAATTAGGGGTGATTCGTACTTATAATTGTTGGGTGTTTCTTTTCGACAAAGTGGTTGTTTGGTTTAGGTATACTTATGTTGTTTTCTGTTGTTCTTTTTTCGTTTTGTCGAGATAAGCCATGTATCCATTTATCAATTTTAGTACTGTTTCACATTGCTTTTCGACTGAAGTGTAAAACTCGTCATTTATATATTTCTCGTCAAGAGCTACTGAAAGGTGGTCAATTAATTCCGTAGCAGAACCTCTTGCTTGAATGAAAAACCGCCTTGTGTCCGTATAGGTGTATCTTCCATACCCTTCTGCTTTGTTTGCTGTGACGGAACGACTTGCTCTTGTCATTTGGTTCGATAGGAGATACTTTTCTTCACTTGGGAAGGTTTTGACTAACTCCGAAATCTGCATTCTAAGGTTTCTGCCTTCTTTCCAACAATTCAATTCTTTGAAACCTCTATTAGAACTTGGTTGTTCCATAATTTGTTGCTGTCAGTAAACAATCCCAATTCCTGATCTCCTAATTAACCAATTCGCGAAAAACTACATGTATTTTACTTCGTCGGGGAGGTCGTAGAAAGTGGGGTGGCGGTATATCTTGTCGTTGGCAGGGTCGTACATAGAGCCTGATTCATCAGGGTCTGATGCCTGAATATGTTTGCTTTCAACCACCCATATACTTACGCCTTCCATGCGACGTGTGTATACGTCGCGAGCATTTTCTATTGCCATTTGTGCATCTGCGGCATGCAGGCTACCTGCATGTTTATGGTCAAGTCCCGCCTTGCTACGGATAAATACCTCCCACAGCGGCCATTCACTTTTGTTCAGTTTGTCGTTTGTCATTGTATCAGTTATTTAGTCTTCGGCAATAGGGCTACGCCACCTTTGCCTGAGCGTTTCTTGCTTTTCTTTTTTCTGCATACGCCATTGCTGCATCTCTCACCCACTTGCCGTCTTCCCATGCTGTTTTACGCGCGTTCAGGCGTTGTTTGTTGCACGGGCCGTTTCCTTTCACTACGTTCCAGAATTCATCCCAGTTGATTGTGCCAAAGTCGTAATGACCTCGCTCTTCGTTCCACTTCAGGTCTTTGTCAGGAACTTCCAGTCCCAACACTTTGGCTTGCTCTGTAGTAACGTCTACAAACTTCTGACGTAGTTCGTCGTTTGTAAATCGCTTGATACGCCAGCGCATGCTTTGTGCTGTGTGTGGACTCTCTGCATCCGGCGGCCCAAACATCATAAGCGACGGCCACCACCAGCGGTTGAAGGCATCCTGTGCCATCTTTTTCTGAATTTCTGTGCCCTTAGATAATGTCAGCATAATTTCGAAACCCTGACGCTGATGGAAGCTTTCTTCTTTACATACACGCACCATGGCTCTTGCATAAGGTCCGTAAGATGTACGGCAAAGCGGTACCTGATTCATGATGGCGGCACCGTCTACCAGCCAGCCTATCGCACCCATATCTGCCCAGGTTACTGTAGGGTAATTGAATATGGAAGAGTATTTGGCTTTGCCGCTATGTAGTTGGTCATACATTTCGTCACGAGTAATGCCCAGTGTTTCAGCTGCGCTATACAGGTACAAACCATGCCCTGCCTCGTCCTGAACTTTTGCCAGCAATACAGCCTTGCGACGCAGGGTAGGGGCGCGGGTAATCCAGTTGCCCTCCGGCAGCATGCCAATAATTTCGCTATGTGCGTGCTGGGATATCTGACGGATAAGTGTTTTCCGATAATCATCCGGCATCCAGTCCCTAGGCTCAATGGTGCTTTCTCTATCTATGATACTGTCAAAATGTTCCTGAAATGAATGTACCGTCATATATGGTAAAATTTGAGACTACAAATATACGATATTCTTTGTTCGGGAAGTGAGAGGTATAAGTAAAAGCTATCGGGGGGTGGGGTGGTTATGGCGTAAATCACCGAAGGGGTCTAATAATCGTCGTGAGCGTTAGTTCATTCCTGTCGTCAGTCGTGCCTGTCGGCAGACAGAGATGACAGGCAAGTTGTGACAAGTGGGTTGTGTCTTTTGTCTTCATGTCGATGAAAGGAGACACCTGTTGCTCGTGGTGTGTGGTAGTCCCTTCCTTCGTCAGGATGACAAGTGGGTTGTGGCAGGTGGGTCGGTGGTGCCTGGTGGCAGATAAATAGACAGATGCTGTTACTTTTCATGTACGTTACCCTTGCTCCACTCCTCGTAGGAGCGCTGCAGCGTATGCAGAAATGTGTCAACGGGTTGTGCGCCTGAGACGGCATAACGCCTGTTGAAGATAAAGAAGGGGACCCCATTTATGCGTAGTTGAGCTGCTTCGGCAATGTCGGCATCTACCTGTGCTGCAAATTTATTACTTGCCAGCATTGTTTTTACTTCGTTTTCGGGTAGCCCTGCTTCTTTGCCGATTTGTGTGAGCGTGGCCATGTCGTTCAGGTCTTTGCCTTCTATCAGGTATGCTTTAAACAGTAGTTCTTCTGCTTCGTTTGCCAGACCGTGTTGTTTTGCCATTTGTACTAGCCTGTGGGCATTGTAGGAGTTGGCGACGATTGTTTTATCAAACCGATAGTGCAATCCGCTGGCTGCCGCCATATTTACGGCTCCCTCGTGCATGCGCTTGCTTTGCTCTAAGCTGATGCCTTTCATCTTGGCAATATGTTCGTACGAAGACTCTTTTACATCGGTATGCAGTCCCGGGTATAATTGAAAGCTATGCCAAATCAATTCAACATTATTGGCATCGGCGAATTTTTGTAATGCATTTTCGTAATGATTTTTGCCAAGGTAGCAGAAAGGGCATACAACGTCTGACCATACTTCTACTTTCATTTTTTCGGGTTTGGCTGTCATTTTAGTCTCAGGCTTTTGTTTGTTAACAGGTTGAGCGGTGCTATTGCAGCTCAATGCCGTAATTCCTGCCAACAGTATAGATAATAGATGTTTCATGCTAATGCCTGCAATTTACAGCTATCTATGCAAATGATTGAATTTGCATGTTTCGCAGTACTATTTTCCTCATCGCTTAAGCCCGATTTTTTTTTCGTGCGCTGTCTGTTTGATGTAGATTAAAAGGATTTTTCGGTTCGGTTTTGCCAGTTTCGGCGTTGTGTACTTCTATTATATAGTACAACTCAGGTTGACTTTTGGCGATTTGAATTCTATCGTATATCGTGGCATACTGTTTTGCTTTTAATCTCTTTTGCGATACTTCTCCCAATAGTAATTCATAAAAATCGTCTGGAAGTCTGCCCGGGTCAGCATGAAGGAGGATCGTTGAAATGTTTCCTATATCCGGCTCATTCCCGGGGTAACCGTGCTGTTTTATTATGTTGTATGCTCTTATGAAGTTGCTCGTGTCTATGCCATATTGCAATTCCATAAGGGAATCTTTTTTCGCCTGCGAAATCCCCCTTTCGTTTTTCATGACTGCCCGTATTATTTCCATCTGTACGTTGATCGGTTTGCTTCTTAATTCGGCAATTTTTTGTTCGTTGAGCTCACCGAGACCCAGCATCCAGTGGTATTTCTGGTCCGTCTCAATCATATTTTGCAGCTCAATGCTTATACTGTCTCTTGTAGCTTTTTTTGTTTTCGCGTCATTTTATGTTGCGCCGGGCAAGTCTGGGTAAATGTTACTAACCAGATGGATATCAGAATAGGTATTTTTTTCATATTCAATAAGGCAAGTTAAGGGTATTCATGTTTAATCGCGGTGACTTCTGCGAGCTGTGCGGAAGAAAATAGCATTTTCGCCCCAGATGATAGTTGGGGGGTAGAGTAAACAAATAGCTATTTAGTCATTTGATTAGGCGTCTTTTGCCTGATTATGAGTGTTATAATATTGCCAATAATTACTGTGTATCGTTCTCTTTTCGTTAATTTGCGCATATTTTGCTATTAATATGAATATTTCCAAAGAGGTCAGGATAGGTCTGTTGGTGACTTCGGCCGCTGTAATTTTTTTTACAGGCTTTTCTTTTCTGAAGGGTTCCGATATATTCTCCAACGACAATGAGTATATCGCGTATTATGAGTCGGTAGATGGACTACAAAAGTCGTCGATGATTCAGATTAGTGGTCTGAATGTTGGTCAGGTTGCTGATTTGGAGTTGGCCGGGGACAAGGGTGTTAAAGTTACAATGTCTGTTAATAAGAAGGTAGCTGTTACAAAGGGTAGTATTGCCAGTTTGGCATCGTCTGACCTTTTAGGTACAAAGGTGATACGCCTGGACCTGGCAAGTGGAACTGAGCTTGAAGAGCCGGGTGCTGTATTGAAAGGAGATAAGGACGGAGGTGTCGTAGATAAGTTGTCCGGTGAATTGACACCAAGACTGGAGGAGTTGAAGGGTACAATTATCGCCTTCAACAATGCACTTACGAACATAAACTCGTTAGTAGACAAGGACAATCAACGAGCTATAACCGGGGCTATTCAATCATTGAAAGTGACGTCTGATAATATGGCCAAACTATCTGCGGCGCTTGGCAATCAGAGTGAGCACATCAGTAGCATAATCGAAAATACAAACAGTATAACCAGCAATCTGGCCAAGAGTAATGATGCGGTTCAGCAAACTATTTCTAACGTGAATAAGGTGACGGGTCAGCTTGCAGATGCACCTATTGAAAAGACAATTTCTGACTTACAGAAAACGACTGCTCAGTTGCAAGGAATTCTGGATAAGGTTAATAATAACAAAGGGTCGTTGGGTATGCTCATCAATGATAAAGAAGCCTATAATAATCTAAACAAGTCACTTCAATCCATCACCCGCCTGACGGATGATATGAAAGCAAGACCCGGGCGATACATAAATATAAGCGTATTCGGAGGTAAGAAGAAAGACTGATGTTTTTAACACCAATAACAGGTCGCATGCTGCTGCGAACATTCGTATGCATAGTGCTTGGTTTTCCGATTTTATTGTCGGTTGGTGTATCTTATGCACAAGAACAGAAAGCAGATACGGCTGATAAAGTGACGGTAAGAATTGCCAACTCTGCTTCGATAGAGTTTTACAAGACTGATACGGGGACTTTTCAGAAGTTTTATACCGATGTAATCGTTTATCAGGGTACTGATACGCTTTATTGTGATAGTCTGTACAACTTCGTAGAGAAGAAGAAACTGGAAGCTTTTGGGAATGTGCGGATTGCGCAGCAGGGCGGTACCGAGGCAACATGTAACTACCTGCGATACACCTCAGATCAGCGAATCGCATTCATGACCGGTGATGTGCGGCTTACAGACGGCTCCAATATGTTGTGGTGTGAGGAGCTGACGTATAACCTGGCAACCAAAACAGGGGTTTATGAGAAAGGTGGAACATTGCAAAGCGACAGTACAATTGTATGGAGTAACTCGGGTATCTACTTTGTAAAAACGCACGAAGCGAGGTTTACCGGAAATGTGGTGGTTTCGGACCCAAGGTATCATATCACTTCGAAAGATTTAGGGTATAATACAGAAACTAAGATTGAGACATTTTACGATTACTCGGTAGTAACCAGCGATAGTGGTAAATCTATCCTCAGTACCCAAAAAGGAACGTATGACAGCAAGAATGTTGTAGCTCGATTTACTGGAAAGTCGTCGATATGGAATGACGGTCAGTATATAGAAGCTGACTCGATGCATTACGATAAGATGTCGGGGTATGGGTTTGCGATAGGTAATGTGGTGTCTATAGACACCGAGCAGCATGCTACCATCTATTGCGGCAGGGCTGATTTTTTCCGGAAGCAGCGAGTTTTGTGGGCGATAATAAAGCCCGTTATGGAACTGGCCACGGGAAAGGATACTTTTTATATGCGCGCCGATACTTTTTATAGTGCGCCAATGATAAAAATGCCAGGAACACAGTTCAGAATGCCGGTGGATACGGAGGCAATGCCCAAGCCTATCGTAGATACGTCGGGCAATGCCGGCGTTGATTCAACAATTAAGAGCCAGCCAATAACACAGCCCGAAAAGGAGGTCGGGAAAACGTCTGACACATTGCAGCATAGCCCTGTGAAGGAGCAAAAGCTGAGTCGACGAGAACGAAGGAGATTGCGGAGGGAAGAACGGAAGGCTAAGAAGCAGGAAGAAACGTTGGTAGAGATAGAAGAGGAGGAGCCTATAGATAGTATGTGGGTAATACCTCAGCGTAAGTATCGTTTGAGTGATTTTCTAAAAGATTCTGTGACCGTTAAGCCAAGTCCGTCAGGAAGGAAAGGGAAAAAGGAAATTGAAAAAATGCCGGAACACTCTGTAGCCGGAACAGGGGATACGACTTCTCCGATATTTTTTACAGGGTATCATCATGTGCTGATATACTCTGACTCTATGCAGGCAACGTGCGACAGTATAACGTTTACTCGATCAGACTCTATAGTTCGTTTGTTGTATGACCCTGTGGCCTGGTCGCGTGGTAGCCAGATAACGGGTGATACGATTCTGATGCAGTTGGACAGCAATAGCATACGCAGCATGTATGTGCCGGATAATTCGTTTATAGCATCTCGCTCGGGCCCTGAAAAGGCAGCAATTTTTGATCAGATTCAAGGCAAAACGCTGACCGCATTTTTTACGGGAAATACCATCAGTAAAATGTTGGTAAATCCTGATGCTGAGTCTATATACTACTCAAAGGATGATGACGGTGCGTATGTGGGCGTTAATCAGGCTTCGAGTGCCCTAATGCGTATCTATTTTAATAATCAAAATATCAGCAAGATAAAGTTTGAAACAGACGTTCATCAGAAAGTCACTCCAATGGATAAGGCAGATTTGCCACACGCACGGCTCAATCGATTTAAATGGCGCTATGACGAGCGGCCAAAGAGCAAAGAGGAGCTATTCAGGTAGTTGAGAAAAAAGCCGAGCAACTTTGTGCCGGTATCGTAAAAATTATTAGAAAGTACGTGCAATCGTTTTTTGTACATTTGCGTCCATAATATTATGTCAGCACTCAAATTTTATCCGCTTAAAGTAAAGGAAGTTCGCAGGGAGACTGCCGACTGCGTATCGGTCGCATTAACCGTGCCTGCCGAGTTATCAGAAAGTTTCCGGTTTTTGCCGGGTCAGTATCTTACTTTCAGGAAGTTTCTGGAAGAGGGAGAGGTGCGTAGGTCTTACTCTATTTGCAGCAGCCCGTCAGAAGGTGAGCTGCGTGTAGCCATCAAGCAGGTGGAGCAGGGTAAGTTCTCTACTTACGCCAACGAAGTTTTGAAGCCCGGTGACGTGCTGGAAACGATGCCGCCGATGGGGAATTTTACGCCCAAAGGCGATAAGACCGGTGCAAAGAATATTGTTGCTTTCGCTGCGGGTAGCGGTATAACGCCTATCATGAGTATCATGAAGTCGGTGCTTGAGGGCGATGATACAAGTACTTTTACGCTGGTGTATGGCAACAGGTCTCGGAATACTATTATTTTCAGAGAAGAGATAGAAGCGCTTAAGAATAAGTATATGTTGCGCTTGCGATTGTATCACGTGTTGAGCAGGGAACATATGGATATCCCGCTGTTTAGTGGTCGTTTAGGTGCAGAGAAATGTGCTGAGTTTTGCGAGACTTTGATTGACTATAAGGAAACAGATGAGTTTTTCATTTGTGGTCCGGAGCAGATGATATTGTCTGTTCGAAAGCAATTAGGTGAGATTGGTGTTGCGGACGAAAAAGTTCATATCGAGTTATTTACCTCTCCTGAGCAAGACAATACGCTGAAAGAAAAGTGGGTTTCTGCTGAAAAGGGAGCAGAAGGGCCGATGAGTAAGGTGAGTATTACACTGGATGGTGCAACCTTTGACATGGATGTGCCTTTCAACGGGGAGTCTATTCTGGACGCTGCATTGCGGAAGGGTGCAGACCTGCCCTATGCATGCAAGGGTGGTGTATGCTGCACCTGCAGGGCAAAAGTAACCGAAGGGGCAGTAGAAATGGAAGTGAACTATGCGCTGGAACATGACGAGATAGAAAATGGTTTTGTGCTTACGTGCCAGTCGCACCCACGTACCGAAAGAGTGATAATAGATTTTGACGCCCGTTGATGATTTCGGATTTTTCATTATATTGTGCAGAATACGCTAATTACATGCTTTGACGAATGATTCTTTGAGACTTAACGTATGTGTTAAAAGAATATTTGGAAAAGTTATGGTTTTTTAAAAATCACGATTATATTTGCATTACTAAATAACAAAACACGCTCTGTATGAAAAGACTGATCCTCGCATTATTAGCTGCCGGAACGTTGGCGACGGCAAACGCACAGGAACCAAGAAGTATATTATTGTATGGCGATGTAAGCTTACACCAGGTACGTGAGGCTTCGTTGGATAAGAACACTAACTGGATGGCTACTCCAGGAGTTGGTTATCAGTTCAATCATAATTGGACAATTGGTGGCAATATCTCTTGGGGACAGAATGCACACAAGGATGGTGCTTCAGGTAGTAAGACTACTGATAACATGTATGCAGCCGGTGCATTCGCCCGTTACTCTTCGTACATACGTAAAAGTGAAATATTCTTTTGGTTTGCCCAATATGAGTTTGCTTATGTTGGCGGGTATACTACAATGGACGGCAACCCAGCAACATCTAAGTATAATGGAGTGTCTACGCGTTTGTTCCCTGCAATAGGAGTAAACATCGGTCGTGGTGTTGCGCTTAACTTCTCTGTTGGTGGTGTAGGTTACATGACTACAAAAGAAGACGGTGCTACTTACAGCAAGAACTCTTTAGACTTTAGTTTCGGTAACCAAGCGAGTTTTGGTATCAGCAAGAATTTCAATGCAGGTCACAAAATGCATGCTCATCATGAGCCAGGCGATGAGTTGCACCGCAGGAAAATTGACTACATGGAGGATGAAGATGATGCTCCAAGACCAAAAAGAAGACAAAGAAGCAGAGACGCAGACGAATAGTCAAATCTCTTAAATATCTGAAAATATTCGACGTCCTACACAATAGTGTGGGACGTTGTATTTTACGGCAAGTGGTCGGTTGTGCAATTCAAATTTTCAAGAGTTACTCTTATCACAAAAGAACATTACTTTTGTTTCCATTTTTATCTAAGTTATCCCGTCTGACTTTTCATATATATTATAAAATATTGAACAAATGAAACCCGCAAGCAGTTTATTGCATCTATTGCTGTTGATAGTGACCGTGTTTAATACCGGCAAAGTCGGTGCCAGGGAAAGAAATGGCGACGGCGAATATCGTTGGTCGTTTGCCCGATCAGGTAAATACAGTTACAAGTACGTGACAGGAGACCCTACAAAAACCCGGTTTTATACACTGAACAATGGGCTGACGGTGATACTGAGCCCGACCCACAAAGAACCTCGGATGCAGGTGTATATAGCGGTAAAAGCGGGAAGTAAAACAGACCCGGCAACGCACACGGGGCTGGCGCACTATCTCGAACATATGATGTTTAAAGGGACCAGTAAGTATGGTTCTAACGATTGGCGGCAGGAGAAGCCGCTACTTGATAAAATCGATGACTTATATGAGTTGTATAATAAGACTACAAACGAAGACTCACGTAAGGTGATATATCACAAGATAGATTCAGTATCGGGGCTTGCAGCTAAATGTGCTATTGCGAATGAGTACGATAAGATGATGGGGGCTATTGGTGTTAAGGGTACGAATGCCTTTACGTCGTTTGAACAGACGGTCTATACCGAGGATGTACCTGCTAATGCTGCAGATAAATTCTTTGAAGTGCAGGCAGAGCGATTCAGGGATCCTGTATTCCGGATATTTCACACAGAATTAGAGGCTGTTTATGAAGAGAAGAACCGCGGAATAGATAACGACTTCAGTAAGGCATACGAATTACTGCTTGCCGAGTTGTTTAAGAAACACAATTACGGGAAGCAAACTACTATCGGTACAATAGAGCATCTGAAGAACCCATCTCTGGTGGAAATCAGGAACTACTATAATAAGTATTATGTGCCAAATAATATGGGTATCATAGTAGCCGGAGACTTTGAGCCGGACGAGCTGATTAAGAAAATAGATAGGTACTTTTCTTACATGCGCAAAAAAGATGTGCCTAAATATGAATTTGAGCCTGAAGACACCATAGCTGTACCAATAGAAAAAACTGTTTATGGTTCGGATGCTGAGTTTGTAATGACGGGTTATAGGATGCCGGGCGTTCATGAAAAAGGTGCATTGTTGGCAGATCTGGTTAGCCAGGTTCTAACTAATGGTCGTGCAGGGTTAATAGATCTTAATCTGGTTAAGGGGCAAAAGGTATTGCGGGCCTATGCAGGTGTGGATGTTCTTATTGATTACGGATACATGTACATGCTTGGGTATCCGACAACGGGACAAAGTCTGAAGGAAGTTCAGACATTGATGCATGGTGAAATAGAGAAGCTCAAGCAAGGCAAATTTGATGATGATTTACTGGTGTCTATAGTGAACAATGCGAAGAAAGAAAAGATGCAGGACAATGAGAAATACGGTTCACGTGCATCATCTCTTATGGGTGTATTTACCTCAGAGGATGACTGGAGGGATTATGCAGCTTACACCGATAGGTTGTCGGCACTTACTAAGCAGGATATTGTGGACTTTGCGAATAAATATTTTGGAGATAATTATGTTGTAGTTTACAAGAAGAAAGGTGAAGATAAGAACCTTGTTAAGGTAGAGAAACCTCCTATAACTCCTATTGACCCTAATAGAAATAAGCAATCGCCGTTTGTAAAGAAGATAGTATCTATGCCACAAGCGGATATTAAGCCGGTATGGGTGGATTACAATAAAGATATCCACAAGAGTTATCTGGGGCCTGCAGAGGTGCTGCACGTTCAAAATGATGAAAATGACTTGTTCAGGATGGCCTATCGTTACAGAACCGGAACCAGGAACGACCGTCGAATAGAATTGGCTGCAGAGTATCTGCAATTTTTGGGAGAGGGAGGAAAAAGTGCAGAGGATATATCAAAGGAATTTTACAAGCTGGCATGTAGTTTCAGGGTAATCGCTGATGACGATTATACGACTGTATATCTTGAAGGCTTGCAGGAAAATTTTGGTAAAGCAACAGCATTGCTGGAGCGCCTGTTGGCAAACTGTAAACCTGATGATGAAGCACTGGCAGCGTTGAAAGAACGGATTAGAAAGAGCCGTGCCGATGCGAAAAATAATAAGAATGCCATCATGCAGGGATTAGTGTACTATGCCCGGTATGGAGCTAAGAATCCGTTTAATGATGTATTCAGTGACAGTGAACTTGAAGCTATAAAAAGTGAGGAGTTGACTGACTTGCTGCATGGTTTGTCGAGTACCAGCCATCGTATCTTGTATTACGGGCCACTGTCAGTAACTAACCTTACGGCTTCGCTGAAACCGATTCATGAACTGCCTGCTATGTTTAAGCCGGCTCCGGCACCAACGGTTTATAAGTACGTAATACAGAGTGCTAATGAGGTGCTGTTTGCTGATTATGACATGGTGCAAAGCGAAGTAAGGTGGGTGAGGAATGTTCCGGGGTATGACCCGATAAAGCAGCCTGCTGTTGAAATGTTTAATAATTACTTCGGCGGAAATATGGGGGCGCTGGTTTTTCAGACTATCAGAGAAAGTAAAGCGCTAGCGTACTCGACCAATGCCTATATATCGACCCCCAAAAAGAGGGAGGATCCCTACATGGTATCTGCGTATGTGGGGTGCCAGGCAGATAAATTTAAAGAGTCGGTAGTGGCGATGAACGAGTTGCTCAATGATCTGCCTTATGTAGAGAATAGCCTTGCGGCCTCGGTGTCCGGAATTAAGAAAGAGTTGGAGACTGAGCGTATAACACAGGATAAGATTATTTATGATTATCTGGATGCTGAGCAGAAAGGATTGAAAACAGATATTCGCAGGAGCATTTATGCGCGTCTGGACAAGACAGATTATTCTGCTTTGAAAAAACTCCATTCTCAGTTTATGGCATCTAAACCTTACACGTACTGTGTTGTAGCATCCAAAGACAAGATTAATATGGATGACGTAAAAGCATGTGGTGCTGTAAGAAAGTTGTCGTTGGAAGAGATTTTTGGATACTGATATACAAACAGCAAAGCATGAAAAAACCGGTAGCCTCATTGACTGCCGGTTTTCTTATTTGTAAAAGCTTGTTTGTTACGCTTTCTTGCGGGCGATTGCCTTTTCGGCGGCTGCTATTATATTTTCTGTAGTCAAGCCGTATTTATCGAGTAGTTGCGTCGGGGTGCCGCTTTCGCCGAATGTGTCCATTACGGCAACATACTCGTGCGGTACCGGGCATGCACGGGAAGCAACGTTTGCGATACTGTCGCCCAGACCTCCGTTTATCTGATGCTCTTCGGCAGTCACTATGCATCCTGTTTTGGATACAGAGCGTATAACGGCTTCCTCATCGAGTGGTTTAATTGTATGCATATTTATCAGGTCTACAGATATGCCTTTTTCGGCAAGTGCTTTTGCAGCCTCAACCGCTAACCATACCATGTGGCCGCAAGCAAATATGCTTACATCAGTACCCTCTGCAAGTACCTGTGCTTTACCAATTACGAAAGGGTTCTTGTCGGTGGTGAAATTTGGCCATTTGGGTCTGCCAAATCGAAGATAAACAGGCCCATCGCTTTCCGCAATAGCCATTGTTGCTGCTTTTGTTTGGTTGAAGTCGCAAGGGACAATAACAGTCATGCCGGGGAGCATTTTCATCATGCCTATGTCCTCGAGTACCTGATGTGTAGCTCCGTCTTCTCCGAGTGTTAGCCCCGCATGAGAAGCGCATATCTTAACGTTCTTGCCACTGTAAGCCACCGATTGGCGTATCTGGTCATAGACACGGGAAGTAGAGAAGTTTGCAAAAGTAGTTGTAAACGGAATTTTTCCACCTATAGTCAGTCCTGCTGCTACCCCAATCATGTTGGCTTCCGCAATACCACACTGTATGTAACGCTCCGGGAACTCATCGATAAAGGCGTTCAGCTTAAGAGAGCCAGCAAGGTCGGCAGTTAGTGCCACGACGTTTGGGTTCTTGCGACCAGCTTCTAATATACCTTCCCCGAAACCGCTCCGGGTATCTTTCTCATTGATTATTTGTATGTCCTGCAACATAATAAACGATAAATAAAACAAACCCTTTCGGGAGTGTATAGTTCTGAAAATTGTGTTTAAGACACAAAAATAGGTTTATCTTATGGTTAATGGGTAGCCTTTTTGGAATTATATCTGAATTGGGTGATTAAACGTGGAAAAGGAGTAGTCGTCATTATCTGGTACCCAATAACGTATTTTTAAGAATGTTTTGGCTGTCAGGAAATACCTGCAATTGGGTTTGAGAAATTCAGATCTACATTTTTACTAGTTTCCTCACAATTCTTATGTCGTTTCCTTGCAAAGCAATTGTGTAAACTCCTGTTGGTAATTGGCTGATGTCAATTCTCGTTTCCGGACTCGTTACTAATTCATGAACTACTACTTGCCCCATGCAGTTTGAAATATTTAATGAGTTAAGTAGCATGTCGTCTGATTGTATTGTCAGTTCTCCCCTTGTAGGATTAGGGAATATGTTTACTTGTTTTTTGTCCAATAAACCAACAGCAGATGTTTCGCACCCTATGATATTGGTTTCGGTGTTAGTCAAAACAACCGGGTTGTAGTCGAAATATATACCCGCACTGTTGGGTATAGTGGTGCCAGCCGGAAATCCATCTTTTACGTCTATTGTAAACACTACCATGCCGTTGCAATACCCGTGATGAGAGCTATCAAGCAGGTTGATGTATGGGAAGTCAAACTTCACAATACTGCGACCCGCCCATTTAAGAACTGAAGTGTACATTTCAGCGGAAGCAGCAAGTATTTTCATTGATTTAGGGTTCAGCATTGGTGGTAAAGTATCCAAAACAAAGATATTGAACGCTGTGTCGTTGCCCGTGTTTTCAAAACGAATTGTATATTGTAATGTGCGCTGATCTGGTAATAAGCACCCTTTCGGGCTTACTGCGATGTCGTTAGGGTCGTACCCGCTTTTTACAGTGTCTATCCTAATATTGGTATTATCTCCAGGGTTTTCATCGCCCGATATAGGAGAAATCGAATAATTTGTCTCAACTATGTCGCCATACGCAGGTGTCGCCGATGCCGCTTTTTCCATGTCTGCTCTAATTAAGAGCGGGGAGCCATTAAGTGATGATAGAGTGCCAGCGTCCCATGTGACAGTATTGCCAACTAACGACGTTGGCGTCGGGGTGAAATGTAAATTCGTGTTATATGTAGGGCTCATTTCCATAGAAACTGTCGCCGATTGGGGCACACAATAGGTGTTATCCACCATTATTGTTCCCCCAAAAAGATGGACACCTGCCCTGAAGGACGGAAATACACGGAGGTCGAAGCGGCCTGATGTGCCGCATGAAAGTCCAACTTGCTTTGGTGCATTTGTGCCGGCTATAGGAATAGTGTCAGTGATAACACCACTTCCGCACAATGACAAACCACTAGTGGTGGGTAGCGCTCTAAACGTGTACACACTACCCGGTGTGCCGTACGCCCGATAGTGCAATCCGGATGTAGCGGTTAAGGTATCAATGGAAATTCCTACGGAGTCAACAGTTACCATTATTGGCGAGTGTGTAGAATACTCTCCCGTGTCACGCATACAGTTTCCGTTTGCGTCGTAGTAAAATGCAATGTCAATGTTCTGACAAGTCGCGAAAATTCGATTGTACGTGATAGAGTCAATGGGGGAGCTTCCATCATATAGTACATGTTTGATGGTGTAGTTTCCTGTACCGTAATCTGAATTGAGCTCAGCTACTCCATGCACGCCGCTGGCAATTAAGAAAGTATCAGATACTTGGCCGTTTCCTAAATATGATTTGACATTCAAGCCTGAATGCCATGTGTTTGATATTATCCTGAAGCGCATGCCGGCGCAGGTATTCGCAATACTTACAACGAAGCTGTCTGTCGCAACTGTTGGTACTCCCATTCCATTTACGCGGCATATTCTGTTATGGTGTCGGTCAGAGATGTAAATGTTGTCAGCGTTGTCAATCGATACACCCCATGTGTCGCTAAAGGATGCCGCGGTCGCTGGTACACCGCTGGCAAGCGACAAGCCTCCACCGGCAAAAGTGCTGATGATGCCCGTTGGCGTAACTTTTCTTATTCTGCTGCTGTGGAAATCAGCAATGTAGAGATTGCCATAATAATCCAAGCAAACATTACTCGGTTCATTAAAACTGGCATCGGTAGCGGGCCCCCCATCTCCTCCATGCCCGCCTCCTGCTACGGTACTAATTATTCCAGTAGGTGATATTTTTCGTATTAGGTTGTGATAAACATCAGCTACATAGATATTGCCAATTGGGTCAATACAAATACCGCACGGGTAGTGCAAACTTGCATCCGTTGCTGGCCCGCCGTCGCCGATTGCACCGGTAGTTCCCGTTCCTGCAATTGTTGTAATAATTCCGGAAGTATTTATTTTACGAACACGATTGTTGAACTGGTCACCTATCAATAAATTACCGGAAGCATCATAGCACAGACCTCCGGGTGAATTGAATTGTGCTGCCGTTGCAGGGGCACCGTCTCCGCTGTAACCAGATGAAATCAATCCGGCAATAGTAGTTATAGTGCTTGTAGAAAAGTCTAGCTTCCTTATCCTTCCTCCATCCATAAAAACTAAATTGCCCGCGGGGTCGAGTGTCATAGTTCCTGAAGCATTTAGTACTAAACTGGCGCTAGTTGCCGGTACGCCATCCGCGGTAGAAGACCCTCCGCCTGCAATAGTTGTAATAATTCCCGACGGGTCAACCTTTCGTATTCTTCGGTTGTCATAATCGGCTATATAGATGTTGCCAAAGTTGTCGACACATGCGCCTAATGCCTGACCGATTTTCGCATTAGTTGCAGGTCCTCCATCACCACTAAAACCACTTAACCCGTTGCCGGCAACCGTGACTAACAAAGAGTCTTGAGCGCCGGCACTAAAAGTAAGAAAGAGAAATGCCAGAATAATGCATGAATAAGTGGATATATTTTTCATGA
Organism: Bacteroidia bacterium; assembly: GCA_030426665.1. Classification (GTDB taxonomy): domain Bacteria; phylum Bacteroidota; class Bacteroidia; order Chitinophagales; family Chitinophagaceae; genus Nemorincola. The sequence continues at coordinate 63,990 of JAUHYD010000005.1, read as the reverse complement.
AAGCGTCTTTTTGAGATGAAGCCCTGTATCTGTACATGTAAATTGAACAGATGCGACATTATGCAAAATAGCATTAATGTCGATGTTTCAATAAGACACTATATATTGTCTTAAGGTTGGGTTTGATTTACTTTACATTAACTAACGGCATGTTTTGCATAAAAAGATTGTGCATTGCTTTCCTTTGATATTACTGTTTGTATTATTCTTGCAGTGTTGTTTTACATGTGGAAAATATGATGAAGGGAAACCTTTCCTTACAGACGTAACAACTGAATTCAATTAATACTCGCGACAACGATTCGTCAAAAGAGTTAGTGAACGAGCTAATTTAAAACCTACCATCCCACCTCTTCCTCGGTAATATACAGATTACGGTCGGAGGCGTTTCTCACTACGAGTTCGGCTATAAAGCCTGACAGGAAGAATAAGGTGCCCATAATCATGGAGGTAAGCGCAATATAGAAAGCTGGCTTATTGGTGAGTCCGACATTAGCACCAAAGCGCAATTTATCAATAATAAGTTCAGTGATAAAGCCAAAACCTGTAAGGAAGGTCAGTGCTCCCAGAACCCCGAAAAAGTGCATGGGTTTCTTGCCGAATCGACTCATGAATTGAATAGAGAGTAAATCCAGGAAGCCGTTTATAAACCGTTCCCAGCCAAACTTAGAGGAGCCATACTTGCGCGCCCGATGTTGCACTACTTTCTCTCCAATTTTCTTGAAACCGGCATGTTTTGCCAATACAGGAATAAACCGGTGCATTTCTCCATATACCTCAATGCTTTTAATCACTTTTCGGTTGTAGGCTTTCAGTCCGCAGTTCATGTCGTGCAGCTTAATGCCCGTCAGCCATCGGTTGACACCGTTATATAATTTGGAGGGTAGGTTTTTTGTGAGCGCGTTGTCGTAGCGCACTTTCTTCCACCCGCTTACAAGGTCAAAGCCGTCCTGTTTTACCATTTTGTACAGTTCCGGAATCTCATCGGGACTGTCCTGCAAATCGGCATCCATTGTGATTACCACCTGTCCATCTGCAGCCTTAAACCCCATGTACAACGCAGGGCTTTTTCCGTAGTTGCGTTGGAACCGAATCCCTTTAACGGAAGGGAACTGAGTGGAAAGTTTCTTTACGATTTCCCAACTATTATCGGAGCTGCCATCATCAATCATGATGATTTCGCGCGAGAAATTGTTTTCTACACACACTCGCTCTATCCACTCAACGAGTTCGGGTAAGGATTCCTCCTCATTGTACAGCGGGATAACTATCGAAATGTCGGGTTGCATTTGAGGGCTAAAATACATGATTTTATCATAAATCAACGGCAATGGTCCTTGATTTAACGATATGTAATGTAAAGTCATGGGTGGTGAAATGATAATGAATGTTTTTATCGAGTGAACAAGGTGTGAAGGTGCACAACTGTTTTTATGTAAAGTCTGAGATTTTATTAATTTTAAGCTTCAGGAATTGTCCTTAGAGCTATCAGCAATAAAACTGATAGCAGCTTAACTGAATTAAAATTGAATCTGATGAAAAAGAGATTTGCTATATTGAAAGTCATTGGGTTAGCGTTATTGCTGTGCAATCTGGCTGCCTGCACCAAGCATTATATAACTGACAATAAGCCTGCACCAAAGTATAAATACAGGAATGCCGGCAGGGCATGGTAATGCATTGTTTTCGGCAAGGTTGTGTTTGAACATGCCGAAAAATGGTATCACTGCAATTTTTGAAGTTATCTTGTTGCGACTCAAATAGGTGGGTTTTCTGATTTTTGGTGCAAATCTTTCGTTTGCAGCGAAAAATTTGCTTAGATTTGATTCTTAATTCTAAAAATTACTCATAAGTATGAAGTCATTTTTGCTAACCGCTGCCGTGCTTTTGGCATTTGCAGGCGGGATGTTTGCGCAGAATCTGCCGCCTGAGTATTACTGGGAGGTTGGCGTAAATGGTGGCTATAGCGTAATAACAAGACCGGTAGGTCCCCCAGCTGTGTACAGTGGCACCAGTAGCAATATAGTGAAAGACATATCACTGCGTGCAAGCCATTACTTCACCGAGCGTTGGATGATTTCTGTTGATTTAGGTGTAAGAAAGTGGGAGACATTTGGGCAATGGGAAATTGTCGAGCGATTCAATCATAAGCCACCACCGGTAAAGGTAGCTTTCTTGTTGGCTCAGAATGCACTTAATCAATCGGTTCAAATGAATCATGTGATACCTTTTTATACGCCATTCCGGGACTTTAATCGGGCAAATATTTACTTCGGTGCTATGGCTGGTCTGGTTGAAACGGTTAATGACGGTTCAAGAGAGTATAGTACATATAAGGAAGCAAACGATTCTACCTACAGATATGTGTCCGGTCATCATTACAATCCGGGAATGGGTTATACATTGGGTTTGCAGGCCGGTTTTATTTATTACATTGTGCCGCGTTTTGGTGTAACTGCCGAATTGGCTGTGCGTTATGTAAATGTGAATACTATCGGACAGAATTATACAGCACCTAATTCAAATTATCAGTTGATGCACTTTCCTCAGACTGTTGGTGTGAGATGGCGTTTTTAGTTGTTTGAAGATATTGAATTTGAGAAAGCCTTCGGAATCCTCCGGAGGCTTTTTTTGTAGCACCGCATTTAGTTCTATTCGGATAATTGTCGTCCAAGACGTTTTCGGTTATCAGCGGTTGCAATGCCGGATTTTGAATTCAGAAGGCAATAAATCAATAGTAATTTTTTTGCGTTGGCTACTTGCCGTCATTTATTATTTCTGCCAGGTCTTCTTCAACAGAGTTGGTTGTTGTTTCGGTTATTCTGCCTTTTTCATTGCCAGATTTATCTACTAAGACAATAGTCGGCAACAAAGAAATCTCATACTTTCTAACCAGCTCTTTGCCTGTATCGGTGAGGGTGGTTTTTTCTCGGTCCAGTCCGACCACTTGTATGTTTTTGTAGTCGATGTTTGCCTTCGATAGCACTTTATATAGTTCTGGAATCATCTCTTGAGAGTCTTCGCACCATGTGCCGAGAAAAATGAACATTCGATAGTTACGAAGGTTCTTCCTGAGGATATCCAACACAGCTACATCCGGCTCGTAGTCAGTGATTCCTTGCGTCAACCAAGTAAATGAAGGTTCCTTCGCCATGTCCCGGTATGAGAAGAGCCCTTTGTAGGTAATTTCCTCGTTGTCGTCGCTTTTGAATACTTTGAATTCAGGTTTATCTGTGTTCATTTTTTGCTTAACCGTTTCGTTTCCGTTGTTTTTTTGCTGTGCTGCAGCACCGGTAATATTAAGCGCAGCAACAGCTGTTACTACAAATTTTGTGAGTGTATTCATTGTTGTGGGGTTGCGATAAATTGAATGGAATCAGACGAGTTGATTGCGCAGTTTTACGAGCTTGTTTTTGAGCTGCAGCAGAGAAGTTTTAAGATCAACTGTAGCAACATCCCGATTGTTTTGCGCCTTTAATTTAGTTTTTGCGCCGGATAGCGTAAACCCTCTTTCCTTAACCAGATGATAGATTGCCCTTAACTCTTTTACTTGTTCCGGTGTATACAATCTGTCGCCTTTTCTTGTTGTTCGGACTTTGAGCTTGAACTCGTTTGTCCAGAAGCGGATGTGTGATGTTTTTACTTTAAAAAAGTCAGCAACTTCTCCTATTGTATAGTAAGTTTTACTTCCTTTCCAGTCCTCGGGTATTATGTCTGCAGGGTCTACTACCGGCTTAGGTTTTGTGACTTTTACTTTTCCAGGAGTAGGTGATGGTATTATCTGCTGAGGTGCTTCTTTTTCTTCCGGATGTTTAGCTTCAACTTTGGCGGCAGCAATGCCTTCTTGCGGAATTGAAGTCACCTTCGGCGCAGCTTCAGAAGCCACCGTATCCTGCTGCTTTTCAACTGTCAAAGCATCTTCTGTTTCTTTCTTTTCATGAGCAGTTGTCGCCGGTGTATCCGTGTTTTTTTTTGCACGTACCTTGGGCTCCGGTTTTTGTGGTTCCGGAACTTCTTCTTCTCCAAAGAGGGTTAAGATGCGTGTACTCATCAGATTAAAATTACGAAATTCAAGTAATATCCTGTTGCAGGAATTATTTTACCGCCGGAGGAGCTGCCTGTTGTTTTTTTAGGTTTTCTATTTCCTTTGTTTTTTGTGCCTCGTTTTCCTTTGTCTTGTCAAGCTGTTTTTTAATTTCCGCGTTTTTCTCAGATATCTCAAGTAGTTCTTTTTCTTTTTCCTTGATGGCGATAGCTGTTTTTATTTGCCCGTCCATTTTTTGAAAGTAACGAACGATGCTTCCGGCTGTTTCCGGGTCGGTTTTTGTAGTTACGTAGTTGTCATACCCTGAAGACGCACATAGGTATACGGTTGTTTTCCCTTTCTTACTTCTAATCTTGTAGTAATAGTCACCCTTCTTGTTGCTGATAGTTTGCCAGGTAACTCCGCGATAAATAGAAAAGCCCTTTTTGCGGGAGCTACGTTTCATATTTGCGTCAGCGATGTTTTTTTCCATGATGTCTATGGTGATACTTTTATCGTAGGGGTAGGTAGCGCTGAAGCACCAAAGTTTTGTTTTGCCCATTTTTTCATTTCCTTCTCTTACCAGTACTTCCTGAGCATTTGTGATAAAAGGAAAGATAAGAGCAACGAGTAATAGCTTAATCAATTTCATATTGAACAACATTTGATTCCGGTTAAAATTCTAGATTTCAAATTCTTAAGCAAAACTACAACAATTATATCATCTGTTTATTTAACTAAAGGCAGTTATGTTTTTTTCAAAGTTTGCTGCCTCGGAGTTGCGACGCCTTAGATTTTGTATCTTGCACGCCTGATGAATGCATTTGAGATACGCGGTGGTCGAAGACTAAACGGGGCTATTACTCCTCAGGGGGCGAAGAACGAAGCACTGCAGGTTTTGTGCGCCGCATTGCTTACGGAGGAGGTGGTCACTTTGACCAATGTGCCAGACATTGCGGACGTAAACGCACTGATAGAATTGCTGGAGGATATGGGTGTGAAGATATCGCGACCTGAGTCTAATGTGGTGACGCTCCAAGCCGATGATATCAATTATGAATACTTTAAAACATTGGCGTTCCGGAAGAAGTCTGGTAAGCTGCGGGGTACGGTAATGCTAGCCGGCCCGATGCTAGCCAGATTTGGTAAGGCCTTTATTCCGCAACCGGGAGGTGATAAGATTGGGCGAAGGAGATTGGATACTCATATTCGCGGGTTTGAAAAAATGGGTGCCAGTTTTGATTATGATACCGATCACCAACTTTTTACTGTCGCAGCAGATGGACTTAAGGGGACACATTTATTATTGGAAGAGCCTTCAGTGACGGGAACTGCAAACATGCTTATGACTGCGGTGCTTGCCGACGGAACAACAACAATATATAATGCAGCGTGTGAACCGTATGTGCAGCAGTTGTGTCACATGCTCAATAGTATGGGAGCAAAGATTACAGGTATCAGTTCAAACCTGCTTTCCATACAAGGTGTAACAAAATTGAAAGGTTGCAGTCATCGGTTGCTTGCTGATATGATTGAGGTGGGGTCGTTCATAGGAATGGCTGCAATGACCCAGAGTGAATTGACAATAAAAAATGCGGATGCGCAACATCTTGGACTCATACCAGATGTGTTTGGGCGATTAGGTATTGAGATGCACATATTGGGTAATGATATTTACGTGCCTGCGCAAGAGGAATACAATATTCAGAAATTTATTGATGGGTCAATATTGACTGTTTATGACCATCCGTGGCCCGGATTTACACCCGATCTGGTAAGTATTATTTTGGTGACAGCTACGCAGGCGAAAGGGACAGTTTTGGTTCATCAGAAGATGTTTGAAAGCCGGTTGTTTTTTGTAGATAAGCTTATAGAAATGGGAGCGCAGATAGTGCTGTGCGATCCGCATCGAGCGGTTGTTATCGGACTTAATAAGCAGGTTTCTCTGAGAGGTATCAATATGGTGTCACCAGACATACGTGCCGGTGTTGCTTTGCTTATTGCAGCTATGTCTGCCAATGGGAAAAGTACAATTCAAAACATACATCAGATAGACAGGGGGTACGAGCGCATTGATGAACGTCTTAATGCGCTCGGGGCAGATATTCGTCGGGTGGTATTTGAGTAGTTTAAGACATTTTGTGAGCAGGCTATCTATATTTTTATTTTCATTTTGATGTATTCTGTCAAATTACTCCAAGGCAAATTCCTCGGTTGGAGTATGGTGATTATTGCAATATTAAGGTTTGCATGCAAAGTGTAGTAGTGAGCTAATATTCATGTTTGTTATATTTATGTGTTATTGTTACTAACAAATGAGGATAGCGGAACGCCAATATTATTAGTGATTCTCTAAGTTAGTTTTATGATTAAGAGGACCAAAATGCAGTCGGAACAAACCTTTTGAGACATTGGTAATGTTTATATTTATTGTTGTGTTATCTTTTCATGAATTGTGAAGCTGCACGTGTACTACGATGAAAAATCCGAAGAGTAACGCCACATAAATATTTTATTATATGTTGTTTTTGTGTTGATTGAAATGAGTAAATGTAGTTTAGTATATTTTTTTTGAAAGTAAGTAGCATTAGAGTAGCGATATTATCTTAATGCGTCCAAAAATAATGCATTTTAATTTTAGATATTCGTTATGTTTTTTTGAAAAAAATAATGTAATTTTCGGACTGCATATTATTTTTAGTATGTTTACTCTCCAAATTGTGAATCTTTTTAACAGTAAAGAAGGTTCAAGTAGGGGTATACTGTGTTATAGGGCGAGTGCGATTGATAATTATAATAACAGTTTTTCCGGTGAGGGGAAACGATGAAATTTAACGATTATTCTGTCAGAAATTGGGTTGACAGAATTGAAAAATAATTTTTTTAAAAACGGTAGTATGAATATTTTCTTACGAGCGCAATTCAGGTACTTAGCGAATAATTCTATCAAAAGAATGGGGCAGTCGGGAATTGGTGTATTGTGCAGCATTGCTGTTTTGGCAGCGTTACTTTTGCCGGTGCGATTATTTGCCGGTATCGGGTTTTCAGGTGCGAATATTTCTCCTGCCGTTTCATCGCCGCAGCTTGTATGTAGCGGTGGATTTGGAACGATTGAATTATTACCGGGGACGTCCTGTACGCAACCATTGGATTGGACTGCAACTTACTTCATTGACTCGTCGGCTGATGGAGGATCTACATGGTTTACGCCTTCAGGTGCCAGCACTGGTTTTGTAAGTGCTACTGTTCCGTTGATTTATAATACACCGATACTCACTGCAACTACTTGTTATTCGCTTACTTACAGAGTACGGCTTATAGGAATCACTTCGAGTTGTCTTGTGGGAACTACGTTTACAAGCCCACTGGCGGGGATTCAGGTCTGCCCACAGCCGGATCCTATTACGGGGCCTTCGGCAGTATGTGCGGGGGAGACGATAACGTTGGCAACAACATCTACTGGCGGAGCATGGAGTACAAGTAGTTTACCTGATGCAACGGTAACGACGTCCGGTGTGGTTACCGGTATTACGGCGGGTTCTGTTGTAACGATATCTTACACATTGCCCGGAGGTTGTGCAGCAACAAAAGACATTTCCGTACTTGCCCCTCCAACCGCTATTACCGGTCCTTCGGTTGTTTGCGTTGGTACATCTGCCGCATACGTTTTGTCGGGTGGTGCAGAAGTAGGTACCTGGAGCAGTAGTAACCTTGCAGCCGGTACAATAGACCCATCTACCGGCAATTTCAACGGTAGCGGGGCTGATACTACAACGATTAAGTTTACAAATGTGGCCGGGTGCTCGGTATCGTTTGTCGTATCTGTAAATGCGTTTCCCGGTGCGATTGCCTGTAACGGACCAATATGTTATAGTGATACCTTGCTATTGTGTAGTTCCCCTTCAGGTGGAGTCTGGACAAGCGACTTACCGGCAATCGCAAGTGTAGATGCGGGAACCGGTCGGGTAACAGCTATCGGAACGGCAGGAGGAACGGCAACTATTACATATGATGTCAGCGGTTGTTCTGTTACAACAGTTGTTACAGTTAATCCGAAACCTGCTGCCATTGTTGGTGCCAGTTCTGTTTGTATTGGAAGTAGTACGCCGTTAACGAGTGCAACTCCTGGTGGTACATGGAGTTCCAGTGATGGCTTTGTTGCTTTTGTGGGTACCAGTGGGGTTGTCAGCGGTATTACCGCGGGTAGTGCGACAATAACTTATATGCTTTCGACCGGATGTTTTGAGACGAAGGATATTACGGTGGATGTTGCTGCAAGTAGCATTGGTTTTTCCGGGGGGGCGCCGGCTGTGTGTGTTGGCCGAACAATGACGTTGACAGCAACGCCTGCAGGTGGTAATTGGACGAGTGGTTTACCGACCATCGCTACTGTTGATATGTCGACCGGAGTTGTGACAGGTGTTGCATTTGGGACAGCCACTATAACATACACTTTGCCAACGGGGTGCCGTTCGAGTCGAGTAGTGACCGTGAATCCCACACCAACTCCAATAACAGGAAACCTAAGTATTTGCGCTGCTGGTGATACATCAACTCTAAGCAGTACACCTACAGGTGGTGCATGGACTAGTAGCTGGGGGGCTACAGCTACCGTTGGTGTTTCAACCGGATTAGTGACAAGTGGTGCGATTTCCGGAACTGTGACTATGCTGTATACTCTTGTTGGTGGCTGTTCAGTAACAACAGTATTTACAGTACTACCTACTCCTTCTACAATTGGAGGACCATCCACAATTTGTGTTGGCGAAGTTTCTACGTTGACAAATACTGTAGCCGGCGGAACGTGGGTGAGCAGTATTCCGGCAAACGCTTCTATTGTTGCGAGCACGGGTGATATTACCGGTGTAGCGGTAGGTACGTCGGATATTACTTATACATTGCCTTCGGGATGCGCGACGTCATCAACTGTAACTGTTTCGCCTTCTCCTGCTCCTATTACCGGTACACTAGTGATGTGTGTCGGACAGACTGTACCGTTAGCTAATGCTACACCCGGTGGTACATGGACAGGAAGTAATAGTGCCATTGCCTTGGTTGATACGTTTTCCGGAGATGTTACGGGTGTTTCCCCGGGGTCAGACATAATTAGTTACTCGTTGTCTTCCGGTTGTCGCTCGACGGCTGTTGTAACAATTAATCCGCTACCCGGTGTGATAATGGGACCGCTTGAACTTTGTAAAGATGCAACCGGTGTGCTTACAAGCATTCCTGCCGGCGGCACATGGAGCAGCAGCATTTCTCCAATTGCATCGATTGGTACATCGTCTGGGTTAGTTACTGCGATACTGCCCGGCAGTACCGTGATTACAGTAACATCTCCTGATGGCTGTTCGAGAGATACATTGTTGACGGTTAATCCGCTGCCGTTGCCGATTGATGGAACTTTACGGGTTTGCGTTGGTTCGACCACAGCATTGTCAAATGCATCTGCAGGTGGCTCCGGTACGTGGAGTTCAAGCAATGCAGGAGTAGCAGCAATTAATTCGTTTACAGGTTTGGTTACCGGTATTTCTGCCGGTACCGCAAATATTACTTATACGTTACCAACAGGGTGCGTCACTTCATCTGTTGTAACTGTTGATCCGCTTCCGGCATTGATATCCGGGTATGCAAGAACATGTATCGGTTACTGTACACCGCTGGGTAGTGCTACTGCCGGCGGTACATGGTCTAGTTCAGATCCTTCTATTGCTACCATTAGCTCTACCGGGAATTTGTGTGGTGTTGCACCAGGTACTGCTTTGATTTCGTATACATTGCCTACGGGTTGTGCGAGAACTAAAGTTGCTTATATTGATGCGATTCCTAATCCTCCAACAGGGGTATTGAATATTTGTGTCGGAAGTACAACCACGTTGTCACACGACACAGCGGGTGGTACATGGACGAGTAGTGATACTATCGTTGCTAAGGTATTTTTGGGTACCGGTGTAGTAACGAGCTACAATCCGGGTACGGCAAACATTACCTATACATTGCCATCGGGCTGTACTTCCTTTGCGACGGTTACAGTAAGTCCTATTCCTCCAGCGTCTACGGGTACATTATATATGTGTGCCGGAAACACAACTACTTTGAGTAACCTTTATCCGGGAGGTGGATGGAGTAGCACAAATACAAGTGTTGCGACAGTTGGTACCGGTGGTGTGGTTACAGGTGTATCTGCAGGTACTGCCAGAATTAGCTATACACTTGCCTCAGGTTGTGGTGTTTCGAGTACCGTCACTGTATATCCGCTACCAGCTATTATTGGATCCGTTCTGGTATGTCGGGATGCGTCGTCTACTTTAACCGGATCACCTGCCGGTGGTTTGTGGGCAAGTTCTCCTACAGCAATTGCGACGGTTGGTTCATTGTCGGGAGTTGTAACAGGTCAATCAACAGGAACTGCCAGGATTACGTATACGTTGGCGACAACCTGTCGTTCTACCGCAGTAGTAACGGTGCAGCCACAGCCTGCAATTATTAACGGGCCATCTAATGTCTGTGTCGGGTCTTCGATTACGCTGACCAACTTTACACCAGGTGGTGGCACCTGGGCTAGTAGTAACTCTTCGGTTGCAACTATTGATACTGCGGGATTGGTTACCGGTGTGACGGCTGGCGTAGTGACAATTACTTTTACTGCGACATCTACAGGTTGTTTTATTACAAAGAGTGTGACGGTCAATCCGTTGCCGGCGGCGATTTCAGGGCCGACGGAGGTATGTGTTGGTTCTACCGTAACGGTAACAAGTGCGTCACCGGGTGGAACATGGACAAGTAGCGGCACTTTTGCGTCTGTTGCGTCGGCAACGGGTGTTGTAACAGGAGTATCTGCCGGGATAGAAGAAATAACTTATACACTGCCTACAGGGTGTTTAACAACTTATTTAATAACGGTTAATCCATTGCCTGCTACCATTACCGGTACGCTCGCTGTGTGTCATGGTTACACAGTATCCTTAAGTACGGCGTCTACAGGTGGTACGTGGAGTATCAGTCCGACGACAGTAGCGACAATTGATACAGATGGTTTGGTTACTGCTGTTACACCAGGTACAGCAGTTGCGACTTATACCTTACCGACAGGTTGTTTAACGACGGCAGTGGTGACGGTAAATCCATTACCATCTCCTATTACCGGTACGCTTAACATTTGCGTAAATGATACCGTTACAGTATATAATAGTGTTCCGGGTGGAATATGGACTAGTCAGAACTTCCGCATTGCCGTAATTGATGATACACTTGGATTGCTTGCCAGTGTATCTGCAGGGACTGTGGCAATTACCTATACATTGCCAACGGGCTGTTATACCACGGCAATTATGACTATCAATCCTATACCACCGCCAATCACCGGGACGTTTGTTTTGTGTGAAGGCTCTTTTACTACGCTTACAGATACCACAACCGGTGGTTCGTGGAGCAGTAGTGCACCTTCGATAGCGACTATCGGATCTGCATCGGGATTAGTTACAGCAATCTCTCCGGGTACTACTATTATTACCTATAGATTACCGTCCAGTTGTCCGCGTACAGCAATATTTACTGTTAATCCGAATCCGGCATCCATAACCGGAGTCACGAGCATATGTAAAGGGGACACCACTTATTTGAGTAGTGCGACCGCCGGTGGTACATGGAGTAGTAGTAATCCGTCTGTTGCCTTCATATTTATGCCGACAGGCCAGCTAATAGGGCTCAATACCGGGACGGCAACGATTACGTACATGATGCCTACAGGCTGCTTTGCGTTAACAACAGTGGTAATTAACCCTATACCGTTGGCGTCGGCGATTACAGGTAGTAGAGTCGTCTGTGTGGGAGACATGTCTACACTTGTCAGCCCTGCGCCGTTTGGCGGAGGTACATGGGCAACAGCAGATCCTACTATAGCGACGATAGGTTTAACCAGTGGAACATTCACGGGTGTGTCGCCGGGGACGACGACTATCCGATATACATTACCGACGGGTTGTGATACGTTTGTGGTTGTGACGGTTAATCCGTTGCCATCTGCAATTACCGGTGTAGCAGATGTTTGCGTTGGCAATACAACATTACTTTCGAATGCCACGCCGGGCGGAACCTGGATAAGTGGTAATACTGCTGTCGCAACAATATCTTCCGGAGGTTTAGTAACAGGTGTTACCGATGGAACCGCGACAATTACCTACCAGTTATCAGCTACGGGTTGTCGTGTAACGAGAGTTGTAACTGTTCACCCGTTGCCAGCTGTTATTGTAGGTTCGGATCACATGTGTGAAGGATCAACTATTGTTCTATCGGATTCAGATCCGGGCGGTGCGTGGAGTAGTGGGAACCCTGCTGTCGCAACCGTTACAGCGATTAGTGCAGGTTTTGACTCTGCGTCGGTATCCGGATTAACTGCAGGTAACGTTTATATAACCTATACACTTCCGACTGGTTGTTTTAGAACGCACATGATAGTGGTTCATCCGTTGCCGGCTCCAATTGCCGGAACTGACACTGTTTGTGAAGGTTCTACAGTAGTGCTAACAAGTTTGCCCGCTTTCCCAACTACTTCTGCAGGTAGCTGGACTAGTGGAGATACATCCATTGCGACCATTGACACAACTACCGGGGTGTTGACTGGTGTACATGCAGGTGTTGTTACTATTACATTTACAAACGATTATGGCTGTACGGTATTTTATCCTATTACTGTGTATCCGCTTCCGACTCCAATATTTGGAATTGACAATGTGTGTGAAACGTTTACAATTACTGCGTTTGATACAACAGGAGGAGGCGTATGGAGTATCAGTGATACTTCCGTTGCGACTATTACCAGCACGGACGATACGTCTGCTGTAATTACCGGTGTTGGTGCCGGTATAGTAACATTGACGTATACACTTCCGACAGGATGTTTTGTTGCACGGGAATTGACGGTTCATCCGTTGCCAGATATTTCAGTAACTGTTCCTACAATAATTTGTAAGTATTCTTCTACCACACTTACAGCAAGTGGTGCAGATACGGCTGGTACCTATACGTGGTCGCCATCAATAGGACTTTCTGCAACAGTCGGTCCCGTGGTAGTAGCTAATCCAACGATAACTACCACTTATGTTGTGACAGGTACCACAAGATATGGATGTCCGGATACTGCGCACGTTACAGTATTAGTCGATTCTTTACTGAATGACATTTCTATTACCGGTCAAGACAGTATTTGTAAGGGAGATTGTACTGTACTTGTGGCCAATGGTCGTGAGGGTACGTTCTTCAGTTGGAAGCCGGCGACGAGTTTGTCTTGTACTATTTGTGATACCGTGACTGCGTGTCCTCTGAATACTATTACTTACAATGCGCTCGCTATTGACTCTTTGGGTTGTCGGGATTCGTTGTTCTATACAGTTACGGTAATGCCACTACCTGTGATGAAAGTGTTACCTAATCCGGCGATTGTGTGTAATGGCAGTACTACTCAGCTAACGGTAACTGATTCATTTGCAACGTCTTCTTACGTCACTAGATTTGCATGGTTCCCGAATGCGTTTATTTCTTGCGATACATGTCCTAATCCGATAATTTCGAATACAGCGAATCTGGTATATCGCGTTACGGGTATTACACCGTTTGGCTGTCATGATTCGTTGCGAGTACCAGTGACAGTATTGGATAGTGCCTTTAACAGTATCAATAAGGATACAGTTATATGTACCGGTGAGAGCGTTCAATTGAATGCAGTTAGTTTCAACCCGGATGGCGCTCGCTCTGATTTCTATTGGTTTGATCCTACTTCAGGTGATATCAACAATCAGTATATTGCCAACCCAATAGTGAAGCCTGTTGTGACTACAACATATACCGTGGCTATAACTCCGAATGTTTGCTGGCCTGATACATTGTATACAACCGTTGTTGTGGCACCGTATCCTGACATCACATTGGACCCGACAGTTAAGACAGTAGCTCCGGGTTCGCGGGTGACGTTGACGGCAACAATAAATAATGAGATGATTGTCAAATCGTATGCATGGTCGCCACCAGCAACGTTGTCTTGCGACACGTGCTTTGAGACGGTTGCGATGCCACTTGGAACTACACGATATACGTTTACCGTGACATCCATTTACGGATGTACTGATTCAGGTACGGTGACAATTAATACTCAGTGTGAAAATACGCAGGTATTCAAGCCAAACGTGTTTACACCAAACGGAGATGGTATGAATGACCGATTCTTTGTACAAGGAACCGGTATCCGGAATGTTTCGAAATTCCTGATATACAACAGATGGGGTGAATTGGTGTACGAGCGATATAATTTCCCGGCTAATGATGCCGCATATGGATGGGATGGTCAGTACAAAGGAATTGTTCTGCCGCCATCGGTGTTTGTATATATCATAGAAGCAGAATGTGAACTAGGAGAGGTATTCCAGTACACAGGAGATATTTCGATAGTAAGGTAATTGCGTAATAATTATAAACAGGAGCAAATGAAGCGTTTAATAAAGAGGATATCAACGGTAGTACTTATCGGGTTCAGCCTGAGTGGTAGTGCACAGGATATACACTTTTCGCAGTTTTATGAAAATGCGATGTTGCGGAACCCTGCGCTTACCGGCATTTTTACCGGTGACTATAAAGTAGGTTTCGATTATCGCAGCCAATGGGGTTCTATTGCTACTCCTTATAATACTGTAATGTTGTCTGGTGAGACACGGATATTGGTAAACAGGGAGGTGAGTGATTATGTTAGTTTTGGTTTGGTAACGACCTTTGATAAGGCGGGTTCCGTGAATATGAATACGACACAGATTCATCCGGCTATCAGTTATAACAAAGCTCTTGAAGACAATTACCATACTTATTTGTCTGTTGGTTTGGCTGGTGGTTATGTAACAGGGTCGGTAGATCAGAGTAAGTTTATTACCGGTAACCAATACATTAACGGTACATATCTTGCTACTAACCCAACCGGAGAAAATGCAACTTATTCCAGGTTCAATAATTATGATATAGGTGCCGGAGTAAGCTTGAACAGTTCGTTAGACAGAGATGGTATATTTAACTACTATTTGGGTGTAAGTGCATATCACGTAAATACACCGACTCAGGAATTTTCGGGTGCAGATCCTGTCAGTCAACCAATGAAGTGGCAGTTTAGCGCAGGATTTCATTCGTCATTTAGTCAGCAGTTTGGCGTGACTGTTCATGGAAATTATAGTTATCAGCAACCTTCCAGCGAGTTTATTTTGGGTGGTTTTTTCACATGGCGCAGTGTACCGGTAGGGTTGCCAAGTATTTTCGCATTGAATTTCGGAGCTTTTTATCGTAATGCAGATGCATTGATACCAATGGTTCGTATCGACTATAAAGATGTTTCCTTTGGTTTCTCTCAGGATGTGACGAATTCGAAACTTGCTTCGATTGCTAATGGTGCCGGTGCCACTGAGATTACCATATACATACGTGGTAATTATAAGCACACTAAGAACCCAAGAGATCCGCTTTTCTGCCCTCGGTTCGAGGACTTGAATAACTATAGTTTCCGTTAACCAACGATTGGTTTCAAACGGGCAAAAAAATAAAGCCCGCTATCTGTTAAGGTAGCGGGCTTTATTTTTCGTTATTAATGTCTTGTTACATGCGCTCAATAACAATAGCGCTTGCACCACCGCCACCATTACATATACCGGCAGCGCCATACTTAGCACCTTTTTGATTAAGAACGTTTACAAGTGTCGTTATAATTCTAGCGCCGCTGCAACCGAGAGGATGCCCCAGTGAAACTGCGCCACCATTTACGTTCACGTTTTCCGGCTTAAGGTTCATCTTTTGAGAGTTGACTATGCCAACCACGCTGAAAGCTTCGTTAAGCTCGAAATAGGAGATGTCTTCCATTTTTAATCCGGCTTTTTCGACAGCTTTAGGAACAGCCAAAGCCGGAGAAGTGGTGAACCACTCTGGTGCCTGCTCAGCGTCTGCATATCCTACGATTTTGGCTAATGGTTTAATCCCCATAGCATCTGCTTTTTCCTTGCTCATTAGTACGAGAGCCGATGCGCCGTCATTCATGGTGCTTGCATTGGCTGCCGTAACAGTTCCATCTTTTGCAAATGCAGGGCGTAATCCAGGTATCTTGTCAAACTTTACGTTCCATGGGTCTTCGTCCTTACTCACCATTACCGGGTCTCCTTTTCTTTGTGGTACCGCTACAGGAATAACTTCGTTATCGAATCTGCCTTCATCCCAGGCTGCCTGACTACGTTTGTAACTTTCTATTGCGAATGCATCCTGCTCTTCTCTGCTGATGTTACATTCTCTGGCGCAGAGGTCAGCTGCATTTCCCATTGGGTAATTGTGATAAACATCGGTTAGTCCGTCTTTGGCAAGGCCATCAATCAATGTCACATTGCCATATTTACTGCCCCAACGAACGTTTTCATTGTAGAAGGGTACATTGCTCATGCTTTCCATACCTCCTGCAACAACTACATCTGCATCGCCCAATAGAATTGATTGCGCACCAATCATAACAGCTTTCATGCCGCTGGCGCATACTTTGTTGACCGTAGTACAAGGGACGTTGTCCGGAATATCTGCGAATCTGGCTGCCTGACGAGCAGGTGCCTGGCCCAGGTTTGCCTGAAGCACGCTGCCCATAAGGACTTCGTTTACATCTGTTACGGCAATTCCTGCCTTTTCCACAGCACCCTTGATGGCAATAGCACCAAGTTTGGTTGCTGAAAAACTCTTTAGTGCTCCGCCCCAGCTACCCATTGGAGTACGCACGGCAGATACTATATATACTTCTTTCATGTTCCGTAATTTATTGATTTAAAAGTGGCGCAAAGGTACGAAAAAGCCGACAATCGACGTGCCCAATATTCATCGATGTTAGTATTGAGAATCAGTATATTTAAAATGAAGTTTGTCGATTTTTGTGGTGAATGATATAAAGTGGAATAACTAAAAGGTAGAAATTTGGTCGTTTATTTTCATTTTTGTTATGTATATGCAGTTTGTCGTGAAATGGTCCAAAAACTTTCACGGTTTTTTGAGTTGAATACATTATTTTTACGGAACTTAATGTATTCTGTCGCATGCGGCAGTTCTAAATATTGTATATATGATACGTAAAATTGCACTGCTATTCTTGTTGTGTATTGGTTTCAACAATCTTGTGAATGCACAAGCAGAAGATTCTGTTTACATTTATCTTCCATATGGTGCCGATACAACATGTCCGGGTGTGCAACTTGATTTTACCGCTGTAGAGTCAAATGATACAATGGTCGGATCAACTTTCAGATGGTTTGCCAATGACGTATACACCGGTGTGTCAATTGATACATTTCATACAACTGCGTTAAGTGACGGCGATAGTGTTTATTGCTGGTTGTATTATACTAGTGGTACAGGTTTTCCGGATAGCGCTAAGTCAAATACAATTATCATTCATCGCAGTACGGCTATTATGCCACGTTTGCTCATTTCTATAACCGAGGGGAGTAACCCTGATTGTCCGGGACACCCTATAACCTTTACCGGATTTCCGGTTAATGGTGGTTCTGCGCCCGTTTATCAATGGTATAACGACAATGCGATAATTGCAGGTGCTACATCTGATGTATACACGAGTATTTTTAGTGACGGAGATACCATAAGCTGCATGATGGTGTCCAACTCTACGTGTGCATTCCCTACTGATACAGCATACTCTAATAACGTAGAGATTATACATGACTCGCTTACGGCATCAGTTACCATAAGTGCTATGCACAACCCTATTTGCGCCGGTGATACAAATACATTTACAGCGGCAGTTGTTGATGCAGGTACCGGTAGTGCGGTATATTGGTTTGTAAACGGAGTGGCGGTGCCGGGCGCAGCAGGCCCTGTATATGTGACAGATACACTACACAATACTGACATAGTTTATTGTATGCTTATAGCATCGGATGATTGTGTAATTAATGATACGACAATTTCTGAGCCAATTACTATGACGGTAATACCAAACGTAAGTACTACAGCAAGTATCACACTGACTGATGGTGCAAACCCCGGCTGTTTGGATTCAGCGATTACTTTTACCGCGACCATTACGGGTGGTGGAACTACACCTGATCTTATATGGTTGGTAAATGACACTGCAGTAGCTTCGGGTTCTACTGTGCATACCCAAACTTATGACAATGGAGATTTAGTAACGTTCAGAATACGACCAACGGATGGTGGCTGCTATGTTTATGACTCAGTAACAACGCCATCAGTATTGATGATACGTGACAGCACACCTGTAGCGCCTTTGGTTTCTCTTATCGATAATATGCTTGTAGCGAATACAGGTGGCACTTACATCTGGTTCTTTAACGGAACAATTATTCCGGGAGCCAATGCACAGACATATCATCCTACATCATTAGGGTACTATTATGCAATCAGAGATACAGGTAACTGCCAATCACGGGCATCAAACATTATATACATTTCCCTGCTGGATGTAGAGCAATTTGCAAAGAGCGCAGTGAACATTTATCCAAATCCTACAAATGGCATCCTGACGTTTGACTGGGGCGCTCGAATAGGTAAAGGAAGTGTATCTGTGAGTAATGTGGTAGGGCAGCAGATGTTGTCTGTTTCTCTATCGGGGCAGTCGAAGTACGATGTTGACATGTCACATTTGCCTGCAGGAAACTACATAGTGACCGTCTCAAACAACGATGGCAGCACCATAAGACAGAAGGTGTTGTTGGCTAAATAGGATTGATGTATTGAAAAGGAAGGCAGATTAGCCACCTTTGAGGAACTTGTTTCGCTCAAAGTGCTCTACTGCTATTGTGTCTAATGCGTTGAAGAAGTCCTCACCGTATTTGCGTATCAATGGTTCTTTAAGGAATTTGTAAACCGGAACTTTCAGCTTTCTGCCCAGCTTGCATGCTGGTTTGCAGAGTGTTTCTCTGGGTTCATAGTTGATAGCTTCATATCCGGGCGTTTCTGTAATTCTTATCGGGTACAAATGGCATGAAATGGGTTTGCGAAAGTCAATTCTTCCTTCTGACCATGCTTTTTCTATTCCGCACTTAACAATTCCTGCGTCGTCGGTGTATCCATAAACACAAATGCCGCCATTTACGGTAGGTGTAACGAAGCCATACTCTTTGTCTGTTGTATGTGTGCCCTGTTTTTCGATTTCTGCTAAATATTCAGGTACAATATCCTGCTTGATAATCGGGTAGATGCGTGCGATTGTCTCAGTTTCTTCTTCGGTAAGTGGTGCGCCGCAGTCGCCCTCTACACAGCATCCCCCTTTACATTTGTCAAGGTCGCAGACAAATTGCTCCTGCACC
Organism: Bacteroidia bacterium; assembly: GCA_030426665.1. Classification (GTDB taxonomy): domain Bacteria; phylum Bacteroidota; class Bacteroidia; order Chitinophagales; family Chitinophagaceae; genus Nemorincola. The sequence goes on along the minus strand of JAUHYD010000005.1, from coordinate 44,628 downwards.
ACTTCGTCACTAATTAATACATTGTCAATCGCTATCATGTGCTACATGTTGATGTAATTCATCAGAAGTTTGTAATTGTTTATGATGTCTTCGGTGTTGCTACTATTATTACCATACACTTCCTTAACTGTATAGTCATATCGTTCAAATGAAGCAACGATACTGTCAAGAATTGTCAGGTTCAGTTTTAATGTCACTTCCAGAGTCCCATTTTCTGTTGTATGACATTGCATGCCTAGAATAACGGCATCGTCATTCTCACATATTCTGGCAATCTCGAACATAGAATAGTTGAGGGGCAGTATTTCTAAAACCAATACCCCTCCAGGCTTGTCGATGCTACTATTCTCTGCAATAAAGCCAAGCAAAGATTCAATTGTCACACAGCCCAGATAATTTTGTTTGTCTTCGACAATTGGTATTAGCTGCACATTTGTCTGGTGGGCAACACTAATTGCTTCAAAAGGATGCGCATTTGCGTTTAAAGCAGGCCTGGTGTCTGTCGACCGGTGTATGTTGCTAAGTTTCAACGATTGGTCCAGTTCTAACAGTGTTTGCTCCGTTACCATTCCCACATAGCTGTCGTCAGCCACTATCGGCAGTTCTTTAAGCTTATAGTCTTCTAATACTTCTAATGCTTTTTCGACAGTATCGCTTGGTGTCAGGTAAGGCAGAGAATGTGAAATCAAATTTTTTACGCTCATCTTTTCAGGATATGGTTCCACCTATAAATGTACAAATTGCATGCCGAAACAAAACATGCAATACCGTTAGGTACGAATAATGTCAGATTTGCAGACTATCCCTTATGTTTATCGAGAAAAGAAGATAAAATTGCGTTGAACTCAACAGGTACCTCCATCATGGGAGCGTGTCCGCATTTGTCTATCCAATGTAGTTCTGACCCCGGTAAGAGTCTGTGAAATTCTTCGGCTACCATTGGCGGCGTGATAGTATCGTTTTTTCCCCAAATCAGGCAAACCGGTTGGGTAATCCCCTTTAGTTCATCTCCCAGATTGTGACGAATGGCAGAGCGAGCGAGGGCAATAATTTTCAGCGCCTTCAGTCGGTTATTGATGATATTAAAAACTTCGTCGACAAGTTCTTTTGTCGCAACATTCGGGTCATAAAAGGTAAGCTCTGTTTTCTTCTGAACATAGTTATAGTCACCTCGTTTGGGATATGTCTCTCCCATTCCGTTTTCGAACAACCCGGAGCTACCTGTAAGTGTAATTGTCTTTACGAGTTCGGGGTGCTTAAGCGTAAAAACAAGACCAACATGTCCACCCAGTGAATTGCCCAACAGGTGTGCATTGTCAAGTTTTCTATGTTCAAAAAATTTGTAAACAAACTTGGCTAAACCTGCCACCGATGTTTCGATAAGTGTAAGGTCGTATAACGGTAAAAGCGGGATGATTACTTTATGTGTTTGTTTGTAGAAGTCTACTAAGTCTTTAAAATTGCTCAAAGCACCAAACAGACCGTGCAACAATACCAGCGGCTCCCCAGCACCCTCTTCAACGTACTTATACTTGCCTGAATGTTTTATTTCGTAGTCCATTAATTATGTTGTGTATGCTGCTAAAATACTATTGTTTATGGTAAAAATACAAACTTACCTACGTTGATACAATATTGACAGCAATCAGACGTGAATATTTTGGGGTTTTTAAACATTTTGCACGAAGTGTTATAAGAAAAAAACAACAACTGATCAGTCATTTTTCAAGTGAAATTCCAGGGAAATACGAGACTCAATTAGCCATCAGGATATTGCTGCAACTTTAGGAAAAGTATATCGGGCCAAATGTACCGCTTTTCGAAATTCTCCGATATAGCTATCTGTTAAAGTTTAATCAGATTTGCTTTTTCGGTTCATTTAATCTCGCTATTTTGGTACGCATATTGATATAGTAGAAGTATGATTTACCGGACATTGTTATTGGTGATACTTACTGTGCCTTTTGTGACGTTCGGGCAAGAGTACGCAGGGTACAGTACTGACTCTGTTTATATGTTACCAGAGGCTCGTATTGAATCGAAGTGGCTGAACGATACGGATAGGTATCGGTACAATCAGATGAAATATTATGTGACGACGATTTTGCCGTACATGAATGAAGCAACAAAGCTTTTTAAGGAATTAGATGGGGAGTTGAAAAGTCGCACGATGAACAAGAGAGCCTGGCGGAAATACGTTAAAACTAAAGAAGAGGAAATACGTACTGAGTTTGAGGATAGGGTAAAGCAACTGAATGTAACCCAAGGCAAACTACTTGTAAAGCTTATTGCCAGGCAGACCGAACTGAACATATATAAGATGCTCAAGGAATTCAGAAGTCCGTTAACAGCAGTTAAGTGGCAAGCATGGAGTAAACTCAATGGTCTGAATCTTGACAGAAAATACCAGCCTGATGAAGAAGCTACTCTGGAAAGCATTATGTATGAATTGGGTTATCCGCTGCCTGTGGGTTATTCGATGATACACACGGGTGATTAGTTGGTAAAGTCGTTAAGGGGCAGTTATTGGTGTTCAATTTTTACTTTATTTCCGTCGCAGGTTATATCTTTAGGATACCTGAAACAGCAATATGACGCACCCTCCTTATACGTTAGTTGAAGCACAGAATATTTGCGTGGAATTCAAGCATCTTATTGGTGCTGTTTTTAACAAGAATACTATGTCTTTGATTGATAGTATTGTTGTGGCTCCCTATGGTCAGACGGAAAGGAATCGTTTTCTTATGTTGTACCTAACACTAAATGATGCCCATGTGGCGCTTCATGACGATTTTTCAGGTTCCCAATATACGGTGCTGCTACTATCGGGATCGGTGGAAGCCAATAATCTCGCCCACGAGGAGCTTCATAAATGGTTGGTTACAGAAAAGCGTCATACTGATATATCTACTTACCTGAAATCAAGTACTTCTGTTTCGTCGGGGTTATTGAAGTGATTTTGAGCCTTTCTCGAACGTTCCATATTGTATATTTACCGGATATTGCCAATGCCCTATGTGGTTTGCCTTAATAAAGGTTTATTGAATTATTGGCGTTGCCCAAGTTCTATAGCGTACTCGAGTATTTCATCCCTGCTGGCAACCAATCCGGCTATTGTGGGTGCTACGAAAATATCGGGAAGGATACCCGTCCCGACCAATGAGTGTCCTTCGGGAGTATAAACTCCTTTGGTGGAAAATCTTGTATTATATCCACCCGGCAAATCAACATAACAAACCGGTCCATCTGCGGCCGCTGTGTTAGTTCCAGTACAAATGGCATTGGGGGATTTGCGAAACATCATACATGCATATTCTGCTGCACTTTGTGTTTTTTCGTTGATGAGTAGGTAGACTTTCCCTTTAAAGTAATGTTTGTTTTTTCTGCCAGCTACATGTATTTCCTTGTATTGTATTACACCGGGGTGGGCAGGTACGCTGGTGCTAAACCTGATAAATTTGTACTTCTTGTCCAGTAGTTTTCGAGCCATGGCTTTACTGGCATTATTCCCTCCATCCCGACAATCAATTATTAGCGAGCAAGAGTCTTTGGTCGCATTCACCAGTTTCTTGAATTCTTTTTTATTAACGTGCCTAAGGTTGATGTATGTAATTCGCTTATTTATTGCTCCGGACTTTTTTGTTTGCAGTTTCTCAAATTTGTACGTCGAATATGGGTAGCGATACAAGACCTTTTTCATTTCGGAACCATTTCGCTCGATGGTAACACTAGAACTGTCGGCCCAGCCAAATAGTATTTGTGTTCGTGATAACCTGACTCTTTCGTTTGACCCTGAGGCGTATTGGAGGTCATCGGTTATGCAATCAGCAACAGGCCTGTCGTTAATAGCTGTAACGATGTCGCCTATTCTTAGATTTCCCTTTTTAGCAAGATGATAATCGTAATAACCTGATATGATCAGTTTGTTTTGGGTAATAGTGTATTTGTAAGGTGCCAGTTTTTGTTTGCTGACAGACATGAAAATAGGTGGGGTTATAAATTCTGCATGGCTGTCATTGATGGCGGCAATCATTTTTATCATTGCTCTGCAATATTGTGCGGTGTCTTTTGCATGTCGAAACTGAGGTATCAATGCGGTTAGTGAACTATCCCAAGGTATTGTCGTGGCATATTTGCATGGATAATAGTACGCAATAATATTCCAATAACGGAAGAGGCAAAGCAAGCGTAGTTTGCTGGCCGGGTAAATAAGTTCAGCATATTTGTGCTCATGGTGCAAAGTAGGACTCTTGTCTATGTTTATCCGGGCGTAGTGACCTCTTCTTTTACGCTTAGCATTCTGAATGTTAGTTAGGATTGTGGTAAGTGTATCTGTGAAGTATCTTTTGTCTGATATCCATTGTGAATTTCTGTTGATGAGCATGTCGTTTGAAAACACTTTAGAAACGTGTCGTTTTTCCACATGCCCCAGGCTTCCAATCCAACTTAAATAGATGTTGCTAAGTTCTTCTTTTGACTTCGCATTAATGACCGTGTCTATGTGCGAGAGTAATTGTTTATCCCAATCATATTTTCCTTTTACCACAGTTGGGTGGTGGTACTTCAGAAACCCCCATAGCTGACATAATGATGCCAGTTTTTCGGTTTCTGATAATGCTCGTTGGGCGTTGCTTCGGTGTGGTAGAAGCAGGCACAAAAAAAACAGCAAAACTATTTTTTGTATCATAGACAATCAAGTGGCTCATGAATATACATTACTTTTAATTGCCTTGTTCGTATTTTGCCATTCTGCCGGGTGCTGTATCGATTATATTTTGTAGTCCCTAGTCAATCATGAAATTAAAACATTTACTAATTATCTGTGGCTTATTGATGGTTGTTTACCTGATATACCGTTATGTCAGTAGGAGCTCTTTTAACCCTAATGAAAAGTTTACAATTGGTCAGCCTATTGATAGTTTTAATGGCGTTGTTGTCTACTACAATGGTTTGGTTGGGCATACCGGAGGGAGAAATGTATCCGAAGACGGCTATAATATTGGCATGAAATTCCAATGTGTGGAATTTGTAAAGCGGTATTATTATGAACGTTTGAATCACAAAATGCCTGACAGTTATGGCAATGCCAAGGATTTCTTTGACGCTCAATTGCCTGACAGCAGCTACAATCGTAAACGAGACCTGTTGCAGTTTACTAATGGTAGTATCACACGGCCGCAGAATGAAGACCTACTAGTATTTGACAAACATTTTGGTAACCCTTACGGGCATGTAGCGATAGTATGTTACTCTAATGATTCGATTATTGCGTTGATACAACAGAATCCGGGTCCTTTTGGTCCATCAAGAGATACATTGCCGTTGTCGTATCAAGACAACAAATGGACAATTGGTAAAAAGAAGATATTGGGGTGGTTGCGACTAGATTCTTTAGTGAGCTCCTCTGATTCTACTGCCCCCTCCCAAAATTATACCCATAAGTGATGTAAACTGTAAGTGCATCAGGTTTCCTATGAATAGGTGCTAGTAAAGAGAATGCCGTTGTTAGTATAAAACCAACAACGGCATCAAAATGAAATTGAATTCAATAAAATTATAAATGGTTATCTCTTTTTTCCTTTGTAACCACCTTCACGGCTTCCGAAAGTTCTTACGTCTCCGGAAAAGCGTGGGCTTTGGCTTTTAGATCTATGCCCTCCTCCTCCGCCACCGCGGAAGTCTTTCTTGCCGCCACCACTTCTTCCTCGTCCACCACTTTGCTCAGCTTCTTCAAGACGTACTCTACGTCCGTGAAACTTCCTTGATGAAAGCTGATCCATCACAGCTTCCGCTGCCATGCCCGGAACATTAAAAAAGCTACTTAATTCCCGAACTGTTATTCGCTCTATGAGCCCTGAGTCAATATCGGTCGACTCAGTAATAAACTGCAGTAGTTTTCCGGTAGTAAGACCATCTTTTTCGCCCAGGTTGATAAAGAGTCTTACAGATCGATTGCCACGTGCACCGCGTTCCTTTGTTTCATAACCAGCATTCAAGTCATTAGTGTTGTGGTATGCATCAATTGTGTCTTTGAGTTGCAACCAAATCAGCTTGCGAATCAGTTCATCTTTATCAACATCTGCAAATTGCTCATGGATACTTTCATGATATAGCTTTGCGAAATCGGCTTGAGGCTCTGCACTAGCTATTTGTTCCAAATAGTGGAACAAACGCTTTCGTACAACCTCGGCACCATCCGGAATGTCGCTCTTGTGGAATTTTTGCTTAACCAGACGCTCGATTTGTCTGATATTAGATATTTGTTTTGGCGACACAATCGACATGCAGATACCGGATTTTCCGGCTCGTGCTGTACGACCACTTCGGTGCGTATATACCTCCGGGTCATCCGGTAGTTCGTAGTTGATAACGTGGGTTATATCATTTACATCTATACCCCTTGCTGCAACATCGGTAGCAACAATACATTGAAGTTGCTTACTCTTGAACCGGTCCATGACTTTTGAACGCATTTTCTGATCCATATCCCCATGCAATGCACTAACCTGGTAGCCCATTTTCATAAGCTTCTCAGAAACATCTTGTGCATCCTGACGGGTACGAGTGAAAATGATACCATATATACCGGGCGTAAAGTCAAGTAAACGACGTAGTGCCTCGTACCTATTGTGGTGATTGGCTACGTAATATTGGTGGTCAATGTTTTCATTGGTAGTGTTCGCCGTAGCTACGGAAAACTCTTTCCAGTCTTTCATGAAGCGTTTGGCGATGCCACGCACTTCATTGCTCATAGTTGCAGAAAACAACCAAGTATGTTCACGCGAAGGTGTGTTTTTCAGAATCAGGTCAATATCTTCTCTGAAGCCCATGTTAAGCATTTCGTCGGCTTCATCGAGTACCACGTACTCGACTTCGTCTAATGAAATTGCTTTGCGTTCCAACAGGTCAATAAGCCTGCCGGGAGTTGCAACGACCACTTGTGGGTGTGCTTTCAACTCGCGAATCTGGGCACCTATGGGCATGCCGCCATAAACAGCTGTAATGCGCAGTCCACGCATTTGAGCGCCATACTTGCTCATTTCAGTCTGTATTTGCATACAGAGTTCACGAGTTGGGCTGAGTACCAGACACTGCACGTGCTTTTCAGCAACGTCTACGTGGTGGAGAAGGGGCAGCCCGAATGCGGCAGTTTTGCCGGTACCGGTTTGCGCAAGCCCTATTATGTCTATGGGATCTGTAAGGAGAGTTGGTATTACTTTTTGCTGAATAGGAGTAGGTGTCTCGAAGCCAAGGTCAGAAATAGCCTGCGTCAGTTCTTCCCGAAGGGAGAACGATGAAAATGAAATCATTAAAAAGAACTTTTGTGAAATTATGCAATACCTATGGGTAATGCGGCTGCAAAGGTAGGCTAACGTATGTTAAGTAAAAAATAAATTATTTTAATGCAACCTGCGTCTGTTTATGTAAAAATTGTTTTATGCGTTAGCAGGTTTGAATAATGTGACATTTTGTTCAGGTAGTTTGTGGTTTTACTACGCAGGTAGCTGATATAGTGATTCCGTGAAAAGGCAATAACAATTGCATAAGGTTTCAGAACATAAGAAATTGTTATCTGTATTGTGTGGAAAATGAGGGAATTGGCCTTCAGTGTTTAGTTTTTAGAATGTCCTCTTTTGAGTATCGGTTGATGAGACTTGATACATGTTTGGCAAAATAGGCCCCTCAAGGAACTTGTTAACTGTTGGTCAATAACATTTTATTAATTAAGTAAAATATTTATTTGTTGGGTGTTGGTGGTACCTTTGTAGCCCCAATATGCCAATATTGCGGCCATACGTATATTTAAAAATTTAATAGATAATGTGAATTTGATGGGGAAAACATTGTGCGTCAGTATAGGGAAAATCATTGTTTAACTACAGGCGTTAGTTGTTGCAATAATATCGTCGATGTGTGGATTGGTTGTAGCGGTTGAATAGAATGTTTTGTGACGAACAGATTTTAGTAATTGAGTAAAATAGGTGATGTGAATAGAGTGATAAATGAAATTTATTCGATTCCGAAAACTGGAAAAAAATTCCAGACTGCGGAAGTGTTTATAATAAATTAAATTCGTAATGTGCTAAAAAACAACGAGATATAATTTTGGCATATTTTTCGCTATAAAGAATGTTAAAAAGGTAGTAAAACCAGAAATTTAAATTAAATAATTACATATATAAGACATAAAAGTTGTTTTGCCAGAATGTCATTTTGCGGTTAAACAGTTGATAGGTCTAAAGAAGTTTAAAACTATTCGTTATGAATAAAGTTTACACACACAGCAGGAAAACGGTACTGGGAAGGCAATTCGCTTTTGTTCTTATCGCCTGTTTGGCGTCATTTTCAGGTTTTGGACAATTGGGTATCCAGTCATTCAATTCTTCCTATTCGCCAACAAGCAGCGGTAAGCACTACGATGCACGTGGCGCACAGAACAGTTCTCTGGAGAGTACGTGGTTTACCTACAAGTTCGGTACAGAAAGCGGTACAAGCAATAACATATTGAACTTCAGTTCGTTTGGTATTGGCTCGAATTCCTATGCTTACAGAAATATACCAACTGCGTTTGTAAAGATTCGCCGACATGATAATAGTGAGGTTTCGGGGATCCGGCAGTTGCTGTGGTATCAGCCAACAACTGATGGTGAATTTACGACAGAAGGTGGGGGAGGCCATCACCATCATTCAGGTTCCTATCCACTAGTTCGGCTGAGACAGCCTTATCAGGAGAGTATGGAAATCATGTTTAATGGAGCAAGAGGACTTAATGCCGGTACTGACAATATCTTCAATAACCAAGGTGATGGAAACGGAAACAATAATAACATTGAGCGTTTAGATTATATTATCCCAGACGGATATACTATTGCGGCTAATTCTCAGGAAGGTTTTATAGTTTTAGATAGAGGTGTACTAGGTGGCCATGATAATTTTTGCGTTGCAGTAATTAAGAGTCTCAATAGTTCAAATGATCCTGCTACGTATACGTCGGTGTTGCATTTGACATCTTCGGACTACGGAACAATTAACCCTATTATTGTAATGACTTCCTACGTTATGAGGAAAGACCCTAGCGACAGCAAATTGGAGATATCTACTACTACAGATAACCACCAAGGGGTTGGGGGTGTATTTATTAGATATTCTGATTTGGGGCTTCCAAATGGTACTGTAATATATGGTTATTCTGTTTTTGGTGGTGATTTCCCTTCGAGTGCAAGCGGCTCCAGGGTGGTTGACTGGATGAACACAAGCTATTTCCCTACGAATACAACTGGGGGTAACGGTGGGTTGGATATGTTGGCAGTAACCGGCATATTTCAGTTGTCTAACAGATTGGCGCCTATCGCAAATGACGTAGCCAAGGAAGTAAAATGTAATTTCGATGGTACCGGGATGTTGCCTGTACCTTCACTCGATGCTACGGACATTAATCCGGGCGGGTATATCGCAAATTATAAGATAGTATCTGTACCTCCTGCGTCGACAGGGGTTTTGTATTATCACAATGGTTCGTCTTATGTTCCCGCAAGTGCCGGTTTAATATTAAGTGTATCGCAATCTACAACGTTGAAGTTTGATCCCGCTGATGTTTTTGTAGGTGATGCGGTTTTCAAATATCTGGCGATAGATAATTATGGATTGTCATCAAATACTGCTGATGGAATTCTACCTTTTTCTGCTGCAATGTCAGTAAGTGTATCGCCCGTAAGTGCTATGTGCGAGGGAGACACGGTAATATTGCACGCGAGCGGAGCAGATTCATATGAATGGTTACCTGATTTGGATTTATCCTGTACCGATTGTGATGAAACTGAAGCTTTCCCCTCTACAACAACTACATACACCGTAACAGGCTCAAGTATTGCCGGCTGTGGAGGTTCAAATACGGCAGTGGTTACGGTAACGGTTAACCCACTACCTGCGATAAGTGCAGGTCCTGATATTACTCTTTGTTATGGCTCTTCTGCGGTACTTACAGCAACAGGTGGTGTGTCATATACATGGTCACCGTATTATTATTTGTCATGCACAAGTTGTGCAAGTCCTACCACTACTACAACTCACGATAAGACCTATACTGTATATGGTGTTGATGCAAATGGTTGTTCCGGTTCGGCTTCGGTACACATCGATGTGACATCAACAGCTGCGTCCATATCCGGAGATTCTTATATTTGTGGAGGCGAATCTACTACATACAGTAGCTCCACTTCAGGTGGTACATGGAGCAGCAGCAATACTTCTGTAGCGACGGTGAACGTGAGCACAGGAGTAGTTACCGGCGTTTCTGCAGGGTCTGCAATAATATCTTATGTTATTTCAGGCGGGTGCTACGCTACTAAAACAGTAAATGTAATTGCCGGTCCAACGCTTACAACAAGTAGCGATGTAGCAATTTGCGAAGGAACTTCAACTGTACTCTCTGTATCTGGTGACACACACTATACTTGGTCACCCTCTTCAGGCCTGTCATGTGATGATTGTGATAACCCGACTGCTTCCCCGTCAGCTACTACGACTTATACTGTAACTGCTTCGACTTGGGGATGTGAGTCAAGTGCAACAATAACGGTTTCTGTAAACCCATTGCCGGCGATAAGCGCAGGACCTGACTTTGATTTGTGTTATGGTTCATCTGCTGTACTAACCGCGACTGGTGGTGTATCCTATACCTGGTCTCCTTATTATTATTTGTCTTGTACAAGTTGTGCTAGTCCGACGACTACTACAACACACGACAAAACTTATACTGTGACTGGTATCGACGAAAATGGTTGTTCTAATTCAGCGACCGTTAATATTGACGTAAAGCCGTCACCAAGTCCGATAACCGGTGACTCTGAGGTTTGTGTTGGTTCAACAATTACTCATAGTTGCGGATCATCCGGCGGAACATGGATTAGCAGCAATCCAAGTGTTGCCACTGTAAATTCGTCTGGTGAAATTACGGGCGTTTCTGCAGGTACTGCGATTATTTCCTGTTTTAATTATTATGGTTGCTATTCAACTAAAACTATAACGGTTCATGCAGCACCGGTAATCAGTGCCGGTCTTGATTTTGATTTGTGTTATGGTTCAACTGCAACACTTAACGCAACTGGTGGGGTTTCTTATGTTTGGTCTCCATACTATTACTTGTCTTGTACTTCTTGCGCGAGTCCAACAACGACCACTACGCACGACAAAACTTATACAGTAACCGGTATAGATGCAAATGGTTGTTCCGGTTCCGCAACTGTTAATATTAATGTTGTACCGAGTCCTGCGGCAATATCTGGTTCTTCAGACTTGTGCGTTGGTTCTTTAGGTACTTATTCTAGTGAAACGCCTGGTGGTACATGGAGTAGCAGTAATAGTTCAATAGCGAGCGTTGACCCGTTGTCCGGAGTAGTTAACGGGGTTGCAAATGGAACTGTTGAAATTACTTATTCTTTGTCAACAGGTTGTTTTGTAACGAAATCGATTTCAGTGAATCCGGTGCCATTTGCTACGGTGACTTCATATTCTGATGTGACTTGTTTTGGTGGTAGTAATGGTTCAATAAATCTTTCTGTAACCAGCGGTACGCCGACGTATAGTTATAGCTGGAGTAACGACGCAATAACTCAAGATATTAGTGGATTAAGTGCAGGCACATACACTGTTTTGATTACTGACTCTAAGGGGTGTACGACCACTAAAGAGAAAATATTATATGAGCCAACATTGCTGACTTCAACATCAACAGCGGTTAACGTTAGTTGTTATGGTGAGAGCAATGGTTCAGTTGATGTGACTGTTTCAGGTGGAACTACACCATACACTTACTCTTGGAGTAACGGCGCAACTACAGAAGATATCAGTGGTTTGGCTGCCGGAACATATAGTGTATTGGTAACAGATGCGAACGGATGTACAACAACACAAACTAAAACAATAACTCAGCCTGCGACGTTAACTGCAAGCGCTACTTCAACTAATGCATTGTGCTATGGTTGTGATAACGGTACAGCTGATTTGACGGTAGTTGGTGGAACTACTCCATATACATATAGCTGGAGCAACGGCGCAACAACTCAAGACCTTACTGGTCTGGTAGCTGGAACTTACAGTGTAACCATTACAGACGCAAACGGTTGTACTACAACTACAACAGTTGTAATCACTGAGCCAAGTGAGTTCACCGGAACAGTAACGAACACAAATGTTAGCTGTAACGGCGGTTCAAACGGTACTGCTGATTTGACAGTATCCGGTGGAACTACACCATATACTTACGCCTGGAGCAACGGCGCAACAACAGAAGATGTATCTGGACTTGCTGCCGGTACATACAGCGTAGTAGTTACAGATGCAAATGGTTATACCATTACTAAGTCAGTAACAGTAACCGAGCCTGCAACACTTACTTCAACATCAACAGCGGTTAATGTTAGTTGTTATGGCGAGAGCAATGGTTCAGTAGATGTAACCGTAGCTGGAGGTACAACAGCATATACTTACTCTTGGAGCAATGGTGCAACGACTCAGGATATCACTGGTTTGGCTGCCGGTACTTACAGTGTATTGGTAACAGATGCTAACGGATGTACTACAACACAAACTAAAACAATCACACAGCCTGCAACGTTAACAGCAAGCGCTACTTCAACTAATGCATTGTGCTATGGTTGTGATAACGGAACCGCTGATTTGACTGTGTCTGGCGGAACAGCTCCATATACATATTCTTGGAGCAATGGAGCTACTACTGAAGACCTTGCCGGTCTGGTAGCAGGTACATACAGTGTTACCATCACAGATGCTAATGGATGTACAACCACTACAACAGTAGTAATTACTGAGCCAAGTGAGTTCACCGGAACAGTAACGAACACAAATGTTAGCTGTAACGGTGGTACTAACGGAACTGCTGACTTGACTGTGTCTGGTGGAACTACACCATATACTTACGCCTGGAGCAACGGCGCAACTACTCAGGACTTAAGTGGTTTGGCTGCAGGTACATATAGCGTAGTTGTTACAGATGCAAATGGTTATACTATCACTAAATCAGTAACCGTAACAGAGCCGGCAACATTGATTTCAACGTCAACTGCAGTTAATGTTAGCTGTAACGGAGAGAGCAATGGTTCTGTTGATGTCACTGTAACAGGCGGAACAACAGCATATACATACTCATGGAGCAACGGCGCAACTACTCAAGACATCAGTGGTTTGGCTGCCGGTACGTACAGTGTATTGGTAACAGATGCGAACGGATGTACTACAACACAAACTAAGACAATCACACAGCCGGCAACATTAACTGCAAGCGCTACTGCAACCAACGCCTTGTGCTATGGTTGTGATAACGGCACAGCAGATTTGACAGTAGCTGGCGGAACAACTCCATATACATACTCATGGAGCAACGGAGCTACTACTCAAGACCTTACCGGTCTGGTAGCTGGTACATATAGTGTTACCATCACAGATGCAAATGGTTGTACGACAACTACTACAGTAGTTGTTACAGAGCCAAGTGAGTTTACCGGAACAGTAACCAACACCAATGTTAGCTGTAACGGTGGTTCAAACGGAACTGCTGATCTGACTGTGTCTGGCGGCACAACCCCATATACATACGCCTGGAGCAATGGAGCAACAACTCAGGACTTAAGCGGGTTATCTGCTGGCACTTATAGCGTAGTAGTTACAGATGCAAACGGATATACCATTACTAAGTCAGTAAACGTAACAGAGCCTGCAACTTTGACTTCATCATCAACAGCGGTTAATGTTAGTTGTTATGGTGAGAGTAATGGTTCAGTTGATGTAACTGTATCAGGTGGTACAACTGCTTACACATACTCATGGAGCAACGGCGCGACAACTGAAGATATCAGTGGTTTGGCTGCCGGTACGTACAGTGTATTGGTAACAGATGCGAACGGATGTACTACAACACAAACTAAGACAATCACACAGCCTGCAACATTAACAGCAAGTGCTACTTCAACCAATGCCTTGTGCTATGGTTGTGCAAACGGTACAGCTGATTTGACAGTAGCTGGCGGAACAACTCCATATACTTACTCATGGAGCAACGGTGCTACTACTCAAGATCTTACCGGTCTGGTAGCAGGAACTTACAGTGTAACCATTACAGATGCAAACGGTTGTACTACAACTACAACAGTAGTAATTACCGAGCCATCTGAGTTCAACGGCACAGTAACGAACACAAATGTTAGCTGTAACGGTGGTGCTAACGGAACTGCTGACTTGACTGTGTCTGGCGGAACTACTCCATATACATATGCTTGGAGCAACGGTGCTACAACAGAAGATGTAACTGGTCTTGCTGCCGGTACATACAGCGTAGTAGTTACAGATGCAAATGGATATACCATTACTAAATCAGTAACAGTAACTGAGCCAGCAACATTGACTTCTACATCAACAGCGGTTAATGTTAGTTGTAACGGTGAGAGCAATGGTTCAGTTGATTTGACTGTTTCAGGTGGTACAACTGCTTATACATACTCATGGAGCAACGGAGCAACTACTGAAGATATCAGTGGTTTGGCTGCCGGAACATATAGTGTATTGGTAACGGATGCTAACGGATGTACAACAACACAAATTAAAACAATCACACAGCCTGCAACATTAACGGCAAGTGCTACTTCAACCAATGCACTGTGCTATGGTTGTAATAATGGTACAGCTGATTTGACAGTAGCTGGCGGAACAACTCCATATACATATTCTTGGAGCAACGGTGCGACCACAGAAGATCTTACCGGTCTGGTAGCAGGAACTTACAGTGTAACAATTACTGACGCTAACGGTTGTACTGCGACTACCACAGTAGTTATTACTGAGCCATCTGAGTTCACAGGAACAGTAACCAACACAAATGTTAGCTGTAACGGTAGTGATAATGGAACTGCTGACTTGACTGTGTCTGGTGGAACTACACCATATACATACGCCTGGAGCAACGGTGCAACAACAGAAGATGTAACTGGTTTGTCTGCTGGTACATACAGCGTAGTAGTTACAGATGCAAATGGTTATACAATCACTAAATCAGTAACAGTAACGGAGCCGGCAACACTTACTTCTACTTCAACAGCAGTTAACGTTAGTTGTTATGGTGAGAGCAATGGTTCAGTTGATGTAACTGTTTCAGGCGGTACAACTGCATACACATACTCTTGGAGCAACGGCGCAACTACTCAAGATATCAGCGGTTTGGCTGCCGGTACTTACAGCGTATTAGTTACAGACGCTAACGGATGTACAACAACACAGACAAAGACTATCACTCAGCCTGCAACATTAACAGCAAGCGCTACTTCAACAAATGCATTGTGTTATGGTTGTGATAACGGTACAGCTGATTTGACAGTAGCTGGCGGAACTACTCCATATACATATTCTTGGAGCAACGGTGCTACTACTCAAGACCTAACTGGTTTGGTAGCAGGAACTTATAGTGTAACTATTACAGATGCTAACGGATGTACTGCAACTGCCACAGTAGTAATCACTGAGCCATCTGAGTTCACAGGAACAGTAACTAATACAAACGTTAGCTGTAACGGTGGTGCTAACGGTACTGCAGACTTGACAGTATCTGGTGGAACTACACCGTATACATACACTTGGAGCAACGGAGCAACTACAGAAGATGTAACTGGCCTGGCTGCCGGTACTTACAGCGTAGTAGTTACTGATGCTAACGGTTATACCATTACTAAATCAGTAACCGTAACCGAGCCAGCAACACTTACTTCTGCTTCAACTGCAGTTAACGTTAGTTGTCATGGAGAAAGCAATGGTTCTGTTGATGTGACTGTTACCGGTGGTACTACTGCTTACACATACTCATGGAGTAACGGAGCGACTACAGAAGATATCAGTGGATTGGCTGCCGGTACTTACAGTGTATTGGTAACAGATGCTAACGGATGTACAACAACACAAACTAAAACAATCACTCAGCCTGCAACGTTAACAGCGAGTGCTACTTCAACCAACGCATTGTGTTATGGTTGTGATAACGGTACTGCTGATTTGACAGTAGCTGGTGGAACTACTCCATATACATATTCTTGGAGCAACGGCGCTACTACTCAAGACCTAACTGGTTTGGTAGCAGGAACTTATAGTGTAACTATTACAGATGCAAACGGATGTACTGCAACTGCCACAGTAGTAATCACTGAGCCATCTGAGTTCACAGGAACAGTAACTAATACAAACGTTAGCTGTAACGGTGGTGTTAACGGTACAGCTGACTTGACAGTATCTGGTGGAACAACTCCATATACTTATGCTTGGAGCAACGGCGCTACTACAGAAGATGTAACTGGCCTAGCTGCCGGTACTTACAGCGTAGTAGTTACTGACGCAAATGGATATACTATCACTAAATCAGTAACCGTAACGGAGCCTGCAACATTGACATCTACTTCAACTGCAGTTAACGTTAGTTGTCATGGAGAAAGCAATGGTTCAGTTGATTTGACTGTTTCAGGTGGTACAACTGCTTACACTTATAGCTGGAGCAACGGCGCGACAACTGAAGATATTAGTGGTCTGGCTGCCGGTACATATAGTGTATTGGTAACAGATGCTAACGGATGTACAACAACACAAACTAAGACAATCACACAGCCTGCTACATTAACTGCAAGTGCTACTTCAACCAACGCATTGTGTTATGGTTGTGATAATGGAACAGCTGATTTGACAGTAGCAGGCGGAACAACTCCATACACATACTCTTGGAGCAACGGTGCTACTACTGAAGACCTTACCGGTCTTGTTGCTGGAACTTACAGTGTAACAATCACTGATGCTAACGGATGTACTACAACTACGACAGTATTAATTACTGAGCCAAGTGAGTTCACAGGAACAGTAACCAACACAAACGTTAGCTGTAATGGTGGTGATAATGGAACTGCTGACTTGACTGTGTCTGGTGGAACTACACCATATACTTACGCATGGAGCAACGGAGCAACTACAGAAGATGTAACTGGCCTGGCTGCCGGTACATACAGCGTAGTAGTTACAGATGCAAATGGATATACAATTACTAAATCAGTAACCGTAACTGAGCCTGCAACATTGACATCAACTTCAACTTCGGTTAATGTTAGTTGTCATGGAGAAAGTAATGGATCAGTTGATTTGACTGTTTCTGGTGGTACAACTGCTTACACTTACTCTTGGAGCAACGGAGCAACTACTGAAGATATCAGTGGTTTGGTTGCCGGTACATATAGTGTATTGGTAACCGATGCGAACGGATGTACAACAACACAAACTAAAACAATCACTCAGCCTGCTACATTAACAGCAAGCGCTACGGCAACCAATGCACTGTGCTATGGTTGTGATAATGGTACTGCTGATTTGACTGTATCTGGCGGAACAACTCCATATACATATTCTTGGAGCAATGGTGCAACTACTCAAGACCTTACCGGTTTGGTAGCAGGAACTTACAGTGTAACTATTACAGATGCTAACGGTTGTACTACAACTGCGACTGTAGTTATCACTGAGCCATCTGAGTTTACAGCAACAGTAACGAACACAAATGTTAGCTGTAATGGCGGTGCTAACGGAACTGCTGATTTGACAGTATCTGGTGGAACAACACCATATACATATGCTTGGAGCAACGGTGCTACGACAGAAGATGTAACTGGCCTGGCTGCCGGTACATACAGCGTAGTAGTTACAGATGCAAATGGTTACACAGTTACTAAGTCAGTAACAGTAACTGAGCCAGCAACATTGACTTCATCGTCAACTGCAGTTAACGTTAGTTGTTATGGTGAGAGCAATGGTTCAGTTGATTTGACTGTATCTGGTGGTACAACTGCATACACATACTCTTGGAGCAACGGCGCAACTACTCAAGATATCAGTGGTTTGGCTGCCGGTACTTACAGCGTATTAGTTACAGACGCTAACGGATGTACAACAACACAGACAAAGACGATCACTCAGCCTGCAACGTTAACAGCAAGCGCTACTTCAACTAATGCTTTGTGCTATGGTTGTGATAACGGTACAGCTGATTTGACTGTAGCTGGTGGAACAACTCCATATACATACTCTTGGAGCAACGGAGCTACTACTGAAGACCTTACCGGTCTGGTAGCAGGAACTTACAGTGTAACCATTACAGATGCAAACGGTTGTACTACAACTACAACAGTAGTAATCACTGAGCCAAGTGAGTTCACAGGAACAGTAACCAACACAAACGTTAGCTGTAATGGTGGTGATAATGGAACTGCTGACTTGACTGTGTCTGGTGGAACTACACCATATACTTACGCATGGAGCAACGGAGCAACTACAGAAGATGTAACTGGCCTGGCTGCCGGTACATACAGCGTAGTAGTTACAGATGCAAATGGATATACAATTACTAAATCAGTAACCGTAACTGAGCCTGCAACATTGACATCAACTTCAACTTCGGTTAATGTTAGTTGTCATGGAGAAAGTAATGGATCAGTTGATTTGACTGTTTCTGGTGGTACAACTGCTTACACTTACTCTTGGAGCAACGGAGCAACTACTGAAGATATCAGTGGTTTGGTTGCCGGTACATATAGTGTATTGGTAACCGATGCGAACGGATGTACAACAACACAAACTAAAACAATCACTCAGCCTGCTACATTAACAGCAAGCGCTACGGCAACCAATGCACTGTGCTATGGTTGTGATAATGGTACTGCTGATTTGACTGTATCTGGCGGAACAACTCCATATACATATTCTTGGAGCAATGGTGCAACTACTCAAGACCTTACCGGTTTGGTAGCAGGAACTTACAGTGTAACTATTACAGATGCTAACGGTTGTACTACAACTGCGACTGTAGTTATCACTGAGCCATCTGAGTTTACAGCAACAGTAACGAACACAAATGTTAGCTGTAATGGCGGTGCTAACGGAACTGCTGATTTGACAGTATCTGGTGGAACAACACCATATACATATGCTTGGAGCAACGGTGCTACGACAGAAGATGTAACTGGCCTGGCTGCCGGTACATACAGCGTAGTAGTTACAGATGCAAATGGTTACACAGTTACTAAGTCAGTAACAGTAACTGAGCCAGCAACATTGACTTCATCGTCAACTGCAGTTAACGTTAGTTGTTATGGTGAGAGCAATGGTTCAGTTGATTTGACTGTATCTGGTGGTACAACTGCATACACATACTCTTGGAGCAACGGCGCAACTACTCAAGATATCAGTGGTTTGGCTGCCGGTACTTACAGCGTATTAGTTACAGACGCTAACGGATGTACAACAACACAGACAAAGACGATCACTCAGCCTGCAACGTTAACAGCAAGCGCTACTTCAACTAATGCTTTGTGCTATGGTTGTGATAACGGTACAGCTGATTTGACTGTAGCTGGTGGAACAACTCCATATACATACTCTTGGAGCAACGGAGCTACTACTGAAGACCTTACCGGTTTGGTTGCAGGAACTTACAGTGTTGCCATTACAGATGCTAACGGATGTACAACAACAGCAACGGTAGTAATCACTGAGCCATCTGAGTTCACAGGAGAAGTAACAAACACAAATGTTAGCTGTAATGGTGGTACTGACGGAACTGCTGACTTGACTGTGTCTGGTGGCACAACACCATATACATACGCTTGGAGCAACGACGCAACAACAGAAGATGTAACTGGTTTGGCTGCCGGTACATATAGTGTGGTAGTTACAGATGCTAACGGTTACACAATTACTAAATCAGTAACAGTAACAGAGCCTGCAACATTGACGTCTGCTTCAACTGCAGTTAATGTTAGTTGTTATGGTGAGAGCGATGGTTCAGTTGATGTAACTGTTTCAGGCGGTACAACTGCTTATACTTACTCATGGAGTAACGGAGCGACTACAGAAGACATCAGTGGTTTGGCTGCCGGTACGTACAGCGTGTTGGTAACAGATGCGAACGGATGTACTACAACACAAACTAAAACAATCACACAGCCTGCAACATTAACAGCAAGTGCTACTTCAACCAATGCTTTGTGCTATGGTTGTGACAATGGTACTGCTGATTTGACAGTAGCTGGTGGAACAACTCCATACACATACTCTTGGAGCAACGGAGCTGCTACTGAAGATCTTACCGGTTTGGTAGCAGGAACTTACAGTGTAACTATTACAGATGCTAATGGTTGTACTACAACTGCGACTGTAGTAATCACTGAGCCAAGTGAGTTTACCGGCACAGTAACAAACACAAATGTTAGCTGTAACGGTGGTACTAACGGAACTGCTGACTTGACGGTATCTGGTGGAACTACACCATATACTTACGCCTGGAGCAACGGAGTAACTACAGAAGATGTAGCTGGTCTAGCTGCCGGTACATATAGTGTAGTAGTTACAGATGCAAATGGGTACACCATTACTAAATCAGTAACAGTAACTGAGCCTGCGACTCTTACTTCTATTTCAACTGCAGTTAACGTTAGTTGTTATGGTGAGAGCAATGGTTCAGTTGATGTAACTGTTTCAGGCGGTACAACTGCTTATACTTACTCATGGAGTAACGGAGCAACTACAGAAGACATTAGTGGTCTGGCTGCCGGTACTTACAGTGTATTGGTAACAGATGCTAACGGATGTACAACAACACAAACTAAAACAATCACCCAGCCTGCAACATTAACTGCGAGCGCTGCTTCAACCAATGCTTTGTGCTATGGTTGTGATAACGGTACAGCTGATTTGACGGTAGCTGGTGGAACAACTCCATATACATATTCTTGGAGCAATGGTGCTACTACTGAAGACCTTACCGGTCTGGTAGCAGGAACTTACAGTGTAACTATTACAGACGCAAACGGTTGTACTACAACTACAACAGTAGTTATCACTGAGCCAAGTGAGTTTACCGGAACAGTAACGAACACAAACGTTAGCTGTAACGGTGGTACTAACGGAACTGCTGACTTGACTGTGTCTGGTGGAACTACACCATATACTTACGCCTGGAGCAACGGAGCAACTACAGAAGATGTAACTGGCCTGGCTGCCGGTAACTACAGCGTGGTAGTTACAGATGCAAACGGATATACCATTACTAAATCAGTAACCGTAACCGAGCCTGCAACACTTACTTCTGCTTCAACTGCAGTTAACGTTAGTTGTTATGGTGAGAGCAATGGTTCAGTTGATGTAACTGTTTCAGGTGGTACAACTGCTTATACTTACTCATGGAGCAACGGCGCAACTACAGAAGACATTAGTGGTCTTGCTGCCGGTACTTACAGTGTATTGGTAACAGATGCAAACGGATGTACTACAACACAAACTAAAACAATCACACAGCCTGCAACGTTAACAGCAAGCGCTACTTCAACTAATGCATTGTGCTATGGTTGTGATAATGGTACAGCTGATTTGACTGTGTCTGGCGGAACAGCTCCATATACATATTCTTGGAGCAACGGAGCAACTACTCAAGACCTTACCGGTCTGGTAGCAGGAACTTACAGTGTAACAATCACTGATGCTAACGGTTGTACTGTAACTACGACAGTTGTTATCACTGAACCATCTGAGTTCACAGCAACAGTAACGAACACAAATGTTAGCTGTAACGGTGGTGCTAACGGTACTGCTGACTTGACTGTGTCAGGTGGAACTACACCATATACCTACGCCTGGAGCAACGGAGCAACTACAGAAGATGTAACTGGTCTAGCTGCCGGTTCATACAGTGCAGTTGTTACCGACGCAAATGGTTACACCATCACTAAGTCAGTAACCGTAACGGAGCCAGCAACACTTTCTTCTACTTCAACTGCGGTTAATGTTAGTTGTTATGGTGAGAGCAATGGTTCAGTTGATTTGACTGTTTCAGGTGGTACAACTGCTTATACTTACTCTTGGAGTAACGGAGCAACTACTGAAGATATTAGTGGTCTGGCTGCTGGAACATATAGTGTATTGGTAACAGACGCTAACGGATGTACAACAACACAAACTAAAACAATCACACAGCCTGCAACATTAACTGCGAGCGCTGCTTCAACCAATGCTTTGTGCTATGGTTGTGATAACGGTACAGCTGATTTGACGGTAGCTGGTGGAACAACTCCATATACATATTCTTGGAGCAATGGTGCTACTACTGAAGACCTTACCGGTCTGGTAGCAGGAACTTACAGTGTAACTATTACAGACGCAAACGGTTGTACTACAACTACAACAGTAGTTATCACTGAGCCAAGTGAGTTTACCGGAACAGTAACGAACACAAACGTTAGCTGTAATGGTGGTGATAATGGAACTGCTGACTTGACTGTGTCTGGTGGAACTACACCATATACTTACGCCTGGAGCAACGGAGAAACTACAGAAGATGTAACTGGCCTGGCTGCCGGTAACTACAGCGTGGTAGTTACAGATGCAAACGGATATACCATTACTAAATCAGTAACCGTAACTGAGCCTGCAACATTGACATCAACTTCAACTTCGGTTAATGTTAGTTGTCATGGTGAGAGCAATGGTTCAGTTGATTTGACTGTTTCTGGTGGTACAACTGCTTACACTTACTCTTGGAGCAACGGAGCAACTACTGAAGATATCAGTGGTTTGGCTGCCGGTACTTACAGTGTATTGGTAACGGATGCAAACGGATGTACAACAACCCAAACTAAAACAATCACACAGCCTGCAACATTAACAGCAAGTGCTACTTCAACCAACGCATTGTGCTATGGTTGTGATAACGGTACAGCTGATTTGACTGTAGCTGGTGGAACTACTCCATATACATATAGCTGGAGCAACGGAGCTACTACTGAAGACCTTACCGGTCTGGTAGCAGGTACATACAGTGTAACCATTACAGATGCAAATGGTTGTACAACAACTACAACAGTAGTAATCACTGAGCCATCTGAGTTCACAGGAACAGTAACAAACACAAATGTTAGTTGTAACGGTGGTGATAATGGAACTGCTGACTTGACTGTGTCTGGTGGAACAACACCATATACTTACGCTTGGAGTAACGGTGCTACAACAGAAGATGTAGCTGGTCTAGCTGCCGGTACATACAGTGTAGTTGTTACCGACGTAAATGGTTACACCATCACTAAGTCAGTAACCGTAACGGAGCCTGCAACACTTTCTTCTACTTCAACAGCGGTTAATGTTAGTTGTTATGGTGAGAGCAATGGTTCAGTTGATTTGACAGTAACTGGTGGTACAACTGCTTACACTTACTCCTGGAGTAACGGCGCAACTACAGAAGACATTAGTGGTTTGGCTGCCGGTACTTACAGTGTATTGGTAACAGATGCCAACGGTTGTACTACAACGCAAACAAAAACAATCACTCAGCCGGCAACATTGACAGCAAGCGCTACGGCAACCAATGCTTTGTGCTATGGTTGTGATAACGGTACAGCTGATTTGACGGTAGCTGGTGGAACTACTCCATATACATATAGCTGGAGCAACGGTGCAACTACTGAAGACCTTACCGGTCTGGTTGCAGGAACTTACAGTGTTACCATTACAGATGCAAATGGTTGTACAACATCTACAACAGTAGTAATCACTGAGCCATCTGAGTTTGCCGGCACAGTAACGAACACAAACGTTAGCTGTAACGGTGGTGCTAACGGTACAGCTGATTTGACTGTAGCTGGTGGAACAACCCCATATACTTATGCATGGAGCAACGGTGCAACTACAGAAGATGTAGCTGGTCTAGCTGCCGGTACATACAGTGTAGTTGTTACCGACGCAAATGGGTATACAATAACTAAGTCAGTAACAGTAACTGAGCCAGCAACACTTACATCTACATCAACAGCGGTTAATGTTAGTTGTAACGGTGAGAGCAATGGTTCAGTTGATTTGACTGTTTCAGGTGGTACAACTGCTTACACATACTCATGGAGCAACGGAGCAACTACAGAAGATATCAGTGGTTTGGCTGCCGGTACATATAGTGTATTGGTAACAGACGCTAACGGATGTACAACAACACAAACTAAAACAATCACACAGCCTGCAACATTAACAGCAAGTGCTACTTCAACCAATGCCTTGTGCTATGGTTGTGCTAACGGTACTGCTGATTTGACAGTATCTGGTGGAACAACTCCATATACATACTCATGGAGCAATGGTGCAACTACTGAAGACCTTACCGGTCTTGTTGCAGGAACTTACAGTGTTGCCATTACAGATGCTAACGGTTGTACAACAACTACCACAGTAGTTATCACTGAGCCAAGTGAGTTCACAGGAACAGTAACGAACACAAACGTTAGCTGTAATGGTGGTTCAAACGGAACTGCAGACTTAACAGTATCTGGTGGAACTACACCATATACTTACGCCTGGAGCAACGGCGCAACTACAGAAGATGTAACCGGTTTGTCTGCCGGTACCTACAGCGTAGTGGTTACAGATGCAAATGGATATACAATAACTAAGTCAGTAACAGTAACTGAGCCAGCAACATTGACGTCAACATCAACAGCGGTTAATGTTAGTTGTTATGGTGAGAGCAATGGTAGCGTAGATTTGACTGTTTCAGGCGGAACTACAGCATACACTTATAGCTGGAGTAACGGAGCAACTACTGAAGATATCAGTGGTTTGGCTGCCGGTATTTACAGTGTATTGGTAACAGATGCGAACGGATGTACAACAACACAGACTAAGACAATCACTCAGCCGGCAACCTTGACAGCAAGTGCAACCTCAACTAATGCTTTGTGCTATGGTTGTGATAATGGAACAGCTGATTTGACAGTAGCTGGCGGAACAACTCCATATACATATTCTTGGAGCAATGGTGCAACTACTCAAGACCTTACCGGTTTGGTAGCTGGAACTTACAGTGTAACCATTACAGATGCTAACGGTTGTACTACAACTACAACAGTTGTAATCACTGAGCCAAGTGAGTTCACCGGAACAGTAGCTAATACGAATGTTAGCTGTAACGGTGGTGCTAACGGAACTGCTGACTTAACAGTATCAGGCGGAACTACACCATATACTTACGCCTGGAGCAACGGCGCAACTACAGAAGATGTAACTGGCCTAGCTGCCGGCACTTACAGCGTAGTAGTTACTGATGCAAATGGGTACACAATTACTAAATCAGTAACAGTAACTGAGCCTGCAACATTGACGTCTACTTCAACTGCAGTTAATGTTAGTTGTTATGGTGAGAGCAATGGTTCAGTTGATGTGACTGTTTCAGGCGGTACAACTGCTTACACTTACTCCTGGAGTAACGGCGCGACTACAGAAGACATCAGTGGTTTGGCTGCCGGTACGTACAGTGTATTGGTAACAGATGCTAACGGATGTACTACAACACAAACTAAGACAATCACACAGCCTGCAACATTAACAGCAAGTGCTACTTCAACCAATGCATTGTGCTATGGTTGTGATAATGGTACTGCTGATTTGACTGTAGCTGGTGGAACTACTCCATATACATATTCTTGGAGCAATGGTGCAACTACTCAAGACCTTACCGGTCTTGTAGCTGGAACTTACAGTGTTACCATTACAGATGCAAACGGATGTACAACCACTACCACAGTAGTTATCACTGAGCCAAGTGAGTTTACCGGCACGGTAACGAACACAAACGTTAGCTGTAACGGTGGCGCTAACGGTACAGCTGATTTGACAGTGTCTGGTGGAACTACACCATATACATACGCCTGGAGCAACGGCGCAACTACAGAAGATGTAACTGGACTTGCTGCCGGTACTTACAGTGTAGTAGTTACAGATGCTAATGGATATACCATTACTAAGTCAGTAACAGTAACCGAGCCTGCAACACTTTCTTCTACTTCAACTGCGGTTAATGTTAGTTGTTATGGTGAGAGCAATGGTTCAGTTGAATTGACTGTTTCAGGTGGTACAACTGCTTACACTTACTCCTGGAGTAATGGTGCAACTACTGAAGACATCAGTAGTCTGGCTGCCGGTACGTATAGTGTATTGGTAACAGATGCCAACGGTTGTACTACAACACAAACTAAAACAATTACGCAGCCTGCAACATTAACTGCGAGCGCTACTTCAACCAACGCACTGTGCTATGGTTGTGATAATGGTACAGCAGATTTGTCAGTAGCTGGCGGAACTACTCCATATACATATAGCTGGAGCAACGGAGCAACTACTCAAGACCTTACCGGTTTGGTAGCAGGAACTTACAGTGTAACTATTACAGATGCTAACGGATGTACTACAACTACGACAGTAGTTATCACTGAGCCAAGTGCGTTTACCGGCACAGTAACAAACACAAATGTTAGCTGTAACGGTGGTGCTAACGGTACTGCTGACTTAACAGTATCAGGCGGAACAACTCCATATACATATGCATGGAGCAACGGAGCAACTACAGAAGATGTAACTGGCCTAGCTGCCGGCACTTACAGCGTAGTAGTTACTGATGCTAACGGTTATACTCTTACTAAGTCGGTTACTGTTATAGAGCCATCTGCAATCACATCTACTTTGTCAGTTGTTAATGTAAGCTGTAACGGTGATAGTAATGGTTCAATTGATTTGGCCGTAACCGGAGGTGTTGCAGGTTACACATACTCTTGGAGCAACGGAGCTATAACTGAAGATCTTTCAGGTCTTGTTGCAGGTGTTTACAGCGTAACAATAACAGATGCAAACGGATGTGCGAAAAATGAGACTGTAACAATCACTCAGCCTGCATCGTTGACGCAAACAGCTGTAGTTAATAATGTTACTTGTTGGGGTGGTAGTGATGGTGCAATTGATGTGACGATCACAGGTGGTACATCTCCATATACTTACAGCTGGAGCTCTGGTGAGACTTGTCAGGATTTAGGTGTACTGGATACCGGAATTCATACCCTTACGGTTACAGATGCCAACGGATGTATTGCGGTGAATACCTATACAATCACTCAGGATCCGGCAACAATGGTTACTTTGACAGGTGTGGACTTTATGTGTGTTGGTAATACATACGCATTTGTCGGTACTCCTTCAACAGGAACCTGGAGCACAAGCAATCCATACAAAGCGCAGGTTTCAACAGCGACAGGAGTGGTTACGGGAATGGGTGTAGGAACTGCGAATATTACTTACACCGGTGTTGCCGGTTGCTACAAAGTAATACATGTTACTGTTGATATTCCGGCGATGCCTTTGGCAGGTCCTGATAGAGTATGCGTCGGTCAGGAAATTACAATGAGTAGTAGTGATATAGGTGGTACTTGGAGCAGTAGTAATACTGCCAGAGCAACAATAGGATCTACTTCGGGTGTTGTTACCGGAATAAGTGCGGGTTATGTACATTTAACTTACACAAAGAGTTCCGGATGTTATTCAACGCATTTGATTTATGTAAATTCATTGCCTGCGACAATTACTGGTGTTTCAGAAATTTGCGAAGGTAGTAGTGACGCTCTGTATAGCTCTTCTGGTGGTGCTTCAGTATGGTCGAGCAGTAATCCTTCGGTTGCCGCTATTGATTCTTTCTCAGGTATTTTAACAGGCGTGTTGTCCGGTGTTGCTACCATTACGTACAGTTCCAGCACTGGTTGTTATAGAACACACGAAGTAACTGTTAATCCTACTCCGACTGCAATTGCAGGTGATTTGGATGTTTGTGCTGGTGTGGTTTCTGTGTTAACAAGTTCACCCTCGGGTGGAACCTGGCATAGTTGTACGCCTGCTGTAGCGACAATAGGTACAACAGACGGGTATTTGACCGGTCATGTTGGAGGTGTTGCGCTCATTACATATACATTGCCTACAGGGTGTTCAACAGTTTCAATGACAACTGTGTATGATGCTCCGGCTCCTATATATGGATTGCCAGTTATTTGTGTAGGGACCAGCACCGTGATGAGTTCAGCAACTACTGGTGGTACATGGACAAGTGACAACACATCGGTAGCAACAGTGTCTTCTGGTGGTGTTGTAACTGGTGTTTCTGTGGGTACTGCTACTATCAGTTACTTTACCGGTGGTAGTTGTTTTCAGTC
Organism: Bacteroidia bacterium; assembly: GCA_030426665.1. Classification (GTDB taxonomy): domain Bacteria; phylum Bacteroidota; class Bacteroidia; order Chitinophagales; family Chitinophagaceae; genus Nemorincola. The sequence goes on along the minus strand of JAUHYD010000005.1, from coordinate 16,540 downwards.
GATTGTTGTAACTGTTAACCCAGCATTGTCGGTAATTACAGGAAGTGATGAGATTTGCGTTGGGTTGACAACAACATTAAGTAACGCTGTTGCTGGTGGGTATTGGGTTAGCAGTATGCCTGTTGTAGCAAGTGTTAATGTTTATACAGGTGTTGTTACTGGTATTAGTACTGGTAGTGCTGATATCACATATACTGCGGCCGGTGGTTGTTTTGCAGTGAAACATATTGATGTAACAGCGTCTCCATCTCTTATTGTGGGTGCGCACAAGATATGTAGCGGTACTTCGACTACATTCTCTCATTCAGCTCCGGGTGGTGTATGGAGTAGTAGTAATACGAGTGTAGCGACAATTGATGCGACAACCGGACTGGTTAATGGTATTAGTTCGGGAGTGGCACTGATAACTTATTCTTTGTCTTCGGGTTGTGAAGTAATAAAAGCGATAGTGGTTAATACGAACCCTGCTCCAATAACCGGTTCAACTTCGGTATGTGAAGGTAGCATGTCTATGCTGTCATCGGGTACTACAGGTGGAACATGGACGTCCAGCGATTCATCTGTGGCTTCTATACATTGTACAGCAGGATTTATGGGTGCGCTTACAAGTGGCACAGCTACTATAACATATAGTATTCCATTTACCGGATGTTTTACAACTACGGACGTTACTGTTAATCCATTACCTGCTCATATAAGTTGTTCTCCGGCTATCTGTGCCGGTTCGCCAACAGCTTTTGGTAGTTCTCCTGCCGGTGGGTTGTGGACAAGTGGAAATACAGCAATTGCGACTGTTGATCCGTCTACCGGTGTTGTTACCGGAATAACAGCTGGTTGGGTGCGTATCACTTATACTTTGCCTTCCGGATGTAGTCGTAATTCAGTTGTGATGGTAGCAAGTCCTCCTCCTCCTATTTCCGGTATATTGTCATTGTGTGAGGGTAACACGACTGCTCTGACATCGTACGGTGGTTCTTGGAGTAGCGATAATACAACAGTGGCTACTGTAGCTCCAAGTGGCATCGTGACAGGTGTAAGCGCCGGTACCGCAACAATTAGTTATACAAACTTTGCAGGATGTGCAAGAACAGTAGTTGTTACGGTTAATGCTGCTATGCCTGCAAGCATTGGCGCTTCAACTGTTTGTGTAGGTCAGACTACACTGCTCTCAAATACAGTTGGGGGTGGAACGTGGATAAGTAGTAACCCATCAGTTGCACATGTTAACAGTGAAACCGGAATGATAACCGGTGTGAGTGCGGGAACAGCAAATATTACGTATAAACTTGGTTATACATGTTATACCGTTTCTACTATAACTGTAAATACATCGATAGGCTCTATATCCGGTGGTTCTTCGGTTTGTTCAGGCGGTACAACGACCTTTACACACGCAGTAGGTGGAGGCTCCTGGAGTAGTAGCAATACGTCAGTGGCATCGGTAAATGCATCAACCGGGGAGATTACCGGATTGTCGGCTGGCAGCTCAACTATAACCTATGCAATAAGCGGCGGTTGTTTCAGTACTAAAGTTATCAATGTAATTGAAACTCCTTCAGCAATCAGCGGACACACATCTGTTTGTGCCGGTTCTGATATTACCTTGAGTGCCGGTTCTGCAATTGGTTCATGGAGTAGCAGTGACCTGTCGATAGCTACTATCAACCCAACTTCCGGTGTTGTTTCTGGTATTGCAGCGGGAACGACCGTCATAAGTTTCGTAAACGCCGGTGGTTGTTTCAGTACCATGGTTGTTACTGTTAATGGCCTGCCAACGGTAGATGAAATTGTATCGGCCGACACGCCAAGCATATGTATTGGTTCTTCATTTGCTTTAACAAATGCTACGTACGGTGGTACCTGGAGTAGTAGCGAGGCATCAGTGGCAACTGTTTCCGGGTCCGGTATGGTGCATGGTCTTGCAGCAGGAACAACAACTATTTCTTATACTGTAGTTGGTGGTTGCGGCTCGGTTTCGGCCACTGTTGTTGTAACTGTAAATGGTGCACCTTCTGCAGGTGTTATTACTGGAGCTTCGAATGTGTGTGTAGACGGAATTATCCCTCTTTATGCTTCGGTACCCGGTGGTAATTGGACGAGTGGAAGTCCTTTGGTTGCCATCACTTGTCCATGTAATTCAGGACAGGTTACGGGTATGGCTCCGGGTGTTGCAACTTTGTCTTATACAGTTTCTGATGCTTGTGGTACCAGTGTAGCAACATATCCTGTGACTGTAAATGCTATTCCTGCAATTGTTACAGATGTGATTGCTCCGGTTGTTGCCGGTTACGGTGACGCCTCGTTATCATTCACAACAACTGGCGGTGCAACACATTACAGCATTGTTTGGGATGCAAGTGCTTCCTCTGCAGGGTTTACTGATGTAACAGGAGCGGCAATTACATCTTCTCCAATGACGATAACTGTTCCTTCTTCTATTACAGAAGGTACTTATACAGGTAGTATATCAGTGTCTAACGGATACTGTACAGGTAGCCTTCAGCCAATCAGCATTGTTGTAAACGAGTCTGTAAATATTTTCACTTATGCCGGAACCGGTGTGTTTGGTTATACGGGCGATGATTCGGCGGCAACAAACGCGAAAATTTCTCACCCTTATAATCTGGCGACAGATTGTGCAGGTAATACTTATATAGCTGATTACAATAACGCTGTAATCAGAAAAGTTAGCCCGACTGGTGTTATCACTACAATTGCCGGAAATGGTGTTATTGGATATGGTGGAGATGGTGGTCCGGCAACTGCAGCAAGTATGTCAAATCCTTATGGTATTGCGTTTGATGCTGCAGGAAACGTTTACTTCTCTGATTACAATAACCATGTAGTACGCAGAGTAAGTACTTCTGGTATCATTACGAGAGTAGCAGGAAATGGTGCACACAGTTACACGGGTGACGGTGGCATGGCAACAGATGCTGCATTATATTATCCTTCCGGTCTAGCTATTGATGGTGCGGGTAATCTGTATATAGCAGACAATGCCAATAATGCAGTTCGGAAAGTTGATGTTTCCGGTGTTATCACTACTTATGCTGGTACTGGTATGCCGGGTTATTCCGGAGATGGTGGTTCAGCAGCAAGTGCCGAGCTTTCTGCTCCAATAGGTTTGCATGCATCTGCTTCCGGTAATCTATACATTACAGATTATGGAAATCAGGCAGTTAGAATGGTTGATGTTACCGGTACTATTACGACGGTGGCCGGTACAGGAATCACAGGGTATGCAGGAGACGGTGGTCCGGCAACTGACGCCCGCCTGAATCATCCGGTTGGTATTACGTCTGATGCGTCTGGTAATGTTTACTTTACAGAGCAACACAATAATCTGGTTCGTAAGATTAACAGTGCCGGTTTCATAAGCACAATCGCCGGTAACCATACTTCAGGTTACAGCGGAGACGGTGGCCCGGCATTGCTGGCACAGATCAATCAACCAATGGGTCTTTCCATTGATTGTGCAGGACAACTATATGTTGCTGATAATGCAAACTTTGCTATTCGTATTTTGGGTGTGTATAACAGAAAACCATTCTTTGTGGCAGGTGATGTTCAGGAATTGGATATGTGTTCAGGTACGGGTAGTGCTGATTTGAATGAGCGATTGACAGTAATTGACTACGATACAACGCAAACTGAAAGCTGGACTGTAGTTGTGGCTCCTGCGCACGGTACTTTGGCGGGAACATATACAACGGTATCTACCGGTAGCGCTCTTGTTCCTACCGGCTTGAGTTATACTCCGGCTCCAGGGTATTCAGGTTCAGATGTAATTGTTATTAAGGTTTCTGATGGCATTGCTTCTACGACTACTACTATTAATGTTTCGGTTAGTGTGCCTCCGGTTGCCGGTGTTATTTCCGGAGCAAGCGAGCTTTGCGGATATGGTGTTGCTCCTTTGAGTACGACTGGTACAGGTGGAGTTTGGAGTAGTGCAAATCCTTCAATTGCCACTGTTAGCACTTCAGGTGTTGTTACTGGAACTGGGTACGGTACTGCGTTGATTTCCTATACTGTGTCTAACAGTTGCGGAACTGACGTTGCTACCGCTACGGTAACATTTAACCCTGCGCCAGATGCAGGACACGTAATTGGTGCGGCTAAAGTTTGTAAAGAAACTTCGATATTCTATGCAGCAACCGTATCCGGTGGTACATGGAGCAGCAGCGACATGTCAATTGCTACTGTTTCTGCTTCGGGTGAAGTTTATGGTGTTGATACAGGAACAGCTACCATTACATATACTGTAAGTAATGCATGCGGAACTGCGTTTTCTTTGAGAGATGTAACTGTTGAGATTTTGCCAACTGCAATGCCGATCACGGGATCTGATGTTGTTTGTGTGGGTGCTTCGGTTACTATGTTTAATGATGTACCTCATGGGGCTTGGTATAGTAGTAATGCTTCTGTTGCTGTTGTTGACATTGATCACGGCACTGTTACCGGTATATCTGCAGGTACGGCATTAATTAGCTACGTTCATAATACTACATGTGGAGTGGTGATGTCTACTAAGCTGATAACTGTTAATGAAACAAGTACTTCTATTCCTTCAATCGGAGGTACTGCAGTTGTTTGTCCTGGTGCAACCACTGGGTTGTACAATACATTATCCGGTGGTACATGGTCTTATACAGGATACCCTGCCGTTGTAGAAGTTGATAGTGTTACTGGTGTTGTAACCGGCCTTACTTCGGGAACGGCTACTGTAACTTATACGGTTAGTCATACATGTGGTACTTCGTACGTAACAAGGGTAGTAACGGTTAATGCGCTTCCTACCGTTGCGCCAATTACCGGTACGATGAGTATTTGTGCAGGTTGGACAATAACTGCATCGAATGCTACACTTGGTGGCGTATGGAGTAGTAGCGATGTAAGCCTTGCAACAGTGAACAGTGCAGGTATCATTTCTGGTATATCAGCAGGTATGCCAACGATATCTTACTCGGTATCTAATGCTTGTGGAACAACTTCGGCTATAGTTTATGTGCCGGTGGTTGCTGTCCCTGAAGTGTCTGATATTTCCGGTCCTTCAACTGTTTGTGCTGCATCTACAATTACCTTGTCAAACACGACAGTAGGAGGTACATGGCACTCAGATAATGAGTCTGTTGCCGTGGTGAGCAGTACCGGGGTTGTTACAGGAGTAGGTGCAGGTAGCACTATAATCACTTATTCTGTGCATAATGGTTGTGGATACTCTTCTGCTATCAAGACTATAACAGTCAACCCACTGCCAACTGTGGCACCTGTTACCGGTATTTCGGTATTCTGTGTTGGTTCAGACATTACGCTTTCCGACTCTACAGCGGGTGGTACATGGAGTAGCAGTAACCCTGCAGTAGCGACTGTTGGTAGCACGGGTATTGTATCTGCAATAAGTACTGGTACATCTGTAATTAGCTACATTGTAACCAACTCTTGCGGTACGGTATATGCTACGAAGACTATTACAGTTAAGAATATCTACGCTACAATTTATGGATCTCATGTTTCTACTCCGGGTGGTAGCGATGGTTGTGCATTACTAACTGTTACGGGCGGTGTAGCACCTTATACTTACCTATGGTCAAATGGTGCAACTACGGAGCATCTTAGTGGGCTTGTTGCCGGTACGTATTCGGTACTTGTTACTGACGCAATAGGTGATACAGCAACTGCTTCGGTTACCATTGAGGAGTTAGCAGCAAAAGGGATTACAGCAGGTGGCGAAGAGGGTATTAACGTGAATGTAATGCACGGTGCGCATCCTAATCCATTCACTACGAACGCTGTTATTAGATTCAATTTGCCTGAGGGAGACTTTGCTACGGTAGAACTGTTTAGTGCAGCTACAGGAGCTAAGGTAACGACTGTATTTAGCGACTACATTAATGCAGGTGAAGAGTATTCTGCAATAGTTAATGGAGACGGCTTGTCATCCGGCATGTATATATATCGTATTTCTACCCAGACGCACGCCTACATAGGTAAAATTCTACTTGTCAAATAATTGGTATTGTATAATTTTTGGAAAGCGGTGTCGTATTTACGACACCGCTTTTTTTTGTTATAATCTTAGCTGATTTCAGGATATTGTCAATTACGGGACGTATATGCGGCATGTACTTGTGTAAGTATCTGGTAAGCAGATGTTTCACGGGGGATATTCTATTTTTAGTTAATTTTTATTCTATTTCTCATAATATGCCAATAAAAATTAAACAAAGAAATAGTGTTATATATAATTCCACTTTTCGAAAAAAATGAAAATTACATATAATCTATGAGGTGTTTTATTCCCCCCCTGATTATTAGGAGGTTAGATTTGTAGCTTTATAAAATCAATCAAAATATCTTTACAGTTAACTAACTGTTAACAATTAAGGTCAATTTGTTAACATAATTTTTTATTATTTTAGTAAACTGAAATTCAGAATTTACTTTATAATAGTCGCGGTTTTCGTGATATTATGGTATAGAATTAGATATACAACAGAAGAAAAATTAGGCAAGGCAAATTATAGTGAAGTTTATAGAGTTATAGGACGTGGTATTAGTATTGTCTTGTAAATTGAATATGAGAATCGGGTAGGACATGATGCTCTGAAAATCAGAAAGTTGAATAGTTGTAAGGTTTCTATATAAAATATATATTTTCATACGTATAAATTGGTTCTATTATGAAGAGAAGTTTCCTATTAAGTACCATCCTGTCGGTGTTGATGCTTGGGTGGAGTGCGCAAGCGCAGCAGGCCGGTGATAACACATCGACCTTTAACTACACAGGGGGGATGCAGCAGTACACCGTTCCTGATGGTGTGACCAAGTTGTTTGTTGAGGCGCTTGGAGCCCGTGGCGGTCAAAACTATTATTATTCAAGACCGGGCTGGGGTGGAAGTGTGACCTGCGAATTGGATGTGACTCCGGGTCAGGTCCTGAATATTTTTGTTGGAGGTGCAGGTAAAGGCTCGTGTTATAGCGGAACTTATTGCTGTATTGTTTACCCCGGTGGGTACAATGGTGGCGGTAATGGTCGCGGCTACGGCGGTGGCGGAGGTGGAGCTACTGACATTCGTATAGGCGGAACTGCATTGAGTAACCGTGTTATCGTTGCCGGTGGTGGCGGTGGCGCAGGCCGGCGTTCTAGTTCCAGCCAAACCAACTATGAGCGTGGTGGCGATGGGGGAGGTCTAACTGGAGGTAACGGTAAGGGTGTCAATAGTTTTACCAGTAGTTATTGTGGGAAGGGTGGTACTCAGTCTTCCGGTGGGGCAAGGGGTACGGCTTATTCCGGAGCTACTAACGGTAGTCTAGGTCAGGGTGGTAACTCTTATTCTTCCAACTACTATTCCGGTGGCGGCGGTGGCGGCTACTATGGTGGTGGTGGCGGAGCCTATGGTGGTGGCGGCGGTGGTTCGTCTTATACGAACTCTTCGCTATGTAGTAATGTACACCATGCACAAGGGACAAACATGCAGGGAATGGGTGACGGTTTAGTTAGGATTACGCCACTTATTGATGGTGCAGCAGGTTTTGGATATTCCGGAAGTGTGCAGACATATACAGTTCCTTCGGGAGTTAACTACGTTTCTGTTGATGCTATTGGAGCAACAGGGGGGCCAAGTTTTAAATATCCACAATATAATTATAGAAGTGAAGGTGGTAACGGTGGTCGTACTCAAGCGATGTTACCCGTTACTCCAGGACAGACAATATATGTATATGTAGGTGGCGTAGGAAAGTCTGCAGATTATTATAGCTATGCGTATGGCGGATATAACGGTGGCGGACGTGGTGCTTATAACGGTTCATCATATTGCGGCGGCGGTGGCGGTGGTTCTTCTGATATTCGTATTGGTAGTACGTCCACCAGTAACCGTAAAATTGTTGCCGGCGGTGGCGGCGGCGCCGGTTGTTATAATTCGTCTTATTTCAATACATCCAAAGGTGGAGACGGAGGAGGACTGACCGGTGAGTCGGGTTTGGCGTATTCAGGAACTCAGAGTACTGGCGGTAGTCAGTCTTCCGGAGGTACCGCAGCTTCCGGAGGTAGTGGTTCTACTCTTAATGGAGGTAATGCAAATTCAAATTCCGGTGCCGGTGGTGGCGGTGGTGGTTATTACGGCGGTGGTTCCGGTGGTTATTCGTATCGGACCGGTGCCGGTGGTGGTTCGTCTTATACAGATGGTGCTGCGACAAATGTTGTACATACACAGGGTTTTAATAAGTGGGGAGATGGTCACGTAATCATTCAGCCAGTCGTACCAAGTGTAGTGACGACATCTGATTCACATGATTTTGGAACGTTAGTATCTGGAAGTACTTCTGGAAAGTTCATTTTTGCGATGACGGGTTCTCTACTTGCTACGGGACCTGTGACAATAAATACAAGTTCATCAAATTTTGAATTCTCATTTGACGGAGAAAACTGGTTTACAACTGCACAAACTTATTCTTATTCCGGTGGTGGGTTTGAAGATGTACCTGTATACGTTCGGTTTACACCGACCGCGGAAACATCATATTCGGGTAATATCTCAATTTCTGGCGGCGGTTTGAGTTCTGCAGTTACAGTTGCGTTATCCGGTGCAGGTGGAACAGCATGTTCCGGTGCACCTTCGGAAGGTACAGCAAGTGCTACTCCGACAAGTGGTGGTGCTGCTACTCAAATAGAGTTATCCTTGTCCGGCGGTTCGACAGGTGGCGGCATTACCTACCAATGGCAGTCGTCTTCGGATGATGCAACATGGACAAACATTTCAGGTGCGTCAGGAACGACGTATAACTATAGTGGTTTGGGTGGAGATACCTATTTCCGTTGTGTAACAACTTGTTCCGGCACTTCATCTAATTCTGCGTCAACAATGGTATCATTCTCATTACCGTCAAGTGGATGTACTCCAACCTCAAGATATAGTAGCTCCAGCTATTATGTAGGTACAGGTGGTAACCCGGTAATTGTTTATCATGATGAAGGAAATATTGCCGATGCCAGAAGTTATACACCAAAATACTATAACAGCCCTGATACTCAGGCCGTGTTCAGTAAAGGCGGTGAGTATAGTGCAGTAATGGGTAAAAGCGGACAGAATTATATAACCGGTTCAATATGGATTGACTTTAATGATGATGGCCGATTCGATAATGGATACGAACTTGTAGGTGGATACGCTTATAATACAAATCCTACCGGACCGACTGGTCGCCCGAATCCTACTATCACAATTCCCGCAGATGCACCTTTGGGCGCTCACAGAATGCGTGTAATGAATGGTTATGGCGGAAGTAGCTATAACGGACCTGGGGTGAACCCATATTATCCTGCGTACCCACATCAACGGTCATGCCCTGATATATATGTGGCATATGCAGATACCAGAGATTATACCGCAGTTATTAAGCAAGCAACACCCACAATAGGAATTACAGTAGATACATTGGACTTTGGTTCAAACACTGCTGTTGGAAGTGTATCTGCTCCGGTGAAATTTTCGAATTTCTGGGGTAGTAATTTGCTTCCCACTGTAGGTGAGTTATCTATTACAGCACCGGAAGGTTTCGAAGTGACTTTAGATGGAATTACATGGAGCTCTTCAATGAATGTGTTTTATAATTATGGAGATCTGTCTGCGAGAAACCTGTATGTACGTTTTACTCCGACTGCCACTACAATGGCGGGCGGTGATATAACTATTTCCGGTGGTGGTGCAGATCCAATGACTATTTATGTGAGTGGATCCGGCAATGCAACAGCATGTAGTGGTACTCCAACAGCAGGAACAGCGGTACTTACACCGTCTACTGGTGGTGGTGATACGGATTTCCTGTTGTCTTTGTCTGGCGCATCTACTGATGGTGATTTAATATATCAATGGCAGCAGTCAACCGATGGAGGTACTACCTGGGAAAATATGGCTGACGGGTTTTATAGGGAGTATAGCTTTAAAGGCATTAATACGTCCACACAGTTTCGTTGTTTGGTAACTTGTGGGTCTGGAAGTGCTGTGGCTTCTTCTGTTGCGTCAGTTTCCTATACAGCAGCATCAATGGCAGCGTCGAGTTGTACGCCGAACTTTAATTATACGTGCTCGTCATATCCGATGAACACAAGCGTTAGGTCGCTTACAGGTGAGTCTGGTACAAATATTTACGATCCAAGTAACTATTCAGGAACGTCGGCATGTTCAGCGAACTACATGGATAGGACTGGATCTATGTCCGTTACGCTGAATTCGGGTAGCACCTATACCGCCACGTTGAATATATCAAATCCATATTACAGTAGCTTTCATGTGCAGATGTGGATAGACTACGATAACAGCGGTACATTTGAAAGTAATGAAACGCTTGGAGGATTTGCTTATGGGTCTGTTTCGTCCAATACGATGTATCTTACCTTTACTATTCCTTCTGGCGCTCCTTCCGGTAATTTTCGGATGAGGATAGTTGGTTACTACAATAGTGGTTCTGTGCCTACATATCCGAATGTGAAATCATGTCCTACAACAACGACTAATTATGGTAATGTAAGAGACTATAAAGTTGTAATTAACGGTGGTACACCTTCGTGTTCGGGTACACCTGAAGCGGGGATTGTTTGTGCCGGACCACCTGAGGGTTGTGGTGCATTCAAGCCAACGTTGTTTAACGTCGGTGAGACAATTGCAGGTGGCATTTCCTATGTTTGGGAGTCTTCTTCCAGTCCTACATCAGGTTTTACGGCAGTTTCCGGAGCCACAACATCAGCATTTCAGGCACCTGAGTTAACATCTGTTGGTACCATGTACTATCGTGCGATAGTATCTTGCGGTGGTAACAGTAATACAACTCCGGCAATACCTGTTACACGTAACGCTCCGCCGGATCTTTCAACTTACTCTATGAGCGCTACTAACTCTTGTTCCGGTTCCGGTTCAACAGTGACCGTTACAAGCTCATCAATGGGGGCTGGTACATATACAGTTACCTATAACTTAAGTGGTGCAAATACGTCTACCGGCAATACGGCTACATTGACTATGGGTGCCACAGATGGTACGTTTGATATTCCTGGTTCTTTGTTGACGTCCGATGACGTTACTACGGTTACTGTTACGGCGGTTGCCAATGAGAGTGGTTGTGAAGCAACGCCGGGTAGCAATACGACTACATTCGGAGCTAATGTAACTTCGATTTCCGGGACCAATACATGTGTTGGTGCTGGATCTGTAGTTACAGTAAACAGCAGTACATTCGGCGATGGCACCTATGAAGTAACTTATAGTTTGAGTGGTGCATCTACATCAACCGGCAATACAGCTACATTAGTATTGAGCGGTGGTACGGGCACCTTTACTACTGCGGGTGATATTTTCACTTCGGGAGGTACGACAATCATAACAGTAGATGCAATTGATAATACAACGGGTTGTGTTATCAATTTAGCGAGCGATAATAGTACAGCGATATCAGTAGGTACCGCATCCGGAGCGTATAATGTTACGGGTGGCGGAAGTTATTGTACCGGCGGACCGGGTGTTGAGATAACACTGGACGGTTCTGACGGTGGTAATACATATCAGTTGTTTATGGGATCAACAGCAGTTGCGAGTACCGGTGGTACGGGAGCCGGCGTTAGTTTCGGTCTTCAGGCAACGGTTGGTACATATACCGTGTTGGCTACGAACCTGAGCAGCGGATGTACGCGTGAGATGACCGGCGAGGCGACAGTCAATATTACGGCAGTGCCTTCAACATATGCAATTGGTGGTGGTGGTTCTTATTGTGCAGGCGGTACGGGTTCTGAGGTAATACTTACCAGTTCAGATGCTGGAGTAAGTTATCAGTTATATAATGGTGCTACACCTGTAGGCAGTTTGTTTACCGGTACCGGTGCTCCTATGTCGTTTGGTCTTCAGACCGGTGCCGGTAGTTATACGGCTATTGCGAACCCGGGAGCCGGCGCAGGTTGTCAGGTGTCGATGTCCGGTAGTGCGTCAGTAAGTATCGATCCGTTACCTGATGCGTTTAGCGTAACCGGTGGCGGTAATTATTGTGCCGGTACATCCGGAGTTGAAGTAGGTCTTTCCTACGGTGCTGCCGGTATTCAATATACATTATACAGAGATGGCGGTGTAGTGACACCTACGAGTGGTAGTGGTGCTGCATTGAGTTTCGGTAATATGACAGCAACAGGTACGTATAGCGTATCTGCAATGAACTTGTCTACGGGTTGTACGAATGCAATGTCCGGCAGTGTAACGGTAGGCGTTAACAGTTCACCGTCAACACAGACAGTAACCGGTGGTGGCAGTATGTGTTCCGGAGATGCGGGCGTTGCCACGGGACTTGCAGGTTCAGAGGTAGGTGTTACGTATCAGTTGTATAACAGTAGCGGCGCAACGTATGGCGGTTCTGTATCCGGTACGGGCGCAGCCCTTGAGTTGCCGGTGGTATCTGCTACAGGCGTGTATACAGTAGGAGCCGTTAACGGTAATGGCTGTACGGCAACGATGAGTGGCAGTGCAACTGTGATAGTACATAGTACCCCACCTGTATTTACAGTTGGTGGAGGAGGTAGTTATTGCAGCGGTGGTAGCGGAGTAGCGATTACGCTCAACGGATCTACGGCCGGTGTAACGTATACATTGTCAACAGGCGGTAGTCCGGTAGCTACTATGACGGGTACAGGTGCTGCAATGAACTTTGGTTTATATACTACTTCAGGTACCTATACAATAGGTGCAACAAACGGCAATGGTTGTTCGTCTGCGATGTCAGGATCTGCGACGATAACAGTAAATTCAAATCCAAATACTTACAGTGTAGGCGGTGGTGGTAGCTTCTGTGTCGGTGAGGTAGGTGTGAATGTAACCTTGTCCGGTTCACAGACAGGTGTAAATTATCAGTTGTATCGCTCCGGAGTTGCCGTAGGCGGTCCTGTAGCAGGTACGGGTGGTAGTCTTAACTTCGGTCTTCAGACAGAAGGCGGCATTTATACCGTAATGGCGACTAACCTTACAACCGGCTGTACGTCAACAATGTCTGGTTCTGCAACCGTAACGGTAAATACGTTACCAGTCATATATCCTGTAACGGGTGGAGGTAATTACTGCCTTGGCGATACGGGCGTATCGATAGGAGTAGGTGGCTCTCAGCCCGGCGTTAACTATACGTTGTATCGTGGCGCAGTATTGTCAAGTGCAGCTGTAGCGGGTACCAACCTGCCGATCAGCTTCGGTTTACAGACAGATCCCGGAACATACACAGTATTTGCGATTAATCCATCTACGGGTTGTTCGAGCAATATGAGTGGCAGTGCGTCCATCGGCGTTAATCCGTTACCGACATCATATGCGGTTACGGGTACGGGTAGTTATTGTGAAGGCGGCAGTGGTGTAGCTATTGGGCTGAGTTCTTCTACTGCTGGTGTAAACTACAGTTTGTATAATGGCGTTACACTAGCAAGTGTAGTAATGGGTACGGGCAGCGCGGTAAGCTTCGGTTATATCAGCGCAGCGGGTACTTATACTGTTCATGCGTCAAATAGTGTTACGGGATGTGAATCAGATATGGCGGGCAGTGGTACGGTATCCGTAAATGCATTACCAACGTTGTACACGGTAACCTCTACAGGTACGAACTATTGTGCCGGTAGTGCGGGTATAGCAATAGGGCTGAGTGGTTCAACATCCGGCGTAGAATATCAGTTATACAAAGGCGGTATTCCTGTAGGTAGCGTAGTTACCGGAACGGGTGGTGCTATCAGCTTCGGCAATCAGACAGCAGCAGGTATCTATAGTGTTATGGCAACGAACAGCACAACGCTGTGTACGCGTGCAATGACGGGTGGTGCGAGCATCACAATCGACAATGTGCCTGTAGTGTACGGCGTATCGGGTGGTGGCAGCTATTGTAATGGTAGCGGTGGCGTAGGAGTAACACTTACGGGATCCGAGAGCGGCATGAGCTATCAGTTATACAATGGTGTAGCAGCAGTCGGCGCCCCTGCAGTTGGAACGGGCAGTGCGTTAAGCTTCGGTATGATTACCGATGCAGGCACGTACTCAGTAGTAGCAACGAATCCGATGAGCAGCTGTACAAGTAATATGTCGGGCAGTGTACCTGTAACGGTAAACAATCTGCCATCAAGCTATACAATTACTGGTGGCGGCAGTTACTGTAACGGCACCGGTGGTGTAGCAATAGGATTAAATAATAGTCAGACAGGTATCGTGTATCAGTTATATAATGGATTGAGTCCTGCCGGTAGCGGCATGCCCGGCACGGGCAGTGCGCTGAATTTCGGCAATCAGACGTCCAACGGTACCTATACGGTAAAAGCGATGAATACGACCACCGGTTGTGAAGCAACAATGAGTGGTAGTGCCACAGTAAGCACAGATGCTGCACCTATGAGTTATAATGTAACCGGTGGCGGTGCGTACTGCTCCGGTGGAGAAGGTGTAAGCCTTGGCTTGAGTGGTTCTAATGCCGGTGTCAACTATCAGTTGTACAATGGTTCATTGGCAGTAGGCAGCCCAATGGCAGGCACAGGAGCAGGTTTAGACTTCGGTTTACAAACGACAGCAGGTACGTACCAGGTGATTGGTACCGGTGGAGTATCGGGTTGCAGCACGACAATGAGCGGCAGCAAAATGGTATCCGTAAACAACCTGCCGACTACTTATAATGTAACCGGTGGCGGTAGCTACTGCACGGGCGGTACAGGAGTATTGGTTGGGCTGAATGGCTCTCAGTCAGGTATAGCTTATCAGTTGTACAATGGCAGTGTTGCCATCGGCAGCATGATGACCGGTACGGGATTATCCCTGAACTTCGGCAGTCAGACAGCCGGCGGTACTTATACAGTACTTGCCTATAACCCAGCCACTACGTGCGCAGCAACGATGAGTGGCAGCGCAATTGTTAATGCGAGCAGTCTTCCTGTTGTACACAGTGTAACGGGTGGCGGTAGTTATTGTGCGGGTGGTACGGGTGTAAATATCGGATTGAGCAGCAGTACCCCCGGTACGAGTTACCAGTTGTACAAAGGCACGGCAACAGCGGGTGCCCCTGTATTCGGTACGGGCGATGCAATCGACTTCGGTATGTATACCTCTGCAGGTACCTATATGGTACAGGCTTCGGGTATCAGCACGGGTTGTACGTCAATGATGAGCGGCAGTGCGGTAGTAAGCACGAGCAGCCTTCCTGTAGTACAGACAGTAACGGGTGGCGGTACTATCTGTGCCGGCGGTACAGGTACGAATGTATACCTGAACAACAGTGGTACCGGCATAAATTATCAATTATACAACGGCGCAGCACCTGTAGGAGCCCCTGTACCCGGTACAGGTGGTTCTATCAACTTCGGTGCGCAGACAGGAGCCGGTACCTATACGGTATCCGCGATGAATGCAAGCACCGGTTGTGAAAGAAATATGAGCGGCGGCGCAACAGTAGTAGTAAATGCGCAACCGACAAGTCACATAGTAACGGGCGGCGGTGCTTATTGCTCCGGCGATGCAGGAGTAACGATAGGTCTGGCAACGTCTACACCAGGAATCAGCTATCGTCTTTACCTTGATGGCAGCACGGTAGGTGGTCCTCAAACAGGTAGCGGCGGCAGCATCAGCTTCGGATTGCATACGACAAACGGAGAATACACCGTAGTAGGCATGAATCCTACTACCGGTTGTACCACAACGATGAGTGGCAGTGCGACGGTAAGCACGAACAGCTTACCAACTGCGTATACCGTTAGCGGTGGCGGCAGCTACTGTCAGGGCGATGCCGGGGTACATGTTATCCTGAGCAGCTCAAATACCGGTGTATCATATCAGTTGATGAACGGCAGCACCGCATACGGCTTACCAATGGCCGGTACCGGCGCACCGATAGACTTCGGTACGGTAACGGGCAACGGCACCTACATGGTGGTAGCCACCAACGATGTGACGATGTGCAGCAAGTATATGACCGGTAGTGCGATCGTAACAGAGAACAGCTTACCAACCGTATACGGCGTAACCGGCGGTGGCGATTACTGCCAGGGCGGTGAAGGTGTAGCGATAGGCCTGAGCAGTTCTAATACAGGTATCAACTATCAGTTATACAATGGTGGTGTCGCAACAGGCACTGCAGTATCGGGCAATGGCGGCGCTATCAGCTTCGGAATGCAGACGGGCGCAGGGACGTACAGCGTAATGGCAACAAACAGTGCTACGGGATGTATGTCGGCGATGAGCAGCAGTGCCACCGTAAATGTAAATGCGGTACCTGAAGTATATACAGTAGGTGGCGGCGGAACACTGTGCGCAGGTTCAGAAGGGGTATCGGTAACACTGAACAACAGTACCCCCGGAATCGCGTATCAGCTGATGAACGGCACAGCAAGCGTAGGCGCAGCGTTAAGCGGCACGGGCGCAGCACTGTCATTCGGCAATCAGACAGCAGCCGGCATGTACACAGTACAGGCAACAGATATGTCAACCAGCTGTATGTCTGCAATGAACAGCAGCGCGACGGTAATCGTGAATGCATTACCAACCGCGAT
>JAUHYD010000042.1 GCA_030426665.1 Bacteroidia bacterium | reverse complement strand
AAGAAAAATGCCGAAACGAAGCGACCGCAAAATCTATGTACAGATATATTCAGTGGCCGCTAGTAAGCCCCTGTCGATAGTGGTAAATTGCCGAATGATACTATATATTTTGCAGCGCAGTGCAGGTGTTTTTTAGCCGATTTTTATACAGCCTTGACTTTTTGGTTCTTTTGCGTCAAGGCAAAAGAACATATGAAAAAGCCATAATTCACTTTAAAGTTAGCAATCGAATATCTGTTCTTGACTGGCGATGTATATTGTATTATCCTTCCGGCAACATTTGTCTTGTTTGTCCTATAATCAAGGTTCCGACAATACTATTTAGAAATATTCTTAAATTTATTATTCAGTCAATATTCATCACAAAATGAAAACCCTGTTATTTATTCCGTTTTTACTTTTTTCTTTCCTCTCCAATGCGCAGATAATTATTACCGTAGCAGGTGTAGGCGGTGCTGGTGATAGCGGAGATGGCGGACCTGCAACTAATGCACATTTGTATAGCCCTTATTCTGTAGTGTTGGATAAGGAAGGCGATTTATATATATGTGATGCAAATAATGCTAAGGTGAAAAAAGTATCCCCGGCATATAACGGCACTATTACCACCATAGCCGGGAACGGCACTTTTGGGTTTAGTGGTGATGGTTATGAAGCTGTTTATGCACAGGTAGCTGCTACAGATGCGGCAGTTGATTGGAAGGGCAATATTTTTCTGGCTGACGCAGGTAACCACCGTATCCGAAAAGTATTACCTACCGGTATTATTACCACTTATGCCGGTACCGGTACAGCCGGATACAATGGCGATAATATAGCTGCTACTATTGCAGAGCTTTATTATCCGGAAAGTATAACGGTAGATGATACAGGCAATTTATATATAGCCGACAGATCAAACAACCGTATCCGGAGGGTAGATACATTCGGGATAATAACTACTATTGCCGGTAATGGTACATCAGGTTTTAGTCCGGACGGCAGTCTGGCAGATACAGCTTCGTTGGAATTGTATTATATTAGATTGGACAAAAATGGCGTTATTTTTTTTACCGACAATGCCCGTATTCGTAAGATAGACACGGCAGGTAAAATAGTTACCATAGCAGGTACAGGAGTATATGGCTATAGTGGAGATGGTGGACCAGCAACAGCAGCCATGATTAATGGAGGACCAATGAGTATAGACACTTTTGGCAATTGTTTTATCGCAGAGCAAGGTAATCATAGGGTACGGAAAATAGATGTTGCTGGTATAATCACTACTGTTGCCGGTACCGGATTGGGAGGTTATTCGGGAGATTGGGGCGACCCGCTATTAGCCCAGCTAAAAGGTCCTGCAGGTGTAGCTGTTGCTCCGAATGGGGATATATTTATAAGTGATGGTTCTAACAACCGTGTACGAATGATTACAACTCGTGATATCCCGCACCCAAATTCGGTTGATAATCGGGCAATTCAAGAAGGCATCAACATATACCCTAATCCCTTAGGGGAAATAATACATTTTGAGCACCTGTGTGAGGGTTGTACAATAAAGGTAACTGACCTTGCCGGACAGCAGGTGCAGATAGGTGATGTCAATAGGACAGCTGCCGCAGCATCAGTAGATGCAGGTAGGTGGGCAAACGGTATCTACATCGTGCAGGTATTGCAGGACAACAAGGTGATTGATACTCAGGAAATAACCATTCATCATTAAGAGTAGGCACTATCACAAAAAGTATACTTCTTCAGGTCCTTCCATCAAGATTCCGACAAATAAGCAACCCCCAAACCGGCCTTATAAAAATGGCGTTAAGAAAAATGCCGAAACGAAGCGACCGCAAAATCTATGTACAGATATATTCAGTGGCCGCTAGTAAGCCCCTGTCGATAGAGGTAAATTGCCGAATGATACTATATATTTTGCAGCGCAGTGCAGGTGTTTTTTAGCCGATTTTTATACAGCCTTGACTTTTTGGTTCTTTTGCGTCAAGGCAAAAGAACATATGAAAAAGCC
>JAUHYD010000034.1 GCA_030426665.1 Bacteroidia bacterium | reverse complement strand
CAACGAACACTACGAACGATGTAACGTATCAGTGGTTTGTGAACAGCACGTTGCTGCAGGGAGCAGTACAGCAGACGTATACGAGCAGCAACTTTGCCGACAATGACGAAGTAACGTGTGAGGTAACAAATCACGGGGCATGTCTGTCAACGATGGGCAGCAAGACGGTACAGATGCGAGTAGGAACTGTAGGTGTAGCGACAGTAGGCGCAGCCATTAGCGATATCCGCTTGTTACCGAACCCGAATACGGGCGACTTCGTGATCCGTGGTACATTGGGTGTACAGGAAACGAAGGAGTTGGGAGTAAGTGTAACAGATGTCTTGGGTCAGGTAGTATACCGTGGTACTTTGCAGGCTAAGAACGGCGTAGTAGAGCAGCGCATACAGCTGAGCAATGGACTTGCGAACGGCATGTACATGCTGACGTTGCAGTCAGGCAGCGAAGCTAAAACAATCCACTTCGTGCTGCAGCAGTAATAACAAACAATACAAACAGGGTGTAAGCCTTGTCTGTAAAGGAATAGCGAGGAGACAGGAGGCCGATTTCGGTTCTCCTGTCTCCTCGTTTTATGTTGTTTGTATGTCAGTCAAAGCATTGTATTAGAAGTCAATCTGTAGATTCTATAAATGGTCTATTTGTTCGTGTTGGCGAAGTTTTTTGTTGCTTTTGACTGCTAAAAATGACAGCATGGACGAGCTATTGTTCCTTCAGTAATCACTTTTGATGGATTTGTTGCCAATTCGGCCTAGAATCACATGTTTTTCTAAAAAATATATGAATGATTAAAAAAAATATATAAATTTAATTATGAAAGAATAAATGCGTATGTCGGAGCCTAAAAAGCCTTACTGGTATTGATTTTTCGTTAAAAAATAGCCAAAAAAGAAGATCTTGATTTGGGCTATTTTACATTTAAGTAGGGGGTGATTTGAATGTATGTTTTGTTTTTTAAAGATTAAATACGTTAAATTTATCGTCTATAGTAAGGTGATAAACATAAATATACATACACAAATTGCTTGTGTGGTTATATGTAAAATTGATAGAAGAGATGAAGTCTGGAGGGTTAGATAAGCTCGATGAAATTAATTGAAAAGTGGTGTTTAGGTTTATTAATCGTCAAGTTATTGTGTTCTGTATACTGCTTTGATGGACAAATAATAAATTAATAAGAAAAGAATAAAATATATAATAGTAAGCATAGTTCAAACAGTAAAACAAAGAGTATGAAAAAAAATTACAGTTTATTTATCTCAACCCTTTTATTGGTTTTGATTGGTGCAAGCAGCCATGTACTTGCACAGGAAACGACGGTATTTAACTATACCAAAGGCATGCAGCAGTACACGGTTCCTGACGGCATCACAAAAATTTATGTGGATGCCGAAGGCGCGCGTGGTGGTAGTAACTACTATTATTCGAGACCGGGATGGGGTGGAAGAGTGCAATGTGAAATGGATGTAACGCCCGGGCAAGTTCTTTACATATTTGTTGGAGGGCAGGGGGAAGGTTCCTGTTATAGTGGAACGTTATCAGCACTGGTTTATCCTGGTGGCTATAACGGTGGTGGAAGTGGTTACTATTATGGCGGTGGTGGCGGTGGTGCTACTGACATCAGAATAGGTGGTACCGCACTTACTAATAGGGTATTAGTTGCCGGCGGTGGCGGTGGTGCCGCACGTGCAAGTAGCATACCGAATTATGAACGTGGTGGAAACGGTGGAGGTACAACCGGAGAGAATGGCTATGCTTCTAACTCAAATACCAGTAACAGGTGTGGATACGGTGGTACCCAATCTGCAGGTGGTGCAAGAGCTACTTATTATTCCGGTGCCACAAACGGAAGTTTGGGGCAGGGAGGTAACAGCTCCACTAGTACTTATTCCGGTGGCGGCGGTGGTGGTTACTACGGCGGCGGCGGCGGTGCTTATGGCGGCGGCGGTGGTGGATCGTCTTATGCCAATTCCAGTATTTGCAGTAATGTGGTTCACAGACAAGGTGGTAGCGTTCAGAAAAGTGGTGGTGGAGTTTTGAGAATAACTCCTATTGTTTCAGGAGGCAAGGCATTTAGTTATACCGGAAGCGTACAAACATATACAGTTCCGTCGGGTGTTAATTACATTTCTGTTGATGCGGAAGGTGGTACAGGAGGTACAAACTCTCATTACCCGGGTTATAATTACAGGAGTGAAGGAGGATATGGTGGCAGAGTTCAGTGCACATTACCAGTTACACCCGGACAGACATTATACGTATATGTTGGAGGCCAGGGTGCTTCCGGTAGTTATTACATAAACTCTCCCGGTGGTTATAACGGTGGAGGACGTGGTGCTTACTCAGGATCGTCTTATTCTTCCGGTGGAGGTGGTGGTGCTTCTGATATTCGTATTGGAGGTACTGCATTAGGAAACCGTGTGCTCGTTGCCGGTGGCGGCGGTGGTGCCGGGCAGTATACAAATACTATTTTTAATTCATCAAAAGGTGGACACGGCGGTGGTCTGACCGGAGAGGATGGGGTTTCTTATTCCGGTAATAAAGCTAGAGGTGGTACACAAAGTGCCGGAGGAGCGGCTGCTCCTTCCGGCGGTAGTGGTTCACTTGGAAATGGAGGCAATGCAAATTCAAGTTCTTATGCCGGTGGTGGCGGTGGTGGTTACTATGGCGGTGGCTCCGGCGGTTCTTCGTATCACACCGGTGGTGGTGGTGGTTCTTCGTATACATCATCTAGTGCCATTGATGTTGTTCATACGCAAGGGTATAACCTTTATGGTGACGGGCGCGTTATTATCCAGCCGCTATTGCCTACGGTTACCACTTCATCGACATCGCATGATTTTGGATATGTGACCTCCGGTACGACTTCCGGAAAATTTATTTTGGGGATGACAGGCGAAAATCTTTCCGGAGGTGTTCTGACCGTAAGCACAAGTTCATCAAATTTTGAGTTTTCTTTTGATGGTATAACTTGGCATTCGACAGCTCAGACTTACACTTATTCCGGTGTGGCATTTAGCGATGTTCCACTGTACATGAGGTTTTCTCCTACGGCAGATGTTTCTTACTCCGAAAGTATTAGCATTTCTGGTGGTGGACTTGCTTCTCCAATAACGATTGCCCTTACAGGAAATGGGGCAGCTGCTTGTTCCGGTACTCCAGCGGGTGGGACGGCAAGCGCTACTCCGACTACGGCAGGTTCTTCAACAGAAATCACACTTTCCCTTTCCGGTGCATCTACCGGTGGAGGAATAACCTATCAGTGGCAATCGTCCCTGGACGATGCAACTTGGACAAATGTTGCGGGTGCGAATTCAACTTCTTATTCATTTAGTGGATTAACCGGTGATACATATTACAGGTGTGTATCTACCTGTTCCGGTTCTCCGGCCAGTTCTACCTCTGCGATGGTTTCTTTTACAATGCCGTCACCGGGATGCATACCAACATGTAGAAACAGTTCTTCAACCTATAACGTCGGAACATCCGGAAATCCGGTAATAATAGTACATGAAACCGGTTCTATAATAGATGCGAGCCCCTATGGGTCAGGAACCGGTGGTTCTAGCAGGTATTATAACAGTATTGATACTCAGGCTACTTTTTATCGAAGCGGACAGTATTCTGCGACAATGTCCGGTAACGGAACGTGTTATACAACCGGTTCTATCTGGATTGACTTTAATGATGATGGTAATTTCAACAATGCTGAAGAATTGGTAGGTGGCTATACTTACAATGTTTCAACGACAACCTGTCCTTCAGGGCGACCCAACCCAACTATCACTATTCCTGCAAATGCGCCTTATGGTGCACATAGAATGCGTGTTATGGGTGGTTATAACAGTAGTACAAACTTTCCTGGGCTAAACTCATACTATCCGGTTTACCCACTAATGAACACATGTCCTACGACAATGGTGGCCTATGCTGATACAAGGGATTATACTGCTATCATTAAACAAGCACCGCCATCAATCGCAGTGTCTGAAGATACTTTAGATTTCGGTAGTAATACTGCTGTAGGTAGCATTTCTGCACCTGTATTATTTTCCAACTTTTGGGGAAGTAGCTTGGTGCCTTCGTTTGGTGAGCTTTCGGTAACTGCTCCCGAAGGTTTTGAAGTTACTTTAGATGGTGTAACATGGAGTTCATCTATTAACGTATTTTATAGTAACAGTAATTTGTCTGCGAGAAATCTGTATGTACGTTTTACACCGACTGCCACTACATTGGCGGGCGGTGATATAACTATTTCCGGTGGTGGTGCAGATCCTGTGACTATTTATGTGAGCGGATACGGCAATGCTTCCACATGTAGCGGTAGCCCTACTGCAGGTACTGCAGTCGTGTCTCCAACTTCGGGCGATGGTTCTACGGAGTTTTCTCTTTCTCTTTCAGGGGCGACTACCGATGGTAATTTGGTTTATCAATGGCAAAAGTCAACTAATGGTGGATCGACATGGGAAAATATAGCAGATGGATTTTACCCGACGATGACTTATGCGGGCATCGGTAGCAATATTCAATTCCGCTGCTTGTTGACCTGTGGCTCGTCGTCACCGGTTGCGTCTTCCGCAGCATCTGTATCGTTTACTTCTGCGGCAATGGCTGCATCCAGTTGTACAGCAAACTTTAGTCAGGCATCAAACGCGTGTAGCAGTTATGGTATGTGGATGCGCATCCAGAGTCTGACCGGTGCTGCCGGTTCAATATCTGATGGAGTGGGTTGTAGTACATCAGGTTATACTAACGTATCTGCAACAACAACGTGTACTTTGAATGCCGCTTCTTCTTATTCGGCTAACGTACGCGTCGGGTCATCGACATATACTTCAAATCTGTCTTGTCAGATTTGGATAGATTTCAATAATGACGGTGTTTTTACAACTGATGAGATTGTAGGTGGGTATGTAAAAGGTACTTACAGTAGCACGACTACTACTTACGCGACAATTACTATTCCGGAAGGGGCCCCAACCGGTCGTTACCGGATGCGTCTAATGTCGGTGTACAGTTCTCCTGTATATCCCACGATCGCGCCATGTGTATCTACATCGTATGGCGGTACGCGTGACTATTCAATATATATTAACGGTGGTACACCTGCATGTTCAGGTGCTCCTGAAGCAGGAATTGTATGCGCCGGACCGCCCGAGGGTTGTGGTGCATTCAAGCCAACGTTGTTTAATGTCGGTGAGACAATTGCAGGTGGTATTTCCTATGTATGGGAGTCTTCTTCCAGTCCTACATCAGGTTTTACAGCAGTTTCCGGAGCTACAACATCAGCATTTCAGGCACCTGAGTTAACATCTGTTGGTACCATTTACTATCGTGCGATAGTATCTTGCGGTGGTAACAGTAATACAACTCCTGCAATACCTGTTACACGTAACGCGCCGCCGGATCTTTCTAATTACTCAATGAGTGCGGCCAACTCCTGTTCTGCGTCCGGTTCTGTTGTTACGGTATCGAGTACGTCTCTTGGAGCCGGTACTTTCGAGGTTACCTACAATTTGAGTGGTGCTAATAGTTCAACGGGTAATGTTGCAACATTGACAATGGGTTCAACTGTTGGAACATTTACAATCCCGGGGTCGCTATTGAGTTCCGATGACATAACAACGGTAACTGTGACATCTGTAAAAGGAGAGAATGGTTGTGAAGAATCATTGTCTACCGGTAATACAGCTACATTCGGAGCTAATGTAACTTCGATTTCCGGTACTAATACGTGTGTTGGTGCTGGATCTGTAGTTACAGTAAACAGCAGCACATTCGGCGATGGCACCTATGAAGTAACTTATAGTTTGAGTGGTGCATCTACATCAACCGGTAATACCGCTACATTAGTATTGAGCGGAGGTACGGGCACCTTTACAACTGCGGGTGATATTTTCACTTCGGGAGGTACGACAATCATAACAGTAGATGCAATTGATAATACAACGGGTTGTGTTATCAATTTAGCGAGCGATAATAGTACAGCGATATCAGTAGGTACCGCATCCGGAGCGTATAATGTTACGGGTGGCGGAAGTTATTGTACCGGCGGACCGGGTGTTGAGATAACACTGGACGGTTCTGACGGTGGTAATACATATCAGTTGTTTATGGGATCAACAGCAGTTGCGAGTACCGGTGGTACTGGTTCCGGCGTTAGTTTCGGTCTTCAGGCAACGGTTGGTACTTATACGGTATTGGCTACGAACCTGAGCAGCGGATGTACGCGTGAGATGACCGGCGAGGCTACAGTCAATATTACGGCAGTGCCTTCTACTTATACAGTTAGCGGTGGTGGTTCTTATTGTGCAGGCGGTACGGGTTCTGAGGTAATACTTACCAGTTCAGATGCGGGAGTAAGTTATCAGTTATATAATGGAGCTACACCTGTAGGCAGTTTGTTTACCGGGACGGGTGCTCCGATGTCGTTTGGTCTTTATACCGATGCCGGTAGTTATACGGCTATTGCGAATCCGGGAGCTGGCGCAGGTTGCCAGGTATCGATGTCCGGTAGTGCGTCAGTAAGTATTGATCCGTTACCTGATGCGTTTAGTGTAACCGGTGGCGGTAATTATTGTGCCGGTACATCCGGAGTTGAAGTAGGTCTTTCCTACGGTGCTGCCGGTATTCAATATACATTATACAGAGATGGCGGTGTAGTGACACCTACGAGTGGAAGTGGTGCTGCATTGAGTTTCGGTAATATGACAGCAACAGGTACGTATAGCGTATCTGCGATGAACTTGTCTACGGGTTGTACGAATGGTATGTCCGGCAGTGTAACGGTAGGTGTTAACAGTTCACCAACAACGCAGACAGTAACCGGTGGCGGCAGTATGTGTTCCGGTGATGCGGGCGTTGCTACGGGACTTGCAGGTTCAGAGGTAGGTGTTACGTATCAGTTGTATAATAGTAGTGGTGCAACGTATGGCGGTTCTGTATCCGGTACAGGTGCAGCCCTTGAGTTGCCGGTTGTATCTGCTACGGGCGTGTATACAGTAGGAGCCGTTAACGGTAATGGCTGTACGGCAACGATGAGTGGCAGTGCAACTGTGATAGTACATAGTACCCCACCTGTATTTACAGTTGGTGGTGGTGGTAGTTATTGCAGCGGTGGTAGCGGAGTAGCGATTACGCTCAACGGATCTACGGCCGGTGTAACGTATACATTGTCAACAGGCGGTAGTCCTGTAGCTACGATGACGGGCACAGGTGCTGCAATGAATTTTGGTTTATATACTACTTCAGGAACCTATACAATAGGTGCAACAAACGGCAATGGTTGTTCTTCGGCGATGTCAGGATCTGCGACGATAACAGTAAATTCAAATCCAAATACTTACAGTGTAGGCGGTGGCGGTAGCTTCTGTGTCGGTGAGGTAGGTGTGAATGTAACCTTGTCCGGTTCGCAAACAGGAATTAACTATCAGCTGTATCGTTCAGGCGTGCTTTTAGGTGGTCCTGTAGCAGGTACGGGTGGTAGTCTTAACTTCGGTCTTCAGACAGAAGGCGGTATATATACCGTAATGGCGACTAACCTTACAACCGGCTGTACGTCAACAATGTCTGGTTCTGCAACCGTAACGGTAAATACATTACCAGTTATATATCCTGTAACGGGTGGTGGTAATTACTGCCTTGGTGATACGGGAGTATCGATAGGTGTAGGTGGCTCTCAGCCCGGCGTTAACTATACGTTGTATCGTGGCGCAGTATTGTCAAGTGCCGCAGTAGCGGGTACCAACCTTCCGATCAGCTTTGGTTTACAGACAGATCCCGGAACATACACAGTATTTGCGATTAATCCATCTACGGGTTGTTCGAGCAATATGAGTGGCAGTGCGTCTATCGGCGTTAATCCGTTACCGACATCATATGCGGTTACGGGTACGGGTAGTTATTGTGAAGGCGGCAGTGGAGTTGAGTTAGGATTAAGCTCATCAACAAGCGGTGTTAATTATAGTCTATACGACGGCGGAACACTAGCAAGTGTAGTAATGGGTACGGGCAGTGCGGTAAGCTTCGGTTATATCAGCGCAGCGGGTACTTATACTGTTCATGCGTCAAATAGTGTTACGGGATGTGAATCAGATATGGCGGGCAGTGGTACGGTATCGGTAAATGCGTTACCAACGTTGTACACGGTAACCTCTACAGGTACGAACTATTGTGCCGGAAGTGCGGGTATAGCAATAGGGCTGAGTGGTTCAACGTCCGGCGTAGAATATCAGTTATACAAAGGCGGTATTCCTGTAGGTAGCGTAGTTACCGGCACGGGTGGCGCTATCAGCTTCGGCAATCAGACAGCAGCAGGTATCTATAGTGTTATGGCAACGAACAGCACAACGCTGTGTACGCGTGCAATGACGGGTGGTGCGAGCATCACAATCGACAATGTGCCTGTGGTGTACGGCGTATCGGGTGGTGGCAGCTATTGTAATGGTAGCGGTGGTGTAGGAGTAACACTTACGGGATCCGAGAGCGGCATGAGCTATCAGTTATACAATGGTGTAGCAGCAGTCGGCGCCCCTGCAGTTGGAACGGGCAGTGCGTTAAGCTTCGGTATGATTACCGATGCAGGCACGTACTCAGTAGTAGCAACGAATCCGATGAGCAGCTGTACAAGTAATATGTCGGGCAGTGTACCTGTAACGGTAAACAATCTGCCATCAAGCTATACAATTACGGGTGGCGGCAGTTACTGTAACGGCACCGGTGGTGTAGCAATAGGATTAAATAATAGTCAGACAGGTATCGTGTATCAGTTATATAATGGATTGAGTCCTGCCGGTAGCGGCATGCCCGGAACGGGCAGTGCGCTGAATTTCGGTAATCAGACGTCCAACGGTACCTATACGGTAAAAGCGATGAATACGACCACCGGTTGTGAAGCAACAATGAGTGGTAGTGCCACAGTAAGCACTAATGCTGCACCGATGAGTTATAATGTAACCGGTGGCGGTGCGTACTGCTCCGGTGGTGAAGGTGTAAGCCTTGGCCTGAGCGGTTCCAATGCCGGTGTCAACTATCAGTTGTACAATGGTTCATTGGCAGTTGGCAGCCCAATGGCAGGCACAGGAGCAGGTTTAGACTTCGGTTTACAAACGACAGCAGGTACGTACCAGGTGATTGGTACGGGTGGTGTATCGGGTTGCAGCACAACGATGAGCGGCAGCAAAATGGTATCCGTAAACAACCTGCCGACTACTTATAATGTAACCGGTGGCGGTAGCTATTGCACGGGCGGTACAGGCGTATTGGTTGGGTTGAATGGCTCTCAGTCAGGTATAGCTTATCAGTTGTACAATGGCAGTGTTGCCATCGGTAGCATGATGACAGGTACGGGATTATCCCTGAACTTCGGCAGTCAGACAGCCGGCGGTACTTATACAGTACTTGCCTACAACCCAGCCACTACGTGCGCAGCAACGATGAGTGGCAGCGCGATCGTAAATGCAAGCAGCCTACCTGTTGTACACAGTGTAACCGGCGGCGGTAGTTATTGTGCGGGTGGTACGGGTGTAAACATCGGACTGAGCAGCAGTACCCCAGGTACAAGTTATCAGTTGTACAAAGGCACGGCGACAGCCGGTGCCCCAGTATTCGGTACGGGCGATGCAATCGACTTCGGTATGTATACATCTGCAGGAACCTATATGGTACAGGCTTCGGGTATCAGCACGGGTTGTACCTCAATGATGAGCGGCAGTGCGGTAGTAAGCACGAGCAGCCTTCCTGTAGTACAGACAGTAACGGGTGGCGGTACTATCTGTGCCGGCGGTACAGGTACGAATGTATACCTGAACAACAGTGGTACCG
>JAUHYD010000041.1 GCA_030426665.1 Bacteroidia bacterium | reverse complement strand
CACTTTCCTGCTTCTTGATAATGCCCACAATCTGGACTTCGCTAAATCTTGACTTTTTCATCGTTTGTTGTTTAAATTTAAGAATATTCTCTAATTATGAACAATCGAACTTTGGGGAAGCCTACAATTGCATACGATGTATTACAACCAATTCAGCCAATCTTTATAATAGAATACAGCATTAGTAGCTTACTTCTTAAAAGACAATGAAGGAATGGCTCTATCGCTAAACAACACGGAAAGGGTATTGTTGTACATGAGCAACTATCACATTAGTGCATTCATGCATACAAACGATAGAGTTAACGAGTTATCACGAACAAACATAAAATTAGAGCATCAGGAATTCTATTGTAAATCAAAATATTGTAAATTAGCGAACGTCATAAACTAAAAGCAAAAACCTCCAGAATAGCTATAAAAGCGCTCGAGCATTAAAAACCTAATATAAGATTATATGAAAAAAATATCCAAAACTGCTATGTCAGTTATTGTCGCAACTGTTTTATGTTTGGGCGTCTCCGAAAATTCAGGTGCACAGGTCATGAGAAAAGGGTCAATGAATTTATTTTTCGGATATGGTGCCCCTAATATTGCACGGTCGTACGTAAAAGGACTTGAAACGCCTACAACTACTGAAATAGTGGCTTCTGGTCGCGGCCCTTTCACATTTACTGGTCAGTATGCAGCTTCTAATAAACTGGCGGTTGGTGTACAATTTGGGTACCAATCCGGTCTTTCTGCTCCTCTATCATGGGAACAGCCCAATAACGTGGGAGGGACAGACACAAGAAGATACACCATGCATATGCGCATATACACTTTTATGGCTAAAGCTGATTTTCATTATACTAAAGGAAGGTTTCTTGATGTGTACTCCGGTGCTTCGGTGGGCTATGGAATTGCTCATGTGCAATACAACGGAACAGAAGACCCTGAAGCAATCAAAGATTTCGGCTCGCTAAAAGGACTGGCATATTCTATAAACGCTATCGGCTTCCGTGTAATGCTACCGCAACACGTCGGTGCATTTGCAGAATTTGGCTATGGTGTTTTAGGATTCGCAACTGTTGGTATTTCTGTGAAGACCGGTGGTTAAAAATTGTGAAAATTTATCGGACGTCAAAAACTATTCGCCCAGTAAATTAGTTGCTATCAACAAATACCTTGCAAGGCTCGCCAGGGGTGTAAACAATACGTATTTCATTTTCATTAAGTGACTACCACATCTGAGTTCGCATGACTTCAGCAATATACTAATATCGCTACCAGACTTTTTGAGTGCTTCATATAAACTATAGATTCAAAAGGCAAACACCGTCGGTAAATTCTGGCTCGTCCCAATATTCGGAGGAAGTTACCGCATTTTACCCCGATTTTCTATCGCCCCCCATCCCCACCTTTGGTTGGGATTGTGCAGTATTCCGACTCGTCGGAATCCCGATAACTATCGGTGAGCCTGTCCCGCGTATCTGCGGGAGGCTTAACCTGCCTACCGGCAGGCAGGCTTCTTTGTTCGGAATGGGCATAAAAAAAGCGTTCCGAACTTAATCGGAACGCTTAAATGAATATGCCTGTCCCGTCGTTCGGGGCGGCTACCGCATTTTACCCAGATTCTTTATCGGGGCTCCCGTACCGATAAATATCGGAAAGGCCTAACCTGCCTGTCGGCAGGCAGGCTTCTTTGTTCGGAATGGACATAAAAAAAGCGTTCCGAAGTTAATCGGAACGCTTAAATGAATATGGCGGCTACCTACTCTCCCGCATTGTTGTGCAGTACCATCGGTCCCGATAACTATCGGGACGGGCTTAACTTCTCTGTATAATGGCATAAAAAAAGCGCTCCGAAGTTAATCGGAACGCTTAAATGAATAAGCCTGTCCCGCTATTCGGGGGCGGCTACCACATTTTATCCCGATTTTTTATCGGGGCTCCCGTCCCGACCTTTGGTTGGGATTGTGCAGTATTCCGACTCGTCGGAATCCCGATAACTATCGGTGAGCCTGTCCCGCATATTTGCGGGAGGCTTAACCTGCCTGCCGGCAGGCAGGCTTCTTTGTTCGAAATGGGCATAAAAAAAGCGTTCCGAAGTTAATCGGAACGCTTAAATGAATATGGCGGCTACCTACTCTCCCGCATTGTTGTGCAGTACCATCGGCCATGGCGGGCT
>JAUHYD010000022.1 GCA_030426665.1 Bacteroidia bacterium | reverse complement strand
CAGGCCTTTCAGCAGGTGGCGCAAGTACCTATGTATGGTCACCATCAACGGGATTGTCGGCGACAACGGGTTCAAGTGTAACAGCTAATCCAACATCGACGATTACGTATACAATAACCGGAACTGATGCAAACACCTGTGTGAACACAGCGACGCTAACGGTAAGTGTTAACCCATTACCGACGATTACATCAAGTGGTGATGTTACCATATGTACCGGTTCATCTACTGGCCTTACTGCCGGTGGTGCAAGTACTTATGTATGGTCACCATCAACTGGTTTGTCAGCGACAACGGGTTCAAGTGTAACAGCTAATCCAACGTCAACGACTACGTATACAATTACCGGAACGGACGCAAATACCTGTGTGAACACCGCGACACTAACGGTAAGTGTTAATCCATTACCAACGATTACATCGAGTGGTGATGTTACGATTTGTACGGGCTCATCAACTGGCCTTACTGCAGGTGGTGCAAGTACTTATGTATGGTCACCATCAACTGGCTTGTCCGCGACAACGGGTTCAAGTGTAACAGCTAATCCAACATCGACGATTACGTATACAATAACCGGAACTGACGCAAATACCTGTGTGGACACAGCGACGCTAACGGTAAGTGTCAATCCATTACCTACGATTACGTCAAGCGGTGATGTTACTATTTGTACAGGTTCATCAACCGGTCTTACTGCCGGTGGTGCAAGTACTTATGTGTGGTCACCATCAACAGGCTTGTCTGCGACAACGGGTTCAAGTGTAACAGCTAACCCAACATCGACAATTACTTATACAATAACCGGAACTGACGCAAATACCTGTGTGAACACAGCGACATTAACGGTAAGTGTAAATCCATTACCTACGATTACAACGAGTGGTGATGTTACCATATGTACTGGTTCGTCAACAGGCCTAACCGCAGGAGGTGCAAGTACTTATGTGTGGTCACCATCAACAGGTTTGTCGGCGACAACGGGTTCAAGTGTAACAGCAAATCCAACATCGACGATTACTTATACAATAACCGGAACTGACGCAAATACCTGTGTGAACACAGCGACGCTAACAGTAAGTGTCAATCCATTACCTACGATTACGTCAAGTGGTGATGTTACCATATGTACCGGTTCATCAACAGGCCTTACAGCAGGTGGCGCAAGTACCTATGTATGGTCACCATCAACGGGCTTGTCTGCGACAACGGGTTCAAGTGTAACAGCTAATCCAACATCAACGACTACTTATACAATAACCGGAACTGACGCAAATACCTGTGTGAACACAGCGACGCTAACGGTAAGTGTCAATCCATTACCTACGATTACGACGAGTGGTGATGTTACGATTTGTACGGGTTCGTCAACCGGCCTTACTGCAGGTGGTGCAAGTACTTATGTATGGTCACCATCAACCGGCTTGTCCGCGACAACGGGTTCAAGTGTAACAGCTAATCCAACATCGACGACTACTTATACAATAACCGGAACTGACGCGAATACCTGTGTGAACACCGCGACGCTAACGGTAAGTGTCAATCCATTACCTACGATTACGTCAAGTGGTGATGTTGCAATTTGTACGGGTTCATCAACAGGTCTTACAGCAGGAGGTGCAAGTACTTATGTGTGGTCACCATCAACAGGCTTGTCCGCGACAACTGGTTCAAGTGTAACAGCAAACCCAACATCGACGACTACTTATACAATAACCGGAACGGACGCGAATACCTGTGTGAACACAGCGACGCTAACGGTAAGTGTTAATCCATTACCAACAATTACGACGAGTGGTGATGTTACTATATGTACGGGTTCCTCTACAGGCCTTACCGCAGGTGGTGCAAGTACTTATGTGTGGTCACCATCAACAGGTTTGTCTGCGACCACAGGTTCAAGTGTAACCGCTAATCCAACATCGACAACTACTTATACAATAACCGGAACTGACGCGAATACCTGTGTGAACACAGCGACGCTAACGGTAAGTGTTAACCCATTACCTACGATTACATCAAGTGGTGATGTTACCATATGTACTGGTTCATCAACAGGCCTTTCAGCAGGTGGCGCAAGTACCTATGTATGGTCACCATCAACGGGATTGTCGGCGACAACGGGTTCAAGTGTAACAGCTAATCCAACATCGACGATTACGTATACAATAACCGGAACTGACGCAAATACCTGTGTGAACACAGCGACGCTAACGGTAAGTGTCAATCCATTACCTACGATTACGTCAAGCGGTGATGTTACTATTTGTACAGGTTCATCAACCGGTCTTACTGCCGGTGGTGCAAGTACTTATGTGTGGTCACCATCAACAGGGTTGTCTGCGACAACGGGTTCAAGTGTAACTGCAAATCCAACATCGACAATTACTTATACAATAACCGGAACGGACGCAAATACCTGTGTGAACACCGCGACATTAACGGTAAGTGTCAATCCATTACCTACGATTACAACGAGTGGTGATGTTACCATATGTACGGGTTCGTCAACTGGCCTAACCGCAGGTGGTGCAAGTACTTATGTGTGGTCACCATCAACTGGGTTGTCCGCGACAACGGGTTCAAGTGTAACCGCAAACCCAACATCGACAACTACGTATACAATTACCGGAACTGACGCAAATACCTGTGTAAATACAGCGACATTGACGGTAAGTGTCAATCCATTGCCTACGATTACGTCAAGTGGTGATGTTACCATATGTACGGGTTCCTCAACAGGCCTTACAGCAGGAGGTGCAAGTACCTATGTTTGGTCACCATCAACAGGTTTGTCTGCGACAACGGGTTCAAGTGTGACAGCTAATCCTACATCGACGACTACGTATACAATTACCGGAACTGACGCGAATACCTGTGTGAACACCGCGACATTAACAGTAAGTGTCAATCCATTACCTACGATTACGTCAAGTGGTGATGTTACTATTTGTACCGGTTCATCAACCGGCCTTACAGCAGGTGGTGCAAGTACTTATGTGTGGTCACCATCAACAGGGTTATCAGCGACAACGGGTTCAAGTGTAACAGCTAATCCAACATCGACGACTACGTATACAATTACCGGAACGGACGCAAATACATGTGTGAACACAGCGACGCTAACGGTAAGTGTTAACCCATTACCTACGATTACATCGAGTGGTGATGTTACTATATGTACTGGTTCATCAACTGGTCTTACCGCAGGTGGCGCAAGTACTTATGTGTGGTCACCATCAACAGGCTTATCGGCGACAACGGGTTCAAGTGTAACCGCTAATCCAACATCAACGACTACGTATACAATAACCGGAACTGACGCAAATACATGTGTGAACACAGCGACATTAACGGTAAGTGTTAACCCATTACCTACGATTACGTCAAGTGGTGATGTTACCATATGTACTGGTTCATCAACTGGTCTTAGTGCAGGAGGTGCAAGTACTTATGTATGGTCACCATCAACAGGATTGTCAGCGACAACAGGTTCAAGTGTAACAGCTAATCCAACATCAACGACTACTTATACAATTACCGGAACGGACGCGAATACCTGTGTGAACACAGCAACATTGACGGTAAGTGTTAACCCATTACCTACGATCACATCGAGTGGTGATGTTACTATATGTACAGGTTCTTCAACAGGTCTTACTGCAGGAGGTGCAAGTACCTATGTATGGTCACCATCTACAGGTTTGTCCGCGACAACTGGTTCAAGTGTAACAGCAAACCCAACATCGACGACTACGTATACAATAACCGGAACTGATGCGAATACCTGCGTGAACACAGCGACGCTAACGGTAAGTGTTAATCCATTACCGACGATTACGACGAGTGGTGATGTTACTATATGTACGGGTTCATCTACAGGCCTTACCGCAGGTGGTGCAAGTACCTATGTGTGGTCACCATCAACAGGTTTGTCTGCGACCACAGGTTCAAGTGTAACAGCTAATCCAACTTCGACGATTACTTATACAATAACTGGAACTGACGCAAATACCTGTGTGAACACAGCAACATTGACGGTAAGTGTTAACCCATTACCGACGATTACAACGAGTGGTGATGTTACTATATGTACAGGTTCTTCAACAGGTCTTACCGCAGGAGGTGCAAGTACTTACGTATGGTCACCATCAACAGGATTGTCAGCGTCAACAGGTTCAAGTGTAACAGCAAACCCAACATCGACGACTACGTATACAATAACCGGAACTGATGCGAATACCTGCGTGAACACAGCGACGCTTACGGTAAGTGTAAATCCATTACCTACGATTACGTCAAGTGGTGACGTTACTATATGTACGGGTTCCTCAACTGGCCTTACAGCAGGTGGCGCAAGTACTTATGTATGGTCACCATCAACAGGGTTGTCTGCGACAACTGGTTCAAGTGTAACCGCTAATCCAACTTCGACAACTACGTATACAATAACCGGAACAGACGCGAATACCTGTGTGAACACAGCGACATTAACGGTAAGTGTTAACCCATTACCTACGATTACATCGAGTGGTGATGTTACCATTTGTACCGGTTCGTCAACAGGCCTAACCGCAGGAGGTGCAAGTACTTATGTATGGTCACCATCAACGGGCTTGTCAGCGACAACTGGTTCAAGTGTAACAGCGAATCCAACGTCGACGATTACGTATACAATTACCGGAACGGACGCAAATACCTGTGTGAACACAGCGACATTAACGGTAAGTGTCAATCCATTACCTACGATTACGTCGAGTGGTGATGTTACTATATGTACGGGTTCATCAACAGGTCTTACAGCAGGTGGCGCAAGTACCTATGTATGGTCACCATCAACAGGCTTGTCCGCGACAACTGGTTCAAGTGTAACCGCTAATCCAACATCGACGATTACTTATACAATTACCGGAACAGACGCAAATACCTGCGTGAACACCGCGACACTAACAGTAAGTGTAAATCCATTACCGACGATTACGTCAAGTGGTGATGTTACTATTTGTACAGGTTCATCAACTAGTCTTACAGCAGGTGGCGCTAGTACCTATGTATGGTCACCATCAACGGGCTTGTCAGCGACAACGGGTTCTAGTGTAACGGCTAATCCAACATCAACGACTACGTATACAATTACCGGAACTGACGCAAATACCTGTGTGAACACCGCAACGCTAACGGTAAGTGTCAATCCATTACCGACGATTACATCAAGTGGTGATGTTACGATTTGTACGGGTTCGTCAACAGGCCTTACCGCAGGAGGTGCAAGTACTTATGTATGGTCGCCATCAACAGGCTTGTCTGCTACAACAGGTTCAAGTGTAACAGCTAATCCTACATCAACTATTACTTATACAATTACCGGAACTGATGCGAATACCTGTGTGAACACAGCAACGCTAACGGTAAGTGTAAATCCATTACCTACGATTACATCGAGTGGTGATGTTGCTATATGTACTGGTTCATCTACAGGTCTTACCGCCGGTGGCGCTAGTACCTATGTATGGTCACCATCAACAGGGTTGTCCGCGACAACGGGTTCAAGTGTAACAGCTAATCCAACGTCAACGACTACGTATACAATTACCGGAACTGACGCTAATACATGCGTTAACAGCACAAGTCTGACTGTAACAGTTAATCCGTTGCCAACGGTAAGTACAAGCGGAAATGTTGTGATTTGTTTTGGATCATCAACTGGATTAACTGCTAGTGGTAGCAGTACGTCTTATGTATGGTCTCCATCAACGGGATTGTCGGCAACTACCGGTGCAAGCGTAACTGCAAGCCCGACCGTAACGACGACATATACAGTTTCCGGAACTGACGGGAATAGTTGCGTAAACACAGCGTCGCTGACCGTGACAGTTTCTCCTTTGCCAACAGTTGATGCGAGCACTGGCGATGAAGTATGTTATGGTAGTGATGGAACAATTACCGCCACTCCGTCTTCAGGTGGTGGTATCAGGTGGTATGACGCTTCTTCAGGAGGGACATTACTATACACTGGTGAATCTTACACCATTACAGGTGCAACAGCTACAACTTCTTATTATGCTGAGGCATATGACAAATATGATTTATTATCGACACTAGCAGCAGGTAACGGGCAAGCCGGTATTATGTTTGATGTTACTGTCGGTAGTTCAGATTTGGATATAAGCAATATAGATGTAAACACATTTTCAGGCACCGGTAATTATGTTGTGTATTACAGAACGGGCACAATGGTTGGTTTTGACGGAAGTTCTACCGGTTGGACAGTAATCGGCAGTTTGCCAGGTTCTTATTTGGCGTCAAATGGTGTACGGTCAATATCGCTATCTTCTCCTGTGACATTGAATGCAAGTTCTACTTATGGCTTCTATATAGTGGACACAACGTACTCCGTAGGGCTGGGTGGTGTACAGTACTCAAATTCTGCAACGCCGGTTGGAAGTGTAATTGCTTCTAATTCATATATGAGTATAAAGGTTGGTTACGGTAAATCGGGTGTATTTGGCGTTAATTATTCACCCAGGACCCCTAATGTGAGGTTTAACTATGCTCCTGATGGTTCTTTATCTTGCGTAAGCGCAGCAAGAACTGAAGTTATTTTAACAGTTAATCCGCTTCCTACGATTACAACAAGTTCAGATGTTGCGATATGTACCGGGTCTACCACCGGGTTGACTGCAGGTGGCGCAAGTACTTACGTATGGAGTCCATCAACAAGTTTGTCAGCGTCTACCGGTTCTGGTGTTACAGCTAGCCCGACAGTGACAACAACTTATACAGTAACCGGCACAGATGCCAATGGTTGCGTTAATACCGCGACTACAACTGTAACTGTAAATCCACTTCCGACAGTGACATCAAGTGGAAGTACAGATATATGTATAGGGTCCTCAACTGGTTTGACTGCGGGCGGGGCTGTATCTTATGTTTGGAGTCCTGCTACCGGATTGTCAGCGACAACTGGTGCAAGTGTGACTGCAAGTCCAACAGTAACGACAACTTATACTATTACTGGTACAGATGCTAATACCTGTGTAAATACCACAAGTTTGACTGTGACGGTAAATCCGTTACCTACAGTGACCTCAAGTGGTAGCACGGATATTTGTATTGGTTCTTCAACTGCTTTGACTGCAGGCGGTGCCAGTACATATGTATGGAGTCCATCGTCAAGTTTGTCAGCATCTACCGGTTCTAGCGTAACGGCTAGTCCAACGGTAACAACAACTTATACAATCACCGGTACTGACGCCAATACATGCGTTAATACCACAAGTTTGACTGTAACGGTAAACCCATTACCTACCATTACAACAACAGGTGGTAGTGTTACGATTTGTGGCGGAATTCCAACAGGATTAACTGCAAGCGGCGGCGTATCTTATACATGGGCTCCTCCTTCAAGTTTGTCAGCGACAACTGGTTCTAGTGTCACAGCTAGTCCGACCGTTACTACAACATACACTGTAACCGGTACAGATGGTAACGGATGCGTTAATACGGCAACTGCAACACTTACAGTGAATCCGGCACCAACTGCTTACTTGGTTTCAGGAGGTGGAAGCTATTGTGCCGGTGGGGTAGGCTTACATGTTGTATTGGCTTATGGTGTAATTGGTGTTAACTATCAACTATACAACGGTTCTTCGGTATTTGGTTCTCCGGTGGCCGGAGCAAATACTGGTGTTGACTTTGGTTTGATTACTGCAGCAGGGACATATACAGTACGTGCCACAAATGCGTCGACGCTTTGTGAAAACGATATGACGGGAAGTGCGACGGTTGTGATCAATCCATTGCCAACAGTTACTGCAGGTGGCGGTAGTACAATTTGTGCTGGTAGTTCAGCGAGCTTGACTGCCGGTGGTGCGAGTACCTATTCTTGGTCACCATCAACCGGATTGTCATCATCTACAGGTGCGAGTGTGACCGCAAGTCCAACAACAACTACTACCTATACGGTAACAGGTGTTGACGGAAATTCTTGTGAAAACACGGCCACCGTTACAGTATCAGTTAATCCTCTACCGACCATCAGTTCAAGTGGCAGTACAGCGATATGTGATGGTTCGTCAACAACCTTGACGGTTAGTGGTAGTAGTACGTCTTATGTATGGACTCCATCCACAGGGTTGTCAGCCACAACGGGAGCAAGTGTAACGGCGTCCCCAACAGTGACTACAACATATACTATAACCGGTACAGATGCAAATACATGTGAGAACAGCACAAGCCTTACTGTGACCGTTAATCCATTACCAACAATAACGTCAAGTGGTAGTACTGCAATATGTACGGGTTCGTCAACAACGTTGACGGTTAGTGGTAGTAGTACTTCTTATGTTTGGACACCATCTACCGGCTTGTCTGCAACAACTGGAGCAAGCGTTACCGCAAACCCAACAGTTACTACGACTTACACTATTACCGGAACTGATGGTAATACATGTGAAAACAGTACAAGCCTTACCGTGACAGTTAATCCATTACCAACAGTAACAGCAAGTGGCGGTGGTGCGATTTGCGTGGGTGGTTCAATAGGTTTGACTGCGGGTGGAGCGAGTTCCTATGTTTGGTCTCCTTCAACTGGTTTGTCTTCATCAACCGGTGCTAGTGTTACTGCTAATCCTACAGTTACTAGTACATATACGGTTACCGGAACAGATGCAAACGGATGCGAAAACACGTCGTCTGTGACTGTGACAGTTAATCCTTTGCCAACAATTACTGCTACTGCAGGTTCCGGTGCGATATGTTCCGGTGCGTCTACGACACTAACAGCAGGTGGAGGTGTAAGTTATAACTGGTCACCATCAACCGGCCTTTCAGCAACTACCGGATCGAGTGTTACGGCAAGTCCTTCAGCAAATACTATTTATACTGTGGTAGGAACTGATGGTAATAGTTGTCAGAATACTGCATCTGTTACAGTTACAGTTAATACTTTGCCTACCATTTATACTGTTTCAGGTGGTGGTAGTTATTGTGCTGGCGGAGCAGGGTTGCATGTGGTGTTGACTTATGGTGTAATTGGTGTAAATTATCAATTGTATAATGGTTCATCGACCGTAGGGTCTCCGATACCGGGTGCAAATACAGGTGTAGACTTTGGGTTGTTGACAGCTGCCGGAACTTATTCGGTTAGAGCTACAAATGCTTCGACGTCATGTGAAAGTGATATGTCAGGCACTGCTACAATTGTAATTAATCCATTGCCAACGATTATACCAGGTGGTGGTGGTACAATTTGTGCAGATGGTTCATTGACATTAACTGCCGGAGGAGCAAGTACATACGTTTGGACTCCTGCTACAAGTCTTTCGTCTTCTACGGGAGCAAGTGTAACTGCTAGCCCGACAGTTAGTACGACTTATACTATTACCGGTACGGATGCGAATACATGTCAAAATACAGCTACAGTTTCTGTATCTGTTAATCCTTTGCCGACAATAACTGCAACAGGTACCGGTGCCATTTGTGCTGGTTCATCTGCTACACTTAATGCTGCCGGTGGTGTCAGCTATAACTGGTCGCCATCAACAGGATTGTCTGCGACTACGGGTTCAAGTGTTTCTGCGAGTCCTTCATCTAATACTACCTACACAGTTGTTGGTACTGATGGTAATAGCTGTCAGAATACGGCAACGGTATCACTTACAGTTAATCCGTTACCGACAGTTTATACTGTATCAGGTGGTGGTAGCTATTGTGCAGGAGGTGTTGGGCTGCATGTTGTATTAGATTACGGTTTGATTGGAGTAAATTATCAATTGTATAACGGTGCTGCTCCTGTTGGAAGTCCTGTTGCCGGAGGCAATTCCGGACTTGATTTTGGATTGTTGACCGCAGCAGGTA
Source organism: Bacteroidia bacterium (assembly GCA_030426665.1). Lineage (GTDB taxonomy): Bacteria > Bacteroidota > Bacteroidia > Chitinophagales > Chitinophagaceae > Nemorincola. Next base: position 56,765 of record JAUHYD010000022.1, on the reverse strand, counting down.
CTTATACAGTGAAAGCAACAAATACTTCTACGCTTTGTGAAAACAACATGGCAGGAAGTGCGACAATAGTTGTTAATCCATTGCCAACGGCATACGCTGTTACCGGTGGTGGCTCTTACTGTAGTGGTGGTTCCGGCCTGAATGTTGGGTTGGCTAATTCTACGGTAGGTATTAACTATCAGGTGTACAACGGTAGTACTGCGGTTGGGGGAACAGTTGCAGGGACAGGTTCTGCACTGACTCTGGGTACGTTTACAGCGGCTGGTACCTATACTGTACAAGCAACAAATGCTTCTACATCATGTGTTAATGATATGAGCGGAAGTGCTACAATATCAATATTGAGTTTGCCTACTGTTTACAATGTAACGGGAGGTGGTAGTTATTGTTCAGGTGGTACAGGAGTTCATGTAGGTCTGAGCAATTCGGATGCAGGGTTTACTTACCAATTGTATAATGGAGTTACCACGATAGGAACGCCGGTTGCCGGTGCTGGTTCTGCCATCGATTTCGGTTTGATGACAGGTGCAGGAACGTATACTGTTTTGGCGACCAATACTTCTACTTCATGTACAAACAGTATGTCTGGTAGTGCGGTTGTAGTTATCGATCCGTTACCAAACGTTTACACCGTAACCGGTGGTGGTACTGCATGTGATGACGGAACAGGGGTAACCGTTGGTTTGAATAACTCAGAGTCTGGTGTTGACTATCAACTTTATATTGGTTCTGCAGCAACAGGAGGTTCTGTTGCAGGTACAGGTTCAGCAATTAGTTTTGGTGCACAAATGGTATCAGGTACCTATACAGTGCAAGCTACAAATGCAACAACCGGATGTGTAAACAACATGACTGGTAGTGCAAATGTGACTATCAATCCATTGCCGGTTGCTTATACGGTTACTGGTGGTGGAAATTATTGCTCTGGAGGTTCCGGACTTGCTGTTGGTTTGAGTAACTCTCAAACAGGAGTATCCTATCAGCTTTATGATGGTGTTACTGCAGTTAGTGGTTCGGTGGCCGGTACCGGTAGCTCTATATCGTTCGGTGTATATACTGCCGCTGGTACTTATACAGTACTAGCTACTAACACAACTACGACATGTACAAACGCAATGTCAGGTTCTTCAACCATTGTTATCGATCCATTGCCTATAGCTTATACGGTAACAGGTGGTGGTAGCTATTGTGCTGGTGGTGCAGGACTGAATGTTGGTTTGAACAATTCTGATACAGGAATTCTTTATCAGTTATACAATGGCTCGTCTGCAGTGGGTAGTGCCGTCGCGGGTACTGACTTCTCTCTTGATTTCGGCCTTCAGACAGCGGCTGGAACATATTCTGTAATGGCTACCAATGCGACTACATCGTGCGTAAGTGATATGACGGGAACAGTAGGAATTACTATTAATCCGGTTCCGACCGTTTATAATGTGACAGGTGGTGGTAGCTATTGTGCAGGTGGTGCAGGTGTTTCAATCGGTTTGGATAATTCTAATACTGGTATTAATTATCAACTTTATAACGGAATCGTGTCCGTTGGTGGTTTGGTAGCTGGTACCGGTGCTGCACTTGACTTTGGTCTTCATAACGATGCCGGAACTTATTCTGTTGTGGCTATAGATGCGGGTACGTTGTGCGAAAGCACTATGTCAGGTACTGCAACCGTTAGTATATATACAGTGCCAACTGCTTATTCTGTTACCGGTGGCGGAGATTATTGTGCGGGTGGTACAGGTGTAACTGTTGGACTTGTTAGTTCAAACACAGGTATCAACTATCAACTTTACAGAGGCATCACAGCAATGGGTAGCCCTGTGGCAGGTACTGGTTCTGCAATATCATTTGGTCTTCAGACTGTTGCCGGTAGTTACTCAGTTGTTGCGACAGACGCAACAAACGGATGTACTACTAATATGGTTGGTAGTGTTGATGTAACGATAAATCCGTTACCAACAGCATTCCTTGTTACCGGTGGTGGTGAATACTGTGCCGGTGGAACTGGTGTTCATGTTGGTGTAGCATTTACAAATTCAGGTATTAACTATCAATTGTACAATGGCGCGACAGCTGTCGGCAGTCCGATAGGTGGTGCAAGCTCCAGCATCGACTTTGGCTTACAGACTGCTGCAGGTACTTACTCCGTTCTGGCTACTAATGCAACTACAGGCTGTGAGAATGCAATGACAGGAAGTGCAACTGTAGTTGTTAATCCGTTGCCTACTGTGTATGCAGTAACAGGTGGTGGTAGCTTCTGTGATGGAGATGCAGGTGTTGCAGTAGGGTTGGATAATTCAGGTAGTGGTATCAGTTACCAGTTGTACAACGGTACATCTGCAACCGGTAGTCCGGTAGCAGGTACCGGGTCAGCAATATCATTTGGTTTGCAGACTGTAGCTGGTACGTATACTGTATTTGCTACAAATACAACAACATCTTGTGTCAACGATATGTCCGGAAGTGCAACAGTAATTGTTAATCCGCTTCCGATTGTTTACAATATGACAGGTGGTGGTACCATGTGTGTCGGAGATACCGGATATCATGTTGGCATCGATACTTCTGAGGTTGGTATAAACTATCAGCTATATAATGGTTCTTCAGTTTCCGGCAGTCCGGTTGCGGGTACAGGTTCAGCTATTGACTTTGGTCTGTTTACCGTTGCCGGTACTTATACGGTTCATGCTGTCAACGCAACTACAGGTTGTAACACAGGTATGGCTGGAACGTCGGTTATTGTTGTTAACCCATTACCTGTATTGCATAATGTGACTGGAGGTGGTAGTTATTGTGCCGGTGGCACGGGTGTAAATGTTGGTTTGGATACCGCAGAGTCAGGAATTACTTATCAACTATATCGTGGTTCTGTTGCTGTGTCAAGTTTGACTGGTACAGGAGCGCCTGCTTCGTTCGGATTGCAGACTATTGCCGGCGTTTATTCGGTTGTTGCAACTAATGCAACTACGGGTTGTGTTCGGAATATGTCCGGCACTGCTACTGTAGTGGTTAATCCACTACCTGTAGTATTCAACGTAACCGGAGGTGGCAGCTACTGTGCAGGCACCGGAGGTGTTAATGTTGGATTGTCAGGTTCTACTTCAGGTATCGTTTATCAGTTATACTATGGTTCTACCGCAATTGGTGGGCTTAAGTTCGGAACAGGCAGCGCACTTAATTTTGGAGTGTTTGCGGGCGTTGGTTCATATACGGTATTTGCTACAAACACAAGTACCGGATGTGTTAACGACATGGCGGGTAGTGCGACTATCAGCATAGATCCTTTGCCAAACGCTTACACGCTTTCAGGTGGTGGTTCTTATTGTGCGGGTGGTTCAGGCCTCGAATTGGTATTGAGCGGTTCTCAAACCGGAATAGTCTACCAATTGTACAATGGATCATCAGTATCTGGTGGAACAGTAAGTGGAACTGGCGCTGGAATTTCTTTTGGAAGTCTTACAACAGCAGGTACATACTCAGTTAGAGCAACGAATCCGACAACGGGATGTGTACGAGGAATGACCGGAACTACAAATATCACTGTGCTTCCATTGCCTCCGGTGCATACCGTAACCGGTGGTGGTGCATATTGTATCGGCGGTACCGGTGTAAATGTTGGTTTGTCAGGTTCAGATATTGCAATCGACTATCAACTATATAACGGAACAACAGCTGTAGGTGCTCCTTTTGAAGGAACCGGTCTTACAATTGACTTCGGTCTTCAAACCGGTGTTGGCACTTATACAGTACGTGCGACAAATATATTCTCCAGCTGTACGTCTGACATGATTGGAAGTACGACGATTACTACCAATCCTCTTCCTGTTGTTCAGGATGTGACTGGTGGTGGTTCGTATTGCTCCGGTGGCTCCGGTGTTGAAATCGGGTTGGCAAGTACCGAAGTAGATATCCGCTACCAATTGTATCGCGGTGTTACTGCGATTGCCTCTCCGGTGGTTGGTACAGGTTCTACAATTTCTTTCGGAATGCAGACGGTTGCGGGTGTTTATTCTGTATCGGCTACGAATATCTTAACCGGTTGTACGAGAAACATGAACGGTACACGCACAATTAGTGTAGACCCTCTACCTGCTACCTTTAATGTAACGGGCGGCGGTAGCTACTGTTCAGGCGGTACAGGTGTGACTGTTGGTTTGTCTAACTCCTCAACAGGAATCAATTATCAATTGTATAACGGTACTACTGCAACGGGTATCCCGGTTGCGGGTACGGGAACTGCTATCAGCTTCGGTGCTCAGACTGCTGCGGGAACTTATACGGTTCGTGCAACTAATGCAACAACAGGCTGCGTTAAGAATATGGTAGGAAGTGCAATAATATATGTTAATCCATTGCCGATTGCGCAAACTGTTACCGGTAGCGGTGCTTATTGTATTGGCGGGTTAGGTGTTGAAGTTGGATTAAGCAATTCTCAAGGAAGTACTACTTACGACCTTTACAGAGGCGGTGCATTTGTGACTTCTCGTCCGGGTACGGGAGCTGCAGTAAACTTCGGCTACCAGACTGTGGCAGGTACGTATACGGTTGTTGCAACAAATGATGCTACAGGTTGTGTAAATAATATGACCGGTGGTGCTACAATAATCGTTAATCCGTTGCCGACTGAACAAACTGTAACCGGTGGCGGTAGCTACTGTGCGGGTGATGCAGGTGTTCATGTAGGTCTTGCAAGCTCTAACTCAGGAATCAACTATCAATTATACAGAGGTACAACAGCAGTGGGTACTCCGATTTCAGGTACTGGTAGTGCTATTGACTTCGGCATATTTACCACGGTAGGTACCTATAGTGTATCCGCTGTGAATGCAAGTACAGGTTGTCCAAACAATATGGCAGGTACAGCAGTGATTTCGATAAATACACTTCCTGTTGCCTATACCGTAACTGGTGGTGGTAATTATTGCGCAGGTGGAACGGGTGTTGCTGTTGGTTTAAGTAACTCACAAACAGGAATCAACTACCAGTTGTATAATGGTACAACCGCAACAGGTAGCGCCGTGGCAGGAACAGGTGGAGCTATCAGCTTCGGACTTAAGACTGTTGCAGGTACATATTCTGTTTCTGCTGTCAATACATCAACAGGATGTAGTGCTAATATGACAGGTACTGTTGCGGTGAATATTGATCCTCTTCCTGCAGCACAAACTGTAACTGGTGGTGGAACATACTGTGCCGGTGGTACAGGATTCCATGTAGGTCTTAGCAGTTCAGTTCCGGGTATTTCCTATCAACTATACAATGGCACAACGGCCGTTGGTAGTCCGATGGCCGGTACCGGAGTAGCAATTGACTTTGGTGTGAAAACCGATGCAGGTATTTACAGCGTAGTTGCGACAAATACATTGAGTGGTTGTACAAATAACATGACAGGAACTGCTGAGATTAATGTTAACCCACAACCGATAGCTTATGCTGTTTCAGGTGGTGGTGCATTCTGTACCGGTGGTGCAGGCGTTAGTGTTAGCCTGAGTAACTCTGAAGTAGACGTGAACTATCAACTGTATCGTGGTGGAACTGCAGTAGGCAGTCCGGTTGCTGGCACTGGTGGTGCGATTGACTTCGGAATGTTTACGACCTCTGGTGTTTACTCTGTTGTAGGAACTAAATCTGCTACAAGTTGTACAACAAGCATGACAGGTACAGTTACAGTTTCTGAAAATGCACTTCCTGTAGCACAAACCGTAACAGGTGGCGGTGCTTATTGCGACGGTGGTGTTGGAATGTTTGTTAATATCACTAGCTCTGAAACAGGTGTTACTTATCAGTTGTACAATGGTGCAACGGCTGTAGGAACTCCGATGGCAGGTACCGGAACCGGTATCACATTCGGTCAGCAGACTGCTGCTGGTGTTTACACTGTTATGGCTACAAATTCAACAACTGGTTGTAGCGCGGCGATGACCAGCAGCGCGACAGTTGTAGTCAATCCATTGCCGGTTGCTTACACTGTAACAGGTGGTGGTAGCTATTGTGATGGTGGAAGTGGCGTATATGTTGGATTGACTGGTTCTCAGGCTGGAGTTAGTTATCAGCTCTATAACGGAGCAACTCCGACAGGTAGTCCGGTAGCTGGTACAGGTTCTGCAATAGACTTTGGTCTGCAGACAGCAGCAGGTACGTATACAATTCAGGCAAACAACACAACGACAATGTGCTCAGCAACAATGTCGGGCGATGCGACAATTAGCATAAATGCTGTTCCTGCTACATATACAGTTACCGGTGGTGGTGGATATTGTGTTGGTGGTTCCGGTGTTCACATTGGAGTCGACGCATCAGACATTGGCGTTAGCTATCAGTTGTATAAAGGTGCTGCTGCCGTTGGTTCTCCGATTGACGGTACCGGTAGCCCGGTTGACTTTGGGTTGATTACAACGACGGGTATGTACTCTGTAGTTGCAACAAGCTCAGCAACGTCTTGTACAAGCGATATGTCAGGCGAAGTTGAAGTTGGTCTTAATCCATTGCCTACACAATATGTTGTAGCGGGTGGCGGATCCTATTGCGCAGGTGGTACCGGTGTAGCAGTAACGCTGAGCGGTTCTACTATTGGAGTTAACTACCAATTGTACCTCGGAACAACTCCGGTTGGTGCTCCTGTAGCAGGTACAGGTTCTTCAATCAACTTTGGTATGAAGACTGCGGCTGGTATATATACTGTAATGGCAACAGACGCATTCACGTCTTGTACGCAAAACATGACTGGTGCTGCGACAATTAGCGTAAATGCTTTACCTGATGCATTTACAGTTGAAGGTGGAGATAATATATGTGCAGGTAGTGCCGGAACTGAGATTTCGCTAGACGGCTCTCAGGTAGGTGTTACTTACACATTGTACAACGGTACAGCGGTTGCGGCAGGTCCGGTTCTTGGTTCCGGTAGCCCGATCAGCTTCGGTATGTTCAGCGTTGCTGGTACTTATAGTGTAATGGCTGCTAACAGTTCTACCACATGTAGTGCTGCAATGTCCGGCTCAGCAGTGATAAATATTAATCCGCTTCCGGTTGCTCAGTCAGTGACTGGTGGAGGTAACTTCTGTGCAGGTGATGCGGGAGTAGCTGTTGGACTGAGCAGCTCACAGGTTGGAGTGAATTACCAATTGTATAATGGTGCTACAGCAGTAGGAATGCCGATGTCAGGAACTGGTGGTGCACTTACATTTGGTATCATGACAACTGTTGGTACTTACTCGGTGATGGCACAGAATGTGTCTACTCTTTGTACGTCTGCAATGACTGGTACAGCAACGGTTGGGTTGAACCCTGCTCCGGTTGTGTACAATGTAACAGGCGGAGGTACTTATTGTGCAGATGGTACAGGATTTAATATCGGTACAGACGGATCACAAGCTGGTATCATGTATCAGTTGTACAAAGATGGCTCTGCTGTTGGAAGTCCATTGACAGGTGCTGGTTTAGCGCTTGACTTTGGTGTACAAACTGAGGCTGGCAACTATACAGTTGTAGCTTCTAATGCAACAACCGGTTGTGTAAGTGATATGTCTGGTTTTGCTGACATTAACGTAAATGCTATTCCTGTTGCCTTTGATGTAACCGGTGGTGGTAATTATTGTGTGGGTGGTTCCGGTGCAAGTGTTGGATTGAGTAGTTCTCAGATAGGTGTCAACTATACAATATATAATGGTTCTGTTGCAGTAGGTAGTGTAATGACGGGCACAGGTGGTCCTGTTTCATTCGGTACGTTTATGGCAGCAGGTAATTACACAGTGATGGCAGCAAATGCGACAACTGGTTGTACTGCGGCGATGACAGGTGCGGCTACAATAGTGGTTAATCCGCTTCCTGTAGTTCATACGGTAGTTGCAGGTGCGTCTAGTTATTGTGAAGGTGGTGCCGGTATCAATATCGCATTAAGTGGTTCCGATACCAATGTGACTTATCGCTTGTACCGTGGTGCTACGGTGTCAGGTGCAGATGTAACTGGTACAGGTTCTTCTGTTAGCTTCGGTTACAAAACGATTGCCGGTGTTTACTCAGTGTCTGCAACCAACTCAATTACCGGTTGTAGTGCAAATATGGCAGGTAGTGCAAGTGTGACGGTAACACCTCGTCCTGCATTGTTCTTTGTTTCCGGTGGCGGTGCTTTCTGTGAAGGTTCTGTTGGAGTACCGGTAACGTTGAGTGGTTCAGAGACAGGTATAAACTATACACTACGTAGAGCAGCGGTTGCTACAAGTACAGTCGTAGCTGGTACAGGAAGTTCTGTCACATTCGGTCCTCAGACAGTACCGGGTACATACGATGTTGTTGCTGTAAATGCTACTAACGGGTGCGTTAGAAATATGGCAAGCAGCGTGTTCGTGAGCAGCAATCCGTTGCCGACTGTCTTTAACGTAACAGGTGGTGGAAACTATTGTAGTGGATCTGCCGGCAGACACGTTGGTATTGATGGATCTGCAACAGGTATCACATATCAGTTGTTCAGAGATGGTACAGCTGTTGGTACTCCGGTAGCAGGAACAGGATTGTCTATTGACTTCGGAGTTTATTCTACTGCCGGTGTTTACACCGTGGTAGCTAGAAACCCGGCAACAACTTGTACGTCTAATATGGCCGGTAGCGCAACGATTGTTGTTAACCCGACTCCGGACGTATATGTTATGACTGGTGGCGGTGGCTATTGTGCAGGTGATGCCGGTGTCTATGTAGGACTTTCAGGTTCTATGTCAGATATCGAGTATACACTATACAGAGGCACTACGGCAGTTGGTAGTCCGGTAGCAGGAAGTGGAAGTGCCTTTAGCTTCGGCATACAGTCTGTTTCCGGTACCTACTCAGTTGTTGCGGTAAATACCATTACCGGTTGTACGCAAAATATGGGTGGTATCGCTACGGTTTCTGTTAATCCGTTGCCATCTGCATATCCTGTAGTTGGTGGTGGTAGCTACTGCGAAGGTGGTACAGGTGTTACAGTTGGCTTAGGTGGTTCTGCTCCTGGCGTTGAATACCAGTTGTACAATGGCGCAACAGCAGTCGGTAGTCCGGTTGCGGGTACAGGTTTGGCTATCGGATTCGGTATGCAGACAGCGGGAACTTACTCGGTAATGGCAACTAACGCAACAACAGGTTGCGGAAATGCGATGACTGGTGTAGCTACTGTTACAGAAACGCCAACGGTTACTCCTGGTGTTACGATTACGTCAAGTACTTCAGGTACGCTTTGCTCCGGTACGGGTGTGACGTTTACTGCGGCCGGTGTAAATGGAGGTCTTACTCCTGTTTACCAATGGTACGTAAATGCTACTCCGGCAGGTTCCGGTGCTGCTACTTACTCTTATGTTCCATCTAACGGCGATGTCGTTACGGTAGAAATGACCAGCAGCGTTGCTTGTCCTATGCCTTCGGTAGCGAACGCTATGATGACGATGACAGTTAGTCCTACGGTAACTCCGGCGGTAACGGTAACTGCTGATCCGGGTGATACGGTTTGTAATGGTTCTGCTGTTACATTCACAGCGACACCTGATCATGGTGGTTCGGCTCCGATTTACACTTGGATGAGAAATGATACGGTTGTAGGTAGCGGTGATATGTACACTGTGATTCCGAATAACGGTGACAGAGTGTACTGTAAACTGACTAGTTCTGCTACATGCCGCACTGCTGATACAGTAGCAAGCAGTTTAGTGAACATGGTGGTTGAAAGTCCATTGGTACCGACGATTGTTATAACAACAGATGTTGGAACTACTGAGATTACACCTGGTCAGTTTGTAGAGTTTACAGCATCTATAATTAATGCAGGTCCTGCACCTGAATTACAGTGGATATTGAATGGTACTCCGATTGCGGGTGCAACTTCACTGACCTTCCTTACCAATATGCTTGAAGACAAAGACACCGTTACGTGTCGTGTTCTAAGCAGTGGTAGATGTGGTGGTTTGTACTCTTTCAATACCATCGTTATAAATGTTGGTTCGGTTGGAGTTGTCAATGTAGCTCAGGCAGATATGGACCTGAAGTTGATGCCTAACCCTAACAATGGTACATTCAGTATCAAGGGCTTTGTAGGTACTACAAATGATGACAAGGTCTACATTGAAGTTGCAGACATGTTGGGTCAGATAGTATACAGAAGTACAGCGATGGCTAATAATGGTTCACTTGATCAACAAGTGGTAATTGACAATATGCTTGCTAATGGAATGTATCTGGTTAATGTACGTTCCGGCGAAAGAAGCAAGGTGTTCCATGTGACCATTCGCCGATAGAAATAACACCGAAGTACGGTGTGTAATACGAACAACGGGTTTCAGTTTATTCTGAAACCCGTTGTTCGTTTGTATTTGATAGGCAACATTCAGGTTGTTCTAAGGTTTCAAATTACCCTAAAGTTGCAGTTTTATTGCATGGGAATAATTCTTGGCATCATTGTTGCTTTTTCAGTATGTGTTGCCGTCAACTCCTTACTTAAATTACTGTTGCTCGTAACCGACGGTTTTGTTTTTTATAGTGCTATTTTTTGAATAAGCGTAACCCTATGGATATTTTCAAAAGAAGTTATTTTATTGGTTTAGCAGTTTACGTTGTGCTGTTAGTACTTGCTGTAGTGTACTATTTGGAGCGGATAGTTTTTATAGATGCAGCCTGTTCCGTTTTTTATATGGCTAAGGATAGCAACTTCGCAGTTCAGATTTATCGTTTCGGCGATGGGTTTGCCCGAATATTTCCGCTTTTGTGTATTAAAGCGAAGTTGCCACTTACCCTGGTCAGTATTGCATTTTCCGTTGGTTTTGTATCGGTTTTTCTGGTATGTTACTTGATATGTGGTATACTGCTGAAGCGCTACCGTTTTGCACTAGTCATATTGCTTGTCAATATTCTGTTTCTCTCTGATGCATTCTATTGGCCGACTGCTCAGTCTCCTCAGGCGATAGCATTGACAATGGTGCTCTTTTCTCTATTATGGGGAAAGAAATGGAAGACGCTCCGGTTACCGTTAATTGTCATATCTGTATTACTGATTGTGACAATTGTTTTCTTTCATCCGCTGATGATTGTGGTGATGTTTTACTCCATTTGTTTCTTCTTATTACGCAATGATATTCATTTGGACAGAAGGATACTGCTTGCCATTGGTGCTGTATTTGTAGCCACTTTTGTTTTTAAACTTCTATTTTATTCAACAGGATATGATGAAAGCGCGTTTAGAGGACTCAACAATTTTATCACATTATTCCCAAGCTATTTTGACACTTATGCTACTCATAGGTTTTTGTCAAACTGCCTGGAAAAGTTTTATTGGATACCAATTGTATTTTCTATTGTTCTATTTCAATATATTTCAAAAAAAGAGTACTTGAAGGCAGGCTTCTTCTCAGGTACAGTTCTCGGCTATATATTGCTTGTTAACACTTGCTACCCCGGAGATTATACACCTCTTTTTTATATTGAAGCGCAGTACTTGCCTTTGGGCTTTTTTTTGGGCTTGCCTCTTGTCTTTGATGTGTTACCTAACATGAATCGAAACTTAGCCTTAGCGTTAATGGTATTGATTATGATAACAGGTTGTCTACGAATTCAGTCGACGCATGTATCCTATACTGAACGCCTCAATTGGGAACGTGAATTTCTAAAAAAATATGGTGGCCGGAAAATGATTGTCAGTAGTAAAAAGCTCGATGTATCTCGATTAAAACTGATTTGGGGAACCTCTTATGAATTCTGGTTGTTGTCATCAATTGAAAGTGGGAAATTTGCTTCTATTTTGATTTCTGATAACACTGCCGAGCGTAGATGGGCGAAGGACGTAACTAAGTCGCTTATTGTTCAATGGGATATGATTCCTTACGACAGGTTGAATAGCGTATATTTTAAACCTGTTGATACTGTATCCGGATATATTGTAGATCCTGAGTTATTCGACTAATTGTTATTTGGGTGCAATGCGACAACGTGCATTATTTATCTATAATAGCTCCCTTGATGTTTGCAATACGAAAACACTTCTTTTTACCGAGAAAAGACAAACACTTACCGAAAAGGTATGCTGTGACAGATAATGTAACTTAACTTTGCATTCGTAAGTTATATAGTGCAGATTTTTATTTAATGGCTCGAAACAGAGATACAAACAGGGAAGAATCGCCGAAGGCAAAAATTACTAAAGAAGCCATGAAGGAGGCGATGATTATTTTTCGCTACCTCAACCCATATCGTGGTTCGTTTATCGCCGGCCTTATATTTATCGGATTTTCCAGTGGTACGATAATGGCGTTTCCGTACCTGTTAAAGCGATTGATTGATAGTGCCCATGGCGATGTGAAAGACACATTGTTAGCGTCACCCGGCAGTATTGCGTTGGTGATGATAGGTGTTTTGGCACTTCAGATGGTATTTTCTTATTTGCGGATATATCTCTTTACATATGTCGGTGAGAATGCTGTCGCAGACATGCGGCAGGATATATACAAACGCATGATAATGATGCCGATGAACTTTTTTGCTCAGCGTAGGGTGGGAGAGTTATCCAGCAGAATTACAGCTGATGTCTCGCAAATACAGGACGCCGTGACCGGACTATTGGCAGAATTGCTGCGTGGCGTTTTAACATTGGTAATTGGTATAGGTTTGATATTCTATATCAGCCCTAAAATGACTGCCATTATGCTCTCGGTTGTGCCTGTAATAGTAGTAATAGCGCTGGTGTTTGGGAAGTTTATACGTAAGATGTCGCGCAAAGCGCAGGATCAGTTGGCAGATTCCAATACTGTTGTGCAGGAAACATTACAAGGTATCAGCAATGTAAAAGCATTTTCCAACGAATGGTATGAGATAGCCAGGTACCAAAAGCATATACGTGAGGTCGTTAGTCTTGCTATTAAGAATGGACGTTTCCGTGGGCTGTTTGTGTCGTTTATGCTTTTTAGCGTATTTGGTGCAATTGTGTTGGTTGTATGGTATGGCGCCGGGCTAATGCAGAGTGGACAGCTTTCATTCGGTGACCTTACGGCATTTGTAGTATATACAGCGTTTGTTGGTGGTACAATGGCAGGTTTTGCTGAGATGTTTAGTCAGTTGCAAAAAACACTTGGCGCTACTCAGCGTGTAAGGGAGCTGCTGAAAGAAGAAACAGAACAGGTATCGATCGTTAATACCCTAGTGCAGGAGGAGAATAAACTGAAAGGAAACGTGGAGATGGAAGGAATTGTTTTCAGCTATCCTTCACGGAAAGAGATGCCGGTCATTAAAAGCCTGAGCCTGAATGCCCGTAGCGGTCAGCAAATAGCCATTGTTGGGCCGAGTGGAGCAGGTAAGAGTACGATAGTGTCCTTGCTATTGCGCTTTTATGAGCCGGATGAGGGCAAAATCCAGTTCGATGGAAGGGATGCAACCTCAATACCGTTATCAGAGTTGCGTAAGCAAATGGCGCTCGTACCGCAGGATATCTTGCTATTTGGCGGGACGGTTTATGAAAATATCGCTTATGGAAACCCGGATGCTTCGGAGGAAGCTGTCTTCAGCGCAGCAAAACAGGCAAACGCACATGAGTTTATTTCAGGGTTCCCGGAAGGGTATCAGACAATGGTAGGTGAGCGAGGAGTAAAGCTGTCAGGCGGCCAACGCCAGCGTATTGCCATTGCCCGCGCAATTCTTAAAGATCCGGTCATTTTGGTACTGGATGAGGCTACCAGCTCGCTTGACTCTGAGTCTGAATCATTGGTCCAGGAGGCATTGTACAATCTCATGAAAAACCGTACCTCCTTTGTTATTGCTCATCGTCTATCAACTATACGAAATGCAGATCAGATTCTTGTATTGGAGGATGGGGTAGTGAAGGAAAGTGGCACTCACCAGGAGCTTATAGGGTTACCGGATGGGTTATACAGGAGCCTGAATAAGTTGCAGATGTTCGAAGAATAGACTACTATCTTGTGCTATAAAACAATGAACCCATTGCTTAAGCAATGGGTTCATTGTTTTATGTAATAGACGAAATATTAAGGGGTATTTGCAATTACAAATTTAGTCCGAATTTGTCGCCTGTTTCTATAGCAATATCGTAGCCGGCATCCGCATGACGGATAACACCCATCGCAGGATCGTTGAATAATACACGGCGCAATCTACGCTCTGCATCATCAGTGCCATCAGCTACAATTACCATTCCTGCATGTAACGAATAGCCCATTCCTACACCGCCTCCATGATGGAAAGAAACCCAACTGGCACCGCCGGCAGTATTGATAAGTGCATTCAGAATCGGCCAGTCTGCTACGGCATCACTACCATCTTTCATGGCTTCCGTTTCTCTGTTAGGAGACGCTACTGAACCTGTGTCGAGGTGGTCTCTACCAATAACGATAGGCGCTTTTACTTTCCCCGTACGTACCAGCTCATTGAATAATAAACCAGCTTTTTCGCGCTCACCCATACCTAACCAACAGATACGTGATGGCAATCCTTGAAAAGCAATACGCTCTTTTGCCATGTGCAACCACCTGTGCAAACCTTTATTCTCGGGGAATAACTCCATCAACGCCTTGTCTGTAGTGTATATATCTTCAGGGTCACCGCTTAATGCTACCCAGCGGAAAGGACCCTTTCCCTCGCAAAACAAAGGCCGTATGTAGGCCGGTACAAATCCGGGGAAGTCAAATGCGTTTTCAACTCCTCGTTTGTCATGGGCCTGACCACGTAGATTATTGCCATAATCGAAAGTTACAGCCCCTCTTTTTTGCAGCTCCAGCATTTGACGAACATGTTTTGCCATTGTGTCCAACGAACGCTCTTCGTATTCTTTCGGAGCTTTTTCTCTCAATACATTCGCCTCTTCTACACTCATTCCTTCAGGGAAATATCCGATTAGTGCATCGTGTGCAGATGTCTGGTCGGTAAGTGTATCGGGCGTGATGTTTCTATCAATCAGCCTTTGCAGGAGGTCTACGACATTGCAACAAACTCCAATCGATACACGTTCTCCATTTTTCTTTGCTTCTAATGACCAGTCTATAGCCTCATCTATATCAGACGTCCATTTATCCAGATATCTGGTTTCTATTCTTTTCAGGATGCGCCATTCCTCCATTTCGGCTGCAAGACAAACACCTTCGTTCATCGTGATGGCAAGCGGTTGTGCACCACCCATGCCGCCAAGGCCCGCAGTAACATTCAGTGTGCCCTTAAGCGAGCCATTGTAATGTATATCTGCCAATGACATGTATGTTTCGTATGTGCCTTGTACAATGCCTTGCGATCCTATATATATCCAGCTGCCCGCTGTCATTTGACCATACATCATCAGACCCTTTGCTTCCAATTCACGAAAGTGTTCCCAGGTAGCCCATCGTCCGACCAGGTTACTATTGGCTATGAGAACCCGGGGAGCATCTTTGTGTGAGCGGAGTACTCCAACAGGCTTCCCACTTTGTACCATTAGCGTCTGGTCTTCTTCCAGATTCCGCAGACAATCCAGTATTTTATCGAAACTCTCCCAGTTTCTAGCCGCCTTACCTATGCCGCCATATACAACCAAATCTTCGGGGCGTTCAGCCACTTCCGGGTCAAGGTTATTTTGAATCATTCTGTAGGCCGCTTCAGCCACCCAGTTTTTACAACTAAGTTGTGTGCCATGAGGGGCACGAATTATTCTCTTCTTCGTATCCATAATTTTATTCTGTATTCCTTGGTACTAGATAACTTTTGAGTCACAAAATTATGGTTTTAATCCTTTAGTCATTCAAGATTTTGAAGACAGTTGATTGTTATATGACAGTTCTGAAAATAAGCTTACCAATAATTTAAATTTATTATTTTTCTCGCTAAGTATTATTTTTACCTTCGTTTGTCTACGCACGATCGTCCTGCATATATATGATATTCAATTCTATTCATTTTTTGGTGTTTTTCATGGTTGTGACGATACTGTTCTTCCAATTGAAACAGCAAAAATTACGCGTTTGGTTGTTGTTATTGTCTAGTTGTTATTTTTATATGACGTTTGTGCCGTTGTATATTCTTATTCTGTTTTTTACCATCATTATAGATTATGTAGCGGGAATATATATACACAATTCTGCAGGGCACAAGCGGAAGATGTTGTTAGTCGTCAGTATTGTTGCGAATGTTGGGATACTGGTGTTTTATAAATATTTTAATTTTCTGTTGGGGAGCTTCGAACCTCTTATTGAGTATTTGGTTCCTCATTATCAGTTACCTTATATTGATATTATTTTGCCTATCGGGCTTTCTTTTCATACGTTTCAGGCAATGAGTTATACCATAGAAGTGTACCGGGGAAATCAGAAGCCGGAACGAAACTTTGTAGTCTATGCCTTATATGTGATGTATTACCCGCAGTTGGTTGCAGGGCCTATTGAGCGACCACAAAATATGCTGCCTCAGTTTCATGAGTACAGAAAGTATAATTGGGACAATATTAAAGAAGGTATTTCCCGGATGTTGTGGGGCTTTTTTAAGAAAGTCGTTATTGCCGATAGGGTATCAATTGCTGTTGATCACTGCTTTTATAACCATGAAAACCTGTCGTCAGTAACGCTATTAATCGGTGCAATGTTGTATTCAATACAGATATACTGTGACTTCTCAGGTTACTCAGATATAGCAATCGGAGCATCAAAAGTAATGGGTATAAATCTTATGGAGAACTTTAATCAGCCATATATATCTAAAAGTGTATCAGAGTTTTGGACAAGGTGGCATATATCACTCTCTACATGGTTTCGGGATTATTTATATATCCCATTGGGAGGAAACAGAAAAGGGGAGGCTAAGCGCAAAAGAAATGTATTTATAGTATTTTTATTAAGCGGACTATGGCACGGGGCTAATTGGACGTTTGTGATTTGGGGGGCAATACATGGGGTTTTAGTAACCATTATGCCACATAAACCTAACATTGGTAAGCTAAATAAGTACGCAGCGAGTGCATTTTTGATAGTAGCTAATTTTATTGTTGTTACATTTTGTTGGGTATTTTTCAGAGCGGCGAATATCGGGGAGGCAATTGATTATATATGGGGAATAGTAACAATGAAATCAGGGGGGCTTAATGCTGGTTTAAATGGGGTAGAGTTGGTAGTTTCGGTATTTTTCATTTTAGTGATGATGTTGAGGGAGTACAAGTGGCAAAAGCATTTTATACAGAAAGATTCTTCTTTTTGGGTTTACTTATCGTTGATGGTTATCGTTTGTTACTTTTTTGGTGTTTTTGATGAAAATCAATTTATTTATTTTCAATTTTAGCTGCGTTTGAAGAAGATACTTGCATATATATGTGTTATTATTGGCATCGGACTTGTAACGACTTCTGTTTCTAGTAGAACGCTTGCCAAAATATGGGAGTGGAACAATCAAAATGCCATGAATGATAAGTGGTATGGAAAATATAAATCGAAATGGGGTGATTTGACTAGGATGGCATATTTAGATCATGTCGTCAAATTTCAGGAACCCTACGAATATGAATACCCAAACTATCATGATTCCACAAAAGGCTCTATTAACTTGTGTATAATAGGAGATAGCTACACCGCTGATTTGCCCGGTTATATTTTTAAAGGTGTAGCAACATATCAGCACTTCAAGAATGTTCGCCCATTCACATATACGCCTGACCCCACCAAGAAAAATGTTTTGATAATAGAAATTACTGAACGATTTGTAAGGGGTATACTAAGGAATCGTTACTTTTTTGACTTTTCGAAGAGGTCGGATTATGCAGCTACAGGCGGAGACGGAAAAAAAAACCTGTCTGCAGTAGTTAACAAAAATCTGGAATACCTGTTATTTGACTATAATTTTATCAATCGCCTGAAATTCCTGAAAGCTGAACTTAATTATTATCTTTTTAATAGAGCATCAGGAAATATATCGATATCTAAAGACGGAAACTTTTTGTTTTTCAAGTCTACGGTGATAAATCATGGTATATACAGTTCTTACGCGCCGATATCAGATACCGAAATGAATTACGTAGTAAATACCCTCAACTCGATATATACCAAATACAAAAGTCTGGGATTTATGGAGGTATGTCTATCTGTAATTCCTAACCCGGCTACCATATTACAGCCTGAAGGGTATAATGGTTTTATTCCTTTGCTTCAGAACGACAAACGGCTAATTATGCCTTGTCTCGATGTCTACAATAAATTTAAGCAAACGTCAGACCCTGCATCTTTATATAGGGTAGGTGATACGCATTGGAATAATAATGGAATGCAGGTATGGTTGAAGGTGGTAAATAAAAGACTGTCTGTTCTAAATCGTAAACAGGTGTAGGGTTGTGTTTTTCTGTTTCCTGGTATTTTGTGTTTGAATTGGTTTGTTAGTTAGATATTTGCTTAGGCTTTATGAATCGCTTTATGTAACTTTGCCACCCATTATACAGTTATGGAATCCTCAGTGAAGATATTTTCAGGTACAAAGTCGTCATATCTGGCGGAAAAAATTGCAAAAAGCTTTGGTGTTGAGTTGGGTGCGCTTAGTATTCAGCAGTTCAGCGATGGCGAATTTCAGCCGGTGTTTCAGGAGTCTATCCGGGGTGATTATGTTTTTCTGGTTCAGTCAACATTCTCACCGTCAGATAATCTGATGGAACTACTTATGATGATAGATGCGGCCCGTAGAGCGTCCGCAGGCTACATTACCGCAGTTATTCCATACTTTGGTTTGGCCAGACAAGATAGAAAAGATAAGCCTCGTGTGGCTATTGCATCCAAATTGGTTGCCAATTTGCTGACAGTTGCCGGTGCCAATCGGGTAATGACAATGGACCTGCACGCTCCGCAGATTCAAGGCTTTTTTGACATTCCTGTCGATCACCTCGATGCGTCTGCAATCTTTATTCCTTATATCGAAAACCTGAAAATCGACAATCTGATTTTTGCGGCGCCTGATGTAGGTAGTACCAACAGAGTGAGAGAAGTAGCTAAGTACTTTCAGGTAGATATGGTGATCTGCGACAAGCAGCGCAAACGAGCCAATGAAATTGCAGCAATGACTGTAATCGGCGATGTGGCTGGTAGAAACGTTATATTGATTGATGATATTTGCGATACTGCCGGTACTTTGTGTAAGTCTGCGGCTATCCTGAAAGAGAAAGGTGCATTGTCTGTAAGGGCATTTTGTACCCATCCTGTGTTGAGTGGCAAGGCATATGAAAATGTGGCTAACTCAGAGTTAGAAGAGCTGGTGGTATGCGATACAATACCTTTGAAGCAGCAAATCGATAAGATTAAAGTATTGCCGACAGCAAAACTGTTTGCCGTAGCTATCAGAAATACATTTGAAAATAAGTCTATCAGTTCTTTGTTTATTCATAGCCAAAGAAAATAGATGATATTATAAGAAATTTACGACTGTTTAAACAAAAAAATCCACCTCCCGAACAGACAGGGAAAACCTTTATTTAGAAACAATTTCAACGACCGGATGTTTGGTGGGTATTCGCCCGGCGCTGAAAGAGAAAAACACTAAAAATGAAAAGTGTAAAAATTGAAGGAACAAGAAGAAGCGAACTTGGCAAAAAAGCTACACGCCACATTCGTTCTGAGCAACAAGTGCCTGCCGTTATATACGGAGGAAAAGAAATCATCCATTTTAGCGCGCCTATTATGGCTTTCCGTACTTTGGTGTACACACCTGAGTTCCAGATTGCAGAAATCACTATTGATGGTACTACCTACAGAACCATTATGAAAGACTTGCAGTTTGACGTGATTACCGATGAGTTGATGCACGTTGACTTTTTAGAATTGGTTGATGGTCAGAAAGTTATTGCAAACCTACCGTTGAACTTCGTTGGCCAGCCCGTCGGAGTAAAAGTGGGTGGACGTTTGGAACTTAAGATGAAGTCGCTTAAGGTTAGAACTTATCCTAGGTATCTTGTTGAGCATATCGAGGTGAAGATTGATGATCTGGAATTACATGGAAACATTCGCGTGCAGGATGTAGTTGCAGAGAATATGGAAATCATGAACTCTCCACGTATTCCAATTGCGTCTGTTGTTACAACGCGTGCGCTACGTCAGGCGGCCGATACTGCAGCAGCAGAAGAAGCAGCAGCAAAAAAATAAATTTTTCTTGCATAAATGTGATAATGTGGCTGTCTCAAAAGGGCAGCCACTTTTTATTTCTGTATATAGTGAGTGTGTAAATAAGGCACTTTACCCATCATTGCATCCGGAGGCATATTTACCGCTGCCGGAGCGTCTTTAGTTCAGGTGTACACCGGCTTTTATCTATGAAGGACCTGGTATTGCGAGTAGTATCTGTAAGGGGCTGTAGGGAGGCGTTGGTCAGGAGCGAGAACCGCCATGTGTTTAGGACGAAGGAAGCCCCTTCGACCAGAGGGATTTTCTGAAGGTTCTCCACTGGCGCGAGTTTGTAGTCTAGCACAGTGCGTGAGCAAACTCGTGACAAATATAGTGTAACCGGTTTGCAACCGGAAGTCTGCGTTTGCCATAGAAAAATTCTACGGCAGGCAAGGTAGTCGGTTTCTGACCGACGAATAAGCGTGCCCCAATACAAGGTTTAGCCAAACAACTTATATTTAGGTGTTCGTTTTTGAGTACAGGATATCAAATACGAGACCAATATGACATATACTTCATTACACTTACAGCGAGTAGATTGGGTAGATATATTTAATCTGATGAAGATAGTAAAAGTTCTAATTAAAAATAGCGAAATGAAACAAGTGTATATTGTTGCATGTATTCTATTATGCTCATTTCAGCATAAAGACAAAGGCGATCCTGTGAAGGTTATAACGATAATAAAAACGAAAATGAGTATTGAAACTGTTATTTCTGTTCCCTGTGAGGATGTAGGCAATCTTATTCCCCGAGATACCTTTTATATCTATGAAAAAGATAAGCAGAAGCAGATATTACAGTGGATAATAGAGTCAAACCCTTGTAATGCTCATGCCAGCTGTGATATAGATAGCCGTGCCAGAATATTTATCAATCATGAATCGGGAAAAACTGATTCTTTATGTATAGGTTATGGTTCTGTTTTTGCATTCAATGGTAAATGTATGGAGTTGCCCAGACGGGATTTAATCAATATGCTTATCGCAATGGATAGAGACATACGACCCGATGAAATAGAGGATAGTGACCAAATAAAAATTAAGTGAATGTATAGCAACTACCACCACTAATCCGTGATGGCAACGCGGATTCTAAGGTTCCCGCTGGTCGAAGCATCACGCTTCGTCCCTAACGCCCGGAGCGTCTCGCTCCCGTCAAAATAATATCTCAGTTACCCCACTAAGCGTATCTTATAAAATACTGTTGATTGGCGTACGTCTCTGACTACGTCACTGTGGTAATCGATCTCCTGATTGACGAAGCGGGGGAATAGACTATACTTTCAATCGCCTGCCAAAGCACCAGAGTTGCAAGCTCCACTAGTCGGTGTTTGCAACGCAGATTCTAAGGTACAGCGATTGTATCGCTTTTAATTCAACACACGCCTCGAAGGGAGGGGCGATATTACTTGCGTTGAAAACGCCACGCCAAAGCATCCGAGTTACAAACTCGGACGAGTGGGGTAAGTCGATGAAAAAAGAAATTTCAATAAATTTACCTATCTTTAAAATATAATATCTTGCATGGGTAGGATATTAGTATTTATGAATGCTTAGCTGCTGAGAATAAAGTCAAGCTCTTGTTTCTCTTTTTATTATTGTGAGATCATTAAACTTTTTGTTATGAAAAACCTATTGAAAATATGTAGCCTTTTCTTGTTATTGCAGGGTGGCTCGTTTGAGTCAATTGCTCAATGCATGAACCTGTTCAATATCCCTTCAGACACAATTGCGTGGAAAAGAGGGTCGAGCAGATCTCATGGTTGCAAGTATATCAATGACACATTCGTTGCTTGCAATTCTATTTCTTCTGAGAACAACTTCTTGTACAATTCAATACCCGCAACCCTGTATGGCACCGCATCTACGTTTAGTGCTTCCTTCGACTTTATGATTGACAGTAATTACTCCTGCTCAGATGGATTAACATTTTGGTTTTTCACTTCTCCGCTTTCCGGATTGGGTAGTACATCGAAAGAGGGCGGTCAGCTTGGTTTTCCTGACACAGTATCAGGGTTTGCATTAGCGTTCCGAACAATAGGCTGCGTTGATGAGATTTATATGAAAAAAATTAACTCTACACACTATAGTTGGAGTGGTGGTTCCGGACCGGACACTAATATTTGTACTCCGCTCACCCATCAGATGTTTCTTACTGATTCTCAATGGCATCACTGTGTTGTAAATTATGACCATGGAAATATTACTGCGAATTTTGATGGAGGTGCTGTTGTTATGAATGGGTTTAGTCCAATTTGGGGTACCGGGCATTTTGGTTTTATGGCTACCAACGGAGCCGGACGAAGTCGCAAACGTCTCAAGAACATTCAAGTATGTGCAGGCTTAGGTACACCTGCATTTGCCGCAGATACTTTTGGGACAGACCTAAATCGCTTGTGCAACGGCCCGCTTATTACAACTACCACGCGCGCATATTCTTCCACATATAGCTTGCACAATTTTTACGGCGACGGTATTAGTGATGTTGTCGCAATTGCACCAGGGATATCCGGCGGGTATGCATCTTTCTCGCATACCTATAATGCACCCGGCACTTATACGATAAAACAAATGTTGTATGATGCAGGCTCGCTTATAGATTCTCTCAGATTTACCTATGACAATATTTTCTGCGCCACCTTGCCAGTGAGGTTTTTCTATGATAGCAATGGCGATGGGTTATACCAGTCGACTGAAACAGCCCTTGCCAAACCTGTATTAACCGAGATAGACTCAAATGGAGTGGCGATAGATACAGTTTCTGCAACAGGGGGATTTTATTATACGGCATACGGAACAATCGGCGATGTATATTCCTTCCGCGTTATACCAGATGGTACCATGTCTACAACTGGTCCGTCTTCCGGCATTATTTACGACAGCCTTGTTCCGGGCGTGTACATTTATCCGATTAAATATTTTGGGATGAGCTGCACATCGGGTAGTTCCTTCGACCTTTCGGTAAATGCTGTAATTCCGGTAACCGGTGTTCGTGACCAATGGGCAAATGTATATGTTCAAAACTCGGGCTGCACACCAATGACAGGAACCCTCACGCTTAACTATAGTTCAAAATATGCTGGTGCGCCAA
The DNA here is from genome assembly GCA_030426665.1 of Bacteroidia bacterium. Lineage (GTDB taxonomy): Bacteria > Bacteroidota > Bacteroidia > Chitinophagales > Chitinophagaceae > Nemorincola. The sequence goes on along the minus strand of JAUHYD010000022.1, from coordinate 33,576 downwards.
CTCAGATAAGCCCTGCTGCTGTTTCTGCAGTACCCGGCACCATCGTATGGGACTTAAGTGCATTGTCTTCTGGCATGTCTTCGCCATTGCGGCTTCATTATGAAGCGGAGTACGGTACAGTAGCGTTAACCATAGGCGATACCGTACATACAAGAATGACGCTGACACCAATCGTCGGAGATGCGGACACAACGAATAATATATTTATCAAGGTTGACACGGTACGTGCAGGCTGTGATCCTAATGCTATTTGGGTGCGCCCCGACAGATGCTTTGTTTCAGGGGAGGTCCCGATAGATCTGGAGTATGATATACACTTCGAGAACACCGGAAATGATACTGCGCACAATATTTATGTGATGGACACTTTATCTGATTACCTCGATCCTTCGACAATGAAAATAGTGATGGCCAGTCATACCATGTACGTATCGACCTGGAAGGATGCGGTGGGTAGGAATATTATTAAGTTCGACTTTCCGAGCATTAATCTGCTCGACAGTTCGCACCACGGTCTCTGCGATGGCGCTGTAATGTATAGTATTAAGACGAAGGCAGGCATACCCGATGGAGCCGAAATAATTAATCGGGCCGGCATTTACTTTGACGTAAACGACGTAGTGATGACAAATGAAGTGAAAAATGGTATTGGGTGTCCGGAAACAGGTGTAGGAAGTACTGCGAATATAGAAGATGGAATACGTTTGTTTCCAAATCCCACGTCCGGTGACCTGACTATTAAATCGAAGACCGTGATTACTAGTATCTCAATTTCTGATGTTCTTGGTAGGGTATTACTTGCTAAAGATTGCAGCAAGAAAACTGAGCGAATAAATGTATCGGATCTTTCATCAGGCATTTACCTGCTTCGTATAAATGGTACACATTTAAATCGGTTCGTAAAACAGTAGCGATATCCTCCAATAATTTAAGATGAAGGGAGCCGCTAGTTGGGCGATATGGCGCATATAACAGGCCCCTCCTGTCGAGGCGTTACGCTACGTTACTGCGGTAGTCAATCTCCGGATTGACGAAGCGGGGGAATAGATTATACTTTCAATCGCCTGCCAAAGCACCAGAGTTGCAATCTCCGACAAGAGGGTAGCGTCCACCCAGACTGCCCCCACTGGTCGAAGCATCACGCTTCGTCCATAAAGCCCGGAGCGTCTCGCTCCCGTCAAAATTATGTCTCCACAAATCGTATTTTATAAAAATATTGCTGATTGCCGTACGTCTCTGACTACGTCACTGCGGTAGTCAATCTCCGGATTGACGAATCGGGGAATAGATTATATTTTCAACTGCCTGCCGAAGCACCAGAATTGCAAACTCTGACAACAGGGTGGTGCCTGCTCGGACTGCTCAATGGTGACTATAATCAAGAAACCGGTTAAGAGACGTTAGCTAGAATGATAATATGTTCATTACTTTTATCTTCCTGTTGTTTTCCCCATGTGATTATGGAATCATCTACAAAGTTGAATTTTATCAAGATTATCCATACGCTTATTTGGTGTCTGTTTGTGTTTGTAATATGCTATGTATTGTGGAGTGGTATTACAGGTAACGTTTCTGTTTATTCATGGTGGGCTGTCGCAGCCGTTATTGGAGAAGGGCTGGTACTTCTCGTGTTTAATGGCAGGTGTCCGCTTACTGTTATGGCAAGAAAATATTCAGCATCGACCCGTGATAATTTTGACATATTCTTACCCAACTGGCTCGCAAAATACAACAAGCAAATTTTTATCCCCTTGTTTTGTATTGGCCTTGCATTTATGATATTTAGACATTTCGAATAAATGGCTGATGGAACTCATTGGTAGAAACAAACCCACAAGGCTCACCCATAGTTCATCACAACCCACGTCACCCTTTAGGGGATAAGGGTAAAGGATAGTGATAGCAATACCCCTAATGTCCTGGTTCGGCGCGGCTACTACCAACAAAAAAACACAACAACACGAGTAGCACGAACCACCTCCCTCTCCGCAGCCTGCTCCGATAAAGTCGGAGGGGAGGGCCGGGGAGGGGCTTTAATTTCCATGATAACCCCATAGCGTCTTATGAAAGGTCAAAAATCGCATTACCATAAAAACCCGACTTGCCATTCTCAAAACCTATAAAGACCTTTATATACTAAACCCTATTATCGCATGAAAACAGAACAAAAACAGCAAGCCCGCAATCTCTTCTTTCAGACGGAGCTCACAAAAACACAAATTGCAAACCTCCTCAATATCAGCAGGCGTACAATGTCCTATTGGGTCAAAGAAGGGAACTGGAACCGACTCAAAAAATCCGTCAATCACATGCCCGCCATTCTCGCAGAGAATTGCTACCTTATTTTCGGGCACCTTACAGAATACTACCTCTCAGAGCGACGGCTCACCAACCCCGTCTCCTACAAAGAAGTCGATACATTGCACAAGCTCACACTCACTATCAAAAACCTCAAGAGCCGTGCTACTATCAATGAAAGTATGCAAGTACTCACTTGCATGCTCGACAATATAAAGCAGCATGATGAACCACTTGCCGAAAAAATCACACCCTATGTCGATGAGTATATTGCAAAACGTGCCGACATATACACCTCCGACCTCATGCCGGAGCACCTTACAGGTATAGGCGGACGCATCCCGTGGGAACCCGAAGACCGAACCGAAACATTAATAGACGCACGCGAAGACTTCTTTTCCGACCCTGAAACAATTGAGACTTACGAAAAATACAACATCCCGTTCCCCGACGAAGACGAAATTAGTACAATCCCACCCTCACCACCGACACCAACACCCACTCCTGAAGAGATAAGAGAAAGGAGCAACGCCGAACGCCTCCGGTATTTACAGGGTTTATCCAAATGCAAAGAAACACCTCAACAACCCGCCAATGAAGAGCAAATCACCCCACCCAAACCCGAGTCGGGCTGCCCCAAAAGCCCACTTACATCTAAAGTAGAAACGGTAAGAAGTGAGCAAAGAATGTGCAAAAATCCACTGAGCTATTTTTACAACAATTTGATTTTCAATGAAATGCCAGATCTAAGCCAAAAACACAAAAATCGACAACAGGGTGCGCAAAACCAGTCTGTTACTCACCACTCTCATAGCTCCATTTCCACCATTGTCGATGCTCCTCACCGACATTCATGATTAGTTCAGTAGAAATATATTCCTATGACCGAGACCAATTCTACCGCTCATTCATTAGCTTCATCAGCTCATCAAGCTTAGGCTCCAGAATGATTTCGGTACGGCGGTTCTTCCCTCTGCCTTCCGGTGTGCTGTTAGAAGCTATCGGGTCGTACTCGCTACGTCCGCTGGCCACTAACCTTTGCGGCGTTACATGATATTCATCTATCAGCACATGGGCAATAGACGTTGCACGAGCAGTACTCAGCTCCCAGTTGTCAGCGAAACGATGGGTATGGATCGGAATACTATCTGTGTGTCCTTCAATATTGATATTGATGTCGGTGCTGGTATGGAGTACTTCCGCCACTTTAGAAAGTGCTTCTTTACCTTTGGGGTTCACCACGGCACTGCCGGACGGGAATAGCAGGCTCTCCTGCATACTGATGTATACCTTGCCGTTTTTCATTTTTACGGTCAATTCGTCACTGCTAAACCCTTTGAGTGCTTCGGTGATTTTGTTGCGCAATCCCTCTACTGCCATCTTTTGTTGGTCCAGTAGTGCTTGCAGTTGCTCCAGTCTTCTACGTTGCTCTGCAACTTGCTCTTTTGTCGTATTCAGCTGACGTTTAGTGCTTTCTTTTTCATCGCCGAGTACGTTTATTCTGTTGTTCAGCGTAGTTATGGTTTCTTCCAGATTGCCAATGCTGTCTTTAAGTGCAGCAATCCGGGAATTAAGTGCAGCAATGGTGTTCTTTAGGTCAACATTGGTTGCATTGAGTCGCTTGTTTAGCGCTACTTGCTCATCAAGTTGTTTGTTCAATGCCAGTTTTGCAGCACGTTCTTTGTCGGCACGTTGGGTTTCCGCGTCAAATTTCTTCTTAGAGACAATACATGATGAGAATAATAAAGTAGCAAGACAAAATCCGAGAAATGTGGTCAGTATTCTTTTCATTATATATGTAGTTGTGTGAGATATTGCAAAATATGTACTGCTGGCGAAGGTACGAAGTTTTTTTAGTGGAGTGCGGCGTTCCTGCATACTTTACGCTAAGTTGTTGAACTGCTGTAATAACGTAAAGATATTTTTTGGGTAGTGTATTAAATCCTATATTTGATGATATTTTTTAATCCTAAATCCTCTATTATGTTTCTAAAATCAATTGCTTCTTTAGCATTCTTTTCTGCTATTTCAATTAGCGCATTTGCCCAGCCGACACTTACTGCCGCCAATTCTAATCCCACTCTTAGCGACGCTTTCGCAGTAGTCGTATGCGATGATATTGGTGTTGCGCCAGGTAGTTCAGGGGCAGCGGTAACCTGGGATTTTACTTTTCTTCATGGTGTTTCTCCGGATACTACTCGCGTTAAATCCTGTTTGTCGGTGGTGCCTGCTTGCAATCCGGACTTTGCCGGGAGTAACATTGTGCTTTCCGGCCCGACGGTGACGTCCTCAAACCAAAACTACTACTATGCCGGTACCGATAGATTGTCGTTGGTAGGGTATCATATTGCGAGCGATACTAGCCTTACATTGTCTAATCCGGCAGATCAGTTGCGCTATCCATTCACATATGGCGATTCCTTTACTGATACCAGTTCCGGAATATTTAAGTTGGGAATAGTTACCGCCCATCATACAGGTACAATAGATGTAAGTGCAGACGGTTATGGTACCCTGATATTGCCTGGCAGAACGGACAACAACGTACTCAGGGTACATTCTACACAGGTATTCAGCGATAGTGCAAATTTGTTTGGTACACCGGTAATTGAGACGTATCAAATATCTTCTTATGAATGGTATAAAGCAGATTACCACAGTCCTATTTTGACACTTCATCATGTTACTCAGTTGGGATCTCCGACCCCGTCAGAGTATTATTTTGTTGCCTATTCTGCCGCGCAGTTTAGCGGAGTAGCCGAAATAAATAACAGTATTTCAGAGTTGCAGGTTACACCTAACCCTTCTTCAGGGTTATTGAATATCGCTTACAGTACAGATTATAAGCAGCGTGTAGTGATTACGTTGACAGACATAGTAGGTCGCGATGTTGAGGTAGTATCGGATAAAGCTACTGCCGGAAAACAAAATATTACAATAAATACAACAAGCTACGCAAAGGGTGTTTATATTCTTCGAATGCAAGCCGGTGGCGTCACAAAGAGTCGTAAAGTGGTATTTGAATAGTACTGATGTAAACTTGGTTGCAGCGGTTCGTTCGGTTTCATCGCTGAACGAACCGCATTTTCTAAGGCAGGTTTGCGGCTTCGTGAGCGTTTATTCTGTCCAGCTCAACGAGGGTATAATCTCCGTTCGGAGACCGCTCGAACATGGGCAGAAACTTTGCCCCGTATACTAATTGTTGATAGGTGTAGGATGTTCGTTGTTGTACAACGCTTGAGAAGTTATCGTCAAACGCTTTGACATAGACAATCACCTCCATTTTTGCTTCCTGTAGCTCGTCGACTGAATGCTTATACAGAGGGCTGTCCTGTGTGATGTTATGAACAAGTGTCCAACTGAGTGAGAGCGTATTTATTTTTGATATTTCCAGCGCTAAGGGGTAGAAGCGGGTCACCATTTTTCCTCCTTCATTTAGATGGAGGGCTACCGTCAGTTGGGCCTCTGCATCCGTAAGGTGATTGTACTTGTAGGTTGCCATTCTGACCATTAAAGCCTTGCTGTCTTTGTATGGTGCCACCAGCATATTCTCGCTAAACATCAGGTACGCTTTTGGGCGCGAGAAACGACCGTAAATAAGACCGGTAACTACTGCAAACGAAAGGATTCCTAAAAGCGATTCAGTTGATGCCACAATATTTGTCAGCATGCCGGAAGGAGAAACGTGTCCGTAGCCAACTGTAGTCAATGTCTGTGAACTGAAGAAAAATGCAGCCATTACCTTTTCGAATACAGTATGTGTCAGGTCTATTCCGTAAAGGTGTTCAACGCCAATGAAAAAGTATATCAGTGCGAAGAAGATATTGATAGTAGTGTAGAACAGTAGTATGGCAATGAAGAAATGACTACGTTTCATTCTCAGACAATAGTGAAATATCGATACCCGCTCCCATACAGGCAACCCACGCTTTTTAAGGTTGGTTGAGCCGTCAGGATTCACGAGTCTTCCGCCTTCCGCATTGCTATTAGTGCCGAAACCGGTATTGTCGATGTTTTCAGACTTTTGTTTACGCAACAGCGTTGCCATGTGCTTTGTTCCTTTTTGTTTCTATGATTAATGACACACCTATCGACAGCAGTAGCACTGCCGCACCGAACAGTAGGCCCGTTTTGCCATTGAACCGTACTATACTCCAATGATGAGCCGACATAAAGATACTTCCAAAAATTATGAGTTTTATCAGCCAGTTTGCAGCGGGTATCAGTTTTATCGGATTAGTTTTTAGCACCTTACCTGTATATAAAAGGTAGAACGCAGCCTGAAGGTAGGTGGAGATTACAAAGCTCAGTGCGACACCCGGTAAGCCCAACCATTGATAAAGCGGATACATTAACGCAGCAGCGAGCATCAGTTCGCCGATAGCACCGATGTTGATGATGTTGCCTTTGTGCTGCCTTTGTAAAACCGTCGTGAAGCTGTAAGCGCGCACAGGGAGTACCAAAAGGTATATCGCGAAAACGGGGATTGATGCAATGTATTTGTTGGAGAACACAGTTACAATAAGTTCGCTTCGGAAAAAGAAAAGAAAGAAGAAAATGGGGAAGACAATGCTCGAGAGTATGCGTCCGGAGTGATTGACCAGAGAAATTGTGCTGTTCTTTTCGTCTCCAATTCTGTTGTCTGCCAGTTGTAGTAGAACTGCACTACCCGCAGCACTCAAGAGTACGGGCAGGAAGGGCACATTCTGTGCGCCATTATAATAGACAGCAGACAACGGAGCCGTAAGCAAAAGCGATATTGCAAACTTATCAACCCAGTTGGAAAGCATTTGAACGATATCGTAAATTCCGAGGTGCATCCACAAAGAACGAATAGATTTCATGTCTAGATCTTCATGTGCATACCCATCTGTGTCTTTTCTAACTTCCAGTAATATGCTACAACTATATATAAATACCCTAATCAGGTTGATCACGAGCAGGCAGGCGAAAAGTTGCTGAATTGTAAACTTCTCACTCAATCCGTACCAATGGATGAGGCAAAATGCGGTGGCGTAAAGCAGCCCTGTAAGAGAGACTGTTTTATATCTTTTAAAAACTATCAGCAGTGATTCAGATATTACACTGACCGAAAAAGTAAGAATGAAAAGAAATGACACTAATGGAGTCACGCTACCGTTTTGCGATTGCAACCATGCAAAGCCTGCGCTTAGCACCATCATCCATAGTACAAACAGGAAGTACCGACCGGCTTTTATCCGGTATAGGATATTGGCAAGTATATCGCGGGAGTAGGTAATAGTGAGCGAGTGTATGCCGAAGCAGATAAAAGGGTAAACAATGTTGAGTTGTATCCAGAAAGAAAGATAGGTGCCGTAGGTATCCGGTGGCAAATGTTTTGAATACCATATCATCACCAACAGGCTCGCCAATGAAGGGAAGAAGCGTGTGATGAAAATAAAGAAAGAGTTACTGAGAAATATGTTATTTGCTTTGGGCAAAGGCGTTACATTCTTCTTTGTTTAGCTGTTTTATGACACGAGCAGGATTGCCAGCTATAACGCAATATCCTTCTGTGAAACTTTTTGTCACAATTGCACCGGCACCTACTATGGTAAAGTCGCCGAGGGCTACCCCCGGCAATATTACGGACCCCATGCCCATCCAGCAAAATTTGCCGATAACAATAGGGTGGGCAGCAGTGTGCGCATCGTTATTTACGAAGTCGTGGTTGGTGGAAACCAGCCCAACATTCGGCCCTATGTTGGTGTAATCGCCAAGTTCAATGCCGTTAGCTGCATTGATGTACACTCCCGGAGAATCACCCGGATATACATTTTTGCCTCTTTTTATTTTTTCTGGATTATGGATAGTACTGGTGTGGTGTACTGCCCACGATGTGTTAGCATTTTGTCGGAACAACTTACGAAACAGGAAGTCAGTGATATAAAAACCCGCACTCATTTCTCTCCGCATTCGGAAGAGGCTTTTGAGGTGGTATGCGGATTTATGTGCCATGCAACTATTTTGTTTCCGGTTGTTTTTTGAACATAGGATAAAACGCACCCAGCATCAGGGCAACTAGCAGAATGCTGCTTACCAACGCTACTTTTTTTCCGGTATAAAAAGACTGCGGTCGGAACTTAAATACAATTTTGTGGTCTCCTTTCGGTACCTGAATTGCCCTTAATACATAGTCGGCGCGCAGTATGGGTGTTTCCTTATCATCTATATATGCTTTCCACCCCTTAGAATAGTATATGTCTGAGAATACAGCGATGCCGGCAGAAGAGTTGTGGCTTGTAAACGAAATGTCGTCTAGTCCATATTCTGATAGTTTTACGTAGGCACTGCTGTCTTTTCCGACAGAGGCGTTAGCAAGGTCGCCTTTATAGGTTGAGCGCAAGACAACTTCTTCAAGCGGACTGAACGCATTTGGGTCCACGGCAGTATCTCCGATTTGAGGTGCGTTAAGTGCATTCATTTCTTCGTCTGCGGTGCTAGCCCACTTTATTCGGTTCACAAACCAAGCATTGCCACATGCGGTTGGGTTAGGTATAACCTGGGGTTCAGACCCCTGTCTTCCGGCAATGATGTACTTTGTGTTAAGCATGTTTAAGACTTCCCCGTTAAAGCCACGACTCATGTGTCTGTCAATAAGGTCTTGATAAATTTCCATCTTTGCCGGATGGTAGCCACCAACACATTTGTGGAAGTAGGCTTGTACGGCATCGTTGTAGGTGTCGCGGCTAAGGTCCAGCACTCTATAGTACGGGTCGGGGTCGCGCATAATGGCAGCATCTGCCTTGGTTGGGGTAAACCGATTTTCATACTCAGATGCGTCCACGTAGTTATCTTCGTTGAGGTAGTTTTTCGATATTGGTATGAGGTCGATGGCGATAACTGCTGCAATGCCACCCGCCAGTATTGTAATCGAAATTTTGTTTTTCAGAAAAGCCCAAAGCAGGGCTGCCGCAACAGCGATAAAGGCAGCACTGGTAAAACCGCTTTTTGCTGCGAGTGATGCTCTGTCAGCCCTTAGTAGTTTTACCATTTCCGGTTGGAATCGTGCATCGCCGGGGCCGGTGAAGTCGAAGAAAATACTACCGCCTACACCCAGCAACAGGCAAATGCCAATGGTGATACCAGCCGCCATTTGAATACTTTTCCACGTTTTGGGGTCGTCTTTTTTGTCCAGTACTTCCTGCACGGCCCATATACCGAGAAGTGGGAACAGGAATTGAGGTATCACCAATGCCATTGATACCGTCCGGAATTTGTTGAGGTAGGGTATGTGGTCAAACAGGAAATAGTTAACTCCCTCGAAGTTCTTACCCCAGGATAAGACAATACAAATTACGGACGCAGCGACAATCCACCATTTGTGTGGCGAACGAATTACAAATAACCCAAGTACGAATAGGAAACAGATTGCCGCGCCGAAATATACCGGGCCGCTAAGGAAAGGTTGCGGACCCCAATATAGTGGCAGTTTATCAGCATTTCCCCCGATGGCATCAAGTGTTTTGGGTGCTTTGTCGGCACTTTCTCCGCTGGAGCCACCGTACAGGTACGGTATCATCAGGCAGAATGTTTCACCAATTCCGTTGCTCCATCTGAAAGCGTATTCTTTGTCTAACCCTCCGTTTGTTTTTTTGTCATGACCGGATAGTTCGCTCGCTCCGCCACGCATTGTTTCTTTAGCGTATTCTGATGTGGTGAGCAAAGAAGGCATACTAGGTCCGATGCCCAATGCCATACTGCCGGCGGCAATGGCCGACGAAATAAGGAATTGCTTAATTTTCCCTTCCTTAATAGCCACATACAGCATAACTAGTCCGAAACAGCCGAACATGATAAAGGAGTAGTAAATAACTTGAAAGTGGTTGTTTGCGAAAATCAGGGAAAAAGTGATGCCCAGCAGAGCGGCACCGGTAAGCCATTTCTCTCTATAAATGAGGTAAAGCCCGGCAAGTGCCGCAGGCATATATCCAAGTGTCATCATTTTGGTATCGTGTCCAACGCTGATAATTATAGGATTGTAGGTAGAAAAGGCATAGGCTAATGCCCCGGCGGCAGCCAACCATTTGTTTATATTCAATACCCGCATCAACAGGAAAAACGAAAACATGGCCAGGAAGAAGAAATATGCAGGCTTTCCCAGATCTTGAATAAGGGTTTGTATATATCCCGGGTAGTTGGTATTAGATGTTCCTACATAAGTGGTATAGGTAGGCATACCGCCAAACATACTGTTAGACCACAAAACATCTTCCCCGGTTTTTTCATGGTACTCCATTGCCTCGTGCGACATGCCCTGCCATGATATATTATCGTGTTGGCTCAGTTTTTTGCCTTCTAATTGAGGGAAACAATACAGTAGCGATGCTACTGCAAAACAAACAATAATAATCAGGTCTGTTTTGTACTTCTTTATGTCGAATTGCATATTTGCTGATTTGAAAACTGTTGAGCCAAAAGTAGAAAGTAGAAAGCTATTTTCCTAAATAAACGAAAAAAGTAGAAAGCTATTATCTGTGTATTTTAACTTCGGGTAATAATTCGGGACGCAATGTGATGACTGGTGAAAAAGAATCAGGGATTAGGACTTATCGTGCGATGGCGATAGGTTGCCGATAAAAAGCACCATCATGCGCTCAGAAACTTCGCTACTATAATTAGTCGTCAAATAGTGCCCATCCCGATTGGCCAAACTTTCCCTTGTCATTTTTAAAGTGCTTGTGCGCCACCTATTGTTTACACGCCGGGATAGGCTACTGCCTGAGCTGTTTTCCGCAAAACTATTGGGTCTTGATTATGGTTCAATCAAATGGGGGGCGAAAAGACGGGTGGTTATTGGGATGCCCGATTTGTACAATTATCGCTTTATAAACTGCAGGGTTTTCCTATATCCGCTTTTCGCTGACAGTTCTATGAGATATACGCCCGGCGGAAGTGCTGCTGTCTGGATGATAGCTGCTCCGGGTTGTAAGTGACCTTTTTCGAGCTTAACACCTACAACATTGTATATGGTGTAACCGGTTTTATAACGCAGACCTGAAACATGCAACTCCTGAGTTACAGGGTTGGGAAATACCTGTACCTGCTGTAATGAAATTCCGGGAACATCTGTTGGATAATTTATAATCACATCCATACATAACATATCCGTACCACACTCTGTATATACCGTTGCACACACATGGTATGTATCGGCAATTGCATAAGTATGTATGGCATGCAATCCTGTATCTGTCACCCCATCTCCAAAATCCCAAACCACGCTGTCATAGCCGGATAATGTGCCTGTATAAGAAAACCCATGCACCAACGCTCCTGTATCGGTAAACGCAGCCGTAATCGGTAAAAAACAATTCACATTCACGCTCTGGCAAAAAGTATCGCTACCACAATTTGTGAATACATAGACACAAACGTTGTAGATGCTTTCAGCAGTGTAGGTATGGCTTGGAGCAACAATGGTTGCAGTACCGCCATCGCCGAAATACCAACGAACACTATCCATGCCGGTCGTGGTGCCGGTGTACAAAAAACTTCTTGTATCACCCGTACCCGAGTAGGTAAAAGATGCCGTTGGCAAGGTTGCGCAGGTTACCGTCACGGGGTTGCAATAAGTATCACTACCGCAGTTGGTATATACCGTAACACAAACCGTATAAGTACCTGCCGCCGCAAACGCATGTAGCGGATTGACTATTGTTGTAGTACTGCCATCCCCAAAGTCCCATCGCACGCTGTCCATTCCCGCCGTAGTACCGGTATAAGTAAAGTTCCGGGACAGATCAGAGCCGGAAAGGGTAAAAGACGCAGCAGGAGGAGTAACACAGGTAACCCCTATAGTTGTACATGCCGTATGTGTACCACAGTTGGTATATACCGTAGCGCATACCGTATATGTTCCCGCTGCGGTATAAGTATTTGTCGGAGTTAAGCCTGTTCCCGTATTACCATCGCCGAAGTCCCACGTAACACTATCTATTCCTGCCATAGTACCGGTATAGGCAAAGCTTTTTGTCAATCCGGCTCCGGTGCTTACAGTAAATGCGGAAACCGGACTGGACGTACATGTTATACCGACCGAGCTACAGGAAGTGTGTGTGCCGCACGGTGTATGCGCGGTAACACATACCGTATAAGTTGCTGCGGAAGCAAAAGAGTGAGATACCGTACTTCCGACATCCGTCCCCCCATCACTAAAACTCCATGTAACACTGTCTATTCCTGCCGGAGTACCGGTATAGGTGAAGTTGCGGGTAAGTCCGGTGCCACTCATAACATAAGATGCAACAGGAGGTGCTATACAAGGAATCTCAATATCACTGCAATACAGGTCTGAGCCACAAGAGGTATATACACGTACACATGCTGAAAATGTATCAGCAGTAGTGTATGTGTGTATCGGGTTCAAGAGTGTACTCGTACCACCATCGCCGAAATCCCAACGGACACTGTCTATACCTGTCGTTGTGCCGGTATAGGTAAAACCACGAATTAATGTGCCTGTATCTGTATAAGAGGCAACAGGCATAGAAACACAATCACAATCGACCCCATAACGCATCACAAAAAAGTCAGTATTTCCACCTACGGAGGTATAGGGCGTAAGGCTTCCTGCATATATATTCACTCCCGCCTGACCACCGAAGTACAGATTACCAATTTGGTCGGACGATATGGCATAACCACCGTCGGAACCGGAACCATGTAACTGCTGAAGTTCATGCAAATACCCGGCAGTATCTAACACCGTGAAATAGGCATTGAAGTTTTCTCCGGCGGGAGTAATAAAGCCTGATGAACCGACCCTTACTTCCCCTAAATATCCACCCACAGCTGCAATTTTATGGTCTCCGACAATACACACGTCCGATAACCCACTACCAATTGTGCCGGAATAAGTACGCACCCAATGGCAGTACCCGGCAGTGTCAATCTTGAAAACAAACGCAATTGAATTCCCTCCTGCAATTTCATTAATAGCCGTATCGGTACGATAAATTGCCATGTAACTGGCTCATCCTACCACATATAAATTTCCATATTCATCAATGGCGATAGAGCCGAAGGATCCACCCGATGATGATGTAACAGTAGGGTTTCTCAACGTATCTTTCCAGATGACATTCCGATCGGTATCAAATGCTGCTATAAAAGGGTGAGCATAACCACCCGTTGGCCCTGTTTTTTTCCCAACGGCATACACTTTCCCTGTTGGTTTATCTATAACAACTCTATCAAAATAAAGTGCTGTGTCTGCAAGTAGCATCCTTTTTACATCCAATAACACGCCCGATGGGCTATATTCTACGTCATAAATGCCCCATATACTGGTGAGTGTCGGCGTAATTGGCACACCACTTTTCATCTGACAAAAGAAATGCACATTATCATCTCCGTCTACAGCAACGGATGAACCATAACCATTTGCGCCATATAAAGTGGCGAACGTATTATCGCCTATGTATCTTATCCAATTGAATTGTCCCACGGTATCAAATTGCATGACTGCCTGACATTGATACAGCGACCCGGTAACGGTAGTGTCATATCCAATATATAAATTACCATTACTAACCAACCCTGAAACATATACATGCCCTGATGTGTCGCATGAAATTCCATAAGGGTAGCATTGTCCACTGGAAGAACCTATCAGTTTAGCCCAACGCATATTTCCGTCACAATCATAACTGCTGATAAATATATTTTGAGGAACCCCGTAAGCTCCTGAGGCACGAAAAAAGGTATCCGCGGTCAGTGGTGCATTTCTGCCTACCACACCCAAAGCATATACGTTGCCATTATGGTCAGTACACATATACTGTATACTTTCATCAAATACCCATGATGAAAGGTCTTCATTGGTTCCACCACCTTTCACCCAATCAAACATTTGGGCATTGGACGACGAACTGTAAACGAGAAATAACAGGAAGTATATAATGTAGCGTTTCATAGGTGTTACATTATAAAGATAAGAAAAATGATTGTTCCGGCAGCTATGCCATTTTACTGTCATGTTTATCTGTTGAATGTCCTTCCCACAATAAGAGGTATTTACCGCATATCACGAGTTGCAGATTTTTCCATTGTCGAAATGACAGTGGGTTGTTGAGCTCGTAGCTATTATTTTTGTCATGGCAGCTACGTTGAACCATGACATTGATGGTATTGATAATTACTGATATGAAATGGTAGGGAAATGGCCAACGCACACTGCGAGGGTTCCGGGCTATAGGATGTCGCAGTGCGAATATCCGGAGGTGTGCGTTGTACATTCACTTTAATCTTGCCCATGTTACTCTACTTTCTTTTTTGCTTCGCCAAAATAGAAGGTAGCAAAGAAAAAAGGCTCTTTTTTTCAAAGGCTCCGCCGAAAAAAAGGAGCTTGACGCTGTTTCGTAAAGCTCTATTGGGCGGAGTTGTGCTGGTTTTCTGTCTATCGCTTGCTGCTATTTAGCTGTAGCGGAAGGGTGGTCGTTGGGTTATTCTTTTTTGCGTTTGTACTTGCTTCTACGACCTAAAAAGGCATCATCAGAGGCTCAGGCGCATCGCTACTAGAATTAGTCCTCAAATAGTGCCCATTTCGACCGAAGATATTTTCCCTTGTCATTTTTAAAGTGCTTGTGCGCCACATATTGTTTACACGCCGGGATAAAAATATTTGTTATGAGTCTTAAAATAGATCTGTCATTGGCAGGGGTATGGTGTAAGTTGGTTACATTTGCATAGTGGCAAACATCGACAGTTTTCTGGGGTAGTTTCCTGCAAATAGTCATTAAATAAATGGTGAATACAGATGTTCAAAGAAGTACTTGACGGATATAGTTGGCAGGAAGTAGCGGATAGTATTTATTCTAAAACCGCTGCAGATGTGGAACGAGCGTTAGGTAGGGGGAAAAGGAGTATTGAGGACTTTAAGGCACTGATTTCTCCGGCTGCAGCGCCCTATCTCGAGCGAATGGCTCAGTTGAGTAATAGTATTACTCAGAAACGATTTGGGAAAACAATCCAGCTTTATGCACCGCTTTACCTTTCGAATGAGTGCCAAAACATTTGTACGTACTGTGGATTTAGCCTTGACAATAAAATTAAAAGGAAAACACTTTCCGGGATCGAGATAATGCAGGAAGTTGATTACCTGAAAAAGCAGGGGTTTGATCACGTATTATTGGTGACAGGGGAGGCCAACAGCACCGTGGGTGCAGCATATTTAGCGAAAGCGATTCAGACTATTCGCCCGCATTTTGCTAATATATCTATAGAAGTACAGCCTTTAGAAGAAGAGGAGTACCGAATGCTGGGGGCAGATGGTTTGTATGCGGTCTTAGTATATCAGGAAACTTATCATAGGGACGAGTATAAGACCCATCATCCGAAAGGGAAGAAATCTAATTTTGATTATAGGTTGGCTACTCCGGATAGGTTGGGGCGTGCAGGGGTTCATAAAATTGGGCTTGGTGTGCTAATTGGATTAGAAGACTGGCGGGTCGATAATTTCTTTACTGCATTGCATGTTGGATATCTTGAGAAAAAGTATTGGCAGACAAAATATAGTATATCGTTCCCCCGGTTAAGGCCGGCGGAGGGGCTGATAGAGCCAAAAGTTGTCATTTCTGACCGGGAGTTGGTACAGCTGATATGTGCGTGGCGGATATACAATGAGGAAGTTGAACTGTCTGTGTCAACCCGGGAAAGCGAGCTGTTCAGAGATAATATCATACAATTGGGCGCGACGACCATTAGTGCAGGTTCTAAAACTAATCCCGGAGGGTATACATCGGAGCCGGAATCATTGGAGCAATTTGAAATTGATGATTCCCGTTCTGTCGAAGATGTTACTAATATGATAGAGGGGAAAGGGTATAAGGTGGTATGGAAGGACTGGGACCGATTTGACAGCAATATAGCAGTCGGACATTTATAGAAGAGACACTCATTGATAAAGAATGCATGTGCCATGTTGTCGAAAGAAGAAAAAGCCAGATATAGCAAACAGATTATACTTCCTGAAATAGGAGTAGGGGGGCAGCACAAATTAAAATCTGCCCGTGTTTTGGTAGTGGGAGCAGGAGGGCTTGGGTGTCCTGTATTGCAATACCTTGCGGCAGCAGGTGTCGGGACCATAGGTATTGCAGACGGGGATGTTGTTGACATATCTAACCTTCAGCGGCAGGTTTTATATCATAATAGTGATATTGGTAAACCAAAAGCAACTGTGGCAGCGGAACGCATCGCTGCTATCAATCCTGAAATTTCTGTAGTTGTACATCCTGCATTTCTTGACAGTGAAAATGCATTGGAGATAATCAGGGACTATGATATAGTTGTTGATGGCTCGGATAACTTTGACGCTCGTTATTTGATTAATGATGCCTGTGTAATGCTGGGCAAACCTATGGTTTCGGGAGCTATTTACAAATTTGAAGGGCAGGTTTCGGTCTTTAACTATCAGGGAGGGCCGACTTATCGGTGTCTGTTTCCAGAGCCACCGGGAGCGGGAGCTTCTCCAAACTGTGCAGATATAGGTGTTGTGGCGACATTGCCGGGTATTATAGGCACCATACAGGCGAACGAGGTGATAAAAGTGATAACAGGTATAGGTGATGTCTTAACGGGTAGGTTGTTAGTTATTGACACACTTACTATGGATACTCATAGTTTTAGTTTTAAGCTGAATCCGGCTAACTTACAAGTGACTGAACTGCCTGTTACCTTGTGTCAACAATGTACTGTCGAGGTTGGCACTATAGCTTATGATGAATTGCTCGACTTGCTGAATCGAGACTCGTCGGTGCAACTTGTAGATGTAAGGGAGGAAGATGAGCATGCTATTGATAATATCGGAGGGCGGAATATTCCCCTGTCTGGGTTTGAGCAAAATATTAGGTTGCTGGATAAGATGCAACCTGTTGTCGTGTATTGTGCGTCCGGTGTCAGAAGTGAAAAATCAGTCACGATACTGGTCGAAAGTGGTTTTGCAAAAGTCTATAACCTGATGGGCGGTCTTACAGCTGTGGAAAGGTAGCGGCTTCTTTTATCCTTTTGAAAGTGCGGATGGGGTCAGCTGCATTCCAGATAGATCCCAGGAGTGCAGCTCCGTCGAATTTGTGCTTTATCAGCGAAGGGATATTGTGTTCATCAACTCCTCCTAATCCAATTATTTTCGGGCAGTGTCGGTTGTGTTTTTTTAGTTCTTTTCGCGCAATATCGATGCCTTCGAGTGCGATTGCGCCTTTGTAACCGGGTTTTGAAATGCTGTCAAACACCGGGCTAATAAATACATGTCCATAGGGAACTTCGCAGTTTTGAATCTCTTTCCATGAATGAAAGGAAGTGGACACATCGCGTTTTGATATGTCGTTTATTGTTTCAATGACTTGTTGGTCGTTTCTTGCGGCTGTATTGAGATGGATACCACCTAATGAATGCGAACGGTAAAGAGGGAATGAGCCACAAATAATTACACGGGAATGAAATCGCTTTTCTATGTTATTAAGGTAGCTGTTGTATTCGTCGGTATTAAACTGAGGCTTCCTGATATGTAGTCGGTCTAAACCAAGTTTAAGTAGTTGATTGACGATGGCTAATTCGTCCGGAGCATTTCTATCAGGCGTAAGTAATGTCAGTAACATGCGTACAGCTTGGTATTTGTGGCAGCTTGTTTAATTAGGTAGCGAAGCCCCGGGTGCAAGTTATCCTGATGAAGATTCAATCCTTTACGAATTAATTTTTCTTCAGGTTTGGATATTCCGCCATCATTTGGTCAACGACTTCCTCAATTGTGGCATCCAGTTTTTTAACCATATCCGCAAGTTCGGGATTGTCATCTTTTGTAAGTTCAATTTTCAATATGTCCGACACCAGGGTGTTAATACCGAGGTTTGTTATTGAAGGCTTCATTCGATGGGCGTAGAACCTTACTGTTTCAAAGTCGCCGGCTGCAAGCCCTTCCTTCATTTTCGTTACCAGGGGTGGTGTTTCATTTACAAAGAGGCTTAGCATCTTTCTAATAAACTCGTTGTCATCCTTACAAATAGCCAATAGCTTCGAAAGGTCATATAGTTTCTCTTTGCTTTTTGTAGCTTCCTTTTTTTCTACAGGTTTTGCTTCCTTCTTTGGCAGGTCTTCACTAGGAATATCAATTTGACCCTTTATGCCAAGCCATTTTGCAATCGGGTTTACAAGATTGATTTCATTATAAGGTTTTAAAATCATATCGTCCATACCTGCCTCCAGAAACTTTTGCTCATGGCTTTTCACTGCATTCGCAGTCAATGCAAGAATTGGAATAGTGAGCTTAAGCTCCTTGCGCATGATTTTTGTAGCCTGTATGCCATCCATAACCGGCATTTGTATGTCAACCAAGGCGATATCAAAACGTTCTTTTTTAGCAATTTCAACGGCTTCAAGTCCGTTCTCGGCTTCTGTTATTAATGCGCCGTAATCAGTGAGAATTGTAAAGGCCAATAGCCTGTTGAGGTTGTTGTCTTCGACAAGTAGTATCCGCTTCCCTTTGATGTTTATTGTGTCATTCTTTATCGTGCGTTTTTTCTCAAATACTCTCGCATTGCCAAGTTTGAATCTTAATTTAAGTGAAACAGTAGTGCCGACATTTTTCTTGCTTTCTATGGCGATACTTCCGCCCATCAGCTCCATCAATTGCTTGGTGATGCTCATGCCAAGCCCGGTGCCGCCGAATTTTCTAACGACTGTTTCGTCTTCTTGTGTGAACTTGTCAAATATGGTTTTGAGGTACTCTTCTTTTATTCCAACGCCTGTATCTGTTATTGTAATGAGTACGTCCTGAAAGCCATCTTCTTCCTTTTCCAGTATAGCTCTAAGCAACACAGAGCCTTGCTCTGTAAACTTTATAGCATTGCTCATCATGTTCATAAACACCTGATTGAGCCTGAAAGGGTCTCCAATTAGAACTGGTCCGATACGGTTGTCGATTTCGTGTGTCAGAATCAGTCCTTTCCCTTCAGCATTATGTTCAAGGATGTTTACAGATTGCTGCAATATATTTTCAAGATTGAAACTGATATTTTCGATTGAAATCTTTCCGGCTTCTATCTTAGAAATATCGAGCAGATCATTAATTATACTTAACAGATTTGATGATGCATTTTCAATTCCGTTGAGGTAATTTTTTTGTCTGGTATCGAGGTTGCTCTTGCTCAGCAACTTCCCCAGTCCCATAATAGCGTTGAGTGGTGTACGAATCTCGTGGCTCATGTTAGTAAGGAAGATATCCTTAGACTTTGACGAACGTTCGGTTTCCTGCTTTGCAATTCGCAGTTGCTCCGCGAGCTTTTTTTGTTCGGTAATATCAAGGTGTATGCTTATTGTCCCTTTCAATTTGTCGTGAACGTCAAACAGTGGGGTAGCACTCGTAAGCCACCAACGGTCGGCTCCGTCTTTTGTTTTAACAGCGAGGTCGTAACTTTTACTTATTCCGTATTCTCGTTTATGAAGTTTAGTTTTTGTTTTTCTGAGGCTATATCCATTCAGGAAAAGATCTGTTGCTTTTTTAGAAATAAGTTCGTCTAAAGAATACCCACTCATTTTGCAGAATCTGTCATTTGCATAAATGATTTTTTCGTTGGTGTCAATTTCTATCATGCCAAGGTTCATGTTTTCAATGATGCCTCGATACTTTTCTTCGCTTAGCTGAATCTCTTCCTCAATTTTCTTTCGTTCTGTGATATTGACACCGTACCCGATAACTATTTCTATTTCATTATTACTATCAAGGACAGGATACAACACACGTAAATGATAAAAAGTTTCTCCCTTTGGATTTACGTAGTGTTCTTCCCACTCCTGCTTTGCTCTTGTTTTCAGCACTTTATTGAAAGCGTTTTTTCTTGCCTTGTCGATCTCTAAAGGCTTTTTGGTGTGAGCGACGTATTCTTCGTGCGATTTTCCTATCAACCATTTCCGCAGTTCCGGATTGCTAACTGCCATGGGGTTGACATATAGATATCGCTGCTCGGTGTCAAACACGATTATGTCGGCAGGTACATTATTTAGAATTTGTTCGTAGAATTTTCGTTGCGTCTCAAAAGTTTCGCTAATGGTTTTGCTTCGAGTAATATCCTTAAACTTCAGAATGTAGCCGGCAAACTTGTTTTCGTTCTTTATCGGAATGTAGTCGCAGCTACACACTAAGCCGGTCGATAGCTTAAGCTCATTATCGAAGGACGGTATGCGGCTTTCAAGTATTTCTAAAGCATCTTCTGCATAATGGATAGGAGAAATAATTGAGTTGTTAATATAGTCTATGATTGACTTGCAGTCGGTTCCTATCAAGGATTCCGGGCTATCCTGAACCCCAAATTTTTCACAAAAGTTATTATTTACATTAACTATATTTTGCTGGTCGTCTACGATTAGTACCCCTTGTTCAAGACTAGAAATCAAGCCCATAAGGATGTTGGAACTGTCGGCGGATTGTTCGCCCTTTCGGCCGTGTTGCAACACTTTCCGTTTTAGTCCTTCCAGTTCCTTTTTTTGAATCGCTATCCTGTCCTGAGCTGATTTAAGTAGTGCTCTTTCTTTGTCAAGTTCTTCTTGTAAATCCCTTGTTGTCATAAAAAGATACTATTGATGCAGCGTGATTTCGTTGTTTTGAATCATTTTGTAAATGGTAGACTTTCCTATTTCCAACTTGTCTGCAACTTTCACGACATTGTTGTTGTATTTCTTTAAGAAGTGGCTGATAATGTCTGATGTATATTCCTTCATTGTTTTTTCAGACGCAGATAAGAAGTCGTCGGATGAGGCGCTGGCAAAGTATATGTCCTCTTCCTTGATGCTTTCTCCGTCGCACATAACAGCGGACAAGTCAATCACGGCTTTTAGTTCGCGTACATTTCCGGGGTAATTGTATTTCATAAACTTCTCTTTTGCCTCAGGCGAAATGCCAATAGCTTTAAGTTTATTGCTTTTACAGAATTCGTCGAGGAAGAATTTTGCGAGCAGCAAAATGTCGTCGCCGCGTTCTCGGAGCGGCGGCAACTCGATAGGCAATCCCATAATTCTGTAGAAGAGATCTTCACGGAAAGTTCCCTTTTTGACTTCCTCGAGGAGATTTTTGTGGGTCGCAACGATTAAGCGCACATCCAGGCTGACTTTTTCGTTTCCACCAACCCTTATTAATTCCCGCTCCTGCAATACACGTAGAATTTTGCTCTGAAGACTCAGGTCTAACTCTGCGATTTCGTCAAGAAAAATAGTGCCTTTGTTGGCTTCTTCAAACTTACCGGATTTACGCGCTGCCGCTCCGGTAAATGCACCCTTTTCGTGTCCGAACAATTCACTTTCAATCAACTCTCTTGGGATAGCAGCCATATTGACCGCAACAAAAGGCTTCTTTTTTCTCTCTGAGTTATAATGAATAGCTTTTGCTATTACTTCCTTTCCTGTACCTGTTTCACCAGTTACTGAAACATTTATGTTTGTTTTCGCTGCTTTTTCCAATAAAGAGAAAATGCGCACCATTGCCCGACTATTACCTTTAATGGCTTTGCTGAAGTCATATTTATGTCCTAGTTCTTCTTTAAGTTCTTCAACTTCTTTTTTCAGGGACTGGTGCTCCTTGATCCTTATGATAGCATTCCAAAGCAGTTCTTTGGTATTGTCATCTTTAATAAAATAGTCAGAAGCACCTTGTTTTAAGAGGTCTACTGCGGTACTGATATCTTCCTGGCCACTAATAACAACAACAGGCGTGTCAGGGACCTGCTGTTTAATTTTTTTCAGTAGTTCAACCCCATTTATATCAGGAAGGGAATAATCTATGCTTATAAGCCCGGGCTTCTTCCCCAGGTTTGCAAGACAATCTTTGCCGGAGGTATATCGGTAGATTTCATGGTCGGGATTCAGCGATAGATGATATTCGAGAATTTCACCGTACCAAGGGTCGTCTTCGACAATAAATATTCGGAACTGTTCCATAAGGCGAATATACTATTAATTTTTTCCGTATTTTGGAATTATTATCTACTTTTTGGAACTGTCGGCAAATGATTGAAATGTAGTCTATTGAAAATCAGCTATTTACGATTTTGGCACGTTGTTCGATACTATATAGTAAAATGAGAAAAGTGGAGCACGTAAATAAATTGAAATTTTTTATAGTTGACGATGACTACTTCAGTCGAATGTTGTATCGGCAGCACCTGATAAATCTTGGATATAAAGATAATATACTTTTTGACAACGGGTATGATTGCATAAAAAAGCTGGACATGTGTCCGGACATAATATTCCTTGATTACGACATGAAGCCATTCAACGGGCTAGATGTATTGCAATTGGTTAAACAATATAATCCGGATATTACGTTGTTGGTGATTTCCGGACATGATGATGCGCAGGTGGCGATAGATGCGATGAATTTAGGCGCCTATGACTTTATCAAAAAAGGTGATAGTGATTTAGAAAAAATCAGTCAGATTGTTAGTCTTATAGCATCAAAAAAGGCTAGTTAGGGTAAATTTAATTTTCAAAATATTTTTTGTTAACCGTTAACTAATTAACTATTTTATCCTATATTTGTTGTATTGCTGTCGGTTTGTTAATGAATAAACGAATGGCAATTTGCAGTAGATGCAAAGTTTAGTACTTGCACCTGCAACATTTCAATCGACCGAAATGCTACGACAAATGCGTTGGATATTCGTATTTATTTTTTCAATTGCCTCCGGAGGGTTTACTGCGACTTTTGCGCAGCAAACCGCTATTGCATCAGTATCGGCAGGTGTTGTGGTCCCTATAAGTATGGCTAAGACAGTGGACATGAACTTTGGAAATGCTGCGGTTTCAGCGTCTACAGGTGGGGTATTGGTGTTGTCGCCTTCAGGTACACGGAGTACGTTAGGGGCCGGAGTTACTTTGCCGGCTACAGTAGGGACAGTGTCGGCCGCCGGTTTTTCGATTGCAGGTATGCCTTCATATACATTTTCTATTACTTTGCCGGGTTCTGCTACGGTTAACGGTCCCGGAAGTTCTGTGCTTTCAATCAATTCTTTTACAAGTAGCCCGGCGGTTACCGGTACTTTAAGTACGTCAGGAAGTTGTACGCTTGCCGTTGGCGGTTCATTGAGCATTTCCGCCGGACAGCCGGCAGGCTTATATGTCAATGCATCTGCTGTGCCTGTTACAGTGAATTATAATTAATGAATTGTATCTTTGGGCTTCAGTATTATCCTTTGAAAGCTTTCAATCAAATATTTATGAATAATTTCTTTTGTTCTGCCAGAAGGTTAACTCCGGTAGTTCAGCGCTTTTCGGCTATGTGCCTAATTTTATTAGTAGTTGCAAGCACTGCGACTGCTCAGGGTGATTTATTGATATCGCCACTTCGGATTGTTTTTGAAAATACAAAACGGTCTCAGGAAGTAAGTTTGGCAAATGTGGGGAAGGATACGGCAGTTTATGCTGTTTCTGTAAAGAATCTGCGTATGCGCGAGAACGGTGCTTTTGAAGAGATAACCGTTCCTGATTCCGGTCAATTATTTGCAGATCATTTTATCAGGTACTTTCCCAGAAAGGTAACACTAGCTCCAAATGAATCGCAGGTTGTGAAAATTCAGCTGATTCGGACAAGCCAAATGACAGAGGGTGAGTATCGGTCACACCTTTATTTTCGTGCTGTTCCTCAGGAAAAGCCATTGGGAGAGGAAAAAGCAGGGGAGGATACCGCAGGAATTGCCATTCAGCTGAAACCGATATTCGGTATCACTATTCCTGTAATAATCCGGAAAGGTGAAAATGATGGAGACGTGACACTTTCTGATTTGTCTGTCGATGCCACGGCAGAAGGGAAGCCTGTGATAAATGTATCATTTAACAGAACCGGGAAGATGTCGGTATACGGGACTTTGAGAGTTTTTCATATCGATAAAAAGGGAAAGTCTGTTGAGGTGAAACTTGTGAAAGGTTTGGGCGTGTATACCCCGAACACGCTTAGAATGTTCAGTACTGAAATGGATACAGATAAGGGTGTAGATTATTCTTCCGGAAGATTGCATTTAGTTTATACGCTGCAAAATGCAGATGATACTGAAAAGGAAGTTGAAGCCTATCTCGACCTTAGCTCTAAGTGATAACAAATATATTTCAAACTGTCTGTTATTCGCTTGTAAAGGGATCATTAAGTGCCGCAATTGGTCAGCAGTCTTTATTGTTTTTACTTAATTTTGCATTTGAGAAAGGTCGGATTTGAAGAGGTTTTCAGACTTGCTTTGTTGGGTTATCGGGACAAAACTAAGTGTGCAGATTTTGAGATTGAAAGGTGGGTAACGAAAATTTTAATTTAATGAATATCCTGAATAAAGCGAAAATGCAAACCACAAAAATGTATACTCAGGTAGTAGCGTTTGTGGGGTTGCTTTTTGTTTGTGTAAGTGCTGTCGCTCAGCAGCCACCACCACGACCGATATCAGTGTCTTTCAATCCAGCGCAAGGGCTTAGGTTCGGTGCATTTTATCAAAGCTCTTCCGGTGGTACGGTTAGTGTCTCGGGTTCAGGGGTCAGGACGGCAACAGGTTCGATAGTTTTAGCGGATGGGGGATATGTGTACGGTCCCGCAAGTTTTGAAATAGTTGCAGCACCCGGTACTTTGATTTCTATTCTTAATGGTCCGGATGCAAACCTGACAGGCTCTGCCGGTGGGTTTATGTCTATGCATGTTGGTAGTTCGTACCCCAGCTCGCCTTTTATTTCGTCTGCGAATCCGCCTGCGTACAATACTGTGAATATTGGCGGTGTGTTGAATGTGGGCAGTCCGGTTGCAAACCCTTCCGGGGCATATAATGGTTCATTTTATGTTACATTTATACAGGAATAATTGGCAAGGTTGTATAAATTTGAATAGATAGAATGACAGTATTTTTTGTTTACTTATACCGCCGCTTGTATCCTTACATAATTTTTTCGTCACTGCGGAGATTTGCAATTATTGTTATTCTGTCACTTTCATCCATATTTACAGGGTATGCGCAAAGCAGTACAGATGAAGATAATTTCGTTGATGAAATTTCTGTAAAATTAGAAGTGAAAGGCATCGGAAGTAAGGAGATACCAGCCGCTTACCGGGATGACGAGATTTTTCTGTCTATTACGTCTGTGTTCGATTTTATAAAAATCAGAAATATTCCAAACGACAATCGTGATTCAATATTTGGCTTTTTTATTAATGAGCAAAATGTGTACCTGATTGATGTTCCGAATAACAGGATAGTTTATAAGGGCGTAGAAACAAAGTTTAAAGATGATGGATTCATACCTACTGAAACTGATTTGTACCTCAACCTAAAGTACATAAAATCAATTTTTGGGTTTGAGGGGGCGTTTCAGTTTAGAAGGCTTGTAGTTACATTGAGTTCTAACGAGGAGTTGCCAGCTATCAAGGAAGAGCGGCAGGCGCTGATGCGTAAAAACGTGCGGAAGCTAAATGGGGAGAACGATGTGGATACTGTTGTTGAGCGGCAGCATCCATTTTTTCATTTTGGCACAGCAGATTGGGCGTTAATGACGTCAGACCAATCTCCGGGCGGTAATCAGACATCGGTAAACCTTGGCCTTGGCTCTGAACTTGCAGGCGGCGAACTCAATACATCTTTTAATTATTACAGTCAGCAGGGGTTCAATGAAAAGCTACAGTTCTATCAATGGCGCTTTGTTGATAACGATGCTAAGGCTGTAAGGCAAGTTGCGGCAGGCAAAATATTTACACAGTCTACTGCCACTTTATATGCACCGGTAGTAGGCGTGCAGGTAACAAACGCATCTACACTTTATCGAAAGTCATACGGATCATATACATTGACTAATACAACTGAGCCAGGATGGACAATAGAGCTATATGTAAACGATGTGCTTGTTGACTATAAGAAGGCGGATGCTGGTGGCTTTTACTCCTTTGAAGTGCCACTTGTGTATGGGTTTACGATAGTAAAATTGAAATTTTACGGCCCCTACGGTGAGGTGCGAACCAGTCAACAGTACATCAATATTCCGTTTAATTTTTTACCCAAGAATGAGTTTGAGTATTCTATAAACGCCGGGATTGTTGAAGATGGAAAGGATAGTAAGTTTACGCGGGCAAGTATGAAATATGGCATTTCCAGAAACATCACTGTAGGTGGTGGTACGGAATATTTGTCGTCTGTTACTTCCGGTAGTTTTATGCCGTACGTCAACAGCTCGGTGAGACTAGCACCACGTATGCTATTTACCGGCGAGTATACACACAACGTTCGGTTTCGCGGAATATTGAGCTCACGTTACCGATCAGGTTTTCAATATGAGTTAGATTATGTAAAGTACAAGAAAGGGCAAACTGCCATATTTTACAATTACCTCGAGGACCGTAAGGCAATAATATCAATGCCATTTCATTCAAAGAAGTTTTCGATGTTTTCAAGGCTAACGGTCAATAATATTATTTTGCCCAATACTCAATATACGAATACAGAGTTGTCGTTTACCGGTTTTGTTGGTAGAGTGGGGGTCAATTTGAGTTCTTATATGTCTTTTGCCAGAAGTACTGTTCCGTACTTGTATAGTGTTGCTTCTGCAACAGTACCGCTGCCCGCAAAGTCGATGTTGACAGCGCAACTACAATACGACCATAAAACAAACATTCCGATATTCTCAAAGTTGACGATAGAGAAGCGCATTTTCAAAAAGGGCTATGCAAGTTTCGCATATCAGGAATACTACAACGTTAAGAATAGAAATTTTTTGTTGGGTATGAGATATGACTTGTCATTTGCACGGGCGGCTGTATCATTGCTTGCCGGTAGTAACAAGACGTACAGCCGAATAGCTGCCGCGTCCGGAAGTATGGTGTTTGATCATAAGTCGGGCTATGCAAGTGCCAATAATCGTACCAATGTAGGTAAGGGAGGTATAGTCTTCAAGCCGTTCCTTGATGTAAATAGCAATGGTTTGCAAGATGCCGGAGAGCCAATTGTTTGGGGGCTTAAAGCAAGAGTAAACGGAGGCAGAGTAGTTTACGATGAAAAGGACAGCCTGATTCGCATCCTTGACCTGGAGCCCTATAACAAGTACTTTGTGGAACTGAAGGAAAGTGGGTTTGATAATATATCATGGAAAATAAGGAATAAGAAACTCAATATAGTAGCAAGCCCCAACAACTTTGTGCTCATATCAGTGCCGGTTGCAGTAGCAGGAGAAGTGTCGGGTTCTGTTGGAGTTCTTCGCGATGGGAAAAAAGAACCGGAAGGGTTGGGTCAGGTAATTGTTTGCATTTTTGATTCTACGATGAAGAATCTGGTTGCTCGTACGGTTTCGGAATCTGATGGGTACTTTAGTTATCTTGGTCTACGTCCAGGTAAATATATTGTAACAGTGGATAGTGCACAGATTTCAAAGATACATATGACGCTAGCTAAACGTAAGTTTCCGGTGACAATACATGAAACGGTAGATGGTGACATGGCAGATTGGATTGACTTTGTCTTGATTCCTGAGTCAAAGGAAGAGAAATAATGTAAATGCATTTTTACTGAAAAATGCAACAGCTAACGAGTGTACGTAGTGTTGCAGTTCATTGGTATTCCGGACGATACACCACTCCAGTTAATAACGATTCTGTTTGCTGTATAGGTTCCTGAACCTGTGATAGTAAAGTTTCCTGCAAAGGTTTGGGCAGGAATAGTCAGCGTGTTTTTCTCACAGTCGAGTATCGCATTTACGGTGACACCACCTAAGTGGCTAATAGTAATGTTTACCGGTGTGCTTGCAATAATACTGCAACTGTAGGGTGTCTGCCCAGACGCGGAACAATAATCAGTTCCTGAATAGGTGCCTACCAGGTAGTTAGCACAGTTTTCAGGATAAATCGGGGTTCCGGGCTCTTCCTTAGTGCAGTTGTTGAAAAGCATGCTGGTTAGCAACAAACTGATCGAGCAGAAAAGTATTTTTTGTGTCATAAAAGCATCCTTCACGAGCCACAAATATAGGTAGTTATGTTCAGTCATGTAGTATTCGGTTAGGGGAACAAACTTTCTCTTGTTTGGCGTTCTTATATTGATATAGGTGAAATGAAAGTTGCGGCTGTTTTTGAAACTAATAATCAGATAATTGGACGTCTAAAAAACACCAGAAAACAGAAACGAGATTGAATATAGGGCTTGTTACTTCTCCCGTTGCCATTAGCTACTTAAGACCCAAATAAACCGAGACCTAGCTATTGATCCGAATGGTGCGCAAATAAATTTCTGAATAATTATAAGGTTGATTCACCTTAATGAACAAGTCTGAAAATATCGCCATTTTCACAAGTCTGTAACGCTTTGGGCTGAGAATCGGTTAGTTAGCAACATTGACTGACATAATTAGAATTTTATATTTGTATGAGTTTTATTTAATATGTTGTCAGTTATTTTAACAAATTCTATGTAAATTGCGATTTGTTACTATATAAATAATCTCACATTATGAAATTGCCCATCCCAACAGAATCGTCAAATCCTCGTGGAATAAAAGCAATTCAAGTTGTTCCCGTTGTAAAATCCAAAGTTCGTATGCAAATTAAAAGAGCACTATATGCCTTTTTGGTATTAGTTATCGCAGGTGTGTCCGTGGCTAACGCTCAGGTAAGGAGTACAGGCCACGAAGTAGCCAGAGGAGAACTAAATTTTAGCGAAGCAGCGGCTTATTCCAGTATGCACCCGGAACCTTTTCTGGAAAGAATGAAAGAGGAAGAAGGGGAAGAGGAAGAAGACCTATATCCGTTAGAGTATTTTGATTCGACGCTGCTACGTTTTAGGGAAGGCGGCGGACATGGTTCGTTAGGGCCAATTGCGCCACCTACGCCAATGTCTTCGGCATCACCTGCTCCGGATACAGCTTTTCAGTCGACGCTTGATAACAATACGACTATTCCTCCTGATACCCATGGGGCTGTGGATTCGACGTATTGTGTGACAACCGTTAATTCGGCGGTTACGATTCAACGTCGTGATGGAACGAGTATATCTCAGGTATCGCTGAATTCGTTTTGGTCGCCAGTGGTATCGAGCGGGACTTTTGATCCGAGAGTTCATTATGACCCTTACGAACACAGGTGGATTATTGTTGCGGTTTGCGGGGCACGTACGGCATCTTCCTCTGTTCTTATTGCGGTATCTGCGACTAACGACCCTACCGGAACCTGGTATGAGTTTAAGATAGACGCGTATAGTGCAGATACGCACTGGCTGGATTTTCCTAATGTAGGGTTTAATAATAAATGGATAGTTGTGTCTGGTTATTTGTTTCCGAACAGTAGCGGAAGTTCATTGGGATGGAAAACTTTTGCGTTTGATAAAGCAACGATATATGGCGGTGGAAGCGCACCATTCACAGAGTTTTTTCAATCAGGCGAATCAAACTTATGTCCGACATTAACCTATGATAATTCAATGGGGACTATGTTTTTTGCTGAGTCGTGGAACGGTGGAGCAAGTATGGTAAAGATGTGGAAAATGAACGGAGATGTTGGTTCTGAGACTATGTCGGTAGTAGGGTACCCTGTAGGCGATGCCGCCTGGTGGTATCAGCCTTATCCGGTTTCGGGAACTTCGTTTGGAGATTTCGGACCACAGACCGGTATCTCGAATCTAATAAACACAGGTGATAACCGTATTACGCAGGTTATATACAGGAACAACAAAATCTGGTTTGCGCATACTGTGTTTCTTCCCTATGCGTCGGGCTCTAATCCAACGAGAAGTGCTATTCAATGGTGGCAGGTGGATTCCTTTGGTACACCGATTCAGTTCGGGAGAATTGATGATGCCTCTACGGGGAAATTTTACGCCTACCCGTCTATTGCAGTAAATAGTGATGACGATGCGTTAATTGGGTTCTCTGTGATGTCTGCAAGCACTCACCCAAGCTGTGCTTATGCATTGCGAATGCACACTGACGCTACTGACGCGATAGGAACACCCTATGTTTTCAGGGAAGGTCAAAATACTTATTATAAAACTTATGGCGGGTCAAAAAACAGGTGGGGAGATTATTCAGCCACAGCAGTTGATCCTACAAACGACCTTGACTTCTGGACGATACAAGAGGCAAGTTCTACTGTTGCTAACAAGTGGGATACCTGGTGGGCACATGTAGCGATGGAAAGCTGTACTACACCAACGGTAACCGGCACGTTGTCTTTATGTGTTGGTGCGAATACGACTTTGTCAAGCGGAACTTCCGGCGGAACATGGACGAGCGGGGCTACATCTGTAGCAACTGTAGTTTCCGGTACGGGTGTTGTGACTGGGGTTGCGGCAGGAACTGCTGTTATTTCTTATACTGTATCCGGCGGATGTGTAGGAACAGCTACCGTAACTGTTAATGGTCCTGCAGCCATAGGTGGCACAGCATCGGTATGTGTAGGGGGGACCACGACATTGACCAATTCTACCAGCGGAGGTACATGGAGTACGTCGTCCGGGTCCATTGCATCTGTTGTGTCAGGCGTTGTGTCCGGTGTGTCAGCAGGTACTGCCACCATTACGTATACGGCGTCGGGTTGTGCGGCAACAAAGATAGTAACCGTGAATGGTAACCCTGCCGCAATAACGGGTGCGAGCTCGGTTTGTGCCGGTAGTACAATCACGCTTGCTGATGCGACGAGCGGCGGTTCGTGGAGTAGCTCCAGCCCTTCCGTGGCAACAGTAATATCTACAGGCGATGTTACCGGTGCTACTGCCGGAACGTCTACGATCAGTTATACATTGTCAACAGGATGTTTCGCGACGAAGGAAATTGCGGTAAATGCATCGCCAGCAGCCATTGGTGGCACGGCATCGGTATGTGTTGGCGGGGAAGCCACATTGACCAATGCTACGAGCGGTGGTTCCTGGGGTAGTTTAAACGGTTCCGTGGCTACGGTTACTTCTTTGGGTGTCGTATCCGGTGTCTCCACAGGTACTGCGACCATTACTTATGACTTGTCCGGCTGTTCGGTTTCTGTAGTTGTGACGGTAAATGATAACCCTTCAGCGATAACCGGAACTGCTTTGGTGTGCGAAGGTAATACGACAACTCTTTCCAGTACGCCAAGCGGTGGAACGTGGAGTAGTTCGGCTACTTCTATAGCCACTGTGGCAACGACAGGTGTTGTCAGTGGAGTTTTGAACGGGACAACTACAATCAGTTATACATTATCAACCGGTTGTTATTCTTCTGCTACGTTAACGGTAAATGAATCACCTTCTGCCATAGGTGGCACTACATCTGTTTGTTCCGGATTTACGACAACCTTAAGTAATTCAGTCAGCGGAGGTACATGGGAAAGCAGTGCTACGTCTGTAGCAACAGTAGGTTCTACATCAGGCATTGTTTCCGGTGCAAGCGCAGGGACTGCAATGATATCGTACACGTTGCCGTCCGGCTGTAGAACTACAACAGTAGTTACTGTGTATAGTGTCTTGTCTCCCATAACCGGCACTCTTTCCATTTGCGATGGTACTTCAACCACGCTGAGCAATGCATCGGGTGGTGGTACGTGGAGCAGTAGTAGTACAAGTGTTGCCACTATCGGATCTACTTCAGGAATTGTTTCGGGAGTGGGTGTCGGTACAAGCTCAATAACCTATACAGTTTCGTCGGGTTGTTTTGTGACGGCTGAAGTTAGCGTTACTGCCAGTCCTGCTTCCATTGGTGGGACGCCGGCGGTTTGTACAGGGGATGTAACAACGCTTACTAATGCGACTTCAGGTGGTACCTGGTCCAGCAGTAACTTGTCGCTTGCTACTGTTAGCACCACAGGAGTTGTGAGTGGTGTTGCTGCGGGTACGCCGACCATATCATATTCTCTTGCCGGTTGTCATGCAACTGTGGTAGTTACGGTAAGTACTACGCCTAGTGCTATATCCGGAACGTTAACAGTTTGTAGTGGAGCTACTACTACTTTGAGTACTAGCCCGAGCGGCGGTACCTGGAGTAATTCCGGGTCTTCTGTTGCGACTGTTGCACCAAGCTCAGGATTGGTAACGGGTGTTGCAGCGGGAACATCTGAAATAACTTATATGCAGTCGGGAGGCTGTTACGTAACGGCAATCGTGACTGTGAATAGCTCGCCCAGTGCTATTGGTGGCACTGCTTCTGTATGTGAAGGAGATATGACTACCCTTACTAACACTGTATCCGGCGGTGCCTGGACAAGTGGTTCAACTTCAGTGGCTACAATCGGTGCTACTTCGGGTGATGTTTCGGGTTTGCTAGCGGGGACATCATTGATTTCATATTCTGTTTCGGGGTGTAGTACTTCGATAATTGTTACTGTAGATGCAGTGCCTGTTGTAGGACCGATAATAGGTAGTCCTACGATGCTGACCGGAACTTCTTCTACCTTTACTAACTCTGTAAGCGGCGGTGTTTGGTCTTCGTCAAATAGTTTTGTTGCCTCTGTAGGTTCTGCTTCAGGGCTGGTTTCTGCGGTGGCTTCCGGTACCGTTACTATATCATATATTTTGTCAAATAGTTGTGGTGCAGACACGGCCACTTTTGGTATCTCGGTTTCAGTTTCCGGAAGTTCTGTTATATCAGGGTCTTTGCAAGTTTGTCCCGGAGCGACAACTTCGCTTAGCGGAACCCCTTCCGGCGGTACGTGGGCGAGTAGCAACACGACTGTAGCGACAGTTGGGTCGACGTCAGGTATTGTTTCAGGACTTGTAAATGGTACTTCTATCATCAGCTACACAGTATTGGGTACTACCTATACGGACACGATAATTGTCGGTTTGCCAGCAATTATCGGTTCTACTGAATTGTGTGTGGGAGTACCTACAGCGTTCGGAAATACTGTGTCGGGAGGCGTTTGGAGTACTGATAATGCTACCGTTGCAACGGTGGACGCCAGTGGCGTTGTTACAGGGGTAAGTGATGGATACGTGACTATCAGTTATACATTAAGTGGTAGTTGTTATGTAACAAAAAATGTGCATGTGCAGTCGGGGCCTTCAATAATCGCCGGACCATCATCGATATGTATAGGTCCTGTACACTATCTTGGTGGTGCACCTGGTAGTGGTACCTGGAGTAGTAGTGATCCTTCAGTGGCATCGATATCTATCTATTCTGGTGCTGCAATTACGGGAGTAAGTATTGGTGTGACGACAATTACGTATACGTTGTCTACAGGCTGTTATACGACACTTGAGGTTACAGTGAGTGGACCTACCTCTGCGATTACGGGTACAGGAGAGGTGTGTAACGGAAGTACGACGTCGTTAAGTCATTCAATATCCGGGGGTACGTGGAGTAGTT
>JAUHYD010000033.1 GCA_030426665.1 Bacteroidia bacterium | reverse complement strand
TGACGAAGAAAAAATAGTTAAGTTTTTATTGACAGCGTCAGAGATTGGTAGCATCTTTAAGAAAGGAGCCACCTTGTCTGCCGCTATGGGCGGCTGTCAGGCAGAGATAGGGGTTTCTTCTTCTATGGCAGCAGCGGCCCTTACCGAGGGGTTGGGCGGAACGGTTCGTCAATGTCTGATGGCGGCTGAAATAGCTATGGAGCACCACTTGGGCCTTACTTGCGACCCGATAGGCGGGTTGGTGCAAGTGCCATGTATAGAGCGCAACACAATGGGGGCCATAAAGGCCATAACGGCATCGCAGCTGGCACTACAGAGCGACCCTGAGAATGCGCGCGTATCGCTGGACAACGTAGTCAACACCATGTACGAAACAGCACTGGACATGAACCATAAGTACAAAGAAACAGCCGAGGGCGGACTGGCAATGCAGTTGCCGCTCGGTCTCAGCGAATGTTAGGTGCCGGTCCTGTATTATTTATTGTTCAATAGTTCCCAGAATTCCGCTGCTCTGCGTGTGTGCGGTATTACAATCGTTCCTCCCACTATGTTGGCTACCGCAAATATCTCGTAAAGCTCTTCTGTAGTGAGCCCTTCGTTATAGCACTTCTCTACATGATACTTAATGCAGTCATCACAACGAAGCACCATACTGGCAACTAACCCCAGCATTTCTTTTGTGCGTACCGGCAATGCGCCTTCTGCATAGGTATTGGTATCGAGGTTGAACAAGCGGTTGATTACCTTGTTGTTCTTGCCGAGTATTACCTCGTTCATTTTGGCTCTATATTCATTAAACTCCTGTACTTCGTTCATTGTGCGATATGTTTAGTGTTGTGGATGAAATTGTGTGATGAGTAATTGTTATTGTATCATTTCAAGAAATGCGTTCAGTCCTTTCTTTTTATGCTCGTCAAGGACAAACCTGATATTCTCTTTGTAATAGGTTTTGAGGTCGTACCAGGGGAATGGGTTTTGCTTTATAACAGTATCAAGTTCGCTTAACCCTACTGCATTTGCTGCATTAAAGTCAGCAATAAAGTCGTCCGACATTGGCCTGTTGGCCACCCAAGCAGCAAAGACAAAGTCAAGGCCTGTATGCGCTTTCCACGCCGCTGAGAGGTCATACACATACGGAAAGTTATTGAGTTGTTGCAACGCGCGGTCGCCTATGATGACGCCTGCGGTATTGCCTTCTATCAGGTCTATATAGTTTTCCGGAGCTTGCTTAAACGTGATATCTTTCTTCCAGTATTGCTCCAGCAGTAATTGTGCGAGTCGTACAGATGTTCTTGATTGATAGTCGAGATATACGGTATCTATGTCCTCAATCGGCTCCTTGCTGAACAGCGCAACGGATACCACATTGCCATCAGATGCTATGCCAAAGTCGCTAACAATGTGCGCCCCATCTATGCCGGGTATTGCTGCAACGGGTAGTAATGCGATATCTATTTCTGAGTTCTGCAGTTGCTTCGCCAAAAGCGAAGGGTATGCAACCGATAGTTCTATGCTGTCTATAAAGCTACTATGCTCTATGCCATAGAGCAGTGGTTTGGTATTCAGGTAACTGACCGCACCGACTCTTATTTTGGAATTCAATAGTTATATTTTGGGCGTAAAGATAAGTAAGTGAGGGTAACTAAAGGTAAGTAGGGTAGGGCAATCAATAAATTCAGAAATACACCTACTTAAAGTTCATCACCAGTCCCATACCGCCTCCTATTCTACCGCCTATGGGCGTAATCACAGGGCGCATTTGCATAGAAATGTCTCTGGATATATCGAAGTTGCGTAGGTGAGCTGCGGTAACGGCATCCATAATTTGCATCATGTATGCAAGACTGCTAAACAGTATCGTCATGCTCAGATTTTTATTGTAGTCGCTCTGAATCTGCTTCAGCTGATCGACCGAATAAATTCCTACAAACTCGTCGGTCGGGTAGTCGTTATTGAGCCTGCCGATGTATGCCTTTCTATACTTGTTATATTCTTTTGTGTTCCTTACTATAAAGTATCCTGCCACTCCCAGGCCTGCATATACAATAGGTAGTTTCCAGTACTGTCGGTTATATACTTGCCCAAGCCCGGGAATGAGCGTAGCATAAAGCCCTGCTTTCTTAGGGTCGGGTTGCCAGGGTTCCTTTTTTAGAATAGTTCTATTCGTTTCGTTTTTGGGTGCATTTCGGAATGTAGTCCCTGAAGGGTTTATTCGGGTACTGTCGGTCGCTTGCGCCTGGCACAAGTTAGTTGTGAGTATCGCAAGCGAAAAAATCAAACAGAAATATATCCGGTATTGTTTCAATTCAGCAAATTGTAATGTTTGCCAAAGTTAGTCCCTGTTCCTGAACTTGCCTACATTTCTGATAAGTTGGTAGACATTTTGTGAATGTGTATACACAACTTTAACAAGTTGGAAATATGGCTTGGCATTAAGTTTGCCATGATAGCTTTATATTTGTTTTCATACATGGTGTTGGTTGTCAGCCTCGGTTCAACGCCATTAATTTTTAACATCCATTTCCGAACCAGATGGAAAAACTTTGAATTTATATGAAGAAGATAGTATTTATGATGCTCGCTGCAAGTGTATTAGTGTTTACAGGTTGTACAAAGGTAGGTCCTCCCGGACCGCAAGGTCCACAAGGTCCCGCTGGGTATGATGGTAACGCCAATGTAATAGGTTCTGATCCTTTTACCGTGTCCAGTTGGTCTTATGACGGTACGCTAAAAGCTTATACCGCTACTTTTTCGAGTCCGGACATAACGCCCGATATAGTGGATTATGGAAGCGTTAGTATTTTCAAAGAGTATAATACTAACGTTTGGACGAACTTGCCTGATTTAAATGATGGAGCAGCCACAGTGTATGATTTCTATGACGGTGGCTTTACGATATATGTACAGAATCTGGATGGCTCTGCTCCCGCCTTTCCGGGAACTGTCACCTTCCGTACTGTAGTAATATCCAGTTCACTGCGCGATGCCAATCCGAACACAGACTGGACAAACTACAAGGAGGTAATGCAGGCTATCGGGCAAAAGACGGATGATGCCAGTCCGGCCACTTTTTAGTTTAAAGGATACAATCAGCATAATTTAGAAATGCTACTGCCAGGTTGAACGGCAGTAGCATTTTTGTTTGTGCAGAATATCATCAGGCAAAAAACATGACTCGTCATCGGTAATTATCAAACCGATAAAAAGAGATATTGATTTCCGGAATAACGCCAGAGTTGTGGGTGTTGATTATTATGTATTTGATTTTGATGTTTTGAGCGATATTGCCTGTAAAGAAGTTACGGAGTTCATAATAATTAGTGACCAGATTGCTTACAGGGACCGGGGTTTTGACTATCGGTACAATCATGCGGTAGTTGCGCCAGAAGCCATCTTCTGTAATCAGTGTCATTTCGATGCCGGGGGGCTGAAATAGTAACTTGTTTATTAGTCCGGTTGTTGTGTAGCGGATGTCTGCAGTAAGGTAGATGGGTAGTGAATCGTTGGGGATGATGACAGAGTCGCCCATTCTGCAGGTTTCTTCTTTTATTTTTGTAAAGGAAGGTAAGCTGCCTGAACCGGGCTGGTGTTTCAGCAACAAGAACTTTAGCGGTTCTAAAGCCGGGGTGTCATCCACGAACTCGTAATTGAGACTGAGCACGGCCTTTGTAAAAGACTCATTCCAGAACTGGTATCTGTCGTCTATTCCATCGTGCTGAATGAAAATATAATCGGGTCTGTTTTTTTTCAGGAAATGGTACCCATTTAAGCTGTCAAGTTCCGGGCTATACACACTATATGATTGTAGAATCGGTCGTGGGGCATATTTCAGATTGCTTTTGGGGATTTTTCCGATATCTCTTGGTATCAGGTCGACCGAGCTTCCTTTTACTTTTTCTATTTGCCAATCAGGCAGTTTGTCGTAGTGAAGCTCTGTTGGGGGAACTTTAGCAAAGACTTCTCCATAGTAACGGCCGATAGAAATGCGATTTGATAATTCTTTCAGCAGGTTGTTGTTTGCCAGTTCTGAAAAGTCTGTAAGGCTCCATGCGGAAATAGCAACCATGCAGTATGCGGAGACAATAACAGTTTTGCGGTTTTGCTCGCGTAGCAGAAACGCGGTGATTATGTAAAAAAAGGGGAACCCAAAATAAAATTGCTCATAATGAACTCTATCAAATCGCGTAAATCCGTTTTTGTAGAGCAAGAAGCAAACGATTGCAATTATGGGAACAGCGTATAGCGTCTTGCTTGTTGATTCTTTGCTGCGAATTACTTTATAGATGCTTGCGCCAACGGGAATAGTCATTAATGCCAGAAATAACATCGCGAAGTTGTACGAGTAACTGCCGGGGTTTATAGGGACAAACATGGCTTCATCGTAGTCTGTAATGAGTGGCAAACTGTACTCAATGTAGCCGCTAAGTGTGATGTTAGAAACAGAATAAAGAAAAGTGCCCAAAAGCAGTGTAGTAGAAAGCAGCAATATTGAACTTTTTATGTGCTTTCTTGCAAGTGTTGCAGCAACGCCAAGCACCAATGCCAAAGAGATAATGCCGTGATTTATCTTTACAAAAAACAAGATTGTTCCCAGAACTGCACAAAATATAAGGTTGCGGTTTTTGTTTGTATCGCTACTTAGGCACAAGACTACGTAGATGATAAAATAGATGAATGCTGCCTGAGAATAACTTGCGCTTCGAAAGATAATTACTGAAAAAAATAAGGGCAAAATCCACTCCTTCCTGAAGAGATTTACTGAACGGAAAAGGAGGTTGAAAGTCGCAAGAAACAATACCAAGTCCCCTAGTAAGAGATATATTTTGCTGATATTGCCGATGTAGCGGGTGCTTAGAAAGCCGAGTGGGCCGTATGTGAAAACAAAATCTCTGCCGAAAACTTGTTTTTGAGATACCGCTTCTGTCAATGCCCAAGTCCAGGAACCGTCGGTGCTATTCAGGAAAATTTCTACAAAATGTATTCTACAGGAAAACAAAGTCAATAACAGAGATATTAGCAGACGACTATGCTTTTGCAGAAAGTGTTTTAGCTGAATGATGTAGTTTGGTAGGGGTAGGTTCATAGCGAATAGAGGTTTAGGCAAACTATTAATAAAAGGTCGTCCTTGTATTAATAGCATACTATAACTCAATAAACGATACACCTGTAATCGTTACAATGAATTTTTTGTTACGTTCAGGTGCAAGATTTTTATATCAACTACACATTGGCTCGCGCTACTATTCCAGCTTCAGTACCGCCAGAAACGCTGCCTGCGGTACATCTACACTTCCTATCTGGCGCATACGTTTCTTTCCTTCTTTTTGTTTTTCCAGTAGTTTGCGTTTACGCGATATGTCACCGCCATAGCACTTGGCTGTTACGTCTTTCCGCATTGCAGATATGGTTTCGCGAGCGATGATTTTGGCACCAATGGCAGCCTGAATAGCAATTACAAACTGTTGTTTGGGCAGAAGTTCTTTAAGCTTGCTACACAATTTACGTCCGAAGTCCTGCGCACGGCTACGGTGTATCAGCGCACTCAAGGCATCTACCTGCTCACCATTGAGCAGGATGTCCATTTTTGCAATGTCGCTCAATCTATAGTCAAGTGGGGCATAGTCAAACGATGCATACCCACGTGTACAAGATTTTAGTTTGTCGTAGAAGTCAAATACGATTTCTGTCAGCGGCATTTCGAACGTAAGCTCCACACGTGTAGGCGTGAGGTAGTGCTGGTTGATAAGTAACCCCCTCTTGCCGAGACACAGGCTCATAATGTTACCGATATAGTCCGGTAGTGTGATAATCTGAGCGCGTA
The DNA here is from genome assembly GCA_030426665.1 of Bacteroidia bacterium. GTDB lineage: Bacteria > Bacteroidota > Bacteroidia > Chitinophagales > Chitinophagaceae > Nemorincola. The sequence continues at coordinate 5,636 of JAUHYD010000033.1, read as the reverse complement.
TAAATGGCTCCTCAATGCGGTCTATCACATTAGGGGCGGGCATTTCGCTTGGGTTGTTGACGATGATGGCCGTGTCTTTTTCTCTGGTCTTATAAGCCCTGAAACTAACGTTGGGTACCGTTGTAATTACTGTTTGGTTAAATTCCCGCTCGAGTCGCTCCTGAATGATTTCCATGTGGAGCATCCCCAGGAATCCGCATCGGAAGCCAAAACCCAATGCCTGAGACGTTTCCGGCTCAAAGGTGAGTGAGGCATCATTGAGCTGCAGCTTTTCCATGCAGTCGCGAAGATCTTCAAAATCATCAGTCTCTACCGGAAAAATACCTGCAAACACCATGGGTTTCACTTCCTGAAAACCACGTACCGCATCGGTTGTAGGGCGTGCAATGGTAGTGATGGTATCACCTACTTTTACTTCTTTGGCGTTCTTGATACCTGTGATGATGTATCCCACGTTACCTACGCTCACTTCCTGTTTAGGCGTGAGGGTCATCTTCATAATCCCGACTTCATCCGCAACGTAGTCGGCGTCGGTATGAATGAACTTAATTTTATCGTTTTTGCGAAGTGTACCGTTGAACACTCTGAAGTATGCGATGATGCCCCGGAACGGGTTGAATACACTATCAAATATAACGGCCTGCAAAGGGGCGTCCGGGTCTCCTTTTGGTGCGGGAATGCGCTCCACGATAGCTGCGAGGATTTCTTCGATGCCAATACCTGATTTGCCGCTTGCCAAAATGATTTCTTCGGGTTTGCAGCCTATCAGGTCGACAATCTGGTCCGTTACTTCCGGAATCATGGCACCTTCCATGTCTATCTTGTTAATAACCGGAATGATTTCCAGGTCGTTTTCGAGTGCCAGATACAGATTGCTGATTGTTTGTGCCTGGATACCCTGAGAAGCATCTACGAGCAATAAAGCACCTTCACATGCTGCCAATGCCCGTGATACTTCGTAAGAGAAGTCTACGTGGCCGGGAGTGTCAATCAGGTTAAAAGTATACTGCTGACCATCCTGCATGTATTCCATTTGTATGGCGTGGCTCTTGATGGTAATGCCTTTTTCTCTTTCAAGGTCCATGTCGTCCAGTACCTGCGACTGCATGTCGCGTTCCGATACTGTTTTAGTGTTCTCCAACAAGCGGTCTGCCAACGTGCTCTTGCCGTGGTCGATATGTGCTATAATACAAAAATTGCGAATATTCTTCATATAAACTTATGAGGGTGCAAAGGTACGCATTTTAACGTGTATTGCAGTTGTGCCCAAACGGGAGTTTTTGGCGTTCAAAAACGGGAAGTTAACGTAAAGTCAACTCCTGTATTTGCCGATTCTGTAAAAGATGCCGGGATGATTTTCAGATTGTAATATGGCAGTTAAAATCGATTGTATTTGTCGTCATTGTTGCTGTTATAGCCACTGTTGCTATTGTAGCTGTCGCGGCTATTGTAGTCTCCGCTACCCGTGCTGCGAGGGAAACGAGGTCGGTACCCTCCACTTCTGTTGTCTCCTCCTCTGCTTTTATTATTATTTTGCTTTGCTTCTTTAACAGAAATGATGTTACCCTCAAAATAGCTGACGTCCAGGTTGTCGATTGCGTCATTTGCCTGGGTTTTGTCCGCCATTTCCACAAATCCGAATCCCCTTGACGCGCCGGTATTCATATCAAAAATGACTTTCGACGAAACAACATCGCCAAATTCAGAAAAAAGTGTTCGCAGTCCGTCCGCGGTTGATTCAGGGTGAAGATTACCTACAAATAAGTTCATGGCTAACTAAAAATTTAGAAATATAAAGAATGAGTCAATAGGTTTTCGATAAAACAGTCTACAATATACGTATTTCTTTTAGAAGGGGAGCAAGTCATTCTGTTGTGTTAATGTTTTGTTTGTGTGCAGATTTTGGCACAGTTACTGCAATCTACTACATGAACAAGAAAATAATGAAAAAGAGTAAGTTGATAATGCTAATCGCTTCCGTTTTAATTTTGGCAGCACAGGGTTGTACTAAAGAACAACCAGCCAGAAAAGTGTATACCGGAGTAGTTGTATATAATATATGTGCTAACATGGTTATTCAAACAACAGGTCCTGAATATTTAGGTCAAGACACATGGGTGGATAGCAATAATGACGTTCGCCCGGAGTACCGGCATGTTTTTACAGTAGACAATCCATGCGATATGGGGTTACTAAACTCCGGAGACACTATCAGGTTTTCGGTAGTTCCTCACAGGGAGACAATGTGTAATAGTTGCATGATATATGTAGAAACTCCTGATGTGCATTACTCTATTCAACAGGAAAAATCCTAAGCTTCTCGTATCCATCGACAGGGGTAACGCAAATTGTGCTGTTTTACGGATTCTAAATTGGCAATAAAAAACTATCTTTGCAAAAATTTTCCAGTACATGAATTTGCACGAATATCAGGCCAAAGAGCTATTGAAGCGTTATAACGTTCCTACACAAGAGGGTATCGCAGTATCTAATGTTGACGAAGCATTAAATGCGTACAAACAAATTTCAGTTGAGAATGGTACTAAGTTTGCCGTTATAAAGGCTCAGATACATGCCGGTGGTCGTGGTAAAGGTCGTATGGTAGAGGTGCCGGATCAGAGTGGTGTGGCAGTGATAAAAAGCGCTGAGGAGGTAGAAAAAGTAGCAAGAAATATTTTGGGTAATACTTTGGTAACTGTTCAAACCGGTGAAGTAGGTAAAAAAGTGAGTAAGTTGCTTGTAGCGCAGGATATGTACTACGACGGGCCAAGTGAAAGAGAAGAGTTTTACCTGAGCATTCTGCTGGACCGCGCTAAAAAGCAAAACGTTATTATGTACAGTACCGAAGGCGGTATGGACATAGAAACTGTAGCGCACGATACGCCGGAGAAAATATATAAGGAGTGGGTGCAACCCGGTTTTCCTTTGCAGCCGTTTCAGGCACGTAAAATAGCTTTCAATCTGGGATTGAGCGGTACTGCTTTTAAGAACATGGTTAAGTTTGTAACTAATATATATAACGCCTACGTAGGACTTGATTGCTCTATGTTGGAGATCAACCCGTTGTTCAAAAGTGCAGACGATAAGATATTGGCAGTAGACTGCAAGATGAATCTTGATGATAATGCATTAATGCGTCATCCTGATTTGGCAGATATGCGTGACAAGACCGAAGAAGATCCGACAGAAGTAGAGGCAGGTGAGTATAACCTGAACTTTGTAAAGCTGGACGGTAATGTGGGTTGTATGGTGAACGGAGCCGGATTGGCGATGGCTACCATGGATATGATTAAGCTAGCGGGTGGTGAGCCTGCAAACTTCCTTGATGTTGGAGGTTCTGCAAACGCACAAACAGTAGAAGCAGGTTTCAGAATAATAATGAAAGACCCTAACGTTAAGGCGATTCTGATTAACATTTTTGGTGGTATCGTACGTTGCGACCGTGTTGCTGCAGGGGTTATTGACGCCTATAAAACACTTGGAAATATTAATATTCCAATTATTGTTCGTTTGCAGGGTACAAATGCTGAGGCTGCGAAAGACCTGATTGTTAATTCGGGTCTTGAAGTGCAGAGTGCAATCTTGCTGAGCGAAGCTGCGGAGTTGGTACAGAAGGCGGTTTCCAACTAATTGCTACTATCCTTGACGCGGTATTTTTATTACAAAGAAATTGTAAGCTTTAGATAATTCTGTATATTACACAGATGTCTAAAGCTTTCGACTGATATATAACAGACAAAATGTCTTTAAAAATAACAACAGGTGAGTAAAGTAAATATAGTAAAATTTGCCCCCAAGAATGGCGAGGGGTTTTATGATACGCTTAAGAAAAACATTGATACTTTTTTTAAGGAAAACAACATGTCACCGTCGGGCAACGCTTCATTGCGTTGGAAGACTGTAGCAATGGTATCGCTGTTTTTTGTGCCTTATGCCTTTATCGTATCCGGTTTAGGAGCTTCCAGTCCGTTTCTTTATTTCGGATTGTGGGCGATGATGGGTTTTGGTATGATAGGGGTAGGCTGTGGTGTACACCATGACTCTAATCATGGCTCCTACTCAGATAATAAGAAGGTGAACAAGATAGTAGGGGATATAGTAAACGTTGTTGGTGGGTACGATGTTACCTGGCGCATACAGCACAACATCCTACACCATACTTACACTAACATTGAGGGTTTGGATGAAGATATAGATGCCGGCGGATTATTGCGTTTTTCTCCGCATAGCAAGAAGCTGGGTGTGCATAAGTATCAGCATATATACGGATGGTTTTTGTATTGCCTGCTTACTGTGCAGTGGGTGACCTACAAGGATTACCGCTTATTGTTTATATATAATGCCAAGGGTTTATTGAAAAAGGAAAAAATAACTTTGCGCAAGGCATTATTAGAGTTGACGATTTATAAGGTGATTTACTTTACCTATATTCTTGTGTTGCCAATTATTTTTTCCGGTATGCCATGGTATTATGTGGTAGGCGGTTTCTTTCTGCTACATTTTATAGCTGGTTTAGGGCTGTCCTGCATATTTCAGCTGGCACACGTATTGGAGTCTTCAGAGTTTCCATTGCCATCAGACGATCGTAAAATGGGAAACAGCTGGGCAATACACCAGATGCTGAATACTGCCAATTTCTCACCACGCAGTCATTGGGTATTCTGGTTTGTAGGTGGACTGAACTATCAGGTAGAGCATCACTTGTTTCCGCATATCTCACACGTACACTATCCACAGATAGCCAAGATAGTAAAGAGCACAGCCGAGCAGTACGGCGTACCCTACAAGGTGATGCCAACCTTTGTGAATGCACTTAGAGAGCATTGGCGAATGCTGAAGAAAATGGGGCAGTAGCCGCTACTTGAATGATATTTTGAGAAGCCTGTGGTATTGTACTGCAGGCTTTTTTCGTGGGTGGTGTGATTCAATACCACAATGTCACAGAGATTGGTAAACATTGCTACCCCTCCTTATCTGACAAAGCCTCGTAAACGGTTAGCTGACCATCAGATAGTAAGCCTTTCTCCGCAAACGGAGTTAACGAATCATAAGCCTTTGCCCGCATGGCAGGAAGTGCCGTGCTGATTGCTGATTGCAATTGAGGCGAAAGGTTGCCGACAATACTGGAAATGCGACGGGTTGTCCACCCTAAATTGTAGGCAATCAGCAATACCTGCCCCTTGGTTACACCTTGAAGATCAGCGAAAATGGTCCAAGAATCCTGATAATTTTCCAAAGCCAAGTCCCAATCTCCTTTAGCTTGATATAAGTCTCCTAATGTAAGATACGAAATCGCCAACACATTTTTGTATTCCAAAGTATCAGGACTGCTTGCCGAAACCTCCTTTACCAATCTGTTGTATTCCTGATAATTTTCCAAAGCCGTGTCCCAATCTCCTTTAGCTTGATATACGCCTCCTAAATTCTGATAAGAAATCGCCAACCCATTTTTGTATTCCAAAGTATCAGGACTGCTATCCGAAATGTCTTTAGATATTTTTAATTCTTGCTGATAATTTTCCAAAGCCGTGTCCCAATCTCCTTTAGCTTGATATACGCCTCCTAAATTCTGATAAGAAATCGCCAACCCATTTTTGTATTCCAAAGTATCAGGACTGCTATCCGAAATGTCTTTA
>JAUHYD010000021.1 GCA_030426665.1 Bacteroidia bacterium | reverse complement strand
TAGTAAACGGCAGCATCTCTCAGGATGTAACATTGGGCAGCAACATATCAAACGGTATGTATCTGTTGAACGTTGTTGGAGCAGACGGAAGTCGCAGCACTTTCCGTTTCGTAGTTCAGCAATAGTAAATTGTGATAAAGAAATAGTAGGCAAAACCCATGCGAAAGCATGGGTTTTGTTCGTATGTGTAATCTATTAATGTATTAGTGTAATTTCATGTATATTCAGCATTTATGTTCATAAAGCGAAAAAATGCACGTCAAAGCACCATTTCCTGACAATAATCATATTCTGAAATGACGTAGTCGTGACAGAGATATTGTGCATCAAAGCAATCCGAAAGTACCTTTGCTTCGTAGTTTTTATTACACATATGCACGCACCAGGACGACAAAATACGCAAGGCTTCAGAGTAGTAGGTATCAACTATAAAAAGAGTGATGCTTCAGTAAGGGGTATTTATGCAATTAATCAGGAGCAGTACAGCACATTGCTGACCACTGCATGTATCTATGGTGTTAGCGATTTCTTCGTGCTATCTACTTGCAACAGAACAGAAGTATACGGATTTGCGGATAGTGACCAACAATTAATTGATTTTATCTGTAGTGCAGGGTCTGGTAACGCAAAAGAGTTCACAGACATTTCATACGCTAAAAGTGGAATTGATGCCATAACCCACCTGTATCATGTTGCTGCGGGCATAGATTCACAGATTCTCGGTGATTATGAGATTTTAGGACAAATTAAGTGCGCTGTTAAATTTGCTAAAGCTAACGGCTATATAGGCTTGTATCTGGAGCGCTTAGTTAATTCTGTTTTGCAGGCTTCTAAGGCTGTGAAAACACATACCGAATTGAGCGGAGGTACGGTGTCTGTTTCATTTGCCGCTATTCAATATATCCGGCAGTATGTAATCGAACAGCAATCGACTTTGTCAGCCAATACGATAAATAATATTTCAGACTATAAAATTGCCCTGATAGGCACTGGTAAAATAGGAAGGATAACCTGTCGTAACGCGGTAGACTATTTGGGTACAAATAATATCACACTGATAAACAGAACGGAGGAAACAGCTGTAGCATTAGCTAAAGAGCTAAGACTTCGCTCCGCGCCGCTTTTAGCTCTGGATGACGAGATTGCTTCTTCTGATATTGTGCTCGTCTCTACCAATGCCGTCGACCCGGTTGTTCTCAAAAGTCACTTAGATGGAAAGGGTAGGAAATTAGTGATTGATATTTCGGTTCCATGTAATGTAGCTGCAGACGCACAGAAACTGGACTCGGTTACTTTTGTCGATGTTGACATGCTTTCTAAGATTAAGGATGAGACTTTGCAGAAGCGAAAAGCAGAAGTGCCGAAGGCACTACAAATCATTTCACAGCATATTGATGACTTTATGGACTGGTGTGATATGCGAAAGCATGTGCCGGTATTAAAGGAAGTGAAAAATAAGTTGATGGCTATTCCTTTCGATCCTGTTTTACTATCCATGAATCAGTTAGAGGATGGTACGGCCAATAGCAGGCATGAGGAAAGAGTGCAACAGGTAATAAAAAACCTGGCTACCAGAATGCGCAAGGATAATACGCCCGGTTGTCATTATATTCAAGCCATTAACGATTTTATTGCCTGATGAAGCATAAAGTAATTCGTATAGGTACCAGAGAAAGTCAGTTAGCGGTTTGGCAGGCAACTACTGTCGGTAAGCTATTGCTTGAAAGCGGATATGAATCTGAATTAGTTTACATCAAGAGTGAAGGTGATACAGACTTGAAGACGCCGCTTTATGAAATTGGTGTACAGGGAATATTTACAAAAGCATTGGATATTGCATTGCTAAACGGAGATATAGATATTGCTGTACATTCCCTGAAGGATGTTCCTACGGTAATGGCAAAGACACTGGTACAGGCTGCGGTCCTTCCGCGCGCATCGCATCTTGATATTCTTGTTCCGGGTGCTGGTTATATTGCCGATGATGAAATGCAGTCGGAAGTAGCAAGAGTGCTTGCTACAAGCAGTATCCGAAGAAAGGCGCAATGGCTCAATCGTTATGGTAATGATACGTTTGTAAACCTGAGAGGTAATGTAAATACAAGACTCCGCAAGGTTGCAGAAAGTGATTGGCACGGAGCGATTTTTGCAGCTGCAGGTTTAGAGCGAATCGGGGTAAAGCCGGATAATGCTATATCTTTAGATTGGATGTTACCCGCACCTGCACAAGGAGCTATAGCAGTTGTATGTAGGGAAGATGACGATTATTGTAAGATGGCGAGTGACAGTTTTAATGATAAAGAAACAGAATTGTGTACCGGTATTGAGCGGGAATTTTTGCGCGCTCTGATGGGGGGCTGTACAACGCCCATAAGTGCTTATGCAAGAGTAGCGAATGGGCAACTTGTATTTGACGGCAGTTTGTTAAGTAAAGACGGGCGCATGAAGAAAGAGATTCATAAGTCGGTAGCAGTCGATGACGCCGGGAATATTGGGATTGATGCAGGAAAGGAGATTTTAGAGAGCGGCGGGCAAGAGATATTGGCGAAAATGCAGTAAAAGGTAGCACTCCGGTTGATACATGAAAGCAAGACTTTCCATATTGAGTACAGCACCCATTGGTAATGATGTGACGGAAGATATACAGGATGAGTCTGTAGCCTTGGATATCGTGCCTTTCATAACTATTGAATATAACGATGAATTAGATGCTCGACACCGTATAAAAGCGGAGCTTGATAAAAAAAAGAATATCGTTTTTACCAGTAAACATGCAGTTGCGTCTGTCGCTAGGTTTACTTCAGACGTTGCTACAGCATCGTGGAGCGTATATTGTATCGGAGGAAATACGAAAAGAGCCGTGAGCGAGCTGTTGCGCAGAGCTAAAATTGTGGGTGTTGCGAAAGATGCTGCGGACCTTGCTGTAGAAATATCGAAGAACAAAGAAAGTGAGGTGGTTTTCTTTTCTGGTGACAAGCGGTTAGATATACTGCCGGACGCATTACGTGCAGATGGGATTAATGTTGAGGAAGTTATTGTCTACATGACAGTAGAAACACCAACGAAAATAGAAAGGGAGTATGATGGCATACTATTTTTTAGCCCTAGTGGTGTGAGTAGCTTTTTTACTGCAAACAACGTGTCACAAAACACCCGGCTATTTGCTATTGGCGATACAACAGCGGCAGCCCTGAATAATTATACAAACAATCAAATAATAGTGAGTGCCAGCCCGGATAAAAGGCAAGTTTTTATGACAGCTGTTGCACATCTACAAAAAGAAATTAATGAGCGAACTTAAGAATGACCTTTTGCTGAAAGCCCTGCGGGGAGAGCATTTATCGAGACCTCCTGTATGGATGATGCGTCAGGCAGGAAGGTATCTTCCGGACTATATAAAGCTTCGGAAAAAATACGACTTTTTCACGCGAGTAGAGACGCCCGAACTGGCATGTGAAATAACATTGCAACCTGTTAATCAGGTGGGTGTTGATGCTGCCATTATCTTCTCTGATATTTTGGTGATTCCTCAGGCATTGGGGCTGGAGGTGCTTATGGAAGAAGGTAAAGGACCGTCATTACCAAAGGTGGTTGCAACAGCTGACGATATTGATAACCTGAACTTAGACGGTGTTGCGGAGCGTCTGGATTATGTGATGCAGGCGTTGAGTCTTACAAAAAGAGAGCTTAACGGTCGTGTGCCGCTTATAGGATTTGCAGGTGCCCCCTGGACACTGCTTTGCTATATGGTGGAAGGTAAGGGTAGTAAGACATTCGATAAAGCAAAGCAGTTTTGTTTCACACAACCTGAACTTGCACATAAGCTTCTTCAGAAAATTACTGATGCTACTATATCTTACTTAAAAGCTCAGGCAAGAGCAGGAGCAGACTTAGTACAGGTGTTTGACAGCTGGAGTGGTATGCTGAGCCCGGCTGACTTTAAGATGTTTGCACAGCCTTATCTTATTCAAATAGCCGATGCGGTAAGTCAGGATGTTCCTGTAATCCTGTTCCCCAAGGGTAGTTGGTATGCTCTTGGCGATTTGAGTAATAGCAGTGCGTCAGGGCTTGGATTGGATTGGAGTGTAACTCCGGAGCTAGCCCGCCAACTCACGGGAAATAAAATAACTCTTCAAGGGAATTTTGATCCATCTAAATTGCTGGCACCGATACCTCAAATAAAGCGTGAAGTAAAGGCCATGATAGACGGGTTCGGTACAGATAAGTATATCGCTAACCTTGGGCATGGAATATTGCCTAATGTGCCTGTCGATCATGCAAAGGCATTTGTGGATGCAGTAAAAGAATATGGTAATTAATATTTGATAAAATACGATTTTGTTATGAGCGTAAAAGACCGATTTGCAAAATACATCCATGGCTTGCAAGATTCCATTTGCGCAGGTTTGGAACAGGTAGATGGTAAGGCAACCTTCAAAGAAGATAGATGGGAAAGAGCCGAAGGTGGTGGTGGTAAAACCCGGGTAATATCGGGTGGAAATGTCTTTGAAAAAGGAGGTGTCAATACCTCTGTGGTGCATGGTCCGTTGCCGAAGTCAATGCAGGAAGCTTTCGGAGTTGGGGAGAGTAACTTTTATGCATGTGGTCTTTCGCTGGTTATACATCCGCTTAATCCTTTTGTGCCAACTGTACATGCCAACTGGCGTATGTTTGAGCTGTACGACAATGAAGGTAAGCGTATCGATTGCTGGTTTGGAGGTGGTTCTGACCTTACACCCAATTACGTATTCGAAGAAGACGCTCGTCATTTTCATAGCACGTTAAAGTCGGCAATTGAGCCTTTCGGAGTCGGCTTATATGAGAAGTACAAAAGTCATTGCGATGAGTACTTTTCAAATAAACATAGAAATAATGAAATGAGGGGCATAAGCGGTGTGTTTTATGACTACTTGCGCCCGACTGCGGAGTTTGATGAGGAGCAGTTGTTTGCGTTTCAGCAAGCGAATGGCAATGCTTTTTTGCCTGCCTATCTTCCAATTGCTGAAAAACGTAAAGATACACCTTATGGCGATGCAGAGATTGAATGGCAGGAGATAAGAAGAGGACGATATGTTGAGTTTAATCTCGTACATGACCGCGGTACGTTGTTCGGATTGAAGACTAATGGCAGGACAGAAAGTATTTTGATGAGTCTGCCTCCGCGTGCAAGGTGGGAGTACGACTATCAGCCAAAGCCCGGTAGCAGAGAAGCGGACATGATGAAGTACTATCAGCCGATGGATTGGGTATAGTGTCTATTCCGTCATCTTTCTTATTATTGATATGGTGAGGGTGCTGTTCCTGAAATGCCTTTTCTTGTATATCTTGTGTTCAGATAGTGAGCGGTAGCAGTTATGAAGCTATTACTAAACCTACTGAATGATGACCGAAGCCTTTTTACAGTTTCTCTGGCAACACAATCTTTATGCCATTTCCGACCTAAAGACGACGGACGGTGAACAACTGTCCGTTATCTATTGCGGGCGGCTGAACCGGGATGCCGGACCTGATTTTCTCGAAGGGAAAATAAGAGTGGGGGATACCACGCTTGTGGGTAATATAGAGCTGCACGTAAAAGCAAGTGACTGGCACCGTCATGGACATCAGAACGATGCGGCTTATAAAAACCTGATACTGCATGTCGTTTACGAGAATGATGTACCTGACATCCCCAATGCGCCAACCCTGGTATTGCAAAATAGTATTTCTCCCGATGTTATAGCCCGTTATTCGGGATTAGTAAAGACTGATGCTGCGTTGCCATGTGCAGGACAGCACCAGCGGGTAAAGGATATTACAAAGGAAAGCTGGCTGAGTCGTTTGCTTGCGGAGCGATGGGAGCAGAAACTCTCAGATTGGAATATACTGCTTGAAAATGCTGCGGAAGACTGGCGTAATCTGCTGTACTGGCGAATGGCAGCTAACTTCGGGTTCAAAACCAATGCTACTCCTTTTCTTTTGTTGGCACAATCGTTGCCGCTTAATATTCCTACCAGACACAAAGACAATATCGAGCAGCTTGAAGCACTGTTTTTCGGGCAGGCGGGAATGTTAGAGGGTGACTTTGACGATGAGTATCCCAGACGGTTGCAAACGGAATTTGACTATCTACGTAAGAAGTATAGCCTGAAACCAATTAAACCCGGTTTGTGGAAATTTCTTCGGATGCGGCCTGTAAACTTCCCTACCATAAGGATAGCCCAGTTTGCAGCGCTCATACATAAGTCCGTTCACTTGTTCTCTCAGATAGCCGAAAGTAGTACTGTGCAGGAGATAGCTCCCCTGCTGGAAGTATCTGCTAGCAGCTACTGGAACGACCATTACAAGTTTGACAGTAAACAGGAACAGCAGGGTGGCGCAAAGGTGCTGGGCAAGTTATCTGTAGAAAATATCATTATCAACACCATAGCACCCATACAGTTTTTGTATGCAGCCAAGACCGGTACCACAGCCATGCAAGAGCGAGCTTTACAGCTTTTAGAAGCTATGCCGGCCGAGAACAACAACATCATGCGTATCTGGAAGGCGAATGATTGGGCGCCTGCTAATGCAGCACAATCTCAGGGGATGTTGCAGCTATACAATAATTACTGTATTGACAAGCGCTGCCTCGAATGCCCTGTAGGTTTAGCCATTATTCGTAAAGGCTAATAGGTTTTGGAGTTCAGTAGTTTATATTAAGTACTTCAGTTGTAAAAGTCTGGGACTAAGAAGAGGATAACCCTGTCGTGTTTCTTGCATAGATGAGTTTTTGTTTGTCTGATGTTTGATTTACTTTTATGATTGCATTTTTTATTTCTATTACGTTTTATAAATGATTACGTTTATTGCGACTGCTTACGAAGAACAGTTTGATCCTTTTGTTTTTATAGGCTCTATGCTTTGTCAGAGTAATAGAAATTGGAAGGCTATTATTTATAACAACGGACCTAATCCATGGTTACGCCAGATAATAGACGATGCTCAAAGTCCCCATTATAGATATTTTCAATCTCTGAAAGCTTTTATCGGAGGTTTTAATGATCCCAGAATTATTTATAAAGAATCTTCAGAGAATAGAGGTGCCTGGGGTTGCTATAACAGACAACATGCTTTAGACAACTTGGTAGACACAGAATATGTGGTGCAAACTTCGGTGCAGGATTACTGGTTGCCAAATGCGGTTGACGAAATACTAAGCCGGCAAGGACACGATTTTATTTTCTGGAATTCTATTCATCATCATCTAAAACATGATGTACTTGATTGCAAAACAGAAATTAACCACATTGATTGGGGTAACTTTGCAATCAAGTCGCGTTTAGCAAGGCAGATAGGGATACGACATCCCGAATCTTTTACCGCCGACGGGCAGTTTGTCAGGGATTGTTTTGATGAAGGCTTGATAGAACATCAGGTGAAAATTGAAAAGATATTGACAATACATAATTGATATCGTTTGTTTTGGATACTGTTCAATCGTAGTGCTACATTACCGCTTTTAGCAACATTTGCTACTTGCGTACCGCAAAAATAGATTATGACTATAGAATTTGAACTTGATAAAGATGACTTCCTGGCACACCAATTATATATTTCCTCTAAGTCTGAGCGGGTAAAAAATAAAAGACGGTTTAATAGGTTTGTTTATTCCGCCCTTTACTTTGTATTGGCTGTTTTGTTTTTCTTTCAGGATAATATAGTTAAGGCTGTTTTGTTGCTATCGCTTGCAATATTATGGTTTGTGCTTTATCCATTATGGGAACGTAAGCGATACATAAAACATTATCAGTCTTTCATTAGGGAAAACTTCAAAGACAGGTTTAATAAACCTGCGATTGTTGTGCTGGAAGGCGATGTGATACTAGCACGAGACGGTGGAAGTGAAAGTAAAGTTTCAACTTCGGAACTCGTGGAAATTGTAGAAATTCCAACTAACATCTTTTTAAGACTAAAAGGCGGCCAATCATTTATTCTGCCCAAGAATAAACTCGCTGAAGTTGATAAAGTGATTGAGCGATTAAAGTCTCTTGCTGCCGGTTTGGGTATCGAATATCGTGAAGAGCTTCATTGGAAATGGAAGTAGCCGCTGTGCGCTCAAATTGTGAGTGCGTCAGGCTCCTCAACTCAGCTGCAATTTGTACAGTTTTTATTCTCGTGTTCTCGTCATCAGACCAAGCTATATCGAAAGCAGTACGTTTTGAGATTTTAGACAACGTTCAGGGGATAGAGTTGAAAATTTAGGCTATGGGCGTAATTTTTATAGATACTGCTTGGATCAATGGCATAGAATTAAAATGACAATATTGCTTTGAAGCTTATGTTCCTACCCATGTTATAGATACCGAGGTTCCCGTTTGGCGATGCCGAGTAATATTCGAAATACTTTAGGCGGTTTAGGTTTGATTGATAAGCTTTATCAAATAGGTTATTTATTTGAAACTGTAGTTGCAGGGTATGCTTGTCGGAGTACTTTATAGAAGTGCCCGCACCTAAATTGAATAGAGAATAACCCGGAGTGAACGTTTCCGTATGGTTCAATGCAAGGTATCTCGATTGGGCTCCGTTAAAATCTGCTTCTGCATTAACCTTGATAGCCGGAAATATTTTGCTATTCATTTTTATCTCCTGCGACATGCTTGTAACGTAGTGTAGCGGCGGCACAAGTGGTAAGAACTCTCCCTGGAGACCGGCTCCTTCAAATTTCTTGCTGCGGTTATAAGCATACGTTACTGCTAACGAGTGTGCAAATTCAAAACCCTCCCATTGAGAGGGATGCAAAACAAAATTAGCTTCTAATCCATACAATTGGGCTTTTGCCTGTTGGTATTGATAGGTTTTATTGCCTTGGGCATCTACAATTGGATTGTCGTTAGCATCTACCAGCTGTGATAAAAATATGTAATTCGAAATGTTGTTATTGAAGATGGACAAAGAGGCAGAATACTCGTTGGTGCCGACTTCTATTCCAAGGTCTTCCTGTAAAGAGAATTCCGGTTCAAAGTTTCGGTTCCCCAGGTAGATGATATGCGCCCCTGGGTCAAGACCGTTAGATGAAAATTCTGGTATACTTGGCGCTCGGTAGCCTCTTGCTATATTGGCTTTTAAGCTTACTTTGTCGTTAAGTGCATAGGTGCTTCCCAGGCTTAATGAGACGCCATGGAAGTCTTTACTGAATGCAGGGAATTGAAGATAGTGCTCAGAAGTGTTTCCTTGCGTTATTTCTTCCGCAAAGCCGGTGGTGCTGTCGGTTTGAGTATAGAAATCAGATCCTTTCAACGACCGATGGTCATAGCGAATACCTCCGCCTATTGTCCATTTGTCGTGTTTCCATTTTACAAATCCGTAGGCACCCGCATCAAACAAGTCGTAATTGGGAATCGGGAAGTCTGTCGCATTTTTGTTGGTGTTGTTTTGGTACATACCGTTCAGTCCGGTAGAAAAGTCAATTTCACTTAAGATAGGGACATGGTAGTCAATCCCATAGTTAACAGTGTTCAATCGCACATACATGCCTGCTTGCTCAGGATACGTGGGGTGGGTGTACTCTCTTCGTATGTTTTGCTGGAAAGCTGCCAGTGCATTAATATCGCCCTTGCCTAACTCGTAGTGGTTTTTGGTGTATATTCTATAGTGCTGTATGTCCTGGTTTAATGGGCTTTGCCGGTAAGAGTTTAATATGTCTTCCGGTACTATTTCCCGATTAAATATGTCGTCATCGCTACCCTCCATTGTCTGGTAAGTAAACTTTCGGGTAGTAGAGTCTCTGCTGCCATCAGGTATTCCCTGTATATCATTATATAGGGTTGCATTCAGCGAAGAATGGCCTTTTTTGTTCCGGTATTTTATACTTCCGGAAGCAGTAGTTTCCCTAAAGCCGGTGTTATAGACTCTGCCATCTATACTATTTTGGTAGCTTTTTGCAATCCGATAAGAGCCACGCAATGCATAGCTCCAATGGTTGTTCCCGTAACTAAGACGGATGCCATTGCCAATAAGGCCATTATTGCTCTGATATTCCGAAAACAATTTGCCAACAATCTTACTGTCGGTATAGTCTGTAAATGCCGGTATCAATCCTACCACACCCGCAAGTGCGTCGGAACCGTATATCAAACTGGAAGGTCCTTTGGCTACTTCGGCCCGTGCTATATTGTATGGGTCTACCTCAATACCGTGTTCATCTCCCCATTGTTGGCCTTCTTGTCTGATGCCGTCGTACAATGTAAGCACTCTGTTATAGCCTAGTCCGCGAATAAATGGTTTGGAGATGTTGGGCCCGGTTTTTACTGCATTTAATCCGGGGACGTTCTTAACAAGCACATCTATGATATTGCTTTCTGTTGCCTGCTCAATTTTTTTCGTCGAAACACTGATAATCGGTATCGGGTTCTCCCGCGCAAGCGTCGCTCTGGATACACCGGTAACAACTACTTCGTTCAGTGCGCTATTAATCGGACGGAGCAATACATTGTAGATTAGTTTGTTATTGGTTATGCCAATCGTGTCGGAGCGATAGCCAACGCAAGAAATAATTAGTTGTGCGCCATTTATGTCTTTGGGGAGGGATAAAGAGAACCTTCCAACATCGTTCGTGTTGGTTCCTATACGGGTAGACTTGATGCCAACTGTAGCGAAAGCAATAGGCTGTTTATTCGCGCTATTCCTGACTATTCCGGATATAGTTACCTCTTGTGCTAATAGTTCAGATACGAACAGTCCCAAAAATATGGTTAATATAATCCTGATATTTAATTTGAGGGTTGTCACTTTATGTAAATTTCTACAAACTTAGTATAAATATTTTAAACTGCTAATAAAAATAATTAGGCAACTCTAACAAATTGAAGCAGGTTCGTTATGGGTAAAGTAATAAATGGTGGAAAATGCGCTTACTGGTAGGTGTTTTCGGAGCGTTTGTAAGTAGCCAAAAAAGCGTTTTATTGCGGTTTCATCTTTTCTGTTCTTGTATTATTGAAGAACATTGGCGTTTTGAGTTGGTTACTTGAATGAATACGGGTTATTTTCTAAAATACTACCTACCTCCCTTCTGTTTTATTATCTTTCTGCTGGTGTTTTATGTAGCAGCGATATTTGCTACTTTTCTTTTTGATATATGAAACGCTGTTTTTTATGTTTATCTCGGGTATATGAAGCATATTATCTTCTTCTTTTCTCTGTTATTTCTTTTTTCCTGCACAGGGAAAAAGCAAAATAGCAGTACCATACCTAACGAGCAAGACTCCCTTGCACCCCCTCAGGTAATAGTATTGGCAGACTTACCCGATAGTCTGCAACCCAAAGTAACATTATTAGATAGCGTACCGACGCCTCTATCTGTTACTGTTCCCAATCAAAGTGGTGGTTCTTATCACATTACCAATGCCAGTGGGCGAAAGATAAGCATCGTGCCGCCAGTTACTAATTCACTGCCCGTACTGCTGGATGGAAAGGGTAAGCCCATAAAAGACAGCCAAGGCAATACATTTATAATGGGCGACGGTGGCGTCTCTCATTTTGCCCACTTCACTACAGATAATGGACTTGCCTTGGATGCCATCAGGTGTTCGGCAATGGATAATGCAGGTAACCTCTGGTTTGGTACTGCGGGTGGTGGCGTGAGCCGATATGATGGGAGGTCATTTACTAACTTTTCTATAGAGCATGGGCTGGTTGATAATATGGTGCGGGTAATGTGTGTAGATAAAGCCGGCAATCTATGGTTTGGTACCGGGGCAGGGGTAAGCCGCTACGACGGAAGATCTTTTACGACTTTCTCAACAAAACAAGGGCTGGCAAGTAATTCGATTAGATGTATAGCCGTAGATAAAGCCGGCAACATATGGTTTGGCACTCATGGTGATGGTGTAAGTCGGTATGACGGTAAATCCTTCACAACTTTTTCTGTTATTCATGGGTTGGTAAATAATCAGGTGAGAAGTATATGTGAAGACAGAATGGGCAATATTTGGTTCGGGACAGATGGCGGTGGCGTCAGTCGTTATGACCCATCAGCTACCGAAGGGAAAGGCGCAACAGCTTTTACCAATTTTTCTACAGCAGATGGCTTAGCGCACAACACGGTGTTGAGTATATGCGAGGATAGATCAGGTGACCTTTGGTTTGGTACAGCTGGCGGTGGCGTGAGTCGATATGACGGACACTCTTTTGCCGGTTATTCTACCGGTGATGGGCTGGGGCATACCACCGTTACAAGTATAGTTGAAGACAAATCAGGCAACTTGTGGTTTGGCACTTATCGGGGTGGGGTGAGCCGCTATGAAAGGAAACAGGTAGCTGTATCGGACTCAAATAATGATGACAAAAGAATGGTGCCAACAGCTTTTACTACTTTTTCTAAGGAACAAGGTTTGGCGGACAATAGCATAAGATGCATAACCCTGGATAAGATGGGCAACCTGTGGTTTGGGACAGGGAGCAGTGGCGTTAACCGATACGATGGCAGCACGTTCACTACCTTTTCTACGGTGCATGGTTTGCCCGGCAATAGCGTTAGAAGCATTGCCGAAGATAGAATGGGCAATATGTGGTTTGGCACCAGGTCTGGTGGGGCCTGCCGTTTCGATGGCAAATCCTTTACCGCTTTTTCTTCTGCTCAAGGTTTGCCCTATCACACCGTTATGGTTGCGGCTGTAGATAATACAGGGGGGCTCTGGCTAGGCACTCCTAGAGGTGCCTGTCATTTTGATGGTAAGTCTTTTACATCTTTTACTACATCACAAGGGCTGGGGGGCAATAATATATCAGGCATAATAGTAGATACAGCGGGAATTATATGGTTCGGCGGCTATGGTGGCGGATTAAGTCGCTACAATGGGCGATCTGTTACCTCCTTTACAACCAAACAAGGGTTGGCAAGTAACAGCGTTATGAGTATCATCAAAGACAAGAAGGGGAACATTTGGGTGGCCACAAAAGGCGGCGGTGTGAGTTGCTATGACGGGCAGTCTATTACAAGTTTTACTACCGCACATGGGCTGGCAAGTAACAAGGTTTATTGCCTTACTGAAGACAGGAACGGAAACATTTGGTGTGGTACCATTGGAGGCGTAAGCGTTATTAGTAAAGAGGTTGTAGGGCGGATAGGACTTGGCGCTCAAATCGGTCCGAAAGATAAGTACAGCTCATCTGCGCCCTCGAGCTCTTGGAGGCACATTTTCAAGACCTTTGGCAAGAAAGAAGGCCTGCCGGATAACTTTGTTACACAAGTGCTACAAATGCCTGATGGCAAGATAGCTATTGGTACAAACCTTGGTATCTCTTTATTAACGCCTTCAGAAGATCTTACAACACTTACCAATATTGAGATATATAACGCTAATACTGGTTGCCCTATTAAGGATGTGAATACTGGTCAGAACGGTATGTTTGTAGATAGTAAGGGGGGGATTTGGGCAGGGACCGGTAGCGAGCGTACTGCATTAGTAAGATTCGATCCTTCGACATTGCGTAGCAATTTGGACACGCCTAGCCTTGTGATAAAAAGTATAAAGGTGAATGAGGCGCAAATATGCTGGAATGACCTGTTGAGTGCGGGTCAAGAAGAACCGGGAGCTACTGTAGACAGTAATGTGACCCCGGTATATGTAGCAGAAGAGGTAAACACGACCGGCAATGTACTAACTGAAACGGAGCGGGACTCCATGAGGCGTAGATTTCATGACATATCACTTGATGGCGTAAGCAGTTATTACCCTATCCCGGAACATTTGACCTTGCCATTTAAATATAACCGCGTCACGATAGACTTTAACGCTATAGAGGTCAGTAAACCGAATACGGTAAACTACCAATACATGCTGGAGGGCTATGATAACGAATGGAGCCCTGTAATGAAGCAAACAAGTGCCACCTTTGGCAATATTCTTGAAGGTAGCTATACCTTCAAGGTGAAAGCACAAGGGCCTAATGGCATTTGGTGTGCGCCTGTATCGTTTTCCTTCAATGTATTGCCACCATGGTACAGAACGTGGTGGGCGTATGGTGTCTATGGAATGGTGTTTTTACTGGCGTTGAGGATATTCAGTAAATGGCGTGTGCGTACATTGCGAAATGAGAAGGAGACCCTGGAGCGAACGGTAGCTGTAAGAACGTCGGAAGTAGTTGCTGAAAAGAAGGAACTAATAAAGGAAAAGCAACGTAGCGATGAGTTGCTATTGAATATTTTGCCGGAAGAAGTCGCGGAAGAGCTAAAACAAAAAGGAACTACCACTGCCAGGCACTACGATAATGTAACGGTGTTATTTACCGATTTTGTCGACTTTACAAAGGCAGGAGAGAGTATGAGTCCGCAAAACCTGATAGATGAGTTGCATACCTGCTTCAAGGCTTTTGACGAGATAGCAGAGAAGTACAACATAGAAAAGATAAAAACCATCGGCGATGCCTATTTGGCGGTGGCTGGCCTGCCCACAGCTGACCCTGAACATGCCGAGAATATTGTAAATGCTGCAAAGGAAATAATTGCCTTTATGGATAACAGACTGGCGAAAATGGGGATGGAAAGAACATTCCATGTTCGTATTGGTATCCACAGCGGTAGCGTGGTAGCTGGTATAGTGGGTGTAAAAAAGTTTGCCTACGATATATGGGGCGATACCGTAAACACGGCTGCCCGCATGGAGCAGAATAGTGAGGCGGGAAAAATAAACATCAGCCAGACAACTTATGACCTGGTGAAGCATAAATTCACTTGTGAGTATAGGGGAGAGGTTGAAGCTAAGGGTAAGGGAGTGATGAAAATGTATTATGTGTCTTCGGTAATTGCTGTGTAACCGCTGTCATATTTAATTTGTTTCCGTGTCTATACACAACAAGGGCTTTGCCAATTGGCAAAGCCCTTGTTGTGTTGTTTGTTTATTAGTGTAATTGAAGATAACATTTCTAAGTTTGGTGCGCTTCTGTTTTTCTAATAAATTAATTTAGTTTTCTGCATCGACACTTTCTGTGCTTTCAATCCTTACGTTACTAAATTGTGTATGCTTCCGGTAGCAATCACCACTTCACTTTTTTGTCTTACGATTCTATGAAATTTGTTATACTGACCGCATTTCCTGAATCAAGTTTCGTTTTTAAATATTTAAAAATAAAATCAAGTAATTATAAAGTTAACATATCTATGTAAAGTGTTTGCTATTTTTATTTATCTATAATAAAATATACTTTGTGAACGATGCGTTAATATTTTTGGATTTTTTTTGTATATTGCAATTAGCTTATCTCAGATACCCGATTTTGAATATTCAAAAGTGCACGACAATGTGCCATTAAAATATCCCATATGGTCACCTCACCTAATGAAATTTTTACCAAATCAATTTGCCTATGAAAAGCTAAAAAAATATACCTAAGAAAATCTACTCGCCTTCCTACAGACTTTTAGAAAGGGGTTTATGCACCCAATAATTGCTAGATGTTACTATAAGAATAGTATAACTTAATTTAAAATATACTCTAATGAAAAACAAATTAAAATTATTTATGATAATTTGCCTGAGCCTGTTTGCAACAACCGGCTTTGGGGCAGAAATACATGGATGCGTCGAAGACGATATTAGTCTACCGCCATGTGCAGATTCAATTGCAATATTATTTCCCGGAGGTTCATGGGCCAGCAGCGATGAAGAAGTAGCCACCATTGACCCTGAAACCGGAGAAATTCATGTTGTCGGAGAGGGTTCCGCGATAATTACATATTTCCTAAGTACAAGTTGTGGAGATTTTTCATTTTCCTTTGAACTGATAGCTGACCCATTACCGGATCCAATTCTCGGACCTGGGACAGTATGTGTCGGACAAACTATACCGCTTGCGTCTTCACCCAGCGGAGGAACATGGACCAGTAGCGACGTTGGCGTGGCTACGGTAGGAAGTGGCAGCGGTATTGTTACGGGTATCTCTGACGGAACTGCGGAAATAACATATATGTTGTCTACAGGATGTTATGTGACTACAATAGTTACCGTTTACCCGACACCTTCTGAAATCACCGGCACCAAAAAAGTTTGTAAGGGTGCTACGACTACTTTGTATTCGACGCCCGGTGGAGGAACATGGACAAGTGACGACGATTTTATTGCCACAGTAGGTAGCGGAACAGGAATTGTTACCGGTGTGACAGACGGAACCGTAGTCATAACATATAGTTTGTCTACAGGTTGTTATACAACCACTGTGGTGACGGTTTATCCAACTCCTTCTCCGATATCTGGTACAACAACAATATGTGTTGGTGCTTCAACTACGCTCAATTCTACACCGGCAGGTGGTACATGGAGTAGTAGTGACGGCGGTGTTGCGATCGTTGGCAGCGGGACAGGCATTGTGACAGGTACCTCCGGTGGAACTTCCGTGATTACCTATATGTTGCCTACAGGTTGTTATACAACCGCTATTCTGACAGTTGAAGAAGCAGAAATTACAGGGGCGACAAGTGTTTGTTTTGATGATAATATTTTATTAATGGGAACTCCGACAGGAGGAACATGGAGCAGCAGCGATGTTGGAGTTGCAACTGTAGGTACTTCCGGATTAGTTAGTGGCGTATCTCCTGGAACAGTAATTATCTCCTATGAGACTGCAGCAGGGTGTTTGGACACCGCACTGGTGACTGTTGGCGATACGTTCAGCGTAAGTATTTGCGAGATAGCGCCTATCCAAACGTGTGACTATGTATTGGCATATTGCCCAGGTATGAAACTTGCGGTATATGGTGGCGGGGCAGGTGCATCGTATGTATGGAATCTTGGAATGCCTGGAACACATGCTACGGTTGGAGATGCTGAAATCTTTACTATTACTTCTCCGCCGGTTGCTGGTCATAATATTGTGACAGTAACAAACGCAGGAGGTTGTTCAGCTACCGCAGCTGTCAAATTTGTTACACCTAATACTTGTGAGCCTTGTGATCTATTTAAACCAACATGCGCCACATGTGTCGGCTGTGATACCGTTCAAAATTTTCGTACAATAGACCCCCACTTGGCGGTTTTGGATACGTCTGTAATCTCTCCGACGATTCCTGGAAACTACTTTATTCCGGAAAACTCCACTATGCCTAATCGGAAATTAACGGCATCACCTGCACCAGGCTCTGTGTTGCTTATGGGTAATAATGTGATAATTGAAATAGAGACATTGGTTGAACTTAGAAATGTTCATATCTTCTCACACCCTTCTTGTAGATGGGCCGGAATAAAAGTTGTTAATAATACACCCAACATTGGTCAATTAACAATTGACAGCAATACATTAATTGAGAATGCTGGCATTGCCGTACAGACTTCAGTAGTACCAACATTAGCAACTGCTCCTTCGTCTGGAGATATTATATTTAGCAACAATGCTATTTATAATGATAATGGTTATGGTTTGAAGATTTTAGATTTGATGCTAGATACAACGGAGCATACATATCCCGTAGTTGTAAAAAATAGTGTGTTTTCACGTCGGAATTATTGTAACTATTCGATTCCAAGTGCTACAGCTCCAACCGATTATTATCCGTTTGTATGGCCAACAGCAGTAAGTCTGAAAGCGCCAACTACGTCAGAATCTGGCTACAATCCTGAATTCGTTATTGATACATTCCCTGTTCTAGGTGACCCACAGATAGGTATGTGGATAGCAAATAGTGGGTCAGCCGACTCTACAATTAGTATTGCCAATCCGGTATTCTACAGCATTGTTATCGGGGACTCTAGCGACGCTGATAATTATAACCTGTTTGACACTCTGGCGAAGGGAGTTTATGCGGAGAGTTCTAATGTGCAGTTTTATAATAATATATTTAGTGGATTGCCTTATGCTGGAAGCTCGGAAGGGAAAGGGATACAATCGATTTCTAATGCAACAGATAAGAATTCAATAGATGTGCTGTCTGGATCCAATTACAGGACCAATAACCGTTTTTACAATTGTTATTATGGGGTAGCCATTCAGGGTGCTTATCAGATCAACTGTAACAATACTGAAATGAAGTCTACAGAGACCACAGGTGCAGATAATTTCGGCATTGACGTCGGAGCCGGTGTGCGCGATATTTCAGTTTACAACATTTCTAATAACAGCATAAATAACTATGAATATGGAATCCGTGCAAGCATAAATAATTGTTATATTAGTAATGGTTCTATTTTTATCGAAAATAACAAGTTGTCGGGTGTTATTCCTGACGGTTCTGTAGAGCGTTGTGAAAGTGGAATAATTGTATCGGATAATAGCGACTGCACGACATCTAATGTAGACTTGAATATATTATCAAATCACATTACTGGATTTACGAAAGGCATATATGTCTTGGACTATAGTGCGAATAATCCTTCACTGCCTATAAGGTCTACGTATATCAATACAACGATTTCTGAGGACACCGTTGTTGTCACAAACTTGTCCGATGTAACGAATACTCGTTATGGCATTTTCTGTAATCGTGTTGCAGCACTAAACGATGTGTCAGGAAATTATGTTTATGGCGATATTACAGCTAATGAAAAATACAACTATCCTTTACCTGCTGCTGCAACCTCGTCTGGGGTATTGCTACAAAAGGTTAGCAACGATGGTTCTCCCTCAAATGTTTCGTGCAATCATGTTAAAGACATCGGCATCGGTTATCGTTTTGCCGATACTAGTAGCATAGATTGGCATAATAATGTAATGGAGCGTCATACTTATGGTATGGTGTTATCTTCGGACGTTACATTCTCGTCATCTGCAAAGGCGATAATTGGCACCCAAGGTGATACATGCGAACCAGCAGATAATCTCTGGTATGATGACGGAGCGGGTACTACTGGTTGGCCGGGTTGGTTAGACGCAAGTGTGTATCAGACTTTTGCAAGCGGTGCCAATGCAACGCTTTCTACTATGTATGTTAGGAATGTTGCAACTGGTGATTACATTTACCGACCAACAAACAATGGTTCTTCCGGAACAGCTACAGCTTATAGTTATGGTACGAATGTGCTGGATGCTGCAAGTGGTTGCGGTGGTGACCTCCCAGACCCGGATATTTGCGCACCTGACGTGCCTGAAGAGTCCGCTGAAAGAATGGGACCAGGCGGAGATGGCAGAGACATCGATTGGTCTGTCGTAAAGGACAGCCATTATACGCTTCTACCCAATCCTAGTGATGGTAACATCATCATTACGCAAAGTGTTGCTGAGGATGCATCAACATCAGTTCAGGTGATGAACTATGCAGGTGCTACTGTGTACAAAGGTGTGCTAGACTTCAAAGGAGGTCAGTCGCAACTACAGTTGAATAATATAGTACCCGGTTTGTATATGGTGAATATTACAGACGCGAAAGGAGAAACTTCTGCTTTTAAAGTTGTAATTCAGAATTAGTATGCGGCTGGGGTTACGATAACATGATAGTTGGTCATGTTGTTTGTAAACGTGTGAAAGTACAAGGGCTTTGCCAATCGGCAAAGCCCTTGTTGTGTTGTTTGTTTATTGCAATAATTACAGATTGCCTCTCTTAGCTTGTTCTCTTTCTATTGATTTGAGTAAAGGCATTTTTTAATGGGTTTTGCTGGATTTATTAATCTTTTTGGTTGCCTCATCTCTGTATTTATACTCAGGAATGAAGTCTGCACCACCTACGTTAATTGCTTTGTCATAATTACTAATAGCCAGGTTATACTGCTCTAGCTTGTAATAAGCATATCCCCTGTTATTATATGCGTATGCGTTCGTCGAATCAAGCAGAATAGATTTTTCTAAGTCCGGCAACGCTAGTTTGAATTGTTTAAGTCGTAGCCGGACATTTCCTCGATTATTAAATGCAAATGCATTTTGAGGGTTTATCACAATCGAAGTGTCGAAGTCTCTAAGTGCTTCCTTGTATAGTTTTATTTTAAGTCTGGAATATCCTCGGTTGTTATATGCGTCATTGTGTTGTGGGTCTCGCTTGATAGTTTCATTAAAGCTTTCAATCGCTTTTTCAAACTTGTTTAAAATGATATTCTCGACACCCCGATTGTAATACGCCTCGGCAAACTTAGGGTCTAATTCTATTGCTTTGTCATAGTCTCTAACTGCCTCTTGATGTCGATTAAACCCTGCTTTTATCAACGCGCTATTAAAATAAGCTTTGCTGTTTTGTGAATCCAAATTAATTGCTTTCCGGATATCTAATTCTGCTTCGGTATATCTGTCTTGACATATTTTGGCATGGCCTCTATTTACGTATGCGTGACTATTCATGGAGTCAAGTCGAATAGCTTCATTACAATCTGATATCGACCCCTCAAATTGATTTAATACTGCTTTCAAGCCGCCTCTGTTTGAGTAAGCTAATGAATAGCCGGGTGCTAGTTCTATTGCCTCGTTATAATCAGATAGTGCATCTTTGTATTGCTCTAGATTCTCTTTAGCCTTGGCTCTATTGTGGTATGCAATTGCTGAGTGTTGGTTAATTGTAATAGCTGTATCACAGTCAGCTACTGCTTCTTTATACCGCTCAAGTGCGACTTCAATAAAGGCTCTGTTTATGTAAGCCAATTCAAATTCAGGGTTCAGCCTTATTGCTTTATTCATGTCTGACAATGCCTCGTCATAACGTCCAAGTAATGTTTTTGCGAGTCCTCTATTATGGAATTCGCTGTCGGTTACGGGTTCAATGCCTAAAAAATATCTATAGTTGGCAATGGCTTCTTTATTTTTGGTTTCAGATTTACTTTCACAATAAAATTCAATTTCACCATTTACAATATGTATAGCCGTTTGGCTCGTTGCGCTTTTGACCGATAGGAATGCAAAAAATACTATTGTGGTAAAATGAATAATCAGTTTCATTTTTTTGTCGTTAAATATCTACAATTGATTAGGTCTGAAAGATAATATAAACTAATAAATAAATATGCCCAAAATCTCTGGTTACCCACTTTGCAGGGCATACAACAAGGGCTTTGCCAATCGGCAAAGCCCTTGTTGTATTGTTTGTTTATTGCAATAACTACAGATTGCCTCTCTTAGCTTGTTCTCTTTCTATTGATTCAAACAAAGCCTTAAAGTTGCCAGCTCCGAAGCTCTGCGCACCCTTGCGCTGAATGATTTCGAAGAACAGGGTAGGGCGGTCTTCCAATGGCTTGGTGAATAACTGCAGCAAATAGCCTTCTTCATCGCAGTCTACTAATATCCCTAACTCCTGCAGCGGTGCAATGTCTTCATCTATCTTACCAACACGGTTTGGTAAATCTTCGTAGTATGCATTTGGTGGTGCATCCAGAAACTGCACACCACGTGCTTTTAGCTGACGGACAGTTTTTACGATGTCGGCGGTTGCAATAGCTACGTGCTGTACGCCTTCTCCCTCATAGAAGTCCAGATATTCTTCTATCTGCGATTTCTTCTTGCCCTCAGCAGGCTCATTAATTGGGAACTTCACAAAGCCATTACCGTTGCTCATCACTTTACTCATCAGAGCAGAGTATTCGGTGTTGATTTGCTTGTCATCAAACGATAGGATATTCACAAAGCCCATCACGTCTTCGTACCACTTGATGGTTGGGTTCATGCGATTCCATCCAACATTACCCACACAGTGGTCTACATGCAGCAGACCTGTCTCGGTTGGGTTATAGTCGCTTTTCCACTCCTTGTATCCGGGCAGGAAAATGCCACTATAGTTTTTACGTTCGATAAACAGATGGACAGTTTCTCCGTAGGTGTATATTCCGCTCATGCGTACTTCACCATGATCGTCTGTGATGGTCTGTGGCTCCATGTAAGACTTGCCACCACGAGATACTGTTTCTTCATACGACTTATATGCATCGTCTACCCATAGTGCTAATACCTTTACACCGTCACCATGTTTTCTCACATGGTCAGACACAGGGTGGTCCGATTTTAATGCTGTAGTTAGCACGATTCTGATTTTGCCCTGTTGCAATACATAAGAAGCCCTGTCACGCACACCCGTTTCTGGTCCGGCATAAGCTAATGACTGAAACCCGAAGGCTGTTTTGTAAAAGTGTGCTGCTTGTTTTGCATTACCTACGTAAAACTCTACGTGGTCTGTTCCGTTTATCGGCAGGAAGTCTTTTGCTTCCTTCATTTTCTGGCTTACTGTTTGAGCTTGCATTATTTATAATGTTTTAAAGATTTTACAATGTGAATTACTTACTACTTGCTTTTGCGAAACATTATCGACTCCACTCTGCCATAGCTGAGGTTCTCAATAACTCTTTTGTATTTGCGCGACACGATAATTCGAATCTCATATTGTATAACTGGTTTAATTGGAAAGGTTAAACAACATCAGGTAATGCCTAAATCCAGCTTGTAATATAGCTTTCGTCTTCAATACCCACAGACGCTTCGGTAAGCATCAGCGGGCGGAAAGTATCTACCATTACTGCAAGCTCCTGAGTTTCTTTTGCGCCGATGCTTTTTTCAACGGTACCGGGGTGTGGCCCATGAGGAATGCCGGCAGGGTGCAGCGTTATCATACCGCGCTCCACGTGTTTGCGACTCATAAAGTCTCCGTCAACATAATATAGCACTTCATCACTGTCGATGTTGCTATGGTTATATGGAGCAGGAATAGCTTGTGGATGGTAATCAAACAACCTTGGTACAAACGAACATATCACAAAGTTGTGTGCATCAAAAGTCTGATGTACCGGTGGTGGTTGGTGCACACGACCGGTAATAGGTTCAAAGTCATGGATACTGATGGCGTACGGGTACTCGCATCCATCCCAGCCAATCACATCGAATGGGTGATGACCATACCAGATAGGGTATAGCAACCCTTTCTTCTTGACCTGAACCAGAAACTCTCCCTTCATGTCGATGGACTCTAAGTCCTGTGGTTTGCGCAGGTCTCTTTCGCAGAACGGTGCATGCTCTAATAGTTGCCCGTATTTGCTGAGGTATCTTTTGGGGAAGGTTATCGGGCTAAAAGACTCTATGATGAATAGTCTGTTGTTCTCATTTTCAAACTCAATCTGATAGATAACGCCCCTGGGAACAACTACATAATCGCCATACCCGAACGGTATTTGTCCATACTGTGTTTTCAGTACGCCTTTTCCTTCATGTATGAATAAAACTTCGTCTGTATCGGCGTTCTTATAGAACACATTATCTGTCAACCCCTTGGTTGGTGCCGCCAGCGTCAGGTGAACATCGCTATTAAAAAGAACCGTCTTACGGCTTTTCAGATAATTAGCTTCGGGAGCAATGTCGAAACCCTTAAAGCTTCTGTGTTTCAATATGTTAGAAGTAGCTGCTTTAGGTGCTACATCAATTGGTTCCTCAGCTTTAAGTATTTGAGTAGGCGGGTGAATATGATATAAAAGCGATGAGTTAGATGAAAACCCCTCGGTACTAAACAACTGCTCCGCATACAGAGAGCCATCCGGCTGCCTGAACTGCGTATGGCGTTTATGTGGTATTTTTCCTAATGAGAAATAGTGTGGCATAATGCTGTATTTGTGGTAAAATTACAATTTTTGATGGGCTTTGTAAGTCCAAAAGTGATTGTAATCATTGATTTTCACAATCTGTTGTGTTTGGGTGACCGACAAATATTACTCGATTTCTATACCAAGTTCCTCTACCATGTCTTTCTCTACACGTAGGTTATTGATAATAAATACCTGTCTGTCCGGTGTGTTTTTGCCCATATAGTACTCCAGCAGTTTTTTGATTTGGGCATCCTGACTGAGCAATACCGGGTCTTTCTTTATGTCATCGCCTATAAATTGAGCGAACTCTTCCGGGCTTATCTCACCCAACCCCTTGAATCGGGTAATCTCTGCTTTATTGCCGATTTCTGCAATTGCCTTTTGCCTTTCTTCGTCTGTATAGCAGTACATCGTTTTCTGCTTGTTGCGCACCCGGAACAGTGGTGTTTGGAGAATATAAACGTGATTGCCCCTCACCAAATCGGGAAAGAACTGCAAAAAGAAGGTCATTATCAGCAGGCGGATGTGCATGCCATCTACGTCGGCATCTGTTGCAATTACAATGTTGTTGTAGCGCAATCCGTCCAATCCCCCTTCTATATTCAGCGCATGCTGCAGCAGGTTAAACTCCTCGTTTTCATACACCACCTTTTTGGTGAGTCCGTAGCAGTTAAGCGGTTTACCCCTCAGGCTGAATACTGCCTGCGATTCCACATTCCGGCTCTTGGTGATGCTTCCACTCGCACTATCTCCCTCGGTAATGAATATGGTCGATTCCAGCTGCTTTTGCTGATATTCCTCTTTGTTTTTTGCCGGAGGCTCACTGTTTAGGTGAATGCGACAATCTCTTAGCTTCTTGTTGTGGAGGTTGGCTTTTTTAGCGCGGTCGTTTGCCAGCTTCCGTATACCCGATAGCTCCTTACGCTCCCGCTCGCTCTGTTCTATACGCTTTTTTAATGCCTCTGCTACCGTTGGATTTTTGTGCAGAAAGTTATCTAACTCTTTGCCGAGGAAGTCTGCCACAAAAGCCTTCATAGACGGACCTCCGTCCCATACATATTGTGAGCCTAGCTTAGTTTTGGTCTGCGACTCAAATACCGGCTCCTGTACCCGCACCGAAATAGCAGCACAAATACTCTGACGAATATCAGAAGCATCGTAGTCTTTTTTATAGAACTCTCTGATGGTCTTTACGTACCCCTCCCTGAATGCGCCCTGATGGGTTCCGCCCTGTGTGGTGTGCTGTCCGTTGACAAATGAGTACAGGTCTTCGCCATAGTCGCCGTTGTGCGTGATGGCAACCTCTATGTCTTCACCCTTCAGATGAATAATAGGGTAGCGGAGCGATTCTTCATTGGTTTTGCGGGTCAGCAGGTCAAGGAGTCCGTTTTTAGAGACATAGTTTCGTCCGTTGAAGTGAATCAACAATCCTGCATTCAGGAAACAATAGTTCCAAACCTGATTCTCAAGATATTCGTGCAGAAAGTGGTAGTTCTTAAATACAGTTTCGTCAGGGCGAAACTCAACAAGCGTACCGTTGGTCTCATCTGTGTTGGTCTCTTTGTGTTCTTTTGTCAGAACGCCGCGTTCAAATTCCGCAGCTTTTGCTCTGCCATCCCTGAATGCCGTAACCTTGAAATAGGTACTCAGTGCATTCACCGCCTTGGTACCGACTCCATTCAGTCCTACTGATTTCTGAAATGCCTTGCTGTCGTACTTGGCACCGGTATTTATCTTGCTAACCACATCAACCACCTTGCCCAACGGTATGCCGCGTCCGTAGTCACGTATTTTTACCGCTCCCTCAGCTATCTTCAGCTCTACACGCTTACCGAAACCCATGGTGTATTCATCGATACAGTTGTCCATCACCTCCTTCACCAGCACATAGATGCCGTCATCCATACTGCTGCCGTCCCCCAGCTTACCGATATACATACCGGGGCGCAGTCGTATATGTTCCCGCCAGTCCAGCGATTTGATACTGTCTTCGTTATATTGATTTTGTGTTCCTGCCATCGTCTGTTTCGAAATGTATAAAAAGTCAATAATGTTATTAAGTTACCATCCGGCCGCCAGTACATCGGCTATATGCATGGTCTGTATCGGGTAGTTGTTGTTCTCTATGTAGCCCTGCATATGCATCATGCAAGATACATCGGTAGTGATAATGTATTGTGCTTCTGTTTCCAATGCACTTTTTATCTTCACCTGTGCCATGCCTATAGAAATAGGTTCGTATTTGATAGCGAACGTGCCACCAAATCCGCAACACGTCTCGCACTCTGCCATCTCCACCAGTTCCAGCCCTTTTACATTGGCAAGTAGCTTTCTGGGGCCTTCCTTTATGCCGCACTCCCGTAGCGACCCGCATGCATCGTGATAGGTGGCTTTCCCCTCTAACGTCGCCCCCAGGTCATATACGTTCAGGATTTTGGTCAGAAATTCAGTAAACTCATATACGTTGCCTTGTGCTTGTTTACGGGCTTTTCTTACACTCGTATTTTCCAGGAGCGTTCCGTAACAATTTCTGATATATCCTGTACACGAGCCGCTGGGGCTTACTATATAAGTATCTTCAGCAAAGTCCCTCAGGAACTTCGTAGCAACGTGTTTTGCTTCTTCACGGTAACCGGCATTGTAGGCAGGCTGACCGCAGCAGGTTTGCTGTGTGTTATAACTGACATCACAGCCTAGTTTCTTTAAGACTTTCACCATATTCATGCCTGTTTCCGGATATAGCTGATCCACAAAGCAGGGAATGAACAGTTGTACTTTTGTTTTAGTATTAACCAAGTTAATTAAGGTTTTGTTTCAATATAATCGCTGCAAAATTAGCGATTGCTAAGGTACAAACTAAAGGAATGAAAACAGAGTAGTCATTTTGCTGTTTTGGTAAGTGTCGACATCCAATGAAGCAAGTGCTATGCAGGCTATTTGTTAATATTATACCCATATAGAGAAATTTATCTGAAAGCAGGCAGCACCTCAATATCTTTGTCAATCTATGAATTCAGCAAATTCGATGATATCACGCAAGGTGGGAGTTCTTTTATTGGGAGTTGCATTAATGTCTGTTGTTTCTTGTAACGAGCAAAAGGATACTAAATCTGCGGCCGGCGGTAAAAAGGGTGGCGCTAAGGTGCTGTCTGTAGAAGGGTATGTAGTGAAGCAGGAGCCTTTTCAGAGCAACTATACCACATCCGGAAGTTTGCTGCCGTATGAGGAAGTGAAGATAATGCCCGAAATACAGGGGCGTATCACATCTATTTCGTTTAAGGAAGGTGGGGTAGTACATAAAGGACAGGTATTGGCGAGTCTGTACAATGCCGACATAAAAGCACAGATACAAAAGCTGAAAGCACAGCGGGAGCTGCAGGTGAAGACAATAGACCGTCAGGCCCAGTTGCTGAAAGTAGGCGGCATCAGTCAGCAGGACTATGATGCCACCAGCACACAAATATCTGCCATAGACGCAGATATAGCTTATGCTCAGGCGCAGCTTACCAAGACCACCATCGTTGCGCCATTTTCCGGCAGAACCGGTATTCGCAATATCAGTACCGGTGCCATCGTATCTCCGGGTACGGTTATCACTACGCTGCAACAGACCGGCAACCTGAAAATGGACTTCAGCATACCGGAGCAGTATAGAGATGAGGTGAAGACCGGAAAGGAAGTATCATTTACCGTATCGGGTAGTTTAGACACTTTTGTAAGTACCGTCATTGCCATAGAGCCATCTGCTAATGCTGCTACACGCACCCTAAAGGTGAGAGCAGAGATAGATAACAAAAAGAACCTGCTCGGCTCCGGCGCATTTGCCCATGTGATAGTTCCCTTTACTAATAACAAGAATGCCATGCTGGTGCCCTCTCAGTCGGTAATACCTACCAACCGCGAGAAAGTGGTAGCCGTAGTAAAGAATGGCATTACAAAGATGGTGCCCGTTATCATTGGTGCCCGTACCAGCGACCGGGTAGAGATCATAAGTGGGCTATCCGAAGGCGATACCATCCTGACTACCGGCATTATGCAGGTGAAGGAGGGCATGAAAGTTTCTGTGACGATTCCCAAGTAGTAACTTTTATTCTTGTCTTTGGTTTAGAATTGGTGTTAACGCAAACCGTAGACATAGCTTTATTCGAAGACAGGCCTAGAATGTATATTTGAAAGAATTTTCTTTTTACTCTTACTAATTTTGTGAAGTAATGGAGAAAAGTAGAGTTGATATCGCTGTGGATTTTCTACAGGAAGGGAAGTCATTTAAGGTGGGCGATTTGCGGTTAGGCATAACAGACAATCAGCACATCTACGTCACTGGATGGTCTCATTACAGCAATATTAGCAATTTAAACAAGTCAATTGCATTAAGGGAGTTATGTGAAATAAAGGAACTTTTTGGGGTAATGGTAGCTTCTTCAGAATCATTGATGAGCTTTATCAAAAACAAGAATATTGAATACACCCTTGCGTTCGACTACGGGATGGGGGCAATAGGAATTTGTACCGATCGCGAAAGTGTGATAGAATGGCACGAGCAAATTGACGGGTAGGGTTTCGGAAGCACGACGCTTCTGATAGTATGGACGCAGCGCGACGCGACGACCAGTGTGGGGCTTTGTTACCTAACAGGGTTAAGGTGCTACGTTGGATTGTTTCCAAAAAGCGAGGGCTTAACCCTGCTTTAAAGGTTGTTTAAATGAAGTTTATATGTTCTTTAAAGTGTCGGGAATTCTGAGGTGGATTGCATCCGCTATCGAGGGTCTCGGCACTTTTTACAAATCCTATAAATCGAGGAAAACAAGCAACAGCAGCCAGTACGGTTGCTGTTTTTTTGTTGGGTAGAAATGGGAGAAGAAAATAAAGCGACAATTCTAAAATTATCGCTCCGTTAAGCGTAGTCAAAAAAATGTTGTTCGGCGTACGTCTCCTGACTGCGTCGTGGCGGTGGTCAGTCTCTTGAACGCGTTTCAGCAAAAAACATTGTGCGTTATCTAGAAATATCTATTATTTTAGCGCAAACAATAAACAAATATTCAGTTATGAAAAATATAGTTGTGTTGGTTTTTATGTCCTTATTTACTTTGACATCTTGCGGACCAAGTGCAGAAGAACGCGCGATGGAACAAAAAAGACATGACGATATTATAAGAAGCAACGCCATAATTGAAACTCAAAATAAATACGAAAACAAACAAGTGCTTACTTCGAGAATTGAAGGAATGAATAATCGACAAAAAGTGCTTAAAAACAAAATGGAACAAAATATTGCGGATTTAGACGTTGCTATTGATAAAATGAAAAGAATAAAAGAGTACCAAATAGGCAGACTGCATAGTAAACGAGACGAACAAATTAGAAGCCAAAGCATCTACATTCAAAAATTAGAAGAGAATATCAAGAGCTTAAGAGCAAACGTCAGTGAAACTGAACAAAAACTAAGTCAGTTAAAATTTCAGTTAAGTCAGATACAGTAGATACGTAACCCCGTTTTAGCTAAGTGTAGTCAAAAAATGCTCGTTTTTTGTGGGTTGTAGCAATCATACAGAATTTATCTATATGTTATTTTTCCTATTGAAACAGAGTTGTCTTCTAAAACTGCTTTGTAAATATATATTCCCTTGGGCTGATTGGAAATATCTAAAAAAAGCTCATTGTTATTGGTGATGCTAATTTCCTTACCCATTAAGTTGTATATGTGAATGGAAACTACTTTAATGTTTTCATCTTTTTTCATGTACAATATGCCATTTGTGCAAGGGTTCGGGAAAAGACAAATGTTTCTGTTTTGGTCAATGCTTTCAATCGCGTCAATTGAAGGTGATTCCACTACATGATGAAATTTTATGCGCCATATTTGCGAACAGCTATTTATGTCCCACTTAACAATCGCAATAGATTTTCTATTTATTCCGCTAATTGTCATTTCATCTGAAATACCGACGGTATAATAATTTGTCCCAAAAGTTGCGCCATCAATTAGATTTGACGTGTCTGTTTGATAGCATTGGAAATCACCGGAAGAATCAAATTTTGCAAAATAGGTTTTTGATAAACTCGGTGTTAATGTCGAAGTTGCCGGACCAGTAGAAAATTCAATATTGTCATTGATATTACCTATCAAAAAAGAATTATTCAAACTGTCAGCGCAAACAGAAAAAGCTTTATTCCAAAAGAGCGGTGAATAAATGTCCTTGTTATATTGATACCAAAGTGCGTCACCGCTTAACTTGTTTACTTCAGATACATACGGTGTTATAATATTAGGCTCCGTTACGACATAATTACTACCTGACACGTAAACAGTATCTCTAAAACTGCCACACGTGTAAAGTCTTTGACCAGCGGAAACGCACCCATCCCTCAAATAATTGTGGGCTGTTCCTCTAATCCAACTGCTGAAATAGCCTTTTAGAAAACCAGCAGCTCCGTTACTATCAAGTTTCGCTAAAAAGGGATAAAACCCCGAACAATTAAATGTACTCCCCCCTAAAGAAATGTTGCCTTTCGCTAATCCGCCAACGTATGAATTTCCATTAGAATCAGTAGCGAGAAAGTAACATTGTTGTATACATCGGCTAGCGCCACCTGCGACAGGAGAAGCTATTTCTTTTATCCACTTAGTAGAGCCGTTAGGAGAAATTTTTGCAACAAAGGTTTTTTGAGACGGACTATCACATGTTATTAGACTTACTGTGTCCGAAATTATTGCATTTCGAAAAATGCTGGCGTAATAAATGTTGTTCTTACTATCAATTCCGATATCTGTTTTTGCACCAAGCTCTCTTATTTGTTTCGTCCAGATTAAGTTGCCGTTAGAACCTAGCTTGATTATGTTTGGCTGGTAGTAATAAACTCCTCTGTAGATTATCGAGTCACTGCTCCATAAAGAAATTAGTATATTGCTTTCGTTATCAACTGCCAATCCGACATGACCGGGGCATTGTCCACCACAATTTGTCATCACTCTCGATATGGAATCTGCCCAAAGTATGGCACCCGTAGGAGATATTTTCACAATAAAATAAGAAGCATTATAAGAACCGTGAGGACGAGTTGAATCTCCGAAAATAAACGTATCAATCGACACTTTGCCTGTATATTCACCCAGAACGTAAATATTTCCGTTCTTATCGGTCTTCACTTTATACCAATCATCAAAATCACTAGCCATACTCACAAACGGAATACAAAGCAAACAAAACAACGGATAGAGCAGCATTTTCATAGACGAATTTTTATAAAGGTAAGATAAAACTGATTTCGCCATTGTTGGTGTTTCCCACTGGCGCGAGTTTGTAGTATAGCATTGAGTGTGAGCAAACTCGTGACTAACACAGTCTAGCCGGTTTGCAACCGGAGTAACCTACTCGTTTCCTGTAGGTTGTACCTACGGCAGCAGCGGTAGTCGGTTTCTGACCGACGAAAGAGTGCTTAATTTTTTTATTGGTCTGCAGCTTGGCGTATTTTCCAGAGCAGGTAAGGGTTGGCGGAGGAAATAAGAAAATTAAACAGGAAACAAAATAACACGGTCTAAAAAAAACACGGGTCATTGCGAGGAACGAAGCAACCTCACGTAACACAAAGCACAAAACACAGAAAATGGATAAGAGCGGTACCGTATATATTATGTCTTCACCCAACAGAACAACGGTATATGTTGGCGTAACATCTGATTTGTGCGGCAGGGTATGGAAACACAGAACAAAATTCTATCCCGAAAGTTTCACCGCAAAGTATAATTGTGTAATGCTGGTTTACTACCATTCATTCCAACGGATTGAAGACGCTATTGGTGAGGAAAAGCGGCTTAAAGGAGGTAGCAGGAAACAGAAGGACGACCACATTAATAGCATGAACCCAGATTATATAGACCTCTGGGAACAGGTGTGTGGCGGCTGATATTGTGTGAGGTTGCTTCGTTCCTCGCAAAGACACTCATTTTTTGTTTAAATATCGCGTTTGCCATAGGTTGTACCTACTTTCATAAGCGGCTGTCGGTTTTTGACCGACGAAAGAGTGGTCAATCTTTTACTGGTCCGCAGCTTGGCGTATTTTCCAGAGCAGGTAAGGGTTGGCGGGGAAGATAAGAAATAAGAAAATTAAACAGAAAACAAAATAACACGGTCTAAAAAAAATCACGGGTCATTGCGAGGAACGAAGCAACCTCACGTAACACAAAGCACAAACCACAGAAAATGGATAAGAGCGGTACCGTATATATTATGTCTTCACCCAACAGAACAACGGTATATGTTGGCGTAACATCTGATTTATGCGGCAGGGTATGGAAACACAGAACAAAATTCTATCCCGAAAGTTTCACCGCAAAGTATAATTGTGTAATGCCGGTTTACTACCAGTCGTTCCAACGGATTGAAGACGCTATTGGTGAGGAAAAGCGGCTTAAAGGAGGTAGCAGGAAACAGAAGGACGACCACATTAATAGCATGAACCCGGAATATATTGATCTCTGGGAACAGGTGTGTGGCGGCTGATATTGTGTGAGGTTGCTTCGTTCCTCGCAAAGACACTCATTTTTTGTTTAAATATAGCGTTTGCCATAGGTTGTACCTACTTTCACAAGCGGCTGTCGGTTTCTGACCGACGAAAGAGTGCTTATTCCACGGCTAAGCATAGTTTAGATTATAGTTTCGCATAGTCAGCAGGCTATACCAAATAACGGTACAGGCGATACAGTCGCTATGCCATCGCATACGAATTCCAAACTCGGACGAGTAAGTAATTGTAAGTATTTAATGCCCGCTACTTACGCTCTTTCAGTACCATATCTATGGTTATTGCAGTAGCAAGGATGGCTACTTTTTTGTCTTTATCGGGATAGTCGGGATTGATGGTTACATTGTACTTGTCGGCAGAGGTGAAAATTTCCTGCATGGCGCCTGCCCATTTTTTGGTGATGGCGCCGATTTGCATACCACCGGCATCTTTGATAACGAAGTTCCAGGCTTTCCAGTCGCCCGTTATTTCGGCGATAAGGTTTTCTGAAGTGTCAAATATTCGGAAGGTAGGTTTAAAGAATTTGAACTTTTGTTTGATGGTGCCTATTGCTATTCCTTCCGGGTTTTGTATCACTATCTTAGACATAAAGAAAGTCCAGCCACGAGCGATGGACGCCTGCACCACATCGTTGTTGTCCTTTATTTCCAGCAGAAAGGGTAGCATGGCTTTGTTGAGCAGCAGCCGAAGTGCTTTCTGGCCGCCGGTAAGCTTTTGCTTTACCGCACCTATCTGAGTGCCGGTGTCGCCGTATATGTTGTAGACGTTTTCAAACTTAAAGAAGTTTACTTTCTCATCTACAAAGTAGGAATCGGAGCTGAAGAAATTGTCGGGCATATTTTTGATTTGTTTAAAGGTATATGCAATGTTACGATAATGCGCTGATACATCGTTGATTGGTGTTAATGTCTTAGCAGGTCTTATCTTTATGCATTATCTGTACTTTTTTATTCTATAAACAATGAGAAAACTATACTGTCTGCTTACTTGTATGTTCTTTATTGCCTATTCCGGCATGGCACAGAATGCCTCCGGAGAAGAGGTTTTCAATAAAGACTTTGGTTGGTCTATTACTATTCCCAAGGGCTTTGTGCCCGTCAGTTCAGAGCAGTGGGCAAAGATGCAGGATAGAGGGGCTGCCGCTGTTGAAGATACTTATGGAGAAGAAGTTGAGAATAATGCGACTATTATATTCGTTTTCAGAGCTAATGAGACAAATTACTTTGAATCGAATTATCAACCATTCGACCCGGAAACTGACGGAGATTATTTGGAGTCGGTCTACACTGTTGATGAGATGCTGTATACTACATTTAAGACACAGCTTCCTGATGCCGGATTAGATTCTGTACACCTGGTCGAAAGTATTGATGGATTGGAGTTTCAGGTGTTTAAGCTGACAATAGACTATGGTGGAAACGTTAAGCTGAATTTGCTGATGTTCAGTCGCCTTTTCGGTAAAAAAGAGTTTACCGTCAATATTATGTACGTCGATGAGGCTAAAGGAAAACAAATGCTGGACTCCTGGAGGAAGTCAAAATTCGCTCGTTAGTATTGCCGTCATTTGAAGTTTCTTCCTCCGTGAAACATGTCTCCTTGTACTACTTGCCGGCGGGGTACTCGTTTGTCTTTTGTGGCAAAGTCGTCATCATCTTTCTCATCTGCTCTCGATAGTTTGTTTGCTATCGGTGATTCATTTTTTCCGGCTGCCAATTGCGACAACAGCCCCGATACATCATGGCAGGTTTGGGCGATGACATGTGTTACCTCGCCCTCCCGTTGCAGCTTCCCGACAACCATTAGTAGCTTGGCTCTTACGATTTCCTTCCGGTATTTTTCAAACAGCTTCTTAAATACTACCAGGTTTGCGGTGCCTGTTTCGTCCTCTATCGTGATAAAGCAAATGCCACTTGCTGTACCCGGTCGTTGCCGTACCAGAACAAGGCCTGCAACTTTTACGTCGGCACCGTTATTAAGTGCCGATAGGTTTTGGTTGGGTGTGATGTTGAGCATAGAAAGCCTTTCCCGAACAAAACTTACCGGATGTGCTTTCAATGACAGTGATGTTGCTCCATAATCATGCAGTACATGTTCAGACTGTGACATCTCCGGAAGTTGTATGCCTTGCTCTCGGTTTGTTTCCGGTTGCTGGCCTTTGTATATGCCGTTGGCTCTGTCTTCCAGAGCTGCTGTTTGCCAGAGTGCTTGTCTTCTGTCTAGACCTATTGATCGGAATGCATCTGCATCAGCAAGTCTTTCCAGTGCAGCCTGTGAAACGCCATGGTCACGCAACGACTGTATATCTGTAAACGGTTTGGTGCGCGCAGACAGGAGGGTATGTATGTCGTTTTCATGAAGCCCTTTCACTTGCCGGAAACCAAGCCGTATAGGGTGGTATTTGCCGATTTTTTCTTCAAGTATATTATCCCAGTGAGAGTAGTTGATATCTACTGGCCGTACTGCTACGTCATGCTTTCTGGCGTCAATTACTATTTGTGCCGGTTGGTAAAAACCCATCGGCATACTATTGAGCA
This sequence comes from Bacteroidia bacterium, assembly GCA_030426665.1. Taxonomy (GTDB): domain Bacteria; phylum Bacteroidota; class Bacteroidia; order Chitinophagales; family Chitinophagaceae; genus Nemorincola. Next base: position 35,164 of record JAUHYD010000021.1, on the reverse strand, counting down.
GAGCTGTTGCAAATACATCGGGATAGTAACATTTTATCCAAGATGAAACATAGACCAGAAGTGCAAAGCTGGCTGCATGGCTTTCAGGGAACCCATAGCTTCCGAAGCCCTCCAACTGCTTAAATACACGCCTTGCAAACTCCTCTGTATAGCCCTTGGCGGTCATGCCATCCACCATTTTCTTTTCGAAATTACTTACCTGCCCCTTGGCTTTAAACGTAGCCATACTTCGGCGAAGTTGGTCGGCTTCTCCTGGTGTAAACCCTGCGGCAACTATGGCTATTTCCATTGCTTGCTCCTGAAATAGTGGTACGCCCAATGTTCTGCCCAGTATATTTCTGAGCTCTTCAGACGGATACTCTATTGGTTCTTCTCCGTTTCGCCGGCGCAGGTATGGGTGTACCATGTCTCCTTGTATCGGTCCGGGTCTTACAATGGCTACTTCTATCACCAGGTCATAAAAGCACTTTGGTTTCAGCCGGGGGAGCATAGACATTTGTGCTCTGCTCTCTATCTGGAATACTCCGATAGTGTCGGCATGGCTGATCATCTCATACACAACAGGGTCGTCTTGCGGGATGTTGGCTAATGTTAGTTCGCGACCGTAATGCTGCTTTACAAGGTCAAATGCTTTGCGGATGCAGGTGAGCATACCTAAGGCCAATACGTCAACTTTCAGAAAGCCGAGCGCCTCTATGTCGTCCTTGTTCCACTCAATGCATGTTCTGTTTTCCATGCGTGCATTCAGGATAGGGCATAGGTCGGATAGCTTGCCCCGGGTAATGACAAAGCCCCCTGTATGCTGCCCGAGCTGACGCGGAAAGCCAATAAACTGCTCTGTAAGGTTCAGTACTTTCATCAGATGGCTGTCATTTGCATCAAACCCGTCTGCTGACTTCTTCTTGCCTGCTACCCACTCGTTTGTAAATTCCCATGATGATTTTGAGAGTCTGTTAACAGCATCTACAGATAAGCCCATTGCTTTGGCTACATCGCGTACCGCACCTTTGTAATGCAGTTGTGTTACCGTTGCTACAATTGCGGCACGGTCTCTACCGTATTTCTCGTATATATACTGGATGACTTCTTCCCGTCGTTCATGCTCAAAATCTACATCTATATCCGGTGGTTCATCTCGAGCATCTGACATAAATCTCGCAAAAAGCAACTTGAATTTGGAAGGGTTAACGGAAGTGATGCCGAGACAGAAACAAACGACAGAATTTGCTGCCGACCCTCGCCCCTGACATAGGATGCCTCTGTTCCTTGCAAACCTAACCAGATCATATACAGTCAGGAAGTAAGCCGCATAATCTTTTCGCTCTATGAAGTCCAACTCAAACAGGATAGTTTCTTTTATGTTTTGCGGGATGTTGTTTTCAAATGCTTCATTTGCTCCTTTCCATGTCAGGTATATAAGTTCCTCTTGGGGAGTACGACCATTATCTGTAATTTCTTCCGGATATACATATTGCAAGCTGTCCAGCGAAAACCGGCAAGCTGTTACAATCTCCTGTGTCCTGGCTATAGCATCAGGGTATTGCTGAAATAGCCGGAGCATTTCTTTGTTTGGTTTCAGGTATCTTTCTGCGTTCTGGTAGAGGTGGAAACCGGCATTGTATATGGTGCACTTTTCACGGATACAGGTGATTATGTCCTGCAATTCCCGACGCTCGGGGGTGTGGTAGTATATGTCGTTGGTGGCAACCAGAGGGATATTTAGTTGCTCAGATAGCTGAGAGAGCCGGAATAGCTTTTTGCTGTCGTTGGCGTGGTAGGAGCGGGTTGCACCCAGGTATAGGTCATTGCCAAAGGCATGCCTGTATTGTTTGAGTGCATCGGTAAATTGTGGCTCCAATTCAAATGAACTATTCAGGCTGTCAGGTGGGCTGGCAATAAACTTTATTCCTTTTGCATATCGGTATACGTCTGCTTTGTATAGATGGCATTGCCCTTTTTCTGTTCGTATATTTCCCTCAGACAGCAATGCAGAAAGTTGAGCGTAAGCCTCCTTTGTAGTAGGGTAAGCGAGTAGGGGAGGCCCATCTATCAGTTCCAGTTTGCATGCCGGAATGATGCGGATACCTTTTTCTTTTGCTGCTTTGTGTGCTCGTACTATTCCGGCAAGGGTATTTATATCTGTAATGGCAATCTCTGTATAGCCCAGCTCTGCAGCTCGTTCCACAATTTCTTCGGGGTGTGCTCCACCTCTCAGGAAACTGAAGTTTGTTGTTACTTGTAATTCGGTATATTTTATGTCGTTATTTATACTACGCAAAGAATCCATGTATAAACCATTTCGGTTCTGTATTGCCATACAGTCCCAGCCTGAAAATCCAATATCTGGCTCCCTGTTCATCCTCTACACAGTAGTAATCTCTTTGTTGTCCTGCTTCTATCCACCATTCGGGTTCTATCCGTTCCGGTCCGTCCGCTTTGGTGATGTTGTGCAGTTGCCCTTTGTACCTGAATAGCATAGGAGGATAGTCAGGAATGGGTACGGTTACTTCAATAGCTTCCGGCCTGTTAAGCAATGATATCGGGCGTGGTAGGTTGGTTTGCCATGGTATTGGTGACTTTTCATCATAAGAAGATGCTACTTTTACAGAGCGTTCCGGCCAGTAGTGCTCATTAGGTAGATACCTGTGTATCGTGTCTTTGCCCATCTTTCCGGATATCCTGTCCAGTAGTTTAGCTATGTCTGTATCGTTATTGTTGCAGGAGGTGTTCCATAGTTTTTCCTGTTCCGGTGAAATGTCTTCTACAGTAGTAGCTTCGAGTAAGAACAGCTCAAAGCCTAAGTCAGGGGGTAAGTCCGGAATCTTTATTTCGAATAATTTGTAGAGGTGTTCTATGTCGCGAGATGGTCTGTTGGTGCCAATTTCAATCTGCTGAATATTGCCGTCTATTCTATATCCTTTAAAGGTGCTTGTACGCAACCCTTTTCCTTCTTTTGCCAGTCTTTTGCATATTGTTTCTAATAGTGTCTTTAAGGCTATTTCTATGCCTGGTGCTGTGCGTACGGGTTCGAGGCTAGGCAATCTTTCCTGATACGGTTGTGCAGGACGTATAGGATTAATGAATTCTGCCTCCTGCCCGAAAGCCTGATCTAACCTTGATAATAAAGCTTGTCCGAATCGTCGTGATAATGCGCTGCGTGGCATCTTTATGAAACTGCTTATACGGTATAACCCAAGCTTGTTCAGGCGTTGTAGTGTATGTGGTTCGAGTCGAAGCGAGGCTGGAGGCAAAGGGTACAGCGCATCAACTTGCCCACCCGGTTCAATAATGGAGGGAGTGTGTCCGTAGCGAGATATTGCCCAGGCGGCCCCAATAGTATCTGCTATTGCTGCTGTTGCGTCATATCCCAGTTTGTGGAACTTTGTGATTATATCATTCAGGTACTGATGTTCTCCACCCCACAAATGAGCACAGCCACTAATGTCGAGTATTAGGCCATCGGGTAAGTCAACGGCAACTGTTGGGGTGTATCTTAAACTCCACTCTGCGATAAGCTGTAGTAAGTCACTTTCTGTTATTTCGATAGTGTCCAATACTATAAGGGATGGGAATATTGTTCTGCAATCAGCTACAACCATGCCTGTGCCGATGCCTGCTTTTTCGGCAGCCCTGCTTACTGCTTTAACAACCATTCTTCCTCGTTCGGGAGTGGCTATAACGAAGGGTATGCCATACAATTCCGGTTGACGACGTGTCTTCCAGTCTGTCATTAAGTGTCGGAACCATATTGCTGCAAACCGTTTAGCCATGTTATCCGATTTTGCGAACAGGTGTTTCTGAAATAAGTGTTTTTTGTCCGATAATATACCGGAATCTGCCGTTAGACCATTGAACCTGCCATTCTCCGGGTTTGCCGTTTCTTACTTTTTCTAACCCTACTTTCCAGCTCGGAAAGCCCAATCCCGGCATTCCGTCAATAGATATTCCGGGCATTGTTTTTATTTTCCATCGGGTTACACAGGCTACTGTATTCTCAAACCGGGGCAGTGTGCGGTGTATGAAACCTGTTACGCCACTTTGCTCTACTGCCAGTTGCAGTCGTCTGGATTCTGTAAAGCTGAGTTCTTTAATTTCTCCGACAACAGCAGAAAGGGCATTGCACTTGAGGGCTTCTTCTATAGTCCACAATACATCCTTTTGTCTGAAAAGGTCAATAAAAATGACATTTTCAGGATGTATGCCAAAAGCGGATAAGCCAGGAGGGAAGAGTGTCCGTTTAGTCCCAACCCAAAGGCATTTGTTGTTTTCCTTTGTTAGGCTTCCCAATAAGCAGGTAATAAATGCTGCGGTTGCTGCAGCGTCTTCTGTGGTTGGGCTTATAAACTCATGCACTACACCTGTTGGTAGCGACTTTCCCGGAAATGCATTTTCAATAGGACCTAAACCTGTATTTGTGCGTTCATTTCCTCGGGAGGTTCTATATCCTTGCAGAGATAGTACTTCCTTTTGGAGCTTATCAATAATGTCTTTTTTGGCAAAACGCTCAATCATAACCCTATAAATGTCAATAATATTGACAAATATAGTTCAATTAATGGGTTTTTGTCATAAAAAATGTAATTATTTATGTATTCTCCCTATAGTATGACTTTTATAGATAGCTTCTATAATCAAGTATTGTTGCAGAACATACAGTTACATGTGAGTTGACACAAAGAGTAGGAGGAGGGGATGTTACTCAGGTAGGGTAATTTCCTTTTCGTTCTGGGTCAATCCGTTATCATTCGGGTAGCGTTGCTCGGTATGATAGACGTACGCCAGCATTTCTTCGAGGTACTTACGCTCATTGCTCAGCCTCGGTACTTTGTGCTGTCCGCCTAATTTGCCCTTATCTTTCAGCCATTTTTTGAAGCCGTCTTTGGGCATCTGATGAATGATAGGCATTCTGAGTGCCATGTCCTTGTATCGCTTGGCTTCGTAGTCAGAATTGATTGCCTGCAGCGATTTGTCAAGCAGTGTGGTGAATGTTTTGATTGGAACAGGGAGGTTCTCAAACTCAATTATCCACTCATGTGCACCATTGTTAGTGTCTGTCATGTATACCGGCGCCGCAGAGTAGTCGGCAACTTCAGCTCCCGTTTCTGCACAGGCAATCGCAATAGCGTTGTCTGCATTATCAACAATCAACTCTTCCCCAAAGGCGTTGATAAAGTGCTTTAGCCTGCCCGATACTTTAATGCGGAAGGGGTCAAGGGATGTGAATTGAATGGTGTCGCCAACCAAATAGCGCCACAAACCTCCGTTTGTACTAATGACAATAGCATAGTTGGTAGATAGTTCTACCTCTTTGAGTGTGAGTGTTCGTGGGTTTTCCTTGCCATACTCATCCATAGGCATAAACTCATAAAATATGCCATGGTTCAGAAACAGCAACATGCCTTCTTCATCCTCTCTGTCTTGTGCAGCAAAGAATCCTTCGGAAGCATTATAGGTCTCTCTGTAATACATATTGGGAGACGGGATAAACTGCTCAAACTGGCGCCGATAGGGTGTGAAGTTTACGCCACCGTGTATGTATAGTTCTAAGTTTGGCCAGATGTCCAGCAGGTTGTTGGTACCGGTTATTTCAAAAATTCTTTTTATCAGGACTATCGTCCAGGTGGGCACACCGGCAATGTAGGTTACGTTTTCCTTGATGGTACTATGTGCCATGCGCTCTATCTTCTCTTCCCACTCCGTCATTAGCGCAATAGACAATTCAGGTATCTGAAACAACTGCCCTGCAAATGGCATGTTTTGCAGCATGACAGCAGATAAGTCGCCAAAGAAAGATGCAGCATTTAACTGGTTGACCTGATGGCTGCCACCCAGTATCAGACACTTGCCGGAGGTGAGGTTGGCAGACTGGTTTTGTCTCAAATAGAGGGCAAGTACATCTTTCCCGCTACGGAAGTGGGTATCGTCCATCGACTCCTTACTAACCGGTATGAACTTGCTTTTGTCGCTGGTAGTCCCGCTGGACTTGGCAAACCAGGTGATAGGTGAGGGCCAGAGTATATTTTGGTTGCCTTCCAGAATGCGTTCTATGTATGGTTTTAGGGTGTCATAATCATTGATAGGAACTTTTTTCTTGAAGTCAGAAATACTGTCAATATTCTGAAAGTCGTATTTTTTCCCGTATTCGGTAAACTGTGCAGAGCCTATCAGATGATTGAATACCTGCTGCTGTGTGTCAATAGGGTTGTGCATGAAGTTATCGATTGCGCTCTGGCGCAACTTGATATAACCTCTGAATGCGGGACTAATTATGCTCATTGAGAAAGTACAATATTAATAAAAACAGCTTTAATGTGTCGGCAGGTATGTTACTTGATAGGGGTATTTTGCGGTTTCAGGTAGTCTTTTCGCTTCAGCTCAAAGTTCTCACCAAGGTAGACTTTTCTTACCTGTGCATCTTCTGCCAGTTCTTCGGCGGTGCCTGCTTTCAGCATCTTGCCTTCAAACATCAGGTAGGCACGGTCGGTTATTGACAGTGTTTCCTGTACATTATGGTCGGTAATAAGAATGCCGATATTCTTATATTTTAAGGTAGCCACAATACTCTGAATATCTTCAACCGCTATCGGGTCAATCCCCGCAAATGGTTCGTCCAGCAGTATGAATTTCGGGTCTACAGCCAATGCGCGTGCAATCTCTGTTCTTCGTCTTTCTCCTCCACTCAATACATCGCCGGGGCTTTTACGTACATGTTGCAACCTGAATTCGTCTAACAGTGCCTCTAATTTTTTGTGTTGCTCTCCCTTTGTCAGTTTTGTCATTTCCAGAACCGCAAGGATGTTGTCTGCCACAGACAGCTTTCGAAATATAGATGCTTCCTGAGGCAAGTACCCGATACCCAGATGTGCTCTTTTGTACATAGGTAGCTTGGTGATTTCATTGTCATCAAGAAATACCTGCCCCCCGTCGGGCTTTACAAGCCCGACAACCATGTAAAATGATGTTGTTTTACCGGCTCCATTTGGCCCGAGTAGTCCAACAATTTCACCCTGGCTAACCTCAAACGACATGTTATTTACAACTGTGCGCCTGCCGTATTGCTTTACAAGGTTCTGAGTATGTATTTTCAAATCTGTTGAGGTATTTTAGGCAAAAATAACCAAACCGCAGGTAGTATTATCCTCGTATCGAGGATTTAACACTTTGGTGTCTTACTTGCTTAGTTTGAATAGGTTTTCGGAACTTTCGGGTCCGTGATAATAATATAATCGCCGTATTTAGTGTAATCAGCCCATTTGATATTGGGGAAATCTTCATCGTTGGATGTAGAAATAATGAGATGTTTTATTTTCTTATTGTAGTTCTTTAGCTGACCGGCAATCGCAAATCCCTCGTCGCTGTGAAATCGACCGTTTACCTGCATTATTTTGTTCTTCTTGTGTTTTTTATAGTAACCGGCAATAGAATAGGCCATTGTGGCATCCCACAACGATTGAGCCGTAATCAAATCAAATCCCCCCATAAATATAGCGGGGTCCTGCTTTTTGCCGGTGGAGTCAGTCTTTGGAATATGCATCACGCCTAGCAATTTTTCATAATAGTCTCCTGTTGCCACTTTGTATGGAACGGGAGCAAAGTATTGCCGGGATGTTTTTGGTAATTCTTTAAGCGCATCCTGTCCTTTTCTGCCTGCGAGGTTTGTATAACGGGAAGGAGCATTGGCGCATATTACGTCCAGCTTGTTAGCTTTAGCATATTCTACCATTGGGCGGTAGTCTCGGTAGTTGCTCCATACGTTGGCATCTTTTTTCAGGTGCTTTTCTTTTATTGCCCCCTGCAGATACTCGTCCATTACAGCCTGTACATCTCTGGTAAACATCTCCATCGAGAGCGCAAGGTTCTCTTTGAAGCGCTTATGCAGCATGGTGAAGAGCGTTGCTTCAAGATAGTGGGTTACACTATCGTTGTGCTCTTCTCCGAAAAGCAAAACGTTGTAGTTGTCCATATCCTTAACAATGTCGTTAAGCGATACTTCTTTTGCCTGCTTAACAGAGTAAACACGATAGTTTGCTTCTGTAAGTTTATCCTGTGCCTTTGATAAAAAGGGGAGAATAAGGAGTGCAATAATTGCTTTTTTCATGCTTGCTATAGATTGTTACTGAGTGTAATGTTACAATTATTATCGAAACCAGGTTTTAGTATCGGGAAAAAGTCCATGTATCGTGTTCGATTCTGACACGTTACATTTCCTGAATACTATTGATGTACCTTTTGGCAAGCACTTCTCTGTCGAAGTTGCTTTTTGCAAAATGGTAGCCGCTTTCTCCTTCTTTGGCTATGCGCTCCGGGTCTTTCAGGTATTCGCGTATAATGCGGTTATACTCTGATGTGTTTTCCGGTTCCACATATACGCCTGCCTTGGCTTCCTCTACCAATGCTCTCGAAACACCATCTATCGCCATTAGTATGGGTCTTTTGCAGGACATGTAGTCGAATGTTTTGTTGGAGTACACCGTCTTGAAAGTATCGACCCGCTTCAGCACAGATGCACCCATCTCTGAAGCGAGTATATAGCGGAATACTTCTGCCTTCGGTACAGAGTTCAGGAATCGGACATTGGTTACATTACGTTCCTTTGCCATTTTCATCACCCTGTCTTTCTCCATTCCCTGTCCAATAAGGAGAAACAAAACATTGGTATCGGCAAGTGCTTCGCCTGCATCTACCAGCTGCTCAAGATGATTGGCAACGCCGTGTGCCCCTACATAGGTAATAACAAACCGGTCATTCAGGTCGTGTTCTTTTCGGAAGGCTGCTCGGTCAAAGTCGTGCAATAGCTTCTCTGACAGGCTGAAGTCGGCAGCATTTGATATTTGCAGAAGTTTACTTTCCGGTATGCCTTTTTTGTCTCGTAGAGCATTATAAAATGCGGGGGTGAGCACATTAATGAGTTTGGCTCTTTTGTATATGAAAGCTTCTACTTTGTATGCCAGCCGTATAATAAACTTGTTGGTCAGTACTCCGGTGTCTATTGCCGACTCCGGCCATAAGTCCCTCACTTCAAATACAAATGGCATTCTGCGCAATCTGGAAATGAGGTAGCCGGTAATGCCGACAAACAGTGGCGGAGAAGTAACGATAACTACATCATATTTGCCCTTCATCTTGAATAGGCCTGCATACAATGCCGAAAACATAAAAGAAAAGTAGCCCCATAGTCTGCCTATGAAGCTTTTATTGTACGCTTCCGAAACATGGCATCGCATAACGTTTACGGCACCTTGTTGTTTCCTTACAAAGTATTTGCCTTTGTATTCGGCACGCTTTTCCTTGCCGTTGTAGTGCATCATACCTGCCAATACACTTACAGAATGTCCCTGTGACGTCCAAACTTTTGAAAACTCGTTCCATCTGGAACCTCCGGGATCATCTTCTTCTAAAAAGTATTGGTGAATGAGCAGTATGTTCATGTTTGTGTTGCTGGTATTCTCTTTAAATATTATGTTTCAAAACCGTTGCGGACTAAGATACTACAAGGATATCAAAGTCACTATCTCGTCTGATTGTGTGGAGTAGCAAATTGTTGTCGATTGCTCTTTCTGTCCGTATAGCGATGAGTTCCATCCCTCTGTTTGCTCCGGTGATATTTCGCGTTTTTCGACATCTGTAGCGGAAATGGATACTTGATTGCCGGTGGGGTAGTGCCATAGCTGGCGCATCTTATACTCATTAGGCTTATTTACTATAATGTCTGTCACCATCCATTCAGGTTTTCCAATAGTCTTTGTGACGATCCTTTTGTGGCTGATGTTATTTTCAATCTGCTTAAAAGCCGCAACCTCTCCTTTAAAGAAGTAGTGGTCTATTCTCTGCGACAAAGTAGCATGCATACGTTGCGACCAGTAGTACCAGACAAATCTGCCACCTTTCAGCATCTGGTCAGCATCGTTTAGCATTACGGTGTTGTGAGATTGGGTGCCGCTGAAGTAGCGTATCGTGTCGTCGTCCGTGTTGTACTTGTAGCTGCCGGCGTCTATTAAGATGTTTGCTCCTTTGTACCAGATATCCAGGTGCAGGTTGTCTGCCTGCGACGGGCGGTCTTTGTAACTACCACACTTAATGAAAGTCAGCGTCTCCGGTTCTCTGATAATGTAGTAGCCACCTTCCTCAAAGGTATGAGTGCCGTTATGTGGCGGCCGGGCAGAGGTGTCGGGTTTGCTAAGCCCATACCATGCTGCATCTTCCGCAAAGTTGTCTATCCCAACGTTCTTGCCAAGTGCAAACGCCAATGCCTGAATTTGCGGGCGATAGTCGCGGTAATGTGTGCCACTCAACGGAAAGAACAAGGCTCCGTCGTTGGCGCCATAGTTGGGCAGCCATCCGTTTTCTTCTATCATGCAGGTTCGTAAAAAGCCAACAGACCTTTTTGCTCGGTTATACACAACGTCTGCAAATCGTTCCCCGTTTTTTTCAGAAAGAACTATTGCCCATGTTAATAGCTGAACCACTACCCGGTGGTAGTTCATAGAAAACTGGAGGAATGTTCCGTCTTCATATATCTGGTAGGTTACTTCTTCCTCAAACCACTTTTTGCCTTTTGTTTTCCACGCTAATGCGCCGGGAAATTGTGGGAAAAATATACCCGCCAGATACAGCATCAGCGTTTCTGTAATTGCATGATTGTTTCGAACGGCAATACGTGAAAAATTAATGTTGTTATAAATGTGATGAAAGTGCCAGTAAAGTGTATGCTGAATTTCTTCGAATAGGGCTGTGGTAAGGTGTTTTGAGTCTTTATAGAAATGCAGGGCAAATATCCAGTTGAGTGCTCGTAAAGACATTTCCTGACTACACCTATAGTTTGGGCCACAGTTTATCGGGTTATGACGAATCCAGGAATGAATATCTCTGAAAACCATTTCAGAGTTGTCTTTGTCGAAGTGATAGTCATACCTGATGATGTCATATAGATAAGAAAACCGCGACTTCTCCCACACATACTTTATGTCGCCTGCTTCTTTTGAGAGGTCGGGTATTTCCGTCCAGTGTTTGGTGGTGTCATATTTATGCCCTGAATCAGGGTTAGTTACCCAATCATAGTCTGCGCCAAGAAGCGTGGGCAGGCTATTGAACAATAGCAGTTTGCCGCCAACGATGTTTTGAAATGTTTCTTCTATTTCTCTAGCAGGGGTCTTTGGTACTTTAATCTCTGATTTATCCGAAAAGAAAAATTTCTGTTTCTGTTGTTGCCAATCTGTTAGGGTAGTGTATTGCTTAATTGGCGGAGCAACAGGAAACTTGTTTTTTAGTAAACCTGTTTTTCGTAGCAATTCATGTTTGATACGAAAGCTTACATATCGTAAGCCCATGTTTTGAACAAAGTTGACAATCTTTTTCGGCTGAATCTTCATGCTTTGTTATCACAAGGTAACGATAAACTCACACCCCTCATTTGGTTTGCTCTTCACAGTTATACTTCCGCCAAACGATTCTATTTGGGTTTTGGTAATGTACAATCCAACGCCTTTGCTATCATATCCCTGATGGAAAATTTCATTGAGTCGGAATACTCTGTTGCCATACTTTTCCAAATCTATTCCAAGTCCATTGTCTTTTACAGAAAGCTGAACTCTATCGTCTATCTGAGCAGTGCTGATGATTATTTCCGGCGATTTGTCTTTTTGAGAATATTTAAGAGCGTTGCTCATTAAGTTATAAAGTATGTTTTCTAAGTATAGCCTATGGTATTTTACCTCTGGTACATCCAGATTAAGATTGAATATTGCTTTTTTCTCAAATACTACACTTTGTAGTTGGTTGCGAACATCATTTACTATTCCGGCAATATTACAATTGTCAATCGTTACGTTCTTATCGAGTTTTATTTCTGTCACCTGCATCAGCGTAGCAAGACTATCCATAAGGGTCTGACTTCCTTCATTGATGAGTGTGATGGCTTCTTCTTCGGTAAATGTTGAGTCAAATGATATTGAGTTATCGTCATCGCCATTTTTTCTGTATCGCGATAAAAGTGAGTCAGACAGCATTTTAATGTTACCGGCAGGGCCTCTCAGGTTATGAGCAATTATATGACTTAGGTCTTCCAGTTGATTTATTTTGCTTATCAGATTTTCCGTTGTCACTTCCAGGTCAGCATTTTTCTTTTTTATTTCCTGTTCCATGTTTTTCTGCGCAGTAACATCGATTGCCTGGACAATATAAAATTTTGGGTTTTCTGCAACGTCCCTAACAAGTGAGACGGTAAGTTGTACCTGGACGATTTTGTAGTGTCTTGAGATATATCTTTTTTCGACAGTATAAGTGGATATTTCGTTTTTCAGCATCTGACGAATCAGGTGTTTATCCTTGTTTTCGTCTTCGGGGTGTGTAAGCAAGCTCAGCGGTACTTCCATGAGCATCTGCTTAGGGTACCCGGTCATTTTGCATAGCATGTGATTCGCATCTATCCAGCTGCCATCCGGACTAATGAGTGCCATTCCTATCCCTGAGTCATTAAAGGCGTTTGCAAATGTGTCACGACTGGTTTTTAGCTCTTGCTGCACGCGTACCCGTTCTGTAATGTTCATTCCGTACCCGATGCCCATTGTTTGGTTTCCTTCGCTATCAAATACCGGGAACATATATCTCAGATGGTGTTCAGTTTCTCCGGCACGATTAACAAGCATTTCTTCCCATTCAATTATTTGGCGCTTATTTTTGGCATCCTCCAGCACTTTTTTCCTTCTTGTGATGAATGCTTCGTCTTTATTTCTAAGTTTCGCATAGTCTTCGTCGGTTTTACCAATCATCCATGCTCTTAGTTCATCATTTTTTATAGCAGTGGGGTTGATGAAGATGTATCTTTGCTGGGCATCATATACGACAATGTCGGTTGCAATATTATTCAGGATTTGCTCGTAGAAGTTTCTAAGTTCAGATAGACGGTTTTCTATGTTTTTATGCTCGGTAATATCCCTGAATTGCCAGATTGCCTGAATGTTTTTATCGCTATCTGTCACTGGTATGAAATCTCTACTGAGTACTTTCCCACTTTTCAGCTCCCACTCCTCGTTCAGTTCCGTTGTCTTATTCTTAAGTAGCTCTACCGTTCTGTCGTATATGTAGTCTTCCTTTTTATACCCTTTTCGGTTCGATTTTAGTCCTTTCAGTACGTCATGCCCGATAATGTCTTCGGGTTGAAGTTCGAAGTCGTGTATGGCAAAAAATGCTTTATTGGCATATGTTATTTTATTGTCCTGATTAGTTACCAGGATTCCGTCGTTCAGGCTGCCTATTAGTTTTGTTAGCAAATTTGCAGTTGAGGCAAATTCATGTTCATTCTTTATCCTGTTAGATATATCGGTGTGTGTGCCGATGAATCGGATTATTTTGCCATTATTATCCCTTGACATCACAACACCTCTACTCATAACCCATTTATAGGACCCGTCTTCACATCTTATCCTGAACTCAGATTGGTAATACTTTGAATTGCCATCAAAGTATTCGTCTTTTCTACGAATAACTGTTGACCTGTCATCAGGATGAATAAGAGAAACCCAATGTTCTGTTGTCGATATTTTGTCCGCATTGTATCCGAATATTTCGAACCATTTAGACGAAAGAGAAATTTTATTTGTAACTGTGTCCAGGTCCCACATGCCATCGCTGGCAGCGTCCAATGCTTCCCTTAAATATTCTTCCGAAATATTTGAAGCGTCTTTTTCCGATATAAATTCAATACAAACAAAAAGTAGGTCTTTTCCCGGATGTATTGGCAAAATTCTGACTTTGTACTTAGTAATTTTATCGGACTCTTGTATGCTATAAATGTCAGTTTCGGACTTGCCGGAACAAAGGGCATTGGATATCTGGGTTTCGTAATGTCTGATAATTGACCGGACGTCAATTTTTCGGAGTTTTTCGTCACTTGCATCCAACTCCCATCGGCCGGTGATTTCACCGGAAAGAGATACCTCAACAACTAAGCCACTCACGTGCAGAAGGGTACTAACTATCGTTTCTGTAATCAAGGGGAGATTGTCAACCATATAGCAGTTTATTGCACCTCAAATATATCAATAATATGCTGTACTATTCTTCCTGCTGTTTTGCCGTCCCACAGTTCAGGTATTCCACCTTTTTTCCATTCTTTCGCCAGCAATTTCTCGAATGCAGGCGGGATGGCAGCCGGATCTGTTCCTAATAGTTCATTTGTACCAATATCGCAGGTTTCCGGGCGCTCTGTACTATCTCTGAGCGTCATGCAGGGTACACCCATTACGGTTGCTTCTTCAGTTATGCCGCCAGAGTCAGTTACAACCGCCATTGCTTTTTGGACCAGATAATTGAATTCCAGATAGCTAAGGGGTTCTGTCATTGTCAGTTTGGAAGTATCAATGCCTGAGTCCGCCAGCATTTTTGCCGTTCTGGGGTGTACCGGAAATACTAATGGAATGCCTTTGGCAGATCTAACGATTTCATTTATCAGCTCCCCTAACTTACTTGTATCGTCCACGTTTGCAGGTCTGTGGAGTGTCATTACGATATAGCCTTTTTCTGTTAGGTTTTCAGATTCCCATACAGCTGGTTGAATAAATCGTGGCATTTGTTTATACAATGTGTCTATCATTGTATTGCCAACAAAATAAATCTGATTGTCTGCAATGCCCGATTTTCTGAGGTTGCTATTTGCACGTTCAGAAGTGGTAAAGAAGTAGTCAGTTATAGAGTCTGTAACAATTCTGTTTATTTCTTCAGGCATGGTCCAGTCCCCGCTTCTGATACCGCCTTCTACGTGAGCAACTTTGATGTTGTTTATTTTTTTTGCAGCTATCGAGCAAGCCATGGTTGATGTTACATCACCCACTACAATGCACAGGTCGCAGGGCTTTTCAAGCAGTAGCTTTTCATAGCCAATCATTATCTTGCCCGTTTGCTCAGCTTGTGTTCCTGAGCCTGCTTCCAGGTTGTGGTCCGGGTCAGGAATGCCCAACTGCTCAAAAAAATCATGACTCATTTTTTTGTCATAATGTTGACCTGTATGTACTAACCTATATTCAATCGGTACTCCTTCATTTTGTTTTTCTACAATTGCACTGACGATGGGTGCTATCTTAATGAAATTTGGTCTTGCTCCTGCTATTATGTCTATTAACATTTATTAGTATTGTATTTCTTAATGTTTACAATGTTGTTTTCTGCTGAAATCAGTTAACCGAAACCCATTCTCTTTTTGTAAGACTTTCGATTGCCGCAAAGCTTGCTAAGGTCGTATTTAGTATCTCCTCAAATGGAATAATTGCGGCTCCTCCATTAATTACTCTTTCCACAAGCAACTTAAACTGTGCGGCGTGCCCTTTGTCTATGCTTGTTTTTAGCTTTGAAAAGTTTTTTGTTCCATACCCTGTAGTAACTTGAAAATTGTCAATTATCATAGTTCGCTCCTGGGAGAATACTTCCACGCGTTCCTTGGCATATTCCTTTGAGCCATTTGCGAAGTAATTAATAACGCCGGTGCTGCCGTTTTCGTATTGTAAGAGTATACTGGCATTATCAGTATTTGAGTCGGGGTTTACGCCCATGGCGTTCATACAAACTGCGACAATTTTGCTGCCGGTTATGTAGGAAATTAAGTCCATGTAATGGCATGCTTCCCCAATGATGCGTCCACCGCCTACCTTCATGTCGTGTACCCATATGTGCGGCGGAATATTACCGGCATTCATCGTTGCGATAACATTTACAGGTGCATCGCCTACTAGTTTTTTTATTTGTCTTGCATGTGGTGAAAAACGACGGTTAAAACCAACTGTCAGTGTTTTTGAACCATCATAAGCCGCGAGTATCATGTCTAATCCCGACTTGTCAATAGCAAGTGGTTTTTCCACAAATACATGTTTCCCGGCCTGCAGGCACTCTGTCACCATACGAGCATGTTCGTTGTGACGGGTAGTAATCATTACAAGGTCTATCGTTGGGTCAGCGATAATACTCTTGTAGTCAGAAGTGCTTTTCCCGATATTATACTTTTTAGCGAGCGCAGTACCTGTTACTCCCGAGGCACTGGCAATGCTGTACATCGGCGCATTGCAGCTCTTTAGAGCCGGAAGCATAGTCATGCCGGTATAGTTTCCTGCGCCAATAATTCCGATACCGCCCTTGCCGGCTGAAAAGGAACCACTGTTTACGGTTACTGTTTGCGAGGCATCAGACTGTTCAGGGTATTTTAATATCGATGCAATTGAGTTTCTGTTGCCAATATCGTTATAGATCTTGTCAAATTCATCAATCCCGACTTGCTGTGTAATAAGTGATTCTACATCTAACTTTCCGGTGCTTATCATTTCAAGAATTGTCCGGAAGTTTCTCTGTTCCGTCCATCTTACGAAGGGTAGGGGATAGTCAATTCCACTTTTCTCATATTGGTCATCATATCGTCCGGGGCCGTAGGAACAGGAAACCTGAAAAGTCAGTTCTTTTTCGTAAAAGTCAGTTCTGCTGATGTTTAGTCCTATGACGCCCACCAGAATGACGCGACCACGTTTTCGGCTCATATTAGCTGCGTCTGCTATTATCTGGTCTGTTTTAGCAGATGCGGTTATGATTACGCCATCGGCACCTACACCGTCAGTAAGTTGTGATACAAACTTCACAGGATCATTTCCTTCTGATGGGTTAATAGCTAATATCCCTTTTGCTTTTGCAATGTCAACTTTGTTACTATCAGGGTCTATCCCAACCACTCTACAGCCATTGGCAATAAGAAGTTCTGCAGTAATCAGGCCAATAAGTCCCAGGCCAACTACAACGATTGTTTCGCCAAGTGTAGGGTTGCAAAGTCTGATACCCTGAAGGCCTATTGAGCCAATTACGGTAAATGTGGCGGCATCATCACTGACATTATCGGGAATGTGCGCAACAAGATTTTTTGCTATGCAAACATATTCGGCATGCTGTCCGTTTGATGCCACTCTGTCTCCGATTGAATATCCGTCCACGCCTTCGCCGACGGCTACTACGACTCCCGCATTACAATAGCCCAATGGCAGAGGTTGCCCCAACTTATTGAAAACGGCATTGATAGTTGGCTTTATGCCTTCCGTTTTCATCTTATTGAGTACTTGCTTTACCTTGTCGGGCTGCTGACGTGCTTTTTGGAGCATATTGGCTTTGCCAAACTCAACAAGCATCCTTTCTGTTCCCAGGGAAACAAGAGAGCGCGTTGTTTTTATTAATAAATGACCTTTTCTGACAACAGGAGCCGGAACATTTTCCAATATTGTTTCTCCTGTTTTAAAGGACTGAATTATTTGTTTCAATTTTAGCTTTTTTGACCATTAAATAGTTTTGTATATAAAAATTGCCTATTTAATGGAGTTTGATATGCAAATGTAATATTAATGCCCGTGATTAAAGAACAATGCCCGTTTTGTTAATGTCAGGCGACATTCGAAGTGTTATTTGAGTACTTGGTGCGCAGAATTTTATAATTTACACTTAGTTTATCAGGAACGTCGCCCGTTATTATTCCGATATGAAAACAAAATGCCCTCCAAAAATATCCTTTATTGTTTTTTTACTTTTTCTTTCCTTCGGTCGGGCAAGTGCACAAGGTGTAAGTTCTTTTAATCTGAATGTAGATAATGGTCTGCCTTCAAATCATGTATATGGCATGATTACAGATAGGTTTGGGTACTTGTGGATATGTACAGACAGAGGGGTTGCTCGATACAACGGCTATGAATGTAAAATATTCACTGTTGCCGATGGTTTACCCTCAAATGACGTATGGGAATTGCTTGAAGACGCTAAGGGGAGAATTTGGCTGGGATGCATGTCAGATGAAATCGGGTATCTATATAATGACAAGTTTTTTAAAACAGAAATTGACGGGTTCAAAGGGACAGTTTTTCCTTCAGGAATGGTGAAGTATCGTGATGGCATAGTGTTCGGTAGCCAATATATGAAGTCCAGTGTGTCTCCATCTTTATGCATAGCAAAAAACGATACTATTTTTTCTGTGGTTTTGGACGATAGTCTTTTTAGGAATTTTAAAGATGTGTACAATGTGTCAACTGTTTGGCCTTCAGTAAATGGGCGTGTATACGCATATCATAAACAACGGGTATACGAAATCGCCTCGATTGATTCAATTGCAACAAGAGGTTCAAAATTGCAACCTAAATATCTATTTGGTTTTAATGAATATAAAACCATGACGAGCTTAAGTGCACTTGTCTCAATAGTTGTTGGCAGTTACATTATTTTTTACAAGCCCGGTGAGAAATCAGGAAAAATAATAAGGTTCAATACAAACACTGGTTTATTAGACACAATTCATGTCAAGAATGATGGGGTTAGCGATGCTGTAAATTTTGTGAATTATAACAAAACAGACTATGACAGTGTATTGTATGTATACACCAAAGACTATGTGCGTTTTTACAAGTTGGTGGACACTCCGAAACTTATTTATAGGCATAGAACCACAGGTATGTCCGGAATTGAGGGGAAAGCAGAAGGGGTTGTTGCATATGTTGAAAACGATTTATGGGATACGTGCATCGGCACAAATTCTAGCGGTGTATTCTTAAACAATTCCATTCCAGGCCATTTTAAAAAAGTCAATGTCGATTTGTCCGGTTTTCAATTTGTGGGTTTAGTTCATGATAGTTTAACTTATTGGTGGAGTCAAAACAAAAGGAAATTGCTAGAGGTGTTAAATGGTACATTGTACAGGACAATTAATATCGGAGATGTTCGTGGAATAAACAGAGTACAGGAGTACAATAGGGATTCGCTGCTTCTCTTTGCAGCGGGCGCACATTATTATTCTCGCAAGAAAGATGTTAGCTTCAGGTTAGGTCAGGGAGTATATGGATCAAGTGTAACCAGAATTGTTCCGGATTTTTCCGGTAACTACTTTGTGTTGGCGAAATCCGGCATATACCGTGCACGTCATGATGGTTATGTGCCTATTAAATTTAGTTACCAATACGTACGTCGATACGAAGACCTGATAAGTGATCCGGTCCGGCGAAAAACATGGGCCTTTAATACCGGGGAAATAATGGTTTTTGATACTAGCTGCGAACGTATTCTTTCTAAGAAACAGATACGTGATATTGGTGCGGTTTATGTTAAGGGCCTTTGTGTTGATAGCGTTTACGGTAATGCGTTTATTATTGGTGCCAGCTCATTAGTTATGTATGACTACGAGTCTGGAAAGGGTACTGCGTTGTTGGAAAACATAAATTTGGCTGGTGGGCAAATGAGCCTTTATAGGGACATGCTTGTAGTCGTAAGTGGATTCGGTGTTATTTGTTACAAGATTATCGGCAAGAACAAAGTATCCGCTCCCCAATACTGCAACAATATTAAACAATTGTATTATAAGCAGGTTTCCCAAATTGCTGTAACAAATAGAAAAATTTTGATAGTTTCTGATGGTGGGACCTATACATTGGAGAACTCGTATTTTGATAAAGATTTAGAGAACGAAAGCATGGCTTCACACAATTATCGATTGCTGGCGGCTTTCAACGGTAAAACTGAACGGATAATTGGAGAGGATACGTTAAGGGTTAATCAAGAAAACCGGAAAGTTCTTTTCGATGTTATAAAACCATATGGAAGTGGGAAGCTGAAGTTTTTTTACAAGGGTATTGATGATTCATCGTTTCAAGAACTCAATTCAAACGAACTTAACTTGCCAAACTCTTATAAGCCGGATAACTACTACCATGTACAGTTATATGTTGGAGATAACGGATGGAAAAGTGATGTCTATAATTTTACTGTTTACATTAATCCCTACTGGTGGCAGACAAATACAGCTATTCGTCTGATTTGGATAGCGAGCATATTATTGGGAATTGGTATTGTCAGTGTCGCGATATTTGTTACTAGGAAAATCGTTCTTAAGTCGGCGGAAAGGAAGCAACTAAATATGGAAATGGAATTGAAGTCGATTTATGCGCAAATAAACCCTCACTTTATCTTCAATACGCTTGGCTCGGCTATGTTGTTGGCCAGCAACAACAAAATGGAAGAAGTGTATACGCACATTTCGAAGTTTTCCAGACTCTTGAGAAGCTACTTAAGATCGTCTCGCAACAAGTATATTACAGTTGGTGAAGAGGCAGAGAATTTGCGTAACTACATAGAACTACAACAAACACGATTTAAAAATAGATTCGGATTTGAGCTAAATATATCTGCGCGAATTGATGAAATGGGAATGAAAATACCCTCTTTGTTAATTCAGCCATTCGTAGAAAATGCTATAAATCACGGTATTCTGGAAAAGCAGGATGGAGTGGGTTGTCTCAATATTAGTTTTGATTTTGCAGAAAAAGAAAAAAAAATCATTTGTGTTATTGACGATAATGGTATAGGTCGGAATGAATCAAGGTTGAGGAAGTTGCGAACAAAGGAGGGTAGAGAGTCGTACGGAGACTTAATGATTAAAGATTTGGTGGATATTTTCAACAGGTATGAAGGGATAGAAATAGATATAACATATATAGACAAAGAGGCCCCCGAAAGCGGAACTACTGTAATAATAAGTATCTGGAGCATTGTGAAGTAGCGTTACAACACTGAAAGCATATTCGTTTGGCAGACATTTCGACAAACAGAAATAAGATAACCCGGCAACAAAGAATTGTTTTGTTGTTGCTGTGTTGTTTGTTGTTTTTGCCGAATAGATTAGATGGGCAAATCGGCAATTCTTTTAATTTGAATAGCAGTAATGGATTGCCATCTAATCATGTTTACGGTACTATCATAGATAGATATGGGTATTTGTGGATTTGTACTGATAGAGGGGTTGCCCGATATAATGGCTATGAGTGTAAAACGTTTACAGTAGCTGATGGCTTGCCGTCAAATGATATATGGGAGTTGCTTGAAGACAGGAAGGGAAGAATATGGTTGGGTAGTATTGCTGGTGAAATAGGCTATATTTTTAACGGTAAATACGAAAAAGCAGAAATAAAAGATTACACAGGAACTATATTTCCCGCGGGCATGGTTAAGTATCGTGATGGTGTAATGTTCGGAAGTCAATTTATCAATTCTAGCGTATCGCCTTCATTATGTCTGGCGATTAATGATACAGTATGTGCTGAGGTTCTAGATGATAGCTTATTCAGAAATTTTGACAAAGGTTACAAGGTATCAACCGTTTGGCCGTCTGTAAATGGGCGAGTCTACGCCATTCATAAAAAATGGATATATGAAATATCCTCGATAGATTCAGTCTGTAGCGATAAGCGTAGTCTACAGCCCTTAATTCGTTACAAGTTCGAAGAATACGAAAATATGATGAATTCCGAAGGTTTTCTAGCCTTAATTGTT
This sequence comes from Bacteroidia bacterium, assembly GCA_030426665.1. Lineage (GTDB taxonomy): Bacteria > Bacteroidota > Bacteroidia > Chitinophagales > Chitinophagaceae > Nemorincola. The sequence continues at coordinate 13,843 of JAUHYD010000021.1, read as the reverse complement.
GGTCACCTATTGATATTTTACAAACCTGGCTGTTCCCCCGGAGAGCTAATTACATTAAATATCAATACCGGAGTGTTGGATACTTTTAGCATCAAAAAATACGGATTTAATGGTTCAATAGATTTCGTTAATTACAAGAAAGGCTCTTATGATAGTGTGTTATATGTTTATACGAAGGGCAATGTGTGTTTCTATAAGTTGACTGACACGCTTTCGTTTTTATATTCATTTGATACGAAATGTGTTTTTTCTACTGAAAGTAAGCGTAACAGAGTAGTAGCTTATTCAGATATTCCTTTGTGGGACACATGCATTGGAACCACAACTCAAGGCATCTACTTCAAATATGCTGCACTAACAGGCTTTAAAAGGGCAGGTATTGATTTGACAGGCTGTCAATATGTTGGGGTTGTTGACGATAATAGAACCTATTGGTGGAATAATGAAGAGAATATTCTGCTGGAAGTGTCAGAGGGTTCGCATGTTAAAAGGGTTCCTTATTTTGATAACAGAAAGGTTAGTAGAGTTGCAAAGTTCAATAGGGACACTATGCTTATTTTTTCCGCAACTTCATATTATTATTCGAGGATTGCTGATAAGTGTATTAAGTTAGATGGTGAAATTTATGGTGCAAGTGTGAAGTCAGCTATAATAAATTCCGGTGATAGTTTTATTTTGGCTGCAATTTCAGGCATATACAAAGCTCGCCGGTATGGTTACCTGGGTAGGAATGTAGACTACTTATATTTAGATAGATGTAGCGAGTTAATAGAAGATAGTTACCGAAACAAAACCTGGGCATACAATAAAAGTAAAATAATCATTTTCGGAGATAATAAAGACAGAATACTAACAAAAAAGCAAATTCAAACAATTGGGGCGCTTTATGTCAACGGACTGTGTGTTGATAAGAATTTTGGAAATGCTTTTATTTTGGGCGCAAGTTCGTTAGTAATGTACGACTATGAGACAGGAAAAGGAATAACACTACTTAATAATGTTAACTTAGAAGGAGCGCAGATAAGACTCCTTAATGATTTTCTGGTTGTTGTTAGCAGCTTGGGTGTTGTTCAATACAAGGTTGTTGGGAAGAACAAAGTCTCGGCTCCGGTATATTGTCAGAACATTAAGCACTCCTACTATGATCAGGTTTTTGATGTAGGCTTAACTAATCAGGAAATCCTGATTGTTACTGATAAAGGAACTTATTCTGTTGCTACTTCATTTTTTGAGAAAGAAGGGTTGTCGGGTGTTGCCGATGTAACTGATAAGTACCGTTTACTTGCAGTATTTAACGACCATAAAGTCAGGTTATTTGGTGGCGATACTTTAATAATAAAACAAGATACAAAGAAGCAGTTATTTGATGTGATAAACCCACATGGAATCGGTGCCCTGAAGTTTTTCTTTCGCGGGGTAAATGATACTGATTTCGTAGAGCTCAATTCTAATGAACTCAATTTGTCCTACTCTTATAAGCCGGGTAACTACTACCAAGTACAGTTATATGTTGGAGATAACGGATGGAAAAGTGATGTCTGCAATTTTACTGTTTACATTAATCCGTACTGGTGGCAGACAAATACAGCTATTCGTCTGATTTGGATAGCGAGCATATTATTGGGAATTGGTATTGTCAGTGTCGCGATATTTGTTACTAGGAAAATCGTTCTTAAGTCGGCGGAAAGGAAGCAACTAAATATGGAAATGGAATTGAAGTCGATTTATGCGCAAATAAACCCTCACTTTATCTTCAATACGCTTGGCTCGGCTATGTTGTTGGCCAGCAACAACAAAATGGAAGAAGTGTATACGCACATTTCGAAGTTTTCCAGACTCTTGAGAAGCTACTTAAGATCGTCTCGCAACAAATATATTTCGGTTGGCGAAGAGGCAGAGAATTTGCGTAACTACATAGAACTACAACAAACACGATTTAAAAATAGATTCAGATATGAGTTGAATGTCTCTAGGCGAATAGACGAAACAGGAATGAAAATCCCATCATTGTTAATACAGCCATTTGTTGAAAATGCAATAAATCATGGTATATTGGAAAAGCAGGAAGGGGACGGATGCCTGAAAATCAGCTTTGATTTTGCTGAAAAAGAGAATGCGATTATTTGTGTTGTTGACGATAATGGTATAGGTCGGAATGAATCAAGGTTGAGGAAGTTGCGAACAAAGGAGGGTAGAGAATCATACGGAGATTTAATGATAAAAGACCTGATAGATATTTTCAACAGATATGAAGGGATAGAAATAGTTATCGACTATATTGACAAAAAGGCTCCGGAAAGCGGGACTACAGTAATGATAAAAATTATGAATAAGGTCTGGAATAAAAAACAATAACTGCGAAATAGTTTGAGCAACAGAAGCATATACCGAAACAGGAACGTCCGGCACATTGGCGTGCTGGTTTTGTTGTTGTTTCTGGTATTGTTGTTGCCAGGCATTATGGAAGCTCAAGTCAGGAGCTCATTTAATCTGAATTCGACCAACGGCCTCCCCTCAGACCATGTTTACGGAATGATTACCGATAGGCTGGGTTATTTGTGGATTTGTACAGATAAAGGCGTGGTTAGGTATAATGGTTATGAGTGCCGAAAATTTACGATGGCAGACGGATTGCCTACCAACGACGTTTTTGAGCTCCTTGAAGACCAAACAGGTAGAATATGGTTAGGGGCTGTTTCAGATGAAATTGGATATCTGAAAAACGGCAACTATCACAATGTTTATTTAAAGGGATATTCCGGAACCATGTTTCCCCGTATAGCAATTAAGTATAAAAGTGGGATTTTGTTTACGAGCAGTTATGTGAATTCTATGTCTACACCATCTTTATGTTTGGTCAAAGGCGATACAGTCCATTTTCAATCGTTGAATGATAGCTTGTTTGATAACTACAAAGATGAATATGGAGTTGCTGTCGTTTGGTTGTCGCAGGATGGACGTGTATTTTCTTTTTTTAAACGAAATATGTACGAACTGACAGACTTAGACTCAATAGCCAATGGAAAGATGAAGGTTAAGTTAAATCATTTGTATTGGTCCGATGCGTTTTATCAGTTGTTGAGATTCGGGGATTATATTTCATTATATGCGGGTGGAAAAATAGTTTTTTTTGAACCTGCCGGTCAGTCATTTAATATAATACTTGCCGGTATCAACAGTTTTTCTCCGGACACTCTTGACGTTCGGAAACTGGGCATTTCTGAACCGGTGGAATTTATAAATTATAATAAAAGCGTCAATGATAGTGTCATATTTATATACACAAAAAAAGGAGTGCATTTTGTTAAGATGTGCACAGAGCCATCAATGATTGGTACCTATAACTTATCGGGGCTAACAGGAGTCGATAGCACTGGTCCCGGTGCGGTTTCTTATTGGAGTAATAGTTTGTGGGATACTTGCGTCGGAACCAAAAAAAACGGGGTCTTTTTGCAATTTGCTACCGATGGCCGCTTTGAAAAGTTGGCCAGAGATATTTCCGAATTCCGATACGTTGGCTCGACAGACAGCAACACAACTTACTGGTGGAATCAAAGCGATGGTCTGTTTTTAGAAATTATTGATGATACAATTGTCAAGGAATTATTATTACCGGGTGGATATAATATTCATAGTGTCTTTAAGTATAATGATGATTCGGTTTTATTGCTAGCGGCTGATGTGTTTTGTTTTGTAAAAAAAGACAACAAAATTGTTAAGTTGGGTAGAGAGATGTTTGGTACTAATATTAGCTCTGCTTTAAGAGATACTCACGGTGACTTATTACTTTCCTCTATTTCCGGAATTTACAAAATGACGCGCCACAGTATTATCACCGGTGAGCTGAAATATAGATATGTAGATCGTTTCAAAAAACTGATAGAAGACAATGTTAGAAAGAAGACATGGGCATTTAACAGTAGCAAAATAGTGATTTTTGGAGATGACGACGATATGGCGTTGTCTAAAAATCAGATTAGGGAGCGCGGTGTTATACATGTCAATGAATTGTGTGTCGACGGAATTTATGGCAATGCTTTTGTGATGGGCATAAATTCGATAATGATGTACGATTATGAATCCGGAAAAAGTACATTGTTGCTCGAGAATGTCAACCTGGAAGGCGCGCAGATGCGGCTTCAGGGAGATGTTTTGGTTGTTGTAAGTAGTTTTGGAATAATTTATTATAATATTATCGGAAAAAACAATGTGACAAGGCCCAAATACTACAGGAACACCAAGCATCAATTTTATAAAAGTGTTCTTGATGTGGCGCTCACTGCCAGAAGTGTAATATTTACCACAGACAATGGAACTTTCCGGGTGCCAACTTCTTATTTTGAGGATATTGTCCTGCAGGAAAAAAGGAACTGGAATTTTAATTATAACTTCTTGATGCAATACGGCGATTCCATAGTGAAGCTTTCCGGGCATGACACATTTTCGCTGAGTCAGGAAACCCGAATTTTGCAGTTTGATGTCATAAACCCAATAGGTAATGGTGATTTGAAATATAATTATCGATTGGGTGGGCAATTGGAGTTTCTCGCATTGAGTTCGAATGAGTATCAATTGCCCTCCAAATTCACCCCAGATAATTATTATACTATAGAAATATATGCAAATGACGATTGGTGGAAGACAGATGTAATGCGGGTGACGGTATATGTAAAGCCATATTGGTGGCAAACACATGCTGCCATTAGGTTAATTTGGGTTGGTAGTATTTTGTTGGGTCTGGCTGTTATTGTTGTTTCCGTATTACTAACCCGCCGGGTTGTGCTCAAGACCGCAGAGCGGAGGCAGCTAAACATGGAAATGGAGCTCAAGTCGATATATGCACAAATAAACCCTCACTTTATTTTTAACAGCCTTAATTCTGCTTTGTTGTTGGTTAGTAAAAACAAAATGGACGAGGCTTATGGTCATATTTCTAAGTTTTCAAAATTGTTGAGGAACTACTTGAAGTCTTCTCGCAATAAGTATATCACAATAGGTGAGGAAGTAGAGAACTTGCGTAATTACATTGAGCTGCAACAGACGAGGTTTAGGAGTCGTTTTAGGTATGAGATAGAGGTCAAAGATCAGGCCGATATCATGTCAACAGAAATTCCTTCATTGCTTATTCAGCCATTTGTGGAAAATGCGATTAATCACGGTATATTACCCTTGAAAGATAATAGTGGATTTATTTCTGTGTCATTTTATCTTAGCAATTCTGATAAAACAATATATTGCATAATTGAAGACAATGGAATCGGGCGGGCAGCGTCAAAGTCGATTAAATCTCCGGAAAAAATCGGAAAAGAGTCATATGGAGACTTGATGTTAAAGGATCTTGTAAGTATTTTTAACCGTTATGAGAAATTGAAAATTGATATTGAATATGCAGATAAGGGAGGCGGAGTTTCCGGAACGATAGTTGCTATTTCTATAAAAAGGACATAATATGAATGACAGTATTTCATGTATTATTATTGACGATGAGCAAGATGCGATTGATTTACTAAAAAGTAGATTGTCAAATTTATACTCAGAGATTGTAGTTGCCGATGAGTTTACCAGATGGGAACAGGCGCTACCGGCGTTGAGGAATAATAGTTATGATATCTTGTTTATAGATGTGTCTATGCCGGGAAAAACCGGACTGGAGTTGCTGAAGCTCGTGCCGGGCCTGGCGTGCGAAATAATATTTGTTACCGCACATGATAATTTTGCACTCAATGCTTTTTCTTTTTCGGCATCAGGGTATATTCTTAAACCCATTGATGATGCAGAGTTGTCGGTTGCTATCAATAAATCAATCGAGCGGATAAAAAACAAAAGAGTTGCCGGTAACCCACAAGGTTCTACAGCCCGATTAAGTGAAAAAATCGGAGTCCACAACAATAATGGCATTGACTATGTAAATGTGGAGGATATTCTATACTTAGAAAGCGAAAACAAATGTACCCATATCGTTACCGATGATGATAAGTTTACGAGTGTCGCAAACATCGGTGCTTTTAAGCACCTTACGGATACTCATCAGTTTTTTCAGGTTCATCGTTCCTTTATTGTGAATGTAAACTGCATATTGCGCTACGAGTCTACTGGTATCATCATTATGCGGGATAAAAAGGAAATTCCGTTGTCAAGGAACGTTAAGAACGATTTTCTGAAAATATTTGATAGTAAGTAATGGTGTCAGCTAAAAAGTGTTTAGGTAAAAACAACGTAGGCTGTCTGCGAACAGACAGCCTACTTTCGGGGTATTTTCATAGGTATCACGTATCTTAAGTGATGTTGGTCCTATTTGTTGATAGGGTATAGGGTATAGGGTTTTTCAAACTGACATTATTAATTAACATATAGGCTCTTTTCTCTTTACTGGTTTTGCTTCTTTTTTTGGTCACTAAGGCCTCCGATTCATAGGGGCTGGCATTCAAACTAACAACGTGCCTTTTCTGTCGCTTTGTTTGTATAAGTGCAAATTACTTTACCTAAATCAGAAAAATCAAAGAATCCGACGAAGTGTATGTTTATCGGCGTGAAGTGTATGAATTAGCCGCCGAACGGTAATTTTCGATTCCCGAAAAATGAGGTAAAAGAGAAAATGGGCGTCTTTTTGAAAAAATGAGGGTTGAATGTGAACCCGCAGGGCACCTTTGCAGGCATATAAACATTCACAAGGTGTCATAAAAGCAACAACGGCAACCGAAATGGCTGCCGTTGCTTATGCTTGATGTATTAAGTATTATTGATTACTGCATTGCCTGAGCATCTTTCAGGAACTGTGCCAGACCGTTATCTGTCAACGGGTGTTTCAGCAGTCCCAGAATAGAATTGAGCGGACAGGTGCAAACGTCTGCGCCTACCTCAGCACAACGTACTATATGCAACGGATTGCGGATAGATGCTGCCAAAACCTCGGTAAGGAATCCTTGAGAGTTGTAGATGTTTACTATTTGTTCCACCAGTTGAACGCCATCCCAGCTGCTATCGTCTATGCGGCCGATGAAAGGAGAAACAAAGGTAGCACCTGCTTTGGCTGCCATAATAGCCTGGCCGGCAGAAAATACCAGTGTGCAATTGGTAAGTATGCCGTTGTCGGTAAACCACTTAATAGCTTTTATGCCGTCTTTTATCATCGGAACCTTTACCACAATGTTTTCGTGGATAGCTGCAAGCTTTTTGCCTTCTTCTACGATGCCTTCAAACGTGGTGCCCAGTACTTCTGCACTTACAGGGCCATCTACCATTTCGCAAATAGTCTTGTAGTGGGCTGCAATAGCTTCTGTGCCTTTTATGCCTTCTTTTGCCATCAACGAAGGATTGGTAGTAACACCGTCAAGGATACCCAGATCATTTGCTTCCTGTATCTGTGCCAGGTTGGCTGTATCAATAAAGAATTTCATGTTATGATATTTTATAAGATGCAAAATTACAGAAATAAACAGGAACGACACAGCCGAGTTATTCAATTATTATCAACATTTTGTAAAATGAATGATTTTTTGTTTGTGATGCCGGCACGTGGGCAAACGGCATATATATCGTACAGGTATTGCAGGACAACAAGGTGATTGATACTCAGGAAATAACCATTCATCATTAAGAGTAGGCACTATCACAAAAAGTATACTTCTTCAGGTCCTTCCATCAAGACTGCAAAAAATAAGAAACACTCAAACCGGCCTTATAAAAATGGCGTTAAGAAAAATGCCGAAACGAAGCGACCGCAAAATCTATGTACAGATATATTCGGTGGCCGCTAGTAAGCCTCTGTCGATAGTGATAAATTGCCGAATGATACTATATATTTTGCAGCGCAGTGCAGGTGTTTTTTAGCCGATTTTTATACAGCCTTGACTTTTTGGTTATTTTGCGTCAAGGCAAAAGAACAAATGAAAAAGTCATTATTCACTTTAAAGTTAGCAATCGAATATCTGTTCTTTTCTGTTGATGTATATTGTATCATCCTTCCATCAAGACTGCAACAAATAAGCAACGCCCAAACCGGCCTTATAAAAATGGCGTTAAGAAAAATGCCGAAACGAAGCGACCGCAAAATCTATGTACAGATATATTCGGTGGTCGCTAGTAAGCCTCTGTCGATAGTGATAAATTGCCGAATGATACTATATATTTTGCAGCGCAGTGCAGGTGTTTTTTAGCCGATTTTTATACAGCCTTGACTTTTTGGTTCTTTTGTGTCAAGGCAAAAGAACATATGAAAAAGCCATAAGTCACTTAAAGTTAGCATTCGAAGATCTGTTCTTTTCTGTTGATGTATATTGTATCATCCTTTCGGCAACATTTGTCTTGTTTGTCCCATAATCATGGTTCCGACAATACTATTTAAAAATATTCTTAAATTTATTATTCAGTCAATATTCATCACAAAATGAAACCCCTATTATTTATTCCGTTTTTACTTTTCTCTTTCCTCTCCAATGCGCAGATAATTATTACCGTAGCAGGTGTAGGCGGTGCTGGTGATAGCGGAGATGGCGGACCTGCAACTAACGCCCATTTATATAGTCCATATTCGGTAGTGCTGGATAAAGCAGGAGATATGTATATATGCGATGTAAATAATGCAAAGGTGAAAAAAGTATCTCCGGCATATAACGGCACTATTACCACCATAGCCGGGAACGGCACTTTTGGGTTTAGCGGAGATGGCTTTGAAGCTGTTTATGCACAGGTAGGTGCTGCAGATGTGGCAATTGACTGGAAAGGCAATATTTTTTTGGCAGATCAGCCCAATAATCGTATCCGTAAAGTTTCACCGGCAGGTATTATCACTACGTATGCCGGTACCGGTACAGCAGGGTACAATGGAGATAATATAGCTGCCACAGCCGCAGATCTTTATTTACCTGAAAGTATCGCGGTCGATGATACAGGCAATCTATATATTGCCGACAGGTCAAACAACCGCATCCGGAGGGTAGACACATTCGGGGTGATAACAACCATTGCCGGCAATGGTTCTGTAGGATTCAGCCCTGATGGCAGTATGGCGGATACAGCTTCGTTGGGATTGTATTATATTAGATTGGACAAAAACGGTGTTATTTTTTTTACCGACAATAGCCGTATCCGTAAGATAGATACAGCAGGAAAGTTAGTTACCATAGCGGGTACCGGGGTGTTTGGTTTCAGCGGAGATGGAGGACCTGGAACAGCTGCCAATATTGGAGGGGGAGCAATGACTATAGATACTTTGGGTAATGTATTTATTGCTGAACAAAGTAATGACAGGATAAGAAAGGTCGATACTGCTGGCGTTATTACTACCGTAGCCGGTACTGGTTGGGGAGGCTATTCGGGAGATTGGGGAGACCCGTTATTAGCCCAGCTAAAAGGTCCTGCAGGTGTAGCCGTTGCTCCGGATGGTGACATTTTTATAGGGGATGGGGCTAATAACCGTGTGCGAATGATTACAACTCGTGATATCCCACACCCAAATTCGGTTGATAATCGGGCAGTTCAAGAAGGTATCAAAATATACCCTAATCCCTCTGGAGACATAATACATATTAAGCACCTTTGTGAGGGCTGTACAATAAAGGTCACCGACCTTGCCGGACAGCAGGTGCAGATAGGTGATGTCAAAAGGACGGCTGCCACCGCATCTGTAGATGCAGGTAGGTGGGCAAACGGTATCTACATCGTACAGGTATTGCAGGACAACAAGGTGATTGATACTCAGGAAATAACCATTCATCATTAAGAGTAGGCACTATCACAAAAAGTATACTTCTTCAGGTCCTTCCATCAAGACTGCAACAAATAAGCAACGCCCAAACCGGCCTTATAAAAATGGCGTTAAGAAAAATGCCGAAACGAAGCGACCGCAAAATCTATGTACAGATATATTCAGTAGCCGCTAGTAAGCCCCTGGTGATAGTAGTAAATTGCCGAATGATACTATATATTTTGCAGCGTAGAGCATGTGTTTTTTAGCCGATTTTTATACAGCCTTGACTTTTTGGTTCTTTTGCGTCAAGGCAAAAGAACAAATGAAAAAGCCATTATTCACTTTAAAATTGGAAATCGAATATCTGTTCTTTTCTGTTGATGTATATTGTATCATCCTTCCATCAAGACTCCGACAAATAAGCAACGCCCAAATCGGCCTTATAAAAATGGCGTTAAAAAAAATGCCGAAACGTAGCGACCGCAAAATCTATGTACAGATATATTCAGTGGCCGCTAGTAAGCCCCTGTCGATAGTGGTAAATTGCCGAATGATACTATATATTTTGCAGCGCAGTGCAGGTGTTTTTTAGCCGATTTTTATACAGCCTTGACTTTTTGGTTCTTTTGCGTCAAGGCAAAAGAATATATAAAAAAGCCATAATTCACTTTAAGTCAGCATTCGAATATTTGTTCTTGACTGTTGATGTATATTGTATCATCCTTCCGGCAACATTTGTCTTGTTTGCCCTATAATCATGGTTCCAACAGTACTATTTAAAAATATTCTTATATTTATAATTCAGTCAATATTCATCACAAAATGAAAACCCTGTTATTAATTCCGTTTATACTTTTTTCTTTCCTCTCCAATGCGCAGATAATTATTACCGTAGCAGGTGGAGGTAGTGCCGGAGATGGTGGACCTGCAACTAATGCATATATATCTAGGCCTTATTCTGTTGTGTTGAGTGAAGACGGAAGCTTGTATTTGTGTAATAGCGCCAAAGTAAGTAAGGTGTCTCCTGCATATAATGGCATTCTTACTACCATAGCCGGAAATGGTATAGTTGGCTATAGCGGTGATGGCTACGAAGCTATTTATGCACAAGTAGCTGCTATAGATGTGGCTATCGACTGGAAGGGCAATGTTTTTTTGGCAGACGCAAGTAACCACCGCATCCGAAAGGTATCCCCTTTAGGCATAATCACCACATATGCCGGTACCGGCACAGCCGGATACAATGGCGATAATATAGCTGCTACTTCTGCAGAGCTTTATTATCCGGAAAGCATTGCGGTAGATGATACTGGGACCTTATATATAGCCGACAAGTCAAACAATCGTATCCGTATGGTAGATACATTCGGGACAATAACTACCATTGCCGGCAATGGTTCTGTAGGTTTCAGCCCTGATGGCAGTATGGCGGATACAGCTTCTCTTGATTTGTATCATATCAGGCTGGACAAAAATGGCGTTATTTTTTTTACCGACAATGCCCGTATCCGTAAGATTGATATGGCCGGGAAATTAGTTACCATAGCTGGTACTGGCATATACGGCTATAGTGGCGATGGAGGACCTGCTACCGTTGCAAATATTGAAGGCGGCGCGATGGGTATTGACACAATTGGTAATATTTTTACTGCTGAAGGGAGCAGTAACCGGGTAAGAAAGATCGATACCGCTGGTATTATCACTACTGTGGCTGGTACCGGATTGGGTGGTTATTCCGGAGATTGGGGAGACCCGCTATTGGCACAGCTGTCTGGCCCCACAAGCGTTGCTATAGCCCCTGATGGAGATATATTTATAGCGGATGGGAATAATCGACGTGTCCGAATGGTTACAACCCGTGATATCCCGCACCCAAATTCGGTTGATAATCGGGCAATTCAAGAAGGCATCAAAATATATCCTAATCCCTCAGGAGACATAATACATTTTGAGCACCTTTGTGAGGGCTGTACAATAAAGGTAACTGACCTCGGAGGACAGCAGGTACCTACAGATGCCGTCAATAGGACGGCTACCTCGGCATCTATAGATGCCGGCACGTGGGCAAACGGCATATATATCGTACAGGTATTGCAGGACAACAAGGTGATTGATACTCAGGAAATAACCATTCATCATTAAGAGCAAACCCTATCATGAAAAATATACTTCTTCAGGTCCTTCCATCAAGACTGCAACAAATAAGAAACACTCAAACCGGCCTTATAAAAATGGCGTTAAGAAAAATGCCGAAACGAAGCGACCGCAAAATCTATGTACAGATATATTCATTGGCCGATAGTAAGCCCCTGTCGATAGTGATAAATTGCCGAATGATACTATATATTTTGCAGCGCAGTGCAGGTGTTTTTTAGCCGATTTTTATACAGCCTTGACTTTTTGGTTCTTTTGCGTCAAGGCAAAAGAACATATGAAAAAGCCATAAGTCACTTAAAGTTAGCATTCGAATATCTGTTCTTGACTGTTGATATATATTGTATCATCCTTCCGGCAACATTTGTCTTGTTTGTCCCATAATCATGGTTCCGACAATACTATTTAAAAATATTCTTAAATTTATTATTCAGTCAAAATTCATCACAAAATGAAATCCCTATTATTTATTCCGTTTTTACTTTTCTCTTTCCTCTCCAATGCGCAGATAATTATTACCGTAGCAGGCGGAGGTAGTGCCGGAGATGGAGGGCCTGCAACAAATGCCCATCTGTCTGGCCCTTATTCTGTGGTGTTGGATAAAGCAGGAGATTTATATGTATGCGACTTCGGAAATGCCAGAGTCAGAAAGGTCTCCCCGGCATATAATGGTACCATTACCACTATAGCAGGAAATGGTACGGGGGGATATAGTGGAGATGGATATGAAGCTATTTATGCACAAATTGACCCGATAGATGTAGCAATTGATTGGAAAGGCAATATCTATGTGGCAGACGCAAATAACCAGCGTATCCGTAAAGTATCACCCTTAGGTATTATCACAACTTATGCTGGCACTGGTGTTGCCGGATACAATGGCGATAATATAGCTGCTACTATTGCAGAGCTTTATTATCCGGAAAGCATTGCGGTAGATGATACAGGTAATTTATACATAGCCGACAGGTCAAACAACCGTATCCGCAGGGTAGATACATTCGGGATAATAACTACTATTGCCGGTAATGGTACATCAGGCTTTAGCCCTGATGGCAGTATGGCAGATACGGCTTCGCTGGATATATTTTTTGTAAGATTGGATAAAAACGGTGTTATTTTTTTTACCGACAATAGCCGCATCCGTAAGATAGATACAGCAGGAAAGTTAGTTACCATAGCGGGTACCGGGGTGTTTGGTTTCAGCGGAGATGGAGGACCTGCAACAGCTGCCAATATTGGAGGGGGAGCAATGACTATAGATACTTTGGGTAATGTATTTATTGCTGAACAAAGTAATGACAGGATAAGAAAGGTCGATACTGCTGGCGTTATTACTACCGTAGCCGGTACTGGTTGGGGAGGCTATTCAGGAGATTGGGGAGACCCGTTATTGGCGCAGCTAAAAGGTCCCGGAGGTGTAGCCGTTGCTCCGGATGGTGATATTTTTTTAGGAGATGTGGCTAATAACCGTGTGCGAATGATTACAACCCGTGATATCCCGCACCCAAATTCGGTTGATAATCGGGCAATTCAAGAAGGCATCAATATATACCCTAATCCCTCAGGAGACATAATACAAATTAAGCACCTTTGTGAGGATTGCAACATAAAGGTAACTGACCTTGCCGGACTGCAGATGCAGATAGGTGATGTCAATAGGACGGCTGCCACCGCATCTGTAGATGTCGCCACGTGGGCAAACGGCATTTATATCGTACAGGTATTGCGGGACAACAAGGTGATTGATACCCGGGAAATAACCATTCATCATTAAAATCTAGTGCTATCACAAGAAGTGTATTTCTTCAGATCTTTCCATCAAGACTCCGACAAATAAGCAACACCCAAACCGGCCTTATAAAAATGGCGTTAAGAAAAATGCCGAAACGAAGCGACCGCAAAATCTATGTACAGATATATTCAGTGGCCGCTAGTAAGCCCCTGTCGATAGTGGTAAATTGCCGAATGATACTATATATTTTGCAGCGCAGTGCAGGT
>JAUHYD010000032.1 GCA_030426665.1 Bacteroidia bacterium | reverse complement strand
TTCCGGGGGTACTGTTGTTCAGTGTTACCGATACCCCTTCTGAACCTGCGCACAGTGTTCCGCCGCCACCTACTGTATATACTTCAGGTACCGCATTTACATTTACTGTGGCGCTGCTGCTCATCGCCGACATACATCCCGTAGCACTGTTTGTTGCCATTACGCTGTATGTTCCTGCGCCCGTCTGCATTCCGAAGCTGATAGCGCCGCCATTGCCCGATACTGCAGTGCCTGTTGCTACACCACCATTGTATAACTGATAGTTGATACCTGTATTGGAACTGCTCAGGCCTATCGCTACGCCTTCGCCGCCCTGGCAGTAATCGCCACCGCCGGTTACGCCGTATACTGTTGGTAGGCTGTTCTCTGTTACGATTGCACTACCGGTCATATACTTGCTGCACATCGTCACATCGTTGGTGGCTACCACCATGTAGGTGCCGTTGCCCGTTACCGTTCCGAAGTCTATCGGTGCGCCCGTACCGGCCATTGGTAAGCCGTATGCGGTGCTGCCGTTCATCAACTGATATGATACACCGGTATTTGAGCTGCTCAGGATAACATGTACCCCGGCATCGCCCTGACAGTAGCTGCCGCCACCGCTAACGGTATACGCAGTTGGTAAGCTGTTCGTGCTTACCGTCGCACTGCCACTCATCGTTGTGGTACAACCGGTAGTAGGATTCATGCCTACTACGGTGTATTCTCCGTTTGTCGTATGCAATCCGAAGCTGATGCTGCCGCCGCTACCTGTTTGAGGACCACCTACCGTGCTGCCATCAAGGTAAAGACGATAGCTGATTCCTGGTGTAGACGTTGCCAGACCTATCGTTACTCCTGCATCGCCGGAGCAATAAGCACCGCCGCCCGTTACTATGTGACTTGTCGGTTGCGCATTTACTACTACTGTTGCGCCGCCGCTCATATTTCTTTCACAACCGGTGCTTGCATTCATCGCGGATACCGTATAGGTACCGACTCCTGTCTGCGCACCGAAGTTGATAGAACCACCTGTACCCGGTACAGGCGCTCCTACTGGTGCTGCGCCGTTGTATAATTGATAATTTATGCCTGTTCCGCTGTTGTTAAGGTATACATTCGTACCCGTACCACCGGCACAGATAGTACCGCCACCCGTTACTGTCTGTACTACAGGCAGGCTGCTCGTGCTTACTACCGCACTGCCGCTCATCATTGACGTACAACCTGTGCTGATACCCGAAGCCTGTACCATATAGGTACCTGCAGATGTATACATACCGAAGTCGATGGCATCGCCCGTACCGAATACAGGAGCGCCGGCTGTCGCCGTGCCTTTGTACAACTGATAACTTGTACCTGGGGTACTGCTGCTCAGTCCGATGTTTACACCCGTACCGCCCGCACAATAGCTACCGCCACCGGTTACGCTATGTACTACCGGCAGGCTGCTTGCATTTACAATTGCACTGCCACTCATCGTTGCACTACATGTAGTTGCAGGATTATAGGCCAGTACCGTATAGGTGCCGCCGGCTGTCTGACTGCCGAAGTTCAGGGATAATCCCGTACCTGTCATCATGCTGCCGATGGCTACACTGCCATTGTACAGCTGATAGGCTATACCTGACTGAGAACCATTCAGACCAACCAATACGCCTGTACCTCCGGTGCAATAGCTTCCGCCACCGGTTACATTATAAGTAGTCGGCAGATTGTTTACGGATACCATTTTGCTGCCGCTCATTGTCGTGCTGCAACCCGATACACCACCCGTACCGATCACCTGGTACGTACCTGCTGTCGTTTGTAAACCGAAGTCTAAACCTGCGCCTGTGCCTGCCATAGGGCTGCCTACTGCCAATGAACCATTGTACAACTGATAGTTGACACCGGCATTGGAACCACTCAGGCCAAGGCTTACACCTTCACCACCGGAGCAATATGCACCGCCACCGGTTACATTATAACTCATAGGTGCAGCATTAGTGCTTACTGTGGCACTACCACTCATTGTTGCTTCACAACCGGTGGTCGTATTCATCGCTTTTACCGTATAGGTACCGTTGGACGTCTGATTGCCGAAATTCAGCGCACTGCCCGTTCCGGGCATGCCGCTACCGGCAGGACTCAATCCATTATATAACTGATACACGATACCTGTCTGACTATTATTTAATCCTATTGCTACACCGCCGGTGCCGTTACAGTAACTGCCGCCACCCGTAATTGTATAGCTTGATGGCAGATTGTTTACCGTTACCAGTACACTGCCCGACATATTACTTGTACAACTGCTCATCGGATTGGTTGCTACTACTGAGTACGTGCCCGCATCGGTAATCATACCGAAGCTTAACGCACTGCCCGTTCCAACTGCAGGGGCCCCGACTGCCGCTACACCATTGTATAACTGATAGCTCATGCCGCTCTCGGATCCCGTAAGCGTTACTCCTACGCCGCCGCTACCATTACAATAGCTGCCACCACCCGATACGCCGTACACTACAGGCACATTGTCGATTGTGATGCTTGCACCACCCGTCATCGCACGCGTACACAGCGTTGTGCTGTTCGTTGCCATAACACTATAGATACCTGCTGCTGTCTGATTGCCGAAGCTGATAGCGCCACCCGTGCCGGTAACTACGCTACCTACAGGAATACCGCCTTTGTATAACTGATATTCTACGCCGGACGTTGAACCACTCAGCCCTATTGATATACCCGCACTTCCTGCACAATAGTTCGTACCTGTAGAGGTTACCGTGTACAACGTTGGTAATGCATTTACCGATACCGTACCACTGCCCGCCATATCTGATTCACATCCCGTAACACTATTTGACGCATGAACAGTATAAGTACCCGCTGCGCTGATATAACCGAAGCTTACAGCACTGCCCGTACCCATTACTACACTTGCTAGTGTTCCGCCATTATACAAACTGTAGTTTACACCAGCAGTAGAAGAACTCAGCCCAATAGCTACGCCACTGCCGCCTTCACAATAGCTACCCGTTCCCGTAACCGCATATGATGTCGGTAACGGATTAACGCCGATAGACGCACTGCCACTCATATTGCTCGAACAACCCGTAGATGGATTAATCGCAAATACTGTGTACGTTCCAGGTATTGTCTGTAAACCGAAATTGATTGGCAGGTTGGTACCTGCTACTGCGGCACTTGACAGTACTGCACCACGATACAACGTATAGTTAACGCCGGGCTGAGAGCCACCCACTCCTATCGCCACGCCCGTATCGCCAAGACAGTAATTACCACCACCCGTTACAGGATATATAGTTGGTAACGTATTTACTGTTACGGTTGCAGAACCAGACATTGTGGACGTACAGCCGGTTGTAAGGTTAGTCGCCATTACGGTGTAAATGCCACCTTCTGTCTGAAGACCGAAGTTAAGACTACCACCCGTACCTGCTACAGGACCACCTAAAAGCACGCCTGAACGATACAGCTGATAGTTAATTCCTGTTTGCGAGCCTGAAAGCGTCACATTCACACCTACCTCGCCGACACAGAAGCTGCCGCCACCGCCTACACTATATGTAGTAGGATTTGAATTTACTGTTATCGTCGCCGATCCTGACATCGCCGAAGAACAACCATTGCCGTTTGTTGCACCTATTGTATAGGTACCTGAAGTAGTATATAAACCAAAATTCATTGCAGCACCTGTGCCCGTCATCGTAGCTACCGGACTGCCGCCTGTTGACAATGTATAGGTTACACCGGCAGTAGATCCGTTGAGCGTAATCGCTACTCCGCTACCACCGCTGCAATAACTACCTCCACCGCTGACTGTAAATACAGGGGGTGTACTATGTACAATCACAGTTGCACTCCCATTCATCGTTGCCGTACAGCCATTACCGTTAACGGCTCCTACTGTATACACGCCCGTAGCAGATACCACCGGCAACTCAAGGGCTGCACCCGTACCGGATACAGAACCGCCATACGTTGCGCCACTACTGTTATACAACTGGTACGTAACACCTACCTCTGAACCTGCAAGTCCCGTAGCAACGCCCGCATCTCCGGAACACATACTGCCACCACCGGTTACTGTCTGTGTTGCCGGTGAACTGTTAACACCTACCGTTACACTTCCGGACATTGCATTCGTACAACCCGTAGACAAGTTCATTGCAGTAGCCGTATAAACACCAGGCATCGTTCTATACCCGAAACTCAAAGCACTACCAACTCCGTCTGCAGGAATATCAATTGCACCATTTCTATATAACGTATAACGAACACCAGCTACTCCAAAGGACAAACCAACTGGCACTCCCAATGTACCGGCACAATAATTACCACCTCCAGTTACTGAATAAGATGCAGGTAATGGATCGATACTTACTGACGCACCGCCAATCATTGATACCTGGCAACCTGCGCCAGCTCCCGGGTTCGCAATAGCTGTATAACTACCGGCACCGGTCTGAAGACCAAACGACATCGGTGTACCGGTACCGGTAAACAAACTACCCACAGGTGTAGCTCCATTATATAACTGATAACTTACTCCGTAATTTGAACCTGACAATATCACTTCAGAACCGGCACCTCCCGCACAATACGAACCGCCACCGCTAACTGTAAAGACAGAAGGAACGGCAGAAACATTAACTGTGGTCGAACCGGTCATCTCACGCGTACATCCGCTGCTCAGGTTCGTAGCCAATACCGTATAAGTACCAACTGCTGCCTGAAGACCGAAACTAACGCCGGCTCCTGTACCACCGGTACTCGCAACAAGAGTTGCTCCTTTAAAAAGCTGATAAGTATTTCCACCGTCAGAACCATCCAGAGTTATCTCAACGCCCGGACCACCGGTACAATAACTACCGCCGCCCGTAACATTATACGCTCCGGATGCGGTACCTACGGATATCGCAGTAGTATTGTTATTTGTTATAGCAATTACACAACCGGTTGTATTATCAATCGCGTCTACTGTCACAATTGTAGCCCCACCAGCTGTAAACAAGTCACCATCAGTAGTAAAGGTACCCGTACCGCCGCTCAATACTAATGTAGCTGTATTGCCGGTAGACGTAGATGCACCACTCAAGCTATAAGTTACTTCATAGGTACCATCGCCGAATGTACTGCTGTTAACAGTAACTACAGATCCCGCACCAACACATGTATTAGTACCCGAAATCGAAGTTACATTAGCTCCGAATGTCGCTGTATTACCGGTAGATAGTGACTCTTCACAACCATTCTCTCCTTTTACAGATGTCACTGTTACCGTTGTTATGTCATCAGAACCCAATAGCGATCCCGGGATTGTAAATGTTCCATCAGATGAACCCATCGTCAACGTTGCAACATTACCGGTTGAACTATTAGCACCACTTAAATCGTAGGTTACCTCAAAAGTACCGGCTCCAAGAGACGTACTCGATACCGTAACTACAGAACCGGATGCCGAACAGGAATTGGCAGCACTCATTGAGTAATTAGAAAGATCCGGTGGGGCTTTACGAGTAACAGGTATTGCCGGAGTTGTATTACTGTTACCACCGCAAGACACTATCGCCCGATAGTACATGGTACCAACAGATGTTAACTCAGGTGCCTGAAACGCCGATGTCGTTGCTCCGGAAACCGTTGTAAAACCAGAGGAAGGACTGGAAGAAGACTCCCATACATAGGAAATACCACCGGATACTGTCTCACCTACATTAAACAACATAGGCCTGAATGCACCACAACCCTCAGGAGGTCCGGCGCATACAATTCCCGCTTCAGGTGTACCCGAACACGACGAAGAAGCAGCAACACATATAGAATAGTCGCGACACGACCCATAACTCGTAGATCCGCATGCAGCAAAAGTCGGATATGCTGGCGAACTATAAACGGACATCAACCTCATCCTATATACGCCAGCCTGTGCGTCGGCAGGAATAGTGACATTAACTGTTCCCGAAGACGCAGATGCCGCTAATCCACCAGCAGTAAATCCACCTACAACTTCGTCAGTTGTAAAGATTCCATCACTATTAAAATCAATCCAAACCGTACAATGCAAGCTACTTGAATAAGTGGTTGTACCTGTAGGCGAACCGGTTGAAATGGTAGGAGTATATGTCGTAGCAGCGTTCACTGTACAAATTTGTGTCGCTGTCAAATCCATCAAATTTGTGCCATTACATGGAAGCGCGTCATTGATACTACCTGCAGCACCCGTGAAGTTGCTAAATCGCATTATCATACCGTAAGTGGTACAGGCTGCAGCTACTGAAGAAAAAGTCGGAGAACAAGATGAACTTGCAACCGTCGGAGCAGCATACGAAAGTGTAACATTAGAAGATGCCACGGCTGCCGACGAACCACAGGTCAAAAGGCACCGAAAAGTAGTGTTTTCACTCAATCCTGAAAATGTATAGTTGGCGTATAAACCATCTGCGATATTTTCCCAGGTTGCTCCGCCGTTTGTAGAACGCTGCCATTGATAAACCAAATTACCGTCTGTCGAAGCACCTGAAAGAGAAAGGACAAACTCAGTTGTCGACCCACCTGAAGTTGGCGTCACAACAGCTGCACCGGCAGTTGGACTACCACTACACGCTGTTGCATTGCCAGAACCTGTCACTGATATTGTCACCGGAGTTGATATACCACCACCACTTATGGTTATATCGCCGGAACTTGTCGAAGTAGAGGTGGGCGCAAATCGCACATATAAATTTTTAGATACAAAACCACCGTTTGTATAGAAAATCTCTAAAGAGTTGCTCCATGTAATACCGTCGGTTGTAACTTCATAATCTGTCGGAACCGTTACGTTCAGCAAACCAATTGAAGGCAAAAGATTAGATGCAACCAATTTAGAAAATAATACAGGTGCAGAAACAGTACCAACAACAGTCGAGCTACCAAAATCAAGTGCATTTGGAGTTGCTGTAATAGTTGGAGGAGCTTTCTGAATAATCGCAGTATAATCTCTGGTATCAGCATAGGCCACCATATCGGTTGGGCAAGAATACATCAACGGATATACCGGATAGTATGAGTTCAACCCTGGGAAGTTTGTACTACTATTATATCCACCCATTACGCGCATCCTGTGCGCACCATAGGGTGCATCAGCAGGAATTGTGATAGTTGGGTTAGGGCGTCCTGAAGGGCAAGTGGTCGTTGACACATTGTACGTATAACCACCCACCAGTTCTTCAGCATTATTAAAGTAACCATCGTCATTAAAATCAATCCAGATTGAACCTGTTGTATAGCAAGTTCCGTTGCCGGACATCGTCGCCGAATACTGTCGGTTTCTATAAAAAGTCGCCTGAGTATCAATGCTGTTATAATACCTGGTAGAGCCACCGGTTCCTGCACCGTATACACTTGCATCGATTATTGAACCTGTTTCATGTTCTATTATCACCGGATTTCCGGATGTTCCGACGTTATAAGTCGACGAAGTATTTCTTGAAGTAGGAATACAACCAGGTGACGGCAGGGTAAATGAAACCATCGCCGAAGAAGAACTGGCCGAAGAGCCGGAACAAGTGGATATACATCTGTAATAAGTATTTCCCGTCAACCCGCTAAAAGAATAAGACATCGCGTCGGCACCTGCAATATTTGTCCAAGTTGCGTCATCGGGTGATGACTGCCACTGGTAACTAATACCACCGCCGGTAGAAGCTCCTGTAAGTGAAAGTGAAATCTCAGTCGCAGAACCTCCTGTAGATGGAGTAGCACCCGCAGTACCAGCTGCAGGTGTGCCCGAACAAGCAGCGGCACCATTTCCACTAACAGCTACATTCACACCAGCCGACAGACCTCCCCCGGAGATACTAATACTTCCGGAATAGGAAGTTGAAGCTGTCGGAGAAAACCGAACAAACACTGGTATGTCAACAAAACCTGTTCCTGAATACGTATAAGTTTGCGCTGTTGCGAACCAGTTTATGCCGTCAAACGAAAATTCAAATTCGGATGAACTTGTATTAATCGTAATCACACCACCGGAAAGATACTTACCGGTCATTCCGAATACAAATTTCGCGGAAGTCGTCCCGGAAGTCACATATCCGAAATCGTGTGAAGGAGAAGAAGTGATAACTGTTGGTGCTAATGGCTGTATAATTACACTACCATCTCCATACATGTTATAACCCTGAGTATGAACCACATCAAATGCTGTTGATGTAGTGTATGAGGAACCTCCGCCAGCTCCTGTATGGTATGTAGAACCTCCTGCACCACCACCATAGTATCCACCACCACCGCCACCGGCATATGAACTGGAATTTGAGTTACCACCAACTCCTAATGATCCGTTACCCCCTGATGGTGCAGCCGTTCCTCCTGAACTTTGAGTACCACCGCCAGCTGCATTTCCAGAATAAGAAATTCCATCGTCTCCGGTCAATCCACCGCCATTTCCGCCTTTCGATTTATTGTAAATAGTATTTGTATACTGCCCGGCACCACCGCCGCCACCTGCAACTATGATACGGTTAGCTAATGCGGTACCACCTACACGAATATCTGTGGCACCACCTCCGGCACCGGAAGAGTAGGTTCCCGAATAAGATCCATTTCCTCCACCATTATAACCTCCAGCTGCATTTTGTGAATAATTACCGGTTGTACCTTGTCCTCCAACATATATATTCAATACCTGACCCGGAGTCACAGGTAATGTACATTGCACCTTGCCCCCATAGCCACCGTCGCTCCTGTAGTTATAACCCGGGTAATGCGAGTTTGTTCCACCGGTTGCACCTTCTGCATCAATAGAAATGTAGTTTATTCCGGAAGGAACAGTATAGGTCTGAAGTCCACCTGTAAATCCAAATCCACTTCCACCGGGCATAATTGGCGTTATTCTAACAACTCCGCCACCGGACCTTTGCACATTCCCACCTTGTATATGAACTACATTGCTACATATGGTTGAATTGGTATATGACGACCCACCGCCGCCGCCGCCGTAAGCACCACCGCCACCGCCATAGTAACCACCGCCGCCACCACCAGAGTAAGTACCGGTGTAGCTGTTACCACCTTGACCAAGACTACCAGCCACTGCACCACTATAGTAGGTTGCAGCGGCACCGCCGCCCGCCTGAGTACCACCTGCTCCACCTTTAGTGCTGGATGCTGAGTTATCACCGTACCCATGCTCTCCGGTCAATCCACCGCCATTGCCACCACGAACATAATTTATTGTGGTGGTTCCGTATGCAGCACCGCCACCACCGCCGGCAACCAAAACTCTGTTAGCCAATGCAGTACCACCAATGCGAATATCGGTAGCACCACCACCGCCCCCGCCATAGTAATATCCGTTGCCGCCGCCGTTGTATCCCCCGGCGTAAACAAGAGCAGACAAAGTACCGCTGTAGCACGAGCCATACCCCTGACCACCAACAAAAATATTAAGGACCTGTCCTGGAGTAACATCCATTTCACATTGCACTCTTCCACCCCACCCCGGTCGCGAATAATAGTAATTGGCACCACCTTTGGCACCCTCTGCATCTACGAATATCTTTGTAACACCCTCAGGAACCGTGTACTGCTGCATCCCGTTTGTGAAATTAAACACAGACGTAACCTGAGCAATTACGTTTACGCTACTGCCAACTAATAGCAGCAGAAAGACAGAAAGAACAAAATTGTAATTTTTTTTCATATCATATTGTTTTACTTTAATTAAATACAATTTACATTTTGCATATAATTACATTTGTTTACTATTACCTTTTTCAATATTTATACAAATGACATTATATCGACACCCTACCGTTCAAATTATCATAAACACATTCATTTGTCCTAAATTTCATCTATTGAATAATCGAAAAACCAAAACTAAATACTTATATATACCCTCTAACTACTTATGAATTTATTTAAAACTGTTTTCCAGTTCTTTACACAGGTTCTTTTTATTCTATTTAATCCATAAAGAACATAATTAATTTCTGAATTACCAAAATAATTTTAAAATAAATTTTATTATTTGTCTGTTCTGGTCTTATTAGATGTCACTCAAACTAAAGCCCTAATACCATTTTTCTATCTATTTTATATCTTGTTGTATTTTTTATATGTTTCTTTTATATTTTTAAATAGCTTCTTTAGATAGTTGGTTAATTGAGATTCCTGGCAATCACTATTGGCCTAATTCGATTAATCGTGGATATATTCGAATGCATTAGACACGACTAAATAGAAGATTGCTCTATTGTTAATGCTTGTTCATGAATTCATAAATAAACATTCCAAATCGAGGTAACTTGAAAATGATTGATGGACGTAGTAAAGAAGAGAAAAAATAAATTACACATTGTATCGCACAATAAAATTGTTTCACTTATTGCCGTCCGGCCCTGAGATATGACACAACATAACACAACAAGAGCGGGGAGCCGCATTTGGCTCCCCGCTCTTGTGTTTATTCCTTTACAGACAAGGCTCACACCCTGTTTGTATTGTTTGTTATTACTGCTGCAGTACGAAGTGGATTGTTTTAGCTTCGCTGCCTGACTGCAACGTCAGCATGTACATGCCGTTTGCTAGTCCATTGCTCAGCTGTATACGCTGCTCTACAACCCCGTTCTTAGCCTGAAGCGTACCGCGGTATACTACCTGACCCAAAACATCGGTTACACTTACTCCCAACTCCTTCGTTTCCTGTACACCCAATGTGCCGCGGATTACGAAGTCGCCCGTATTCGGGTTCGGTAACAAGCGAATATCGCTGATAGCTGCGCCTACTGTCGCTACACCTACAGTTCCTACTCGCATCTGTACCGTCTTGCTGCCCATCGTTGACAGACATGCCCCGTGATTTGTTACCTCACACGTTACTTCGTCATTGTCGGCAAAGTTGCTGCTCGTATACGTCTGCTGTACTGCTCCCTGAAGCAACGTGCTGTTCACAAACCACTGATACGTTACATCATTCGTCGTGTTCGTCGCATTCGCTGTTAGCGTTACTCGGGTGCCACTGCTGATTGAGGTACCAGGATTTGCACTGATCGTTACAATCGGTGCACTTGGCGTCTCTACACTCATGTGGATGTCCGTCTTAACTACATCTTCTAATCTGCAAGGGAAGTTGCTTGTCATCTCGCATGTGATAACATCGCCGTCCTGTGCTACATAGGAGTAAGTAGTGCCTGAACCTACTGTTACGCCGTTCTTCTTCCAGCTGTAGCTTGGTGCTGTACCGCCGTATTCAGGGGTTACCTCATACGTTACCAGCGTGCCCGCACATACTGTATCGTTGGGCAGTACACTCACCTTAGCATGTGGCATCTGGTGACTGCTCACACTCATCGTTACTGATGCACTCGCCATCGCAGGACTCGCACACGCTTCGCTGCTCGTCATAGAGACACTTACCACATCGCCGTTTGACGGTACATATGAGTAAGTACTAAAGCCTAATCCTACAGGTGCGCCGTTTACCGTCCACTGATAACCAGGGGTGCTGCCGCCGTTCACTGATGTTGCCGTGAACGTGGTCAGTACGCCTAAACATACCGTGTTGCCGACACCGGTGCTTACCGTTACGCCGGGGGTAACTGCAGGATTAACACCAATCGTTGTGCTGCCGCTCATCTCTGCGCTACACATACTGCCCGTGCTGTTCATAGCTGTTACGGTATATTCGCCCGCTTCTGTCTGCATACCCAGACTCAACGCACTGCCCGTACCAGCGATTGCCGCTCCGACTGCTGTACCGTCTTTGTACAACTGATACGTTACGCCTGTTTCTGATCCGCTGATACCTACTGCAAGGCCGGTTGACGTGGCAGTCGCACAATAGTTACCGCCACCCGTTACTGTATATACCAATG
>JAUHYD010000031.1 GCA_030426665.1 Bacteroidia bacterium | reverse complement strand
TGCCACCTGTTACAGATGCATATAAGAGACCTAATGGTCCAAAAAGAAATGTCAGTATGAATGCTACTACGACACTTTTGGGTTTGCCGACCACAATCACTGTTTGTTGTTGTGGATTTGCTTGATTTTGCTGTTCCATTTTGCGTATTTTTGTATCAAGCGAAGTAATTGATTAGTTTTAGGCAATAAAAATTTTCAAGGTTGTACTTTACCCATATTGACGTGTATTTTACTCATTAAATTTATATTATATGCCTGAGCCGCTTTTTAAACTACATATTGGCAGAAAGATTGAACGTATCCGCGAGTTACGTGGCATGAAGCAAGATGCACTTGCTTCTGAAATAGGTGTTAGTCAACAAACTGTCTCTCGTATTGAGCAAAGCGAGAATGTAGATGAAGAGAAGTTACGGTTAATTGCTAAGGCGTTAGGCGTAACAGTAGAAACAATAAAGAACTTCAATGAAGAACAAGTTATCTATAATATTCAGAATAATTATGACAATGCTAAACAGAATATAAATTACCAGAACCACCCTATTGAAAAAATAACAGAATTGTATGAACGCTTACTGCAAAGTGAGCGTGAAAAAAGTGCCTTGTTAGAGGCACTGCTAAAGAAAAAATAACAATCTGTGGCAACAAAAAGCAACCTTGTGTTACAAAGGTTGCTCAAAATAATTCTAATTGAGGGCCACTTTCTATTGGCTCTTCTCCATTCTCGGAGGGTAAGACAATTTCACGTTTCTCTTCCTGTTTTTCCTTAAAGCTACTTGTATACATACGCCATAGGGGAGACTGTTCCTTGTTATCTATTCGAAATACCCCAAACGGTAATAGGGAGATTTTGTAACTGAACCGGAAATCATCAGGGGAGAGTGCATTAGCACACATTACCTCGCTATGGAACATACCATTGAGGAAAAGGTTGATCGCTGCCATTTTTACACATACAGCGTCAATATCTATTCCATAGAATTCATGTCGTTTGCCATACGTTTCAGCACCTGCGAGTAACATTCTACCGCTCCCACAAGTCGGGTCTAATATTCGTTTACGTGTATCTTTCTCAACTGCATCGATACCTATACTTTTCGCCATGAATTTGCATATTGGCCAGGGTGTAAAATATTGAGAAGAACGCTTGTTGTACAAATGTGTTTCGTAGTATTCGCCTAGGACATCATTACCTGAATCACTCCCTGCTCTCTCATCCATTTCTGTTATCAGACAAGCAAGTAATTTAGGGAACAGGGTTTGTACATCTTCTTTCGGGTATCTTCCAATAGTCGCCATGTACTCATCTTCACGATAAGATTTACCAGTATTCGGATTTTGAGAAAAGGCACATAAGGCAAGAGTAAGAAGGTCATCAAAGACAGTTCGGGTATCACGGTAATATGCAGAGGTTTCCAACAGACCTGCGAATGTTTCCTTATTAGTTTTCATTGAATAAGTTTTTTGAAATCGGTTAAAAAGAATGAAGCCCGATACATCAATACCGGGCTTCTGTTTTCATAGTGATCATTCACAGCAAAGAGCTTATGTTTCCGTAGCAGTGTCGTTTGAGACCTCTGATAAGTTGAGAACGAAATCAACGGCTTTCTGTGCCTCTCGTGCAGCAGCAAGCACAAGTCGTTTGTCATTCTTTAATACACCCAGCCACCCCTGCATGTAGGCAACACTATTGTCGAACTCTGTAACAATACCGGTATGAGATTGTAGGTAACATGTACCTATTTCGGCTACCAATTCTTCTTTTGAATACTTCGCATCTCCGAACTCGGACATCTCTGTGATACCCTCACGAGCAAGGCGTTTGTCACTTCCTGTGCTGTGAATAAGTTCATGGAATAGCGTACTGTAGTACGCTGCATCGCTTGCAAAAGAGGCTTTCTTTGGCATGATGATGCAGTCCTTGTCTATCTGGTAATACGCTTTCGTACCCTTGTGCTGTATCTTGGGCTTGTTGGTCATACCCTCAATTACGGACTCGCAGGACGGTATGTCATTGGTGTCACGGGGCGTAGGTATAAACCGCTCAGGGATATTCTCACACTGACCAATGTTGAACACTTTGTAATACCGGAGAAACCCACGTTTCTTTTCGGTTTCTGTGTCCGCTTGGTCTTGCCCCTCTTGTTCTTTCGGTGCATGCCAGTACACAACTACATGCCCTTTTGCTCCTTTAGATACCTTGCCACCGATGCCATTAGCTTGTTCAAATGTCAGGAACAGATTGTGCTCATATTCCTCCATTCCGAGCAAGAGTAAGTTAATACCTCTATACGGCTTTTTGGAAATCAAATTCCGGGGAACACCTGCTTCTGCCCATGGCTTTTGCCAGGGGACTGCTCCGCTCTCTAATGCCTTAATAATCTTCTGTGTGACTAACTCATATACATCTATCTGTGTACGTGGTTTGTCAGCTGTCTTATTGTCTGTCATGTCTTACAATTTTGTTGTTAAAGAATACTTTGTCTCACAACCAGTGTAGATGGATATTGAGAGAGGCATAAGGGGGGAGAAATGTTCACAAGTGAATACGCTTCGGAGTGGCACAAAAGCCCGGTCTTAGCCGGACTGTCGTGCTAGTGTTGCGAATGTTCCGCAATTGCGATTGCTTCAAACATTTTGGTGTAGTATTCCTTTTGGTTATTCCGCTCCTTGATGTACTCCTGTTTTAGTTCAGGATGCCTATCGACTACCTTTTCAGAGAGTATTCCCTTTGTCATTCTCTTGGAATGGGCATCGTAATCCAGTTCTTCCAGCGAGAAAGTCTTAATGAGCAACGTTTGCTTTTTTGCTTGTTGGACAATAGCAGATATTAACTCATCTAGTTGCGGAGAACTCCGCAATGGGTCAACCTTCTTAACGACAATTCTACGGACTGTGTAGTAGTCACAGAGCTTGCTAACCATTTTGAGGATAGCGAGTTGTTTCTCCTTCGACCATTTACCCTTGAATGACTTTACTCTCCATTCTATAAGCTCACCGGAGTGCATGATAGCAATACCCATAACCCGAGTTCCGGGGCTAATCCCGAGAATTACTTCTCCAGCCATGTTGCTTAACGAGATAGGTGAATAATGCTCCTCGAGTCTTCCGTATCTGATCTTCAGGAATCGACAGAACCTTTTGCAGTGTTTTGCGGAGAAACTTTTCAGAATAACGTTCTACAAAACCGATATGTACCGGCAGGGATTCGCTGTCATTGAGCACATCAGCAATTTCACGAGCCAATTTTTCTTCTTTAGATGTTGCCATATGTAGTGTATGTATTAGTGGATACTTTTGTTAATAACTAGGTAGGCTTTTCCACAGTTTGGTACTCGTTCGTTTTACCGTTATTTATTCTATAAATAAATCGATGAACGGAATGTCGAACGATACTAATAAGGGAAGCACAATAAAAAACACCTTTACACACAATGAAAAAGCCATTACACGAAAACAGAAAAACAAGAACTGTATTTAGTTAGGGAGGCTTATTCAATTCCTGATTTCTTACTGACTGACCATTACGTTTCTGTAAATTCCTAACTGCAACTTGTCGCATATCAAGGCAAAGTTCATCTACAAGTACTCGGTACAGAACTGCCAGTTTGATGAGATTCTCAATACTCGGTTTACGCATATTGCGTTCCCATTGAGAGAGTCTTGTTGGACCAATACCAACCATTCCCGCAGCTTCTCGAATGGTATATCCATTGAGGTGTCTATGTCTCCGTAGCCGATACCCTATCTTCTTATGTCCTTGACTCATGTATCTACCATATCAATCAGATGGGAATGCTAAAAGACAGGATAAATATCTACTTGTGTATACTCACGGGCAGAGTTGACAACTTTCCCTAATTCTGTAAAGTGCGTCCATGGCTAAAGCCGCACCTAAAAAGAAAGACAAGAATTATGATGTCAGAAAACAAATTGCTGAAGTGGACAAGGTATTTCGCAGTATTGAAAACGACAAGGACTTACCAACATTCGCTGGCTTCTTTATGGAATGCATTGTCTTGGATATTGCCGAAAATGTGAACCTGAAAACTATGTATCCAAAGGTGTATAGACAACTAAACACGATACTGAAAAAGCATTCTAACGAGGTTGTGGCTTTGAGGAGATAGCCGAGGTATTAATACGCCAAAGACAGCACTTTCAAAGAAGTGTTTTTTTGCATTCCGGTATGTCTATTAGTAGACATTTCTCCTGTCTTACCCAATAGGGGCAATCTTCATACACTGAATATGTATGGACAAAAAGCCCAAAAATGATAAAATATCAACATTCACCTTTGAAGAAAGGCAAAACCTAACGAGCTTTTTCTCAATACTTCTCGAGGTGGATAAGCGGCTCAATCCGGAGTTTTATCAACCTAAGGAAAAACAAAAAAATGAAGGCAATAATTCTAGCGAGAGTATCTGATAAAAAGCAGGATTCCAACGAAGCACAGGTAGTGCGAATTTCAGACTACATAAAATACAGAGACCTTACGGTTTGGAAAACACATGAGATAGAAGAGTCCTCAACCAGAGGTGAGCGAAAGAAGTTTCAGGAAGTCATTAAAGAGATAAAGAAGTCGAAAGAATGTATCGCATTGGTGGTTGATACTGTTGACCGTCTACAACGTAGTTTTAGAGAATCTGTCTTATTAGACGAATTAAGAAAAGCAGGAAAACTGGAAATTCATTTTTACCGTGAAAATCTTGTCATCAATAAAAACTCAAACAGTGCAGATCTATTACGTTGGGATATGGCTGTTATGTTTGCTCGTAGCTATATCCTTCAATTAAGTGACAACGTAAAACGAAAGTTTGAGCAGTTAAGGAGAAGTGGCGTGTGGACAGGGAAAGCACCAATTGGCTACAAAAATATTGGAAGCGAAAGAGATAGAAATATTATTCCCGACTCACAGCGGGCACACCTTGTAACAAGGCTTTTTGAACTGTATGCCATTGGCAACGTCTCTATAAAAACTCTATGCAAGCAAATATCAGAAGAAGGCTTGCGTAGTGAACAAGGCAAACCCATTGTGCCGAGCATGGTGTACCACATTCTAAACAACCCATTCTACTATGGACAAATGCGTACACGGGGAGAACTATATCCGCATAAATATCCTCCATTGATAGACAAAAAGCTGTTTGATATGTGCCAGCGAAAACAAAGAGGTTGGCATAAAAAGCCATTTCAGTATTCTGCGAAACCCTTCGTATTCAGAGGGCTTCTGCGTTGTGCAACCTGTGGTTGTTCAATGAGTCCTGAAAAAAAGAAAAACCAGTACACCTATTACAGCTGTACTAACGCTCGTAAAGAGATATGCAACACAAAGACGTATGTACCCGAAGAAGCTCTCCTACAGCCTATATACAGGGTTCTGGAGGCATACAAGAGTATTCCACAAGAAACAGTGGACCAGATTGTAGGGTTCATGAAATCATCCAATGAGAATGAGCAAAATTTCAGCACAGAGGCAATCAAATCCCTTCGCAGTGAATATGATGCCATTCAAACCAAACAAAACAGGCTCACAAACTTGCTCCTTGACGGTGTTATTACATCTATGGTTTACGATGAGAAACTAAAGGAATTTAAAGAACGACAACAGGATATAAATATCCAAATAGAAGACCATACTGGTGCAGACAAAAACTATTACTTTACTGCTTCTGTTGTACTGAGAATTGCTAAAAATGCCCATACTTTACTTGAAAGTTCTGAAGTCCCAGAAAAAAGAGCAATACTAAATTTGCTACTTCAGAACTCCGTTGTAAACGGAAAAAACCTTGAATTTTCCTTACGTTCTCCGTTCAATACCATCTATGATATTGCTACTCAACCTACAGGGCGGGGAGCATGGGACAAGTTTAGAACCCTCGACTGGCAAAAGATCCAAATCGACTTAGAAAAATACCAAGAAGACATCGAACCTCAAGAAGAGGAAGAAGATGTATTCCAAATAGCATGCTAGTCAATCAGTAGTTTCTTTCTTGATTCATCTTTTAGAGGAGAAGTATCTACTAATAAACACTTCTCCTGTCTTACATACAATTACCACTCTAACTACAATGAACTATATGACAAACCTTCCAAACAAACTACGTGAATTTCGATACCGACAGCTATCAAAACAAAGTGAAGTTGCTGAACGAATCGGTATTGGAACTTCTGACAGGATTTCCCAGTGGGAAACTGGGCACTCCATGCCAAGCGTCGAGAACCTGTTCAAGTTGGCGAAGCTGTTCGAGACTACTCCGGAGGAACTGTACCCAGATTTATGGGTTAATACCCGATCTTAATTGTTTTGTTTGGATTGCCTTGCTTTTAAATATTTTATAGTCTTCCGTGTCTTCGAATAATTCGTAACTCATAACATTGATTGACTCGTTTGCTTTGATCGTAAATGGAAGGATGTCCTTGGGCTGGTCCCTACTATCAATTTTTATATAAATTTTGTAACCGTTGGGTAAACATAAGTAGTAATAATTGAGACCCTCCATTCTTGTTCGCACAGGAACCTGCAAGAACTTATGAAATTTTTTTGTTTCTGATTTATATCTAAACTTTGTAATAATTACTGAAAAGTCGTTAAAAGAACCAGCATCATTATCAAGTAACATTTTACGTAGACGGTTTTCAAATTTTTCAGACAAATCTGTTTGACTGTATTCGTCGAGGACTGAAATCGATGCTCTCCATAAAATGCTAAGGAAGAAAAGTTTTAATTTTTTTACGTCTACTTCTCCAAATGTGTAAATTTTTTCTTGTCCAATTGAATAAGCGATCGAGGGTTCAACCTTTAATAGAATATTGCTCCCGTATTCATCAAAAACTCCCAAATAGTTGTCGCATTCAGCGCATAATATATTGCTGTCATAGAGTCCTATTCTTTTTCGAGTGATATAGTTCTTGTTCCCAGACAACAGTATCAAAGAATCACCCTCAACTTTTTCATTAGGGTACATGTAGCGATACAACGCTTCTGGTGCGATATGAGCCTTACAAAGCTTTTCCTTTTCTTGATTACATAGTCTACATCTCATGCTGATAATTTAATATAGCATTACAAGTTAAAGATAGTTTTTTTGAAAATTTTATTCTATTGGGGGCAAGGTGTTTTCTAAAAACCATACTACATAAGGTTTTTGATTTATCAAAAGCGAGAGTATGGAACACGTTTAGAACTCTCGACTGGCAAAAGATTAAGGTCAACTGCATCTAGGTTTGAGAAGTTGCTCTCGTATTGCGAAACGGGAGAAATGGGTTTTATATTCGCATGTAAGGAATTTCATTAAACTATTGAATCTCTTTGAAGTCAGAGCGTCAGAAATTTATGATGGTTAGGTAGTAGAGGACTACTATCTTTGGTAAAATGATATTATGGACTACTCAAATTTTATCAAGCAGCTTGACGCATATTTAGCATCATACAAAACAATGCAGAGCAGCGCGAAATATCATGACCTAAGCGATTTACCGAAAGTAGACAGGCAGGGTCTCGTAACAAGGTCTATTGTTGCTGTTCATAGAATCACTGGACTCAATTCTACGTATAGTTTAGAAATTGAGAGAATAATCAAGGAATTACCAGCTCTACACCGTCAAACTTCGAGTGTTATGGGAATTGTGCAGGCTTTACGAGATGATTTGAAAGATGGATATCTACAGAATCTACAAGAAATTGTACACGCAGAAGTCTTTTCCGATTTCATTGAAATGGCTCAGCATTTAAACGAATCGGGATATAAAGACCCTGCTGCTGTTCTGGCTGGCTCTGCATTGGAAGTACACCTTAAGAAGCTTTCAGTAAAAAATGGTATTTCCATTGAGGTTGCGGGTAAACCTGTCAAAGCAGATAAGATGAATGCAGATTTAGCAAAAGCGAACGTGTACACGGTTCTTGACCAAAAGTCGATTACTGCCTTTCTCGATCTAAGAAACAAGGCTGCACATGGAAAATATGCAGAATACAATAAAGACCAAGTAGGGAATCTCATTTCAGGAGTGACTGAATTTATGAAAAGGAATTCGGCATAAATTGCCCAGTTCGATAAGTTGGCAACTTACTAGCGACAATTTAGCCATAAGTAGCCAACTGGCTGGGATTATGGCAAACTTTTAGAACCCTCAACTGGCAAAAGATTCAATCTGACATAGATAAATACCAGAAAGGTATCGATTCTCAATTTGATGAAGAAGCATTATGCCAAACAGCATGATAATCAATCCGCTGTTTCTTTGCATATACACATTTCCTATAAAAACATATCTACAAGTAGACATTTCTCCGCCCTTACCCCAAACACCCCATGACAGTACGCTGTATACATGGCAAACAGTGACATTACTCCAATCGGTATAACCAACTACAGAAACACCAATCAGCGTTTCGGTATCAAGGATAAAGACCGATTACAGCACATGTATGTCATAGGCAAATCGGGAACAGGGAAGAGCACCTTGCTTTCAAATATGGCTATCAGCGACATAAAGAGAGGAAACGGCTTATGTGTCATAGATCCGCATGGAGATATAGCCCAATCGCTCCTAAAACATATTCCCCAAAAGAGACAACAAGACCTCATCTATTTCAACGCAACAGAGCTTGACAATCCAATGGCGTATAATCCATTAAGCAAAGTTCACCCAAAATACCACGACCTCGTTGCATCAGGCCTTGTCTCAACATTCAAGAAAATATGGGCAGATAGTTGGGGTCCAAGAATGGAATACATCTTACGCTTTGCGCTCCTTACGTTGCTGTGGCTGCCAGATGCAACATTGCTCGACATTCAGCCCCTATTAACCGATAAAGATTTTCGGGAGAGAACGCTTCAATATGCCACAGACGACCATATACGGGCATTTTGGCGAAACGAGTTTGAGAAGTATTCGCCACGACTTCGGGTAGAGATTATTTCACCAATTCTGAACAAAACAGGTTTATTTATCACGTCTTCTGTACTCAGAAACACTGTCGGGAGAAAGGCAAGCAGCTTTCGGCTACAGAACGCGCTTGATACGGGCAAAATACTCATTGTAAACCTCTCTAAGGGGCAAATAGGAGAAGATGCCTCATCTCTCCTTGGAGCCATGCTAGTAAACGCTATACAGCTTGCTGCAATACATAGGGCGAATAGACCTGAGCATACTCGCAGACCCTTCTATTTATACATAGACGAGTGTCACTCATTCGTGACCTTGTCATTCGTAACTATTCTGGCGGAAGCTAGAAAATTCGGATTGTCGCTATTTTTAGCACACCAATACATCGAACAGCTAGATGAACGGGTACGGGCTGCAATATTCGGGAATGTAGGAACTATTATCTCATTTAGGGTTGGTGCTGTAGATGCAGAATATCTTGCAAAAGAATTCTACCCGGTATTTACTCAAGATGATTTGGTGAACCTGCCACGGTATGCCATGTACTTGAAGTTGATGATTGATGGAGCTACTTCACAGCCATTTAGCGCAAAAGCATTACATTTGCCCTAAAGGAGTAATCGTACCAAACTCCCCGGAATCAACTCTCTTTATATATTCTGCATAGTCAAATTCCGTCCTATTTTTCCAGTCGCAAAATAGCCCTTTCATCTCAAATTCGTCTTGAAAATTGTCGCTAAGTGTGACGACCACACAGAAAAAATCGTAGAGACATACCCAAGCCAATAAATGCGTCCTGACCTTAAGGATTAAAACATAATGGCTGTCTTTGGGAATAGACAACCCTGTACGTCTAAGCGGATCGTCTTTTTTCTGGGCCAATTCACCGCATACAGGGTCTGTGTCCCGCCCAATCCAATCACGAGTGATGTCAAATTCTTTGCGGAGAACAAATTCCTTTCCCATTGAATAAGCAAGAAAATTGAAGGCTATTTTTCCGCATACTCTAAGATGGTCATGTTTTATGGAAGCCTCTCCCTGCATAGTTGGTAAGTAAGAATGCGTAGAAGAATTAGCTAGTCCTAGAGAATTTACCGCTTCCACGAGTTTATCCATAGTTAAACCATCTGTTCCTTCGTGTGCGGTGAAAAGAAAAGCATCATAATTTTCTTCTATTCGAGGGGCTATACCAAATAAAGCAACTCCTTCCTCTAGGTCTTTGCTCTTAATCTTCTTGATATTTAAAGAGCCGCACTGATTAATATCACTCTTAAATTTCGTAAAGGCATTACTTACCGCATCCGGAAAATTTGAGCCAACTCTAAATGAAATTCTGTGCTGTAGTGCATTCGCTTTAATATGGGGGATTTCGTATATTTCTTTGAGTATGGAATAGCCAAGCGCGAAATCGC
This sequence comes from Bacteroidia bacterium, assembly GCA_030426665.1. Taxonomy (GTDB): domain Bacteria; phylum Bacteroidota; class Bacteroidia; order Chitinophagales; family Chitinophagaceae; genus Nemorincola. Next base: position 1,709 of record JAUHYD010000031.1, on the reverse strand, counting down.
TATTCTCCTCGTTGGCCAAAATGAGCATAACCTTCGATTTTGTGGCATTTTTACTATTCAAACTGCCACGCTTTCCAGGGCCGAGTTGAGTCCTAGCAATGCTCAAAATTGAATTTCGCAGAAAGTCTTGTTCATATTTCGACATCGCATTATTAAAATCCTTACTAACGAATTCTGTGGGCAAGACAGCTATACCACCGATTCCTGCCGGAAAAACGTGTTCTTGTCCGTCATAAGTTAGTTTATCCGACTCAGGGTTATAAATGCACATTACACCTCTTTTGCATTAAATGTACAACAATTGAAAAAGGGGAACGGGGAAATTCCCCGCAAGATTGCATCTCGCAAATAAGAGAAGATTACTATCTATCGCCATGGCGAGATGCAATCTTGCAACTACTAATTTGAGTGTTACTAGGTTTGTTTTAAAGCCGCTATTTTATCAGCTACAGGTCTTGTTCCAGATTCTTATCATTCGTATCTTTTCTGATACGCCTTAAATCATTTAGCTCGAGACGGGCCACTTCCAACTCGTATTCTTCTTTACCTGAAAAGAAACCTAATAAGTAGTCATTAGTTGAAGCCAGTAACTGTTTTACCAACTTATCAACCAAATCTGGGAGGTGTTTGGTTAATAGATAACCGTGGTTAAAACCAACTATAAATTGTTGTTCATTCATTTCTTAATTCTTTTTATGAGCTGCAACATCTCTGATATATGTTCGGGGTATTTCCCCTCAAAATACTCAAATACTAATGGGTTCCCTGTAAAAAAATGGCATGTAAACTCAATCCAAACCTCAACTGAAATATGTCCATTCATTTTAAATAATTTTTTTGAATCTGACTTTATATGCTGTTTATTTTTGGAGTTGTAATTAAAATCAGAATCTCTTCTTGCAAAGTATTCGTCGGATGTATAAAAATGCACAGCACCATCGAAATGCCGAAAACAATTTTGCACTATATCGAATTCAGCATGAATATACCTTACAGGATAGCAAGTTTCGCCAGCAATAACTAAAGTTTCGCCCTCGTTTTTAAACTCTTCAGCTTGAAAGCTCTTTATTCCATTCTTCGTCACCCATTTAATATCTAGTGAATATGCATTCGCAAAAAATGATGAATTTTCAAACTCTGTCAATTCAAGGGGAGGCCTTAACTTAACTATACCGTCAGCAATTGATTTTATATCTCTATCAAATGAAGCACCATACCATGTATCAAACTCACGATACATTAAACTGTCTACATTAATACGCACTCTGTCTAAATCAAGAGCTATATAGAATTCAATTTGTGTATCATTGGCTCCCCAAAACATTTCAATAAATCTTGGTGAAAAATTTGCAATTTGACTATACCCCCTTCGAAAGTATGGGTGTGCCATTAGCATAAACTTTTGAGAATACAGGTACCCCCATGCAAAGTTTTTTTTCTCAAATAGACTTGATAAGATATCAAAACGTACTAATCCTTCTTTATCCTTTGAGGCAGGCGATATCAAATAATCAACAATATTAGCATGAATAGCAACAATACCGATTGTTTGAAAATATCGAAAACTAACACTATTTAAATCTGTAGGCTTCCCCAAAGTTCGATTGTTCATAATTAGAGAATATTCTTAAATTTAAACAACAAACGATGAAAAAGTCAAGATTTAGCGAAGTCCAGATTGTGGGCATTATCAAGAAGCAGGAAAGTGG
>JAUHYD010000004.1 GCA_030426665.1 Bacteroidia bacterium | reverse complement strand
CTATCATGGGACATTCAACGGAACAAACGATACAACCGTAGTAAGGCACTTACATCTGCATGGGCAATCTTGCTGAATGAGGACATTACAATTCATTACCTGATACTCCGATATAACCGGAACAAGAATGTGGATAATCGGGTACGTAGTCAAATGAGTTTATTCAATCAGTAATCAATAAAAACAAAAACAAATGGAAATTACAGGGAGATTAGTCGCAGATGCGGAAGTACGGAAAGTAAAGAACAACAGGGAAGTAGTATCATTTACTATTGCAGTAGATGACGGCTACAAAACCAAGAAAGGAGAATGGGTAGAAGTCACCGAGTTTATTAACTGCTCGTATTGGGTGAGTACGAAAGTTGCAGATGTATTGCTGAAAGGTGCAATAGTAACTGTATCTGGGCGTATCCACCTCAATGAGTTTACTGGCAACAATGGTAATCATCATGCGTACTTAGCCTTTCATGTGAATGGCGTAAAAGTCGTGGCTAAGGCAAAGAGAAAAGAAGCTGTTAGTCAAAGTACCGCTACCGAGAGTACTTCTGAAACAAATGACGACTTGCCATTTTAAAGTGTCCTTATGAAGCCATAAGCGTACCGCCCTGCTCGGACGGTACGCTGGCAAACAAAATATAAATAAGATATTACTTATACCCAAAGTATTCGTTGTACCAACGGTACTGATTCATTATCCAGTCATAAATATCTGCACCAAGTACCTCTCTGGAATCAGATGGCTTCATTTCAAGAGATGGTCGTATGGTGTGAAGCCCAGACAAACCGTATATTTCGTCATCTTCTTTTGTTGTTTGGGGGATACTATTGAAGTCGTGTTGAAAGGGAGGTATTTCAAGATAATCATACACTCGTTTCATTTCCATTTCAGGGTGTAGACAGAGTGACTCATACTTAATAAAGAGCATCTTCCTATCTACGCCTTGGCGAATAGCCTCTGCAAGTCTTTCTACGGCCAAACCAATCGGTGGGGAATTAAACCAAATATCAACTCTTTTGGGCGTACTGGTACCCTGCATATTGGCATGGTTAACAATCGGGTTAGATTTGTGAGGATTTTGCCGGAACATTTTCTCCATTGAAGCAACAATGTCGGGTAGGCTTCGAACCAAACATATAATTTTGGGATTCGGAAGAAAACTATCGATAAATCCATAATGCGCAAAATGCCCTCTGGATTTGTCAATTACATATTTTTTGTCAGTAATAGCATCATAGTAGCCCAATACTCCTTGCTTACAAAAACCCAAGAATGCTTTTTTCATTAATTCGGGATCTTGTGCTTTGAACTCTGGGCTTTCTGTATAATTATGACGAGCAGCATAAATCAATTCTAACATTCCTGATGTCGGGCTAGTATAGAATCTATCGTCTTGACTCATTATGTTTTGAAATACTGTACTTCCTACTCGGGGGAGTGAGCTTTGAAAAAATATTTTCTCTGGCAATGATAATGTTTTTGTGGGTTAACGATTTCTATTTCAACTTGCTATTAATATATATAGTATTTGCTTCGTAATCGAAGCCATTTAATTCAAACGCTTCTTCTAGTTCAATAAACCCTAACGAAATAAGATATTCATCTATAGCAGACTTCAATGTATGTCCTTCGTAGTAAGGTTTTAGCCCTACTTCAGTCATGATTACTTTTGTGTTTTTCAGCAGCTGCTTACCGCCTTTAAAAACCATCAGTTCCGCACCTTGAACATCTACCCACATTATATCTACGGCACTTACATTGTGTTTTTTACTCCACTTGTCCAGTGTGTCTGATTTTACTTTTATTTCTTCCTGAATGAGTTCCTGTCCGAATGGTGTACCATTTAGCCCATCCATGAACTTAAACATTGATGATGCGCCAATATTCGGTACTGAACTTTTTGTAGCATCAACCATGTAAAATGGAATGTCTTTTGAATCAACACCAAGAGCAATATTGTGTACAGAAATTCTGTTTCGCATTTGCTCGTGTAACTCGCTTTTACGGTTCAGGCATAACTGATACGAGTCAGGCACAGGCTCAAAGGCTTCAATCTTTGCATAAGGGAAAACATTCGCAAATTCTACACTCTGCCCTAAATGCCAGCTACCAATATCCAACACTCGTGTAATCTTAGAAAGGTCAATCTTGTCTATGAGATGCACCAATCTTTGAGCAACCATGCTGCCTCGCTTTGCATCTTGTACGATACGTTCCCTTATGCCTCGATTAAGTTTTTTTTTTCGTCTTCAACAACAACCTTGCCACTATTCACAACTTGTGATTGTGCGGGTGCTGGAGTACTCAAAAGAGCCTCAACAATTTGTTCCGGGTTAAATATCTCATCCTCGTTGTTATACGGGAACTCGGTTGGCTGACCCGAAATATTGTACTTGCTAAAGACAGAGTGTCGTAACTCCGGCTTTATTGTTGGTTTAGCTGCAATGATGTTAGTGTGCATATCATAACCGAACTGCTCCGGTGTATTACCGACCCAACATACAACCGATGGCTTGTTTAAAGCAGCTGCTGCATGTTGGCAGAAACTATCAATTAGTAAACGTTTACTACTTAACGAGATAAGGGTAGCAATGGCACGGAAGTCTGCTTGTACAGGGGTGGTATTTTGCAAAGGCAACTGATCATTTCGTCTAATATGCACTACGTTATAATCCTGTGCAAATGTATTGACGATACGCTGAGCCATTGCCAAAGGCAGGTCACGTGCCCATGAGTACTTGTTAGGCTGATTGGCACCGCCACCATTTGTCTGAATTAGAAAAATGGGCTTATCTGACGTAAAGTGTTTGCCATAGAATGACTGCTCTCTGTTGTTGAGAAACATTTCAGGCATTTCACCATTGTACTTAATACCAAACATCTCACACCACACCTTAATCAAGTGTCCATTTAGGTTGATAAAATCAGTTTCCAAATATGGATTATGGAGTAGTGTCTTTACTTTTTCTCCCTCTATATGGTCCTCATAAAAGTAATTGAGGTTGTTGAAGTTAAATACCTTATCCACATTGGGGTTACACAAGAACACTTCAGGGTAACCAGTAATCACAAATAGTTTGTCTTTTGGATATTGCTTTTTAATAGCTTTGCATACTGCAGTTGCGGCTATACTCTTACCTATGCCGCCATCAACCTGAAAAATAATCTTCATAAAGTCTTTTGGTATTTTTTGTTTTAGTTATTGTTTCAAAACTTTTTGTGTGTAATTATCATTTAACCGTAGGATATACATACCCTTTGGCAAGTTGCTTATATCTATGGTTACATCCTTCGATTGTCCGCTCTGTTTGATAACTGTTCGTCCGATTATGTCTGAAATGCTTAGTTTACGAATAGCTGCATTACTTGTTACATGCACAGTATTACCTGCGGGATTAGGGTAGACGACATAAGACTTATTCTGCGATACTAAATCCCTAACCGCTACGTCAGACTCTGCCACGATATGCTCCAAAGAAGTAGTGGAGTCATAGCAGTAGATTATTTCAGGAACCACTCTTGCAGTAATAGCATCATCACCGCTTCCTTTTGTATAAGTAACTATCGGTGTGGTGGTAGAAGTGAAGAATACTCCATTACGAAACCACTTAATAACATAATCGCTACCTGCACCAGAAACGGTAGCTGTAACGGTTACTGTAGCACCCACACTTGCCGATGCACCTCCAGCAAGGGTGATGGTGGGGGTAGTTGGGGGATTGAAAGTTACTTTGCGAATGCGATGATTATTTCCGTCAGCAATGTATAAGTTGCCACACTGGTCAACTGCAACACCCTCAGGGTTATAGACCTGTGCAGCTGTTGACGTTCCTCCGTCTCCACTAAAACCACCTGTACCTGTACCTGTTATTAACTGAAATAATCCAGAAGAGTTTATACAATATACTCTATCGTTGCCAATATCCGCTACGTACAACGCAGTATCGACTCTATTGATACATAACGAATATACATTAAATGAGGCAGCAGTAGCCGGAATGCCTTCTCCAACGTAAGCGCTACTACCTGTCCCGGCAATTGTAGTAATAATTCCAGTACTTAAATTTACTTTTCGAACGCGAGTATCGCAAGCTAAATATAAGTTATTGGCGTCATCAACACATATACCATAGTTCATTGCAAGGTTAGCATTTGTAGCCGGACCGCCATCTCCACTAAAACCACCTGTACCTGTACCCGCTACTGTTGTAATTATTCCGGTTGCATCAATTTTTCGAACTGTTGTTCCGTACCCATCGATAAAATAAACATTATTTGCTTGATCAATACAAAGTGCATACGGAACCACTGATGCTGAAGTAGCCAACATTCCGTCACCTGTTGTTGCAGCAATACCATTCCCAGCTACTGTAGAAATTGTCATTGTTACTGCATCTATCTTTCGAATCCTATAGTTTAAATGGTCAGCAATGTAAATATTTCCAAACGTGTCACAGGCCACATTATATGGATTATTAAGCATTGCAGATGTAGCTGGCCCTCCATCACCGCTATAGCCAGAAGTTGAAACACCTGCTACCGTATGAATAATGCCATGAGTATCAACCATCCTAAGACGGCTATTACTCACTCCTCCAACAAAGTAATAATTTCCAAACTGATCAAACGCACCGCTTGTGGGTATCCCAATTGAAGCAGCTAATGCTGCTCCCCCATCACCACTAGTTCCAGTACCTCCATTTCCAGCGCAAGTCGTAATAATTTGAGCTTGAGGTTTAAAAGCACAAAAAACTAATACAAGCAATACAACTAATAAAAAACCTTTTTTCTCAACCAACCACATAGAATAAAGAATTTAGCCAATATTATTTCACCCATACCTGACAATATGCCCCAACGGCTATATAATACAGACCTCCTGTTGCTAAAGAAGCAGGAGGGGCGCAAGTTGCAGGATTGCCAAACGGTATATTTTGTGCAACAATGTTATTTGCATGGAAAGCACAGTCCATTCCCGACGTAACACTCAACCCAGATACTGTCGCCCATTTGTGTGTTACTCGGTTTCCTTGTCCCCCTATTATTGATGAATGGCATGCACAAGCACATATCACATTATCCTGCCCACCACCTATAAAACCATAATTAGTGTCATAACCGCTACCTGTACCTGTATCAATACAGTTTGAAGACCCACCACCAATTACACCATATTCTGCCGGGCAATTACCGGCCGCCCCTATTGAATTGTTACTACCTGAACCAATAAAACTACCAGTAGATGCAGAATTGATGGAATTGACCTCACCGCTACCAATAAAACCCCAACAACTACCATCTATATTATTAAGTCCTCCATTTCCGATAAAACTGTAATTCGACGCGCCTGAAACCGTATTATTACATCCTGTACCAACGAAAGAAAAGTCACCAAACGACTTGGAGTCTCGCCCGGCACCAACAAAAGAATGAACTCCCGTAGCTCTATTCCCTCCACCTACTGTTATCGGGTCACCGCCATTACCAATAAACGAAAACTTTCCTGTAGCTCGATTAGATTCTCCATTTACAACAGCTGAAAAATTACATACTGAATTACTCTTTCCATTTCCAATAAACGCATGACATGCATTGACATTTACATAGTTGGTACAACCATTAACAATTGAATTAAAACAGGAAACGTGAACCGCATCTGTATCTATACAATTCTCAAAACCGTTTCCAATACTGCCATACAAAGAAGGACACGGCGAAGGAATGGTGCCTGCAAGTGCATTACCACAACCAGAGCCAATCACGCTAAAATGAGAAGCAGACCTAATTTCATTGATACACCCACCGCCAATAAAACTAAAGTCACCACCAAATATGACATTGCTACAGCCATTTACAATTGAGGAGTCACAGCTGCTAATCGAAATATCCCCACCATTACCTATAAATGAGAAGAAACTCGATACGTTATTATTGCATCCACCAACAACTACACCATAGTCTTCGGTACCGACGCTATTTCTGCACCCGCCACCAATAAACCCATAACAACCTTTTTGGATAACGTTGTTATCGCCTCCGGCAATTGTCGAGAAATCCCCGTCATACAATTGGTTAAAACAGCCTCCTCCTATAGTAGCACCACAAGCACTAAAATTTATATTGCACAATCCTCCAGATATTGTGTTGCCATCCGAAGTAGTGATAATTGCATCAATACAGTTATTACAACCACCCCCTATAACGCCATTACAAGTGGACATACCGGCACTACTCAATATTCGGTTCTGTAAACCTCCGCCTATGCTACTTGATAGCACTTGATTTCCAATTTCGTTACAATACCCAGCAACAATTACGTTGCAACCTCCCCCAGTCACACTATTTTCCCGTCCTCCTCCAATCACACTATTACGATCTAAAACATTGTTACAGGCCCCACTAAAAACACCTGACCATGCATCTCCTACACAGTTCTTGCAACCACCTCCCACAATCGAATCCCATGCACTTTCTCCCACAATATTTTGGATGCCACCACCTACAACAGAACAGTCTGCTTCATTACGATTGCTAATACCTCCGCCAACAAACGAATGATTGGCGGGTGTTAAATTCGGCCCAACTCCTATAATGTTTAGCTCGCCACCAACAATCGAATTGTTGTTTCCACATTCGATTTCGTTACTAAGACCTCCTCCTATGAACTCAAGGCTGGTATTGCAGTGAATAATATTGTTTTCTCCACCAACGATAGAAGACCTACTGTCAAAAATAGAATTCTGAACCCCACCACCAATAAAAGAATAAAGCACCTCAGTAGAAATAGGAGCTGTTGGGTCAGATTGTATCTGATTTATGTCTCCACCGACAATAACGGAACTTACACCACTCTGAATCATATTGCCTGTACCACTACCGATTTGAGAAAATACGCTATGGCAGCATATGGTATTTGACCCTCCACCTAAAATTGATGATGACCCAACGGGAGCAAGACCATTTAAATCAATGCAGTTGTGTAAACCACCACCGATAAAATTAAAACAGCAGTTCAGGGTATTCAGGCGACCGCCAACAATAGAGCTGTAATCAGCATCACCTAATACTACATTTGTGAATCCTCCTAATATGTTTGAGCAACTACCGTGTACACAATTAAGTACCCCTCCACCTACAAAAGAACGATAAATTACAGGTGTAACACTAACAGAAGCGTCTATTACGTTAAAATCACCTCCACCAATCATCGAAGCATACCCATCTGTAATTGTATTTTGGCCTCCGCTATTTATGCCGTTGAACAAAGATTGCCCTAAAATCGAATTTTGTTGTCCAGAAAATATACCGTTCCTGCCAACATTTTCTTCAGGAGGAGTAAGCGTTGAATTAATAATATTAAGAGACCCACCTCCAATAACAGAAAAATCATCATCAATTATATGTTGTGTCCCCCCTAAAATGGCATTTGTGTTACCGTCAGTAATACTATTTAAGTTTCCTCCTCCAATAAATCCACAAGGTGCAGTAGCAGCCACTACATTATTACCCCCTCCGCCAACAACACTGAAAGCAGAATTTAAACTATTATTTTCACCACCACCAATAAAAGAAGAATTATCAAAGATTTTGTTATTGCATCCTCCTCCCACCGCAGAGAAATTGATTGCATTTCCTGGCAGAGTAGAGCATATACAATTACGCAACCCACCGCCAATAAAAGCAAAGGAAGCATCACACTCTTCGTTGCAAGCACCTCCACCAATATTTGAATATGAAGTATTTCCGCATATGCAACTCTGAAAGCCTGACATAATTCCATTTAATGCGGGATGACTATCCGGAACGCCTTCATGGCGAATCACATTCCTTCTACCTGAAAAAATTCCTGAAAAGTGAACCGTGCAACATATTGAATTACCGCATCCACTTCCAACAATATTTCCTCCACAAGAGTTCATATATCCAGAATGTGTTTCTACTCGGTTAGTGTATCCACCAACGACAGTATTAAAGAAGGAAGAGACCACATTCGCACAGCCATTCAAGATAGAATTAAACCCCTGATTTGGAGGAGATGGACCTACCGGAATATTCCTGATTGTATTGCTAACACCCATTCCAATTATAGAACAGTCAGGATTAACAGTATGAGTACCCACCGCTCCCATCGGCCCTCCTAAAATACTTGAAAATGCACCAGTAACAGTACCGGAAATTAAAGCACCTCGTGCGGCTACTACAAGACCTGTATTAGTTGGAGTCGGATCACAAAATGTATTAAATGTAGGCATATTATATAATTTATAAGTTTAAACTAATTTTTACTCGAACTTGATTTAACTAAACTTAGATCTAAAAATGAGTCTCACCAATATTAAATAATCTAAGAGTCCAATGAAAGGAAATGATTAAGCTTCTCATTTTTTGACTGAATACTCGAACTCAGCAAACTATCTACTTCCATCGCCAAATTGCTTAAAATGTTGACCTTAACATCGTTCCATTCAAAACGTTGTGCTTTGTTCCTAGAACTACGAGGAGAGAATTGTATATGAGAGTCTCGGAAAATATCAATAACGCGTGTATCTGACATTTCAACATTCGTACCTTTTTGCTGCACCTTTACAAGAGCTTTCAAAAAAGGAACAATAGCTTTGACATCTTTGATTGGAACATCACCAGATTCTTTGCCGTGGGCTATATGAATCTCTCCAGTTCCCAAAATGTGAATAGAAGTCCACGAGGGAGACTTTGACTTGTTGTTTTGTTTAGAGAGCTTCTTTTTCGGAGCGTTCTTAGACGAACTTTCTGACTTTAGGGATGTCTTTTTTGACGTGTTAGACATAAGAGAGTTGGTTTAAAAGTAAAGAGAACCAATCGTTGGTTCGTAATTCAAATATACGAAACATGTATAATAAAACAGTCACTTTTGAAATAAAAATCAAATATTTATATACGTTATTTATACAAGTATGAAAATGAATTATTACACCCTTTATTCACAAGTCAAGTAGCTACATTTCGCTCTGTGTGTTTTGGTTTTTTATTTTATATACGTGGATATTCTCAATCAAAACTTCATTGATTCCACCGAACATCAGGCAAATTCCGAAAATCCCTTATCTTCATTTACACATTTAGTCTTCATTTCTTACTCAATTGTAGCCGTTTAGAGTGTACTACGTGTGTACTAGATTATTAGTTTCTATCATGAACCATTTGAATACCCTAGAGAGGGAAGCTATTCACATTTTCCGAGAAGTTGCCTGGCAATTCACAAAGCCAGTGATACTATTTTCAGGCGGCAAAGACTCAACAGTACTCGTTCACCTTGCCAGAAAGGCGTTTTACCCTATTGGCATGCCGTTTTCGCTATTACATATCGATACAGGACACAACTTTCCAGAAGCATTGAGTTTTCGAGATAAGTTAGTAAAGCAATTTAATTTAAAGCTAACTATCAATTCCGTACAAGAAGCAATAACAGCAGGAACTGTTGTAGATGTGGGAGGCAAAATACCAAGTAGGAATGTACTGCAATCACATACACTAATGAAGGCAATACTAACAAACGGTTTCGATGCTTGTATTGGCGGAGGTAGACGGGACGAAGAAAAGGCTCGTGCAAAGGAGCGCATTTTTTCGATCCGAGATAAGAACGGTGGCTGGCAACCATACAATCAAAGACCCGAGCTATGGAACATATACAACGGAATGATTCATGAAGGTGAGAATGTTAGGGTATTTCCAATAAGCAACTGGAGCGAGTTAGACGTTTGGCAGTATGTACTAAGAGAGGACATTGAATTGCCGTCATTGTACTACGCTCATGAACGCCAATGTATTCGCTACAATGGAAAGTTGTTGGCAGTTTCAGAGTACATTAACATAGACGATACAGACAAAATTATTACAGCTAATGTACGGTATCGCACCGTAGGTGATATGACCTGTACGGCTGCTATTGAAAGTACCGCAAAAACAAATGAAGGGGTGATAGAGGAAATAATAAACGCAACTGTAAGTGAGCGTGGGCAAACACGACTAGATGACAACATATCAGATGCAGGAATGGAAGACAGAAAAATGAAAGGCTATTTCTAAGATTCAACAATAATTCACGAATTTATTTCATCAGCTCTACAACCTCATCATTAAGCACCATGGATATTCTACGATTTATTACCGCCGGAAATATTGACGACGGAAAAAGCACATTGATCGGAAGGCTTTTGTTCGATACCGGAAACCTTAAGCAAGATGTTTCTGATTCTATTGTGAACATCGAAACCAATAATGCGAATCTTGCTTTTATTACTGACGGGCTTCGCTCCGAAAGAGAGCAGGGAATAACGATTGATGTTGCATACAAGTATTTCTACACTTCTGAAAGAAAGTATATCATCATCGATGCTCCCGGACATTTGCAATATACTAAAAACCTTGTGACAGGAGCGTCTGGTGCAGACGCAATGATTATACTGATTGATGCATGTAATGGTGTTACAGAACAAACACGCAGACACGCACTTATTGCATCTTTCTTAAGTATAAGAAACATAGTGGTTGCGATTAACAAGATGGATGCTGTTAACTATGAAGAAACTGTTTTTAATACAATTAAAAAGAACTTTCAAAATACAGCAGATAGCCTGCTTTTAGATTCGGTAATCTATGTACCTATCAGTGCTTTAATCGGGGACAATGTATTTGTAAACTCAGACAAGATTGCATGGTATTCAGGCGATACCATAATGCACTACCTAAATAAGTTTCAGCCTCCTTTAATGCCAGATAATATTTTTCGTTTTCCTGTGCAGATTGTATCATTCTCGAATGGTATGTACATCTGTTTGGGGACTGTAGTCTCTGGGATTGTTAGTGTTGGTGACGTAGTAGAAATATCTCCCGAGAAGGGAAAGGCAAAAGTGATAAACATAACCATTGGATTCTTTGATTCAGAGACTGCGAAAGCCGGAGATTTTGCATGCTTGTATTTATCTACCATTAACCCAGTAGAGGTAGGAGATGTAATTTCACATGCGATTGATTTGCCAATATGTAGTCATGAAATTGAAGCAAAAATATGTTGGCTCGAGGAAACACCGCTGAACACCGAAATGGATTACTATTTGCAGATTAATTCAAAAGACACATTGTGTAGAATTTCAATAATAAAGCACAAAATCAATCCCGAAAGCTTTCACGAAGAAGATAACAAAACACAGGTATCTATCAACGAGTTTGCTAAGGTTACTATTACAACAAACGATATGATGTCGTTTGATCCATTTTCGTTAATTCCATCAACTGGTAGAGCGATTCTAATTAATACGGAGACATTTTACACCTGTGCAGCTGTCATAATAGAGTAGCGGTGACAAACTGGTATAATTTTTCGATAGAGTCATTCACGTTTTCAGAATCAGAATTAATAATCAGGTCGGGGCTCTGAGGTTCCTCAAAGGGGTCATTTACTCCTGTTAAGTTATGTATCTTGTTTGGGTGTTCGTCCGGCAGTAAAGCTTTCTCATACAACCCTTTTGTATCTCTTTGAATCAATGTAGGCAATCCACAATTCACAAATACTGTGCTTACATTTCCGTAGGTTCGTGCTACTTCTTGGCGTATGTCATCGTACGGATTAATAGCACAGATTATCGCAACAACATTGTACTGCGATAGCTTACTTGCAATAAAGGCAAGTCTACGGATATTCTCATTCCTGTCCTCTTTCGAAAACCCCAAGTCAGGGCATATCGCTTTTCGGTAAACATCTCCGTCTATAACTTCTACTCTTACACCATCCTTTTCAAGTAAACTTTTTACGCCATTAGCTACTGTAGTCTTACCACTTCCGGACATTCCGCAGAATTGGATAATCATATTGTGACAGGTTTGTTACATCGTAAAGATAGCAGTATCAAGGTATGATTCAAGGGCTGCCATCACTCCATACTAAATCCTTCGGCTATTTCTGTTGCAACAAACACTTTGCGATACCATTTATTTTCCTTGCTGTTTTCTTATCCAACCCCTCCTCAATTACTGGATGCTCAGCACACTCAAACTCAACAATACGAAACTTATCAATCAAGCTATTCGAAAATGTCGCTAATTCTTTATCCGAAATATCAAAAAAGATGTACTTCTCATATCCTAGCGGGGTCTTAACCTCTTGCCCTTTCCGATAGTTATTCTTTGTAATAACCGTTCCGTTATTGAATTTAAACGAAACTCGTATTGCCCAACAGAAGCAGTTATCCGTATTTTCAGAAATGCTAATGGATGTTTTGCCATTACTGTTTACCAATCGGAAATATATCCTATAGGTGCAATCCATATCTCCAGCAGATTTCAGGAGCGTAGGAACACCACCGAAAGTCAGTTTTACTTTGTTTGTCCACGTTGTGGTAACTCCATTAAAGTCATCGGTTTTTCTGTGTATGTCGCATTGGGCAAAAGAAATGTGGCTACAATACAAGACCAATATAAGTATCAGATATTTCATTGTCAGCGGTATTAAACGAGAAAGAGAATTGGGACAGACGCAAACAAAACAAGTAAAGCACCAAGTACAATTCCTGTATAGCATAGAAACCGCAAGAATGGTTTACGCTTATACATATTGAGACCAACTTTGCCGAACACTCCAGCTGCCAAACCGAGGATCATCATAATCAGTGTTGTTTCCACAGAGCCAATCGCCAACCCTACAATACCTAACCCAGCTGCTAAGTAAGCAACAACTCCACTTTTTATATTCTTTGTGGGGTGTGATGCCAATAGGGAAGGCAGTTGTGGCTTATTGCCGACAAACATTTGATGCATATCAATATGGGGGCGTTCACTTTGGGTGATTTCCACTTGTTTCTTTTTGAGAACGAACGCAGCAGTAGAGTTCGTTGTAGACAAACACATTAGTAGAGATAGTAACGAGAAATAATTGAATAGTTGTTTCATAAAAACGTTTTATTGATTAGTGTTTTTGGCAAGCTTCTTGTTTGCCATGTTCGCTGCTATTACGGCCCAAATGATACAGGCTACCCATACGGCAATAAGACCGATACCCAAGGTGACAACTCCAATAATGCCACCGAGGATAATCATAATGATGCCACCTGTTACAGATGCATATAAGAGACCTAATGGTCCAAAAAGAAATGTCAGTATGAATGCTACTACGACACTTTTGGGTTTGCCGACCACAATCACTGTTTGTTGTTGTGGATTTGCTTGATTCTGTTCTTCCATAATGTAGTTTCTAATTTGTATAAAAGAATAGGCACTGAATAGTTGCCTTAAATGACAAGACAAATGTAAACGAAAATTACAAATACTTCACTATGGTGAAGTGATTATTTTTTTACCTAACTATAATTTCGAAGCATAACAACATAAAATGCTTCACCCGATTGACAAATATGTAATACAGAAAGTAAAAGAGATGAGGCTTAAAAAGGGGCTATCACAGTCACAGCTTTCCTTTGAACTAGATTTGTCAAATAGCCTTATCTCAAAGGTTGAAAGCGGGAAGTATAACAAGAAATACAACATCTATCACTTAAATGAAATTGCTAAGGTTTTAGACTGTAGCCTTTCTGACTTTCTACCTAAGAAACCTATGTAAAAAAGCAACCTTATGTTACGAAGGTTGCTTAAAATAATTCTAATTGAGAGCCACCTCCTATTGGCTTTACTCCACTCTCAGAGGGTAAGACAATTTCACGTTTCTCTTCCTGTTTTTTCTTAAAGCTACTTGTATACCTACGCCATAGGGGAGACTGTTCCTTGTTATCTATTCGAAATACCCCAAACGGTAATAGGGAGATTTTGTAACTGAACCGGAAATCATCAGGGGAGAGTGCATTAGCACACATTACCTCGCTATGGAACATGCCATTTAGGAACAAGTTAATGGCTGCCATCTTTACACATACAGCGTCAATATCTATTCCATAGAACTCATGCTGTTTACCATATGTTTCAGCACCAGCCAGTAACATTCTACCGCTCCCACAAGTCGGGTCTAATATACGTTTGCGTGTATCTTCCTCTTCTGCATCAATACCGATACTTTTCGTCATGAATTTGCATATCGGCCAGGGTGTAAAATATTGGGAAGAACGTTTGTTGTACAAATGTGTTTCGTAGTATTCGCCTAGGACATCATTACCTGAATCACTCCCTACTCTCTCATCCATTTCTGTTATCAGACAAGCAAGTAATTTAGGGAACAGGGTTTGTACATCTTCTTTCGGGTATCTTCCAATAGTCGCCATATACTCATCTTCTTGGTAAGACTTACCTGTAATAGGGTTTTGAGCAAAGGCGCATAAAGCAAGCGTAAGAAGGTCATCAAAGACTGTACGGGTATCACGGTAATATGCAGATGCTTCCAATAGACCTGCGAATGTTTCCTTATTAGTTTTCATTGAACAAGTTTTTAGAAATTGGTTAAAAAGAATGAAGCCCGATAAATCAATACCGGGCTTCTGTTTTCATAGTGATCATTCACAGCAAATACCTTATGTCACCACATCCGCACTGTTTGCTACTTCCGTTAGGTTGAGAATGTAGTCAACGGCTTTCTGTGCCTCTCGTGCAGCAGCAAGTACAAGCCGTTTGTCATTCTTCAGTACATCCAGCCACCCCTGCATGTAGGCAACACTATTGTCGAACTCTGTAACAATACCGGTATGAGATTGCAGGTAACACGTACCAATTTCAGCAACCAGTTCTTCTAAAGAATACTTTGCATCTCCAAACTCAGACATCTCTGTGATTCCTTCACGGGAAAGGCGTTTGGCACTACCAGTTGAGTGAATAAGCTCGTGGAACAATGTGCTGTAGTACGCTGCATCGCTTGCAAAAGAGGCTTTCTTTGGCATTACAATGCAGTCCTTGTCTATCAGGTAATACGCTTTCGAACCCTTGTGCTGTATCTTGGGTTTGTTGGCCATACCCTCAATTACCGACTCGCAGGACGGTATGTCATTGGTGTCACGAGATTGGGGGATAAACCGTTCAGGGATATTCTCACACTGACCAATATTAAACACCTTGTAATACCGCAGAAACCCACGTTTCTTTTCGGTGTCTGTGTCCTCTTGTGCATCAGTTTGACCCTCTTGCTCCTTTGGTGCATGCCAATACACAACTACATGCCCTTTTGCTCCTTTAGATACCTTTCCACCAATACCGTTTGCTTGTTCAAACGTTAGGAACAAATTGTGTTCATATTCCTCCATTCCGAGCAAGAGTAGGTTAATACCTCGATACGGCTTTTTGGAAATCAAATTCCGGGGAACACCTGCTTCTGCCCACGGCTTTTGCCAGGGAACAGCTCCGCTCTCTAATGCCTTAATAATCTTCTGTGTGACTAACTCATATACATCTATCTGTGTACGTGGTTTGTCGGTTGTGTTTTCTGCCATGTCATACAATTTTGTTGTTAAAGAATACTTTGTCTTACAACCAGTGTAGATGGCTATTGAGGAAGGCATAAGGGGGGAGAAATATTCACAAGTGAATACACTTTGGAGTGGCACAAAAGCCCGGTCTTAGCCGGACTGTCGTGCTAGTGTTGCGAATGTTCCGCAATTGCGATTGCTTCAAACATTTTGGTGTAATACTCTTTTTGGTTATTCCGCTCCTTGATGTACTCCTGTTTTAATTCAGGATGCCTGTCGACTACTTTTTCAGAGAGCACACCCTTTGTCATGCTCTTAGATTGGGTATCATAATCCAGTTCTTCCAGAGAGAGCGTCTTAATGAGCAATGTTTGCCTTTTTGCTTGTTGGACAATCGCAGATATTAACCCATCTAATTGCGGGGAACTCCGCAGAGGGTCAACTTTCTTCACAACAATTCTCCGTACTGTGTAGTAGTCACAGAGCTTGGCAACCATTTTTAGGATAGCGAGTTGCTTCTCCTTCGACCATTTACCCTTGAATGACTTTACCCGCCATTCTATTAGCTCACCGGAGTGCATGATAGCAATACCCATAACCCGAGTTCCCGGGCTAATCCCGAGAATTACTTCTCCAGCCATGTTGCTTAACGAGATAGGTAAATAATGCTCCACGAGTCTTGCGTATCTGATCTTCAGGAATAGACAGAACCTTTTGCAATGTTTTGCGGAGAAACTTTTCGGAATACCTTTCTACGAACCCGATATGCACTGGCAGAGATTCGCTGTCATTGAGCACATCAGCAATTTCCCGAGCCAATTTTTCTTCTTTAGATGTTGCCATATGTAGTGTATGTATTAGTAGATACTTTTGTTAATAACTAGGTAGGCTTTTCCACAGTTTGGAACTCGTTCGTTTTACCGTTATTTATTCTATAAATAAATCGATGAACGGAATGTCGAACGATACTAATAAGGGAAGCACAATAAAAAACACCTTTTATACACAATGAAAAAGCCATAAAAACAAAACAGAAAAACAAGAACTGTATTTAGTTAGGGAGGCTTATTTAATTCTTGATTTCTTTCTTTCTGGCCATTACGTTTTTGTAAATTCTTAACTGCAATCTGTCGCATATCTAGACATAGTTCATCTACAAGTACTCGGTACAGAACTGCTAGTTTGATAAGGTTCTCGATACTCGGTTTACGCATATTGCGTTCCCATTGAGAGAGTCTGGTGGGACCGATACCAACCATTCCGGCTGCTTCTCGAATGGTATAGCCATTGAGATGCCTATGTTTCCGCAACCGATACCCTATCTTCTTATGTACTTGACTCATGTATCTACCATATCAATCAGATAGGAATGCCAAAAGACAGGATAAATATCTACTTGTGTATACTGACGAGCAGAGTTGACAACTTTCCCTAATTCTGTAAAGTGCGTCCATGGCTAAAGCCGCACCAAAAAAGAAAGACAAGGATTATGATGTCAGAAAGCAAATTGCTGAAGTGGACAAGGTTTTTCGCAGTATTGAAAATGACAAGGACTTACCAACATTTGCCAGCTTTTTTATGGAATGCATTGTCTTGGATATTGCCGAAAACGTGAACCTGAAAACTATGTACCCAAAGGTGTATAGACAACTAAACACGATACTGAAAAACCATTCAAATGAGATTATGGCTTTGAGGAGATAGCCGAGGTATTAATACGCCAAAGACAGCACTTTCTAAGAAGTGCTTTTTTGTATTCCGGTATGTCTATTAATAGACATTTCTCCTGTCTTACCTGCTTAACAAAAAAATGAAATATTGGTAGTATGAACGAGCTAGATAGACACCAATTAAATACCGGCAAAAAAGGTCTTGAATCTAAAAAGGGGGAGCGGAGGTGTTTGTCTAGCAACGATGCCGGTAACCGCTCTCCCTTTTTGGAATTTAAAAGTAATTCTCCGTTCGTTACAGAAGAAATGCAACTTGACTATCTAGCTAGCCTTATTGTCGCAATCTTCTTGGGGCAAAAACGTCATGGAAAACACACAAAAGAAGGCAGTGATTTACTGCCGGGTATCAACGAAAGAGCAAGCTGAAGAAGGAGGCAGTCTTGCAACGCAAGAAAAACTCTGTAAGGATTATGCTTTAAAAAACGGCTTTGAAGTAACCGAGGTTTTTATAGAGCAGGGAGAAAGTGCAAAGAATGCAAATAGAACCGAACTAAAGCGGTTACTTGATTACTGCACTAGTAAGAAAAATGGCATAAAAGCAGTCATTGCATACAAAATTGACCGTGTTGCAAGAAATATTGATGACTATCGACAGATACGGTTGTTGTTGAAGCGATATAGCGTGGACGTTAAATCTGTAACTGAATTTTTTGAGGACAATCCGGCAGGTCGCTTCATGGAGAACATTATTGCTAACGTGGCTCAGTTTGACAATGATGTGAGGACAGAGCGAAGTGTTAACGGCAGTCGTGATGCCATGCGTGAAGGCAGATATGTTTGGAGTGCTCCTTATGGATATTCCAATAGTAAAGTGGCAGGCAAGTGCACTATCGTACAAAATGACAAAGCGAATATCATACGTAAAGTATTTGTAGAGGTTGCAAAAAATGAGTACCCTGTTGATGCAATTAGGCAACGCCTTTTCAAAGAGGGATTAAAAACAGCGACAGGTAAAATTTTTACCAAATCCCATTACTATAAACTGCTTAATAATGAATTATATGCAGGCTGGATTATCAAATTCGGTGAACGTCATAAGGGTTCTTTTGAACCTATTATTTCGGAAGAGTTATACGATCAAGTCAGACGTGTTATTAAACACCGTACACATCGTTGTGTGGTCTATAAACGTGAAAACCCAGACTTCCCTCTAAGGCGTTTTGTAATGCACCCAAGCGGAAAGAAAATAACTGGAAGTTGGTCGCAAGGGAGGGCAAAAAAATATGCGTATTATCGATTCAAAGAAATAAGCCTTACCGATGTCGCCAAGGACAAGCTTGAAGGTAAATTCAAACAGTTCTTAAATAGTTTTTCACTGAATCAAAAACATCTCGACTACTTTAAAAAGGCTATAAAGGAGGCATACGACACCTCAACTGAAAGAGACTTCAGGGAAGCAAAGAAGCACAAAGAGTATATTGCTGAACTTGATGCTCGCCAAACGGCTCTTATCGACAAGAATGCGAAAGGGATAATTAGTGACTCAATATTGCGTAGACAGTTAGAGCAAAATGAAGAAAAGCTAATGCAGGCACACTCTGACTTGCTCCTTCTACCTGACAAAAAAGAAGACTTAGGTGAATTGTTAGATTTTGCGAGTGAATACCTAAAAGACCCTTCTGTTGTATGGGATAACGCAACCTTTAGACAAAAGATTGAATTGCAATGGTTCGAATTCCCACAGGGAGTCACTTTTCATAAAGGAAAGTTTCGAACCAAAGAAATAGCTAGTATTTTCAAGGTGAAAGACCTTTTCACACCTCCGTTGTCCTCTACTGTGCCCTCGAGGGTACGGAAGTACCAACACACTACTACTGCCAAATTACCACATATACCCATCGAAACATGCCGTCAGTACGCAAAAGAACTACAGCGATTGTTAGAGATACTAAAAGAAGACCCACCATAATGTATCCACTTGTGAACATTTCTCCTGCCTTACCGCTAAAAGTCTAATCAATGATAATACCTATATGAATACCAAATACCAATCAGGGCTCGACTCTAACCAAATACGCACACTAAGACACAAATTCAATCTCCGACAAAAAGATGTCGCAGATATTATGGGCTTTGAAGTAATTGACCGTCTATCCCACTGGGAACGGGGACGCTCACAACCTGGGTTAATAAATACGATACGGTTATGCAAGTTGTATAATGTCAGCATAGACGACCTTTATCCAGAACTCTGTGAACAAATTCAAACAGAGATAATGGAGAGTGAAAATCGGAATTTTCTCAAAATCCATCAAGAGACAGACCCTTTCGACAGTCTTCGCACTTCTTGATTTTGTGACTGTCTTCTCGGCATTTATTACCGAGAAATATTTCGACTAATAATTCAGCCAGATATTCTAATTGGTAGTATTCTGGATTCTCATTTTCTGAGAGGGAATCGAATTCTGCCCCAATATTTTTACGCACCTTTTCTTTACGATAAATTTCTTTTTGGAGTGTTTTTAGGGTGTCTTTTTTATTTAACATCTATAAACAATAAATCAGTTTATAACTTTTTGCTTACTGAAATAACATTGAAAGGGTTCTATTTTAGTAATTTACAGTGTAATATAATTTTATCATGTCCAATCTAAGTAACATCGAAAAAATGAAGCTTGAAAAAATACTCGAAACTGACGGAGGGTATGTCTTAGACTTTACGAATCAAAAATTTGGAGACTTTGTTTATAATGCAACCCAAAAGGATATTTTCTCTGATAAATACGCATTGAATGGAACTTCAAAAGCGAAGCGTTTGAGAGTTTTTTGGGATAAAGAACCAAACGAAGTAGTTGGCAATCTGACTAAAGACCTATTAGAGTATTGGAAAACTCAAAAGTTACTAAAGCAGCAATCAACTAATCAACATGAAAATTCCCTTTACTTATCCTGTGTTGAAATCGCAAATCGATTGAGCGGAAAGCCTCAGGCTAAACAAATGACAGAGGACGATTTTATTCGCACCGAATTTAAGAATATTTCATTAAGTAGGATAAATTTAGATGCAACCGTCACAAGTACCTTAGAACAGAGGTTGTCAGAAATCGACAAATGCTTAAACGCAAAAGCTCCACTTGCTACTATCTTTCTTTGCGGGTCAACTCTTGAGGGTATTTTACTGGGAGTTGCTTCAGGAAAATACAAAGAGTTCAATACAGCAAACGCAAGTCCAAAAGATAAGATAACAAGACAAACGTTGCCATTTCAGAAATGGACGCTTGCAAACTTTATTGATGTTTCTTGTGAACTTAAGTTGCTCGGTGATGATGTCAGAAAATTCAGTCATGCTTTGAGGGATTTTAGAAACTACATCCATCCCTATCAACAGCTGGCAAGTAAGTTTGATCCTGACCAGCATACAGCTGAGATTTGTTTGAAGGTTCTTCAGGCAGCGATATCGCAGTTATCAAAGTAGTTGATTTGAGTACGCTATGTAATTCGAGTAGAAATGCTATATAACATAACCTTGAAAAAAGATGAAAAAAGTACAACTTGTAATCGAAAACGGATTCATAAACTCAAAATTTACTAGTAAGGATTTAGGCATTACAGTTTTTGACCGAGTTTTTCATAAACTAGTATTTCAAGGCGGCCCCTTAGGGAAAATCCTACCCATTTATTTAAAAATTAAAAACGACTATTTCACCTTCGGTGTAATAACATTAAATCAAAACGGGTCCTATTCATTTTTTCCAGAACTACCCGGCATATATGATTATGATCATATAACGTTCATGAAAGATCTTGTTCAAAATAAACACCACTTCACAAGAGTAACGGGAACGAAAAGAGAGAAAGTTTTACCTCTTTTTGCGCAACATCTTACAAATAATATGTATCATGCAGCATCGTTTGTTTATGGCGACCAAGCTTTGTTGAAGAGTGGGCCGCGAAAAGTAATCTACCCAGAGATAGCAGAAGGAGATATTAAGGAAATACAAAAATCTTTTGTAACAAATGATAAATATGAAGGTTCTACGGTTATAGAGCTGAAAGGTACTGACGGAGCAATTTGCATTCAGTTTTTTCTTATTCCGAAAGGGGTTGATTTTAGGCAAATGATGCCGTTTGTTCAAGCATTACAAAATGCGCAACCAGGTCTTGTGTTTGAAGGTAAAGTTGACATGCTCAGTACTATCATTCCACATGAATATCAAGATGATTACGTGCTAGGTTTACTAACATTTGTCAGTAAAATGGTAGATAATAAACAGTTGGCAATTATTGCCGCCGCATCAGCGAGTCGTTTTTATTCAAAGCTAGACGTTCTTCATCTAAAGAAGTAGTGTATCCGGTTGGTTCGAATCCTCAAGCCCTCCTGTGTCTTTTTGGCACTAACACAAAACAAGAAACCCTTACACTGTAAGGTTTTCTGTGGGTCTCATGCGGTGCGCCACAAGAGACGGAAGTACAAACACACTACTACCACCAAGTCTCCATTAATACCTTTAGAAACATGCCGTCTATACACAAAAGATCTTCAACGGCTATTAGAAATACTAAAAGAAGACCCACCATAATGTATCTACTTGTGAATATTTCTCCTGTCTTACCGCTAACAGCCTAATCAATGATAATACCTATATGAATACCAAATACCAATCCGGACTCGACTCTAACCAAATACGTGCGCTCAGACACAAAATCAATCTCCGACAAAAAGATGTCGCCGATATTATGGGCTTTGAAGTTATCGACCGCTTGTCTCACTGGGAGCGGGGAAGAGCACAGCCCGGGCTGATAAACATCATACGACTGTGTAAGCTCTACAATGTGACCGTAGATGACCTGTATCCAGAACTGTGTGAACAAATTCACACAGAGATAATGGAGTGTGAGAATCGGAATTTTCTCAAAATTCATCAAGAGACAGATCCTTTCGACATTCTTCACACTTCTTGATTTCGTGACCGTCTTTTCGGCATTTATTATCGAGAAATATTTTGACCCGTAACTCAGTCATAGTTTCTAACTAGTAATATTTCTGCTCCTCATTTTCTCTCCTTGGAGCCATGTTGGTGAACGCTAAACAGCTTGCAGCACTGCATAGGTCAAGGAAGCCGGAGCATACCCGAAGACCATTCTATTTGTACATTGCATTGAGCAAGTGGAAGAACGGGGGAGAGCAGCTATATTCGGCAATGTAGTAACTATGATTTCCTTTAGAGTGGGCTCAAGCGGTGCCGATTATTTGGCAAAAGAGTTTTCCCTGTATTT
The DNA here is from genome assembly GCA_030426665.1 of Bacteroidia bacterium. GTDB lineage: Bacteria > Bacteroidota > Bacteroidia > Chitinophagales > Chitinophagaceae > Nemorincola. The sequence continues at coordinate 338,050 of JAUHYD010000004.1, read as the reverse complement.
ACACAAGATGATTTGGGAAACTTACCTCGGTATGCCATGTATTTGAAACTAATGATTGATTGGGTGCTGAATTCAAGCAGCAAATGCAAATTCTATTTAAAATATCTATAACATACATCTGATTCGTCAAGTACGGTACTTGTTTCGTAAATATAGTCAGGAGTTCCCCGCAATATATGAGAGTCATTTGCACAAATAGCGATAGACAATTGTTCTTAATAGCTCAAGATATATTGTACTAAATACCTCTAAATTTTAAAATTGGCCTTAGTTATAAAATATTACTTTTCAAAGAGGCCCAATGCCTACATTTATGAGAAACCACAAAACAAAGTTTGTCGCCTGCAAATTTGTCTCAAATTATTCTCACAACTTAAAATATCTGCCATATTGTCTTTTGAAAGTTATCATAACATTTCCTAAATGTTATGATAATGCAAGAGTAAATTTATGATAATAATATGGTAACATTAGAAAGATAGCTTTGGGGTAACAATATAAGTAAAGTTAGATGTGCCAAATTTTATAAAAAAACTCCCTACTCGAAAGGTCTAATGAACAGTAACGCATTTTTATAGTTTCACTTATTCTCACTCAATTAACACAAGACCTCAGTAGGGAGCCGTTAGTAATTTGTCTTCAGACACTATACGTGCTATAATATTAAGTACATCGATCCTCCTTAGCATAGAGACAGACATATGTCAGTCAGTAATGCTCGCAGAATGACTACGAATCTGTGTAAATCAAAGAGTAGAAAACACTCACCTAATTGTAATTGGCTGGTGCTATAAAAAAGAACCCCCTCTCCCTTGCCCGGAGAAGGTGGTTCAATTGTTAAACTGAAACACTCAAATATTATGAAGAGAGTGCTTTTTAAGATACTTATCACGCTGCTGCTAATAACCTTATTTTCATATGCGGCAGTAGGAGTGAGTATCGAGATTGGGAAACGTATCCCAATAAGGTGTGAAAAATAATAACATTTGTTCTTACCCCTTTGTTGAAAGGTATACGAAAATTAAACTTTAAAATATGATGAGATAAATTACTTTCGTATGTGGTAGTTGAGACATAATGGTTATTTTGGAAAGAAGAGTAGGAAAGTACAAACCTACTCTTTTTTCTTATTTTATATTTTTTATATGCAATAGACAATAAGTTACTCTGTTTAAGTACAGTTCGTGTAAATGTCAATAACGCCGCACGGTGTATACGCACTTCCCTGAAAACATTAGCAACAAAAAGATTTTTCATAAACAGTTGCAAGGCCACTAGTATTAATTGAAAATAATTTTCAGACAGTAAAAAATAGAAAATAACAATGGCGTAAATGTACATAAATATGTGGCTCAATTGTCACATTGAAATTAAATTATAGTTAACTTTAGAAAGTAAATCATATCAAGACATTTTATACATCAATCGAAATGAGAATCAAACGCAATATGACAGAATGTTATGCGTGTAATAGTTACAATAAGTCTTGTGTTAAAAATTAACTACTGCATCTAATACCTCATCATCATATTTATGAATAAAATTAGCCTGATATCCTATAGTAGTGGCAATAGACCTATGCCCCTGCAGGTATATTCTCCCTCTAAAGAGAATCCAGAAGGTTCAGATATTAATCGCTTCTTCCGCCCTTCTTCTCGTGTTTCTGCTCCTAATAGTATTTTAAAAAACTCTGCGAGATTCCGTTTTTCTTGTTTTTTCATCTACGGAGTATATCTACAAATGGATATTTCTCCTGGGTTACATCGACGTTATCATTCTAACTAAAATACATACTATGACAGCAAACAATATCCGCCATTTCCGTTACTGTAAAATGCTCAAACAAAGTGAGCTTGCTGAGAAGATGGGTTTTAAAAGTAATGATCGTATCTCTATGTGGGAGAGCGGGAAGACTATGCCGAGTGTTGAGAACTTGTTTAGGCTGGCACAAATTTTAGGTGTGATGCCCCATGAGGTGTATCCAGATTTGCTAAAACTTATCTCCCATGATCCTACTTCTTTGACTTCGGATAAATGACTTCCTTGGGGATGTACCTCATTTCCTGAATAGCGGCAACTCCCTCTTCAAAACCAGGGTACTCTCTATGTTCAGTAATGGGGAGATTAAACTCCTTGCAATAGAACTCATGAAACTTTCTTCCTAATTCATTGACGAATAAATGTAAATCATCAGTTGCGGTGTCTCCGTAGGCAGGTGCCCAGATACTCCAGTCTAAATCGTTATCTGGTATTACCGATGATTGATTGACTGTAAAATAAACTAGACCCTCAATTTCAATTTCTTTTCTTCTGTCAAGAATACTACACAGAAGACCAAAAAGGTTTTTGTGATCTAAAAAAAAATTTCCATCGTTGCATATCATTACTATTCTTTGGGTTTCTTCATTACCGAGCTTTTCTTTCGTTTCCTTTAACTGCTTGTTGGCCTTTTCAATAATTTTCTGAAAAGTTCGGCTGCATAGCTTGATTATTTCAGCCAAACAACTTTGTGGTAAGCCTTTACGACCACATAAAATTGGGATGATATCGACTTTATTAAGGGTTCCGTCAGCAAACCACTTATCGAGTAAACGTTCATTTCTTTCAAAATCCTCATCCGAAAAAAGATCTTTCTCAAGAGTTTTTAGTTCCAAGACAATATTCTCGTATTGAAAAAAATAATCTGCATTCATAAAATCTTGAGCATTACTATCTATCTCATCAATACGTTTACCCCCCAACAGATCTAATAAAATCTGTAACAAAGTCTTCTACATTTTTTATTGACGGACGCTCCATGGCAAGAAAAGTTTTTATATATACAAACTATTAAACAAATATAACACTAATAATAAAGTAAACGAGTGACACAGGGAAAAGTTCTACGCTGTATAAAAGTTCTAAATTGCAGGCTACTAAATACAATAACACCATGTGTATTAGCTGATAGTACTAGAACCTTCTAATAACCGAGGGGGTGTTTTTTGTCTTTTATCTGGTAATCTTATCTTGTGGCGGGAATTTCCACTATATTCACTACAATAAATGTGTATTCTGACAATTTGATAATAAATTTAAAACTAGTTAATTTCCCCATATAGCCCATGTATATATCAAAACTATGCCTACGCAACTATCGCAATTTTAGCAATAGCAACTTTAATTTTTCCAAAGGGATAAATACTCTGATTGGAGAAAATGGATGTGGTAAGACAAATGTTATGCAAGCAATGAGAGTATTGCTTGATGAAACTTTACCTAGAACATATAAATTTTACGAGACAGACTTCAATAGAGGGTTGGATAATTGGAAGGGGCACTGGATTATAATTCAACTGATGTTCAACGAGCTTGATCATGGTGACGAAGCTCAAGCACTTGCCGTACATTTGGTAGGTGCCGCAGACGAAGTGGATGTTACCAGAGGTTGTTGCAGTGTTATTTTTCGACCGAAATACGAAATACGAAAAAAAATGTGGGAATTATCTGAAACTCTAGAAAAGACCCAGGAGGAGCTAACCGCAATTCGGGATATTATCACTCTGGATGATTACGAGTTGCTTTATACAGCAAGAAGTAATACGGATTTTTCATTGAATGAAAACTATGAGACTTATGTTGGCGATTTTGAAAATATTATCTTTCCTAACCCCCTAAATGAAGAGCAGGCAATCTTTGGTTCAAAATTGTATATATCAAATTTTACGAGAGAAGTTTCTTGCACCTTCATAAAGGCATTGAGAGATGTTGAAGCAGACCTCAAATCATATAGAAACAATCCTTTGATTAACCTTCTTAGAGGTAAAGAAAAAAGTATTGAAATTGCAACAAAAAATGAAATTGTCTCTAAGGTCACAGAACTAAACGAACAAATATCCTCTTTATCCGAAGTAAAGGAAATAGCAGATGGTGTCACGTCTACTATTCGCTCCTCTGTTGGTGAAACCTATGCTCCGAATGTTAGCATCAAGTCAGAATTGCCTGCTGATATGGAGAAGCTTATGCAATCTTTAAAATTATGGGTTGGGGATTCCCTTGATGAACCATACTTAGGTAGAATTTGGGAGCTCAGTTTGGGGGGAGCAAATCTAATCTACCTATCTACCAAACTACTAGAGTACGAAAAAGTGAAAGCTCAAGATAAGATTGCAAATTTTCTGTTGATTGAAGAACCTGAAGCACACATCCACACACATATACAAAAAACTCTTTTTGAAAAAATACCTGAAGGACGAACTCAAGTAATCATCAGCACTCACTCTACTCATATATCTTCCGTTAGTAAAATCAGTTCAGTCAACATAATCAGTAAGCACGCCAATCATGTCGATGTGTTTAGTCCGTCAAAGAATTTGGGAGTAGATGCCATCAACAGAATTGAAAGATACTTGGATGCGGTCAGGAGTAATCTTCTTTTTGCGAAAGGCGTAATTTTAGTTGAAGGAGATGCAGAACAAATTCTCATTCCAATTATGTTTAAGCGAATATTCGGAATATCTCTTGATGAAATAGGGGTTAGTCTCATAAACATCGGGAGCACTGGTTTTCAGAATATCGCAACGCTATTTCATGCAGATCGAGTAAGGAAAAATTGTGCGATAATAACTGACTTAGATAGTAGTCTAATCGAATTGCCAGATAACTTGGAGGATGACACAGCAGAGCAGAGAGGCTGCCGAAATTCAGAAGTCAGTGGTGAAGCAAGAAAAAATGCTTTGGATACCTTTGTAGATGGTAATGAATATCTAAAGTGCTTTTATGCAACCAATACTTTTGAGGCACAATTCATAGAAGCGGAGAACGCGGCTGAGGTACGTGCTCTTGTCGCAAAACAGTATTCACAAGCTGCAACAATAAGAGATATCAATTTAAAGTTAAACAATGAATCATTGTCGATTTCCGGCATGGAAATATTACGCTTGGCAAATAAATTTGGTAAGGGTTGGTTCGCCATTTTACTCGGAGAGGAAATTACTCACCTCACCCATTTCCCTGATTATATTTTGAAGGCGATTAGGTTTGCCGTGCCTCACTTGAATTATAATGTTGCCCGAGCAATCGCTAACAAACGTTATAGTCTACTTTCAAGTGACGCTATTGGGGGAGATGAAGTAAATTACACGGCGGTATTGGAGGCAATAAACGCTTGTACTCGCATTGAACAGATAGTTCAGATACTCGTCGAGAACTTACCTAACGACGACCTTACAAAACTCCTCACTGCTTAAGCTATGGATCGTTTTCTACAAGATTTAAACGATGAGCAAAAAATAGCTGTTATGGCTAAAGGGAACGTCCTTATAACAGCTTGCCCTGGGAGTGGTAAAACACGTGTTTTGACGCACAAGTTGGCTATTGAACTGGGAGGAGTAAAAAGTAAAGAGAAACTAGTGGCACTTACATTTACAAATCGAGCTGCCGATGAGATAAGAAGAAGAGTTGCGAAATTTAATATTGAGACTAACCAACTATGGACTGGAACGATTCATTCCTTTTGTCTTGAATGGATACTTAAACCATATTTAGGGAATTTAACTGAACTACAAAACGGATTTAGTATTATTGATGAATACGATGCGGAGCAGCTTATCGAACAGTTAAAACGAAAACACAATATCCCAAGGTTCGCCAATATAAAACGAGCTTACAACTTGGATGGATCATTTAATGTAAGTGACGGTACCCACCTAAGCGTTATCCACGAATATAAAGCAACTTTGCAGCTGAGACATCTGATTGATTTTGATGATATTCTTTATTATTCTTACAAGCTAGTTACTGGTTTCCCAATTATAGGATTGAGGCTTTCGAATCTTTTCCCTTTTATTTGTGTGGATGAGTACCAAGATACACAGGAGTTACAATATGCAATCCTAGCTGAAATTGTGAAAGCTGGAAATCTCAAAACGAGAATGTTTTTCGTGGGAGATATATCTCAAGCAATTTATGGCTCTATAGGTGGCGTTGCTAAAACAGTAAATGAAATCTCTCAGCAGTTCGGGGGAATCGAAATAGATCAACTGGAGTTGGCCGGGAATTATCGAAGCACCCAACGTATCATCGATTATTATTCGAATTACCAACTAACGGAATTTGATATAGTTTCCTTGTCTGACTTTGCAGATGAACCCGGTACAGTTATTTATGAAACAGATATTCACAGAAATGATGTACATGAACATATCGCCGAGCTTATTCTTTCCTATATTGATGACGGGGTACCTCCAAATCAGATTTGCGTTGTGGCACCGCAATGGCGAATGATAATTCCTATGGGCCGTAAACTGCAATCAACGTTACCTCAGGTTGATTTTGATGCTTACGGTCTAAGTCCATTCAGGAAAGTTAGGGACAATGTTTGGTATAAAATGATTCGGTTGTTTCTAAGTAAGTCTGGAAACTCAAATTATAGCCTAAGCTATCAATGGGTTGACGAACTTCTTGTCGACATAGACCAACACCTCCCACAATTCCTTTCACATATCAACAATAGGCGTCGATTTCTCTTGAGATTGATTCGTACTTTTCAGTCAGAACTCAACGAATCGATAGACTATATTAAAGCAGCATTTCATTTTTTTCTTGAAAGTGTAAACATCAACTTAGAAAACTACCCTGCACTTGCTGAGAGGCTCGAATCGTTTATTAAAGTGGTGACTCTTGAGCTTGCACGCGAAGATTTTGACTACGCTACCGATATAGCTGTCTTGAAGCGAGTATTCAATTCCAAAAATGGTGTTGTTATTAGCACTTGTCACGGTGTGAAAGGAGAAGAATATGAGGTAGTCATATCGTTTGGGCTGTTGCATGGGTATATTCCCAATTGGGGTGAGGTTGATCGTGATGCGGCAAAAAAACTTCTTTATGTTATCTGCTCCAGAGCGAAGGAGCACTTACATCTTATATCAGAGGTGGGACATAGAACACAAAGAGGCGCACCTTATACACCCACTACAGAGTTGTCAAATGTAGTTTTTGATTATTTCTAAGGAAGCACGCATTTTGTTCAATGTTCATAATACCAAGTAATAATGATAGATAGGATTGGAGTCTCAATACTTTAAACCAGTCTACCCTCATTATTCAAAGGTTGGTATTTTCTAGATGCGGGGAGCATGGGATACGTTTAGAACACTCGACTGGGAAAAGATACAAATCGACTTAGAAAAATACCAAGAAGACATTGAACCTCAAGAAGGGGAAGAAGATGTCTTTCAGATAGCATGCTGACCATTCAACGGCATCTTTCTGCAGAAACAATGGATAGTAGAGCTTATTTGTAGAATAGGTATTTCCCTATTCTACTTAACTGTTATCATTCTAAATACAATAAACAAATTAAGACCCAATAACACATACATTCGCAACAATTTAAGAGAACATCGCAAGCGCCTCGGGCTCACTCAACGACAAGTAGTTGACTATCTCAATTTTGAAAAGCACAGATCGCGTCTCTCGTTGGGAAAAGGGATTGACCTATCCGCATATCATCAACCTTGGGCATCTATGCAAACTATTCAAAGTTTCTCCGGATGTCCTCTACCCTAACCTTTTTTACACCGCACAAAAGCCTGAAATTTCAGATGCCGAAAACACCTCCGAGCTTCCTGTCGGAGAAGGTCGTCGTATTCTTTCTGAGATATTGGTCGGTAGAGAACTTTGAGATAATTTATGAGCATGATTGCTTGCTCTAAAACATCCTGCTTGCTGACCCCTTTTTTGTAACGTTTTTGATATAAATCTTCGAACCGGCCTATTTGTTCATCTCTAAATTGCATATAAATATCCGTGAAGGCTGGTAATTCACGAATAGTTGCTATTTACCAAAATTAGTCTATTGAAAAAAATTATTATTCGTACATTCGCAGGATATACTTTTTTATGGCCTCAAAAAGAACTGTTGCTCCTAAAACCGTTAATCGTGTGATCCTTTGGCAATCTGTACTTAAGACCGCCTATGAGGCAATGCTTGCCGATGAAGTAATATGGAAAATTCTAGCCAACCTGGACAATATCCAATCGGATGAATATAACAAACGGTATGACACTGGATTAGTCAAAGGAGCTATTTATGTTCCGGCAGCCGCACACGGCGCACTGCAGGGTGAAGCTGTCGTGCTATTTGGACAGGTATTTACAAGTGGAAGTGCCGGACCAGGAATTGCTGACAACAATTGGCCTGAAGTTGTAACCTTAAGAACCGAAATGGAGGCGTATGTAAAGAATATATTAGGGTGGGACGATGCCAAGTATAAATCCGCTTTTGACGCAATCATGGATAGACGACATCAGTTACTCGCTCATTATGACGGTTCAAAAGCTGAATATGACGAACCGGCTCCTGGGGTACAAAGAATGAGATCTCCTAGAATAAACTTCCCGTTCGACCAAGTTCGCAAGGATGTCATCGCATTAATCCGTGTGATGTATGAGTTCGTACAATCTGATCTTCTGCCGTCCTTCTCTGACTAAGGTGGCAGGAAATTTATCTTTTTAGGAAAATCCTGCCATCATGAATAATGACTTTCTCCAAGGTCGAGTCGGTCAAAATTGCCCCTCTCTGAGCGATTTCTAGGATTGAATACTCTCTAGCACGCTCACCATCTAAAGAAACTAGAGTACTGATGCCAAGTGAAGGCCAAAGGGTTGATCCGTAAGAAATAAACCCCTCATTATCGATTGTGTCATCATAGCCACTACATACAACGCCGCATATTTCATTTGTATCAGATCGAAAAATCGGCCCGCCGCTCATTCCATGAACAAACTTACAATTCGTCTGAAAACACGGAAACCTCAGAAAGCTACTGTCCCTCTTTTTTTCAAATATTTCTACCATTTCACCAATTGTAATACCAGTATTTTGGCGAATCTCTCGTATTTCGGCTTCTGAACCTTTAACTATTTTGCCGGTCATACCATGATAACCAAAACCCCAAACTGGTGTTCCAATAGGTGGTGGCTGAAGGCTTAATCGGATAGTTTTGTGTTTTATCCTACTCCCATCTTCGAACGCTGGCCTCAAATACATGAATACGATGTCTAAACCGGCGTTTCCCCAAATATAATCAATCGGCCATAAGCCACCTTCGGTTTCAGACCGAATATATAAGCCATAGAGACCCGCAGTATTGGGATTCTTTATTTCATCCGTTACGTGTTTTGCGGATATCATCAATCCATCATCAGAAATAATGAACCCCGTGCCGAGTGGAGTCATCTTACCATTTTCCTCTTTGACAATAGTTAATACAGTTTGTTGGATTGGATGACCTAATTGGTCGAGAGCAGAAAAATGGTTCAAATTAGCAGTCATATACTCGGGTTAATAAATTACCTTATTTATACAGGCTTCAACGAAAATAACCCTCTTTTTCAAGAATTGAATTTGTTATAAATAACAAATATGGTGCACTCTAGTGGAGAAAGGTCGAACTGTAATAGAAAGGAATAACGATACAAACCTCCATATTCCTTATTTACAAGAAATCATTCCTGGTACTCCCGTGAATGATGCTAACACAAAGGGGCGCTATAGATTCCAGTTATAGTTTTCCTAAAACGTATCTATTAATAGATATTTTCCCTGCCTTACCGCAAGCATGTATAAACTATACGCTGTGAATATGAAGGAAATCAGCGAAATCACACCAATTGGCATAACCAACTACAGAAACACCAATCAGCGTTTCGGTATCAAGGATAAGGACCGATTACAGCACATGTACGTCATTGGTAAATCAGGAACAGGGAAGAGTACACTGCTTTCAAACATGGCAGCCAGTGATATAAAGAGAGGAAACGGCTTGTGTGTCATAGACCCCCACGGAGATATAGCACAATCGCTATTAAACCATATCCCAAAAGACAGACAGCAGGACCTTATATACTTCAATGCAACAGAACAAGATAACCCAATTGTATATAATCCGTTAAGCAAAGTTCACCCAAAATATCACGACCTTGTTGTTTCAGGACTTGTCTCAACATTCAAGAAAATTTGGGCAGATAGTTGGGGTCCAAGAATGGAATATATCTTACGTTTTACGCTCCATACATTGTTGTGTTTACCAGACGCCACCCTACTCGATATACAACCTCTGTTAACTGACAGAGATTTTCGGGAAAGAGCACTTCAATATGCAACAGATGATCACATAAGAGCGTTTTGGCGAAATGAATTTGATAAATTCTCGTCACGAATGAGGGCGGAGATTATTTCACCAATACTCAATAAGACAGGTTTGTTTATAACATCTTCTGTACTCAGAAACATTGTTGGGAAGAAGACCAGTAGCTTCCGGCTGCAAAACGTGCTTGATACAGGCAAAATACTCATTGTAAACCTCTCTAAGGGACAGATAGGGGAAGATGCCTCATCTCTCCTTGGAGCCATTTTAGTGAACGCCATACAGCTTGCAGCACTGCATAGGGCTAGCAAGTCCCTAGAGGCCCGCAGACCGTTCTATTTGTACATAGACGAGTGCCACAGCTTTGTAACCTTATCTTTTGCAACCATTCTTGCGGAAGCGCGTAAATACGGCTTATCGCTGTTTTTAGCGCATCAGTACATTGAACAGCTTGATGAACGAGTACGGGCTGCTATATTTGGGAATGTGGGGACCATTATATCTTTCAGGGTTGGAGCGGTTGATGCCGAGCATCTTGCTAAAGAGTTCTATCCGGTATTTACGCAAGATGATTTAGTGAACTTGCCACGGTATGCTATGTATTTGAAGTTGATGATTGACGGAACCTCTAGTGAGGCATTTAGTGCCATAGGGTTATTAGTCAATTTTAAGAAATTATAAGCAATAGATTAGCATATATGCTGAATTGTAAAATGCTCTTTTGTTATTAAATTTTTTTAATTACTTTTAATTAAAACATTCGCTATGCGACCATTTATTTTATTTTATTCTCAAAAACAAGAATTGGAAGAGGAAGTTCAATTTTTGGATTACTCCTATGACCTAAGCTTAAACGTTATTTATGGAACAAATGAACCCGCAGTAAACCTTGCAACATCATGTCTAAGTACCTTTACAAAAGCGGGAGAGGAGCCGACAGATAATAACAAAATCAAATCCTCTTTAAATGGAAATACGTTCACTAGAACCAAAGAAACAACCGCCCCCAGCAGAGTTAATAAATTTGGAAAATATTTACGTGGAGAAACCCATACTTTAGTTAGTAGAGAAGTAACAGACTTTGAGCCTAGCATCTCTCGCATAGCAAAACGTATGTCACTAGAAACACTTACGGAAGCACGAGAAAGCACGGATATAAGATGATTCTAATTGTTACTTATAGACAGGATTATACAGCAGACTTCCTAATCAACAAACTCAATGAACAAGGCAAACAATTTTTAAGATTTAATACCGAGGAAGTTGAGAAATATTCATACGCCTCAACAAGTGAAACTGCTTATTCATTTTACATAAACGGCATAAAAGATTTTAAAGGTGTTTGGTTTCGTCGGTTGAAACTGCCAGATTTAGATATTGAAGAACCAATTGCATCATATTTGGCAACCGAATATGAATTTTTGTTCTCTAATTTTCTCAGAAATATTGATTCACAGCGTTGGATGAGTACACCTGATGCCCTACATAGAGCGGAAAACAAAACTATTCAACTTAAGCTTGCTTGTAATCTAGGTTTTCAAATACCAGATACCTTAATAACGAATCAAAAAGCATTTGTAAAAGAATTTGCAAAAAAACATGAAAAGTGCGGTGTAATAATTAAACCTATTTTTTCGGGTAGGATGGAATCTGTGTCAGATATACAACTTATTTACACGAGTGAAGTCGACACCTTTCATTTAAACGCAATTCACGATTACGATCTTACTCCTTGTATTTTTCAAGAGAAAATTCATAAGGAATATGAATTGAGGGTTACTGTAGTTGGAAACGACGTATTTGCTGCACGTGTAAACTCCCAAGAAAATGAAAAAACAAAAATTGATTGGAGAAAAGAGAGGTTGATTTTTACTCCTTACGCCCTTCCGAAAAAACTTGCAGATATTTGCGTACAATTGACAAAAAAGCTAGATTTAAGCTTTGGTGCTATTGACCTTATTAAATCTACTGATGGCAATTATTATTTTCTTGAAATCAACCCAAATGGACAATGGGCTTGGATTGAAATGGATACTGGCATGTTAATCAGTGAAGCAATAATCAAATTCTTATATGGACAATAGCACAAGAAGTACAGAGGTGGAAAAAGAAAAATTGGCAACGGGTGAACTTGCCTTTTTGCAAAACCAAATGAGTGACGAAGAACGAAGAAGAGAGGTAATTGAAGGGAAAACGGGACAGCTGTTAGGACAAGTAAGCATTGTTGTATCTGTTATTTCACTTTTTATTCCATTGATTTCAGACCATATAAGCGATTGGCCCTCGTGGCAAAAGTTTATATGTATTTCACTATTTCTAATTGTCGTTTTAGCCTTCATTATTTCTATTTGGATTGCTTCGACAAGCTGGATAATAAGTAAATATGGCTATCTAAGACCGGAATTAAAGGACTTACACGACCCAGATGTACCCGAGACTCATTTGTTATTTATTGAGCGTTATAAAAATATATTAGTTGAGACTGTCCAACAACATATTGGGATTAACAACACTAAAGGGACAAAGCTAATACGTGCAGGAATAGCTTTTCGATTAGGGACGTTAATCTTAGGTATTCTAGTTGTATGTTTATCAATAGCACTAGCGATTCCCAAAAGCTCTCCTAAGGTAAATAATCAAGAATCAGTTAATGTTGCCATGAAAGAATGTACAGACAATATAATCTCACCGACAGAACTTTCAGTTAAAAGGCAATCAAATGATATTGACTCTACCGCTACAAAAAAACTGAAAAATAAACAAGAAAATAGTATGGATAAATAACTTATCTAAGTCTATTTATAAGTGAAAAGGCCACAGTTATATGCTTACTTACCTAAAAGTCCACAACTGCATCTAGTGCCTCGTCCGCATCCTTATGAATAAAATTAGCCTGATACCCCACAGTAGTAGTAATAGATGTATGCCTATATAACTTCTGCAACATCTGTATAGAAATCTTATCTCCTGAAATATTACCAAAAGTATGTCGGGCAATATGCATGGTTAACTTCTTTGTAATACCTCCATTCGCAGCTATATCTTTCAAGGCATCATTTAGCTTGTGTATCATGTAAGATATTCTCCGTTGTACAATAAAGGTATTAGAGAGGTCTGACAGTTCTGCAAGGTCAGGGAACACAAGATTGTGTGCATTACCTTGCTCTCGATAGCTGTTCAATATCACAAGAGCCTTTTCAGGCACTTTAAGCGAACCTGCCTTAGCATTCTTTCCCATAGAGTAGTACAACCTGTCATTCTGAAAATCTGTCCATTTGAGCCGTAGTACATCAGATACACGCATTCCGGCAAAGTAGAAGGCAATTAGCCACACATTGCGAGTATGGTCTAATTGAGAGCCTTTGGGTAATTCCATATCCTCGATAGCTTTTACTTCTTCTGGCGACAGCCCGATTTTCATAGACCTTGGGGCTTTCAGTTTTATCTTATCTCTACCAAACGGATAGTATTTCTGTTCAACAACCCCATTGCTAATTGCTTGGTTAAAGATGGTTTGAATAATAGTCAGATAGTTTACTATTGTCTGGTCACTCAATTTCTTCGCCTTTAAATATGCTCGGTATTTATTGAGCAGTGCAGTAGTGATTTGCTGAAATGATATATCAGCATCGTTTAGAAACTTCTTGAATGAAGCAAAACGTGACTGGTCACTTTTGTGCCTGTTGTACTTGCCTTGTTTCTTAAGGGAGGTTAAGTAGCTTTCCGAGTGTTTGAAAAAGGAACTTTCTTTTGATGTTTTAAGTCTGCTTTTTATGACTACAGAAGAAATGTCATTTTTCTGCACTTCCATATCTAGTAAATTGTCTTCTGCCTCTGCCAGTTTCTTATTCAAAAGGTTATTAAGACGTACAGAGTTAGGGTGCGACTTCTTAACCTTTCGGTTCTTTGCATCCCAAAACTGTTCGTCTATGTGATGTCCAAGATGTACGAAAGACGACTTGCGGTCTTTAGTAATGCGAATGGTAAGGGGATAAGTGCCGTCTTTGTTCTTTTTCTTACGAAGAACTATCTTTACAGAAGCCATGTGATAAGTGTTTAAGTTTTGTGCCGTTATTTACTGAGAATATAAAGGTACAACTTAGGTACAACATTTCATGGTTTTTCTTGTATTCATACACATCGATACGAGTGTAATATTCAATACTGTAGGGTATTTCAGACTATATTGGACCATATCAAACCATTAATTGTTGGTGTTCCTCACCAACGACCATGCGCAAGGGAAGACTTGGTTATCAGAAATAGCAGGGTGAAACAAACACTCGACGAAGCCATAGTTAAAGATAATAACTATTATTATTTCACCTACTCGAGATTGTTGGTGAGGAACACCAACAATGGCGGAACGTGGGGAACACTGATATTCTATGCGGCACAGATGCTTTTGTGTTAATAAAACCGTATTATCATTTACTGGTGTTTTCTGCCTATACCTATTGTTTTTTTATGATTGCGCTTTCTTCCGCCTGAATTAATGATTTTACCTTTTCCAGATGCAAATCACTTCCTTGTTCAATATCCTCTAAGGTATATTCAATCTTATAGTCGGGCAATAAACCTTGGTTTGAAGTATGCTGAATATTTGATTTCGGAAAGAAAATATGATATCTCGGAATTCCGATTCTCAATTTGCTGTTAGACAGCGTAATATATTGCTTGGAGCCAGCAGCAAAACCCTCATATCGGGTGCCGCTTTCTTCCCCTATTATTGTTGCATTTGCATATTCCTTTAAATATCTAGCCAGAACACTACCTGACGAAAATGTTTTACCGTTCACAAGAACGTATATGCTTCCCTGAAAGAAAAACTTTGAAGTTTTGGGTATTTTGTATGTTTTTTCTTTGCCTTGCCACGAAACTGATTTTTTCAGAAATTCCCCACGATTGAGTCCTTTGTTGATAAATGGAACAATATCGTCTGCAAACTCGTTTCTCCCACCAGTGTTATTTCGCAAATCAACAACGAGATATCGGGTTAGTCTCTTTCCTAACTCCCTGAAAATAGAAGCATACATTTTCTTTGACTTAATACCGTACTTTTTTATTCTTAGAAAATCAAATGATGGGAGGGATAGATAAGATACATCGCCTGTATGTTTCAAGTGATAGAATTCGTTCATTTCATCACTTTCATTTTTGTTTTGATTAGTGGTGTACTTGGCATTATTTTCGAATTGAGTAGCTCTATTTAAGGATTGTACGGTTACGTAACGCAATCTGTCATCTGTGTCCTTAATCTCAAGTCGAAAACTAGTTGGTTGGGCTACATAGAGATAAAACATCCATGCAAATCCCAATTCCATACTTATAAGGTTATAAGTCTTTATTTGTCCATCAGAAGGGAGTGATTTGTCAATCAGGGAGAAAATGTAAGGAACTTTTAAATCATTAATTGCCAAAATTTCATCTCCTCGCTTTAATAATTGTTCTGTTGAATTATCTGTCCATACAAACAGTTTTTCTTGCAAGATCTTTACCGAAACAGGAAGATACTTGTACCTGTTATTTAGAAATCCGGAATGAACCGTATCATTCCAGTTGCCAAGCGCAAAGTGTCCTTCATTGCTCATAGCACACACCTGACTTATACGCTTAAAATGATCTATAAGCGATATTGAATCAGCCTCAAAAGAAGATAGGAACTCATCACAATTGCTTTCAAAACTGGTGTTATAAACTTGAAGTGCAGGGTTGTATTTTTGAATACTGTTTTTCAGTTGAACTAAGTCCGCTTTCGATTGTGCATATGATAATTTTTGTGCGTAAAGGGGCATTGCAAAGTGTAGTGTGCATATGTAAAACAGTGTTATTGTTTTAAGCATAGACGAGCATTTTAAATTAGATAGTAGCGATGCCATTTCCTTTTTTCTACCTGTGTTGGTCTATTAGAATGATATTTCCGTCAGGATCAATGATGGTGATACTTGCGGGTCCGGACGTATTTGAATCCACTTCATTCTCCAACTTGATGTTTTTGTCTTTGAGAATTTGTTGAATTTCCCTTACATCATCAAATGTTTCCAGATTATTCGCACTCTCGTTCCAACCTGGATTGAAAGTTAAAATAGTACTATCAAACATTCCCTGAAATAGCCCAATCAATGCGTTTTCATTTTTCATAATGAGATAATTCATGTTTATATCTCCTCCAAATACTGTAAAGCCAAGATTTTCGTAAAAATCCTTCGATTTCTTAATGTCCTTCACATTAAGACTAACTGAAAATGCACCTAATTTCATGATTTGTCTACTTTTTAATTTTTATTTTGGGATACTTTTATTCTACAAAACATCACTTTTCGCAGTAGTTGGTGTTCCGCACCAACGACCACGCGTGTTGGAATCATTGGTTGTCAGAAATAGCAGGGTGTACCAAACTCTCGACGAAGCTATGGTTAAAGATAATGACTATTATTATTTCACCTACTCAAGATTGTTGGTGAGGAACACCAACAACGGCGAATCGAACATCCTTTTTGTCCTTCAATCCTGCAAATCAAGGTTCAGACAAACACCCATCAGCATAAACAAAAACGCTCAACTACTATTAGAACCATTCTGCATTAATCTGCTATTTTTGCAGTATCAGTAGCGGTCAGTCCATATTAGAATCCCCCATTGAATTCCTGAAGGGCGTAGGTCCGCAGCGGGGCGACTTGCTGCGCAAAGAGCTGGAGATAAGCACTTTCGAAGACCTGCTCTACCACTACCCCTACCGCTACTCTGACCGCTCCCAGATAACCCGCATAGGGTTTATAGACCCTCGTACAGAGTATGTACAACTTATAGGCACACTCATAAACATCACCGAGGAAGGAGCGGGCAGAAAGAAAAGACTGATAGCCACCCTTTATGACGACACCGGCAGAATAGAGCTGTTATGGTTTCAGGGCGCACAATGGATGAAGCGATCACTGCGAGAGCAGGGGCGTTATCTGGTATATGGCAAGCTAAGTGTGTTTGGCGGCGTGGTCAACATAGCCCACCCTGAAATAGAGCTGTTGGGGTCAGAAACGGCGGTGCCGGGCAGACAGCCGGTGTACTCCACTACCGAAAAACTCAAAGCGAAGGGCATCACCAACCGTTCTTTTGCCAAGCTTACACAGGCACTATTCGAGAAAATAAATGTCGGCGATGTACCAGAATTTCTGCCGGCAACCATACTGAATCACTACCGGTTATGCGGCAGGTATCAGGCATTGAAGTGGCTGCATTTCCCCGACACAGAGGAGCATGAGCAGGTGGCACGCCACCGAATGAAGTGGGAAGAGCTGTTTATTTCTCAATTGATGATTGGCAGGCTGCGCCTGCAACATACCGCCCAGCCCGGCTGGCATTTCAGCAAGGTTGGCGACAACTTCAATACGTTTTTTAAGGAACATCTGCCCTTCGCACTAACCAATGCCCAAAAGCGGGTGCTGAAAGAAATAAGACATGACACCGGTACGGGCAAACAAATGAACCGACTGCTACAGGGCGATGTTGGTAGCGGGAAAACCATCGTCGCGCTGATGTCTATGCTGCTCGCGTTAGACAATGGCTTTCAGGCATGCATCATGGCACCTACCGAGATATTGGCGCAGCAGCACTTGTTCAGCATTGCGGAACTGCTGGAGGCTATGGGAATATCTGTGCGGCTACTCACGGGCAATGTGAAGGGCAAGGTTCGTAAAGAGATATTGCAGGAACTGGCAGACGGCACACTGCGGTTAGTAGTAGGTACACATGCGCTGCTGGAAGACAATGTACAGTTTCAGAACCTGGGACTGGCAGTTATAGACGAGCAACACCGGTTTGGCGTAGGGCAGCGGGCACGCCTGTGGAGCAAAAACACCACCCCGCCGCACGTACTGGTAATGACCGCAACCCCCATCCCCCGCACACTGGCTATGACCATGTATGGCGACCTCGATGTATCTGTAATAGACGAGCTGCCACCCGGCCGACAAGAGATAAAGACCTTTTTCAGAAAAGACAGCCACCGGGCTAAGGTGATGCAGTTTATCCGCGAGGAGGTGGACAAGGGCCGACAGGCATACATCGTGTACCCGCTTATAGAAGAATCTGAAAAGATGGACTATGAGAGCCTGATGGCTGGCTATGAGCAGGTAAAGGTCTGGTTCGACGAAAACAGGTACCGCATAGCCATGGTACATGGCAAGCAGGAGTCCGGCGAACGGGAGCGCAATATGCAACGCTTTGTAAAGGGCGAAGCTAATGTGCTGGTAGCCACCACCGTTATAGAAGTAGGTGTAAACGTACCCAATGCATCTGTAATGCTGATAGAAAGCCCGGAGCGGTTCGGACTGTCACAAATGCACCAGTTAAGAGGCCGGGTAGGCAGGGGTGCAGAGCAGTCGTACTGCATACTACTCGCCGGTAGCAAAATATCGGACGAGAGCTTCCGGAGGCTGCAAATAATGGTCAGCACCAACAACGGCTTCGAGATAGCAGAGGAAGACCTGAAAATGCGCGGTCCAGGCGATATGTACGGCACCAAACAAAGTGGTTTGCTGAAGTTCAAACTGGCAGACATAGTATTAGATAGCGGCGTATTAGAAGAAACCCGATTAGCAGCCCAACAGCTACTCACCTACGACCCCACACTCTCCATGCCCGAGCACCAACCGCTTCGCTATATGCTATCTCAACAAGGGCAGAAGTCGCAATGGGGGAAAATTAGTTAGCTTTTCCTCATTAATGACTTATTTTTGCCGCAGAACACTAATGAGCTAAGCAGAAATTGACCCCCTCCAAGTAGGCTTTTCTGCTCTTTTTCGACTGGTGTCTATCCTACAACCAGTCTTTTTGACTGGCGAGGCATTCAATACTCCCAAATGTCTTAGTCATAAATATACAGTTAATCTGCGTAACCTTCCGGTGTCGCTGCCAAGCTGTACCGTTAACCACCTCTAGCACATAGACAGGCGGCTAGGGTATCCACTTGAATCTATCAATTGCTACCAATTTTAACATAAAAAGTCTGATCACTGCCAGCGATTGAAGTGTCACGGACAATTACAGTAATGGTATCTTGATTCTTAAAAAAGACATCAACAATGAAGTTATAGTTTTGAATATCCTCAAGAACCGTATCGCGACTATCTAATTCTTGTACAATTTGAACTTCGTCCCCGACAGTTGCGTTGCCAACAACAACATACGCACTAACAGTTAATTCCTGATTTTGAATTGTCTTAAACTTATCACGTCTCGTTGGCAACAAATCGCTTATCGAATAACACAACGCCACTATCCCAATCAAAACTAAAATAAAAAACAATAC
Organism: Bacteroidia bacterium; assembly: GCA_030426665.1. Classification (GTDB taxonomy): domain Bacteria; phylum Bacteroidota; class Bacteroidia; order Chitinophagales; family Chitinophagaceae; genus Nemorincola. The sequence goes on along the minus strand of JAUHYD010000004.1, from coordinate 318,613 downwards.
AAAACGCCTCGTCATTTCTTCTTTTTTTGAAGGTATTTCTCGTAATTATCAAACCCTTTTTCCATAAACTTTTGATCCTGCGGAACATCACCATATGGCCAAAGCACCTACTTTCTTATCATCGGAGATTGACTTCCGCTGTGACGTAGTCAGGCGACCACGCCAATCCCTGATTTTAGACTATGCCAAGCGTGGATATGTTTTGCACCGTGGAACACTACGCCAAGCTGAGAATATTATGCCAATGTTATCATGCGCGATTTCCCTAGTTCTACTTTCGCCCCTTAAAATAGAAGTACAGTTTTAGTAGGATAACGAGCAGAAATAAAGATGGAAGGAAAAGGGTTAGACCATAGAATGTCCAACCGATAGTGAATATGTTCTCCATTTCTATAAAATACGTTATGAACATATAGCACAGCAAATATGAAAAAGAACTCAATATTAGATTGACAAATTCAATAGCTTTTTTGGGTTTATTTTTCTTAAAAATATATTTGATAAACACAATTATAAATGGCACAACAAACACATAAAAAAACATAGCTTATTCATTTTTGTTAGGAGCTTCCGAATCTTTTGTCTCAGATTCTTTCTTCACTATTATCCCCGCTTGGCGCCAGTCTTTTTCGACTGGTGTCTATCCTACAACCAGTCTTTTTGACTGCCGAGGCATTCAATACTCCCAAATGTCGTAGTCATAAATATACAGTTAATCTGCGTAACCTTCCGGTGTCGCTGCGAAGCTTTATAGTTAACCACCTCTAGCACATAGACAGGCAGCTAGGCAAGATTAGTAAACCAATTTATCTGCCATTATCCGTACATTTGCCACCAGAAAAGAACTGGAAATATTATTCTTCGGTGCCAACAAATTCTGTCACCCAAATTATTTGTTCACATCAAAACTATATCATACCTTTGCACTCCCTCTGAAAAAGAGGCAACTTTAAAAACAGATAGCAATGAAACGTACATACCAACCAAGTCGCCGTAGCCGTAAATCAGTACATGGTTTCCGTAAGCGCATGGAATCTGCTAATGGCCGTAGAGTATTGGCTTCTCGCCGTGCAAAAGGCCGTCATAAGCTGACAGTATCAGACGAGAGCCGTCTGAAGTAATATTTCTTTACATAGTTAACACTTTTTGCCATTCGTACTACTTTCAGAGTATATGAGCGGCTCAAAAAAGAGCAGCATATTAATGCGCTTTTCCAATCCGGGAAAGCGCTTTCTGTTTTTCCGGTACGGTTTATCTATAGAATCGTCGACATAGACAATCCCCAATCACCCCTTCAAGTAGGCTTTTCTGCCCCCAAAAAGAAATTTCGTCGTGCATTTCAGCGCAATCGGGTACGTCGGCTGCTTACTGAGGCCTGGCGACTAAACAAACAGGCTTTAATTGATGCCATACCAGCCGGCAGTCAGATGCATGTATTCATTATCTTTACCGGAAAGGAGATGCCTGACTATACACAAGTAGCAGTTGCCGTGAAATCGGGCATCGACAAACTGATTGAGGTATCGCAGGCAGACAAGCTCGCCAGCGAACCCTGAGCCGATTGCCTTTACAAACCACATGCGTCGTTTACTTACCATATTGTTTATCGGCATCATTCGCTTCTATCAGGGAGCTATATCGCCATTTCTGGGTGCCAGATGCAGGTTTACACCTACGTGCAGTGCCTACGGGCTTGAAGCCATCAACAAATACGGTCCGCTAAAGGGTGGGTGGCTGGCATTAAAGCGGTTTTGCTCCTGCCACCCATGGGGGAAACACGGGCATGACCCCGTACCTTAACCCCAATTGTTCCGGCCTATTTAGCCGGAACAACCTCCGAAGTAGGTTCGCTTTGGTTTTGCACAAACAATGTCTGTGTTGGGTAAGCAAACTCAATACCTTCATTCTCAAACTTGCGGAACACTTTGTAGTTTACTTCCTGCTGCATATCCATATATACCGCAAAGTCAGGGCTGGGAACATAATACACAAAATCGAAGTTCAGGCTACTATCTCCGAAACCGGACATGTGCCCACGGTCGTATTCAAGACCTTTAACAGACAAGATGGCTTCCTTCACCATATTGGGTATTGCTTCCAGTTTATCGGCCGGGGTCTGATATATAACGCCCAACTTAAATACCACCCTGCGCCGGTCCATCTTCTGGAAGTTGTTTACACGGGCATTTGTCAGGTCTTTGTTAGAGCAGACCAATATCTGTCCGTTCAGCGTGCGAATGCGGGTCGATTTTACCCCTATATATTCCACAATACCGCTGTCCGAATCAAATACGATAAAGTCGCCAATCTCGAACGGGCGGTCGAAGAAAATGATAAAGTACGCAAACAGATCGCCCAACACTGTCTGAGCTGCTAATGCAATAGCGATACCACCGACACCCAAACCGGCAATAATGGTGGACACATTGAAGCCCATATTATCGAGGGCAAATACAAAGCCTAATGCCCATACAATGAACTTAATAATGATAATGAGCCCCCGGGCCTGCTTCTGTTTAGTTTCGCCCTGGTCCTGCTTTTTCAGGAATGAGTTAATGAGGTATTCTATAACAGCAGTGATAATGCGCATTATAAAATAGGTATAAATCAACACCAGCGCCATTGTGGTGTACTTATCTACCTTAGGAGGAAAAGACAAATATGACAGCGCTGCATACACACCACCGACGTAAAGCAATGGAAAAATAAATTTCTCAATTGACATTACCAGCAGATCATCATAATCTGTAGATGTTCGCTCGGCAAGCTTTTCTAACCGCTTCAGGAGTATCGGCCCCAGGATGGCTACACCCAAAAATGTACCCACAACTATCCCGGCTGCTATCAACCAATCTAAAACGGAATTCCCAAAAAATACTTTCTCTAATACTTCGTTCATATGTGTGTTTTATTTTTCTCTATGTGATGCTTTCTGAAATACCCTGTCAGCGACTGCAAAAGTAAGAAATTAGCTGCGAGGCAAAAGTGCGGTTGTATGCATTACGTACCTTCTATGCTTTTACCAGCCAACTCATCACTAATTCATTGAGCGTACAGTCTTGTTATTCAGTAAGCGAAACATTATTAATCAGGTTAATGATATTTATTTGTTAAACTATCCCTGTAACAATTCGCAACTCCCTCTCAAGTCCATACAGATATAAGTACGGGAACATTACCTTTGTGGTTCAGATAAATCTGACATAAAATAAACTAATATGAAAGTAGCTGTAGTAGGTGCAACAGGTTTGGTGGGCAAAGCCATGCTGAAAGTACTTGAAGAACGAAACTTCCCGGTAACAGAATTGATACCCGTAGCATCGGACCGATCAGTCGGAAAGAAAATCAGCTATAAGGGTGTAGAGTATGCGGTCGTAAATGCTGCAACTGCCATCGCCATGAAACCTGCCCTTGCATTGTTTTCGGCAGGGGGTGCAATATCTAAGGAGTTGGCGCCACAATTTGCCGATGCCGGCTGCAGGGTTGTTGACAACTCATCTGCCTGGCGCATGGACCCTACCAAAAAATTAGTGGTGCCTGAAGTGAACGGTCATGTACTTACCAAAGACGACTACATAATAGCCAACCCAAATTGCTCTACCATACAAATGGTAATGGTACTTGACCCCATCCATAAAAAATACGGCATCAAGCGGGTAGTTGTCAGCACTTACCAAAGCGTGAGTGGCTCCGGACAAATGGCGGTTGACGAATTGATGGCACAACGTAGTGGCAACCCCGAACACCGCATATACCCCTACCAGATAGACCTGAATGTACTCCCCCACATAGATATATTTCAGGAAAACGGATATACCAAGGAGGAAATGAAAATGTCTCAGGAGACCTGCAAGATTATGGGTGACGACAAAGTCGCTGTTACGGCAACTGCTGTTAGGGTACCGGTAACAGCAGGTCATAGCGAAAGCGTGAATATCGAACTACTTAACGACTTTCAGGAGTCTGACATCAAAGAAATGCTCTCCAATCAGGGTGGTTTAATAGTTGTAGACAACCCATCTATGAACGGCTACCCCATGCCGCTTGATGCTGCCGGAAAAGATGAGGTATTCGTAGGGCGCATACGCAGAGACTACTCACAACCCAATACCCTCAACTGCTGGATAGTTGCCGACAACCTACGCAAGGGTGCTGCCACCAATGCTGTGCAAATCGCCAAGCTGTTGCATAATAATGGGTGGATTTAGATAATTAGACAATTTGACAATTCGGCAATTCGATAATGGGGCAATTGGGCAATGGGATAATGTAATTTGTTTAGTAAATCCCGACAAGCACGAGGCTTGTCGGGATTTGTTATTTCTTATTCACTACTCCACCCCCATATCTTTCAGGACAGGTGTCACAAAGTCTGATAACTCCTTGATGTAGTCAGCTGAGAAGTCGAACCTGATGCCTGCAGTATCGTACAATTCTTTCAGCGTTTTGGTATAGCCGAGGCTGAGTGCGTTCTTGTAGTTGGTTAGTGCCTGCTCTTTGTTTTGGCGGTATTGTCGCCACATAGCGATAGCACCCAACTGAGCAATACCATATTCTATATAGTAAAACGGCACTTCAAATAAGTGCAACTGCTTCTGCCAGAAGTTAGCGCGATACTCCTCATAACCACTCCAGTCTGTAACTCCGGTAGAAAACTCTGCCAGTATGGACAACCACGCTTCTTCTCTTTCTTTTACCGAATGACCGGGATTTGTATAAATCCAGTGTTGGTACTTATCGATGGTGGCTATCCAGGGGAGAACGGTTATAACCCGCTCCATTTCTTCGAGCTGCGCTCTTTTCAGTTCTGACTCATCACTGAAGAATACATCCCAATGCTCCATAGAAAACAGCTCCATACTCATGCTCGCCAGCTCTGCTATCTCCATCGGGTATTCTTTGAAGGCAGCTAACGGCAAGTCGTGCGAGAGGAACGAGTGTACAGCATGGCCACCTTCGTGCATCATAGTAATCACGTCGCCCATGGTACCGGCAGCATTCATAAAGATGAAGGGAACTCCTGTTTCTGCCAAGGGACAGTTGTACCCTCCCGGTGCTTTGCCCTTTCTGCTTTCGAGGTCTAAGCGTTTCATATCCTCCATAGTCTTCAGGCAACCGCTAAAGTATGGCGACAAACGACTGAACACCTCCATAGTTTTTTCTGCCAGCTCCTTACCTCCCTCAAACGGGCGCAGCGGCTCAGTACCTTTCGGCTCGGCATCTCCATCCCATGGGCGCATAACATCCAGACCGAGGCGCTTTTGCTTGTGCTTATGCAGCATAGCGTGCAGCGGTACTATATGCTCTCTCACAGCCTCATGAAACGCAAAGCAATCTTCTATGGTATAGTCGAACCGGCCCAGCGAGCGGAACTTATAATCTCTGTAATTTTCGAACCCGGCATTTACGGCTATCTGCTGGCGTAGCTTGAGCAACTTATCGAACAGTTCATTCAGCTTGTCTTTATCTGACAACCGACGACTTGCTACCTTGCCAAACACAGCCTCCCGCAACTGGCGGTCAGAGCTTTGGAGGAATTTCGCCGCTTGTTGTAGTGTATACTCCTTGCCATCTACCTCTACACTCATAGCACCGGATATTACTCCATATTGTTGCGCCAGCAGGCTCATATCTGCCTGCAGTGGCACGTTCTCATCCCTATATAGCTGCGCAGCATTTTCTACACCACGCAGGTAGGGGAAATACTGCCCCTTGTCTAAATCCTTAGTAAACTGACATGCCAGCAACTTCTTGTTTAGCTCGAAGCCGTAAGGCTTCATTTTGGGCTCTATCTCCATGCAGAAATAGGTAAATGCTTCCTCATACTCCTTGTTGGTGGTATCGCAGGTCATGTGTATCTGTCGCCAGCAGGCATCTTCGCTTATCACTGCTTCCAGTTCGCTTACATCCCGCAACCAACCGTCAAGTGCTTCTTTTGTGTTTATCTCTCTGTTCTTCAGTTCCTCGAAGTAGGGCTTAAGTGCTTCCCAGTCTGTCAGTTTAAAGTCGGCAGGCAGCAACTTACGCTCCGGCACATGCAATGGTTCAAATTTTATGTTCATATTTCGTTGTTTTCTGACTGCAAAGTACGGCTACGCCGGCTATTGACCACAAAGGCAAGCGGATTTTTAACAGAAACCTATGTCTGCCGCGTCAAAAAAAAATCCTCGCAACAATTTTGCAATTTATATTGTCTGTTTTATTACCTTTGCCCTCCCTAATGCGGGTGTGGTGAAATTGGTAGACACGCTAGACTTAGGATCTAGTGCCGCGAGGCTTGGGGGTTCGAGTCCCTCCACCCGCACCAAAACACAAAGAGCAGTTACATTTATTTGTAGCTGCTTTTTTAGTTTTGGCAACGATTTTAATACTCCTTCCTCCTACCGATCCTACAAATTGCGCAATTTTCTGAGGGGTTTTCTGAATTTCGACTAATCGCTAATAATCAATTAGTTATGTAAAATACAGCCTGTAAAATTGCGCATTTTTTGCGCACTCTTTGCTTGGTTCACGAGTGTATCGTCCTGAAATCACTTTACACTTTAGCAGGATAATTACAGGTAGCAATCGATGCCAATATTGACACTATATGCCGCAAAAAGCGAGCCAATAGTCGTAAACTGACAGGGTGAGATATCCACATTTTGGAGTTGGGGATTTGTCTGCACCTTGATTCGCAGGATTAAAGGACAAAAAGGATGCTAGATTGTAGTGGGTGGGCGTGTTTACATTTTCGGCAATCAAGGGGGGGGGACCTCAGAAGCGACGTTGTCGGGAGACATACGCCGATCAATAATTGTTTTAGACTACGGCAATCGGATGTTGAGCTAAACTTGCAACTACCCACACCCATGAAAGGGGGCGTACTGCAGTAGCTACTCATGATGTCATTTCCAAAGAGCTTGTGCGCAGCATATAGTTTACTCAACGTGTGGCTTGTCTGAACCAGGATTTGTAGGATTAAAGGACAAAAAGGATGCTCAGTTTTTGCGTATGATTTGCTACATACCTCCGAATTGAGTCAAAAGCAATTGGCTATATATGACAGGTTTCATGAACATTAACTATTTATCTGTTGTTGCATTTTATTAATGCTATCAATAATTGGCTTTACATCTTTGTTTAAAGCTCTTTTATTAATCCAGATAATAAATACATAAAAAAATGCCAACCCGATTGTCGTTATAATTTTCAAATTGACAGTTAGCGGTAAGATACTTTTTGCCAGGCTATTGGTCCAATTGTAATCTGCCGGATTCCCGAGGCCTAAAAGGAATACGCAATTAATTATAAAAGGAGGTATGGCATACCAATAAGCAATAGAGTCTAATAAGTTCGCCTGATGTTGCAAAGCTGCTTTCTGATCAGAAAGTTGCCCTTCAACCGATAAATCCAAATGGCTTGTTATGCGCTGCATTTTAGATTTTCTAAATTTGAAAATTACAAAGGCAAACCAAATAATGGATAAAGAACAGGCTATCTTGGTAGTTGGAAATGGAATTTCATAAAGCAGGTACATAAAAATAAGCATCCCAACCGCTGAGGCAGAAACCTCTCTTATATCTCTTTTTCTAATGACCCTCTGAATGCTACTCACTCTAGCATTCAAGTCCTTTATTAATTGAGCCGTCTCAATAGAAATACGCGCCGTTTGAGACGAATTATTCCAAATATCTCTTAATTCTTTGTCTAACATTTTATTTGATTTTTGGAGTGATGCATTCAAATAACTTTTTCCTGATTCTTTTCATTTTTACTGCAATATGATTTTCTGACAACCCTGTGATTATGGATATATCTTTGTAAGATAAATCATCTAAATAAAGTACAATAAGCGAGGTATCCGTTTCATTTAAGGTTGAAATACACTCCTCCAAATATTTGAATTTTTCTTGCTCAGAAACATCAATTTCCTTTTCTATTGGTGTAAAATGAATTGATTCAAACCGCTCCGTTTTATTATTAATCTTGTCTAAATTCAATTTAGAGCGTAAACAAACGTTAATGGTGATTTTATACACCCAGGTATCTATAGAGGAATGACCTTTGAAGCGCTCCAAAGATTTCCAAATTTGAAAAACAACTTCTTGAAAGAGGTCTTGAGGTTCTATAGGAAGTGTAGCATATATTCTGCATATTCTGAATATTTTATTCTTATTTTCTTCGAGTATCTGTTCAAAGTTTAATTTCAATTTATGCGGCATCTCATAGTATTTGTAACTGTCCTATAAATCAATGTGAAAAATAAAATTCATTTATCAACTGATTCAATCATGACTTTATGAATTTATTTGCTATGTGATGTTTATTGAAAAACAAAATTGAATTTATTCTTTTTGTTTATTTGCCTTCTTCAAAGACTTGTTAGCTGAAGATATTCGAAGGAATTCAATAAAAAATCCTGCTATTAGAATCAGAGTTATATTTTTATTGGGACTAAAAGAGCATGCGAGTATAACAATTGCCCATATTATACTGCTAAGGATTTGATTTCTTGTGAGAATTTGATCTACTTTCTTTTTTTGGTTTTCCATTTTTTTAAAGATTTGAATTATCATTTTTAGTGTTTCTATTATAGTTAGTGACAGGTTTTAAGAAAATATGACAGAATAATAGTAATTTTTTATTTTGCCCGAATTATTCCAGCTTGGCGAAGTATCACGACTACTCTACCGAGGGGGTTATTCTCCTGATTTACGAATAAGCAGAAATTCGTCTGACCCACGATTTGTAGGATTAAAGGACAAAAAGGATGCCTGACTTTTTTGTTGGTTTCCGGCACATGCCTTCGACCGCCTTTGTGTCATTCGACAAGTACTCCCCCTAATATTGGCGAGCAACTAATTCGTCGGTCAGAAACCGGTTACCACTAATGCCAGTAGGTACAACCTAAGGCAAACGCAGAGATGGGGGACGAATTGGAGGATTTGTTCAACTAAAATTGTACCGACCCCAACCCCAGAAAGGGGAGCGTGCTGCTACAACAACACCTGATGTAATTTTCAAAGTGCTTGTGCCCAGCATGTTGTTTACTCAATGTACTGCCTGTCTGAACCTTGATTCGCAGGATTAAAGGACAAAAAGGATGCCCGGTTGTAGAGGGTGGGCGTCTTTGCATTTTCGGCCTCGGGGGGGGGTGAACTTCCCAGTGAGCCGATTCTTTCCTCTGTTGTCGGCATTACTTCCGTTTTTTTTCGACTGGCAAACGATACAATAATCTATCAAAACTCACCTACTTTACCCAAAGTCCCGGCACGTCAGAGAGGCACACCTACGATGGTGGAATATAATTCTCTGCCGCGTCACTTTTCGGTAGGCAAAATGTCTATTAATTCCTTTTCGCCATTTGTCAGATAATAGGCGACAAATTTCATCGGCTCTTTCTCTGAGTAATTATCAAAATGAATTATGGGCCTTTCTGCCGGTTCGTAGAATGCTTCCCCGGGTCGCAAAATTTGTGGGTTTTCTCCTTCAATCTGAATAAGGCACGTCCCCGAAATTATTTGTCCTATTATCGGACATGGATGTTTGTGATAAGGAGCTTTTTGACCTGCCGGAAATTCTATTTCTACGATTTTCACCGCAGAAACCTCTCTTTTGCCAACAACAGCAGTTAATAGTTCATTTCGCACAATTTGATTTTGAGCATTTGCTTCCATAATTTGATTTTTTAGTATCAGTACTATTATAAAGTATTTCAATTGCCTACTTGCCATGTGAAGCAGTGGTCTTATAAAAAATGTCAAAAAATACTCTTTACATTTGTGTGTATTCACAATTTCATTTTGAGAAGCGTAACATAAATTCTGCCTTCCGACAAATTACCTGAAAACATTTTTGCTTTAAAAAAGCGTTTTCAACAACAACACGGTACTAATCATTTCCTGAATGCTTCTCCTGCTGCAAACGTGTCAAAATATTCCTGAAACTTTACTATTTTATTGTCCTTAAAACTGAATAAGTGTACGAAATCAGTTTCGTATGTTTTATTTGTTGGCTTTGCCAGGCACTTTGTATATCCAACAACTGCAACGTTGTCATAATCAGTCAGAAACTTCTCTGGCTCTAAAATCAGTATTTCTTCTGCCTCTCTTCCAATTCTCAGCCATTCCAGAAACCCTTCATGTCCATGCCTTGTGCCACCTGCCGGGTTATACGGATTTGAGGGTTCTCCCCACTCTACGTTTTGACCCAATACATTTAAAATCGCATTGAAGTCCCTTTTTAGAAAGGAGCTATAGACCAACTTAACGGTTTCGATATTCTTTTCCTGAAGATTTCTATTTTCCATTTTATCTATTGATTTTGTGTGTTTAAATTATTGTTGTCAGTATGTTTTGTTTGCGGGCAGCCCATATCGATTAGGCCCATTCTTGCAATCTTGTAGTTACCATCAGCCCAAGTTCATCGTTTGTTTAGTTGAATGGGATGGCCGCAACTACAAATTAAAAAATCAGGTACCCAATAGTGGTTTTAGTAAGTCATTGCTCTGGGTCGGCTCTATTTCCGTAATCGTATATCTGGCGACTCCATTCTTGAAAAAAGGATCATTTTGTATTGCTTCGTCCATCGATTGACGTGTCGGGAATAATGCCAGAATAACACCGCCGGTTCTGGGAACTTTTCTTCCGGACACCAAGAAATTCCCCGTTTCATAATATTTATTTAGAAACTCACGATGAGCGGCTATATGCCGATCCACTTCTTCAATTGGTTTTATGTATGTCAGTTCTATGATGTACATGATTATTTATTTGTGTGTTAATGAATGTTGTTAATTTAGATGCAATAGCTTAATGAGAAATGGATAATGATCGTCGCCGGTAAGTATCATCAACCTTTTGCCCGGATATCTACGGATTATTTTTTCGAGATTACCAGCCATTTGCTTGTTTCTGAGGTTGTAAAAATCAAGAATGCGATAATGAACGGAACCTATCAATTTCTCTCCAAGACAATTATAGTAGCCTACCGTCAATGCCGAATCATTGCTTTTTAACAGCTGGCTCAGCGACAATGATTGTAATAAGACTATGCGTTGCTTTGTGAAACGGTCACATTCTTCTGTTTTTGAATTCCAAAACGTATCTACATTCAGTAGTTTTTCCCATTTCTTTATTTCTGATTGCTCTTTCCAGTAGTTTTCGGGTATCAAACGGCCTTCTATATCGGCACCTAGCCAATCGAAACCAATTATTGTTGCGTTCGGGAACCAATAGCGCATCCTCCACATTTCTTGGGGATAGTTTCGTTTCAGATAGTCAGTATCGCACTTCATGTCTTCATTTCGAATTTCTACTGCTATCACAGACGGATTGAAATCAGACACCAACGCTCTGAGGCTATCGTAGTTGTATTTCGGATTTAGGTTGTGTAGTTGATGTATGGTCGGAATCAGCACAATGTTTTGCTGAGCTGAGACAATATTGTTGCATAAAAATAGAGCATATACCGCTACCAATATAAAACGATAATGACCCGAAAGGCTTGTTGTTAGCTTGATATTTATCATTCCATTATCGAGTTAGTTAACAGTATTTTTCCATGGTTTGTCCGGGATTTATACAAATCGAATGCTTGTTGATAATCGCCGAAGGAGAATTTAGCGGCAATGGGCATCTCAAAGTCATCAGCTGCTATTGTATTGATGAGAAAGTTAAATGCGCCATACTTTTTTTCGGCATTTTTTTCTAACCAGGCATCTATCCCAAACCCTTTAATAGTAAGGTTCTTAAATATAACTGCTGAATTATGATACGTTACATTGGCTGCGTCCATGAGGCCATAGGAGATAATTTGTCCATTAGATGCCATTACTTCCATCAATGCTGACAATAATGGCCCACCAACAGCATCCAGCAGACATGTAACACCTCTTCCACTCGTTATATCTAATATTTCTCGAACTATATTATCTGATTGGGTAGTTACAACCTCCGTAGCACCAATATTTTGAAGTACCGAAGTTTCATCGTCGTTCCTTACAACTGCAATCGTATTTATTTCTTTTATTTTAGCTAACTGGATGATTATTTTTGATATGGCTGAATTCGCTGCGGTAAGGAGTAGCCATTCGCTCGTCCTTATATTAGCTTGCTCTAATAGAGCATAAGCCGTTATGGGGTTGAGTGCAAGCTGGCTGCCTTTTTCAATAGGAAAATTTTTCGGCAGTATAATCAACCGGTCTACAGGTATGAGCGCATATTCTGCCCACACCCCCTTGTGCCTGAATGCTACCAAAGTACCTGTCTCATAATTCTGGTTCTTGCCTACCTTTTCAATAATTCCTACGCCTTCCAGACCTGCAATTTGAGGAAAATCAGGGGAGACCCTGTATCTGCCGCTTATAAACAGGAGGTCTGCCGGATTGATAGGACTCGCCAAGATCCTTACCAGTACCTCATTGTCTCCAGGGGTCGGAATCGGCACATTATTAATCTGCAATACCTGCTCAGGTGTCCCTGCTTTTTCAAAGGTTATCGCTTTCATTGTGTTTGTCATGACTTTTCATTTAATGTTTCTCTGAATTTTATAAGATTTTTTTGAGGTCGGATACCGTTCAAATCGGTAAAGTTTTTTCGAAGCCGAAATTAATTATTATGAATTTGCGTTTGATTATGGCAGCCAAATCGTTTATTTGACAGGCTAATTACTAGCATATTTATGGGGATAAAACAGGCGACAACGACACAAAGGATTGCAAGCGATGAAACAACCTTACCCGGCACCTGGCTGCTCTGATAAATATCATTAGACATTCTGTAAATTATATTGCAGGTCCAGTGCAATCCAAATGTGTACCAAATGGAACTGGTAAGCAACATGGGAATAGCCAGACTTACGCCCGTAATGAAAAGGTATATTATTAAAGGGGGACCATTACTAAGAGTATAAGTGTGGTTCAGTACATATATGCATGAAGAAAAGAGTACAAAAGCAAGAGGGGAATACTTACGGGGCCAGATAGCAAATAAATACCCTCTGGTCAGAAGATCCTCGGCCAACGAGGGCAAAAATGTACCTGCCGTGAAAATAAGAAGCCCTTTTGTAAGCTCTATAACATCAGGACGCCTTCCGGAAACTTCCAACAAAAGCACTTTTGAAATATAGAAGGAGGCCAGATAAGTTGCGATGCCAGACACAATGCCCACTAGTAGGTTTCTGCTGTTATTCCGTAATGAATTTGAATCATACACGAAAATACTCTTCGCTAATAATTTTTTTGTCAAGAAATACCCTACGGTTATTGTTAGCAGCATTAATCCAAGAAACATAGGAATATTATTGTAAAAGCGAATTGCCACTTCAGCAGCCTGGTAAATAATGAACATGCATATAAATACCGCTATCGCGGGAATAGTCATTACTGTTTTTCTCATTTTATGATGAATTCAATTATTGATTTCAAATTTTGCAAAATGGCAAAATGCCCCTGTCCGTTTAATTCTATTAATTCGCTACCCGGTATTTGTCGGTGCAATATTCTGGCTTCAGCTAAACTCATGATATTATCCTCAGTACCATGAAAAATAGCTACCCGCAAACCGACTAACTCTTCTAAATCAATCTTGTATTCTGTAATTGCTCTTATGTCCAAAAGCATAGCCTTCCCATTGTGACCCCAGAAGTCAAGGATCGCCCTGATGATTCTTTTTCTTATGTCCGGATTCAGCAGTACTTTTTGATCCGCTTCAGGTGCATCATTAATTGTTGCTCTCCATGTTTTATCAAAGTCGGCAACCACCTGCCTGGATAAATACCTAAAAACAAGAACAGAAAGGAATGGCAGATACCTGTTAATCAATTTTATTATCCTCCACTTTAGTGTCATTGGTCCAATCTGCATATCAGAAAATGGAGGTGCAGCACTTACCAGTATTAGGCTTTTGCAAACAGCTTTATTGCTATAGGCAAAGCTCATTGCATAGATGCCACCTGAAGCCCACCCTAGCACGTGAACAGCGTTTATGGTAAGTTTTTTCAAAATATCCTTCGCCGCGATAACATGTTCTTCAATCGTACATTTGTCCAATATTTCAGAATTACCTACCCCGGGTCTGTTTATAGCTACCACAGTTAGGCCGTTGTTTATTAACCAAGCTTCACTCCAGGGTACGGCGTGTATGGATAATCCCGTGCCATGAAAGTAAAGAATGGTGTTGTTATCACATTCTGCGCCAATAATACCCACCTCCAAAGCATTGCCGGCTTGTGTTTTAATCAAGTGCAATTGCATATCTCCAAATTAAAATTGTATTCTGTAGTTAATACTAGGTGTGAACCCTAATTGGTATTGTGTGCGAATACATTGGCTTCTATTGTCATAACCCTGGCGAAGCGCATTCTGCCTATTGGTAATGTTTTGCATATCGAGAAAAATTTCCTGCATCATTTTATGCCCATTTATTTTATAAGTAACCCTTAAGTCTGTTCTGAAGTAGTCGTTGAATTTTTGGGCGAATGCATTACTATTGTTGTAGACTGCACCATGAGCTGCAATGGAAGCGGGCAGGTCTATTTCCGTATACCTTTTTCCGCCCGCTGCGGTTAGCTTGCCATTTATACCTATGGTATTGGATTTTCTTATGCTCCATTCCTTACCACCCAGCACATTGATGATATAGTTGTTATTGAAAGCTGTATTGCGCTCTATGTTGTCGCTACCTCTGTAAAGAGAATTAAATACAGATGCGGTGGTAGTTACATAATATCCGTTTGCAAAAGGTCGCTCAATAGTCAGCTCAACACCATAGTTTCTACCAGTCCCATTGTTTATTAGGCTGTCCTGTTTTGGAGTTCCATAAGTTGCACCGAGGTTTAATGCGGAAAACGAAGTAGGTTCCTGGCTCACCGGTACTTTATTAAGCGATTGGTAATACATTTCCGCTTTGTAATGCCAGTTTGTAAAAACAGTCTGCTCCCAACCAAGTACCAAATGATTGCTTTTCGTGAATTTAAGATCATGATTTGTTTCCACATACTCCCCGTTGCCAGAAGGTGTCTTTAAGAAATAGAGCATCAAATCCTGCATTTGGCTATGGCGACCCAAACCAAAATTGATGGCGCCTGAATTTGTTACTTGGTAGCGCATTCCTAGCCGGGGTTCTACCGAGTAAGAGCTGTTAAGTGTCAGAAATTGACCGTATATACCAGCATTTAAGGTCATTTTATTGGTAAATCTGTGCTGCCATGATGAGTAGGTCTCAAGCAACTGAGTGCTGCCAGTTTCCAATCTTAGTGGTTTCAAATTGTTGGCATCACCCCTGTTACTATCCGCAAAGTTGAAATGAATATCATCAATTGTAAATCCTGATGTAAGTCTGTCTTTGGAAGAAAATTTCTTGTTGATGGTCTCCCGTACCACATATTTCCATTCGCCGGTATGCTCCCTGTAGGTGGGAAATGCGTCTCTGGTATCATTGAGAGAGTCTTGAATTGTGCGTATCTGCGACCCTGTTACTGCCAATGTTAATTTCGACGAGGAAGAACTATTGATAAAGTACGTATTTGATATCCCTACGACTCCACTATTGCTTTCGAAACTCAGATTGGTAAACGGATCATTATAGAAATTAGCCGTATCGCTTATATCTCCTTTGAAATCTATATTACTTAACCCTCCGACACCGAACAACGTGAATTTTCCCGCATTTTTAGTTGGCAATGTCACTTTCATACTCAGGTCCTGATATTGAGGTATAGCACTCCCCGTGCCGGTAATAACACCTACTTTTTGCAACAACCCGGGAATGCTGTATCGATAATCTATCAGGTATGATGCTTGGCTTTTTTTCGAAAAATATCCTTCAGCTCCAAATTCCAGCCCGTTTAAACCCATTTGGGCAGTAAATTCTCTTTTTTGAGCATTTCCGTCACGCAATCTAATGTCAAATACCGCGGCTGTAGCATTTCCAAATTGGGCAGGAAAAGCACTGGTATAAAATGCAGATTTATCTAAAACATTATTATTAATCATGCTTACCGGACCGCCTGTAGCCCCCGCCTGCCCAAAGTGGTTTGGATTGGCAACGTCCACACCCTCTATTCTCCACAGTAACCCTGTAGGCGCATTTCCCCTTACAATTATATCATTGCGGCTGTCATTATTACTCATTACCCCAGAAAAGTTGCTGGCCATTCGTGCTACATCATTGCGGCTTCCCGCATACCGCCGGGTGTCTTCTGCGTTAAAAACGCTGGCACTGACGGTGGCCATCTGCGTTTCTGTTATCTGAGTCCTTCTAGCTCTTATTGTCACTTCTTTGACCTCTGCTACCTTTTCCAGCATTTCTATATTCAGGATAGTTTCCTTTCCTGATTCTACTAATACATCAGGAATAATTTGCTCCTGATAGTTAAGATGACTTAAGTGTAATGTAACACGCCCAATCGGTACACCTGTAAGTTCATAAGCTCCATCAATGTCAGTAACGGTGCCCGATTTGATACCGTTCACGACGACTTCTACTGATACAGAAGGTATCGGATATTTTGACTGCTGATCTGTGATTATTCCTCTAATTGTCTGGGGAACAGCCTGTGCCGGCAAACGAGTGGTAACAGCGAAAATTAGAGCAATGCACAACATAATCTGTGCAACTTTTGCGTTCTTTTGTTTTGTTTGTGAAAAACGTTGTGTCATAGTTGTTTTGTTTTATGACACAAAGGTGCGACCGGTAATGTGCAGTAATGCCCCGCCAAATCGGAACGAACCAATTGGGCGTCCCGAATTATTGGAAAAATGCACAAATCGCTGTAAATCAATGATCTGAAAATTTATTAAGACAAATAAATCCGTACCAATACCATCGAAAATGAGCGAATTAGGGTATTGCACTCAACCAAATCATTTTCTATTTTTGGGTCATGTTTTTGGCGGCCACCTTTCAGGATATTTTACAAATATTACCTATACTGGGGTGTATTCAAGGATATATATTTTGCATTATATTGCTAGGGAATAAACAATTGGATTGGCATAAATCTGTTTTCCTTTGTGCGCATTTGTTTTCTGCAAGTTCGCTGCTATTACTCCCATTTATTGAACAGAACTGCGGTTGGAAATATGCGTGGACTGCCGACTCGCTTATTTGGATTAGTATTCCCTCCACTTACTTCTACTTACATAGTTACAGCCATCCGGAAGCGTACAAAAGAGATTTGTTGCAGCTACTCTTACTATTTGTCTTTGGGTATGTCGTGGAGTACTGGTTTTTTGTTTACAAAGCTAAGTTGGAAGTCGTAAACGGCGAGACGGAGTTATTGCACTCGAATGCACATCTTGTATTAACCATTGTTAAGTTCATCGTTTTCTTCGGCTATTTCTATGAAGCGGTTCAGTTGTTCAAAAGACACCAAATTTTCATTAAAGACAACTTCTCCAATGAAAGGCACTACAACCTCAAATGGGTGAGAAACATACTCGTGTGGAATGAATTATTGATGATTTATGCCCTTATTGCATTCATTCTTTCTTATGTAATTGATGGTTTCACAATAGGCAAATCAAATATGACTGCATATTGGATGCTGATAGTGTATATTTATTACGCTTCAATTAACGGATTCAGGCAGAAAGACATTCATATACAAGCTGTAGTAGCATCGGGAAATGACGTGGTGGAAATAACACCTGGACCAGAAGCACAGGTATTAACCAAGGCACATGATGTCGTACCTCCGGTAACTGTAATTGAACCGCAAGGAGGAAAGACCAAATACCAGCGTAGTAAACTAAGTGAACAGGAAGCCCAAAAGATTATTGGCAAAGTAGTTCAAGTCCTCGAAAAAGAAGAGCTTTTTTTAGAGCCGGAATTGACACTTCAGGATTTGTCAAATAAGACAAACGAACCTACTTATCTGATATCCCAATCGTTAAATCAATCAATGGGAAAGAGTTTCTATGACCTTATAAACAATTACAGGGTAGAAAAGGCAAAACACTTACTCACTGACCCTAATAAGAAACACCTGACGGTGCTCTCCATTGCTTTCGAGGCTGGGTTCAATTCAAAAACCACTTTTAATAACGTATTTAAAAAATTAACAGGGTGCACTCCCACGGAATATGTCAAATCCATTGCGCTTAATTTAAATTCAAACAAGTAGAATGTATTGTGCGCTACACAAAAAGCCACTTGGATAATTATTTTATTAAAAAATAGCCTTAAATATGAATAATCATCCTTTAAATCTTGCTTTAAGATTTTTGCTCGAAATTTCACTAGTGACAATATATGCACTTTGGGGATGGACCAACCACACCGGGCCATACAAGTACTTTTGGGCCTGGGGGTTGACTATTGCAGTCTCGATTGCCTGGGCTGTTTTCCGAGTAGATGGGGATCCGGGAAACGCTATTGTTTCAATTCCGGGCTGGTTGCGACTCCTTTTTGAAGCAGTTGTTTTTTGTTTTGCTATTTATTTTCTCTATCAATTAAAGTATAATCTCATAGGCCTCATTTTTACTGTTGTAGTTTTAATACACTATTGTATTTCTTATGATCGTATTTATAGACTGCTCGGTAACTAAACAGTTTTGTTGAAACTTACCCATATTTTCTCGCTATCCACACATTATCGCTTACCGGTATATATAGTTGTCTGAATTTACAGACGCGGAAAAATCTCTTATGTCCTTTTTCTATTTGTCTGATTTTTTACCGTTGTTGGTGTTCCTCTCCAAGAACCACGCACAGGTGAAGACTTGGTTGTCAACAACAGCGAAGTGCAGTAACGACAGGGGGGCGGGAGACGTACGCCGATTAATAATTGTTTTAGGCTACGGCAAATGCAGGACCAATTATCCCCTACTACTCCGGATACACACCAGGCAAACCATGCATGTAACGGGTTTGCTTACGCTCTAACCCGGACTACAAAACCACACCAGTATGGCTAATTGAAGTCCACTCATTCAATAGCTAACCCACACTGCCACGGTTCAGCACTTCGATTCCTCAGTGTAAACTCCGCCTGCTAATGACAGATAAATAGTTGATCTAAACTTGCAACTACCCCTGAAAAGGAAGTGTGTTGCTTGTCTGAACCTTGATTCGCAGGATTAAAGGACAAAAAGGATGTCCGGTTTTTTCGTAGGTATATCAACTACGAATCTCAAGTGACTAATTAGTCCTCTGAGAGGCTCGATGGGAACACAAACACGCAAATCATAAAAGAGCGGCGGTGGTGCAGACACCAGTCGAAAAGACAGGGGACGTATTGGTGCCTACGGCAAGCGGAGGTTCTTTACTTGCCCAGTATAATTATGCCTAAGGAAACCCACCAACAATTAGACAAGAAGTACTTGGAATATAGCCTATTATTTAGCATTAAATTAAAAATTATACGCATATCCATTAATTCTAAAATTTATAACTTCGCTTTGCAACAATTTGTTTTACTACGATAGCTTTTTACACATTTAATAATACACTATATGCAACGATTTACCCAAGCAATCCTGACGCTGGCATTCCTATGTTTTTCCATTGAGGTTTTAGCACAACCTGTAATTTCAGCAGTGAGTCCCTTAGTTGGCAGCCCGGGCAGTAGTGTCACAATAACCGGCACAGGGTTTAATACCACCCCGGCCAACAACATTGTCTATTTTGGAGCCACCCGCGCAGCTGTATCTGCTGCAAGTGCAACTTCTTTATCCGTTACCAGCCCGGCAGGCGCTACCTATAGTCCGATTACCATAACCGATGTAACAACCAACTTGACCGGCTATTCTCAATACCCTTATCTTCCATCTTTCGAAGACACAAGCCTGGATGTTAACTCTATTAACTTTGAACCTCAGGTGGATATTACCGGGACATATCCGGACGGTATTGCTTTGGGGGATATTGATGGGGATGGCAAACTGGATATGGTAGTTACTAACAGTACTGTGAGTACAATTTCTGTATTCAGGAATACTAGCTCGAGCGGCACAATAACAAGCGGCTCTTTTGCAGCTAGAGTTGATTTTGCATGTAGAAGCTCTACTAATGTTAAAGCTATTGCAATAGGAGATTTGGATGGTGACGGCAAGCTGGATATTGTTGTGGGCTATAACGACGACACGAGAGTATCTGTGTTTCATAATACGGCGACGTCGGGTGCTATTACCAGTGGTTCACTCGCAACAAGAGTTGACTTTTCTGTATCCAGTACCGTTACTCATTTGTCTATTAATGATTTAGATATGGACGGGAAGCCAGAGATTATTTGTGCATCGGGAAGCAGTTTGGGCGTTAGGATACTCCCTAATACTTCAACACCAGGGGTTATCAATAGCAGTTCTTTTGCTACTTCCGTTCTTATGTCCACAATCACAGCCCCTAAAGATATTGCTGTTGGAGATATCGATGGTGATGGCAAGCCAGACATTGTGGTAGCAAATGGCAGCTACACAAACATATCAATTTTGCGAAATATCCACACTTCCGGTTCACTTACTTCCGGTTCATTTTCGTCACCTGAAACCTTTACTACTGCACATGCTGTTGGAGAAGTAGATTTAGCAGATATAGATGGCGACGGCAAGCTGGATGTGGTGGTTAGTCACTACTACTTTGGGGATATTTCCGTATTTAGAAATACCTCAACTCCTGGCATCATAGACGGAGCTTCACTGTCTGCCAGAGTTGATTTCGCAACATCGACTTCATCTGCCAGATACATTGCAGTAGGAGACTTCAATGGCGATGCTAAGCCAGACATAGTACAATTGTATGCGGGAAGTCCGGCACAAGCATCAGTATTCAGAAATACAGCTATTAGTGGGGAAATAACTAGTGGGAGCTTTGCACCATTTTTCAATCTCACTATTCCCACGTATGGTGCCTTGCGCGATGTAGCAATTGGGGATTTTGACGGAGATGGCAAGTCAGATATAGCGGTTACTCACAATTTACCCAATGCTGTAACGATATTTCGAAATAGCCCACTTACTGGCATTACCGGCACACTTGGTGTATGTGTAAGTGGCACCTCTACCTTGAGCAATGCTACATCAGGCGGCACCTGGAGCTCTAGTGCTACAGGAGTGGCTACCATCGGCTCTTCTACAGGTGTCGTAACGGGTGTGTCGACAGGGACAGCAGATATTAGCTATGTAACTACAAGCGGTACAGTTACCGCTGTGGTAACTGTAAGTCCATCGCCCGATGCAGGTTCTATTTCCGGGACGTCGTCCGTTTGTGTGGGTGCTGATATTACTCTTACCAATACGGTCACAGGCGGCACCTGGTCGTCAAGCGCTACCGCAAAAGCAACTGTGGGCAGTACTACAGGCGTAGTATCAGGTTTAGAAGCCGGAACCACAACCATATCATATACTGTTGCCAACGGATGTGGAAGTGCTTCAACGACAACGGTCGTTACAGTTAACCCCCTGCCAAGTGCAGGTACAATAACAGCACCTACGCACGGTTGTGAGGGTAGCTCTATGACATTTACAAATCCTGAATCGGGCGGTACATGGTCAACATCCAGTGGAACTGTCTCCGTAACAGGCACTACTTGTGAAGTGACTGGTGCTGTTGCGGGAACTGTCACTATCTCTTATACCAATACCAATGGTTGTGGTACTGCATCTACCCATACGACTGTAGATGTTTATTCTTCAACTTTAGCTTCTACCACAATTTCCGGCACCTATACAGTATGTTCAGGTAGCACAACTACACTAACTCCGGCGGATGCTGGTGGCACATGGTCATCGTCTGTTACAGCAGTAGGCACAGTAGGCACATCAGGTGTTGTAACGGGTGTCAGCACAGGCACTACTACAATTTCCTACACCCGCAACACCGTTTGCGCCAGCAACACTTCCACGGTCAATGTCACCGTAAACCCGACGCCTGATGCGGGCAGCATCTCTGGGTCATCTTCTGTATGTACCGGAGCAGACATAACACTGACCAACGGAGTAAGCGGCGGAACATGGTCTTCGGTTGATGGCGCCGTAGCTACTGTAAGTAGTAGTGGCGTCGTATCTGGCGTGGCTGTCGGAGCGACTACAATTTCGTACACAGTTACCAATAGTTGCGGGGTTTCCTCTGCCGCAACAAAAGTAGTGACAGTAACCGCCACGGTGAGCGCAGGTACTATAACAGGCACGTTGGCAGTGTGTGAATCAGCTACTACTACGCTATCGGCATCTGTATCAGGTGGCAACTGGAGCAGTAGCAGTACTGCTACTGCCAGTGTAGGGACAGCAACCGGAGTAGTTACCGGGGAAGCTGCCGGCACAAGCACGATAACCTATACGGTAAGCAGTAGCTGCGGAACGGATTTTGCAACTGCAGAGGTGACCGTAAATGCAATTCCCACCGATATTAGCGGTACACCAGGTGTATGCGAAAATGCAACAACTACTTTAACCAATGCTGATGGTGGTGGCGTATGGTCTACTGTAAGTAGTTCTATTGCTACTATTGGCTCATCCTCAGGTGTTGTTACCGGTATTGCAATGGGCACTACAAGTGTTACTTATACGCTTAATGGCTGCACTACCTCCTCGGTCATTACAGTGAACCCTTTACCAGCTCCTATTACAGGGACGCTCAGTTTATGCGAAGGAAGCACTACTACGTTGTCTACAATTACCACAGGGGGCTTCTGGAGTTGTAGTGCACCGTCAATAGCCGCAATCGGATCCCTAAGCGGTGTTGTTACAAGTATAGACAATGGTCCGGCACAGGTTATCTTTACTATTTCTGCAACAGGATGCAGCAGAACGGTAACCATTACGGCAAATGCCTTACCAGCTTCAATAGCCGGGATATCAAGTGTATGTGAAGGCGCAACAACAGCATTATCAAGCAGCCCATCCGGGGGCACATGGAGCAGTAGCGATGTAGGTGTTGCCACTGTTGGCTCTGCCAGCGGAATAGTTTCAGGTACAGGCGGTAGCGCTACAGCTACCATTACTTATACCCTGCCAACGAGTTGCTATATTACACGTGCAGTTACAGTATATCAGATGCCAGCAGATATTACCGGCATGACTTCTGACTGTATTGGCAACACCACAACACTGTCAAACTCAGTTCCCGGAGGAGTGTGGCACAGTAGTAATTCATCTGTTGCGACAATAAACGCAGCTGGTATGGTGAATAGCATAAGTGCAGGAACAACACTGATCAGTTATACGCTGCCCTCTGGTTGTCAAAAATCAATAGTATTCAGCGTAAATGCTCTACCTGCGCCAATCGCCGGGACTGCTGACGCTTGTGTTGGAGCTACAACTACTCTTACCAATAGTACAGGTGGCGGCACATGGAGTAGCAGCAATATAGCAATAGCTACCGTCGACGAAACTACCGGCGTTGTGACCGGAGTATCGGCAGGCACAACGGACATCACGTATACTGTAGGTGATTGTTTTGTAACGAAAGAATTTACGGTAAATGGTCTTCCTGATGCAGGGAGCATAACCGGCCCGTCGATGGTATGCGCAGGGAGTAGCATAACGCTTGTCGATGTGATTTCAGGAGGCACATGGTCATCGTCTGCTATTGCTATTGCTGCAGTTGGGACAGTGGGGATAGTAAGTGGTATAGCAGAAGGCACTGCAACTATTTCATACACTGTGACGGATGCTTGTGGCAGTGCAGTTGCAACGGCAGACGTTACCGTAAATGCAACTCCTGTTTTATCGGCAATATCAGGTGCTACAACCCTATGTGAAGGTTCGGATATAACACTAACAAACACTGATGCGGGTGGCGTCTGGTCCTCTTCTGCCGACGCTATTGCTGTCGTAGGCAGTTCTTCGGGTATTGTGTCTGGTGTAATGGCCGGAACTGCAAGTATTTCTTATACTAAATCTAATGTTTGCGGAAGTACAGACGCAGTATTGAACATAACAGTAAACCCTTCTCCGTCAGTAATTGGTGGCGCTTTGGTTATTTGTAACACGATGTCAACAACATTGACCAATACCGTGACAGGTGGCACATGGAGTAAGGTAGGCTCAAGTATCTCGATTGATGCATCATCAGGGCTTGTTACAGGCATGGAAACAGGTACGGCAAATGTATTGTACACGCTGCCTGCCGGCTGCACAAGTGCTGCTGTTTTTACCGTAAATCCACAGCCAGCTACCATTGCCGGCGTATTTTCTGTTTGTTCCGGCGCTACGCGCACACTTACCAATAGTGTGAGTGGTGGCACCTGGCAGAGCAGCGATGCCGGTATTGCTTCCTTTGGGGTGGCTACATCGGGTACAGTTTCGGGCGTGTCGGGAGGTACGGTTACGATTAGTTACACCTTGCCAGCTGGTTGTTATGCAACGGCAGTATTTACGGTCAACGAAACACCCGGAGCAATTACCGGCACAACGTCAGCCTGCGAGTCGAGTACCGCCCCACTGTTCAACGCATTGGCAGGTGGCACATGGAGTAGCAGCAGTTTGTCAAATGCTACAATCGATATAAGCACAGGTGTGGTATCAGCGGTTGCGGCGGGCACGGCAGTAATAACCTACAAGACACCAGCTAACTGTATCAGCACCACAGTGTTTACGGTAAATACTACCCCTGCTGCTATTTCCGGCACACTAACGATGTGCCAGAGTGCCACAAGCCTGTTGACTAACACGGTGCCGTCAGGTGTATGGATTAGCTCAGCTACTTCTGTGGCAACAGTAGGAGCTGCGACAGGACTTGTAAGCGGATTGACTGCAGGCACATCACAAATAAGCTATTCATTAGCCAATGGTTGCCTTAGAACAGCTACCGTTACAGTTAACGCATTGCCAAGTATTATCACCGGGGCAAGTGAGGTATGTGTAGGAGACAATATTACACTTAGCACAGCTCCTGCTACCGGCACATGGAGTAGTTCCGGGGCTGAGGTAGATATAAGCACGGGCGGTATTGCTTCAGGTGTTTCTGCGGGAGCTGTAACTGTTAGCTATACATTGCCATCAGGCTGTAGAAGGCTACATAACATCACTGTCAACCCCATCCCCGCAGATATTACAGGAACCTTAGAGGTATGTGCAGGAGGGTCATCAGCTTTGTCATGCGCTACTCCGGCAGGAACGTGGTCTAGCAGCACGGCAGTCGTAGCCACGATAGGTAGTAGCAGCGGCTTAGTAACAACGTTATTAGCAGGGTCATCCACTATAACCTATTCTGTGGTCGCAACCGGCTGTAGCACTTCCGCAGAATTGACCGTAAACCCATTGCCTAGTGGCATCGCCGGGGCTGATAATGTTTGCGCCGGGTCAACAACACACTTTTCGAGTACACCGTCCGGCGGTATTTGGAGCAGTAGCTTGCCGGGGATTGCCACTATCGGTAGCACATCAGGTGTGGCTACTGGTGTAGCCACGGGTCTAAGCACTATAGAGTATACGTTGCCAACCGGGTGCAGTGAAAGTGTTACATTGACAGTAAATGCCATGCCTCTGCCCATAACAGGTGCAAGTGAGGTTTGTGAAGGTGCGACGATTGCCCTAGCCAGCGCTACTACCGGCGGAACATGGACCAGCGGAACAGCAGGTACAGCAACAGTAGGTGCTGCATCGGGCATTGTCACGGGCGTGGCTGCAGGCACTGTAAATATTACGTACGCTCTACCCGCAGGCTGTTTTGAACATACGACGATTACCGTCAACCCGTTGCCCGTGGCCGGTACAGTATCGGGTGCAACTACCGTTTGTCCATCAGGCACAATCCTTTTATCGGCAAGCGTTGCCGGTGGTACCTGGGGTGTGTCTACGGGAAACACAGCAGTAGCATCTACAGGAGTTGTAACCGGGATAAGTGCCGGGTCAGACACGATAAGCTATAGTGTAACGAACGGTTGTGGAACAGCAGTAGCAACCTATGCGGTAACAGTAAACCCAATGCCCGACGCCGGCACTATAACAGGAGGCAGCGATGTTTGTGTAACGCTACCACATTTGTTGGCTAATACCGTATCTGGTGGCACATGGAGCTCAAGTTCTTCTGCCATTGCATCGGTATCTAGTACGGGCGCAGTGACAGGGGTAACTACAGGTACGGCAACAATTAGCTATTTATTCTCCAACTCCTGTGGCACTGACGTGGCTACTATTGTGGTTACTGTTCACCCGCTTGTAGATGCTGGTACTGTTTCCGGTATCGACTCAATTTGTATTGGAGACACGCTAAACCTTGCTACAACAATAGCGGGTGGCACATGGGCAAGCAGCAATACCGGCGTCGCCTCAGTAGCAACTGATGGAAAAATTACAGGTTTAGCTAGTGGGACTACTACAATCATTTACACAGTAACAAATGCATGTAGCGACGATACTGCAACACTTTTATTGACCGTAAAAACATCAGCAGAATGCTTTACTTCAATAACGCCGCCGAATGTGAAAGGCACAGCTACTATCAAAATGTACCCGAACCCAACGAAGGGGATACTTACACTAGAAACACCAATCGGAGGATTGTTTACGGTGTATACTATAGACGGAAGAGGTGTCCAACAATACAAGGTCGAAGCAAATACTTCTGTATTTAATTTGCCAAACAATTTGTCTGATGGTGTGTATATATGCCACTTCGAGGGAGATGACGGGACTTCAAGCGTAAAACGGCTTGTTTATCGGCGCTGATTGAAGTAGACTGCAGGATCGGAAAACAAGTCTCCAGGCTTTGCTTGGGACAGTTGCGGTTATGCGTTTTAACGGGTGATTTTTTAGCTCACTAATAATGTCGTTCTGCAACGACGTAAGTAGAGAGGCGAGCCTGAATTTTTCTAAAATATGGTTTGTAGGATTAATGCACCGAAAGGATGTCCGGTTTTGTGAAAGGGTAGTAATAACTTGGCGATTGAAAACCACCAACATGCAAAAGTTTCAAGAAAAATATATCTTTACTATATGAAAAATAAAGCCCTCTTTATAGCTGTAACTATATTGTTTTCTTCGCTGCACCTTTTTGCGCAGACGCAGGATGCACCTGATAGCCGCCCCCCGGCTTTTACCGGTAGCGAGCTTTTTATAGCCCATGGATACATGCCCCTTAGCCAGTACAACATGAACGAAAATACGGATGTGACCGCACTCGGTGCCGTATCCCTCGGGTACCGTTATCATTTTAGCAGGCTTTTGTCGTTGGGTGTTGTGGGTAGTTATGAGCACTCAAGTAACAATTACGCACCCACCAGCTATGCCTCTACAGTAACAGATCGCCGTGGCATACAATCCTGCTATACAATGGCAACCGAGGTCACATTTAACTATCTGACTATTGCCAATGGTACACTTCGCTTCTACGGCGTATTTGGCGCGGGCTATTCTATTTACGTCCATATCATTAAATCGAAAAACAATGGTGTCAGTTCCGTGTATAAGAATTCGAGAAGCACTTATGGTGCACTTCAGATAGCACCTATCGGCATCCGCTTTGGCCGGGACTTCGGTGGATTTCTGGAGCTTGGGTCGGGATACAGAGGCATTGTTAACTATGGCCTTACCTATCGGTTCTGATTAAAGCCCGACAAGGCGCGAATTTGATGCAGGTCCTCTACCGACAAACAGCTTTTCAACTCCGGTATGCCGTGACTATGGTGGTGGCTGTGTACCTTTGCATCCTGAATGTCTCCGCATAAAACATACTTTAACTGGAGCAGTGGCAAAGATTCTGCTCTGGCACTTCATTATCTGCTAAGGGATGCAGACTTTAACGTTGCATACCTACTGACTTCCGTAAATGCTCATTACAATCGAGTAAGTATGCATGGCGTAAGAACTGAGCTGCTGCAGCGACAACTCGAGGCTATAGGCATAGCGCATGGAAAAATAGAACTACCGGAACAGCCCAGCAATGATGAGTATGAGGAATTGACAGGATTGTGCGTGTCTCAACTTAGGGAGCAAGGATTCGGTTATGCGGCTTTCGGGGATATTTTTCTGGAAGACCTTCGAAAATACCGGGAGACACAATTGGCAACCGTGGGTATAAAGACAGTTTTCCCACTCTGGAAGCGGAATACAAAGCAATTGATAGCGGAGTTCATTGAGTCAGGATTTAAAGCCATTGTGGTATGTGTGAATGGCACATTGCTGGACAAATCGTTTGCCGGGCGAATAGTAGACAGAGGTTTCATCAACGATCTGCCAACTGACATAGACCCATGTGGCGAAAATGGCGAGTTCCATACTTTCTGTTTTGATGCACCCTACTACAAACAACCAATCGCCTATACAGTAGGCGAGACGGTTTGCCGATCGTACGCTCATGGCGACATAGAGAACAACTTTTGGTTTTGTGATCTTTTGCCGGGTTAATAGTTTACTCTCTACACCTATGGCAGCTCCTTACCGGAACCGATGGAAGTGCGCAATAGCTTTATACGTATATGCTACCTGCGAACAATCGTACCCCCCCGCTCAAACGGGAATGTGTCAACAAAAGGGTACTTAGTTCTTAATGTAAGGATGTCCGGCACCTGTCTATGTTGTGAATTGGCTACTGTGTGCGTGCGTCTATAACGACACCAAAACAACAAACCTACTGTTAATCGCGCCAACCAGCTGTAAGGAAACAAGCATTAAACCCTATACAGCAGGCTGATTGCAAGCACATGGCTTGCGAAAATTGACGACACAAAAACTTAAGTATATTTGCCCTGAAAGCGTTTATTCTAGTCAGTTGTAAGACTGACTTTTCCCTTAATAGTAGTTTCTTAAGCAATGGAGTCAGTAAAGAAAGCCACGCAACCCATTGAGGTTATTTGCCTTTTGTCGTTTGAATTAGAAACAATAAAGGAAGGTCATGTTTATATGTTCATCATACTGGATGCTTATTCTGAATTCATGTTTCAGGCGGGCATTGAACTGGGAGATGATATGGAATATGTGCTGAAACAAATCCAACAGTTCCTGAATAGTAAAGATTTCGACAAGCCCTCCGGTCAGCCTTTTACATTGGTACTGGAAGAGTTTGAGGAATACAGAAATGAGATTGAAAGACTGATAGCGCCACAAGGCGGTACCATGGTTGTTGATGCTGCGTATATTAATAGGGAATTGGGGGCAGCTATTGCGCGATTCATGGCAGGGGTAGCTAACAGTAACGGTTAGTAACAGCAACATGGTCCGGAGCGGCCACCAGGTGCGCGTTTTCAACAGTACCTCGTGCTGCTTGGGATAGTCGAAAGCGTTTTATAGTTTTATGTGAAATTATATGTTATGAAGCTGTCCAACACTTTTGCCGTTTTATGCTGTAGTCTCGTTATGATGGCTGCCTGCAAGAAAAGTACAAACGATGATGACAACAAGTCAGCAACCCAAAAAATGCTGGAGGCGGGTAAGTGGCAACAATCGGCGCAGATAGCCAGTGTGAACCACATGGGCGTAGACACCACCATAGATTTGTATGCGGAGCTGGATGCGTGCGAAAAAGATGATTTCGTGTTATTTGCCGGAAATGGCACAGCTGTTAAGGATGAAAATACGGACAAGTGTGCAGGTAGTGCGCAGACGGTGACTATACTATGGGCGCTACTGGACAATGATACCAGACTTGCACTTGTGGATAGCAACCCCGACACATTTGATGTAGCAATAACCGCTAGCCAAATGACGTTAACGATTATAAAGCCGAACACCTCCGGCGAACCAGTGACCTACATGAGTACCTATCAGAATATCAAGTAGTGCGTGTACTGCAAAAGGATGTTTTTGTCAATTTATGTTCCTGATACTCATCTCGTAAAACTAAGCCGCGCAACAACTTTGGCGACTACAGCAAAATGAGATAAAATACGAAAACCAACAATAAATGTACTTCCTGCTCGTTTAAAATAAATAGCTAAAACGTGCGTATATCATTCCACAGCTATTGTATGCCAGTACTCAAAAAGAAACGCTTCAGGTCATTATCGATTGTCTTTGTAGTTGCTTTTGTGGCAATGAATGTAGTTGCCTTCTTTCATGCATACAAGTTCACTCATTTTTCAAATAGCGCAACCACAAAGACTAAAACTCCGGAAAAACTATCGGTAACCGACAAGTTGCAGACCTTGGTATTAGGAGTAAACAACCCGAAGCCAACCAACAAAAGAAAACCTGAGAGGCAATATGAGACACTCTCGATGCAAAGCAATAAAAGAATTGCCTGTTGGCATATACCAATAGACAGCAGCAATACTGCACTGGGCACAGTAATATTATTTCATGGCTATAGCAGCGAGAAGTCGGCAATGCTGGATAAAGCAGACGAGCTACGACAATTGGGCTACAATACCCTTTTGGTAGATTTTATGGGTAGCGGAGCATCTGAGGGCAACCAAACGACATTGGGGTATAAAGAAGCGGAGGAGGTCAAAACCGCATTTGACTATATGACCCAACAAGGCGAAAAAAACATATATCTTTTAGGCTCTTCGATGGGTGCTGTAGCCATCCTGAAAGCCATCAAAGACCTTCAGCTGCACCCGAAAGGAATAATAGTAGAGTGTCCTTTTGGTTCCATGTATCAAACGGTGTGTGCAAGATTTAAGATTATGGGTATCCCATGTTTTCCTATGGCTTCGTTACTCGTATTTTGGGGCGGCATCCAAAATGGCTTTTGGGCATTTGAACACAACCCTACCGAATATGCCAAGGGCGTTAAATGCAATACATTGTTGATGTATGGCCAACAAGATAGAAACGTAAGCCGCAGCGAAACAGACGCTATCTATAAAAACCTCGCAGGAAACAAGCAGCTAAAAATATTCCCACTCACCGGGCATGATGACTTTCTTCAAAAAAATCGAGCAGAATGGATTGCGTATGTATCTTCCTTCTTGAAAGAAAACTAATGTTCCAAGTACCCCTGGCAGCAAGACTGGGACACAAGAGGTCAGCTTTACCGTTCTGAATACCTTCGAGTCCCTGCTTGGATGGAAACGAGGACATGCACCAACCAAAGGTCATAACTGTTACACCAAGCAATTCCATTACTCCTGCTATTATCGGGCAAGACTAGGCATGTCACAGGATTGCTTAGGCTTTGTCTAGCTACAAACCTGCGCCAGTGTCGGAATCAAGACACTAAAACGGAACTAGTCAAAGTCAAAAAAGAAAAAATACGCACCTGCCAATACTTTATTGCTTATCCGTACTCTGCCTATTCTGTTATAAAGCTCGTCTGTTACGGTTCCATCGTCTTGTACATAACCTAACGTATTGAAGTAAGCATCCTCTACGGTACCGTCCTTTCGTACTATTCCTAATCGGTTGTTGTATTTGTCAAAAACATCCCCATCTTCGCCGATGTACCCAAGTACTTCGTGGAGTTGCCCGTAAACAGCACCACCTTTATCAAATTTTCCCAGGTTAGAATTGTCGGCTCCGGTAATGTAACCGTCTTCATCAATGTCGCCTTTGCGCTCATAATCTTTGCCTTCGATCGTCTGTGCCTGCATGCCTGTGGCGTACGCCATGGCCAGCAATAATAGTAGTTTCTTCATAGTTGATAATTTTACTATAAAGTTACCGGAAGGGGATTTCGCCGCCAATTATGTCGCGCAATTTGTGGATATCTTGCATTAAATGTCTGATAATCAATAGGCAATTTTTGCCCCTAATACCGGGCTGGGCCCGGTATAGATTCTAAAACCTGCTACATATGATTCTAAACTGAGGGTCGCTAATGCGTGATTTTTAGTTTGAGAAACAACACTTTTTTTGCCTACCTCCAAATGCCTACTGACAAACGAACACCCAATGATATGTTTCTATCCAGGTACACTTCTTCTGATTCGAGACCCTTGTCAATGGTTTGGGAGCTCTGCACGCTCATTGCCGCAATGTTATCCCACATTCGTACACCCCTCGTGCCTTCAATTCCTATTGACACATTCCTTATCCACGGTTTATCAAACTCACGACTAATTCCGGCATAAAATTCATACAACAATATTTTTTGGGGAAATAATTTTACCTGCAATAGCTTGCCACTTCCTTTAATCACATCTTGTCTGCCAAAATACCGTTCTGCGTACATAAACTGTACATTTTTTGAAATGCTGCCGTCATCAGTTTCATATTGGGTATTGGCAGAATAGTTGTCCCATATCCCATCAAAAAACAGCATTTCCGAAAGGCCTGCCTTAAAGCCGGCAATCCAATTTCTACCAACTGAGCACTGGTAGCCTACCATCAGTCGCGGCTTCAGGTAGTTAACTGTTTCCGAAAAATTTTGGGAAAACGTCTTCTGTTTCAGATTATCTACTGCATCGGGGTCGAAGTTGGTAAAGTCTTTTTTATAATCAATATCATATCGCCTCACCCCGTACCCAAGCCCAAGGCTCAGAATTAGTCCGTCTCGTGTTACCCGCTCAATTTGTACTGCTATACTTTGCCCGTAAGTATTGTTAGCATACAAATGTTTTTGAGGCAATTGTGCGTCGAACTTAACATTGCCTGTTTCAAAGTAATATTGTGTAGTATGCGAAAGATTTATTGCGATGCTGCCGCCCTTAATACGCCCATAGGCCGACGCCCACGAAAATGCTATTGCTAATAGCATTGCATATTTAACCGTGTACAAACCGTGCAACCTAACTATCACTGGCAGGAGGTGTATTAAAAGGAATAAAGTTCGATCAGGTCGCCAAGATATATTCTTTTACTCCAACCCCAAATCCTGATTATACATATCTACAGACATGCAACCCGAAAACATGAGCTTCTTTGTCTTGGGGTCAAAAAAATTGATGTAGGCGACACTATCATCTAACCGAACCGGACGCAGGTCTGCGATAATTTCGGAGAGCACATTTCTCCTTCCTCTTTTTGCTCTTTTCACCTCTGCCCGTCCGGAAAGTAACAGAAACGGGCCAACAACATTTTGCATCAGTATTTCTAAGCTATCATGATATTGCATGTCCAGACCCGGTAATATCTCCATGTAGTAGTGCTTTTCTTCGTCGAGGCCGGATGACCTGCCGAACGTATTATTACCGGTTTCTGACAGCAGTACCAGGGACTTATCGATATCAGATATTTTGAATGAAAGCCTATAGCCACCAAAGAGAATATGTACCTGCGGTTTTTCCCACAAATTGTGCAACTTTATGGTACGCTGTGCTATAGCGGAAACAGATATAACCAGCGTCGCAACAAACAATACAAGGTGTTTCATACAGATGGTTAATATATACGACTAAAGTACGGAAAACAGCTATTTTTACATCAAACAAGCACGAATGAAGAGTTTTGCCAGCGATAATTACAGCGGAGTTTTACCACAGATAATGGAAGCCTTGCAAAAGGCTAACGACAAGCATGCCCGGTCATACGGCGCAGATGATATAACTGCACGAACCATCGCAAAGTTCCGACAAATATTCGACTCGGAAGTTGATGTTTATTTTGTTTTTAACGGCACCGGAGCCAATGTACTGAGTATCAGTAGTGCGACGCAATCTTACAATGCTGTGTTGTGCGCTGACACCTCTCACATTTATTGCGATGAGTCTTCGGCGCCGGAAACGTTTACCGGTTGCCGGTTCTTTCCGCTTACTGCCGACGAAAAGGGCAAACTAAGTATAGAAACAATCAAGACCCGACTCATCAGACAGGGCGACGTACATTACCCACAAGCGTCTATGCTATCTATTACACAGGCAACAGAATATGGTACGCTATACACACCGGCGGAAATAAAAGAAATTGCAGCACTTTGCAAGGAACACGGTCTGTATCTGCATGTTGACGGCTCTCGTTTTTTCAATGCAGCGGCTTCGATGGATTGCAGCCTTGCAGATATCAGCGGCAATGCAGGTGTCGACATACTGTCGCTGGGCGGCACAAAAGCCGGTATGATGTTCGGGGAGGCGGTAGTAGTATTCAACAAAGAGCTATCCAAACACATTGCCTTCAAACATAAACAGGTAATGCAACTGGCTTCAAAGACACGTTTTATTGCTGCACAGTTTGAAGCGATGCTGGTAGGTGAGCTGTGGAGAGCTACAGCAAGCCATGCGAACAAGATGGCGCAATTATTGCATACAGCTCTTTCTGCCCATCCATCAGTTAGTATTACCAAGCCAACACAAGCAAATGCAGTATTCGCAATAATACCACGCAGCTGGTATGAGCCATTGCAGGAACATTACCCATTCTACATATGGAAAGACGACACGCATGAGGTGCGCCTCATGTGCTCATGGGACACACAAGAGGACGATATACGGGCATTTACCAATGCTATCAGCAAGCTTAGTTAGTCATGGAAGCCAACAAGTGCTTATGCAGTTAACAACTCCGGCAATACTCTGGGTGCATAGCCTTTTACGGATGCAGCGATAGCAGCAATGTGATCGGGCGTAGTACCGCAGCAACCACCGAGCATATTCACCCAACCGGCTTTTGCCCACTCCGATACTATTGCGGCAGTTTGGTCAGGTGTTTCGTCATACTCTCCCATGGCATTCGGGAGACCTGCATTGGGATAAGCACTTACATTGCACCCTACCAACTCTGACAACTCCTCTACGTGTGGTCGCATTTCTGCCGCTCCGAGCGCACAGTTGAGCCCGATACTGATTGGGTTGGCATGGCTTACCGAAATACAAAAAGCTTCCAGTGTCTGTCCGCTCAGCGTACGTCCCGATGCATCGGTAATGGTTCCCGATATCATTACAGGTAGTTTTTCTATTTTAGTATCTCTATAGAACTTGTTGAGGGCATATATAGCGGCCTTCGCATTCAGTGTATCAAAGATGGTTTCTATAAGCAGTATATCTACTCCACCTTCCACCAGGCCTTTTATCTGCTCGTAATATGCATCTGCTACCTCATCGAATGTTATAGCCCGATAGCCAGGATTGTTCACATCGGGCGAGAGCGAAAGTGTCTTATTCATCGGGCCGATTGCGCCTGCTACAAATCTGTCGCTTACATCGGTTCCCGTCTCCGCACCGTATTCGCTGATAGCTTCTTTGGCAAGGCGTGCAGCCGCAACATTAATCTCATAGGCAATTTCCTGCATGTCGTAGTCTGCCATAGATACCTGCTGTGCATTGAAGGTATTTGTTTCCAGTATATTAGCACCTGCTGCCAGGTACTCTTTGTGTATGTCTTTAACTATTTGAGGTTGAGTAAGACACAGCAAGTCATTATTTCCTTTCACATCGGTGTGCCAGTCCTTGAAACGGTCGCCCCTGTAGTCTGCTTCTTCAAGGTTATAGCGTTGAATCATGGTACCGGTAGCGCCATCGATAATCAATATCTTTTTATCCAGCAATTCTTTTAGCTTACTCTCTGTGTTCATATATCAAAGATAACGAACAAGGCAATATCAGCAATTAGCGTGGAAATAATATTAACGAATTGAACGAGTCGCAACTATTTATCGGCAATTGCGCCGGTGCGTTGTCGTACCCATTCTTCTGCCATAGACAGCTGTTGTTCGGGCGTAAGGTTGCTATTGTCGAGCAGTATGGCATCTGTTGCCTGCCTGAGCGGACTTTCCTTCCGTGTAGCATCTATATGGTCTCGCTGCTCAAGGTTCTGCTTTACCTCTTCAATGGTAATGTCCGGATTTTTTACAGCCAGTTCTTTATACCTACGTATTGCCCTTACATCAGGGTCAGCAGTCATAAATATTTTCAATTCAGCGTCCGGGAAAACGGTAGTACCTATATCTCTGCCATCCATGACAATACCTTTCTCGGTGCCCATGCGCTTTTGTTGGGCTACCGCAAAAGTTCGAACATCCCGCAAAGCAGCCACCTCACTTACTCGCTCTGCTACCGCCATTTCTCTAATATATGGCTCAACGTTTTCTCCATTGAGGTAAATATCTGCTGCCTTTCGCTGTACATTAAACACAAATGACAGGTGAATATCTTTGATAGCTTCGGCTACTTGTGTTGCATTGTTTACATCAACGTTATTCCGGACAAAGTACAATGTGACAGCGCGGTACATGGCACCGCTATCAATATAACTATAGCCAAGCCGGCCCGCAAGGTCTTTGGCAATGGTACTCTTTCCGCAAGACGAATACCCGTCTATGGCAATAATAATTTTGTGCTCAGACATCAATACAAATATAATAGTTCAATCGGGATGTAGTACCCTGAAGTACCTAAAACAAAAATGCTGCATCCGTAAGAGGAAGCAGCATTTAAATATTATTCGGTAACGATATTACTTATTCCAGATTGACGGGTCACTACCATCAATGGCAGCGTTATAACCAAAGTCATTTACTTTCTGAGTAGCAGTATCGATGATTTCATATCTCATTTCAATAGCACCATACTGACCGTAAGTAACATCTGAGTAGATATACCCAACACCAAATATCACCTTG
This sequence comes from Bacteroidia bacterium, assembly GCA_030426665.1. GTDB lineage: Bacteria > Bacteroidota > Bacteroidia > Chitinophagales > Chitinophagaceae > Nemorincola. The sequence goes on along the minus strand of JAUHYD010000004.1, from coordinate 282,317 downwards.
CCTTCGTATTGCTGGTTAGGAATGATGATGGTGTCTCCACCTACAATTGAAGCTTTGATAGGCGTCAGGAAGTAGTTGTAGAAGTTTTTGATAGTTACGTCGGTCGGGTTTTGCGATGGCTCTATACTTACAGGGTATTGAGCAGCCAGCGTGATGCTACCTTTCTCATTAACTGTCCAGTTGCCGATAAACTTGTTTCTGCTCAATCGTTCGCAATTGGTTCCTTCGTAACCTGAAGGGCAGTTGCACGCACCATCGTTGCATATACCACCATTTGCACAAACAATACTTTTGCACTTATCTCTGTTACAAGATGTATATATTACCGTAAAGAAAACAGCCGTTGCGGCAAGGGCAGACATTAATACGGTTTTGAAAGAAGATCTCATCAGTATAAATTGTGTTTAGCGGTCTCAAAAATAACAAAAAAAGTAAAACTATCAAATTGCCCGACCGGCTTCGTTCAGACGCCTATGCGGGAAACAAGAGGTTAAATATATCCCTTTCAGCCCATCTAAGTAACAGAATAGCAAAAATATTTTTTTGTGCTATTTCTCAATATCATTCCTATAAGCCATAATAGCCCTGTAGATAGCCACCGCCGTTTCGAACTGCCCCTTTTCGGAATTGAGGTATGCCTCCTCTTTTACATTAGTAATAAATCCTATTTCAATCAGCACTCCGGGCATAGCACTACCTGCCAAAACTTCGAGTCCTTTCTGCTTTACGCCCAGGTCATTGCGGCCTGCCAGTTTGAATTGCTCCTGCACTCTGGCTGCTACCGTCACGCTTTTGCCTAAGAATGACTGGGCATATTGTTGCACAATAATCTGAGTCAACGGATCATCTTCGTCCAGCAAACCCGGCTCATTGCTTACACTATCCGCATATTCTCCGATAGCGCCCTTCTGCTGGCCGGCACGATGAAGTCCCATCACATATGTTTCCACGCCGCTACGAGTAGTGGTGTGATGACGGATGGAGCGATATGCCGGTACTTTAACGCTTTTCCCGTGGCGCTTTACGGTTTTGTACCCTACCCGCTTACGTGTATAGGTGAATGGAGTAGAATTGACATGGATAGAAATGAACAAATCGGCATTTGCCTTGTTTGCAATTTCGTGTCGTTCCACCAGACCGGGATAAGTATCGGTTGTACGGGTATATACCACGTCCATGTTATCCATGCTATCTTTTAATAATTTCCCCAACTTAAGCGTTACCGCAAGAGCAATGTCTTTCTCCTGAGAAATTGCGCCTCTTGCTCCGGGGTCTTTACCTCCATGTCCGGCATCCAGGACTATCTTTGTAACTTTCTTGCCTTTGGCAGAAAGCGAAACAGGGATAAATACCAATAAAAACAGGAATATGCTGATTATGCGCATAATAGTTTCACAAAATATTAAATATACAAATTAGCTGACCGTCGCCGTCAAACAGTTATTTTTGCACGCTCATGAGCCTAAGCGGTAAATTTATTTCAAATTTCTCATCAATGCATCGCTTTGGCTGCTATGTGACTGCTATTTTTATGTTCTTCATAACAAATACAGGATATTCGCAATCTGACTCTACTGTAATTGTTACTACGATGCCGCAAAGTAACATAATTGATTCGACTATCACAGGATATGACAGCGCGCGAACAAATACAAGTATCATCAATATACCAGACAGTAGCGCAACTGACAGTACCGTTATCGGCGACAGCACGAAAACACAGAGCTTAGAGGAGCGGTTGGGCATCCGGATATCGAAGGATGCGTTACCATCTGTTGTTACCGCAACGGCGCGGGATTCGGCAGTATTAGACATGGAGCACGACGTGTTTTATCTCTATGGCAAAGCCAAAGTAGACTACGAAGATTTGAAGTTGGAAGCGGGGCAGGTGAGTTACACTCAGGCTACAAACGTTGTTACGGCCGAGCCGTCGCCATACGAAAATGATACCGGCACTAAGCGCCCATCTTTCCAGCAAGGAAAGGAAAAGTTCACGTATGACTCCATGCAGTACAACTTCAAGAGTAAACGCGCCATCGTGCGGAATGTACGTTCACAATATGGAGAGGGGTTTATTTTCAGCGAACAGGTAAAGCGCAACCCTGACCAAAGCATCTACGGCTGGCACAGCGTGTACACAACCTGCGCATTAGAAACCCCCCACTTCGGGATACGGGCGCGAAAACAAAAAGTCATTCCCGGCAAGGTCATTGTTTCGGGGTCTGCCAATCTTGAGATTGAAGGGGTACCCACACCGCTCTATCTGCCTTTCGGTCTGTTTCCGGCCTCCCAAACACACAAGTCAGGCTTCGTATTGCCCACTTATACGATAGAACAGCAGCGGGGCTTCGGGTTATTGAATGGCGGTTACTATTTCTACGTCAATGACAATGTGGATGTGCTTGCACAAGCCAACATGTACACCAAGGGCAGCTATATGGTAAGTGGCACCAGCAACTACAACCGTATGTATCATTACCGAGGGGCGTTGCGAATGTCTTACGCTTTCAACAAAACAGGCGAAGACTTTGAGCCGGATGCAAGCACCTCAAAAGACTTTATGATAAACTGGACACATAGCTCTGACCCTAAATCGGTTCCCGGACAGGCGTTCAATGCATCTGTACAGGCCGGTTCCTCGTCGTTCTATTCTAAGAACAGCTATGACCCCAATCAGATTCTGCAAAACCAATATCAGTCGAATATCAGCTATTCGAAAAACTGGCAGAACCGCCCGTTCGGATTAACGCTAAGTGCCCTGCATAACCAGAATACGCAAACCAGACAGGTAAATGTTACGCTGCCGTCTGCCAACTTCTACATTAATCAGTTCAACCCATTCCAGAATAAGAATGCCATCGGCAACCACTGGTACGACAAGATAACTGCCAGCTATTCCGCGGATTTTCAAAACAGGACTACCTTCTACGACAGCGCGCTCAACCTCAACAACCTATCGCTGACTGATTTCCAAAACGGTCTGCGCCAAAGCATTCCGGTGAGTGCTTCTTATACAGTAGCAAGGCACATCAACATGTCCTTTAGCCTCAACTACAACGAATACTGGCTTACCAACCAGATATTTCAAGGCTACAACGATGCTACCGGCAAAATAGACAGCCAAAACAACAACGGTTTCTATGCAACACGCGACTTCAACACGGGCGTAAACCTTTCTACCAGAATATACGGTATGAAGCTGTTTCGTAACGGCAAGCTAAGGGGCATACGCCATGTGCTCACACCCTCAACCGGTTTTTCTTATCGTCCTGACTTTGCCGTTGACCCATTCAACTATTACTATCGTGCCCGGCTTGATACCAGCCAAAACCTATCAACGCTTTCTCCTTATGTAAGCTCTATTATAGGTATTCCACCGCAGGGCAAGTCAGCTGCCATCAACTTCGGACTGAACAACAACCTCCAGATAAAGGTGCGCTCCTCTAAAGACTCTTCGTCTGAGTATAAAAATGTAACACTAATAGATGGTTTCAGTGTCAACACCTCGTATAATATAGCCGCAGACTCTTTTAACTGGAGCCCGCTCAGCGTTAATTTCCGTACGAACATTGCCGATAAAATAAACATATCCGGTTCGGCAGTTTACAGCCCTTATGCATTTGACTACGGCACCGGAAAGATACTGCGTGAAACCATGTTGCAACACGGTACCGGTATTGCACGTTTCCAATCATCGAACATATCATTGGGTACTAACTTTCACTCCAAGCCCAGACAAGGAAGCGAAAAACGAACTAATAGCGAAGAGTATAAGCGCATTATGTACAATGCCGGTTATAACAGCTATGTTGACTTCAATATACCCTGGAGTTTCAACGTGAATTACTCGCTCAACATCAACAGTCAGTACTCCGGGTTCTCTTATAAGGATACTGTTACCTACAGTCAGACACTTACATTTAACGGAGAACTGCAAGTAACAGAGCGATGGAAGGTAAGTGTGAATAGTGGGTATAACTTTGACTATAAACAATTAACGCTTACCTCGATAGATGTATACCGCGACCTCCACTGCTGGGCAATACACTTTCTGGCATATCCCTTCGGACCAAGAAAGAGCTTTAACTTCAGGCTCAATGTAAAATCTACTGTACTGCAAGACCTGAAATTAGTTCGGCGACGAGACTTTAGGGATATACCGAATTAATGGGTAGTGAGCTGACAATTGTGGTATTATTAGTTTACTTACGAGCAGCATCGTCAACCGACTTTTTCCCGTCAAAACATTAAGCTTAACGACACTTTTTTGTCGTTATACACGTTAATTTAGCCATTAACGACAAAAAATGATATATTTTTGTCGTTAAGCGAACCAAAAGTGTCGTAATAGCTAAAAATGACAGAAAGTAAAAAACTAATCAAAGAGCAACTTGACGCTATTAAAGCTGTGCTTTCCCAATTTCCGGATGGGGCTGCCATGGAGGATATTCAGGAGGCTTGCGGGCTATCATTAGCGCTAAGGTCACTACAAAGACGTTTAGAAAAGCTACAAGATCTGAACGAGGTGTACACCTCAGGGAATAAGCGTTCTACCCGATACCACCTCATGAAAAATGAAGTACAGGAGTTACCGGAAGATTATAGAAACTCAACGATACCGTTGTCCGATGCCGGAAAGCGAGTACTCGCGTCTGTTTCAAAACCGATGGAACAACGAAGGCCGGTAGGGTTTAATCGTGCCTTTTTAGAAAACTATCGTCCGAATGTTGATAGCTATTTATCACCCCGGGAAAGACAGAAACTGGCTGAACTTGGCAAAACCACAATGGTCGATATGGCGGCCGGGACCTACGCCAAAGAAATAATGAACAGGCTTCTGATAGACCTGTCCTGGAACTCCAGCCGCTTAGAGGGAAACACATACTCCTTACTGGATACGGAACGTTTGATTGCCTATGGAGAGACCACTGACAGTCATACTGCCGCAGAAGCCCAAATGATTCTGAACCATAAGGATGCTATCGAGTTTCTTGTCCGGGATGTTGAAAATATCGGATTTAACCGGTACACCTTTCTGAATCTGCATGGTATGCTGTCGAATAACTTATTGGCAAACCCTTCTGCATCCGGTCGCCTCAGAAAAATAGCAGTTCGGATAGGCCAATCGGTTTATACACCCCTGGCAATCCCGCAGCTAATCGAAGAAATGTTTGAGCTCATCTTGGCAAAAGCAGCAGCAATTGAAAACCCCTTTGAGCAGGCATTTTTTATTCTGGTACAGTTACCGTACCTGCAGCCATTTGACGATGTGAATAAGCGCGTATCCAGACTTGCTGTCAGTATTCCTCTGAACCGGCATAACCTTTCACCCTTATCCTTTGTTGATGTACCGGATGATTTATATATCAAGGGTATAAAGGGTGTTTATGAGTTAAATCGGCTTGATCTGCTTAAAGGTGTCTTTCTTTGGGCTTATGAGCGTTCATCAGCTCGCTATTCCGCAATCCGCCAATCTCTGGGAGAACCCGACCCTTTCCGGCTAAAGTACCGGGAGCAAATTCGGGAGTTGGTATCTGAAGTTGTTGCGAAAACATCGGGGCAAAAAGCAGCAGCAACAGCAATTAAAGAATATGCCAATAAGATTGCACAGCAAGACAGGGCAAGGTTTGTGGAAGCAGTGGATACAGAACTAATGAATCTGCACGAAGGAAATTTTGCCAGGTTTTGGATAAGCCCGACCTCCTTTAAAAATTGGAAAGAGGTTTGGGATAAAAGAAATTAAGTCTGGACACACTACGACTTCATTAGCAATGCCGCTATAAATGCTCAAACTAAGCGCTATTCTTTTACAAACCTCCTTACATAAGTTTCGTTCAGGTGGAGCAGATAGGTACCCGGTGGCAGGGTGCTGATGTCTGCTGTGGCGGTAGTAGTGGTGTTTTGCTGTTGGTGGAGGGTTTGCCCGAGCAGATTGGTGATAGTAATAGTGTGTATGACAGCTGCAGCAGAGAGGTACAGCCTGTCGCGGGCGGGATTGGGAGTGATGGTGACACCCTGCAACAGCCGTGGCTCCGGCACACTTACCGACTCTGATACAAAACAGGGCGCAGCGGTAGCGCTATCATAACAATAAGTGTAGGCTGGAAGTACACGAGCTGTAATGGTATCTGTACCGGCACCCTTGGTGTAGGTAGTGACAGGCACTGTAGTAGTACTGAACAATACGGAATTGCGATACCACTTTATACTGTAGCCGCTGCCCGCACCACTTACTACTGCATTGACTGTAACAGTTGCTCCTACTGCCGCAGTTGATGTGCTTGTGACAGTGATGGTGGGAGTGGTATAGGGGTTGAAGGTTACTTTGCGGACTCGATAGTTTTGATTGTCTGCTATATATAAGTTGCCACACTTATCCAATGTAACTCCTGCAGGTCGATTAAGTGAGGCCGCTGTTGCGGCTCCTCCATCTCCGCTATATCCGGCTACACCATCTCCCACAATTGTGTGGATAACTCCAAACGTATCAACTTTGCGGACTCTATTGTTTACTAAATCTGCTATATAAACGTTTCCGACATCATCTACCGATACATCAAACGGATCTACACCTGATGTGGTAGCAGGGACACCATCAGCTGTATAGGGCGACGCACTATTTCCGGCAAACGTAGAAATGATACCTGAAGTCAAATTTATTTTCCTAACCCGATGCCCTAACCACTCACATACATAAAGACTACTTGAGCCATCAAGATGTATGCCAAGGATTCCTTCGAGTCCTGCCGCAGTTGCGGGACCTCCGTCACCACTAAACCCTGCAGCACCAACACCTGCAATAGTTTCAATAATTCCCGCAACATTTACTCGCCTTATTCGGGAATTTCCATTGTCCGTTATGTAAATATTATCACCCGAATCAATACACAAACTTTGTGGGGCAGATAGCTGAGCAGATGTAGCAGCAAAGCCATCGCCACTAAATCCAACAGTACCAATACCTGCAATAGTTTCAATAATTCCAAGTGAGTTTACACGCCTAAGTCGATGGTTTGCCCTATCCGTAAAAACCAAATTGCCATGTGAATCAAATGCCACCCATCCCGGACTATTTATTTGCGCATTTGTTGCCGGTCCTCCATCGCCACTAAACCCACCAACCCCAGTTCCAACAACAGTAGTTATGACACTTGTTAAGGCATCGACCTTTCTAATAATTTGCCGGTCCTTATCAGCTATATACAAATTCCCATAACTGTCAATTGCAATTCCTGCAAAGTTTCCAAGAGTGGCATTGGTAGCAGGCAGTCCACTGCCGTAACCGTCCGTTCCTCCGCCTGCCCCACCTCCCACTACAGTAGTAATAATCTGTGCGTGTGTAGTGGTGCAGAGGAGGGAGAGTAGTATAAGTACGGCATATCTCATGTAGTAAAGTTAGGATATATGCTCCAAACGGGAACATATCAACGCCAGATGCCGTTGTACTCCTTTACGATGGTTTCCAGTTCGCTTATTATCATTGCTGTGGCACCCCAAATGATGGTTCCATCATCCAGGCGGTAAGCTTTTACGTTTTTTATTTTGCCGGAAACCGCCGGAGAGATAACATCGGTTACTATTTTTTTGTCGTTATCGAGCAGGGTGTGCAGCGGTGTTTCTATGGTGTAGGACACTTCTGTTTCACTTAGGATGAGCTCCGGACGCTGTGGCATATATCCCACAAACGGAAACACATTGAAATTGCTCACCGGAATGTATAGTGACGTCAGCCCTCCCAGCACATCTACCTCTGATGGCAACACTCCTACTTCCTCATGCGCCTCGCGGAGTGCTGTTACCACATAGCTTTCGTCTTCGGGTTCATGCTTACCACCGGGAAAGCTTACCTGTCCGCTATGAGCGGTGCGGTCTTCCCTGCGCTTCATCAACAGTACATGCAGACTATCTTCGTGAGGGTATAACAGGCACAATACCGCTCCTGCCCGGGCGTCGGGTGGTGGCAGCCGTGGCGAACGAACTACACGGCCCATCATTCGCTCCTGTGCTGCTAACCCCGGCAATGGGTTACTCAGCCGCTGCCGAAGCCAGTCTATGTGTTGATTTTCGGCGGTCACAAAAGTTGTGTATTGGTTTGAATTACAAACAGCAGCGCAAATACTACTTTAATTGTCGTGCTGATCGTGATAATAAAACTCCTTTGCCTTACGCAGAATGTTATTAAACACTATCTGCTGCACCATTACCGTGTCTTTGTAATCGTTAGTGACGGCATACATGCGGTCAGAGTCATAGTCTCCCGGCAACTCTTCGCCCAATGCCGAGACATCGACATTTTTGCTACGCTTATTGATTGCCATCCAGTATATATCGGCACGGTGTACTTTGCCGTTGGTCGTTACCACTTTCACGGTACTATACTTTGGCGCCTCACGTATTGTTTCTTCATTATCTGCCAATCCATTGAGAAAGCCCTCGCAGTTCACGTTAGAGAAAAAACTCAGATAAGATGCCGCGCGTTTTTGGTTCAGCCCATCGGGTAAATTCATTATGTCTTTGTCGGCCAATACCGCAACACTATCACCTGCTCTTTTTACAGTAAATGATTCTTGAGGCTTCTCTGCATACTCTACGGATACGGAAGCTATATCGCTTGCCGGCACATCAAAGACTGTACGGTCGCGCCAGTCTCTTACTCTCGAGGTATATCTTGCAGTGAGGTAGCCTACAAACCCTGCCGCCTCTACGACGTATGGCCTCGACGCCCCTTCCATCAGCATATTGGTCCCGGTATTATTGACTGCGGAACCACCTACATAAAACACCTTCATTTTCTTACCCCCCCGGTCATACACCTCAACCTTAGTGCTATGAGTAGAAAGCGTCTTGATAGCGTTATCGTATGCGCTTTGTGTCACGGGATAGAGTGGCTCTTGCTTCATAAGCGTAACGAGTACCATGTTGAGCGTACTCTTAAGTGCCCGGAACTGCTTGTTCACAATCCATCCGGTATCGGTACGCTCTACCAGGACAGAAGCACCATCGCTTCCCGCAATGAATATCTTTCCGATTGCGGCGGTATCCTCAATAGTGAACCCTGCTTCTGCCTCGTCATAAGGGTTAGTATTATCGTTGTTGCCGGGCAGCAGGTAGTAAACACCCGCAGCAAGCATGGCAAGCACCACAACATATACAATAGTTTTACGCATCGGCGGAAGGGTTTTTAGCGGTTTCGTTTTTTACTTCATATCTACGCTTTCGGAAGAAAATGTATGCAGATGCAAATACGAGCACAACTGCAATGGGTATACCTACATTCACTACCTGCCACTTGGTTTCCTCTTTCTTAATACGTCCCCGGTCCAGGAGGCGCACTTTTACGTCTTTTGAGCGAGCTTCTAGTACACCTGACGTATCGGTGAGATACTCCATACAGTTGAGTAAGAAATTCCTATTGGCAAAAAACTCACCAGTGTATTGGTAATATCCCATCGGCAACACACCGTCCTTTGCAGTGTACCCATTACTGAACACCTCCCCAACTGAAACAACAATCATGCTGTTATCTTTCTGACAACCGGAAACAAACGGTTGATTTAATGAGTCCAGCAAGCGTAGATATTCAGGTGCCAACCGTCCTCTGTAAAGTGAGGAAAATTTACCTTCAAGAAGCATTGCTACCGGTAAGTATGACCTGTTAAACATCTCCGGTTGCAAGGGATAACTCATCATGCTGAGGCTAACCCGCACCGGTGAGCGGGCAGCTCTGCTGTATTTAGAAGTATGGAGCAATATCGTTTTCTGAATGCCATCACTCTTTAGCGTGTCGATGGTGCTGGAGAAGCTGGCTAAAACGAGATCCATATTTTTTACAATCGGATGGTCTGCAGTCGGATTGAGACGGGGAAAGTAAACCCATTTGTTGAGTGTAGGCTTGCCATCATTTAGCACTCTCGGCAAAGGGTTACATTGGTAGTCTTCAATGAGATCATGATTGACCCGAACACCGTATTTAAACAACAGTTCGTCAAGATCTGTTTCGTAGTTCATAGCAATGAACTGCGGACTATTTACAAAGCTATCCAGAGATGCCCTCATAGCATTTACCACCCACAATATTTTTCCTCCGCGCATCACGTACTGATCAATTTTCAACTTATCAGGACCGCTAAACTTCTCCGTTGGCTGATTGATTATGATGGCATCGTAGGCAAGTGATATGCTGAGCGAATGACTTAAGTCAAGCGAATCCAGATTGTAGACACCGGGCAGCGTCTGCAACATTTCGTAAGTTTTAACCCCAAGTGGCTCACCGTGTCCTGTCAGATAGGCGATTCTGGGCTTGGTAGGCTTTCCCAACTGATTAATGGCGCTTGCTATTTTATACTCCAGCATTGCTTCCGCATAGCTGATTTCCTCTTCTGAGCTTTTTCCGGGAGGAGCATCAAGGAGGTAAATCGGCATTTCCCTGCCATTGTATTTTACCAACAGATAGGGGAAAAATACCTTCATGGAGTACTCTTCCTCGTCCTGCGTTTTCAGCTCCATCACCTTTATGCCCTTCAACTGCAGATTGTGTACAATCAGCTTCTTTTCCTGTTCGGTTTTTCCTTCCAATGGGTCAATAAAGCGATATACAATTTTGTTCCCTGCTATTTCTTTGAAGGATCGCAGCCGCTCTCGTATGCCTTCCTGCAACCGTTGCAACCCTGCCGGAAACTCACCCTTCAGGTACACGTCTACCACGGCCACCTCCTTCATGTTATTCAACAATGTTTTGGTAGGCTTAGTGAGTGTAAATCGCTTTTCCTTTGTGAGGTCGAGGCCGGTATGAAAATATGCCGCCAACACGTTAACACAGACTACAATAGCCATCATTATCACGATGCGTATCGTGGCTTGCTGGTGCTGTCGGTTTTTACGTGCCGGTTGTGACATAGCTGCTGAAGTTTACCCGATGTTGCCACCGCCCCTGGTTCTGGAAGCGAGCGTATACCGGGTAAGCGAAACAAATAATACTATTACAGAAACAAAATAAATGACATCGCGAGAGTCTATAAGCCCTCTGCTTATAGAGTTGTAATGAAACTCCATTCCCACCATACTCAGATAATAATCTATCCCTTCAGAAAACTTGGGTAGTTTGCTTAATTGCTCAAACCCGGTATACAAAAGGAAGCAGGCAAACAACGATATTAAGAAGCCCACCACCTGATTGGCAGTAAGTGATGAACAAAAAATGCCAACCGCGGCAAAAGTTGCCGCCAGAAAAAAGAGACCAATATAGGAGCCAAGTATTGCACCAGTATCGATATTGATATCCGTATAAGATAAGTTGTCAATGGTGTATACGTACACAACAGTGGGCAGTAATGCAAAAATAATAAGGACAACCGTAGCAAAATATTTGCCCATAATTATCTCTGTGTCGGAGACAGGTTTTGTGGATAGCCACTCAATGGTACCGGTTCTGAACTCATCGGCAAAGGAACGCATTGTAACCGCGGGCACTAACAAAAGCAACAACCAGGGCGCGATATCAAAAAAGCGTTCCATGGATGCATAGCCATATTCTAATATGCTGAAGTTGGGTATAATCCACAAAAACAAACTACAGAAGACCAGAAACACCAATAGTGCTACATAGCCCACTATGGAACTGAAAAAGGAATTTATTTCTTTGATGAAAATACTACGCATTATTCTGTCCTGTTGCGGGCTGGCAAATATAACAAATCAGTTGCGCTTTATAAGTTTAAACGAAATGTAAAAAGTTAAAATTGCTGTCTAAAAATCTGCTGAATGGTGCGATGACGATACAAATTAGCATTTAAAACCCGTAAACAGTTACTGTCTGTATCTATTTATTATCGCCGCTGATAACGAACGAACTACAAATTGAGATCTAATTAAATTAATATTGGTAAATTTGGCCTTTCGCATTATTAAATTAATCTATGATTGCAAATCCCCTTGGCAAGTTTTTGCTGCTTGCATCTATTACGTTAGTTATTGGGCTTAATGCCTGTGTTCACGACCCATATGTACTACCTGTAGCGCAACAAACAGGAGACACCGGTATATGTTTTCAAAAAGATATACTGCCCATATTTCAATCGAACTGTGCAAAAAGTGGCTGCCACGATGCTTCTTCGCACGAGGAAGGGTATACGCTTGACAGTTATGCAAATATTGTAAAAAAGGGTATCGTGCCCGGCAACCCTGCCGCGAGTAAGATATACCACTCCATCACTATTGCTACTGGTGAAGATTTTATGCCGCAGGGTGCACCACCCCTGTCTGCTGCATCAATTGAGCTTATCAGACGGTGGATTTCTGGTGGCGCTATCGATAGCGGCGCTTGTGATGGCAGCCCATGTGACACTAACAATTATACCTACAGTGGTGCGATAGAGCCAATCATGCAAAGTTATTGTGTTGGTTGCCACTATTCTGCTTCGGTTCCCGGAGGCAGCCTTGCTGATTATCTGCATGTGATGAATTCTGCAGTAAACGGAAACCTGATTGGAGATATCAAACACCTATCAGGATTTAACCCGATGCCGCAAGGGGGCAATAAACTGAGCGATTGTGAAATAAGGCAAATAGAAAAGTGGGTAGAAGCAGGTGCGCCGGATAATTAATAGCAAGCCAAAAACATTACACTTATTTGTCAACCCACTCGCTGAGCGCATCCGCTATTTTCCGGTCATTGCTCAGGCGCGGTACTTTATTTTGTCCGCCTAACCGGCCGATAGACTTCATATACTCTATAAAGGTGTTCTTCTTCATAGATCTGATCTTTAGTGGTTGTAAAATGCCGCCACCAATGAGGTCTTCGTAATAGATATTTCTTTGCACAAGGTGCGTGTTTACGGCAACAGCAAATGAGCTCATGTCCGGTGGGATTGACTCAAACTCTACAAACCATTCATGGTATGGCAGCTCGCCTTTTACATCTATCTGCGGAGCAACCGTAAACTCAGTAATCTGAACGTTAAAGCTGTCGGCAGCTTTCATCAGAGCCGACTCGACCTCCTCTGCAATGACATGCTCCCCAAATGCCGATATATAATGCTTTATGCGACCGGTAACTACGAGACGATATGGGTCTGTGCTTACAAAACGGACCGTATCTCCGATGCTATACCCCCACAGTCCCGCGTTGGTAGTAACAACCAATGCATAATTTTCCCCGACTTTCACGTCTCCAAGAGACAGTCTGGTCGGATTGTCTGAGTGGATTTCATTGGCAGGAATGAATTCATAAAAAATGCCTGAATTTGTATTCAGGAGGAGCCCTTCGCCACCTATCACGTCCTGAAAAGCAAAGAACCCTTCAGATGCCGGGAACGTTTCGATCAGGTCTACCTCTCCACCTATACTTTCCATCAGCCTTGCCCGATATGGCTCGAAGTTTACGCCACCGTGCACTATAACCTGCAACTTAGGGAATAGCTCTTTTACTTTTTTTCCTTCATTACCTTCTGCCAACCACTCAAAATACATCTGCATCCATGGCGGGATACCACTTATCAGCGTCATACTTTCATGCTGTGTCTCTGTAACTATTTTTCCTAGCTTGGTCTCCCAGTCCTCGATGCAGTTTGTTTCGTAGGACGGCAACTGGTTGCTTCGTAAATATCTGGGAACGTAATGATTCACGATACCGCTCAACCTGCCCGTGGGAATTCCACCTACGCGTTCCATTTCCGGCGAGCCGGACAGAAATATCATCTTGCCATCCGCAAAAGCTGTGTTTCCGCTTTCTGCCATGTAACAAAGCAGGGCATCTCTGGCACCACTAATATGATTTGGTATTGAATCTTTGGTAATCGGGATATACTTTACACCGCTGGTTGTACCGGAAGTTTTGGCAAAATATATAGGCTTGCCTTTCCACAACACGTTTTGCTCACCATTTTTTATGCGGTCAATATATGGTACCAACGCTTCGTAGTCGCGAATAGGAACAGAATTTTTAAAATCTGTATAGTTCCTAACATCTTTAAGGTTGTGATCTTTACAGAAAACGGTGTTGCCACCTCCTTTAATAAGATACTGCAATACGGCTTGCTGGTCTGCTACAGCGGTGTGCATCCCTTTGCGCACTTTGTTGTGTACGATATAAGCGTACGGCCGTGCCAAAAATGATTTTATTTTCATCCGCTGTAAATATTGTAATCGCAAAGCTAATAATTAATTCGGGCGCTCATAGAGATAGAACGAAACCAGCTCCGCTATAAAGAGGTAACGTAATAAAACCCAACTATATTATTTACATAAGCTAAAACACTTAGTACTTTATGTTATCAAAAAAACGTACCTTACATTTAATTGCAAGGTGTGCGTTGTGTACGCTAAATCTTCCTGTCTTCTTCTATCCATCCTCCAAAGCGAAGGATAATAATTTTTTGTTGTTTAAAATAAAAAAGTGCATTACCTTTGCAAAAATATTTTAGGTATATCATGTTTGCAATAGTTAATATAGCAGGACAGCAATTCAAGGTGAAACAAAATGACGAATTGTTTGTGAATCGTTTGGGCGGAAATGCCGGCGACAAGGTCGAATTTTCTGATATCCTTATGGTGAGTCAGGATGGTGACATTACCGTAGGTAATAACGCTAAAAAAGTTCAGGCAGAAATCATTGATCATTTAAAAGGTGATAAGGTTATTGTATTCAAGAAAAAGCGCAGAAAAGGCTACCAAAAGAAAAACGGGTACCGCGCTAGCTTGACTAAAATAAAAATCAACGAAATCGCTTAACTTTATCTTTTAAAAGTAATATAATAATAAGTAATGGCACATAAAAAAGGAGAAGGCAGTGTAAGGAACGGCCGTGACTCGAAAAGCAAAAGACTAGGAGTAAAAATATTTGGTGGTCAGCCCGCTACTTCCGGCAACATTATAGTTCGCCAGAGAGGTACGGTATATCATCCGGGCACTAATGTAGGTCTTGGAAAAGACTTTACGATATTCGCCCTGTCGGACGGGATAGTGGAATTCCGGAAAACAAAAACAAAAACACTGATTTCAGTAAACGCAGTAAACTAAGAAAATCGCCGTGGACTAACCCCTACGGCGATTTTGCCATATAAAAATTTTTGTTTAACCCTTAAATTCACAGTTATGGCAACAGCAAAGAAGGCGGCAGCTGCAAAGAAAGCAGCTCCTGCAAAAAAGGCAGCAGCTCCTAAAAAGGCAGCTCCTAAAAAAGCAGCAGCTAAAAAAGCGGCTCCTGCTAAAAAAGCAGCGGCTCCTAAAAAGGCAGCTCCTAAAAAAGCAGTAGCTAAGAAAGCAGCTCCTGCGAAAAAAGCAGCAGCCCCTAAGAAGGCGGCAGCTAAAAAAGCAGCTCCTAAAAAAGCAGCAGCTAAAAAAGCAACAGCTCCTAAAAAGGCAGTAGCTAAGAAAGCGGCAGCTCCTAAAAAGGTAGCAGCTAAAAAGGCGGCCCCTAAAAAGGCAGCTCCTAAGAAAGCGGCAGCTCCTAAAAAAGTAGCGGCTAAAAAAGCAGCTCCTAAAAAGGCGGCAGCTCCTAAGAAAGCAGCTCCCAAAAAAGCAGCAGCTAAGAAAGCAGCTCCTAAAAAGGCAGCAGCTCCTAAGAAAGCAGCTCCCAAAAAAGCAGCAGCTAAAAAAGCAGCTCCTAAAAAGGCAGCAGCTAAGAAAGCAGCCCCTAAGAAGGCAGCTCCTAAAAAAGCAGCTCCTGCAAAAAAGGCAGCAGCTCCTAAAAAGAATGCTGGTCCTAAAAAGACAGCCGCTAAGAAAAAAAAGTAAGTTTACTTTAGCGAATTTTAAAAAGAGGGACTGTCAGTTAGATGCAGTCTCTTTTTTTACGCCCAATATTTCCGAATAAATCAACTATCACCCAGCGGAGCATAACTCCTACAGTACAACGTGCTCAGACACAACTGCCATACCCCGATACATTGAAGCATGCCTATCGAAGTCATTGCTGCCATCGGTTGTGAAGTACTTAGACTCTCCTCCCGTAGTAAGTACCCCATCAATTTCCGGATGCCTGACCAAATAGTCTTCAAGACTCGCCGCAACTATATCGCCCTGGGTAACGACCTTAACACCCGGGGGCAAAAATTTTAGGATGGTGTCTACTAACAATGGATAATGCGTGCAACCCAGCAAGACCGTATCAATAGATCGGGCCTCAATCTGTAATTCGTCGAGATACTTTTTTACATAGTACTCTGTGCCATCCGAATGTAAATCGCCACTCTCAACAATCGGGACCCACATCGGGCAGGCCTGTTGAAATACCGTAACATCCGGAAAGAAATGATTGATTTCAATTTCATACGAACGTGAACTAATCGTGCCGTTTGTACCGAGTACGCCTACATTTCGTGTCTTTGAAAAGTTGCCTATTATCTCGGCCGTGGGCCGAATTACACCCAATACTCTTTTTTCGGGAGCATGCCGGGGTAAATACTCCTGCTGAATATTCCTGAGCGCTTTTGCCGACGCAGTGTTACACGCGAGTATTACCAGAGGACATCCCTTGTCGAACAACCACTTTACACTCTGCAATGTATATTCGTACACCGTTTCGAAAGACCGGTTGCCGTAGGGTGCACGACTATTGTCGCCCAGATATATATAGTCGTATTGTGGCAAACGCTCGTTGATGGCCTTGAAAACCGTCAGCCCGCCATAACCGGAATCGAATATACCAATAGGATGTGTTGCCATGTCTATATGTAAATATACAACGTGATACCAGATTCCACTGAATATTATCTTAAGTACTGCTTTCTCGCAAGACCTGTTTGCATAAAAAAAGAGCGTTTTTTCAAACGCTCTTTTGTATTACTTAAAAGTAAGTGTTCTTAGTGAGACACTACTATTTGCTTAACTATTTGTCCATCTGTACCGTTTAGACGAACAGTGTAGATACCTGTAGCAAAATCAGCAACTGACACGCTTACGAAATTCTTAGCAGCAGGTATAGACTGAGTTTTAATAACTCTACCCTGCATATCAGAGATAGTAAGCGTTGAAGCTTGAGAAACATTCCAATTAAGGTCAATGTTCAACAAACTCTCTGCAGGAACAGGGTACATATTTGCGGTACCACCATGATTGCTAACACTCTTAACTGATACATAAGTACCGTAGTAGTAATTGTCTTTAGTGTCACCGAAAGTGTTAGTCCAGCCAATGCTGATATCGTTAGATTGACGAGAAGAAGATGTCAACTGACCATTTGCATTGTATGTAAGTGCATACTTATAAGTGTCAGCCCAAAAGCCACCACCTGTAGTATCCCACATCTGTGTAATCTGCTGCTGAGGGTTAGAGCCGTCAAAGTTGCTGTATAAATCCAACATATCATTTACAAAACCTGTACCATCGTATGTTTGATGAAGGCGAGTCAGCCTGTTGCTAGCGCTATCGTATGTATTAGTGAATTTCTCTGTGTTATCCCAGGAAGCACCATTCCACATGCTGTGCGTAGCTGTAAGTTCTTTTTTGTCGCTGTTGAAAGTGTAATTAACCTGCGTTGTAAATACAGGAGCACCTCCTACAAACTGAACACCGGTACTATTAATCATGTTACCATCGATGTCATAGTAATATGTAATCTGGCTGCTGTTAACGTAAGATGAAATACCATCCCAAAGTTGGTATTGATCTTGATATAACTGATTAGCAGCATTGTACTGATAAACATTCTTAGAGTCTGTTATCCAAGCTGAAGTACCATCCCAATGCTGAACAACCATGCTCACCAACATATTGCTACTATTGTACGTGTAGATGTTTTTCCATTTATTCACCCACGAAAAAGTAGAAACTGCATCCCACTCCTGAGAAACCTTTACGGTCAGGTTGTTATTTGCATCAAACTCCTGAACATACCGCATGTTGTTGTTCTGAGTATCACCCATTGTATAAGACCAGTTGGTGGCATCATCAAAGTTCAACTGATGGTTAAGGTCACCACCTCTAGTTGTAGAAAAGTAATTATATGCAGTAGAGTCGTTTAATTTAAATTCAGCACCATTGTGCATCCAGTGTGCCTGTGCGGTGAGCCGTGAAGATTGAGCTTGCGTATCCTGAGAAAGGAGTACAGGGATTGCAAGTGTTAAAAGTAGCTTCATTTTGTTCATAAAACGCAGTTTAATTTGAATTTGTTAAGGTACAGATGGAAAAACCATACAATGATAGTAATAATTTTCGGGAAAATGCAAATTTAGGACAAAAATGTTGACGAATGAGAAGGTACCTTATACCGATTCAGCAACTTATGCATACAGCAATACAGATATGATTTCCATACTTCCAAATACCTTATGAGGGGCTATATACCAATTCGATTTTGATACATATAAAATATACCTCCCCGTCATTGGTAACGGACACAGGTATAAATATTAACAGGTATAAATATTAAGCGAAGCGCTCACAGTCAACGACTCTACAATTAGCTAGCTATTTTGCCCACATACATTAGGCCGAAAATAACAAGCGCTGCCACAATCCTGTATATCCCGAATGCACGCAAACTATTCTTCTGTAAGAAATGTATGAACGTTTTGATTGCGAACAGTGCCACTATAAACGCAATCACATTGCCCAGGCCGAGCATTGCCAGATTGTTCGTATCCTGAAGCAATTCCGGGTTGTCCTGCCATGCTTTCAGCAGCTTATAGCCAGTTGCTGCCATCATAGTTGGCACGGCCAAAAAGAAAGAGAACTCTGCAGCAAACCTACGCGTTAGTCCCTGTTGCATACCGCCTATTATTGTTGCTGCACTACGGCTGGTGCCGGGTATCATAGCAATCACCTGCCACATACCTATCATAAAACTCTTCTTATAGTTTAACCCTTTCTCTTCGTCAAGACCATCGCCCTTAAACCATTTGTCTATGAACAATAATACAATGCCACCAAGAAAAAGCGCAATCCCAACGGTAAGCGGACTTTCCAATAAGTCATCAATTATATCATTAAACAAGAAACCAAAAAACAATGCCGGAATTACTGCTACTATCAGTTTCAGATAAAAATCTAACCGTTTGAAGTCAAAAAACTTGCGCCAATACAGCACCACAACCGACAAAATAGCTCCCAACTGAATACAAACCTCAAAAAGTTTTTTGAATGCTATCTCACTTTCTGTGGCATTGGTGTTATTGTTCATAATAGCATCAACAATAACCATATGACCCGTAGAAGATATGGGCAAAAACTCAGTAATACCCTCTACTATACTGAGGATGATAGTATCAAACAATGTCATAACTATGGAATGTTGATGTATTTATGTGTTTGCAGAGAAAGCTGCCATTGTGGATGCAACTTTATATAATCAATTATCTGAGGTGTTATAGTATCCTGTTTACTCCACTCTGGCTGCAGATACAGCTTGCAGGCAGGACCCACCTTTGCTGCATACTGCTCCGCCCACTCAAAATCTGAGCGATGATAGATAACCACCTTCAGCTCATCCGCTACTGAACAGGAAGCATCCAGCGGCGCCTTGAACTTCTTAGGGGATAGCGTAACCCAGTCCAACTCTCCGGACAATGGATGTGCTCCTGATGTTTCTATATGAACACTGAAGCCCGCATCATGAAGCGTTTCGCATAAGTCGGTCAGGTCGTGCATGGCGGGTTCTCCTCCTGTTATTATTGCTATTCTGCTTTCAAATGCGGCTGCAATCTGCACTATTTCGATACTACTCATATGCTGATGCGCATTCACATCCCAACTCTCCTTAACATCGCACCACACACAGCCGACATCGCAGCCGCCCAACCTGATGAAATAGGCAGCCGTGCCTGTATACACCCCTTCGCCCTGCAGGGTGTAGAAGTGTTCCATTACCGGATAGGTATCAATATGTGTTTTTGTATCCAAAAGCAGCGATTCGAGCGGCAAAAATACCGATTAAATTAAGCACAAAGGTACACAGACCTCCAAATAAGAAGTCAATTTGTTTGCAAACTTGCCCATCTGTACTGAGTAGTGCTACTTTGCCCTCATCTTCGCAGCCAAAAGCGTGTTTTTCATCAGACCGCAAATAGTCATCAGCCCTACACCTTTAGGTACCGGCGTAATATAGCTGCACTTCGGAGCTACATTCTCGAAATCAACGTCGCCCACCAGGCGGGTTCCACTTTTTCTTGTGGCATCTTCTATACGATTGATACCCACGTCTATCACTATCGCCCCTTCCTTCACCATGTCTTCCGTTACATACTTTGGTCGGCCAATGGCGGCAACAATAATGTCGGCACTTAACGTAAAGTCTTTAAGGTTTTTGGTGCGCGAATGGCACATGGTTACTGTAGCATTGCCGGGGTTCCCGTTTCTGCTCATGAGTATCGTCATAGGCGTACCCACAATATTACTGCGACCTATAACCACACAGTGCATACCTGATGTATTGATTTTGTAATACTCCAACATCAGCATGATACCATAAGGAGTTGCCGGCAGGAATGTAGGTTGCCCGAGGAGCATCCTGCCCTGCGAGATAGGATGAAAACCGTCCACATCTTTATCGGGATTGATGGCATTGATAACAGAATCAGGCGAAATGTGATCCGGCAATGGCAATTGCACCAAAATACCATCAACAGCATCATCGTTATTGAGCTTATTTACTTCGGATATCAGGTCTGCTTCCGAAATGTCGGCCGGCAAACGCAACAAAGTAGAGTCAAATCCCAGCTCATCGCAATGCTTCACCTTAGAACCGACATAGGCCTCGCTCGCCGGATTGTTTCCTACTAATACCGCAGCAAGGTGTGGTTTCTTTCCACCACCTGCCTGCCAGTCAATTACTTCCTGTTTTATCTGCTCCTTAATATGACCAGATACCAATACACCATCTAATAGTTGCATACCGTGTGAATATTTTTTTGATGAAGATAAGGAAAAAATGAAATTACTTTGTGTTATAGCACTGCACGCCCGATTTAAGCGATACAGCTTATAGATAGTCACAATAAAAACTGTCGTTGATGAAGTTCTGGGAGTACAACAAGATGAAAATTCTAACGATTGGTGGCACTACCTATGTTTTGTCCCTTATAGTGCTGGTATTAATTACAAACGGAATTGGTGGGATTAGTCAGGTCATTTTGGTCCCGCTATTGCCAGCAACTATAGCTATGCTCGTAGTGGGCGTCAAAGGGTTATTTTATTTCAAGTCAATTGATAGGCTGATAGAGGAGGACTCTGAAAGGTCGCTGTTATCTCTGTTCGATAACGGTTATACCGTCGATTTGGTTAATGAGTCCAGTTGGTTTTGGTTTACATCAGAACGGGTAAAAGGAACATTTTCCGGCTTTCCGGTTACAGTCGCTTTTTCCTATGAAAGCAGAACGAAGCGACCCAATCTGGTCATTTCATTTTATCCTATAATGAGCCCCGGCTTGAAAACCCAAACCATCCGGAGTATCAGTTTTTATACCGGAGTAAGGGGCAAATTGCTTAAAGACATCAAACCGGAAATAATAGCGTTTATCGAAGGATTAAAAAGTGAAGGGTATACCGCTTAACCGTTATAGAATCCGTCACCATATTGTCCCTTCTGTTCCACTTTCTTACTATTACTTAGCTTTTCCCTATTTTGCAGCATAATTCCATTGAATAACACCCTGACTTAAGTCGCCACATGAAACCAATTCTCATAGCGCTACGCAAATTACTCATTGACAGGCTGAGCCTGCGGGAGGATAGTGCGCATGATATGGAGATTATCGAGTCTATCAGCAAGAGCGTAGAGTTCCGGGGAAGTAATCTGTGGGCACTTATTTTTGCGATATTTATTGCCTCTATCGGGTTAAATGTAAACTCCACAGCGGTAGTCATAGGTGCGATGCTTATCTCTCCGCTTATGGGACCCATCATGGGTATTGGGTTAGGCATCGGCATAAACGATATAGACCTGATACGCAAGGCGGGCAAGAGTTTCCTGATTGCAGTAATCATCAGTATCGTCGTTTCAGCATTTTACTTTTATATAACTCCCCTCCACGATGCACAGTCGGAGTTGCTTGCCAGAACCACCCCAACGATATGGGATGTATTTATCGGGTTCTTCGGTGGCCTTGCCGGCATAGTAGGCAGCACCCGTCGGGAAAAAGGAAACGTAATACCGGGCGTAGCTATCGCCACCGCCTTGATGCCACCATTGTGTACTGCGGGCTATGGCCTTGCTGTACATAATTGGATTTATTTGTTGGGCGCGTTGTATCTGTTCTTTATCAATAGTGTGTTTATCTGCCTGAGCTCCTTTCTGGTTGTCCGGTATATGAAGCTGCCAAAGAAGGCATTTGAAGACAGAGACAGAGAAAAAAAGGTAATGAGGTATATTGTAACCGTTGTTGTAATAACGGTACTACCGAGTATTTATCTGGCATACAACATTGTCAATAAAAGTATATTTGAAAGCAATGCAAATAGTTTCCTGAAAGACGAATTCAAATTTGACAAAACGCACATCATCAATAAAACTTTCAATTATAATGGTGGCGACAAGGAAATATCGCTACTGATAATAGGTGACGACCTCCCGAAAGACAAAGTAAAAGAGCTGAAGAAAAGCATGAAGCAGTACGGCATTGAGGGGACCAAGCTCACAATCAGCCAAGGTGTGAATGCGAAAGAAGTGGACTTTTCTCAAATCAAGAAGAATATACTTGAAGAAGTTATTACCAGACAAGAAGAGGAAAGGCGCGCAGCACAGGAAGAAGAACGGCTGAAATCTCAATCAAAACTGGCCTTAGAGATTCCTAATCTGGAAAATGAGATTGCTGCCCTGTATCCCAATATGAGTAGCTATGGCATCACAAACATTGTGCTCAATAACATAGACTCTGCCACCAAGGATACCATTGTGTTGTTCGTCGGCAACGTCTCCGGAGAGTTCTCCAAAGAAGAAGCGGCAAAACTGCAAAACTGGCTCAAGGAGCGGGTACCTACCGATACAGTTGCCATGTTTGTCCATGGCTCAAAAGCTAGAAAGAAAAGACGCTAACAAATAGCCGAACTAGCCGGCAAACGAAAACCCAAAACCAACTATAATACCTCCCGGAGCAATAGTACGTACAAGAGAATTAGAGGCAGAGCTTAATTTATTGCCCGAAACCTGGTAATACTTGTCGCCGGTAACAGGTATACTCAGGCCAAGTTGCAAATAGATGCGGTTTCTCTTTTTTCCTAATTGCCAATACCTATATGCAGCTGCAAAAAGATTTGCCTGCGGTTTCAACTCCAATACAACTTCCTCTGAGGAACTGGCGACCGTCTCCATATCAAAAGTAAATTCAGGCAATCCGGTGCTGTATGTTGCGCCGCCTCCGAAAGCCCAACCTTCGTGACAAGGTTTCAAGTAGTATTTACCACCGGCATACATTTTGTATCCCCAGCCAGAAATCCCTACGCCTCCGTTAATGGAAGCATTGTTAGCTACATGGGCATCTATGCCAATACTTAAGATGCCACCGTTATTGTTGATGCCTGTACTCAGGTCGAAAAATGTCTTAGCACAGATCTGAGAACGTCTGTCATTAGTTTTTACAGGAGTTTGCCCGAAAGCCGTTGTAGCAGAAAGCGCCAGAATAAAGAGATAGATAATTGGTTTCATAATTCATAAGTGTATGACACAAATATATATCACAAAAATGAAACCTAATTGCGAATGACAGATTCCTGCAGAATAAATCACACATTTAATATAAAGACAATACTACTGCGGAGCAATTACACAAATTAAGCACAAGTGACGGGCTGCTCAATTTTGCTCAATATCGCATTCCACAACTGTATACGCGCGGACAATGCGCCTTTCACAAATTCCGTAGCCGCTGCCCAAGTTGCCTCGTCATCGCCACAAAGTTGCTCTGTCATTTCATAGGCAAGATGCGAATGGTGGTCACCATCTACCTCAATGTGGCGCTCCAGATAATACTGAAACACACCTGCTTTGCTGGCAGTTTGTTGATTCAGGTCGCGTACAAATGAGATAAACATACCGGGTATAAGGTCTTCCCTACCAAATGTAAATACAGCGGCTATCACAGCTGCATTGCCGGTGGCTATGGTGCTGAATGTAGTATGTACAAAGTCTGCGGCGGCATCAGGCGCTTTACACTTTAGTAGTGCATTATCCAGAGTTGTGCCTGCTTTCAGCTCCTGTATCAACCCATCGATAGCCGTAGTGTCGCACTCTGCCTGAATCATTGCCTGTCTGTACAGCTCAAAGTGACTCATGCGCTGTCCGTGCTGGTCTATGTCAGTCTCTTCTCCGGTTACTATTTCATTAATCAGGTAACTTGTGGCCGGATTGGCGGCCGGCACCCATGGGGCCTCTGTACAGGTCAGGCTGCGCTGCAGCGACTTTAGCAATGACATGAAATCCCACACCGCAAAAATGTGGTGCTGCATAAACACTTGTAAGTCGGCAAGGTTCTGTATACGTGTATATAGCGGATGACTGATTAGTTGCTCCCGCAGCGGTGCGATTTCGGTCTTTAGCTGCTCTATTCTGCTTCCCATAACTGTATTATTGGCTGCAAATGTAAGGGGAATCGGCGTTTTTGATAGCGCACTTTAGGGTAGTGGGCAGCTGCCCAGTATCTCTGCCACCAAAATAACACCGCTCCCCACATTGCCGCATAACCTGAATATCGTTACTTTTGAGGCACGATGAAACATCTTCCTAATCTGCTGACACTTGGCAATCTGTTTTGTGGTTGTATCGCCATTGCGTATGTCCTAACGGCACAGCCATATACAAGTATGAGCTTAGACAAGGGCATGCCTTCCTGGAACTGGGTCTATGGTGCAGAACAGATATACTATGGCAGCATATTTATTGGTATTGCAGGCATCTGTGACCTGCTGGATGGGTTTGCTGCAAGGGCATTAAAAGTACACTCTCCAATCGGCAAAGACCTCGACTCCCTTGCCGATGTGGTATCATTTGGTGTTGCGCCGTCTATCATTCTCTATAAGTTTCTGTGGGATGCCTTGATGAGCGAAAAGAACGCCATGGACATAAGCATGCTTGCTATGAGCCCAGCATTTTTGCTGGCTTGTTTTGCAGCACTGCGTCTGGCGAAGTTCAATGTAGACACTACCGTCAGAAAAGGATTCTTTCAGGGTATGCCAACACCGGCTGTTGGGCTTTTTGTGGCTTCCTTTCCACTGTTATCCTGGTTCAACCCGTTTGGTGTAGCCGCCTACCTTCAAAACAAATGGGTCCTATACATAATAATAGGTGTGCTTTGCTGGCTGATGGTGTCGAGTATTCGGTTTTTCAAGCTGATGCCTGCCAAATGGTCGCTGGCGACTACATGGCCACAACTAATATTGATTGTAGCAACGGGCATTGCGATACCGTTTCTGCATGTAGCGGCTATTCCGGTTGCGTTTGTTCTATATATTTTGCTGTCATTGGTGTACCGACCTGCCACAGCAGAATAAAATATTGAGCGCTTAGGACCGCATAAATCATTTTACCGGGCAAGACATTGCCACTATTTACCAAATACTGTATACTTTTGGCTTTTAAATACTGATTTTTATGAAATACACTGCTCATATCAACATAATGCCACTGAAAGAACTGCTTGACCCACAAGGTAAGGCGGTGAACAGCAGCCTCCACAATCTGGGGCTTACCGGCATTAATGGAGTACGCATAGGCAAGCACATTACGCTGCAAATAGAAGCACATGACAAAGAAAGTGCTGAGAAAATGACTCGTGAAGCCTGCAAGAAGCTTCTGGCCAATCAGGTGATGGAGTCGTTTGATTTTACGGTGGAGTAAAAGCCCCTCCCCAGCCCTCCCTCCCGATTGTATCGGGACAGGCACCGGCCGGGAGGTGGGTTGTAATACCACTGGTCGAAGCATCTCGCTTCGACCCAAACTACTGAAGCGTCGCGCTTCAATGCGCTCCGAAGGGGAGAAAGGTGAGCTTTAGGTGGGTTGTATCGTGCTTTTGGATTAATTGATGTTTAGCTATGGGTCTTTATCTTGTTCCATCGCCTATCGGCAATCTGGGTGATATCACCTATCGTGCTGTGGAGACGCTCCGCAATGCGGATGTGATATTATGCGAGGACACCCGTACCAGCGGCTTCCTGCTGAAGCATTACGACATACAAAAACCACTGACACCCTACCATGCACATAACGAACATAGAGTATTATCCCACCTCATAGACCAACTGCAGGCCGGCAAGGTATTCGCCCTGCTAACAGATGCAGGTACACCAGCCATTTCAGACCCGGGATTTCTATTGGTAAGGGAGTGTATTGCAAATGGCATAGCTGTAGAATGCCTTCCGGGGGCTACTGCCTTTGTTCCGGCATTGGTGCAGTCAGGGCTACCCGCCAGTCGGTTTGCATTTGAGGGTTTTTTGCCATTGAAGAAAGGCAGACAAACCATGCTCAAAGCCCTTGCGGAAGAGACGCGTACAATCATTCTTTACGAGTCGCCACACCGCCTTATCAAGACACTGAAAGAACTGAGTGACTATTTTGGTGGCGACCGCCAGGCGGCGGTATGCAGGGAACTCACCAAGATGTTTGAGGAAACAAACAAGAACACCCTTGCTGCACTTGCGACCCACTACGAACAACACCCACCCAAGGGTGAAATTGTAATCGTTATAGAAGGCGCTCCTGCCCGCAAAGGAAAAAAGAAGCGGGAAGACAATACCGACGAGGAAGAATAAACAAACTACCGTATCTCAGGAATTGTTATCCCAGTTATCTTACGGTATAGGTCTATCGCATACAGGTCCGTCATACCAGCTATAAAATCTACAAGCGACTGTACATCGTTATAAATATCTTCCTTATTGCCGGTCAGCGGAAACTGTGCAGACACTAATTTCAATATCTTTTTAGATCGGGTTAGTTTCGGGTGCAGGGCAGCATGTACAAACTCCCGTAACAAACCGCCTATCACATTGTAACCGGCTATCTCAATCTCTGCAACCGCCTTGTAGTTGTAAATATACTTTACGGAATATTTATTGATTTTGTCTATCAATGCAGCATCCTCGGGCGGTAAGCAACTGAGCAAATCTTTTTCTAAGTTTCCTGCCAGCAACTCCGACTCATGCTCCATAAATATCTCTGCCAATCGTTCTGTCATCAGCCCTATCCAGCGGGCGCGCACATATTGTACTTTCTGGTTGGCATCATTTATGTTTTTCAGTTTCTCCTCTATGTAGGCCCGTGTCTTGTACTTGTTCGTTTCCCGCTCGAAAAACGGCAGAAACAACTCCATAAAGGTTTCGATGCTTACGATGTTCAATCGGTGGGCATCTTCCAGGTCTATTACCCGATAACATATATCATCGGCAGCCTCTGTAAGATATACAAACGGATGGCGGGCGTAAACACCGTCCATCCCCGACTTTCGCGGAATTTGCAGCGCATCGGCGATCTGCGAAAACGTCACTACCTCCGAGTCGAAAAATCCGGATTTCTTGGTGGCGATTAGTCCGGACGTTTTGTCAAACCCTTTTTCGGAAGAACACGGATATTTCACCAATGAAGCCAATGTAGTGTAGGTAAGCTTATACCCACCTTCTTCGGGTTCGTTGTAGCTGTGGGTAAGTATACGCAGTGCATTGGAGTTACCCTCAAAACGCTCAAAGTCCCGACGTTGGTTTTCGGTAAGGGCTGCATGCAATATATCCTTGTCGGCACCTTCTATATCGTTGAAAAATGACCTGATAGCATCCTCGCCTGAATGTCCGAAAGGAGGATTGCCTATATCGTGGGCGAGACATGCAGAGGCAATAACATAAGGCAACTCATACCGGTAGAACTCTGTAAAGTCGCCACCCTCGTTGTACTTAGCCGCTATCATCTCCCCGACTGCCTTACCTAGCGACCGCCCTACCGAGGCTACCTCTAAGCTATGTGTAAGCCTGTTATGAACGAATATCGCACCCGGCAGCGGAAACACCTGCGTCTTGTTCTGCAACCTGCGAAAAGCAGATGAGAAAATTATTCTATCATAATCACGCAAAAACGAACTGCGCACAGAGTCAGGGTTCGCACGTTTGTTTTCTTTGTCTCCGGTTCTGCGAGTAGTATATAGCGACTGCCACTTCATGCAGTAAAGATAGAGAAACAACTAAAAGGAAGAGGTGTCATTTGGTTGTTGTTGAAGCGAGACACTTCGGTGGGTTGGGACGAAGCGGGACGCCTCGACCAGTGGGTGCTTCGGTGGGGTTGGCGAGCGGGATGCTTTGACCAAAGAGATATTACTGGCGTTTCAAACGAGGACAAGTAGGGGGCAAAGTAAACCCCTGATTGTCGCCGAGTCCCTGTTTGCGCACATAGTCCAACATACCAGGAGACTCGGCTAAAACACAGAAACGCAGGGTCAGGGCTATTTCACCTGAACTCTTACGACTTTCTTCCAGTCAGATATTATAGCACATATCAAGTAGATACCTGAGGGTACTTCATCAAGAATTATCTTGGTTTTTGTATTTGTAATTGTATTTACCTCCACAATTTTTCTTCCTGAAACATCGGTGACAGCCAAGTTAGCCTCTTCAAAAACTGGAGAGAAAACCACAACAGAGACAACACCACTACTGGGGTTGGGGGAAACCATAATTTCATGGTTGTCCTTTGGGGCGTAACAGTCGCTAACGGTAACCTTCCTACGCACAGAATAGTCACCAATAGTATAACATATAGAAGTTTCTCCAGGTAAAATACCCGTAACAGCACCTTCAGGGTTAACAGTCGCAATCGTCGTGTCTTCACTGCTCCAAGCTCCTCCCGATGAAGGGTTTACCAAGTGTGTTTCACCTCCAATGCACATTGTATCAATTCCCGATATCTCAGCCGGACCAAACCTCTTTACTCTGATATAACAACTGTCTGTCTTATCTTGGTAGGCTACAAATAATGGTCCGTTACCGTTTGCTGAAATATTAGAGTAAAACACTTCTCCTTTTGAAACGGAAAAATTACTTACTATTTCTTTCACACCGTTTTCATACCTTATTACAATTAGTTTTCCACTATCGGAGCTTGATGGGTACGAAATACACAAAGCATTCTGACCATCGATTGTTGCTGAATAATATTGTTGCTGAAGCGGTTTCAAATCATAGAGAACATCTAAAGTATCCCACTTATTTTCCCGGAAGTGCATTACACCAAGACCTCTATCTATTTCACAAACATAATATAGCTCTCCTCTACTATCAACAACCAAAGGTGTAGAGCAGCCATAGGTAAGCGCGGAAAAACCAGAATCTGCTGTATATTTCAGTTCACCTATTTTGTCATTATACTTTGCTACAAAAATCGTTGGCTTTGAGTCAATATAGCTGAAATAAGAAAAAAATAGGTCGCCTTTCTTGTCAAATATCATATTTACATCCGACAAGGCATACTCATAGTTAGTTGTGACAACAGTTTTCCATGCTCCGTCTTCAAGCTTTGAGATCAAAAGCGGACCTCTTTGATCTCCAAAATTGTAACCAGTTTTAATAAAAAAGGCTACATAAGGTACTCCCGTATTATCAATCTGTATTGAACCAACCTTACATGCGCCATAACTACCATAGGATATTTTGTTTCCAACCTGCTGCCAATTTGTGTCGACAAGTTTCTCAACGATTATACCTCCTTTGCTCTCAGCAATTACATATGGAATTCCTGTATTGTCTAAAGCTAAATAAAAGCCTTGGGGAGGGCTACTCATGTTTACCCATTTATGCCCATCATATTTTTTTAAAAAAGTTTGACGTAGGGAATAGTCTGTATAAAGCACATATGGCACATTACCAGCATCCACACACATTGAAAATAAAGCTGGAAATCCGTCTCTTAAATACCCCACACGCCCCAAATCTTCCCACTCTTGTGCATGTAAAGAAAATGTAAGGAATAGGGACATACCCCAACAAAGGAACGATAGGACACTTTTCATGAAGAATATATTTGTAAATACTAAAGATACAATTTTCGCCATTGTTGGTGTTCCTCACCAACCACCACACAAATTGAATCATGGTATTCCTTTAATCCTTTCATCAAGGTTCAAACAGGTTGGCGAGCGGGATGCTTTGACCAGTGGGTAATTGGTGTCTTTTGGTTGTTGTCGAAGCGAGACGCTTCGGTGGGTATGGACGAAGCGGGACGCCTCGACCAGTGGGGTGTAGTCCAGTCAGGGTGCTGTGTATGATCTGCCGTAAATTTTCTTATGGTGCTGAGAGATTTCTCTTTTGCAACGACATATTCAGAAAATACACGTCAAGCAACAGCTAGTTTGACTATTTAAATTGAGAGTAAGTATAGTGATTAATATTGTAAATAATTATAAAACATGCTTAGTCTGTAAGCCAGTCGTATAATCCCCAAGGGTTCATACGACCAGTTACGAAAATTAAAATATAGAAAAGTAAAAATATAAATATATTTATTATTTTTATGTGTTTTTTACTTATAACTATAATAATCATTGTCAAAATCAGCCAAGGGATGATAGATACAATAGTACTTATGTATAAACATAAAATAAAAAACTGAGGAATACCAAAACCTATTTCCTTTGGATCAGGGTTATTGTATGTAGGTATCCTACCTAATTTTATAGAAACCCCGCAAACAAAAGAGATGAACAAAATAAACCAACTTAATGGCAAATAGGAAACCCATTTATGAATTGACGACAAGTATTTCATTTTTAATAATTTTTTTTAATGGGTTGGTTTAATTGAATCAAAAAGTTTATCCCAACCCCCTACTCGTCCTCGTTTGCAACGAGGATGCTACGGTATAGCGTTTGCAACGCTAATTTACTTACACTTCCCCATAAAAACCGCTGCTATTTGCGCCAGCGTAGTGCCGTAGTTTGGATGATTATTGTTGCGAATATATAGCACGGTAGACTTGGCATTTTCTTTGTGATGTGTCTGGCGTTGCAAACGCCGTTCCATGGCATCCTTCCCGAAATCATCGGGACAAACGGAGGACGAGTGGGAGCATTTTAATTATATAATTACCATTTGTCCTGCGTGAGGCTGTTGGTGGGGAACACCAACAGCGGCGGAAAATACTACACATTGCTTCACTGCTGCTGGCGATAAACACCAACAGCAGTGGGAAGCATCGGCCCATGGAGCATTTATCTAAGTTGCTTCATATTGTTTTCATACCAACCTAGCGTTATTTTTAATGCTGTATCTAAGTTTGTTTCAGCAACTGTTGGGTACATGCTTTTTATTTTATCATCAGCCAGTATTATGCTATTCTCAAACTGGTAAAAGTTTTCTTTTAATTCTTTTACTTCCGGGACGAACAAAGCAATCGTATTAAGTATGAATTTAGGGGCTACTTTCACCTTCACAGGATTCCCTTGAATTTCACTGATTTTTCTACTAAGATCTTTAATGCTACTGACTGTAAAACCACCATAATTGATTAAAAAGAAACCAGGTAAATTGCTTTCAAGTGTCAACGAATAAAAATATTTTGAGACATCCGGAGTGAACGCAAATTGATGAGGAATGTCAGCATTTATTAACCACTTTATAGGTTTGTTGTTTATTGCTTCTTCAAAAATCGGTTTTATTAAAGCATTGGTCACATTAGGGCCGAAAAAATCGGGAAGCCGTACTATTATAACTTTACAATCATTGCGCTCGGTTGCTTTTTTAAAACTATCAACTATCCTTAGTCTGAGTTTTCCTTTTCTTGTACTTGGTTGCGGAACGGTACTTTCGGTTATGGGTTTATCAATATTTCCAAACGCATAATTATTTTCAGGAAATAATATTGTTGCCTTGTTCTGTTTTGCGGCGATGATTACATTCGAAACTATTTGCTCCATTTGCTCCTCCCATAATTGATAGGGCACGTTAATACCGAGAAAAATAAATTCTTTGTTTGCTGAAATTTCTTTTAGCAGGGCAAGATTGTTGACGTCTCCGACTATAACTTCTAATAGAGGATTGTTATTAAATAACTTTATTGCTTTTTCTTTATCCCTTACAAGAATAGTTGTCTCGATGTTGTGTGATAGCAATTCTACAGTATAAGAATATCCAATACCACCTGTTGCTCCTAATACTAAATGTTTTGTGTTCATAATTCGTTTTTTAATTGATTAATTATGGCACAAAAGTAGTTGGGGAACAAAGCTGAAATCATTGACCTACATCAAGAAACCGTTTGGATGAAGCTTTGCTTCTAATTCTACTGAGCGTTTCAGGCTTGACATTTAAATAGGAAGCAATTAAATACTGAGGGACTCTTTGTAGCAAATCAGGTCTTTTAGCTATTAGTTTTAAGTATCGCGTTTCTGCATCATCCAGCATTAGCGATTTAAGCTTCTGGTGACTATTTATAAAAAGACCTTCTGCCATAATCCTACCTATTTTTTCATAATCGGGATTGTTGGAAAATTCAGATTTCAGGCTTTCAAATGGCAACACCAGCAATTCTGTATCTTCAATACATTTTACATTTTTTTCGGCAGGTGCATTAACTAAATACCCGAAGTAATCCGTTATAAATTCATGATCCAATGAAAACTCATCAATAACTTCCTCTCCGTCTTTGTTGTAGTAACAAAGCATGCATCCTTTTACAATTAGCCCCAATTCCTTTTTTAACTGGCCTTCTTTAATAAAATGCTCGCCCTTCTTTAAGTGAACCGTCTTAAACTTAGATAAGAAACTCACCAAATCACTTTCGGGCAAGGGCAATGTCTTACTAATATGTTTTATGAATGCTGCTGTCATTTTATTATTTGCCTTAACTTATTTGCAATATCGCCCCACAGGTGGATGCCTCTACCTCACCGATTGAAGCGTACGAACTGCGTACTGCATCAGGGTTCGCACGTTTGTTCTCTTTGTCTCCGGTTCTGCGAGTAGTATATAGCGACTGCCACTTTATACAGTAAAGATAGAGAAACAACTAAAAGGAACGATATCATTTGGTTGTTGTTGAAGCGAGACGCTTCGGTGGGTGGGGACGAAGCGAGATGCCTCGACCAGTGGGCACAAAAGAATTTGCAGCATTAGACTTATACGGAAATCTTTTATCCTTTTATGAAAATGTATAAAAAGATGTTTTTGTATTTTAGTATTTGCTTAAATAAACAATTTGTTTATCTTTGTATTTATGGATAATCTTTCTTGTATAAGGCAGCAGGCGGACGTTAAGCAGATAATGCGTTGCAAAGACCGGATTAGTGAAATCAAAGGGACAGTTGATTATTTATCCAGCGGACTTGAGTTAGCGGGTAACAATGTAAGACTGAAAATACTTTTCCTTCTTTATGAAGAAAAGCAACTTTGTGTTTGCGACCTAAGCGATATTCTCGGTATGACCATTTCGGCAGTTTCTCAGCACTTGCGAAAACTCAAAGACAGAAAACTCATTGAAACGGAAAGACAAGCGCAAACTATTTTCTATTCGTTGGCAAAAGAGTATGAAAAAATGCTCAAACCTTTTTTCAAAATCCTTAACGAAAACAAAATTTTGGAAGCAATATGAAAACAGAAAAAAAATTAATCGGTGCAGGACTTTTGACAGCAATTGCTTCGTCTTTGTGCTGTATTACGCCAATTTTGGCTATAGTTGCGGGTTCAAGCGGAATTGCTTCTACCTTTTCGTGGCTCGAACCTTTTCGACCTTATTTTATTGGTATGACTGTTTTAGTTCTTGGCTTTGCTTGGTATCAAAAACTGAAACCTCAAAAACAAAGTGACTGCAATTGTGAAACAAATCAAAAACCAAATTTTATGCAAACGAAATCATTTTTAGGAATTATTACCGCTATGTCAGTTCTGCTTTTATCATTTCCGAGTTATGCTCACATCTTTATTCCGAAGACAAAAAGCGTGTCAATTGTAACCTCGACTTCTAAAATTCAAAAAGTTGAATTTACTATTAAAGGAATGACTTGTTCTGGTTGTGAACATCACGTAAAGACAGAAATTAACAAACTAAAAGGCATTGTTGAAGTTGTTGTTTCTTACGAAAACGGTAATGCAATTGTAAAGTTTGACAACAAACAAACTACCATCGAGCAAATCGAAAAAGCTATCAACTCGACTGGTTACAAGTCAATAAAAAGAAAAATTATTTCATAATGGACACTATTTTAATATCAGAAATCACTTGTCCAAATTGTGGACATAAAAAATCCGAAGAAATGCCAACCGATGCTTGTCAATTTTTCTATCAGTGTGAGAGTTGCAAAACAACTCTAAAACCTATAAAGGGAGATTGTTGCGTGTTTTGTAGTTACGGTACAGTAAAGTGCCCACCTATTCAAGAGGGAAATGCCTGTTGTAAATAAATGAAAATAGGTAAAATTTAGCTTCAATATCAATAGCGTCCTAAACGATTAAAAAAGAGAGAAGGTAATACTGTATCTCAAATAAATTTGAGTTGCGAAACAAACCACCTTCTCTCAATGTCAAATATAAATCTGTTTTCTCAAATAATATCCAGATTAGACCGTTCACAGTTCTCGAAACTGGTTAAAGAGCGTAAAACGGATAAACACCAAAAGGGTTACAATAGTTGGACACATTTAGTTTCCATGTTATTTTGCCAGTTTGCCAAAAGCCAGTCGGTACGAGACATTAGCAATGGGTTGCGTTCGGCCACAGGCAACCTGAACCATCTTGGTATTCAGAAAGCCCCTACTCGTCCTCGTTTGCAACGAGGATGCTACGGTATAGCGTTTACAAACGCTAATTTACTTACACTTCCCCATAAAAACCGCTGCTATTTGCGCCAGCGTAGTGCCGTAGTTTGGATGATTATTGTTGCGAATATATAGCATGGAAGACATTGTATTTTCCACTGGCGCGAGTTTGCCGCATAGCGACGTGCGTTAGCGAACTCGTGACATATAAAGTTTAAGCGGTTTGCAACCGGAGTTTCATCAAAGAATTAACTTAGTAATCGGTAGCAAGCCTCGTTTGTTCTCATAATAGTCAGTTGCGCTACTGTATTTGTAATGTTGTGGCTCCCATACGACACCAGCCCTCACGGGGTTATTGTGCAGATAGGAAAATCTGTCTCGCAACTTCTCGTCGCTATCTAATGTTATTGGGTGATAGTCTTGCTGCCAAAACTGAAACTCTTTATTGCTATTGTTATTGGCTCCGGTGAAGGCAAACATATTCAGTAGCCAACCCTTTCTGCTTTCCTGTTCGTTACGTTGAATGGATGAGACTATTTGTTTGGAAGTGTGCTTCTTAAAGTCTCGCATTATTGCGCCGATATTGTAACCCTGTTGTGCCTTAACGATTAAGTGAAGATGATTACTCATTATCACCCAGGCATTTAGGATCAGTCCTTTATTTTCTGTGCAAAACAATAGACTCTTGCAGATAATTTCACAGTACAGTTCTCTCGTGAAAACATCTGCCCACCCCACAACTGTTGATGTTACAAAATGTGGGAGCTGATGGTCATAAACTTTGTATTTCGAAGACATTAGCTAAAAATAGAAATATTCGTTCATTATTCCGGTTGCAAACCGGTCAAACTGCGCATGTCACGAGTTAGCTTACGCACAAACCAACGCTACAAACTCGCGCCAGTGAACATCATTTAGCAAAGCGCAACACATGCTAACATTTCACAAATATGCATACTTAGGCTTGTTTTGGGCATTTTACAGGCTTCATTTTACTATTACTTCCTAAAATTGTATAGCCTTTTACACAGACAACGTTACTTTTGCAATCAAAACCACGAATATGCAATTCGACCGTAAGGGACTTCCCGACGAACTCCTGCTACAACTCTATACAGAATTGTTGTGTCCGCGCATGATAGAAGAGAAGATGCTTTTGTTACTGCGGCAGGGACGAATCAGCAAATGGTTCAGCGGTATAGGTCAGGAGGCAATTGCAGTAGGTGCGGCTATGGCATTAGACGAAGAGGAGTACATTATGCCGCTACACCGCAACCTTGGCGTATTTACAGTTCGTAAGATACCCTTTGCCAAGCTGTTTATGCAGTGGCAGGGACGCAAAGAGGGTTTTTCTAAGGGCAGAGAGCGGTCTTTCCACTTTGGTACCAACGAACACCACATCTGCGGAATGATATCGCACCTCGGTCCGCAACTGGCTATTGCCGACGGCATTGCGCTTGCCCACAAACTACGCAACGAGAAAAAAGTTGCACTGGCTTTTACTGGTGATGGCGGTACCAGCGAAGGCGACTTCCATGAGGCGCTCAACGTAGCTGCGGTATGGGGGCTGCCGGTTATTTTTCTTATAGAAAATAATGGCTACGGACTCAGCACGCCGGTCAAAGAACAGTACGCATGTGAGCAACTTGCAGACAGAGCCGCAGGCTACGGCATGCGCGGCATTACCATAGACGGCAACAATATACTGGAGGTGTACCGGGAGCTGTCAAAAGCACGTGCTTACTGTATAGCAGAGCAGCAACCGATACTCATTGAGTGTATGACCTTCAGAATGAGGGGACATGAAGAAGCCAGCGGTGTAAAATATGTACCAAAGGAGCTATTTACGGAATGGGCAAAAAAAGACCCTGTCAACTGCTTTGAGCAATATCTTACAGAGCAGGGTATTTTGGACGCTGATAAAATTGCCGCTATCCGGGCAACCATTCAAAAGGACATTGACGAGGGGCTGGAAAAAGGATTTGCCACGCCACATGTACAACCGGACACAGCAGAAGAGCTTGCTGATGTATACGCCCCGGTAAACTACAAGCCAATACCGCCCGCCGGAGCTACTTCCGAGAAAAAATTTATTCAAGCTATAAGCGATGCATTGCGCCAGAGCATGGAGCGATACCCTGAAATGGTAATTATGGGTCAGGATATTGCAGAGTACGGAGGCGCATTCAAGGTTACGGAAGGGTTTATCGACCACTTCGGCAAAGAGCGGGTACGCAATACACCTATATGTGAGAGTGCTATTGTAGGTGCTTCGCTGGGGTTGTCTATCGAAGGGTATAAGGCAGTAATGGAAATGCAGTTTGCAGATTTTGTTACGGTGGGCTTCAACCAAATTGTCAACAACCTGGCCAAGATACACTACCGCTGGGGACAAAATGCTGACGTAGTTGTACGCATGCCCTCAGGCGGTGGCGTAGGCGCAGGACCATTTCACTCCCAGAGCAATGAGGCATGGTTTACGCATGTACCGGGACTGAAGGTAGTTTATCCATCATCGCCCGCTGATGCCAAAGGACTGCTGGCAGCAGCCATACAAGACCCTAACCCGGTTATGTTCTTTGAGCATAAGATGCTGTACCGTAGTGTTTCCGGTACTGTAGCAGACGAGTACTATACTACAGAAATCGGCAAAGCGCGTGTTGTAAGAGAGGGAGACGACATTAGTATCATTACCTATGGTATGGGCGTACATTGGGCGACCGCCTATGCGGATAGTCATACCGATGTGAGTTGTCATATCCTTGACTTGCGCACCCTGCTTCCTCTGGATTACGAAGCCATAAAAGCCGCAGTACAACAAACCGGCAAGGTGCTGATTCTGCACGAAGACACATTGTTTGGTGGTATAGGTGGCGAGTTGTCTGCATGGATAGGAGAGCACTGCTTCGAGCACCTCGACGGTCCTGTTATGCGTTGTGCAAGTATTGATACGCCTATTCCTTTTGCCAAAGAACTGGAAGACAACTTTATGGCGAACGACAGGCTGGCAGCTACCATTCAGAAGCTGCTCGGTTATTAGTATCGGCAACTTTTTAGTACATTCGTCTTTGAAACAAATGATAACAGCTCGGCTCGTAAATATCTTTTTGCTGACAGGAATTTCCCTGCTGCTGTTCTCGTGCGATAACACCCCGATAGGCAATCGTGGACCAATCGTACTTGGCGACTCGAGCCTGATAGTTACAGAAACCGATGAAGAGCAACTCAAGGACCTTGTAACAGATTTGAAACCTGACATTCCAAGAGCCGAAGATAACTATGCCGAGGAGGAAGAAGAGGAAGCAGCAGACACGGATACGGTAAAAACCGCAGTTAAGGAAGCCGAACCGGAAAAGCCAACAGCGTTACCCGAAGGGAAGGGGTTAAGAGCTGAGTTCAGGCAAGTGACAGTAGTAATACCCGGACTCAATGTGCGGCTCGGCAGCAACCCTAATCTGAAAAAAGCATATGGTGCCGCCTACTTCCTGAACGGGGGCGAAATAAATGGCTCTACAATGCACCTGACCGGAGAGATTACCCGTGTGTCTCAGCGTTATCAATCCATCATCATACTCAAAAGCGATTTCGGAGATATCCCGATTGGCAAATTGTTGCACACAGCCGACTGGGAAGAAATAAAAGGCAACAACAATGTTTACCCCATCAAAGGTCTTGACCCTAAACATCTGAAATATAAAAGTGCCAACTCCTCATCCCGGCGCTATGCAGTCACAAGAGCCGGACAACGCAGACGCCTGAGTCGCAGGAACGTGCAGGAGTTAGTCAATAGCATCCGCAGAGTACGAAGTGTAAAACAAAAACCTTTCTACGGGGCACTGAAAACCGTAATGTGGAAGATAGACGGGAAG
This sequence comes from Bacteroidia bacterium, assembly GCA_030426665.1. GTDB lineage: Bacteria > Bacteroidota > Bacteroidia > Chitinophagales > Chitinophagaceae > Nemorincola. The sequence goes on along the minus strand of JAUHYD010000004.1, from coordinate 243,799 downwards.
GACAAAGACGGGACACCTTACTCTAAACAGATTCGTATAGACATCCCAATGTAAGTAGTGGCTAACAATTCCTGTCTTCGCAGGGAATTTCCGGCGACTCCAGTTCTATTGTCGCATGATGGATGTCGTGGTGCAGCAATTTGTGCTTCAGTTCATGTATTAACTTCATTTTTTCGTCAAATGTCAAATCGTCGCTGAGTGATACGTGCGTCGTCAATGCGTTTTGGGTGGTACTCATTGCCCATATATGTGTATGATGCATACCCACTACGCCTTCTGTTTCCATAACCACCTTGTCGATTTCGGTTTTAGAAATGTTTTCAGGCACCGCATCGAGCGTCATCCGCAAACTATCCGTCAGCAATGACCATGTACTAAAGAGTATCACCAACAGTATCACAATACTAATAGCACCATCTAACCAATACCAGCCCGTGTAGCTTATAACCACTCCGGCAATCACTACTCCTACAGAAACCAACGCATCAGCCATCATATGCAGATAGGCTCCCTTCGAATTCAGATCATGCTCTTTATCCCTGAAAAAAAGCAGCGCCGTCCCAAAGTTGACAACAATCCCAATTCCTGCAACAATCGCTACAATTCCTCCTTGTATAGGGTGTGGCTCCCGCAAGCGGTGTATTGCCTCATACCCCAGCACTCCGATAGCCACCAACAATATAACTGCATTGACAAGTGCTGCCAGTATCGTCGACTTCTTATAACCGTAAGTAAAATCCTTTGTTGGTTTTGCCTTTGCCAGCCGATAAGCCACCAATGCCAGTATCAGGCTGGCCACATCGCTGAGATTATGCCCTGCATCAGACAGCAAGGCCACAGAGTCTGTAATAAATCCTGCTACAACCTGTACGCCAACAAATAGTGTGTTCAGCACAATACCTACCACAAATGCGTTGTTCATCGCACGTGGTTGATGACTGTGACCGTGATGATGTCCGTGACTATGATTGTGAGACATAAATACCCTCCTTTTTACTCCGGTCGCTGCTACTTAAACCAAGAGCTGTACATCAGGTAGTTATTGGCAATGCGCTCAACTTCCCCCTTCAGCAAATCCTGACTGATATCTTTCACTTTTTTGGCAGGCACTCCGGCAAATATACTTCCCGGTGGCACTTCTGTACCTTCCAGCACAACTGCCCCTGCCGCAATGATACTGTTAGAGCCAATAGTTACGTTATCCATAACTATTGCGCCCATACCTATCAAAACATTGTCGGACACCGTACAACCGTGAACAATTGCATTGTGCCCGATAGATACATTATTACCGATATTGGTTTTTGTCTTTTCGTAGGTGCAATGTATGCAAGCCCCATCCTGAATATTGACCTTATTGCCTATCCTGATACTATTTACATCACCACGCACAACAGCATTAAACCAGATGCTACATTCGTCGCCCATCACCACATCACCTACTATGGTGGCATTGGGAGCAACAAAACAGTTTTCAGGGATTTGCGGCAATACGCCTTTTACCGGTAATATGTATGACATAATATGCTATTTAGAATTACAAAGAAACACAGTTATTGGCAAACATCCCTGTCAAAACACGCCCTCTGCACTACGAACAGAACCTTTGCGGACATTTAACCAACATAAAACACGTTTAAACCCCAATCTCATTATACAATGTAATATCTTTGCCCCTTCAAAATCAAATTTTTAATAAAACTTCATATCTCAAAGAGAGATTTTACCGATTAATGTTCAAAAAAATACTCAGCAAGCTGTGGATAGTGTTAGACAGGGTCAATAACGACAAGTTTAAGCAAAACCTGCTGCAAGCCTTGCCGTTTTGGGTTGCATCTCTTATTACAGGTCTTATTGCCGTATTTTATGCCAAACTCTTTGCCTGGGCCGAGCATTTCGCCATAGAACTGGCTACAGAAACCGGGTGGATGATGTTTATTGTTACCCCTATTTGTTTTGTGACGGCATTTTGGCTGGTGAAGAAGTTTGCCCCGAACGCACGGGGTAGTGGTATACCGCAGGTAATGGCCGCCATAGAACTGGCAAACCCTAAGAACACCCATCATGTGGATACACTACTGAGCTTTAAAACCATCGTAGTAAAGGTACTGTCGAGTATACTCATGGCATTGGGCGGAGGAGCCATCGGGCGAGAGGGGCCGACCATACATATTGCCGGTAGCATATTCTGGAAAATCAATCAGATACTACCAAAAACATGGCCTAAAATCTCAAAGAAAAACATGATTATGACCGGTGCGGCAGCAGGATTAGCGGCAGCGTTCAACACTCCGCTCGGGGGGATTGTGTTTGCTATAGAGGAGTTGGCGAAAACACATATCAACTACTTCAAAACGGCCATCTTTACGTCGGTATTGCTGGCCGGTCTTACCGCACAGGGCATTCTTGGGCCATATCTGTATCTCGGATATCCCAAAGTGAGCGATTTGTCCATTTACATATTTCTTTTCGTGATTATCGCGGCTATTGTATCCGGCTTTCTGGGTACCATGATGAGTCGGTTTATCCTGAAAATATTGAAGTGGAAGTCAGAACTAAAAGTGCCAAAATATGAATACTACTATGTTTTCATAGTGGCTATAGTAGTTGCTTCGGTAGCATTTTTTGTAAACCCCAGTGTAATGGGTTCCGGAAAGGAAGACATGTCGGCAATGCTATTTGGCGACAACAAATATGGTGGATGGCAGCTACCCATCATGAGGATTATGGGACCGGTTTTATCATTTACAACCGGATCTGCAGCAGGTATCTTTGCGCCATCGCTTACGGCGGGAGCTGCTGTTGGCTCTTTCCTTGCCGAATTATTTTCATTGGCCGGGTCTAATGCCAATCTGCTTATCCTATCCGGGATGGTTGCCTTTCTTACCGGTGTTACCAAATCACCATTTACCTCAGCTATACTGGTACTGGAAATGACAGATCGCCATAGTGTTATCTTTCACCTTCTGCTTGCCGGAATGGTGGCAAGTGTTGTGTCCGGCATACTGGAGCGCAAATCGCTTTACGGTCATTTAGAGCATCAGTACCTTGTAGCTTTCGAAGAGCAAGAGCGCCGCAGAAGAAAGCGCCGAAATAAATCTAAAGACGCTGAGTCATGATGTAGCTTGCGCTGCAACCTTTCTGCCGGAAACGATGTTGTGAACAACAATATAGACTACTGCTGCAGCACCCAACCCGAATATATTGGCATCCAGGCCAAATGGCAGGGGAACCTCTGAGATAATGAGCGAAATAGTAATAGTGCCGCCCGTTATCATAGATATCAATGCGGGCTGAGGGTATCTATCCTTCAGAAACATCGCAGCTACCACCGGCACAAATAAGCCCGACACCATAAAGGCATAAGCATATAACATCAGCGAAAGTACATTCTCCATTGTGGAAGCAAGCAATATTGCTAGTACGCCTATCAAAAATGTAGCTACCTGAGAAAAGCGTACCACATCTTTGTTCTCTCCTTTTCTCTTTACAGGTATCAGGTCGCCGACCACGCTGCCCGATGCTGCCATCAAACAGCTATCGGCAGTTGACAATACAGCAGAAAAGTAAGCAGCAATAACAATACCCGTAAACCCTACCGGTAGTATGTGCTTAATGAGTAGCGGCAGCCCCATTTCGGGGTCGTGCAATACACCGCCTTCCACCGGCACTATTCCTTTCTGTATCGCCACATTTGCCAGCATCCCCAACAACACGCCCGTGAACGCCATAAAAGGCCACTCGAGTACACCTGCAAAGTACCATGCTCTTTTTGCAGCCTTTTCATCCTTGCAGGAAAATATTCGCTGGTACAATGTCATACCAACAAACCAGATAGGAATAATGGTCACACTCCAGTTTACAATCTGTTGCCAGGTGATGTTTGTCAACGACAACATATCATCGGTCAGGTATGGCGAGATACCTGCATAACCGCCCAACTTTGTCCACGCCATAGGTATGGCTACACCCATCAATCCGGCCAGCAGAATAATCCATTGTGCGGTATCGGTATATATTACAGCCTTCATCCCACCCAGCATCGTGTAGATAACGGCTATCGCACCCATTATCCAAAGCATACTGTTGGTACTCATCTGCGGGAATGTTGCTGTAGTAAGCTTGGCACCTGCAAGCAACTGAGAACTGGTGAAACCTGTATATCCTATTATACAGATTATTGCGGCTACGAGTGCGACCTTCTTGTTGTACAAAAACTCGAAAACCTGCGGCAACGTAAGAAAGTGCCTGCCATGAGCTTCCTGCCAACGAAAAACTAAGGGAATCAGAAAAACAGCACTTACCCACGCTCCGATAAGTCCTGTAAAGAGCAACCACGACCCTGACAAACCCATTGTAAAACCTATACCACCGAGGCCTATAGAAAAGCCACCGCCTACGTCTGTTGCCACAACCGACAACCCTACATGGCCACTACTCATGGTTCCACTTCCGGTAAAGTAATCGCGTTCATCGCTATGCTTTCCCGAAAAGTAAAAACCTACACCCAGCATCACTATGAAATAAACAACAAAAATGAGTATATCTATCCAGGTCATTCGGCTTGGAGTTTTATAATGTTAGTCAGTATGATTTATGTGATTATCGGGAATAATCGCTATCGAGCTGCCACCAATTCTGTTTTTTTTTTAGTTGCAGGACCTACAAAAAGTGGCGGACCTTCAAAACGTTTTTCAACGTAGTCTGAATTCATAATACGTAATATTCCCATGTAGTCTAAGCTAAACTCTACGAGATCTCCGACCTTGAGCCCTTGCTCATTAGTACCCAGGTCCAGCACTATCATGTCAGAGCTTGCACCTGCAATCTGTATATCTTTACCTACAGGAGATATATGCCCGTCTTCTACATCCAGGAGGCCAACATCAACAATTGCGCGGTATGAGGTACCTCCCGTCAAAGATTCATCAAACGTCATCGGGCTGCCGGTAAGGTTATTTCCCATCTCGCCGATAGGCATTTGCGGCTTTTCATTCAGTTCAATGATTTCTGCATAGAGGCGAAACACATCATTATGCATCTCGTCAAACGGCTTGCTGTTGTACACATCCGTACCCAGAAAAAGCGTTTCGCCAACACGAAAGTGATTTATGCCGGCCGGCAGCAGATTTCGCTCTATCAATGGAATGGTGACCGAAGCACCTCCGGAAATGTAGGGTATCGTTTTATTAAACCTGAACTCAACTAATTGTTTGTACAGACATAATTGAATCAGCTTGTCATGATTGGGCAGTACACCATACATACAGGTAAGGTTGGTACCAATACCCGCCACCTCAATATTCGGCAGCTCAAATACCTTTGAGTAAAAATCCATAAACTGCTCACCCATTACCCCTTCACGCAACTCACCGAGCTCTATCATTATCACTATTTTGTGCAGCTTGTTTTGTGCAACTGCTGCATCTGACAAAGCCTTAATGGTTGCGTACTCTGTATTAAAGCTCACATCAGCATATTGCACTACCCGTGCAACGCTTCTTTTTGCAGGAGGCTTGATATAGACAGTCTCTATCTGAGGCGCAATGCTTTTTATCATTTTCAGGTTGCCTATACGGCTGTCACATATCTGTTTGATACCAAGCCCCATTATCTGTTCCAGATACTTCTTGTTACCACACAGCACCTTAGCCACTATAGACCATTCGATATTGTGCTTTTTGAAAAGGGTATCGAGGTGCTCATAGTTCTCCTTAAGCTTCTTTGTATTCAGTGTTACAAATGCCATTATTTCTGTTTTTTTAGACGCATTTCGAGATACTTATTTGTAAAGCCTAGCTTTTCGTACAACATTTTTGCCGGGTTTTCCGGTTCTACATGTAGTGCTATATCTCCTTCTGTTTGTTCAATTGCTTTAGCCATAAGCTGTTTACCAATACCCTTACCCCGATATTGCCTGTCGGTTGCTATATACACAAGGATATTCTCTGGTATGTAGCCCTTCATACCTGTTTTGTTCAGTACTACCGCTCCTGTCATCTTCTCATCGTCCCAGGCCGTTACCAGCAGCCCGCCGGGGGCATTGTTTTCGCCCAGCGCATAGTCCATCGCTTTTGTTATGTCAGCTTCCGGGTCACCATACTCATCCAGGTTTTTAAACAGAAAAGAAGCTATCTGATTCCTTATTTCGCCGTTCGGTATTGATGTACCGTCATATGTTTTAATTAAAGTCATTATAATTGATTTTTATCCCCCTTTCGAGGCTATATATAAGCTATACAATTAGTAAAATGTACGCCTTAAAATTCCGTGATGTAATTTTACCGACCCCCTTGTGCCGGTTTTGATGAGGGAGTACAACTACTCCTTATTAAACCTGAGGAACACCTCCGGCCTTACAGACAAAATCAAACTTGATTTAAAGTGACCCGACGATGCTCCCTGAAGAAACAGCTGCAAAGTTACGAAAACGCATACGGACACCCAAGCCGGGAATGTTAAAATAACCACCCGAATCATCTACATAAACAAAGCATTGCTGTGTATAAAGTTGAAACACAATGCAAAACAAATATTTGAAACCCGAAGCAATTCGCCGAATGTTATCAACCCCTATTCATTCGATATCATTCGCCTTCCAACAGCTCTATGGTGTTTCTCCCTAATAGCAGCATACTTTTCTGCTCCATGCTCCGTAAAAGCCTGCTGATGACTTCCCGATGTGTATGCAACTCGTCGGCAATGCTTTGGTGTGTAATCTGCAGTTTTTTTACGCCGGAAGCACGCGCCCGCTGTTGCAAATAGTGCCACAACTGCTTATCCATATTGCTGAATGCTATGAGGTCTATAACCTCCAGCAGTTCTGCAAATCGCTGACTGTATGTACTATTAATGTAGGTTTTCCACTCCTGGTACTTAAACCATTCATCTACCATCTTTACGGGAATCTGCCATACTTCAGCGTCTTCTTCTGCGATGGCTTTTACTGTACTCTTTTTATTCCCCTGACAACAGTTAATAGCCATAGCACATGTCTGCCCGGGGTACAAGTGATAAAGGAATACTTCCCTTCCTTCTTCATTTTGCCGGACTATTCTCAACACACCTTCCCGCACAATAGGCACAAACACAATATCATCCCCCGGCTCTATCAACACCTCCTCTCGGTCTATCTGCTTAACGCGTGCATATTTTGAAATCTCAGCAATAAGTTCTTTATCAGTAAAAATGGTATCGTTCATGTCATTGGCGATTTTTAGCCCGGCAGGCAATAATCAGTAAAATCAACCTGCAAAATACGTAGGAATTTGACGGGAACGAAAATTCAATACCGGCGGGTCAGTTTTTACTATTTGCCGTTTTGATTAAGCGCGTCTTGCTAAACCCATCAAAGTCTCAAACCATCAGTTAATCACTTCTCTGAAAAATCTGCCGACAGGTTGCCGGAACCTTGATTCTTAGCTTCTTTCCCATAAAAGTGCGTAACTTTAGTAGGTAATGTCAAGTACCATCATCATGCGAAAACTTATTTTCGGGAGCCTTATAACCACAGCATTTGCTTTGCTCACGATTACAGCATGCAAGCACCCTATACCAAATATAGAACCCGAGCCCGACTACGGTCAGTTTCCCGCAGAGGTGGGGAAAATCCTTATCAACAAGTGCGCAACAGCGGGCTGCCACAATGCGGCCAGTTACAATAATGCTGCAGGGCTTCTCATGGACACCTGGGAGCACTTATTACTTGGCGGCAGCAGCGGGGCATCTATAGTTGCATACAGTCCGGAATTCAGTCCGCTGATGTATTTTATTAACACCGACACCTCAAGAGGTACCACTACGCTCCCTACGATGCCTTATGACCCTTCGGGCAAAAACGCCAATGTACTTTCTGACGACGAATATAATACGCTAAAAGACTGGATTGGCCGTGGAGCACCCGACATCAACGGCAACATTCCTTTTTCCGGCGACGAAGAGACAAGGCAAAAATTCTACCTTACCCAGCAGGGGTGCGACCAAGTGGCGGTGATAGATGCCAAGAGCAATCTGGTAATGCGCTATATACAAATAGGTACCGACAGCTCAAGCATAGAAAGCCCTCACTGCCTGAAGTTCACTTCTGACGGAGCACATGCCTATGTTAGTTTCCTGAGTGGCAAAGCCATACAAAAAATTGAGACGCGTACGGACGGCGTTATTAGCGATGTAACTCTGGGTAACGGTTCCTGGAATATCCTCTATGTAGCACCTGCCGACACAGCACTTGCTACTACAGACTGGACGAGCAACGGTAGGGTCGTATTTGCCAACACCTCTAGCATGACGCTTCAGCCCTGGCTGACAGGCAGCGGTGCAGGCACATTTGTGTACCCCCATGGTATTGCCAGTACCAGAGCTTTTGATACAATGTTCATTACTGCTCAATACGGCAATGTTGTTTACAGGTATGCACCAAATATCCCCCACTACCGAAAGGTAAGTATCGATGGGAATAGCCCTGTGGCTACAAATGCAGGTGACAACCACTCGCCTAATCCACATGAAATTCTGATGGCACCCGACTACAATAAATATTTTCTCACTTGCCAGAGCACCAACGAAATTCGGGTACTTGATGCCCATACCGATGCCATTCTTGCTGCTATTCCGGTTGGTCAGTTCCCACAAGAGATGGCAATATCTCACACCAAACCTTACCTGTTTGTGACCTGCATGGAAGACGAGACGAACCCGCTGCCGGGCAGGAAAGGCTCTGTCTATGTTATCAATTATAACACTTATGCCATTGTAGATGTGTTGAAAGGCGACTTCTATCAGCCACATGGCTTGGCAGTTGATGACATCAATGGAAAAGTATTGGTGGCAAGCACTAATGCAAACCCGGATGGCCCTGCACCTCATCATGCCACGGCATGTGGTGGCAGAGCAGGGTGGTACACCATGTACGACCTGAATACGCTTCAAGCTATAAACAACAAACGGTATCAGGTAACGGTTATGCCCTATTCCGCAGATATACGGTTTAAGGTAAATTAATACTATCTATTAAACTCTGCGGCGGTTACCCTAAGTCTATTTCTGTATTGTCGCCTATATTCAGGCTTTGGCTTAGTCCCCGCACATAGGCGTCGTTGCCAATAATTGATGAGTTAAGCACAACTTGCTGCAACTCGGCATAGGACCCTATGATGGAGTCGTGCATTATAGACTTCTCTACCTTGGTATGCTCTCCAATTGATACATTCGGTCCTATGATGCTATGGCGAATCTCGCAACCTTCTGCTATATGCACCGGATGAATAATCACTGTATTCTCAAAGTCGTATGAGGGTCTTTCCGGTTGAGATTCGTCCATCTGCCGCAGCAAGGTAGCGTTTGTAGAAAGTAGCGTTTCCTTCTTACCGCAATCAAACCAGTTATTTACTCTGAATGCATGAAACGAAATACCATCTTCCACCATCATTTGCAAAGCATTGGTGAGGTGGTACTCGCCCTTTTCATCGGCAGGCTCATTCATGTTTTTTTCCAGCGCATCATACATGGCGGGTGTTTCCTTTATGTAGTAAACTCCTACCATCGCCATGTTAGACTTAGGAATCAAAGGCTTTTCGACCATGCGGGTAACCTTATCGCTGTCGTCGAGCTCCGCTACGCCGAAACAACGCGGGTCGTCCACCTTCCGAACACCAATCTGAGATACCGGCTGACTGATTGTTTCCTTTACATTGTAGTCACAAACCGTATCTCCAAGAACTATCATCACCTCATCGCCAGCCACAGCCTCTTTCGTTATCCATATTGCATCTCCGGTTCCCCGCCTGTCTGTTTGGGTAACAAAAGTTCGCTTTATGTTCGGGTAGGTTTTCTCAATGTAGTGCTGAATTTTTTCTCCCAGATAGCCGATAACAAATACGAACTCTGTGACACCAGCATCTAACAGCTGATCGACTATTACACCCAAAATGGTGTTTCCGGCAATAGGAATCAATGCCTTCGGCTGTGTATATGTAAGGGGGCGCAACTTTGTTCCCGCCCCGGCAACGGGGATTATTGCTTTCACGACTGATAAATTGAACTGTAAATGTACAGTTTTCTAATTAAGGGCGCGCCGGCTATAACAATAAGTTATTGTTTGTCTGCTGCGCTTTTAACTAATTGATATCGATACCCGTCTAACAAACTTAAATGTGTATTTTTAGTTGATTACCCACATTATGTATATACTCAAACATACCCGTGAGTTTATCACTAAGAATGCCCGACTGCTCATTGCATTGGCACTCACAATGCTGTCATGTAAGTTCCGCTTTGTTACAAATCCGGGTATTTCGTTAGATTCATCCTGGGTGCAGGCTATCAATGTTGCCTTAGAAAACAAACTAGTATTCGGCCGCGACTTTGTTTTTACTTACGGACCTCTGGGTTTCCTCAGCACCCGAAATGTCGAGCACGTAGGCATGCAATGGCTGCTGATGGGCGACTTGATTTCTTTTGGTGCAATTTTTTATCTGCTCTATAGTTATATCCCATTCACAAAGTGGTGGCTTCCTGTGCTGATTGCGGCAATGGTGTGTCTACGTTGGTCCAGTCAGTCTCAGGAGTACTTCTTACTTTTTGTGTTGTATTGTGGCGTACTTATTCTCAAGGAAAAGAAAGAATTAGCGGCGTTGGCGTTCAGTGCCACCTTGGGAACATTGCTCTTTTTTATGAAAATCAATTACGGCCTGATAGCACTCATAAGCCTGCTAAGTATATCGGTCTTTCTTTCGTTCAAGAACCGCAGGTCTGCCGGTATACTCTTGTTGCTATCTACTGCTTTGTTTGCCACTATCTATTTTTTCGTTCCGATAGACCTATACGGCTATATAAAAAACAGCATTTTCCTCGCAAAAGACTATGCCCGGGCCATGTACATCGTTCCGAAGCTACCTCTGAACATTCACAAACATGCCTTGTACCTTTTGATAGTTGCAGCCTGTACCGTAATCTGGCAAATACCATTTAAGCCTATAAAACGATACACTCCCGGAAAAGCGTTTTTTGCCCTGCTTATAGGCACCGCCACCTGTTTCCTGTTTTACAAAAACGCCTTCGTACGGTATGACGCTCCCCATTACGAACAGTTCTTTGCCATCTTCCCGTTTTTTTTAATTGCCGCCTGTGGCATACTAAATAACAACCGTCGCCCCACAACTATTATTGGTGCCTATATTGTCACCCTTTTCTCTATCTGGGTACTACCCGGGGAAGATGCAAAGCTATCCAAACTCGAAGCCAACGATATAATTGAAAAACTATCTGTTAGCGACTATTGCAAGGGTATCTATGAGCCGCTTACATCTGAAAACTATCAATTAAATTTACAAAACCAGCAAGCCCAGGTGCACCGTCTGACATTGCTACCAAAGTCAGTATTAAATACGGTTGGCAATGCTTCGATAGATATCTTACCACAGGACATTACCATCCTCCTTAAAAACAACCTCAATTACCAACCCCGGCCGGTACCTCAATCGTATAGCGCTTATAACGAGCCGCTTGACCGTTTGAATGCCCGATTCTTCCTTAGTAAAGACAGACCGGAGTATATACTGATTAGAAACGGAGGTATAGATGAACGATGCTTTGCCTGGGATGAATCGTTGACCAAGGCGACAATACAGCTCAATTACGATTATCTCCCCCTTCCGGAAGCAGCAACGGAGCCAATGGGACCTATACTGAATATTAGTTCTTTAATATTGCTAAGGAAAAGGCCGGGACCCGGCATTGAACCTTCGTTTTCTGTTCTGACAAAATTTACGGCAACGGCCGGCGATACAATAATGGTACCTCAAAACGAAACTAATCCAGTATTTGTGTCTATCAAGTTAAAAAATACAACACTCGATAAGATTCGAAACCTCGTTTTTCTACCCGAAATTAGATTTATAAAGCTTCTTACATCTGATGCACAGTCAGCAACATACCGATTCATAGCCCCCATTATGGAAGCACCGGTAATAGTCAGCAACAGCATCTCAAATGATTACGAACTCAAAAACTTTTTGAATGGGCACTCCGGAAAAAACGAAAAATTCCGTTCATTCATAGTCATGAGCGAAGAAGAAGCAAAAGAAATGACCGTAACCTTTTACAAGTTCGACAATTATCGAACCGGTCGTTAAAGTTTTATTTCATCTTCGGTCTGGGCGTCGTAAAACGTATACTCTGTAAGTGGCGAATCGTTGTCAGCAATTACTTTAACCTTCACTTTGTGCTCTTTGTCCCATCTTTTTACAATTGAAGGATGGAAAAAGCTACCTTTTGTTAAATACGCTTCCAGTATCGGATGCACCGATAAAATAAGCTTCCGTACGCCCTGATTCACTACGTATTTCAAATCCTTTTCGATATCGTCGGCAAGTAAAATAGAAGGACCAATCTTTCCGGTACCCTTACAAGTCGGGCAAAGCTCAGCAGTAGATATGTTTATCTCCGGTCTCAGTCGCTGACGCGTTATCTGCATGAGACCAAACTTAGACAACGGCAATACAGTGTGCCTTGCGCGGTCGTTCTTCATCATTTCTTCGACTGCTTCATACAACTGCTTGCGGTTCTCTGCAAGCTTCATATCAATAAAGTCGATGATGATGATACCCCCCAAGTCTCTCAAACGCATCTGCCTCACTATATCCTGAGCCGCATCCAGGTTTGTCGCTAATGCGTTAGCTTCCTGGCCTGCTTCGGGACTACGAGTACCACTATTTACATCTATAACATGCAGCGCTTCTGTATGTTCGATAATAAGGTATGCTCCGCTATTGAGGTTTACGGTCTTACCAAATGAAGACTTTACCTGCTTAGAAACATTGTATGTATCAAAAATTGACTGTTGGCCTGTATGTAAACTGACGATACCTTCCTGACCCGGAGAAACTTTGGAGATGTACTCAATAGCTGCTTGCTGCAATTTCTTATCGTTGACAACAACTCTTTCGAAACTGTCATTGAGCAAATCTCTGAGAATAGAGGTGGTTTTATCCTGCTCGCTCATTATCATCTGCGGTGCTTTCGCACCTTTCAGATTGCGCTGCATTTCCTTCCACATATTTTCCAGCTCCAGAATATCGTTGTGTAGCTCTGCAGTGTTTTTCCCCTCTGCTGCAGTTCTAACAATTACACCGAAGTTGCGAGGCTTTATGCTTTCAACAATTCTTTGCAGTCTTTTCCGCTCGTCAGACGAATGTATTTTTCGAGAGATAGCGACAACGTCATTAAATGGCGTTACCACAACAAACCTTCCGGGCAAAGATATCTCGCAACTAAGGCGCGGGCCTTTTGAGGAAATAGGCTCCTTGAGTATCTGCACCAGAATCTCCGGCTTTCCATTAAAAATGTCTGTAATTTTCCCCGACTTAAGAATAGCCGGTTCGTTCTTAAATCGCCCAAAGTCATCACCCCAGTTTACATTTCCCTCGATGCACTGCTTACTGAACTTAATAAGGGAACGGATGTGCGGGCTAAGGTCCGAATAATGCAGGAATGCGTCTTTTTCGTAACCAACGTTTACAAAAACTGCATTTAAGCCGGGCATGAGTTTTTTTATCTTGCCAAGGTGTATGTCACCTACCGCAAATTGGTCCTGCCCGCGCTCATAATGAAGTTCAACAAGTTTTTTATCCTCCAGCAGCGCTATCTCTGCACCGTTTTCAGATGCATTAATAATTAATTCTTTGTTCATTGGTGTTTACCAAATCACCTCCTGCGGCAAGCGCCGCCATCGTACCAGCGAGGCATAAGTGCTGTATAATATAATACACCACACATCGTCCGAACCGGTTTAGGGGCGCGGACGATGTGCAATATAAAACGGCAGCGTTTGTAAGGAAGTAGTGGAAATAATAGCCTACTTCTTCTTCTTATGACGATTCTTTCTCAAACGCTTTTTACGTTTATGAGTAGCTATCTTATGTCTTTTCCTCTTTTTACCACAAGGCATAATATGAGTTTTTAAAAAGTTACTTTAATGAATTTATATGTTGGTCAATATCCCTGCTGAAATCCGGATTGTTAACTATCCGCTTACACTCCTCCAACAACTCAATTGCTTTCTTATTATTTCCTGTCCCTTCGTAAGCCTGTGCCAAAAAGTATAATGCCTCTTTGTTTTCGGCTTCCTGTTCCAATACTGTTTCGAACCTCTTGATAGCTTTTTCAAACTGTCCGGACCTAATGGACATTCTTCCAAGCATCATATTTGCAGGTATATCTTTGGGGCTTTCTCTAACCATTCCCAGCAACATCTGCACCCCTATCATTGGTTGAGCTGTTCCCTGAATATAGGCCGAAGCCATTGCCAGTTTTGCATCCTGGCTATTCGAGTCCAACTTTAGGGAAAGTTCCGTACACTTAATCGCTTCGGCTGCTTCCCAAAGCTGCATAGAGCGATCACCTTCGTGATCTAACAGCTCCAAAAATAATTGGGCTGCAAAGGTGAGACTTTTTTCTGAATTTTCCAACTTTGCTGCTAAGGCTCTGTAATATACCGTTGCAGGGTACTGTCGGCTGCGTTCCAACACTTTAGATAAACGTTGCAGCGGCTCTATCATTTGTGCAGAATCTGACAAACCTGCCATCTCCTTTTCTATCATAGCTACAGTATCAGAGACATTCTTGTCTAATAACTGCATAGAAGCCGTGATAATAGAATCAGTAGAAGCTATTTGTGCTTCTCCCATAGGCATACCACCGACAGCGGGCTTCGGGGCTGAGACCTTTTCTTTTTTAGCTGGTGGTACTGTATTACCACCCCAGTATAGAAGGGCAATCAACGCTACTGCAGCGGCAATAGCAACATAATGTATGGCACGCAAATTTCTGAAGTTTAGTGGTCAAAGGTAATGAAATCCGTGTGCCACACACAAAATAGGTTAGTCTTTATCGGCCATCTGTGCATCTGACTCTGCAAGGGCATGAGTAGATTCTTTTACTGAAACTACAAACTCTTTAGCAGGCTTAAACGCAGGGATGAAGTGCTCCGGAATATCCACGGCAACATTCTTCTTTATATTTCTACCCACTTTTGCCGCTCTCTTTTTAAGAATGAAGCTACCAAAGCCGCGTACGTATACAGGCTCCCCTTCTACCAAAGAATCCTTGACCTCTTTGAAGAATGCTTCCAAAGCTACCAGAATATCCACTTTAGGGATGCCTGTCTTTTCTGCAATGCTTCCTACGATGTCTGCTTTTCTCATAATTGAATACCTTTTTGTGATTAGAAATAGCTAATGATTACTGTACTATAATAAGTAGTCAGAACCCAATTTTGCCAAAATGGCCTCCAACTATTATATTAATTTTTTATTTGTATTTCGTAATATGTTGATTATCCCTTTTGTAGATATACCAAAATGAATAATTGAACGTAAGCAAATGTAGGTCTTTCTCCTGAAAGACACAAGAATTTGTGATAAAAATTATATATAAAATATAATGCGGATTAAAACGACATTAGAAAAATAAAATACCTTGAAATAATTTTACAATCACAACCTATTGATTATTTGCTATTTATAAAAAATATTTTATTTAAACTATTCTTAGTTAAGGGAAATTAAAAAATTACACACGTAAATAATAACTTGAAATTTTTACTAATTTACAATTAATTTTTCCCTTTTTGGGTGCTATCTGCCTCTTCCGGAGTTTCTCCGCCTACTTTGAACAGACGATATGCAAGTTCTAATGCTGTTTTTTCGGCATTCTGCCAGGGGAATGTTTGTTTTTCTATTACAGATTTACCTGACCTATCCAGCACATAATAGGTAATGGTTTTCTTTTTGCCCTTGCCTGTAAATATCACGTAAGCCTCGGGTGCAGGTTCGTTGCCCCTTATCCAGTTTATGTTACAATCTTTCAATCGGTCAACTACCTCCATATCCACATCTCCACTTGTATGTAAGATCATATTCATCTGCAACCCCGAAAAAGGCAACAGTTGCGGATAGGTTTCGTATAGTTCGTAGAGCCATTTGTCTCGCTCAGCGTTGTGCTTTTGTTCGTCTGCGCACGCTGCAAGTGCCTGATATACACGAGCAATAAAAAGTTGTTCGTACTCAGCATCAATATTCGGATCTCGCAAAATGGTCTTTAGTTTGACACTTGCATCTGCATATTTTCCCTGCTCCATCATCAGCCTTGCGGTAAAGAACTCAAAGTACTTCGTAATGTATTGTCGTTTGTCGGTAGCTGCTTCTTTGATGAATCGCTTCAGGAAGTACCGGGTACTGAAGTCTCTGATGAGGTACCATATCTCATCCCAGGTCACCACATTTTCGGTAGAAAATAACTTGTATATCACCCTTTCCCTTTCCGGGTTTTGTGCAAACTGGTTAATAATCAGAAACTGCTGTAAATATTTGTCTGTGAGCTTGCCGGCAATTGACGCCAGCACTTTTGGGTTGTACCACCAATTCCGATTCTCAAACTTCTCTCGTTGCAACTCCTGCTCCTTATTGACCAGATTAATCAACTGCAAACTAAAATCGTAATGACTTTGCCCCAAAGTGGTGCCAATGTGCAACTCCTTAAACTCTGATGCCCGCTTCGCATATCGCTCTGCCTGCTCTACCTGCCCGTCATAAGTGAGGCTTCGCGCAAGCGCTATGTTGTACCAGCCATAACCGGGAGTAGACCCACCTGCCTTTATCATGTTTCGTGCCAACGCAGCTCCCTGTTTTGGCTGTGCCCTATATATATCCAGTATAGAAGTAAAATACGCCCATTCTTGCAATCGCTTGTCTCCGGCATCCTGCTGCGAGGCTATTTTGTATTCGGCCATTGCCGTCCGAAAGTCGCCGCAGATGCTTTTAAAGTTTGCATAGTTGTTGTGCGGCAGGCGGCCATTCTTGCGCATCAAGTCAAAATAATAATTGGCCGAATCTATTTTGAAGTTGTAGGCGTACAGAATATTCTTGTAGTGGTACACACCGTTCTTCTCGGTCGCGATATAGCCGGGGGGGAATAGGTTGCTGTTAATGCGTTTGTTCTTTTCTATACGATGCATGCCACTATCGAGATAGCTATTGGCAAGTGCTTCATTTTCATCAATATTGTTTTTTAGGAACGAATACTTCTCATGTGTATAAAAACGGTTGCGATGCACAAACCAGGCCAACATATTGTAGGGGTCCAGATAGTACTCCCGCTGAAAATTATAATCTACTGCCCGCCTTAGTATTGGCACCGCCTTTTCGGGCTCATCAGTATTGCCATAGGCATGGACCAGTGCATTAGTAATGATAGTGAAATCAATCTGCAGATTGTATACGGGCAACAGCTTCATTATATCGTCCGTGCGCGTTTTTAACGCATGACCATAATCGCGCTCCAATAAGAACAGCGCCTTCTCGAGAGTAGCTGCTGCATTCTTAAAACCATGATAATCTGCAGCATGGTTGAATTTATAAATACCCTCAAACATCCACCCGACATAATAGGTGCTATCAGTCCGCTTAAACTCCCGTGAGCGAGGCAAGGCATCATCGCTATATATGTTCTCGATGGCGCGTTTTGCGTCTATGTTTGCCCTTTGTGCGCCTTTGCCGGCCGGGTGCCGGGGCATAAGGTCAGGAGGCAACTCCGGCGTTCTTTGACCGACAACAACCCCGGCACAAAACAGCAGCACAACAACACAGACTGCCTGCAGTCCTGCTTTTTGCCACCATCTGTATCTTTCTGAGAAATTATCGCTCATGTTGTGCGCTATCAGCTGTACAACTTCAGTTTTGCAAGCCTTTCGGTTTCATTGATAATAATACTTTCGAGTGCTTTTAGACGCCCTTCCTTGTTTCTGTATATCAGGCGATGCTCCAGTACTGCTCTCGCTATGTCCCTAACATCATCTTCTATTACAAAGGTTCTGCCCTTAACTAAGGCATAAGCACGCAAACACTTCAGGAATGCTATGCCACTGCGGGTAGAAGCACCTAATGAAATGTCAGGATGGGCTCTCGTACCGCGAACTATATTGCTTACTCCTCTTAATATTTCCTCGTGCACAAATACGTTACCTGCCTGTGCCTGCAACTCCAGAATATCCTGCATGGCTAACACCTGCTTCAGATTAATCAGATTCCCGGCTATTTCTAAATACTCCCGATAAATATTCAATTCCGTTTCTTCATCTACATACCCGAAATTGATCTTCATAAAGAAACGGTCGAGCTGAGCAGCGGGCAGGGGGTAAGTTCCCTCCATCTCTATCGGGTTTTGGGTAGCAATGGTAAAAAACATCTTCTCCAGCAGCAGTGTGGTATCTCCTGCCGTTATCTGGTGCTCTGCCATCGCCTCCAGCAAGGCACTCTGCACCTTTGGCGAAGCCCGGTTTATCTCATCTGCCAATAGAATATTACAGAATAGCGGCCCTCTCTTGAAGACGAACTCCTTAGTGTTGTCATCAAAAATATGGGAGCCTATCAAATCCATCGGCAGTAAATCAGGTGTAAACTGTATTCGCTTAAACAATACATGGCGTTCGTTGCTACCTCCGCTGATACATTGTGCCAAAGTCCTTGCCAAAACGGTCTTTCCCGTACCGGGGTTATCCTCCATCAGGATATGACCACCTGCCAGCAGGCAGGTTATTACCATTTCTATCTGTCCACGCTTACCCCGTATGACCTGCTCCATTTGCGCAATTAGCTCACCTATGGCACGCGTTGCATCAAATGAGTTTTCTTCGGGTGTTGTTTCTTCAGGAATCCGGGCATCTGTAACTACGTCTGTCATGTCGAAAATTCTTTATACAATTTTACGCTATAATCTGCTACCAAAATAATGACACGTTGTAATTTTTTGTGAAAACAGCCACCACAAACCGGTGACTACATCAGTTGTTTGGTAGCTTCCTGCCCGCTTGTAGCATTCCGCAGCATTTCGGCCATCATGGCTGCGTGCTTCCGCTTTACCGACTCTCCTATCGGGGTCGGCTGTCCGTCATCGTCTATCCGCACAAAGGTCATGGTAGTTGTACATACTACCACTTCTTCGCCGCTGTATACATTGTACTTACGTGCCTCTATTCTCATTTTGACCGAGGTGTTTCCAAGGTGTGCTACCTCCCCATATATCCTTATGTGGTTGCCCGCTTTCAGGGGTTTTTTAAACAGCAGCTCACCCACCTGAAGCGTTACCATATTAGGCGTACAACAGTACTCTGTAGCATATGCGGCAGCGGCTTCATCGAGCCACGACATCAGAAATCCACCAAACACATTGCCGTGAATGCCGATGTCTTTGCCCATACAAATCTTCTTGTTAATCAGAATCATATTTCCTCCTTCTTTTTCAGACATAAAAAAAGCCCCCCGACATTATGCGAGGGACAAAATATAATATTCGCAATCTTATTATCCCTCTATTACATGACAACGCATGCCACACTTATGGCTGCGCTTAGAGCAATGATATTTTGTGCTAGTTATGTTCACAGTGCAATATTAGTGCTAATTGCCTGATTCGTGCCTTAATAAAATGATAAATCCTACACCGCAACCGGCGCCTTGATGGCAGGATGACACTGATACCCTTCCAAAACGAAGTCTTCGTATGAGAATGAGAATAAATCCTTCACGTCCGGATTTAGCTTCATGGTAGGTAGTGGGAATGGCTCTCTGGTAAGTTGCAGATTCGCCTGCTCTATGTGATTGTTGTACAGATGTACATCGCCAAATGTATGTACAAACTCACCCGGCTGCAGACCACATACCTGCGCCATCATCATGGTGAGTAAGGCATAGGAGGCAATATTAAACGGAACACCCAGAAAAACATCTGCACTTCGCTGGTAGAGCTGGCAGGAAAGCTTACCGTCTGCTACATAAAACTGAAACAAGGCATGGCACGGACTCAAACCCATCTTAGGAAGGTCGGCTACATTCCAGGCGTTCACTATCATGCGGCGGCTATCGGGGTTTGTCTTTATCTGGTTCAGCACATCCTGTATCTGGTCGTGTACTTTGCCGTCGGCACCTGTCCAGCTTCGCCACTGGCGGCCGTATATAGGTCCGAGGTCGCCATTCTTATCTGCCCATTCGTCCCATATACTTACACCATGCTCTTTCAGGTAAGCTATATTGGTATCGCCCTTCAGAAACCATAACAATTCGTATATGATAGACTTCAAGTGCAGCTTCTTGGTAGTAAGCAGCGGAAACCCCTTTTGCAAATCGAACCGGAACTGATACCCGAAGCAACTGATAGTACCTGTGCCTGTACGGTCGCCCTTAACTGTTCCTGTGTCAATGATGTGCTTTAGTAAGTCCTGATATGCCTGCATGCCTATGATTTGTGCTGCAAAATTAGCTAAACTTCTGTTATTCACTATTCAGGTACATTTCCAATCTTCGCATATCGTTTGTTGCCATAACAATTGCGCGACAGCGCAGACGTTGGCGCTCCCTCTCTTTGGGAGAGGGTCGGGGAGAGGCCTAAATGTGAAAATTAGCTAACTTTCTGCTATCGCCCACCCTAAACTGCCGGTTTTAGTCCAAGTGCAGCAAACAACTCGCTTTTGTAACTGCTGCTTACCGGTATGGCTCGGCCACCAACAACCACCTGAGCGGTATCTATACGCTCTATTGCCCGGGTATTGACAAGGTAGCTTTTGTGCGTGCGGGAGAAGTAAGAAGGTAGCCCCTCACAACACTCCTGTAGTGTCTGGCGGATGAGGTGCGTACCAGATCGTGTCTCAAAGTGCAAGTAATTGCCTTTTGCCTCTACAAACAATAAATCCGACAGCAATATCTTCACCCATACGCCGCTTTCCTTTACGAATAACTCCGCCACTTCTTCCGTTTGTTCCAATCGAGCCTTTATCTTGTTGCAGGCTTGTACAAATCTGGCGAACGGTATCGGCTTTAGCAGGTAGTCTGTCACGTTCAGTTCAAAACCCGTTATAGCATAGTCCGGGTAAGCAGTAGTAAACACGATTGGCAATTGAGCGTTCAAACTCCCCGCTATATCAATACCATTTCTGTCAGGCATTCTTATGTCCAGAAATAGCGCATCCGGCTTTTGAAATGCTACATATTTCAAGCCCTCCGCAGCATTGGTAAACACCCTTTCCAGTGTTACGATACCTAATTTACTCGCATGCTCTTGCAATACATCAAGCGCAAGCGGCTCATCATCTATGGCTATGGCTCTTATCATCTGCTGAGGTCGACTCTTAAATGTACGGTGTAAATTCCATTTTCGGCACCATACTCCAACTCATATCTACCCTCATACTGCAGCTCCAGTCGTTTTACTGTATTGGCGATACCCATTCCTGACGATTGGAACTGCTTTAGCTGTGAGTGATCGGTATTGACAACATGACACTCCATGCGCTTATTCTCAAAACGAATATCGATACTTATTTCCGACGGCTGCTCATAGCTAATGCCAAACTTAAACGCATTCTCAACAAATGGCAGCAACAGCATTGGTGCAATCTCCGAGGGTTGTTCATCCCAGGTAATTGACGACTCGATTTTGACACCATCACTTTGCTGAATCCGCATCTTTTGTAAGTCGAGGTACTGTCTTATAAATGCCATCTCATCCTGCACGGGTACCGTTTCTTTGTTTGCCTGCTCACTGCTGTACCGGAACAGGTCTGTAAGCTGCTGTACTGCTGCTTGTGTGGCCGGTGCATCTGCCTGCTTTGCAACCGATTGCAATTCATTCAATGCGTCAAAAAGATATTCCGTATCTACATTGCTCCGCAATAATTGCAAATCCTTTTCCTTGTTGGCTTGCTCCAATACTCGCCTTTCCTTTTTCAGGACTCTGTAGTGCTGCACAACGGCATAAAATATAGCCAGTATTGCTCCAACGGCTGCGACACGTTGTGTGGACTTAAAAAGATTGAGTGGCCATATACCGGTGGTGCCATTAAGAACACCCATTGACGACACAACATAACCTAATGCAGCATCTAAACCAATTGCGACAGCCCAAAACAAGATAGAAAAAAGTGCGTACATCAAATACCTACCAGTAGCTATGTAAGGTCGAAATAGCAAATAATAGTGACTGACAATAGTAACTGACAGGACAGCCATAATAGAAGGAATAAAAATGAAATATCTGCCCGGTTCTGAAAGTATAGATGCCTCCTGTGCTGTACCCCAACTCACAAACCCTGTCAACGAAACCCACCAGAAAAAGAAATGACGTATCGCTTCATACCGTGGTACAAGCAATTCAGTATTTGTGATCGGCACTACATTATCATTGCCCTCTGGACGAACTCTATCGCCCTCGAGCATACTCCTTATCCTATCCGACAAGCTATCAATCGAGGCTATAATGCCATCGGCACGCTCCTTTTGTGCGATTGCATAAATTGCATTCAGCGTATTAAAAAGAAAGTGAGGCTCCAGCTTACTTTTCAATAAACGTAGAGAAGCGGTGCGTTGCTCATGCACTAAAGTTTTCTTTCTCTCTTTTGTTGTTCGAATACCTTGGACAATACCATAGAGTAAAGCAAAAGGGAAGTAATACGCTACAACTCTAACAGACATCATCGACAACTGAAGTTTAACCGAAGCCTGGAGTGTGTCTTCCGGATAGTTGATAAACCCTATCAACCAATTTATAATGCCTATAAGAAAAATGAGCAGTAGAACAAGCATGGCATACTGTACATACTTTTTCCTTCTGAAAAAACGAACAAAAATAAAATGGTAGTGAAGTACACCAGAAAGAGATGCAACAAATGCACGTAAAAACATCGCTACCACAGAACTCCAGCGATGAAAAATCGCCAGATGTCCGCGATACTCCGATGCATAGAAAACGAACTCTATAGCAACAATAAGGAGCGTCCAGAACAGTAACGAGCGTATTCTACCAACCACTTTTATTGTTTGTATATTCATTTGCTTTCTTTACTTAGTACTTTTAAAACGCCACCTTACGAACCGTCAATCCAGCTTCACTACAAGCCTTACCTCATATAACTCGCCTTTTGTACCATGCTCCAACTCATACCTGCCCTCATACTGCAGCTCCAGTCTCTTTACTGTATTGGCGATACCCATTCCTGACGATTGGAACTGCTTTAGCTGTGAGTGGTCGGTATTGGCGATATGACATTCCATGCGCTTATTCTCAAAACGAATGTCTATACTTATTGTCGAGGGCTTTTCATAGCTAATGCCAAACTTAAACGCATTCTCAACAAATGGCAGCAACAGCATTGGTGCAATCTCCGAGGGTAGTTCATCCCAGGTGATTGACGACTCGATTTTAACCCCTTCGCTTTGCTGAATCCGCATCTTTTGCAAATCGAGGTATTGCTCTATAAAAGCCATCTCATCCTGCACGGGCACCGTTTCTTTATCTGCCTGCTCACTACTATACCGGAAGAGCGCGGTTAGTTGCCGTACCGCTGCTTGTGTCTGTGGTGCATCTGCGTCTATTGCAACCGACTGCAATTCATTTAATGCGTCGAAAAGGTATTCTGAATCTACATTGCTCTGTAATAGCAATATCTCATTTTCCTTGTTTTTCTGTTCCAATGCCTGTCTTTGTCTTTTCAGCCCTTTATTCTGCCGAACCAATGCATAAAGAATAGCCAGTATCACATCTGCTGTTAAAACTCGTTGTGTAGAATTAATAAATACACGCCTCCACGTCGGCTCATAGTCCACAATGACATCCATAGACATTACAACATAACATACCACAGCATCAAACCCAATTGCGACGACCCAAAACAATAAAGAATACAGAAAATAAGCCAGCAACCTATCAGTAATAACGTAACGTCGAAACAATAAGTAGTAATGACCGACAATGGTGACAGCCGTGGCAGCCATTATGGAAGGGGTAAGAATGAGAAAGCTGACCGGTTCTGAAAATATAGAGGCTTCCTGTTCCGTAGCCCAATTCACTAACCCAGTCAACAAAAACAAACCCCAAAGGGATATCCACCAAAAGAGAAAATGACGAAGTGGTTCATATTTCGGAACAGGAAAACCTACATTTGCCGGCGGCATTTCAATTCCATCGCCGTCTGTACGCTTTTTATCACCTTCGCGAATACCACGTATTTTGTCTGATAGCTTATCAATCGACTTGACTACTTGTTCTGCACGTTCTTTCTGCGCAATAGCATAGATAGTGTTCAGTGTATTGAACAAAAAATGTGGCTCTAATTTACTTTTCAGTAAACGTAGAGCAGAGGTACGTTGCTCATGCACTAATGTTTTCTTCCTTTGCCTTGCCTCACGGATACTTTGAATTGCAGTGTATAGAATTGAAAACGGAAGGTACGCGACCACTCCGAAACCGAACATCCGTGAAAGCTCATGCTCTACCGCTCTGTACAACATGATATCCGGGTAGCGAATGGAATACCTAAACACATCCAAAACAGCCATTAGAACAATAAGCAGCAACACCAACAAGGCATAAACGAAGTATTTCCTTTTTCTGAAAAACGGCACGAAAATCAAATGGTAATGAACAAACCCCGCAACAGTCGTGCCGCATGCCAAAACCAATGCCGATGTCACCGTACCCCAATTATAGTACTGATCTAAACGCCCCTCCACAGAAAAAATCAATGCGAATGCAAGGTAAATTGCCGTGGCTACAAATAATGTCCACAATAACAACGAATAAAATACTCTTAAATAATCTGCCCTAGTATTCATTTATTCAAAACAAATCAAATATCGTTGCCCTTGCAACTTATTGTGACGAGTAGCTGCTTTTCTGTGATGTACTGCCGGGTCAGATAATTACCGCATTTGCTGTACTTTAGAGTTTTAGTTTCTTCTGATGGCTGACAATACTACCGATACCGCACAAATAGACACCTCCAACTCCATTTTTAAGAAGGCAGTTGCCTTTGTTACAGATACAGAAGAAAACCTGTTTCTGACGGGTAAGGCAGGTACCGGCAAAACGACTTTCCTACGGTACATCAGAACACAAACAGCTAAAAACTGTGCCGTAGTGGCACCAACCGGTGTCGCGGCTATGAATGCGGGGGGAGAAACCATACACTCCTTTCTGCAACTACCATTCGGACCTTTTGTGCCCGGCAATGGCGGCGGCTTCGGACGAAAGACAGAAGGCACACAGGACAAACACTCCCTGCTTGCCAACCTGCGCCTGCGGGAGCAGAAAATTAAACTGCTCCGCAAACTCGACATACTGATTATCGACGAGGTCAGTATGGTACGTGCCGACCTTATGGACTCCATAGACCTTGTGCTGCGCCACGTACGTAACAATTACCTGCAACCCTTCGGCGGCGTACAGATGATATTCATCGGCGATGCCTTTCAGCTACCACCGGTGGTCAATGAAGAAGACTGGCAAATACTACGCGAGTATTACACCGGCACTTACTTTTTCGACTCGCAAGTACTTACAGAACATCCACCTGTCTATATAGAACTAAAGAAGATTTACCGGCAAAAAGAACAGGCATTTATAGACATTCTGAACCGGGTAAGAAACGGCTCGGTTACTGACGCAGACATCGTAAAGCTGAACGAGCGTTACATACCTGATGCAGCCAAGGAGGATGGACGGATTATGTTATGTACGCACAACCATATAGCAGACGACATCAACCAACGGGAATTGGCTGCGCTGGACAAACGCCAATACAGTTTCGACGGAAAAACAGAAGGGGAAATCAACCCCAAAAACCTGCAGGCAGAACAGACCCTGCAACTAAAAGAGGGCGCACAGGTGATGTTTATAAAAAACGACTTGCAAACACCGCGCCGCTACTACAACGGCAAGACCGGCATCGTATCTACCCTCAACAAAGATGAAATATGGGTGTCTTTTCCCGGTAGTGGCGATGAAATAAAAGTACCATTGGAAAGCTGGCGAAGTGTCCGGTATACGCTTAATAAACAGGCAGGAAAAATAGAGGAAGAAGAAATGGGCAGCTTTACCCAATACCCGCTACGGCTGGCATGGGCGGTGACCATACACAAGAGTCAGGGGCTTACGCTCGACAAAGCAACACTCGACATCAATCGCTCGTTTGCACCGGGGCAGGTCTATGTAGCACTAAGCCGTTGTACTATCCTCACAGGTATTATACTCCGCTCCCCTATGCACATTGACAATGTGATGGTAGACAAAAGTGTAATTTCATTTTCAGAGAATGAACCCGAAGAAGAAGAGCTATCTGCAGTACTGAAAGAAGGTATGCTCAAAGCACAGTCGCAACGAATGCAACGGGTCTTTTCTTTTGTCGATATGATTGTATTTATCGGGAAGCAGCGTGCCGAATTAATGAAACGAAAAACAGGCCCGAAAGAAGAAGGCGTAGCCCTGCTGGACACACTACTAAAGCGACTCACGGAAGCACAAAAACACGGAAACAGTTTCGGCAGACAGCTTCACGACATTGTTATGTCCGGCGACGAGGAACTACTCAAAACACGCACTGAAGCCGCTGTTACCTACTTTACAGAAAAGGTACTAAACCCATGTCTGCCTTTCATAGACAATCACCTCAACGTCCTTGATACGTATCAAAGAGTAATAAAAATCTCCAAAATCTGGAAAAACATAAAAATAGAAATAGAGGCTAAGGTTACAGAATTGAAAGGGTTACTGTAAATCACCCATCCCCAATTCCGAATCAACCAATCCCAAATTAACTACAAGCCAGCCTATCCCCAATTCCAAATCAACCAATTAACTAATTCCCAGCCATTAACTATACCCCTACCATCAGTGGCATCAACAGCATCATCAGGTCTTCGTTTTCGGTCTTATCTACCGAGCGGAAAATACCTGCACGTGATGGTGTGCTTAGCTCCAGCACTACTTCCTCACCGTCCAGATTGTTCACTATCTCCACCATCAACTTAGCATTAAAGGCTATTTTCATATCCTCTCCGCTGTACTGGCAGGTAAGCGTTTCTTTTCCTTCGTAAGAGAAGTCTATATCCTGTGCGCTGATACCAAGGCTGTTGCCGTTAATGTCGAGCAGTACCTGATTGGTAGTTTTGTTAGCAAAGATGTTTACGCGGCGTAGGGCGCTTGCAAATTCAGCACGGTTTACCGTCAGGCGATATGGGTTGTCTGCCGGAATTACTGCCCTGAAGTCAGGGAAGCGAGCATCTATCAGTCGGCAACTGAGGCTTACCTTCTCACCAGTAACAAATAAGTGACTGCTATTGTACGACAGCTCCAGAACCGACTCGTCTGATGGCAATGTACCTCTCAACTGCTGCAATGGTTTCTTGGGAACAACGAAGCCACCCTCTTCAGGGCTGGAAATGTCGTCTCTCCGTAGCTGCACCAATCTATGGGCATCGGTAGAGACAAACCCTATATCGCCGCCCTTCATTTCCACATATACACCTGTCATAGCCGGGCGCAACGTATCGGTGCTCACTGCAAACAGCGTTTTGTTGATACACTCTATGAGTGTGTTTGAAGACATTTTGAAAGTCGTAGTACCCTCTGGTGCCGGTTCTTTAGGAAAGTCGTCGGCCTTCTCGCCAACTATATGATACTTACCTGAGTTGCTGGACATATCTATTGACAAGTCAGATTCGTTGACGTTGAACGTAACGGGCTGCTCCGGCAGATTCTTCAGGTATTCAAGTAATATTTTTGAAGGGATACAGATTTTTCCCGCACCTTCCGCTTCATTTACTTCCATTTGTACCCGCATCATCGTCTCCAGATCCGTAGCGGTAAGCGTTAGCGTGTTGCCATTCAGGTCAAAAAGAAAATCCTCCAATACAGAGAGTACGTTGTTGGCACTTATTATGCCCCCTATTTGTTGCAGATTTTTCAGCAACGATGATGATGTTACAATGAAGCGCATTAGTATAGTATGTTTCGAACAAAGATATTTTAAATAAAACCAAAATTAAACGCCAACAGTTTTTTGTGGAAAAAAACCTCAGATGGGTGCATATGCCTGTAATTGCAATATATATTTCTTACACCAGACAATATTATCTACCGGATACCCTCTTTGCGGGTGATGCCGAGTAGCAAAGTAATAACAGCAAGTAATGCCATGATATGTATGAGCGGTCCCGGCTTCCAGATAAAGTACCCTATAGCCCATCCGGCCAACAAAAAGAAAGAAATGATATATAAAAGACTTCTCAGAATCATAACACTGACCAGCAAATGTAGGGAATACCTTCCCAAATAGACCAAACTGAATAATTTGTTTGTACAGCAATATACTATTTAATGATTAACCTAAAAAATATCCTTTCAGTGGTCCCTGTCCCATATATTTGCAATACAATATGCTTAGTATATTGAAGGCTTTTACATTCTTATTAAAATTATGTTTCTATGAGTAAGATATTGGTTACAGGCGGATGCGGATATATAGGGGGGCACACCATTGTGGATTTGGTTCAGAATGGCTTTGACGTCATTTGTGCTGATGATTTATCTAAGGGTTCTTTGAAAATGCTTGAAGGGATCGAAAAGATTACGGGTAAGAAGATTAAGAACTACAAAGTAAACCTTTGCAACCTGGACGATACGGAAGCCATATTCATAGAAAACCCCGATTTGGAAGGTGTCATTCATTTTGCTGCTTTTAAATCTGTCCCGGAGTCTGTTACAGAGCCGCTACTGTATTTCAGAAATAACATCAACTCATTGTTGAACATCCTTCAGTGTGCCGAAGATTTTGATGTTGACAACGTTGTCTTTTCATCATCCTGTTCTGTTTATGGCAATGCAAAAGAACTGCCTGTATCAGAAGAAGCACCATTAGCTGAGCCGGAATCGCCCTATGCTAGAACCAAACAAATGGGAGAAGATATCTGTCGCGACTTTACCAACTTCCACAAAGACTTTAATACTATACTCCTTCGTTACTTCAACCCGGTAGGAGCACACCCTTCAGGGCTTATAGGCGAGTTTCAGGACTTATCAGAAAGCGTAGTTCCTGTCATCACCCAAACAGCTATCGGTAAGCGCAAAGAAATGACCGTATTTGGCGATGACTATGACACACGCGACGGCTCATGTGTTCGGGACTATATCCACGTTATGGACATCGCAAACGCACACACAAAAGCTCTCCAGTACATTATTGCAGACCGAAACAAACAAAACTGTGAAGTTTTTAACCTCGGTTCCGGAAATGGCGTTACTGTGCTGGAGTTGATTAATGCATTCGAAAAAGTATCGGGAGAAAAACTAAATTTCACAATTGGTGGAAGACGCCCCGGAGATATTATCGAAGTATATGCCAACAACAACCTCGCGCGTACTAACCTGGGATGGGAAACCAAGTATGACCTCGACGCTATGATGGATACAGCATGGAAATGGGAGCAGGCGATAACTGAAGCGCGCAGAAAAGAGGCAGAAGCTGCGAAGTAGCTTTGCTCCAGTCGCTCACTTAGTTGTGTCATTTGCCCGCGTGGCAAAAGCACTACTGTTTTTACAGGTTACATTCTAGTTCAAAAAAACCAATTTACTCATGCCTAGAGAAGTCAACAATGGTATTTCACCCAATATATTACTGGTAGAAGACGAACCCAATATTGCCAATGTGATATCCAAAGGATTGACCGAAGCGGGCTGTACTGTAAGTATAGCTCCGGATGGGAATATCGGCTTTCAGATGGCAACTGACCATAATTACGACCTGTATATTCTGGATATCATGTTACCGGGGCTAAACGGCATCGAGCTTTGCAAGATGCTCAGAAAAATGAACGAGAGCAGACCGATCCTTATGCTCACCGCACTAGGCACGACAGAAAACATAGTAACCAGCCTGGAAAACGGCGCCGACGACTATCTGGTAAAGCCATTTAAATTCGCCGAGCTGATAGCCAGAATCAGGGCATTGCTAAGAAGAACAAACGGAACCTTTTCTGAGGAAAACAAACTGAAAATCGCGGACCTCGAAATGGATATTGATGCTAAAACTGTATCAAGAAATAATAAGCCCATCAACCTCACCTCTACCGAGTACCGCATGCTGGAGCATTTTCTGAAAAACAAGAAAAAAGTAGTTTCCCGCATGGATCTTCTGGAGAATGTGTGGGGAGTCGACTTCAATATGGCTACCAATGTAGTGGACGTTTATGTAAACTATCTTCGAAAAAAAATAGACAAAGACTTTGAGCCGAAATTAATTCATACGGTAATCGGCATGGGTTATATCCTCAAAGATTCCTAGGCATGACTGTACAACAGAAAACGGCATTTATCTTCACCTGTATCGCGGCGGCAATTCTGCTGCTTACAAGTACTGTTGCCTATTTCTTTATGAATATGTTTGCCTTTCAGGACTACTACAAACGTCTGGAAATACGAGGTATCATAACAGCCAAAGCACAACTACTGGAACATAACCGGGTAGACCTCGAAGAGATATACAGCGAAATAAGGCAGCAGCACCTTGAGTCGCTGCCTGACGAAAAAGAGTACTTTTTTCCGGCAGACAGTCTGGGTTCCTTTAGGCAAACTAATGCCAACCCAGACCTTACTCCTGAGTTCTATGCACAACTTAAGGCGAACAAAACTGCGAACCTCAAAGTTGGCAACTACTTTTACAATGGGCTATACTACTACGACCACGGCAACCCATACATCGTGATTGTAGGTGCACAAAATGCGGACAGCATCCGTTATGCCCGTAACCTGCGTTGGATACTTATAGCATGCTGCCTTGCAAGTATTGTTGTTGCTTATACTACCGGCATATTCTTTTCCCGACACACCTTTAAACCTGTGAGAGAAATTACAGAAAAAGTAAAAACCATTGGTGTTGACAACTTGCACCTGCGTCTGGAAGATCCGCCGGGCGAAGACGAAATAGCCGAGCTAACCTCTACATTTAATAAAATGCTCAGCAGACTGGAAACGGCGTTTGAGACCCAAAACAACTTTGTCAGCAACGCCTCCCATGAATTCAGAACTCCGCTAACCGCCATCTATGGCGAAGCAGAGATAGCTCTATCCCGACCAAGAGAAAATGTAGAATACAAGCACTCACTGGAAGTAATCGTCAGCCAGGCAGAAAAACTGCAGCAACTGACAGACAGTTTACTCAATCTGGCACAAACAGGGTTTGACGGAAAAGGGCAGGACCTCAAAAAAATTCACATAGACGAGCTGCTAATAGAAGTAAAGAACACAATCAACAAATTGATACCGGAAAACAATGTACGCATCGACTTCAGCAAAATGCCTGCTAACGATAAGTACCTGGTAGTCGCCGGAAATTACCAATTGCTGAAACTCGGACTTAGCAACATCATTGAAAACGGATGCAAATATTCCGACAACCGCCCTGTACTTGTCAAACTCAATGTGATTGACGAGCAACTGCAAATAGTTGTAAAGGACGAGGGAATCGGCATACCTGAAAAAGAACTGAAGTATATCTATGACCCTTTTTTCAGGGCGTCAAATACCAGAAAATACAAAGGCTATGGCATCGGGCTTCCCCTTACACGTAACATTTTCAGACTGCACAAAGGAACAATTGATGTGTTCTCATATGGAAGTGGCGGCACTACAGTCACGCTAACGCTCCCTTACAATTCAATTGCTTGATTTTCTTATTTCATTTTAATCATAATCTTATGTACATCTAATTCAGTTCTTATATCCTGTTAACTACTGTGGTTCATCTTTGCCAGGAATCATTAGTTAAATAAAATCAGGACTATGAGAAACGTATTAATTCCTACAGACTTTACAGACAACTCAATTCAATTTGCCAGACACGTTGCCCGGTCAACAACTGACCGAATTAACATTTATCTGTTTCATGCCTTTGAAATGCCGGATAGCCTAATAGATGCAATGCACAGAGTAGGGTTGAACAGCCATGGCAGCCTCATAACCGAATCTCTGAGAATAAGCTGCAGAAGGGCAAAAATGAACAATAGCAACATTCAGAATATTAGCTTCCGTGTGATGCACGGCTCTACCGTTTCTGCCTTCAGGAATTATGCAGAGGCGCTCGATATCGACTATATCGCTATTCCGGAAGAATACCGCTTTGTCTCTGTTGTTAAGGAAAGCGTAAACCCGGAAACAATGTTCAAAAAATCAGGCATTAAGATGATTGATAGGTTCTCGACGGAAAAAGAAACAAAACTAACCGAAAAGCCTGTCAACAAATATTCTTTTAGCAGCTCGCTCGGTTAA
The DNA here is from genome assembly GCA_030426665.1 of Bacteroidia bacterium. Taxonomy (GTDB): domain Bacteria; phylum Bacteroidota; class Bacteroidia; order Chitinophagales; family Chitinophagaceae; genus Nemorincola. The sequence continues at coordinate 211,657 of JAUHYD010000004.1, read as the reverse complement.
GAACCTATAAGAGCCAGGCTTAAAACTACTCCCAAACATGTTACTTAGAGAGAAGATTCCATTAAAGTATGTATTCGGCAAAATCAGGTTCGAACTGCTGTTCATACTTGTATACTCTTCCATAGTATACGAGCTGTACCACAACGTACACTTTATCCGCATATCCATACCCTTGTCTGTGCCGGCTATTCTAGGCACCGTTATATCACTGCTTCTGGGCTTCCGATCAAACCAGGCATATGACCGCTGGTGGGAAGCCCGGCATATTTGGGGCGCTATCGTAAATGACTCGCGCAGCCTGGCCAGAGAAACCCTCTGGTTCATGCAAAACGACTATGGCAATCCGCATCTGGACATACTGAAAAACCAGATCATTCGCAGACAGATAGGATGGGCATTTAGTCTTGGGCAACACCTTCGTGGGCAGTCTCCACTTACCGGCCTGGAAGAGTACATAAGCCTTGAAGAACTGGAAACTGTGTCCAGATACTCAAATGTTCCTGCAGCGTTGCTCAATATGCACGGAAGAGACATTAAAGAGGCTTTAGAAAATGGCTATATCAACAGGTATCAGCAAGTAGAAATAGACAGAACCATCAGTAAGTTATGCGATGCGCAGGGAAAATGCGAACGCATCAAAAACACCGTTTTCCCGGCCACATATAGCCTATACATTCACTTCTCGCTCATCATGTTTATCGCACTGCTACCCTTCGGGTTCATTGAGACTTTCGGAGCATTGGAAATTTTGGTTGTGGTTGCCATATCTTCCTGTTTTCTGCTCATAGAAAAGATGGCAATCCACCTACAGGATCCGTTTGACAACAAACCTACGGACACGCCTGTTACTACGATTGCTACGGCGATAGAAAGAGACCTGACACAAATGAGCAGGGATGAGTTGCCGGCCACCAATGAAGGGTCATCAGCAAAAGTGAGAGCACGACAGGAGGAGGACTTCTATGTGATGTAGTTGTGCAAAGGGGTTTAATCCGTTGCTGTCTGGTGTTCATATAAGCGTGCGTACCTGCCGTTGAGCTGCATAAGCTCATTGTGGGTTCCTTGCTCTGCGATACTACCGTCGTCCAGAACAATAATTTTGTCGAAGCTCCATCCGGTAAATATTCTGTGAGTAATAACAATGGTTGTTTTTCCGGGCAGGTAATTCTTCAGGTTGCCGAGTATGGTTTGCTCGGTTCTTGTGTCTACCGCGGACAGGCATTCGTCCAGCAAGAAAATGTTGCTATTTTTGAGTATCGCCCTTGCAAGTATCATTCGTTGCTTCTGACCGCCGCTTAGCATTACGCCCCGCTCACCTATCATGGTGTCATAGCCCTTCGGGAAAGAACTTATGTCGTTGTCGAGGTCTGCCATACGAGCGGCTTCCATTACGTCTTCCTTTGAGGCAGACTGTTTACCAAATCGAATGTTATTGAAAACAGAGTCGGAAAATAAATAAGGCTCCTGCGGTGCATAAGATATGCCTTCTCTGAGTGCCTGTAGGTCATATTCTTTCACGTTACTGTCATCAACCAATAGCCGACCATCTGTGGTGTCATACATGCGCAACAACAGGTGGCCGATTGTAGACTTACCGGAACCAGTTCTGCCAATTATCGCCACCTTTTCACCCGCCTTGATATCCAGTGAAAAATTCTTTAGTGCAGTAACACCGGTGTGTGCGTAAGTGAAACTCACATCATCGAAACGAATGGCACCGACTGGCGGCGTTGCGATTGCATTTGCGGGTGATACTATGTCCGGTACTGTGTCCAGAAACTCATCTATTCTCTTCTGAGAAGCACCCGCTCGCTGCACCATGCTTGCCACCATCCCGATACTCGAAATCGGGAAAATCAACAGGTTAATGTATATGACGAACTGGGCGATATTGCCGGTAGATATTTGCCCTTGTATCGCAAAGTAACCACCTATTAAAACTGTCGACAGCATACTGAACCCGATAAACAAATTCATTGCCGGAAAGTAAACCGCCTCAGTGAGAGAAAGGTTAATAGTACTCTTCCTATAAGCCTCAGAGCCATCCTCAAAGAAACGCAACATATTGCGCTCCTGTACAAACGACTTTATCACCCGTATTCCGGAATAGGACTCCTGTGCTGTGGTTGTGAGTGCTGAAAGTTGCTGCTGAATTTTACTGCTTTTTTTGAAAATTACCCGGTTGACATAGTAGATAGATATTGCTAAAACGGGTAATGGTGTAATAACACAAATAGTGAGCATCACATTCACACGCAGCATATCGGCGACACAAAAAATCACGAGGAACACAACATTTGTAAAGTACATGACGGACGGACCGGTATACAGACGCACACGCGACACATCTTCAGAGATGCGGTTCATAAGGTCACCCGTAAAGTTGGATTTGAAAAATTGGGTATTCAGTCGCTGATACTGATTGTATATTTCGTTTTTCTGGTCGTATTCAATATGTCGCGACATAACGATTAGCGTCTGTCGCATCATAAACATAAATAACCCTCTCAGCAATGCCAGCCCCAGCAGCAACATACCACCACGAAATACCACACTGAACACCTCGTCGCTGTTGCCTTTGTTTTTAATCAGATGCTGCACGTCGTCCAGAATATCGCGGATGACGTTGCCCGGCATAACAGCAAATTTGCCGGAGATTGCCACAAACAACACCCCAAGCAATAGCCGCCATTTATACTTCAGGAAGTACTTGTTGAGGGAGCGCAGGTTTTTCATCGGGGGCAAAGGTCGTTGAAAATGCCGATACCTTTCCCATCCCTGAAGCAATCAGGGTATTACTCTGCTCTATAGCGTGTAATCTCCTACTTCTTTTTACTACAAGTACTGATGCCGAAAGGCATATACAACGGGCATATACTCATGAATGCCGTCAACAAAAACACACCGGCGACCACTAATAATATTGTAGCCACCATACCGGTAAGAATTCCGGTATAGTACAAACCTGCAATCGCCAAAACAATCAGGACTCTTATAATACGATCAGCACTACCCATGTTCTTTTTCATATAAATTATTTTTTTATCCGGTAAATGTAGCTTATCCCAAAACGCATTTGTGTGACATTTGTCACTTTAGAGGGTGATTGGGGTCAATCTGAGCAGGCTATTCACTTAGCAGCGAATCAATAAAATGAAAAAACTCAGGTGTATCATAATGGTCCTGCCCTGCCTGAAAGCGGGCAATATTGCCATTCTTGTCTATAACAACGGTGGTAGGTAATTCTCCCTTAAACAGAGAAGTAGGCACTACACCCGACGGTGCATAAATACCGAGTGAGTACCCCTTTTTGGCGAAATATGTGTAGTCCTCGTGAAAATTGTGATCCAGGTCTACCGCATAAACCTGCAAGTCGGTATCGTCTTTGTAGTGCATTTGCAGATGGTTGATGGTGGGCATCTCGGCCTTGCAGGGCACACATGTCAGCGACCAAAAATTGATGAAAACAACCTTGCCCTTTTGCTGTGCAGCATTTGTTTTATGACCATAAGCATCCTCGACCATCAATGGCTGAACTTGCCCAATGGCATCTTCAGAATTTTTAGTTTGACCAGCACTTTGCAGCGGGAGCACGATAGCCAATATGAACCCGTAACAGGTTATTATGGCAATAAGCACGAGCAGCTTTGTAGTTTTCAATGTTGCATTAATTTATGCAAAGATAATGGCATGTACGTTAATGTATCGTGAGCAATATTGATTGTAACTACTACGAACGTTTTAACTGGCTTCTACTTGCGTATTCCTGAAACTCAGCAATATCTACAAGCTAACTCCTGGCAGATATACAGCGAGCAATATCACCTGCACCCTACCACCGCACCAGCTTCACATGTTTCTTATCATCGCCCACTTGCAGCAGATAGTTGCCGGTAGGGAGTGTCGCGCCCGGTATCTGTGTTGTGCCATTGTTGCTTTTACCTTCCCATAGTTTCCGCCCGGTTACATCCAGTAGGGTTAGAGCAGTCGCTTCGGGTATATTGCTTATTTCCCAATAATTGTCGCTAGGATTGGGTCGTACGTTTATGCTACCATGTTTCTTTATATCCCCCACACCCAATGAAACATCCCTTATGCTACTGCCGAGCACCCGCATCACTGTCCATACATCTGTATTCAGGTACACATTGGTAACCGTAGGCGCCCACTCAAACGAAAACACCTGTGTGTCGATGCTGTTGTACACTTTTATAAACGTGTCTATACTACCAGCACGCAGACGCACCTGCACCGGTGTACTGAAATGGTTGGTATATGATGGGCAAGACTGACTCTGCATCAGCTTCACCCAAACCGTACTGCCTGATTGATTCCAGGCAACTTTATAATTCGGGAAGCCTCTACCATATATCCACTGGTTGAAGAAAGTGTCCAGGCTAAAACCATATATCGACTCCGCTATTGCTTTAAAGTCTGCAGTGCTTGCATTCCCAAAAGAGTATGTACTTTGGTAAGTCCGCAAAACCTTGAAAAACAGGCTATCTTCCGGCGCCAGATAGCGTAACGTATTAATAATGAGACAGGCCTTCGGATATTGGTTGGCAGTAAACAGGCTGTCACTAGTAGTGGTATCATTTACATAGGTCATGCCACATGGATCAGAGGTAGCACCACTCAGCTGATACAGTCTGTGCGCTCGTGCAGCATCTGCTCCCCAAAACTTATTTAAGTACAGTTGTTCCGAAAAAGAAGCAAAACCTTCGCTCAGCCACATATCACCCCACGTCTTGTACGTTACATGGTCGCCAAACCATTGGTGCATCAACTCGTGCGCAATCGTAGTTGTGTAGACAACACCTATCGTTGTCATGGTTTGGTGTTCCATGCCGCCACCAAGACTTGTCAAGCACATACCGTACTTCTCTTCCCAAAACGGATACCGACCGAACAACGATGAAAAGTAGTCTATCATCAAACCCACACTGTCAAACTTCGCCTTATGGGCCGGGTTAAATGTGGCAGTGTCCAAGAAGAAATTTTGTATCAACATAGAGTCGGTGCTGCCCGTAAAGTGCAGATATGATTTGTACTCAGCATATCGGGCTACAGCTATCGAAATCAGGTAGTAGTCTATCGGGTAATTGGTTTTCCAGTGGTAAATCCACCGGCCGGGGGTAGACGTCATATCTACATTTACGAGCTTTCCTTCGCTTCCGTCGACAACACTATCAGGTACGCTGATGAACATATCTACAGAGTCTGCCTGATCATTTACCGACTGCTTACACGGCCACCAGTTGAGTGCTACCCATGGGTCGCTTACCGTATATACCATGTGTGTGCCTCCGGATGATACCGTATGCGTTATTCCATTAAAGAATCCACCCCCTGTAGGTGGCATACCGTGATAGTACACCTGCGCTGTAAACATAGAGCCGGAGGGCAATGCCGTTGGCAAAGAAATAGTACGAACATCGCCGGCGGTGGTTACGGGTAGTATCGTACCGTTTATTTTAGCGGAGTCAATTGTCAACGTATTGCCCAACTCAAAAACGTAATTGCTCATAGATGTTGCTACCACTTCAGCCGTTGTTGCCACATCTCCCTCCACATATATCGACGTGTCAGAAACGGTCAGATGAAACAACAGATGCTTAATGTCATAATCTCCTTCACCGGGGTCTGCCATAGTTGTCTTTGCCTGCGCCCTCTTATTTTTCTTTTTTTGCGCGGCACACCCACCATGTTTTGCAACAGCATTAGTGGCAGTGCCACTTAACATTACTACTGCAATTAAACCAAACAAGACCCTTTTCATATACATACTTATTTTTCGGAACTGAACAATACTCAATTAATAGTAGAGCAATTTACTATATTTTGTTTAAATGCGCTCGTCACAAAATCTGCCACTGACTCAAAGCGCCACTATCTTGTCAACAATTTCCTTATCGCCCGGGTCTAACCACACAAAAGCTTTGTCTTTCTTAAACCACGTTATCTGACGCTTGGCATAGTTTCTGGTGTGTTGCTTTATTTTTTCAATAGCATCGGGCAGTGTACATCTATCGGCTAAGTGGTCAAATATCTCTGTATAGCCCACTGTCTGCAGGTTTTTCAGGTGTTTGTGTGGTAGCAGTTGCTGTACTTCTTCCACCAGACCATCTGCTACCATCGCGTCTACCCGAGTGTTTATCCGGTCATATAGTACCGGGCGTGGCATATCTAATGCAACTTTTACTATCCGGAATGGTCGCTGTTTTGCAGTGCTTGTTCGGTATTGTACAATACTCTTACCTGTCGTACGAATAAATGACAGTGCCCGCAACAGTCGCGCCGGATTGTGTATCTCTCCCGAATCATAAAACTCAGGGTCTTCGGTAGCTACTGCCTGTTGCAGCCACTCCATACCCTGTTGCTTGTATTGTGCTTCCGTTTCTGCTGCTATGCCGGCATCTGTCTGCGGCATCGCATCCAGACCCTCGCACAGTGCTTTTACGTAAAGCCCTGTACCGCCGCACACCACAGCTGTATCGTTTTGTGCAAATATCTCTTCCAGATACCCCAACGCCAATGATTCATAATCTGCCGCAGTCAATGGCGACGTTACCGGATATGCATCTATAAAGTGGTGTTTAACAGCAGCCAGCTCCTCAGCCGTTGGTTTGGCTGTGCCTATGGTCATTTCTTTATAGCATTGCCTACTATCGGCAGATACTATCTCTGTACCCAAACGTTTGGCCAACGCGATAGCCACAGCGGTTTTTCCTACCGCTGTAGGTCCTGCAATCACATAAACCACTTTCGATTTGATTACTGACACTTTTGCTGTTTTAAAACAAACCCTGCAACGTGGTTGGTTGCAGGGTCACACTTTTTCCTGATACTATAATGTCGTTTAATTCTTTAGAATTCCGTACCGCCGTCATCTGTTTCCGCTGCAGCTTCTCCCTCACTTCCGAACCCTTCTGCCATCTCATCGGCTCCCAGATCGTACCGCTCTTCTATCTCCATTATCTTATCTGCTTTCACTCCCTTAATGCCATATTGTGCCGGAGCTATTCCCTCTTTACGCAGCACAAAAGGGTACTCTCTTCTATATGTTTCTTCAGGGCTTACGCCTATCAGCTCCACCAGAAAAGTCCAGTTTTTGGCAGGGTCGTAAACGTACACAAACTTCTGGTCTGGCAGATTGATCAGTGCAGAGACCGGTGTCTTTATCATTGAAAGTGCCGGTGCATCCTTTTTGTTGGTTAACACTTCAGAGTTCAGCTCCCGGCCCTTATCCCAACGGTCATTACTTTCGTAGAATGATGCTGAATGTTTTTTGTCAAACTCAAACGCCTTTAAAATGCAATGGTGTAAATCCATAAACGTCTGGCTGCCCTGTATTTCCAGGTCGCGGTATGTTTGGTCGTCGTCTTCCCAATAAACCCTGAATCTGAGTATTGTCATGTTGAATAGTGGTCATTTAAGCGTCAGGTATATCGCCCGTCACAAATAACAGAACAAATAACACCCAAACCATAATAAGTACAAAAATAACGAATGATAGACCGAAATGTTGCTTTTCGGCCGCTTTTCTATGAATAATGCTTCCTCAGCGTCTCCATGAACTGCGTATGCCCCACACCCGGAGTAGAATAAATGCAAATAACATACCGCCGAGGTGAGCGAAGTGAGCGACATTGTCGCCGGCGGAGTTTTGCATACCACTGAATAGCTCTATTGCAGCATACCCTGCCACAAACCACTTTGCCTTGATAGGAATAGGTGGGAAGAGTAACATCAATTCAGTATTCGGAAACAAGTAACCAAACGCAAACAACAGCCCAAATACCGCTCCGGATGCGCCCAGTGTAGCCTCATTCATGCGCATCATCAGACCTTGACGGTACATCTCGATGGTACCCGGCGGATAGTCTGAAGCATGCTCCTGAATCATCATAAACTTATCATTCAGACTGTTGAACTGTACCCCCAATACCGATAAATGACAAAATGCAGCCCCCAGACCACATATTAAATAGAAGATAAGAAATCGCCGGGGGCCAAAAGAACTATTCTCCAGTATAGACCCAAACATCCATAGGGCAAACATATTGAAAAATATATGCATTAGATTTGCATGCATAAACATATGCGTAAACAGTTGCCACCACCTAAAGTAGGGCGACTGCCAATAATGCAACGCCAAATAGTCGTCCACGCCCGGACCCATCACGTTCTGAATAAGGAACATCAGCACATTGATGATAATCAGATTCTTTACTACCGGGGGCATATTCGAAATCCCACCTTGCCTGAAATTGGTCATTATGCAAATGTAAAAACAAACTGCTCATTCTGAGAGATTACATTGCACAAAAACGCCATATAGCTTATTTCCAATCGTATTATTAACGTAGCTGTAACTTTACATCAGTCTTTTACTCGTCATCCCGTATATTGCTTGCAATGAGTGCTCTACGCTACGTAAACATAAATGGTACAATCACAGACTATGCCATGCTACCGGCAGATAACAGTGCTTTCAGGTATGGAGCAGGACTTTTTGAGACCATGCTGGTTCAGGAAGGCAATATTCGCTTGTGGCAATATCATTGGGAGCGTCTTTCATCAGGTCTTTCTACACTGAATTTCAGCATCCCGGTACTTTTCACCTCAAAATACCTGCACGAAGAGATACTGCGGATAGTGAAAAAAAACAACAGCGATAAACTGTGCCGGGTGCGCATGCAGGTATACGGAGGTAGTGGCGGCATTTTTGGCCCGGAGGATACAAAACCACAATTCGTGATAGAATGTTACCACCTGGACCAAGGTATACTTGATCTCAATATCAATGGCTTAGTCGTTGATATCGCTCAAGGTCTGTACAAAAGCAACGACAGCCTTGCTAACCTGAAATCAGCTAATGCCCTGATCTATGCTACCGCAGCCCGCCAAGCCAGACAAAACAAATGGAACGATGCGCTGATCCGAAATACAGCGGGGAATATTATGGAGAGTACCATTGCCAATGTGTTCTGGATTAAGGATGATAAAATATTCACTCCACCACTTGAGGATGGATGCGTGGCAGGGGTGATGCGCAGGCATCTAATGGACACATCAGATGGCATCGGTGAGCAATCGCTTACAGAAGAAGCATTGTTAGCTGCCGACGAGGTATTCCTGACAAATGCCATCAGAGGCATCAGATGGATTGGCAGTTTTCGGTCTGCAACCTTTGGGAACAGGATAACAAAAAGCATCTTCGCTGCATGTGCTGCGGATCAGACATAATGTGCTGCACAACCATTTGTTAAAAAACAAAAAAAACCAATATTGTTTTTTAGTTCTGAAGAATAACAATAATTTTGTCCCAAACATTAAAAGTTATATAAAATGAAAAAACAATTGTTACTACTTGCAGGTGCTGCAGTATTGTTTGCATCTTGCGGTGGAGAAAATACAGAAGACCAGGGACAAACTCAGGCACAGATAGATTCTACTGTTAACGCACAGGTTGCAGAGAAAGAAGCAGAATTGGCTCGCCAGAATGAAGAAAAATTGCGTGCTATGGAAGCAGAGCAAGCGGCAAAGGCGGCAAGTGCTAATAAAACAAAGAAAGCTGAGCCTAAGGCAGAGCCGGTGTCTCCACCACCTCCGCCGCCACCAGCACCGGAACCAGCGCCAGCACCAGCACCAACGATTGGAAACGGTAAGCCTAAAATGGGGCAGGGAAACAATACTAGTAACAAACAGGAGAGTACCATTGGAAATGGCAAGCCTAAAATGGGCAGATAATTTTTCTGTTTTTGATTTATATAAAAGGGGCGTTCGCAATTACGAACGCCCCTTTTATATAAATTTCCTATGCCAAATCAAATATATACCCAATCTAGTTCAACCTATTTAGTTACAAAGAGTTCAGAATTCATTGAGTCTATATAAAAAAATTGGGGTGAATCAACTAAATGAAACACCCCAAGTAATACAGCAAATGTTGTTTTGCTTATTTGTCCCCTGTGAAAACACAAGAATTTGTATTTGTACCGTCTGTTACTGTATAACGAACCGTCAATGTGTTTGTAACAAGGCGACCTGTCCCTGTAAAATTAACTGTACCCTGTGATCCAGCAAATGAAAATGAATCAGTTGCAACCATGCTACATGTTGCAGTATAGTTATCATTATAAAGATTCGTCATTGTCAACTTAAGTGCATCCGAGTTAGCTGCGAGTGTAATCGTGTAATTGTCCGTTCCAGTTGTACATATTTCCGAACCCGTGTAAACACCTACAAACTTGTCTCTGGATTTAGTCTCACAGTTTGTCCCCTCATAGCCGGTAAGACATACACAAGCACCTGCGTTACAAGTACCGCCGTTCTGGCAAACTACATCTTTACACTCATCCTTAGAACATGAGGTGTATAATACTGCGCTAAATGCGCTGACAGTCAAAAACGTGCTAAGAGCGATTTGTTTAATTGATTTCATATTTTATTTTTTAAGTAATGAATTTATTTGCGCAAATCTACAACATTAATTCACATTTACCATATTGCGCTGCAACAATCGTGCCTATGTAATAACAATCAGATTATGATATCGTTATTTCTTATTTTCTCCGACACGCACTTTGTATCTTTATGTTCTATGGTGCGCAAAACGCTGCATATTCTGCTTGTAATGTTAATCAGTTACGGCTTTTGCCGGGGTGGCACCTATACCTATGATTATACAGTCAATTGCGAGCGCGCCTATAACCTATTTCTTTCGCTCAACCTGTCTGAAGGCCGAAAAGTAATTGATGCCGAAATAAAGGCTAACCCGAATAACCTGATGGCAGTTTACCTTGCAGATTATGAGGATTGTATTTTGCTGTTGGTCAACTGTAACAAAGAAGATTATAGCAGATTGGCTGATAAAATGAGTGAACGTTTGAGCCTACTTTCCAACGGAGCACGTACCTCGCCATGGTATCGGTTTTGTTATGCGGGCATGCACCTGCATCGGGCAATTATCAACATCCGCTTCGGGGAGCAATATAAGGCCGCTTTGAACTTCCGAAAGTCATTTGCCCTGCTGAAGGAAAACAAAAAGCAGTTTCCGGATTTTGAGTATAACAACGTTATTGCGGGGCTTCAGGAAGCGGTTGTAGGCACACTGCCCGGCAACTATAAATGGTTGGCGTCGGTATTCGGGATAAGGGGGAGTGTACAAAAAGGAACCGATAAGCTTGCAGCTTTTGTAAACACGCATGACAGTACGCACCCACTGTACAAAGAAACCCTCCTGTATTACGTATACGCCCGCTTTTACCTTTTAGCAGAGCAGGCGCAAGTTTGGGAGTTTCTATCAGGACCCGGATTCACCACAGATAACAACTTGTTGCACACATTCGTAAAAAGCAATATTGCACTCGACTACCGCAAAGCAGATGACGCGCTTGTACTATTGAACAAAGCTTCAGAGAATCCGGATTATGAAAAATATCCTGTATTTCTATATCAACAGGGCGTTGCGTCGCTTTTCCGATGCGATAGTGGGGCAAATAGTTACTTCCGAGCGTATCTGCGACAAAACAAAAGCGACTTGTTTATTAAAGACACCTGGCAAAAAATGGCCTTTGCTTGGTATGTGAATGACAATAACAAAAAGGCAATCTATTGTAAAGAGCAAATAAAAAAGAATGGCACTTCGCGTATAGACCCAGACAAACAAGCCGCCCGATTTGCAAATGCCGATTTATGGCCAAACAAAGAAGTGCTAAAAGCCCGCCTACTGATACAAGGGGGATACTACAACGATGCGCTGACGATATTGCAACATGTATCATCAGCACAATTGCGCCTCCCTTCTGATAGATCTGAATACTACTTTCGGTTGGGCAGAGTATATCAGGAGCTGGCAGCCACACCCGGAAACACACAGTACTACAAAAAAGCACTGGAGGAGTTTCGGGCTGCCATGAAAGCAGGTGCCGGCAGGCATGAGCAGTTTGCTGCCAGAGCAGCCTTGCATATCGGCAAGGTATTTGAGCTGCTCGAAATGAATAGTGCGGCATTGGATATGTATAACCAATGCCTGGATATGCCATCGCACGATTTTCAGAACTCTATAGACCAACAAGCCAAATCCGGTATCAATCGTATTCAGTGGAAAGAGATGGCATCAGAAAAGTAGCCGGGATAGGCTCACAGAAACACGTTGACATAAAAAACAATATGACAAGATTCGTTGTCTGACTGATGTGAGCGGACAATTTGAATGCCATATACATAACTTGTAAATACACATAGACTTACAATTCAACACTGTGGGTACAGCTATTCCTACCAGACATTTCTATGGTAGTGCTATTTTGCTCCTATCATATTCCACATTCTACCCACCATAAAAACCCGAATTGTCCGACTCGCAAATACCCCCAACCTTTGTGTTATGAAAGATAATCTGACGGTCAGCGAACGAAAAAGGTGGGCGCGTTTCCTTTATGTAAAAAAAGCAACACCTATCTCAGAAGTAGCACACGAACTAAATACCGACGAGGCGACTATACGCCGATGGATTACCGAAGGGCAGTGGGATACGGTGAGGAAATCGCTGAGTATCTCTAAAAGTGTCCAGCTCGAATATCTATACCAAATAGCGGAAGGATTGACGATGAAACTGGCAGGCAATGACCCTAACCCCAAGGAGCTGGACCAACTGATGAAATATAGTGCAATTATCAAAAACCTCGACACAGAAAATAGTGTATACGGCATTATAGAAGCAGCAGAGGTATTTACAGAGTGGCTATACAAACGCAACAAACCCCTCGCGCAGACATTTGTAAAAGAGTTTGACAAATTCGTTAAGGAGCGAAAAGCCGCCTGAGAAATACCTATTCAGAGAAACAGACCGATCTACCCTATTACCACACTATCCTATGACCGAAAAACAACGTATTGACAAATGGAACTTATTTGTGAAAATGGTACTCGATGGTACGCTGACCAACGAAGAAGAACCACAGGAAGAAAGAGCTCAAAGAATTGCGCAGCTGGAATCTGACCCCGAAGAGTGGTTTCAGTACTACTTTCCCCGATTTGCTTTTGCCCCTGCCGCCAATTTTCATAAAGAAGCAACGAAGCGTGTTCTCGAACATCCGGAATGGTGCGAAGTGCGGATGTGGAGCAGAGAGCTTGCAAAGAGTACCAGAACAATGATGGAGGTGTTTTACCTCGTATTAGTCGGACACCCTGCAGCTGGGTCGAAACAAAAACTGAGTAAACGGTGTGTATTGCTCATCAGCAACAGCCTCGACAATGCATCGCGGCTTCTGATGCCATACCGAGCAAACCTCGAATACAATCGTCGTATCATTCAGGATTATGGCAAACAATCCGGTGATGGCACCTGGACAAGCTCCGAGTTTATCACTGCTTCGGGCGTGTCATTCCGGGCGGTGGGGATTGGTCAGAGTCCGAGAGGCACACGAAATGAGGAAGCCCGACCGGATATACTGATTTTCGACGATGCAGACACCGATGTTGATTGTTTGAATCCGGAAACAGTTGCACGAAAATGGCGGTGGATAGAGGAAGCCGCCATCGGTACGCGCTCTGTATCTGTTCCTACCTCTATTATATTTTGCGGCAACCGGATAGCAACCGACTCGTGCATACAGCGGGCTACCGAAATCGCAGACCATGTACACGAGGTAAACATCAGGGGGAAAAACGGAATGTCGTCGTGGCCGGAGAAAAATAATGAAGAGGACATAGACAGAGTACTGCGGCAAAAGAGTTATGCTGCCCAACAGAAAGAATACTTCAACAACCCAATTGTGGAAGGGTCTGTGTTTAAAGAGATGGCATACAAGCCCGCAAGGCATTTAGACGACTACTCAATACTGGTATGCTACACAGACCCTTCCTACAAAACTAATGCCGACTACAAAGCGACTGTACTTGTCGGCAAATGGAAACATGAGTTTCATATACTCAAGTGTTTTCTGGAACAGACTACCACGGCGCGCATGATAGAGTGGCACTACAAAATCATGGACTACCTGGAAAACCGCTCGTGTTACTACTATATGGAGCAGGTGTTTATGCAGGACGTGATAATAAAGGAAATAAGTGAAGCCGGAAAGCGGACAGGAAGGTCAATACCTATACGCGGAGATACCCGCCGAAAACCGGACAAGTTTATGCGCATAGAGAGCCTGCTGGAACCGATGAACCGCAATGGTGAACTCTTTCTGAACAAAAACGAAGAACACGATAACAGTATGCGCCGACTCGCAGAACAATTTCAGGCGCTTGCACCCGGCAGCCATGCCCACGATGACGGCCCGGATGCTGTAGAGGGTGCTGTCTGGATAATTGCCGAAAAACTGAAGCTGGCTAACACCTCCGGTATAGCTATGGGGCTTCGTGCTACAACAGAGAAGCGATTCTGACAATTGCTATATAAAATCAACCCTAAAAACTACTACATATGCCTATTATCACTACAGACGACCTCATAACGAATCTCTACCCTGAGGTAATTGACGAGATAACAAGAAACGATAGCACAATAGCTGAAAGAGCCATTACCGCAGCCATCCAGGAGACAAAACAGTATCTCGGTCGATTCGACTTGATACAACTCTTCGGAATAGACACAGAACCTCCGGAGCTGGAAGACGAATACCTGAAAAGTCTGGTAAAAGACATTGCCTGCTGGCACATAACGCGCCTTTCCGGCACTTGCATTGACAATGCGGCATTCAGGTTGGCCTATATGGATGCACTCAATGCCCTGAAGCGTATAAGAGACGAACAAACGCAGCCAGAAGGTTGGCAACACAAAGATTCTGAAATAGATGGCAACACGATTGACTGGAACAGTAACCCGCGAAGAAGCAACTTCTACTAATCGCTAAATAAAGATTTGACCACCGTATTTTACATATACCCAAAGCAAAACGCTAATACCGGTACAAACTAAAAGTGTTGTGTAACTATAGTTCTTTTTTGCATCCTTTTTTATTGTTTCCAATTTTGGTACAACAAAATATGTCAGGACAACAAAAAGCAACATTGTTGCTATGTTAACCGGAAAAGTGAAAAAGCGATGCAACTTACCAAACACGCTCATCAAATCCTGCGCCAGAAATACAAAGCCACTTGTCATCTGATAGAAAATAAAGCCGACATAGAAGTGCCCGAGGGTGATTGAAAGTCGCTTTGCTTTGGTGATGCGATACGATAAACTGTAAAACTCCGTCAGTAATCTTCTCATTTTTTTTGTTTCAGCAATCGCCATGTATTCAAGTGGTAAGCTGCGCGGCGACAGGCGCAAATATACTCAAATAATTACCCTGTATTTCAACTAATACAATTTTAAAACATGAAAAAGCAATCAGATAAAGAGCCTTTGATAATTAATGAGATTAATGTCAGGTCAGTCGACCGATCCCGAAAAGATATCGCTACATGGCGGAGCGCCCTGACTGCCGCCGAGTCTGTTTATTACCCCAATCGTACCAGACTTTATGACTTGTACGATGACATAATGTTGGATGGACATTTATCCGGCGTAATAACAAAGAAAATCAATGCTGTACTTAACAAGGAACTGACCTTTGAAGTAAGCGGCAGGCGGGTACAAAAAATGGATGCGCTCATTGACTCTCTTCCCTTTCGGGAGGTTGTTCATACAATAATAGAGACACTACTATGGGGTATCTCCGCACTTGAGTTCGTACCCGGTGACAGCCTCTCACTCCAAAAAATCCCTAGAAAACACATCAAGCCCGAAAAAGGTATTATCGCATTTGAACAAAATGGCGTGGACGGCATACCCTATTGCAACCGGGAAAATATATGGGTAATGGGCTGCGATGACGACCTCGGCTTGTTGCTGAAGTGTGCACCCTATTGCCTGTATAAGCGAGGTGGTCTTGCAGATTGGGCACAATTCATAGAATTGTTTGGTCAGCCGGTACGTGTTATTAAGTATGACTCTTACGACGACCAGACCCGTGCAGAGCTACGACGAATACTCGACGAAAGCGGTAGCTCCCTATCTATGATGATACCCCGGCAGGCAGACTTTGAGATTAAGGACGGTAAGCAGGCGAACAGCGATGGAGGACTGCAGTCTTCATTTATCAAGGCACTCAACGATGAAATATCTGTAACGGTGCTCGGCAACACAGAAACCACCAACAGCAGCAAGAGCGCCGGATACGCACAAAGTAAAATCCACCAGGAGCAGCAATTTGAGATAACACGTGCCGACATGGCCTATACGGCTGCGATGCTCAACTCACCTGCTTTTCATGCCATTCTTCGTTCTTACGGTTATCCCGTTGACGGGGGCAGGTTTATATTTGCCAAAGACATGAACGTAGCGCACCTGCACACACGTATCGCTATAGACAAAGAACTGTCAGATGTTATAGATATTCCGGTATCCTACTGGCACGATACCTATGGCATACCCGAAAATTAATTGACCCGAACCAACACTATAAACCCTATCAACATGAACGCACCGTTCGCCAACCTCTTCCTTGCTATCCAGCAGCAGATAGCAACAGAAGTTCCCGATGTTACACATATCGCCCACGACCTTGGTCAACTGTCAGACAAACGCCGTCCGCCGGTATCGTGGCCGTGTGTACTTATAGATTTTGAGGATTTCAGATTCTCCAACCTCAGCGAGAATGTACAAACCGCAAAAGGAACCGTACTCATAAAGTTGGGCTTTGCACCGCATAGCAACACCACACATACCACACCCGAAGCCTATCTCCACAAAGCCATCGGCTACTACGACATCGAATGGCAAATGCACAAGGCACTGCAAGGCTGGAGCCCTGCAGATGAGCTGTTTGGCAGCCTTTCTCGCCATTCTGTAACAACTGCCCGCAGAACAGACGGTTACAGGGTTCGGGAGCTACGGTACACCATCTCATTCGACGATTACAGCACCAAGCCGGTACAGCAGTACGCTGCAGCGACATTGGTTGTGGGGACCGAGTTGACAGTGTGAGTATCCTGGTTGATTCTTGCTAATCCACAAAACCTGCTTCAAGGGGATGCTAATACCCCTATCACATTTACTTAACTCGCTATACACCAACTCCTTCCAATCTTCTCTATTTTTGCACAATGGCATATAAATCACTGCGGGCATTTGTCGATGCTTTAGAGCAGGCGGGCGAACTGGTGCGGATAAAAGAGTTTGTGGATCCGGTATTGGAAATTGCGGAAATAACAGACAGGGTGTCCAAAACACCGGACAGGAATAAAGCATTGCTGTTCGAAAATACCGGCACCGGCTTTCCCCTGCTAATTAACGCAATGGGTAGCGACCGCAGAATGTGTATGGCTTTGGGTATCAACCACCTGGACGATGCCATGAACGATGTGGACGGGCTGCTTAAAAAAATGTCGACCCCCAAAAACGGGCTGCTCGAAAAGCTGGCAATGCTGCCCGAACTTAGCAAATTTGCATCATGGATGCCGAAAGTAGTGAGCGGGCGAGGTGCTTGTCAGGAAGTGGTGATGGAAAAGCCTGACCTCGGCAAATTACCTATACTCAAATGCTGGCCCGAAGACGGCGGGCGGTTTATTACGCTGCCAGCCATTCATACCAGAGAGCCTAATCTGGGTATTCGCAACATTGGCATGTACCGAATGCAGGTATTTGAGCCGACGATGACCGGTATGCACTGGCACAAACACAAGGTATCTGCACGCCACTTCAATGAATACAAAAAGCTCGGCAAACGCATGCCCGTGGCGGTGGCGCTTGGAGGCGACCCGGTTTATACCTATGCCGCTACAGCTCCCCTGCCGGATAACGTGGATGAATACATGCTGGCCGGGTTTCTGCGCAAAAAGAAAGTAGAACTCGTACGCTGCATCACACAGCCGGAAATAGAAGTGCCTGCCGATGCAGATATTATTATAGAAGGATATGTGGACCCATCAGAAGATCTGATATGGGAAGGTCCCTTCGGCGACCATACCGGATACTATTCTCTACCCGATTGGTATCCTCGTTTTCATGTTACGGCTATTACCCATCGAAAGGATGCCATCTACCCGGCAACCATTGTAGGCATACCGCCACAGGAAGATGCGTGGATAGGCAAAGCTACCGAGCGTATTTTCCTCACACCTATCAAGATGACGATGGTGCCTGAAATCACAGATATGAATATGCCGGTGGAAGGCGTGTTTCACAATCTGGTAATTACTACCATTGACAAAGAATATGCGGGACAAGGCCAAAAGGTAATGAATGCCATGTGGGGTGCCGGACAGATGATGTTCAATAAGATACTGGTATTATCAGACGGGGTAAAGAAAAGTGGCATTAAAATCGACGACTACAAGCAACTTGCAAAATATGTGTTGAATAATATTAACCCCCTCACAGATGTGTACTTCAGTCAGGGACCAATGGATGTACTCGACCATAGTTGTACTAAAATGGGTTTCGGCGGTAAGATGTGTATTGATGGGACTGCAAAAACAGAAGAGGAAATCACAGAGCCGCTTACAGAATATAAGATGCCGAATAATTTTTCTTCAGAAAATATTAGTACTAAACACCCCGAAATTGTTAGTATCAACCAACGATTGATGGCAGAGTGGGATATACCTGTTTTATTTATATCTGTTAAGAAAGATAGGCAAAATCATGTGACAGAGTTGCACGAGCAGCTATGTGCCCTGCCCGGGATGGAGGGAATTAAGATGATTTTGTATGTAGAACATACGGTAGATGCCAACGATATTGCAGATGTCCTTTGGCGTTTTTGCAATAATCTAGACCCGAGAAGAGATCATTTCTATGGAAAAAAATTACCTATATTAGGTCTTGATGGCACCAGAAAGACAAAAAAATATGATAATTTCGACCGCCCATGGCCCAATATTATAGCTGCAGATAATGAAACAATAGAGAAAATTAACCGCAAATGGAGTAAATTGGGACTCGGTGAAATGTTAAATTCTCCATCTTTACGGTATTCGACCCAACTATATAGGGGGGGTGCTACTGTCTTAGATAGTGAATAAGTAATTTTATCAGTTTTTTTGTACCTTTAAATATTAAATTTTCAAGCAATGAAAAAAATATTATTATCGTGCTTCTTGCTGACGGCAACAGTCGGCATCACAACAGTTTCAACAAATACAGTATATGCGGCAACGCCAACTGTAACAAGCGCTGCATTTATTGCTAAAGCGAGCGTATTGGATGGTCAGATAGCTGCAGGTAATACTGCGGGCGCTGAAGCCACCTGGAACGAACTCAATGATATGATGATGGCTGTGCTCGATGTAAAAAGAGGTGAAGAAGATGCTGCATCTCCTTCTGACAGACCAGCAAAAGCTGCAATCGTAAATAACATGACAGAAAAGTTCCAGATTGTTTGGGGACTTAGTTCAGACAAAGTTGCCAACAGAGCAGAATTGAACGCCAAGCTCAACGAGTTCGCAGCAGGGATATAATTTTTCTGTAAGCCGGCACTACTAATTGTCGGATGTTGGAATACGGGTGTGTACACCTGCATGTTGACTATGTCACATGGTTTGATGTCGTGTAGTTAAACGAGTGTGCCTGAGGGTGTACTGGTTATTTAATTTGATTGTCTGGTTTTTTGTATTTTTAATCTAAACGTGCAACAATGAAGAAAGTATTATTTGCGGTTTTTATGTTTACGGCCTCGGTAAGTGTCGTATCTGTACCGCACGCAAGTGCATATGCAGCAGCGGCACCTGTTACTGAAACAGCCTTTACTGCGAAAGTCAATACGATGGATGCACAAATAGGTGCCGGAAATATTACGGCAGCGCAGGCGACATGGACAGAGATTCACGATATGATGCTTGCTGTACTGGCGACTTCGAAAGAAAATATCAGGACAGCCGCAACACCAACAGCTGAAGCAGCATTCAGATCAGAACTTGACGGTCAGATTAATTTGTATCAAACTATATGGCAGTTGAAATCTAATCTGGCAACAAATCGTGCAGCTATTCACGCAAAGTTGGGTGAGTTTGCTCATACTATATAAGCTGATTTGCTGCCTCTGATGAAGTTACTGCAACTAATTTTGTAGCATTTAATTGTTTTTTTCAAAGTCCTGTTTGCTCAGGACTTTGTTGTGTACAAAACTTTAAAAAATTCGATTATGTCTGAACCCAAACGTGTAACCGGCATAGGTGGGATATTTTTCAAGTCAGAAAATCCTGAATCTGCCCGGCAGTGGTATGCAAAACATTTAGGACTTAATACTAATGAATACGGGACCACCTTTGAGTGGCGCCATGCCGACGCTCCTGATAAGAAAGGGTACAGTGTCTGGAGTCCATTTAAGAAAGACACTACGTACTTTGCTCCGTCTGAAAAGGACTTTATGATAAACCTTCGCGTAGAGAACTTAGAGTGGTTGCTGGGAGAGCTCAAAAAAGAAGGTATAGAGCAAATTGGCGAGATGCAGGTATATGAATACGGAAAGTTTGCCCATATCATGGACCCCGATGGCAACAAGCTGGAGCTCTGGCAGTCTAACGATGAAGAGTATGAAAATATGACGGGAGACGCTGTTACCAAATAGCCTTATCCGTAGATTTCTATTTGAATGTCTTTTTTGTCGTAGCCTAGCTTTACGATGCGCTCGCGCGCTTCATCTATCATGTCTTTCCAGCCACAAAGCATAAATGATGCCGGTTGCCGGTTTTGGCAAAGCTCTTCGTATATGTCATGCACATAGCCTTTGTCCTTTTCCCAGCTTTCCCTGGATAGGGTGGGCCTGTAGGTGAACTTAGGCAGGCTTTGCTCGAGCGCTATCATCTCGTCATGATACAATAAGTCGCCCTGAGTGCGTGTACCGAAAACAAGATTTATTTTGTGCTCACCGGGATTATGTTTTTCCAGGTAGTTGAGCATACTCCGGAAAGGGGCAATACCAGTGCCGGTACAGATAAAAAAGTGTTCCTTTTCTGTATCCTCGGGTAAGACGAATACTCCCTGCGGCCCGCGTAGTGTGAGTATTGAGCCTTCCTTTATTTCATTAAATATATAGTTGGTGCCGGCACCATCTTCTAAATAAACGATAAGCAACTCAATGATATTAGTACCATCGGGCATAGAGGCAATGCTATAGCTGCGCCACCGCTTGTTACGTTTTTCATGTATCGGCAGGTCAAGGGTAACAAACTGTCCGGGCTTAAAGTGGAAGGCATCTGTCTCCGGAAGCTGCACAAAATAGCGACGGGTATTGGGGGTTACCTGCTCTATTCTTGTCACTATGCCTTTTTGCCAGTTAGGAATCATATAGTGTTGGCTATTTTCTTATTATAAAGGTAGTGATTTTTGTAAGGCAAGTTACCTAGAGCGAAAATGATACGGGTAAGGACACTTGAAATATAATGTACAATATATGAACCTCGTAATGCGTTATCTCAACACTTTTCCAATTCCCTCATATAATTTCCTTTATGAAAAACCCAACATTAACCATATTGCTTTGTGCTACTTGCAGCACCATAGCCAAAGCCCAAAATCTGGTACCCAACCCTAGTTTTGAGGAATACAACGAATGTGTATATTGGCTGCCGGACCCGGGAGGGGGCGGATATCCGACACAAATAGCGTATTCCCCAAATTACGATATTTTCCCAACGGCCACATATTGGGTTGCACCGCTCTATTTCGCCCATCCAGGATACTATAACAAGTGTGATACTACACCATATGGACATGGTGTGCCTAAAAATACCTTCGGGTATCAAGATGCTCATAAGGGTGGTGCTTATGCTAGCATTTATTTGTTTTCTCGTGTTTTCAATATCTGGGATGACTTACGCCAATATTTAGAAGCGAAGCTTACACACCCCTTAACAGGTGGTCACAACTACTATATAAGTTTTTATGTCAGCCTTGCTGTTGGTAGCAACTCAGTGGGCTATGGAACATTTGTAACTACAGATAATGTAGGCGCGTACATTTCTGACACTATGGTGTCGGATAGTATGGCTTTCGGTACTGCGTTTCTTACCAAGCCGGTAACGGTTCGTAACCCGCCCGGTAAGTATATTACCGATACCGCAGGGTGGACTAAAATATCAGGTACATATACCGCACACGGCGGCGAGCAATGGATAACAATCGGTCGATTTAATGATGGCTTACCCGCAAACGATTCTTTTATGTTTTCCATCAGAGACTCCACGGTAAATAATGATTCCTTTGTTTATTGTCATGTTTATGTAGATGATGTCTGTGTTATGGACATTACGGACAGTACAGGGCATGCGGCTGACAGCTCGTTTTGTGTGGCATCGTTTCCGGCAATAATCACCGGAAGTGTGGAAGGAACGGAGTACAAATGGAATACCGGAGCAACCACCGCTTCAATTACGGTCAATAAGCCGGGAAAGTATTGGCGGACTACCACCAGCGATTGCTACTATTTCACCGATACCCTCAGGGTACAGGCAAGACCTCATTTTAACCTCGGTAACGATACCACCACCTGCAATGAAATACCTATAAGACTCGGGGTATCACAATACGACACCCGATACCTCTGGAGTACCGGCGACACTACCTGCTGTATTGCTACCACTACACAAGGCACTTATGCCGTAACGCTTACAAACAGTTGCGGAACTGCCTCTGATGCGATACAGATAGCCATAAAGCGCCCATGTCATGACTGCCTGTTATTGTCCAATGCGTTCACCCCAAATGCCGATGGCATCAATGACGTATGGCTGCCACAAACAAAATGTGCATTGCGTTTTTACCGCCTGCGCATATACAACAGATACGGTCAACAGGTTTTTGAAACCACCAATACAACATCGGGCTGGGACGGCACATTCAAGGGAACACCACAAGGTATTGGCGTGTTTTGCTACTACATAGAATACAGTACAGATTTGCAAACCGATGGGAAGAGAGAGCTGCTAAAAGGAAATGTAACTATTATACGGTAGTAAACGGCAGGGGCAATACTCTGGCAACAATATTCGTTATTCTAGTCTGCGCTGTATTAGGTAACCCCCTTTATGAAAAAAACATCCTTCACATTACTGCTTTGCATTACGTGCTGTATCATAGCTAAAGCACAAAACTTGGTACCCAACCATAGTTTTGAGGAATACAACGAATGTGTATATTGGGTGCCAGACCCGGGAGGGGGTGGATACCCGACACAAATAGCATATTCTCCCGAATATGACATTTTCCCGACTGCCAGATATTGGGTAGCACCCTTGAAACATACGATGGCATTATACTACAATAAGTGTGACACAACTCCATACGGACATGGTATACCCAATAATTTGACAGGGTATCAAGAAGCAAGATCCGGGGTTGCTTATGCAGGAATTCAATTGTTGTCACGAATTCCAGGTGTATGGAGTGATTTGCGTTATTATATAGAAGCAAAACTAAAGCAGCCATTATTGGCTGAACACAACTACTACATAAGTTTTTATGTCAGCCTTGCGGTTGGTAGCAACTCATTGGTATACGGCACATTTGTTACTACAGATAATGTAGGCGCGTACATTTCTGACACTATGGTGTCGGGTAGTATGGCTTTCGGTACTGCGTTTCTTACCAAGCCGGTAACGGTTCGTAACCCGCCCGGTAAGTATATTACCGATACCGCAGGATGGACTAAAATATCAGGTACATATACCGCACACGGCGGCGAGCAATGGATAACAATCGGTCGATTTAATGATGGTTTGCCCGCAAACGATTCTTTTATGTTTTCCATCAGAGACTCCACGGTAAATAATGATTCCTTTGTTTATTGTCATGTTTATGTAGATGATGTCTGTGTTATGGATATTACGGACAGTACCGGGCATGCGGCGGACACCTCGTTTTGTGTTGCCTCTTTTCCTGCCACAATCACCGGAAGTGTGGAGGGAGCAGAATACAAGTGGAATACCGGAGCAACTACTGCTTCAATTACGGTCAATAAGCCGGGAAAGTATTGGCAGACTACCACCAGCGACTGCTACTATTTCACCGATACCCTCAGGGTGCAGGCAAGACCTCATTTCAACCTCGGCAACGATACCACCACCTGCAATGAAATTCCTATTAGGCTCGGGGTATCACAATACGACACCCGATACCTCTGGAGTACCGGTGACACCACCTGCTGTATTGCTACCACTACAGAAGGCACTTATGCCGTAACGCTTACAAACAGTTGTGGTACTGCCTCTGATGCGATACAGATAGCCATAAAGCGCCCATGTCATGACTGCCTGTTATTGCCCAATGCGTTCACCCCGAATGCCGATGGCATCAATGACGTATGGCTGCCACAAACAAAATGTGCATTGCGTTTTTACCGCCTGCGCATATACAACAGATACGGTCAACAGGTTTTTGAAACCACCAATACAACATCGGGTTGGGACGGCACATTCAAGGGAACACCACAAGGTATGGGCTTGTTTTGCTACTACATAGAATACAGTACAGATTTGCAAACCGATGGGAAGAGAGAGCTGCTAAAAGGAAATGTAACTATTATACGGTAGTAAACGGCAGGGATTTGCTTTTTACCAAAACTCAAAAAATGCGCTCAAATGGCTATCTTTAAGAAAAATCTGAAAATTTGTATTTCTCTGAATTTGGCTTTGATGACGATTTGATGGACGGGATAGATGCAATGGGCTACGAAACAGCTACCCCCGTGCAGGAACAGGTAATCCCCCATATTATTTCCGGAAAAGATATTATTGCTGCTGCGCAGACTGGAACCGGCAAAACCGCTGCCTTTCTGCTGCCGGTATTACATAGACTGCTCTCAGAGCCGCACGACGATAAGTCGGTGAATGCGCTGATAATAGTGCCTACTCGTGAGCTGGCAATACAAATAGCACAGACATTAGAAGGTATTACCTACTACACCTCTGTAAGTTTTGTATCCGTATATGGTGGCACGGGTGGCGCCTCGTTTGCGTCTGAAAGGAAGGCATTAGAAACAGGGGTAGACATCGCTATCTGTACACCGGGTAGAATGATATCGCACCTGAATATGGGTTATGTAAAGCTGGATGGGCTGAAATACCTTATACTCGATGAGGCCGACCGTATGCTGGATATGGGTTTCTTTGATGACATCGTTAAGATAATCTCCTATCTACCTAAGGAGCGTCAGAACCTATTGTTTTCGGCAACAATGCCACCTGCTATCAGAAAGCTGGCTGCAGGCATACTGCACAAACCTGAAGAGATTAACATTGCCATCTCTAAACCACCGGAGCAGATAGCACAGGGAGCCTATTGGGTGTATGAGCCGCAAAAGATACCATTGGTAAAGCATGTATTGCAGCAAAAGGAGTTCGGGAGTGTACTTATATTCTGCTCCAGCAAGCTAAGCGTACGCAAGCTGTATGATGAACTGAGGCGTTCTAAGTTTCCGGTAGGTAATATACAGTCAGACCTCGAGCAGGCACAGCGGGAGCAAGTACTTATAGACTTCAAAAGCGGGAAGACAAAAATACTCGTTGCTACCGACATACTAAGCCGGGGAATAGACATTGAGGATATAGATCTGGTTATCAACTATGATGTACCGCACGATGGTGAGGATTATGTACACCGCATAGGTCGTACGGCGCGCGCTGCTACCAAGGGTACTGCTATTACATTCGTAACCGAAAAAGAACAGTTCAAATTTCACAAGATTGAGGAACTGATAGGCAAAGAAGTGACACGGCATACCGTACCGGAACAGTTTGGCGCAACACCGGCGATAGATCCGAAAAAGGATAGCAGACCTAAGAAGCGTAAAAACTTCAAAAAGAAGAGCGGTCCGAAGCGATAAACGGTTCAAGTGTTTTTTGACAATCCGCTAAACACGCCGTTGCTGCTAATGTGGGGGTCACATTAGTATTCATTCATATTATTATGTATGTTTGTTTTTACCCTCCTTATGATTCCGCTTAGAGGAATGTACCTTTGTGACGAAATATTTTCTCTGAAATGGCTAGTAAACAAGACATATTTTTCGCGAAGAGTGAAGTAAAGACCAATGACCTGGAGCATAAGCGAAAGGTGGCGTTTAATATTCAGAAGTATAACGACAGTGTAGTAAAAGGTAAGCGACAGTATGCCAATCTGGAACTGGCGAGAGAAAAAGCAAAAAACATCAAGTGGAAAACCATCGAACACTTAGATGTATATCTGGAGCAGTTTGAAAAAAACTTTACTGCCAATGGCGGTAAGGTGGTTTGGGCAGAGAATGCACAAGAGGCATTGGACGCAGTATTAGAAATATGCAAATCCCGAAAGACAAAGCAGGTAGTTAAGGCCAAGTCGATGGTGACTGAGGAGATAGGCCTCAACGACTTTCTGGGCGAGCATGGCATAGAGTCGGTAGAAACAGACCTCGGGGAATACATACAGCAGCTGGACGGAGAGCCACCCTACCACATTGTTACCCCTGCTATGCACAAGAGCAAGGAAGATGTAGCTAAGCTATTTCACGAAAAATTGGGCACAGAACCTAACCTGACACCGTCGGAAATAACAACAGTAACCCGCCATAAACTGAGGCAAAAGTACATAACGGCAGAGGTGGGCATTACGGGAGGTAATTTCCTGCTCGCAGACGTGGGTGGTGTGTGTATGACGGAGAATGAGGGTAACGGACGGTTGTCGGCAACATTTCCGGGAGTGCATATTGCTATTGTGGGTATAGAGAAACTGATACCTTCCATCAACGACCTGCAACTGTTCTGGCCGTTGTTGTCAACATTTGGTACCGGGCAACAGGTAACTGTTTACAACTCTATATTTTCCGGGCCACGTAAAGCAGGCGAAACAGATGGACCAAAGGAAATGTATGTGATACTGCTGGACAACGGCCGTACCAATTTACTGAGAAAAGAATTGCGTGAAAGCATGTATTGCATTCGCTGCGGGTCTTGCCTCAACGCCTGCCCGGTGTATAAGAATATAGGCGGACACGCATACGGAGCGACGTATAGTGGCCCGATCGGGTCTGTAATTACCCCCCACCTGAGTGGCATGAAAGAGTACAAGCACCTCAGCTATGCATCGAGCCTCTGTGGCAACTGTACAGAGGTGTGTCCCGTGAAAATAAATATACACGAGATGCTGCTCGAAAACCGAAACATAGCGGTGAAGGAAAAGCATAATGGCTTTAAAGAACAGGCTGTGTGGACTATGTGGGAACAGGCAATGCTGAGCCGTACCTTGCTGAATATGGCGAGCCCTGGCATAAAGAACAAGGTGGTCAATAAGATGTTTAAGGATTCATGGGTAAAACATAGGACGACACTCAATTTCTCTGATAAGACCTTTAACAAAATGTGGAAGGAACGTAATAACTGATAATCCTGATTATATGGATACAATAGTTGTATACTGCAACCAAAATAGTCCCCGTCTGGAATACGTTTCGGACTGGCTTTTCAGGGAGCGGCTGCAACTAAATTTCAGAATAGTAACAGATATAGCCGACATTACTGCCAACGAACATGTGGTAGGATATGGTGTCGGGAATGAAACCCGGCTGTCTGTCCCAATGGCTGGCCTATTGGCAGAAACAGGTACACACCCGGTAAATCCTGATAAAGGTAAGTGGAACGGAATACCTACATTCTTCGATATGGCGGATGCCGGATGCTCATTACCCTTCGATATGTTTTCTGCCATTTTCTACTTACTATCCCGATATGAGGAATACCAACCTTATGAGCCGGATAAACATGGCAGATACCCGGCGGTAGAGAGTATACTATACAAGTCAGGCGTATTGTCCCGACCGGTAGTAGATGAATGGGTAGCTACCTTCCGAAACTTATTGTCAGATACATTCGATATCAGTTTGCCTTTGCCGCTATTCACCTTCCGGCCAACATACGACATAGATATGGCGTACTCTCACCTGCACAAGGGATTCGGAAGGATTGCGGGTGCCTATATCAAGGCGCTGCTGAAGATCGACATACGACAGATAACAACCCGGACAAAGGTGCTGAAGAAGAAGCAAAAAGACCCTTACGATTCGTTCCGCTGGTTGCGACAACTACATAAGGAATATGGCTTTTCCCCTGCCTACTTTATACTGTCTGCACAGCAGACAACTAAGTTCGACAGGAATATCCACCCGGAGCATCCTGCAATGGTACGTGTAATAAAAAACTTAGTGAGAGAAACAGGTGCCCGGATAGGTATCCACCCGTCTTACTACTCGGATACGGGCGATGTGATGAAAGAAGAAAAAGCACTGCTGGAGCAAATACTGAAATACAAAACCCGAAAATCGCGGCAACATTATATCCGACTGAAAATTCCAAATACCTATCGGCTGCTGCTGAAAAACAATATAACGGAGGATTACAGCATGGGATACGGGTCGCACTTAGGTTTCAGGGCAGGAACGGGTTGCTCGTTTATGTGGTACGATATCGAAAATGAGGCGCCGGCACCAATTCGTGTTTTCCCGTTCTGCTTTATGGATACTACCGCACACTACGAAATGGGGCTGCCGCCCTCTGAAGCGTTCGACTTGTTGCGGAACATGAGCCAATCTCTGGAAGAAACCGGCAGTATGCTTATCACCGTATTTCACAACTTTTCGTTGGGCACAGACGAGGAGTGGAGCGGGTGGCGACAGGCCTATGAACTCTTTATGGCCGAGCATGCCGAAAAACAAAATCGCGTACAACGTAGCGTGACATTGTAGTTATCTGTCTGTGTAGGTTTCTGTATGCCATACATCCATAGTTATTGTTAAAAACTTATTCATTCGTAAAATATCTTTATCTTTGCTGTTGCAAGTAGCATGAGGTCATTTAATAACATATCGAAAACTGCGGTACTGGCATTGGTACTATTGCTGTCTGCCTACTCCGGTAGCGCGCAGAACCGGCGGTATATTGCCAACCATAAATTATTGGCAACAATACTATCAGAGGCGTATGGTATTCCGGCGAGTGTTATTCTGGCGGTGGCTTCTATCGAGTCTTCGGGTGGTGTCGGGCCTGCAGCAAAAGTGCTGAACAATCACTTCGGGATAGTGGGTAAAAACAATATTGTCAACCGCTATGGTCATCAAAGCCGATACAAGCAATACGACAATGTTTATGAATCTTACATTGACTTTTGTGAGGTTATCTCACGCAAGCGCTTCTATAAGAAACTGAAGGACAATGATGATCCGGCGGCCTGGGTAAAAGCCATCAGCAATGCCGGTTACTCTGAAGAGCCGGAGCAGTGGGAGCGCAAAGTTTTTGGTGTGCTCAAGCGCAATAAAATGCTATAATCCGTTCTCAAAAACATATTCGGGATGGGCGCCCATCCCAATTTAGTTTCCTTTCTTTTACAGTGTTAAAACGTCTTGTTGGCTGATTTACATCAGCAAATGGGTCGAATGATTTTCGTAAATTTGGATTACATAATACAGTTTGTAACAAATGGCATCATTTATAGATTATTATAAAGTTTTAGGACTTGAAAAAGGGGCGTCGGAAAATGACATAAAGAAAGCCTATCGAAAACTGGCGAGAAAGTATCACCCGGATCTGAACCCGGATGATGCTGCGGCAAAGAAAAAATTTCAGGAGATAAATGAGGCAAACGAAGTGTTGAGTGACCCTGAAAAAAGAAAGAAGTATGACCAGTATGGAGAGAACTGGAAGCATGCCGACCAGTATGAACAAGCAAGACAGCAGCAGCAACAATCGGGTCAGCAACAGTACACATACAGCCAGGGTGGCGGTGGGGAACAGTTCGGTGGTTTTGGCGGCGATGCGGGACAGTTTTCAGACTTTTTTGAGCAGATGTTTGGTGGTGCTCGTCAGCAGTCGGGGCGAAGGGCGAAGTATCGTGGAGAGGACTTTAATGCCGAACTACACATGACGCTGACCGATGCCGCTACCACCAGAAAACAAATACTCACCGTGAACGGTAAGCAGGTGCGCATCACTATTCATGCAGGTGTAGAGGACGGGCAAGTGATAAAGCTGAAAGGCTATGGCGGCGAAGGCATCAACGGAGGACCAAAGGGAGACCTATACATCAAGTTTGTCATTCAGAATAACACCAGCTTCAAAAGAGTAGGTAATGATCTGTACACGACAGCAGACCTGCCACTGTACACAGCGGTGCTGGGTGGTGAACTAACCACAGACACCCTGGACGGTAAAATAAAACTGAAAGTAGCACCGGAAACACAGAATGGTGCGAAAATACGGGTGAAGGGAAAGGGTTTTCCGGTATATAAGAAGGAGGGCCAGTTTGGTGACTTGTTCGTGACCTACAACATCGCAATACCTACGGGTCTTACAGACAAAGAGAAAGAGCTTTTCAAACAATTACAGAACGCTAAAAACAGCTAATGATGAATATGGAAGAAATGATACTGGTAGATGACTTCTGCACACACCACAGCATATCCTACACGTTTATCAGTAACCTGTGCGATGCTGACCTAATAGAAATAGCAGAAGTAGAGGAACGCCAATACCTGCAACAAGACCAAATGGGAACATTGGAGCGACTGGTTCGCCTACATACCGAATTGGATATTAATACCGAAGGTGTAGCCGCTATTGCGCACCTGCTGCAACGTATAGAAACCATGCAGGCAGAGATGAAGCTACTACAGCAAAGGCTGGAGCTGTATGAGGATCATGTTGGGTAGTGGGAATTTTCTTTGCTGTTGAGTGGTTGGTGAATTGCTGATTGAAGAGCAGACCAAGGACGGAAGCGGGCTTCAGAAGCGGACGCTTCAGCTTATTTGGACCAAGTGGTATGTTTGGACCAGGGGGTGGGGGCGTTTGTTTGAGTTTTATTCAATATCTTTTCAAATCTTACAAACCTGTAGAAATGAATAGAATATTTTTGTATATCGCCCTACTTTTGAGTAATGTAACGATGGGTCAAGAGATAATGGTAAACCCGTATTTGTCCCGCCACATTAAGCAAGAAACATTAGACTCTATGGTTAACCTGCTTACTAACTTCATCAGTAAGCAAGATAGCTTGTTTATAATGAAAGATAGTAGTCTTGTATTGAATCCGTATTGGATAGAGGAAGACCTTACCCTATATCGAACGCCTTTTTTTTATTTTCGACAAGCATCGGAAGGAAAATACGATGACAGATCTGTACAGTATCATCCCGTAATTCTTAGTATTTCTCGGGAAATGGAATATGAAGATTATATGGCTAGAATTGCATACGTCGGGAAATGGGATTCTGTTAAATATTATGTCAATCAAATAAATGATGTCGCAATAACGAAAAACAAAAATGGAGAATATAAGCTAAAATTTCCGGTAGAAATGCTGACTAAGTACTGGCGGGAAAGAAAGGTAGGAAAGATAACTTACAAAATAAATCACAATAGAACGTTTAATGAAAAGCAAGCACAAAGAATGGATTCGTGTAACAATGCACTTGCCAGTTATTTTCATGTCAATGCATGTACGTTCACTTATTATTCCTGTAAAACGTATCAAGACCTATGGCGAACATTAGGCGTGGAATTCAATCAAACGATGTATGCTAACGATAATAGTACCGGTGGTTATTCTTTGCACTACGCAAAGCGCATATTTGCCGGTAATAACTCCGAGTACTACCCTCATGAACTAGTCCACATATACGCGAACATAATTTACTCTTCTGACAGTTTACGTTCTGGTACAAAATATAACGGTTTAATTGATGAAGGGATAGCAACCTATTTTGGCGGAAGCCAGGAAAAGGACTTGGGTTTTCATCTTGAGTGTTTAAAAAAGTACCTAGTTGAGCACGATTGTAAAACATTAGACAGTGTATTTGGTTTTTCTAAAACATTGCCGGGGATGAAGTTTGTTGGAGAAAAAACGGATGTTTATTATGCAATTGGAGGTCTGGTAGCGTATCTTGTTGATAAGAAAGTTGGTTACAAGGGATTGATTGACGTTCTAACCGATACATATCAGGGAGGTACCGAGGAGTACTTGGCTAAAATATATGATATTCCTGTAGAAAGCGTAAATTCATTTGTATACGACAGTATATTTGAATACCTTAAGAAGTAAGAGTATGTATTTTTTGTGAATCAGGTGAATGATTGCCGCTATGAGTCGGGAAACATACGCTGAACAATAAAAAAACAGAACAAAATGAGGAATGTAATTTCATTTATGCATATCTCGCTTGACGGATTTGTAGCAGGGCCCAATGGTGAAATGGACTGGATTAAAGTTGATGAAGAAATCTTTGATCATGTAGGTAAGCGGATAGGCGAAGGTGATATTGCGCTATACGGTCGGGTGACGTATCAGATGATGGAAGGCTACTGGCCTACTGCTGCAGACAAGCCGAATGCGAGCAAGCACGACATTGAACATTCACGATGGTATAGCAATGTTCACAAAGTTGTTTTGTCAAGAACAATGAAACAAGAAGGCCTGACAAACACAACAATTATCAGCGACAACCTTTCAGAAAGAATAAATGAAATAAAACAACAGGAAGGAAATGAAATCTTACTTTTCGGCAGCCCGACAGCAACACATGCGCTTATGGAGCAAAACTTGATTGATGGCTATTGGCTGTTTGTCAATCCGGTTATTCTCGGGCGAGGTATTCCATTGTTTAAAGACATCAAAGACAAAATAAAATTGAATCTATTGGCGACCCGACAATTTACAAATGGGGTAACTGAACTTAGTTACATAGTGGATAGACAGTAAGTGCGACAGCTCAAAGCCTGAGCGTTGATTATCGGTGCGTCGGCTGCCGGAGTAATCGGAGCAATAACAATGGTAACATCAATCTTGCAACATCTTTTCCTTTGCTATGAGCATTTGAGTGACATCAAAAAAATGCTTTTTATCATTCCCGTTTTCTTCTTTAACAGCTAATTCGTCGCAAATATAGTTAGTACACTGGGTCAGTTTTTGGGACTGCATTTTTTCTCCGAGCATATTAAGCACAAAATACTCTTCATATACCTGAGCTGCTTCCCAGGGTGTTTCGCACGTCTTTCCGTCGCCACCGCTCACTATTGATGTCAGTAACCCCATTTCAATAGTTCGGTACTTATTGTAGTTCGCTGTGTCTCCAACAATCTTATACGTCTGGCAGAGGTATTTCTGTGCATACAAATAGGTGTAGTCGATACTGAGCAGTAGGTTACAAGCATTGATTACTTCGCGGTAGGCTCTTTTATTTTTTGCTTCGAATAGTTTGTGTCGCAAGCTGTCAAATTCATTCATCTGTTACGCTTTTAAACGATACTGTTTACTGTCAAGTAAGGCAAACCGCATTTCACGAAAATCAACGTCTGTATCGCCGGCTTCGGCTTTTGATACCAACTCAGAGTATTTGTCGTTTAGTTTTGGGATAACAATCTTACTCTTCGCTTGCCCCATTGCGGAAAATGAAAAAACAAGAACGAATGCCAGAGGTAATAAAAGATTTGGGTATTTCATGCTGTGTGTGTTTTTAAACTTATTGAATTTTTTTCGACATAACTTTCATGCATCTGGTTGAAGGCTGCTCCAACTGCACAAAATAAACAAATATTTGAGTTGTTAGAACAGTGTCGAGAAGTGGGTGTGTGTACATAATGCTATGATGGAAGTTGGCAATTAATTGCAGCTGCTTTTGGGGGATGCGCATGCCGGCAAGAAATGCAGCGACTTGCGAAGACGGGAATTTCAATGCCCCGACAATACAGGAGGTGACAAAAGTTCCGGCGTACCTCCACACCTAACATTCAATACCGAATAAAATGGTCTAATATAGTTGTGAATCCAAACTGTGTACACTACTTTCATCGACTTTCATCCACTAAACATAAAAACTATGACAGAACAACAAACAGACCCGTCTAAAATCATGCAAATCGGAACAGGGTTTTGGGCATCAAAAATACTTTTGACAGCAGTGAGTTTCGAACTATTCACACATCTGGCCCAAAAGAGTATGACAGCAAAGGAAATTAAAACCATGCTGCATCTAAAATGTACAGACAGGCATTTGTACGACTTCCTGGATGCGCTTTATGTTTTTGGCTTTCTGAAAAGAGAAGGACTACTAGAGACGGCCACTTATTCAAACAGCGTAGATACTGATACCTTTCTGGACAAAGCAAAACCAAGCTACATAGGTGGTATGCTGGAAATGCTCAACGATCGCCTTTATGGATTCTGGGGCGGTCTGGGAGAAGGTTTGCAGACTGGTCTGGCACAAAATGAAGTAAAGACTGGCCAAGGGCCCATCTTTGAACAGTTGTATAGTGATCCGGAACGGCTGAACGGCTTTATAAAAGCAATGACAGGAATGCAAATGGGAAATTTTATGACATTGGCAAATGCGTTCGATTTTTCTAAATACAAGACGTTCCTTGATGCAGGAGGTTCCGGAGGGGTGCTGTCGGTGATGGTAGCCAAACATCAGCCACATATGAGTTGTACCTCATTAGACTTGCCACCTGTTGAGCCGATCGCAAAAAAGAACATTGCTGACTTTCAGCTATCCGACCGTGTTCAAGCTATAAGTGGTGATTTTTTCAACGAGGCGTTGCCACATGCAGATGTTATTGCAATGGGTAATATCCTGCACGACTGGAATGAAGAGAACAAACTGAAGCTTATGCAAAACGCATATGATGCACTGCCGGATGGAGGTGCTTTTATCGCCATCGAAGCCGTTATAGACAGTGAGAGAAAGGAGAATGCTTTTGGAATGATGATGAGCCTGAATATGCTTATCGAAACAGCAGAAGGATTTGATTATTCATTTGCCGATTTCGACAAATGGGCGAAGCAAGTAGGTTTTAAGTCTACTGCTATTATTCCACTTACCGGTCCTACTAGTGCCGTGGTTGCCTACAAATAGGTGATACCGTCAGGCAGACTATTATAAGGCACCAGTTAGAAAACAAACATTAAATTAAAGCAGTTGCGTTTATACGTGACTGCTTTATTTGTTAACTTGGCTGGCATGTATCGGTGAGGACTTATGAAGGGCAGAGACAGACATAGGGGGAGACACTGTGTTATCTGTAAATTTGCAATATGAAGAAAGAAGATAGAATTTATCGAGAGTTACTTAATGAACCTCTGTGTACTTGGTATATTAGTGACGAGTATGGTTCGAAAGTAATGATTAAGGCACCTTCTTTAACCATAAAGTCACTAATAAACGGTTGTTCAATATATTTCACTTTCGGAAAAGACAGCAATAAGCAACCGGCTATATTCCATATTGGTACGAGAATTTTTGATGATCCCATACATTACCTTTCAATAACAGGCACAAATCACTATTTAGACGAACACTCGTCTCTTGAAAGAATAATGAATAGCGAAAGCGTCTATATACATTTCCATAGCGAATTAACTATATTAGTAGCAACTGCGAAATTAACTTTTAAAGCAGATGATAGGACAAGAGTGTTAAGGCTTATAGGTGCCTCAGAGAATTTATATGTGGGAGACTTCACTAATGAAGTAAAACAGTCTTTAGATTGTTTTGATTTTAGTTTGGGCATAGAAAGAAAGTATAGGAATGTAGAAAAAATTGAGACAGCGATTGTTGAGGGTAAATTGACCGACTGGCATTTGATGAGGAACTATGTTTATGGCGATAATGATGTTAGTGAACTAGAAACAGAAAGCAAAGATGAGGGGGGCTATTTGGAACATGAGATTCTCGCCATGCTTGAAAGTACATTTAGAAAGCAGATTTTCAAAAATCCTACCATTCCGCACAAAAAAAATTATAGAGAGTTAACAGATATTCTAGCATTTTCTGATTTTGGAATTTTTCTCATAGAAACCAAGGCAATGTCTATATACTGTTCTGAAAAAGACCGATCAATGGACAGGAAAGTGGCAAATTTGCAAAACCAAATTAGTAAAGCTATTAATCAGTTAATTGGTGCGTCTAAAAAGGTGGCAAAAAATGCGCCCATTCATGACTCAACCAAAAGAGAAATCGTTTTTAATAAGAGTTTCATACCTCATTGCATTGTCATTGTGTCTGAGTTATTGCCATTCGGTGATTGGACGAAAATAGAGATGAAAATTTTTGAGAGTATGGTTGAAAATGACATCATGTTACATGTAATGGATTCAAAAGAGTTTATCAAGTATGTAAGAGTGTCAGGTATGAATAAAGATAATTTGGATTACTATTTGATGAAACGCATAGAAGATTTCGTCAGCTGTAAAAGTATAATGATGCAAACTCAGTTTACCCCGCCTCAAATTTAGTTAAGGCAAAAAACCAATAAAAAAGGAAATCCCACAAATTGGCGAAGCCTTTGTGAACCAGAGAGGATATTATTAATCCAAATTAATGGGATAAGAACTAGGGGCATGAGCAGTATTCGAAACCGATGATGCAGTTAGGCTACGCATCGCACATATTTCAGGTTTTTACTTTAGCAGATACACAATATCTTTGTGGCATGCCATCCTTACAGGAACAGATACAAGTATTAGAGCAAGAGATTAATGCATTCAACCCCACCGATGCTAATGAGCTGGAGCAATTCCGCATAAAGTTTCTCGGTACAAAGGGATTAGTAAAGCAACTATCCACAGAGATGAAAAGCGTGCCACCGGAAGGACGGCGCGAAGCCGGGCTCATGCTGAACAACTTTAAGAAACTTGCAGAGGGCAAGTACGAAGCGTTCAGCCAACTGAAGGATGCTGCACCGTCCGGAGGTCCTACTGTTGATATTACTTTGCCTGGTGCTTCCATTCCTGCAGGTACCCGTCATCCGCTGAAGGTGGTGGAAAATGAAATTGTCAGCATTTTTGAGCGATTGGGTTTTAGTGTGGCTACCGGCCCTGAGATAGAGGACGACTGGCACAATTTCACCTCGCTAAATATGCCGGAGCATCATACGGCACGGGATATGCAGGACACGTTTTACGTAGCTCAAAACCCTGATTGGGTGCTGCGTACACATACCTCGTCGGTACAGGCACGCATACTGGAAACACAACCGCTGCCCGTTCGCATTATTTGTCCGGGGCGTGTGTACCGAAACGAAACTATATCTGCCAGGGCGCATTGCTTCTTCCACCAGTGCGAAGGCTTATATGTAGATAAAAACGTCTCTTTTGCCGACCTTAAACAAACACTGTATTACTTCGTCACTGAAATGTTCGGGACAGATACTAAAGTACGCTTTCGTCCTTCTTACTTCCCTTTTACAGAGCCAAGTGCAGAGATGGACATATCATGCACGGTATGTAGCGGCTCCGGTTGCAGCCTGTGTAAGCATACCGGCTGGGTGGAGATACTGGGTTGTGGAATGGTACATCCTAATATGCTTCGGAACTTCGGCATTGACCCGGACGAGTACACCGGTTTTGCGTTTGGTATGGGCGTGGAGCGTATCACTCAGATTAAGTTTCAGGTCAACGACCTCCGCCTCTATTCTCAAAACGATGTGCGCTTCCTGAAACAGTTTCAGGGCTTGTAGCAATTTCAATTCCTGCGTCAGAAAATGATGGATACCAAATGGTAGTGGGGAAATTATATCCGTTGAAAAAACTTTAACAAGGTACTTTGTATTGCATAATACTGTTTTTTACCTATATTTGCAGGTATCATGGCAATGACAATAGAGAATACCGAATCACAGATGCGCAAGGGATTGCTTGAGCTATGCATACTTGGCATTATACAAAAGCAGGGAGAGGCTTACCCGAGTGATATTCTGGAGCAACTTAAATCTGCGAAACTTGTGGTGCTGGAGGGCACACTATATCCGCTACTTACGAGACTAAAGAATGCCGGGATGCTGAGCTACCGCTGGGAGGAGTCTGTATCGGGACCGCCACGCAAGTACTTCACGCTCACAGACGACGGAACTAATTTCTACAAACAACTGCATACCGCCTGGAAGGACCTGAGTACGTCAGTTGATCATCTAACCACTAACAACTAAATAATCTAAACCATATGCAACAAGTCATTCAAATTAACCTTGCCGGTCGTCTGATTCCCATAGAGGAAGATGCCTGTGCTGTACTGAAGGAGTATATCAACTCGCTGAAAAGGCAGTTTACCGGAGAAGAAGGTAAAGAAATAATAGAAGACATAGAGAACCGTATAGCCGAGCTATTTGCCATCCGGATGAGCAATGGTGCGGTAGCTATTGACAAGGCAGATGTAAGTAAGGTTAAAGAAACGCTTGGCGCTGCCAATGAACTTGAAGAAGAAGGTGCAGCGGAACCGACCGGTCCCAAACACACGAGCTACAATTACCAAACAAACTATCAGCCCAGCCAGCGAAGGCTGCTCAGAAACCCATTCGATAAGATGATAGGCGGTGTGTGTAGCGGTATGGCCGTTTACTTTGATATTGACCCGGTTATTATCAGACTGATTATGGCTGTATTGTTCTTTTCATTGGGTATAGGCTTATTTGCTTACCTGATAGCATGGGCGATAATTCCGGCCGCTAAAACGTACGAAGAACTATACAATATGCACGGGGGCAACCCCGTGTCTTTTCATGACATATCTAACTCGTTCGGAGAAGACCTGCAAGACCTGAAAAAGCGTGGAGAGCGCATGAGCAACGACCTGAAAGATTTTTTCAGTAAAAAGAAATAATAGAATAATAACCGTATTACCCTTCAGAAACGCTAACGGAAGTTGAGCGACCGGCAACGTACAAATTAACAACCATAGACATCAACAAAAACATCGCAACCAACTGATGTAGCTCTGCCAGTGATTCGTACACACCAAATTTTGCAAACGTAATAAGGGGGGCGCAAAGCAAAGTAGTTATGCCAAGTGCTACCTGTACCAATATCAGTAAAAGCGGCCACTTAGCCGTGGCAATAAGCAAGCCGGAACCACTTTTCTTTGCAGCGCGCATTGCGTACACAAACCACACTATCACACTTATCAGCAACAGGTAGGCTAGCCCCCTGTGCATAAACTGCACATTGATGGGGTTGCTGACAAAACTATTGCTACCCATTCCTGCAGGTATCCAGTCGCCATTGATGGTAGGCCATGTGGCTGCACTCTTAGCGGCATGCAGACCGGCCATAAATGCGCCATAAGCCAGCTGCACATACAGCAGCAATATTATCGCCAATGTACCCCCAAACAGTTTTGGCAGGTTAGCTCTACGCTCCTTAGGTATGAGTAGCAGCAGCGCAAACCAAAGCGTATAGCACATGAGCGTGAGCGCAGATAAAAAGTGGGTTGCCAGCCAGGTGTGCTTTACATAAAGCTCTGTGTCGTTCAGTCCGCTTGACACCATTTTCCAGCCTATAAAACCCTGAAGTCCACCCAGCAAGAACAAGACGATAAAGGGCTTTATCATGCCCTTGTCGAAATACTTCTTTACATAGAAGTACACAAAGCCGATAGCAAATACTACACCCAACATTCTTGCCCACAATCTGTGCGACCACTCCCAATAAAAAATGAACTTAAAATCGGACAGCGTAAAATGACTGTTCATGTATTTGTACTGGGCTATGTTTTTGTATCCATCAAAGGCCTTGTTCCAGTCGGCATCTGAAAGCGGGGGCAGCGCACCCATAATGGGTTTCCACTCGGTAATAGAGAGGCCGGAGCCGGTAAGCCGGGTAACGCCACCCATAATGAATTCTATTATTATCATTATGATGCCCGCAATCAACCACCATGCAACCGCCCTTCTTTTATGATTATCCACCGTTGAAAAGGAATTTTAAGCAAAAGTACATCATGTACGGTAAGGCGAAAGTCAAAAAATCAGTTTGAAGGGTATTTGTGGAACTTACCGCCATCTCGAAAGGGGAGCTTGCTGTTACTTATCCGGAAAATTGGTGTATAGCTTATTATTTCCCGGTTAAGGGGATAGGGGTCTCCTACGCAACATATTCCAGACCTACTCCTTCACAAGTTTGGTTACATAATTATCCTTGTCTGTTCTTACAGTTACAAAGTACATGCCCGGTGGTAATGTATGAATGTCTATTGTGCTTTGAGGCTGCGTTACAGTACTTTGCAGCATTACCCTCGCCGAAATATCAGTTATGGAAACAGTCGCATTTTGGAGAGTTTTATTGCCATTAATGCTGATGGTAACAGTTTCGTTTGCAGGATTGGGGTAGATGCTAATAGAAGGTGGTAAAGCCTTTACATTTTTTGTATTTAGGAATAAGTCACAGCCTGCTATAATAAGTGCTGTTTCTAATACATTGTCTCTATTGTTGTATATCGCAGACCTGGTATGTGTGACTATCGTATCAGGTACAATGCCAACTCTTTGAGTACTATCCCCATTAGGGTAAAACATACCAACACCAGTATATCCGGTATATATATCCTGTGTCAATTGCCATCTACACACAGTTCCATCCGCGCCTGCAGTATGGCTACCAACTTTTATTACGTCGGACATCAACTCAAAATTCATACAACCATATTCAGCAGCACTTTGGGTATATTCGTCGAACAGCAGTATTATTTTGCCTGTATAGGCAGTAGGGTTACTGTTTACCCCAATACTTTGGTAGTGTTCAAAAAATGTTCCAGGGTAGAAGATATCAGGTGTTAAAACTTTTTGTGACACAATTCTGTTAGGTAGGAACTTCTCATACAAAGGTGTTAAATTAAATCTCGGATATCCTCTGAAATCGATAATAACAGCATCCTTATTTTTCAAATTATTGTACGCCATGTCCACCTCGTGAGACTCAATGTTGCCAAGATTCATATAGCCTACATCGCACGGCATAGTTGTCCAAGAGATGTTAAAAAGAGAATCAACTGGATATCTAAAAATGTAGTTTTGGAAAAAACCTACATTCTCTATTAATGGGTCAAGACATGTTACTGTCAAAGTATAGAGACTGCCTTCTTGGTCTTTGAGAGTCAAATTTTCGGATTGTCTATGAACTGCTCTTCTTAAAACATGCTCACATACATACCTCCTGAAAACTGGTAAACTACCTACAGAATAATAGGATTTGAGGCTATCTTCCCATTGTCCCATACTTAGTCCATCAACAGAAATGACTGCGTCTCCTACTTGAACCCCCGACTCTAAGGTCCTAACTATAACATATTCCCCCTGAACATATCTAAGTAGAATTGTCGGCGTATAGTATCCGGGAGGTGACGAATTAGTTGTACTATATGTCAGACCAGAAACATGGGCATCGTCAATATATTTTGTGACTTTAAGTAGATGTAAATAGAGCTCTTTAGCATTTGTCGCATATGCTATCCGATCTACATTGTTATATAGCGTAGTATCCCATGAAGTATCAGATACATAATTGTATGGGTTGAAATATCGAATAATGTTCCAGTATTTAAAAAACATCAGTAACCTGTTATCAATATTTGGAAAAGTTACAGCGGTATTAACATTTAGGCATAAACTGTCGTATGGAAATCGTAGAAAACCAGCATTGGAACCAATTGTGTGGTTAATCTCTACCCAACAGACAGGGTGCCTGCGGAAGTTGTTTTTAATAGTATCGAGTAGTATTTGAACATCTATGCGTAAGATAGGACTTGATATCCAGGACCAATCACGGTTTTGTTTCAATTTTGCAATTGTAAAAGTGTCTGAGTAAGGCGTTGTAGCAAGAGCCATTGGTCCCGCTGCATCAAGCATATGCATTAGCGCATCATTAAACTCATTATTAGTGCTAGCTGCGCGAACATCAGGCAATACATCTATGAGTACGCTATCCCAATTTACATTGCATACTGAGACCTCAGAATGATAATACTTTACAAAGCCCCAAACCTTACAGGTGTAGTACAGTTTCTCTTGCATAGTGGGTGTCTGAGCATAGGTTGCATTGCTCCAGATACAGATCGCTATCAACGGGATAAGTTTGCGCATTTCAGTTATTTTTACTCTTTCACAAATTTGGTTACATAATTATCTGTGTCAGTACTTACATGTACAAAATACATACCGCGCGGTAGCTTGTGAATGTCTATCGTGCTGTGAGCTTGTGTTACCGTAACTTGTTGCATCACTTTTCCGGAAATGTTTGTTATGCTAACAGAAGCTTCTTGTAGAGTACTCTTACCGTTTATGTCGATGGTTACAGTTTCGTTTGCTGGATTGGGGTAGATGCTAATAGAAGGTGGTAAAGCCTTTACATTTTTTGTATTTAGGAATAAGTCACAGCCTGCTATAGTAAGCGCCTTTTCTAAAACATTGTCTCTATGGCTGTATATTGCAGACCGGGTATGAGCAACTACAGTATCAGGGACAATTCCTATTCGTTGTGTGCTGTCGCCATTTGGATAAAAAATACCAAGTCCGGTATATCCAACGGATATATCCTGAGCTAATCTAAATCTACAAACTGTACCATCTGCTCCTGCTGTATGGCTACCCACTTTCAATACATCAGGCATGAGTTCGAGAATCATACAGCCGTGCTCAGCAGCACTTTGCGTGTTTTCATCAAACAGGAGTATTATTTTACCAGTATAAGCATCTGGGTTGCCATTGTTTCCAATACTTTGAAAATATTCGAAGAAAGTCCCCGGAAAAAATAGGTCTGGCATTAATATTTTTGCATCAGCACGTCTATTAGGTAGAAACTTTTCATACAGCGGTACCATATAAGTTTTGGGATAACCTCTAAAATCGATAATAACGATATCCTTGCTTTTCAAATTGTCGTAGGCAACATCCAATTCATGTGATTCAAGATTGCCTATATTAATATATCCGATGTCACAGGGCATTGTTGTCCATGATATATCGAAAAGAGAGTCAACTGGATACTCGTAGTAATATTTCGAAAACAGTTCATAGCCTTCAATCTTAGGGTCTGTACACTTAAATGACCGACCGTATGTGTTCCCTTCTTTATCTTTTAAGACTATATTCACTAATTGACGGTACGTTGCTCTCTTTAAGACCTGACGCCAAACATATCTTCGATAAATGGGCATGCTTCCCGCTGAAAAATACTGTCTAAGACTATCTTCCCACTGTGTCATTGTCAAACCGTCAACAGATACAATAGCATCTCCTACTTCTATTCCGGACTCCAATGTTCTGAGTACCACATATTCTCCTTCAACAAACCGAAGCATGATAGCGGGCGTGTAATAGCCAGGGGGTTTATGGTTGTAGGGACTATAAGTCAAGTCAACTGCGTGAGCGTCA
This sequence comes from Bacteroidia bacterium, assembly GCA_030426665.1. Taxonomy (GTDB): domain Bacteria; phylum Bacteroidota; class Bacteroidia; order Chitinophagales; family Chitinophagaceae; genus Nemorincola. The sequence goes on along the minus strand of JAUHYD010000004.1, from coordinate 168,505 downwards.
TCAAGGTTTTTGATAACTTTAAGCAACTGCAAATACAGCTCTTTGTCATTTGTTGCATTTGCAATGAGCTCAACATGATTATATAAAGTACTATCCCAAGATGTGTCTAATACATAGCTGTATGGGTTGAAGTAGCGAAGAATATTCCAATATTTAAAGAACATCAACAATCTGTTGTCTATGCTCGGGAATGTCACAGTGGTAATGACATTAAGGCATATGCTGTCGTAAGGGAATCTCAGTAAACCAGCATTAGAACCGGTGACATGATTAACTTCTACCCAACAAATAGGGTGTCTGCGGAAATTATTCTTAATAGTGTCCAACAATATTTGAACATCTGTTCTTAAGATCGGACTTGATATCCATGACCAGTCACGGTTTTGTTTCAATTTTGCAATTGTAAAAGTGTCTGAATAAGGTGTTGTAGCAAGAGCCATTGGTCCTGCAGCGTCAAGCATGTGTATCAGCGCATCGTTAAACTCGGTACTCGTACTTGCTGCACGAACATCAGGCAATACATCTATGAGTACGCTATCCCAATTGACATTACATATTGATACCTCAGAATGGTAATACTTTACAAAGCCCCAAACCTTACAAGTGTAGTACAGTTTCTCTTGCATATTGGGTGTCTGAGCGTGGGCTATACTACCCAATATACAGACGGCTATTAAAAGTATTAGTTTACGCATATGTATTTTTGCAAAAATTTTCTAATTGAATTAATGATAAAATTATTCAATAAAATTGAAAGGAATCGATAGGTGGTCTGGTTGCTTTATTCCATATAGTTAATAAGACGCAAAAACGGCAGAATGTGTTGGGTGTGTCGCGATAATATACACGAAAACTATAAATAGGTCGGTGTGTACTATATGGCGTGTCCAATAATTCTTTTGCAAAGTACATATCCCCCCGTAGTATACTGGTTAACCCAAGAAAGATGGCAGCAATTACGTGTATACAATAAAGCGAACTATATGAAGACTATCTGTTTTCTTAGGCGGTTTCGGTTACCGGACAACTTATTCATTTGCAAGATGTCTACTGGCTGCGAGATCTAGAGATTTGGAGCCGGTTGCTGATGTTTTGCATTTTCTTTCATGGCTATTGTGCCTGCTTTGCTCCATGCATAGCAGGGCTCGTTTTAGCAAACGAAAGTAGTAGGTATTAAGTTGCCGCGTATTCGATAGGTTTAGCCTACCGGTGATATTGCCCACGCTGAAACAACCGCCTGCAAGCCACTTCAGACACCGTTTGTGGAATTAAGAATGAAAATAAAATGTGGATATGTCCGTCAAAAAATTACCTGTTCAATAGAAACTCGATAGCTCTAGGGTAGTAGTAATGTTCCAGCTTATGAATGCGATTGGCAAGTGTATCAGGCGTGTCGGACGATTTTACTTCGCAGCGTGCCTGAAGGATAATATTCCCTTCGTCATATGCTTCGTTGACATAGTGTATCGTAATTCCGGATTCTTTTTCTTTCGCCGCCAATACTGCGCTGTGTACATGATGTCCGTACATTCCTTTACCACCATAAGCAGGTAGTAACGAAGGGTGAATATTGATTACTTTTCCCGGAAAAGCGTTAAGTATGCTGTCGGGAACCTTCCACATAAAGCCGGCAAGCACTATCAACGATGGGTTATATGTTTGCAGCTGATCTATAAGTAATGCTTCGTGTATGGTATGCTTATCCGTCAGTAGAAATGGGATATGCTTGTTATTTGCAATTTCCAGCACCCCTGCATTGGGTTTGTTACATACTATCAATGATACTTTTGCCCTTTGCGTCTGTTCAAAATACGCAATGATGGCAGCGGCGTTAGTCCCTGTTCCGGACGCAAAAATGACGATAGAGTCCATTATTCGAATACAGGTTTAGCCTTTTTTACAATTGCAGCTACTATCAATCCGAACAGGCTGTTAAAGAGAAGCGACTGAAGCATTTCCAGTATGCTGAATTTTGGGGCTTTAACCTCTTCCGAGTCTATTTTGTCCAGTGCTTCTTCCAGCTCATCACTTCCAGCAGCAAACTTGGACATCTGTTCTTTTGTCGCGTCAATAATTTTTTGATTAAAGTCGGGGTCTATATAGCTTGTATAGATGTAGTGGTAAATATATCCTAATACGCTTGCAACCAGCAATATCACAAAAACAGCTCCGAACATTTCCTTAAATTCTATATACCCTCCATTTGCCTTTCTTACAGACTTCGCAAGCAGACCTAAAACAATTACAAACAGGACAAAGTTTACAATAGTGAAAATACCATAATAAACAGCACTTACGTTCACTGTCATGCTGGCTATGGTTGACAATACAATAGAAATTGCGGCAAGAATTAATCCGTATTTCAGGGCTAGTTTATTGCGGTCGGCGGTAGATAGTGCTTCCATAAAATCAGTTATTTAAGTGTAGTTTATTATTGTTGATTACTCCTATTACTTTACCTGTCATTGCTACATCCATAAAGGGGTTGTTTACTCCGGTAGATTTAGCATTGGCTGCCTTCAAAGTGTGCAAACCTTCTGTTGTAAACAATGTAAGAGCAGCAATACCGCCCTTTTCAATGGTTGCAGCCGGTAGTCCGAAAATCGCTCTCGGCAAGCGAGACATTGTAGCCACGACCTGATCTATATCCATCACTTTGCTTACGGCACCCCAAACCACATTGTAGGCAGACTCCTGTACTGCCATACCTGCGGCGGCATAGTCAAATTCTTTTGCTTTGGCATCTTCTTCATGCGGGTTATGATGGCTGGCAATACAGTCAATCGTACCATCCTTTAGTCCGGCTATTAATGCTTGTCGGTCAGCTGCTCCACGCAGTGGTGGCGACACCTTATACACACTGTCATATCCTTTCAGGGATTCATCCGTCAGGGCAAGATGGTATGGCGTAACAGAGCAGGTAACATTGAGCCCTTCTGCTTTTGCCTTCCTTATCATCTCTACCGAGGCCGCTGTGGTCACACCTGTTATATGTAGTTTCGAACCTGTATATCTAACCAGCTCTATATCCCGGTACACCATTAGCGTTTCCGCCAGTTCCGGTATGCCTGCCATTCCTAATCCCGTAGACACAACTCCTTCATGCATCAACCCTCCTGCCGCCAGTCCGCTGTCTATCGGCATCTGAATTAAGGTGCCCTCAAAGGCGGAAATATATTCCAGAGCTTTCAGCATCAGGTTGGCACTTTGTATCGGAGTCCATCCGTCAGAAAATGCTATCGCACCATTGGTACGCATATCCAGCATCTCGGCAAGCTCGTTTCCGGCAGCGTCTTTACTTGCGGTACCTATAGGATGCAGATTCACGATATTGCCGGCAGCTTGTTGGCGTATATATTGTATTACAGATTTCGAACTAAGTGCCGGTTGCGTGTTGGGTGCCAGCAACACATCGGTAAACCCACCTGATGCGGCAGTCCGCAGACCAGAGGCAATCGTTTCTTTATGCTCATATCCGGGCTCCCGGTAATCTGCGAATATATCTACCCAACCGGAGCTTACACACAAACCCTTTGCACTTACTACAGTGGCTTCCGGAGCTTTTATGCTGGCAGCAATTTTTGCAATGACTCCGTTTTCCACTAACAGGTCAACAACCTTGTTGTGGTGCGGAGAACCGGGGTCGGAAACCCTTGCCTTACGAATAAGTACCTGCATTCTACTGAATTGAAAATTGATTATATCCGTATCGAAACAGCTTCGCATCTTTCGGTAAGCAACAGCTTCTACCTGTCGTTTACGCTCAAGCTGCTTTCACTTTCTTTCTCGAAAGCAAGAAAGTTTCGGCTGCCAACATTACAAGGGCTAAAATTACACAAACTTTCCAAAGCGGAAAGTCCCCATAACTACTGCGTCCCGTAATACCCCCGCTTTCAGAAATATCCATCCACTTTATATTGTCACCCTTCCACTCGCTACGCAAGGCAGGAATATCCCTAAATGACAAAAGCGACTCTCCATTATCCTGATTAAGTGCAACCTCTGTAGTATCGGTACCCGGTGCTGCCAATGTATAGAAACCCGGCTGCTGCAACGCCTGCCCTACATACACATTAAGACCGGCTCCGCTCGACCGCTGGGGAGGTATTACATCCACCCCTGCACCGTAAGCGTGTATCGTATTGCGTTCCACCGCATCGTTTAGTGCCAGATATACGGGTGCTTCATTTCCGGAAGTAACTGCAAAAACACTGCCTCCGCCACTTTGCATCGCCATCATATACAGAAATGGTGTAAAAAAGTAGCTTCCGGGAAAGTTACCTGCCTGTAAGTCTGCCGAAGAAGCACACAAGTACAATTGACCACCCGAAGGGGTGTACCTTGCCAATAGCGGGTCTCCGTTTCTGAAACCAAGTACAGTTTGCTGGTTAGCACTAAGCCCGGCGCGAATTATATAGTGCCAGTTAGCTGCCGGCAATTGTACGTTATCCGGTATTTTATCAAACAAATCTCTTACGAGTGCACTACCCTGCTGTAGCAGGCTCGCACTTTGCAAAGTTGTATCTAATCGCTCTATCTGAATATCGCCAATCTGCTTCAGCCCTTCATTCAGCAGCTGTATGTTGGCCGTCTTACCCGGAAATATGCAGACACTTTGCCCCTGCACCAATGCCTCATTGAGCATTTTGCCCATTTGCTCATCTATGGCGGTAACTCCGTTAAGTATCAGTAGGTTGTATTGCTTACGCTCAGTTGGTATGTTCCTGATGTCCTCCTGGTGGAGCCGGAACCCGTTGTATGCCCTGAATGCTGCTTGTATATATGGGTTTAGCTGCCCTTCATTGAGCACCAGTACCGATAAATTGGGTGCACATCTGGCTGCTATCCTGAAGGTGTCATCGTACCGCATCGATGCATCATTTACCGTCAGTTTTACCTCTTGCCAGCCGGCATCGTTAACCTGAAAACTAAGTGTATCTACACTTTCCTGCTTATCAGAAAAGTCAAGAGAAGCGGCACTTTTCACCTGACCGTTTACAGACAGGCTCAAAACCGGGTTTTCTTTAGGTGTTGCTCCGGACGAGCGGGTACGAACAACCACATAGTTACTTTTGTCTGCCTGTAATACCGGAGTTGTCAGAAACGAGGTGTCTATATATACGTTTTGTACACCCTCGGGTTGCACCGGTACGCCAAAAAACCGTATGCGATCCATCAGCTCTTTGTGTGGTGGCTTCGGAAAACCATTTTCCTGAAAATCAGAATAGTAGTATATGTCTGCACCGTCTGCACCTTCATTTTTCAGGATGCCCTGTGTTGTCGCCAACGCTTTGTTTGCTCCACCCTTGGCCGCAGTAACCTCCACGCGTTGTATATCGCTGAGTATTTTGTCTGCCTGATCAGAATGATAGTTGACAGGCTTATCATTGGTGAGTAATACAAATCTGGTGTCGGGCTTCGCATTGCGTACTTGCTTTATAGCTGCATCTCTGGCTATATCCAGCATGCTCCGCACTCCCTTGCTTGCCGACATACTGTAGGAGTTGTCTAAATATATCACTTGCAGCCGCTCGCCCTGAGTAGCCATATCTCTATTATTAAAGAAAGGCTGCGCAAACGCCAGAATCAGCAATGCCAGAAACAACAACCTGGTAAGGAGCAGTGCCTTATACCTTATTTGCGACTGCCTGCGGCTGTTTAGCTGTATATTTCTTAGGAAACGGGTATGGGGGAACAATACCGTTTTATACTTACGGAGGTTAAAAAGGTGTATCAGTACAGGCAGAGCCAACGATACACCGGCAACCAGAAAAAACGGATATAAAAAACTCACGAAGCAAATATAACTGAATAGGGGGGTAACACAAAAGTTAAAAAATCACCGGAAAGACCGCCCAATCCTAATTCCAAATCGGCCAATTCCCAATTCCTAACTTTCATACACCACTGCAGCGTACCCGACAGCTCCCGGCATAGGTGGTTTTAACTTCTTTACCTGTACCCGTACCTTTTCGGCAAAGGGAAACAGGGTTTTCAACGATGTATGTATATCATAAACTACGGCTTCCAGCAAATCCCCGCCCTTAGCAAATACATCATTGACCACCTTATTTACCTCGGTATAGTCGGCAAACGGCCATGGCTGCTCATCCGGCAGCCATATATCTACGTTTGTCTCAAACATATTACCATGTACCTTTTCCTCCGGATACAACCCGATAGGTGCATGTATTTCTATTCCGTGTAATGATACTTGTAGCATTGTGGTTATTAGTTAATTGGGGTATTGGGAATTTGGTGGTTGAACGTATCAATCATACTTTAAAAATTGATTTGATTAAGGCATAATAGAAATTTTGAATTTGGCATGTTTGGTTAACCTATCCACGATTCCCAATCAACCAATCCCTAATTCCGCATACTTCATATCCTCCAGCTCACCATTCCCCGCTCCGTAAATCGATAAGCACTAAAGCTACCTCCGAAGCGTTCCAAGGTCTTTATTACGTCAAACCTTGTATTGGCAGGACAATAAAACATCATAAAACCGCCACCACCGGCACCGGATATTTTGCCACCGGTTGCACCGGCTTTAAGCGCAGCATCGTATGTTTCATCAAGCGAATCATTAGAGATACCGCTTGCCATTTGCTTCTTAAACTGAAAGCCATAATCCAGAATACGACCTATGTCGTGTATGTTACCCTTCAGCATGGCTTCCTTCATCATCTGTGCCTGCTCCTTTAGTTGGTGCATGGCATCTATCGACTTCGTGTTTTTGTCGGTCACATTTTTGCTTTGCGCCTCTATGATGGTACTCGATAGCCTGCTGGTCGCTGTAAAATACAGCAACAGGTTATTTTCAAGCTCATATAGGTATTCAGGCTTTATGCGTAGCGGGTTCACGATTACCTTATTGCCTTCATAAAACTCCATAAAATTCACCCCGCCAAAGGTAGCAGCGTATTGGTCTTGTTTACCGCCCGCCATTGATAGTTCTACCCGCTCTATATCATAAGCCATCTGTGCGATGTCATATTCGCCAAGAGGCAGGTTCAGCCACTCTGCAAACACACCTATGATGGCAACCACAAGCGTTGACGAACTCCCTAACCCTGACCCTGCAGGCGCATCCACAACCGTAGTAATCCGGAAGCCCGATGGCACAGGACCGTACTTAGCAACTATGTGATTATACACACCCGTCGCGAGGTCCAGATTACCATCTATCGGCAAATTGTCCGCCATATCATAGGTAGCACTTTCGCCCCTGTCTAATGCATTAATTATTACCTGAGCCTCCTCCAATGGTTCTATGGTAGCGTAGGCATATAGCGAGATAGTGGCATTAAGTATGGCCCCTCCATATAGGTCACAATAAGGGCTTACATCCGTACCACCACCTGCCAGCCCTATCCGTAGCGGTGCCTTACTCCTGTATATCATATACTATACTTGTGCAGCTAAGTTAGGAAAATAATTGTGGGGTGGGGGGAATGGAATAATAGAGAGAGTGTGTGAGCTAGAAGGTTTCGCCTAATTCCCTGAGCATTTCAATAGTATCGACGTAGCGAATACCTACTGCATCACAAGCCTCCGGTATTTTTACTTTTCTTTTCATTTCGGGCCGACTTTTTTCCTGAGTGACTACAACTCTATTTCCTAAGTTATCTAAAGCAAAAGCAACGATAAAAGCGTCTGCTTCATCAGCACTTAAAAACTCGTTCAAAGCAGCTTGAGAGTATCTCGGGGTGTCTAATGCCCATGTCACAACCGTATTGTATGATTGCATTACACTAGTGGTATCCTTAAAAAAATCATTGGGTAAATTTTCAATACACCATGCCTCTAGTGCGTCATTCTTTCCAAAAATCTCCCTTTTCACCTTATCTATGCTTATAATTTTACCGGCGGCGGCTAGTAATTTAACTTTATTCCAAAAGCTAACAGCAATATCTAATGGGTAGCTAACCCGATGGGCTTGTATTAAAAAGTTACTATCAATAACGTATACACCCATAGTAACTAAAAATGCTTTGAGAAGAAGTTTTGGAATGTATCTCCTTTTAAACCGGTTAGTTTATATGCATCACGATATAGCAGCACACCTGACTTTACAGCATTATTAATATGAGATGCGAATGTAATACTTAGCCTCTTTTTTGTTGTAGCATAAAAGTCGCCTCCTCCAGCTTGACTTTCCTTCTTTGTAAATTCACGATTAGCATATGCTTCATAGAAATTTAAAAACTGACGTTTAGTCATTACGCCAATATCTAACGCTCTACGAGCTATGACTATTTCACTTACTTTGAAAAATCGAGCGACATCTTTAATATTTGGTTTTTCTTGCCAAACTTCAACAAAAGTGTCCTCCGGAACTAAAAACTCGGCAGCAACTTTGTCGCATAATCGTTCAATGGGATCATTCGCCGGTAACATTTCAGCATAGTCAAAACCAGCACTATGACCTATCCAGATATGAGCAAGTTCATGTGCAATTGTGAACATTTGCGCAGATTTGTAATCTGCATTATTAATGAACATGAAAGGTGCTATTTCATCTACTAAGACAAAACCACGACATTCATTGACAGGTATTTTTCGATGACCGTTATTCTCGACAACGCCATTAAAAACGGTAACAATCCCACTGTCTTCAATGTGTGTTACCAAATGATCTTGAGCTTCATACCAAGTCTTAAAATGACTTGCCCAACTTTCTGGTAACCCTAAAGTTTCTCTTATGTCATTAACAATATCTTTTACTTTAGTGCTGTTTGAGAACTTCCCTACAAAAGGCAGTATTTCAAAATCGTTATCTTTCAAGTACTCCTTTAGCCACCCTTGCCGTTGCTGCATGAGCAGAACCGTATCGTAAATATTTATACTTATTTCTGTCGCCTGAGTATTGTTTGTCCTAAAGAATGGAATTGGCATCTTTTCTTTGGGAGGTTCTTTTAATAATAGGTAACCAAATGGCAAATACACTTGCTTAGAAAAGTCTTCCAATTGTTTTACCGTTGGATTCTTTTCGCCTTTCAACCATTTTCCAACATTAGGGTGTTTTTCAGTAAATGTCTGCAAATCAAACCCTGCACGGTGTATTGCCCATGCAAGTATATTGTTTTGTACAGCTATTTCTGAACTCATAATGTAAAATTACGCAATTCCGTACGTTCAGTGCAAACTCTGTCTAAGATAAAGCGACATTCGTACTCCTCTACTCCTTGTTTGCAACTAAAGCCTATCTAGTCGAAGCGTCTTGTTTACGATGCACACAACTCCCCCTCTCAAGCGACAGAAGCAGCAACAACATTGAAAATAATCTATGAATGTATTATACTTGCTATGTAACCCATGGATTAAAGCAGGTTAATGCGATTTAGATAGTTACTCACAACAGCGGCTTGAATCGTATTTGTCACTTTTAAAAAGCATAATGACGAAAAAAGCAAAACGGATACTCAGAATTATATTTATACTGTTAAGTATATCCTCACTGTCATTGGTTCCCTGGATATTGGTAAAGGCATGGATACTACCACTACCCGATACTCTTCAGGAGCAGGTTAATGAAGCCATAGAACTTGGCTTTGATGGAATGATTGTTTATGTTGACCAGGCCGGCAAACCTCCGGAGTTCTATGCTGCCGGCTGGCACGACCGAAAAAACAAAATCCCCGCCCGCCCCGATGCATTATTCAGGATTGCCAGTATCAGCAAGCTATATGTTGCCGTTGCTATCGCCAAATTAGTCAGTGACGATCACTTGTCTCTGGACAAAACGCTCGCAGACTACCTACCCGAACTTAAAGGAAGAATAAAGCATGCCGAAAAAATCACCTTAAAGCTGATGGTGCAGCATAGGAGTGGAATACCCAACTACATCAATCATCCTACTTATTGGGACAACCGACCATACAGCAGCGAAGAAGCACTTGCTTTAGCAACCGAAATGCCGACCAGCTTTGAGCCCGGCGAAGATTATGAATACTCAAACACCAACTATCTGTTGCTTGCCAAAATCATTGATAAGGTATTGGGTTATAGTCACCACCAATATATCAAAGAAAAGATTCTGATACCACTCGGACTGAAACACACTTTCAGTTCGCTAAGTGAAGTAAATATAGATGATGTAATGAGTGGCTACTACGTTGGGCTGGATACCGACTTTAAGACTGATGGAAAAGGAATGTTAGCTACAGCAGAGGATGTAGGTATATTTTTGAGAGCGTTAAACGATGGTTCAGTATTCGATGAAGGCGAACAGGAAATTTATTCTTCCATATATGTCTACGAACATACTGGTCTCGTTGTTGGCTACCAGAGTATCGCAAAATACCACAAAGACATAGATGCTGTTGTTATTCAATTTAATAACACAACCAACTTTGATGGATATGACTGGAATTTAGCGGAAATCATTTACAGCCGCATTATGAAGATTGTCAGGAATAAGGAAAATTCTTGATAGTGTATATCGGATAGTCCCCACGCACGGCTGTCGTGACTTAAAAAATGCTGACGACGTATGTGCCTACCATCGCCACATGTGTGCATTCATAGCAGTGAAAATAATATACCCTATCGGGTGTGTCTCTGGGAAAGGCTGTGACAAAAGTTATACTGTACAGCAAATGTGACTACTGCTGCTTTTATCTGCTTATTTGTTGTGTGTAACACTATTGTGTCAATATCACTCACACATGGCTATCCGTCTATCATTGGCTACCTTTATAAAAAACACAATCAATTTTGAAAAACAGATTTCTTTTCTTTTCAGCGTTAGTAATTATTGGTCTTGCATTACTAGGAGTGTGGTGGAAACCGCTTAACTGGTTGTTTCTCATTATTCTCCCTGTTGTTGCAATTGGTGTGTACGACTTGTTCCAGACTAAGCATACCATACTCAGGAACTTCCCCGTTATTGGTCACATGCGGTATATGCTTGAATCGCTCCGTCCGGAAATACACCAGTACTTCATTGAGACCGACACAGGAGGGAAACCGTTTGACAGACTGGTGAGAAGCCAGATATATCGTCGGGCAAAAATGCTGGATGATACCATGCCATTCGGAACGCAGGGAAATGTTTACAAAGTCGGCTACGAGTGGTTGAGTCATAGCTTGTCGCCACTGAAACATGAAATGCTCAACGAAGACCCTCGCGTATTGGTTGGCGGATCAGAATGTACACAACCTTATTCTGCCAGCGTATTTAATATATCTGCTATGAGCTTTGGTTCGCTCAGTAAGAATGCAATTCTTGCATTAAACGAAGGAGCTAAAATCGGAAACTTCGCACACAATACCGGCGAGGGAGGACTGAGCGACCACCACCTCAAACCTGGTGGCGACATCATTTGGCAAATCGGAACAGGTTACTTCGGTTGTCGCAACTCCGATGGAACTTTCAATGACGACGCGTTTAGGGAGCGGGCAATACTTCCGCAGGTAAAGATGATAGAGATAAAGCTGTCGCAGGGAGCAAAACCCGGACATGGCGGCATACTGCCCGCCGCAAAGGTTACCAAAGAGATTGCTCGGATTCGGTTACTGGAGCCGCACAAAGATGTTGTCTCCCCTCCGGGTCATTCGGCGTTCAGCACACCAGAGGAAATGTTGGCTTTTATCAGAAGAATCAGAACGTTATCCGGTGGTAAGCCTGTTGGCTTCAAGCTGTGTGTTGGTCATCCGGAAGAGTTCGTCGCTATATGCAAAGCAATGGTAAGCACAGAAATATATCCGGACTTTATAACTGTAGATGGTGGCGAAGGCGGTACAGGTGCCGCACCTATGGAGTTCTCTGACTCGGTAGGCATGCCATTGAGAGATGCTCTGGTACTTGTATTGGATATGTTAACCGGATTCGGTGTTAGAAAACACATCAAGGTAATTGCTTCCGGAAAGGTTACCAACGGATTCGAAATGATTAAGAACTTCGCGATTGGTGCAGATATGTGCAACAGCGCACGGGGTATGATGATGGCATTGGGTTGTATTCAGGCACTGGAGTGCAACAAGAATACCTGCCCGGTAGGTGTTGCCACACAAAATGACTATCTGATGGGAGGGCTCGTTGTAAAAGAGAAAAAAGTAAGGGTAGCAAATTACCACAACCAGACGGTCAGTAGTGCCATTGAGCTCATGGGCGCATCAGGCATTGGTCACCCCGATGATTTACAGCGTCATCATATTCACCGTAGACTGACACCTGTACATACAGAGAGCTATGCCATTTCCTATCCGTACATAAAAGAAGGCAGCATGCTGCAAGAAAACTATACGGAGAAGTATGAACACCTTGTAAACCCCCAAAAGCTAAAGTAAAAAGGTAGTCGTCGTTACTAATTTCGTTACCTCTATTTGACCTGAAATAGTGGCACTTTATATGTTCTGTCTATATGCAGGTTGATGATAGCCATAACCTTTGCACTTTGCATTTCTTATCTTTGTAACAGACCAAAACAATAGTTATGACGAATACAAATGCGATAGGATTGGACATTGGAAAATGTGAAAACTTAGCAAAGAAGTTGAATGAATTGTTGGCTAACTATTCCGTATTTTATCAGAATACAAGAGGCTATCACTGGAACATAAAGGGAGAGAAGTTTTTCGAACTCCATGTAAAATTCGAAGAGCTGTACACCGACCTGATAGTTAAAATAGATGAAGTTGCCGAACGCATACTTACACTTGGCCACAACCCTACACACAACTACTCAGAGTATAATACTGTTTCCAAAATTGTGGAAAGCAAAGAAGTATCGGACGGAACGAAAGCAGTCAACGATATTCTGAACTCGTTTAGGATAGTAATTGGCCTGCAACGCGAATTACTTGAGCTTTCTGCCGATGCCGGTGACGAAGGAACAAATGCATTGATGAGCGATTACATAGCCGCACAGGAAAAACTTGTCTGGATGTATTCTGCATTCATGAGTAGGTAGTGCAATAATATTACACTTTTTGTATCGCCCAAGGGAATGTTCTCTTGGGCTTTTTTACGTCTGTCATTTTACTTTGAAAGTGCGGGGTACATGGTAAATAGTACACTTATTTGAGGATACAACTAACTGACATGCTACTTACAGAATGTCAGGTCCTTATTTTGGTACAGTTTTGGTTATATGTAAAAATGTGGTTTTGTTCCTAATTAATTCGTAATTTGGATATATAAATTGCCCCATTTCGAAAACCCTTAAAATAACCTTATGAAAAAATTGGTCATTTTTATATCCCTGTTTGTTTTATCAATAAATTTATTTGCAGCTACAGACATTACCTCTTCGGATGTTTTCGGTCATTGGACTATGGCGGGCTCGCCCTATCGAATATTCAATAATATTTCAATTGCATCAGGTCAGACACTGCAAATAGACCCCGGTGTAGATGTTATTTTTCAGGGAGCATACAAACTCAGTGTTTTCGGCTCACTTAGAGCTGCCGGTACGTCTGGGTTGCCGGTTAAGTTTCGTCCCGCAGATACTTTATTAGGTTGGTCGGGAATTACCTTCGAGGATTCCGCCGCCGGAGCGTCGGATTTGTCGGAATTTGACTATTGTGACCTTTCTTACATAAAAGGAGACGGACAGTTCAACATTAAAGTTGGACGCAAATTAGACATCAACTCCTGTAGCTTTAGCCATTGCACTGCGGGAATTTACTTGCTGACAATTACAGGTGAGGTTCGCTTTAGGCATTGCGACATTTATGACAATTACGCAACTCTGGCAGTCATCAACTTAGATATGTCAACTAGTAAACAAATGGATTTTTGTATTGTTCATGACAATGTCTCCAATAGAAACATATGCGCAATTTCAACTTACACCCTTGCACCATCTGCTACATGCATGATAGAGAATTGTGACTTTTACCAAAACACTTCAGCCGGGCACGGCGGAGCAACCATATTTAGTGGAGGCAATACTCTTGCAACCATTAGAAATAATAAGGTGCACCACAATAGCATGGAAGATGTGGCGGCAATAACGTTATACGGTGGTAAAATTGATGTCAACAGAAATCTCATTTGCAACAACGAACATCGCAATTCCGGCTTTTGTGGGTTAACAGAAGGAGGAGGAGGTATTCGTCTTTCAGAAAACTGGTCAAGTGTTGATTATTCTGACTTTACCATTAGAAATAATGTGATAGCCAATAATTATACCGGATTTTATGGGGGTGGCATTTGTGTAGCTAATGCAAACGTAAAAATTCTGAACAACACGATTGTCAATAACTCCGTTTCAAATTCAATTTCCGGACAAGCTGCTGGCATTCAGGTGTTTTCTGAAGGCAAAACAATTATTACTAAGAACAACATTTTGTACAACAATAAAACTGTAGGGACAGGGGCTTTGTCGAATTTAAACTATAGTTCCTTGGTTGACATCTACATCTTTGAAAATAATTGGATACAGCAAGCTTTGTCAGTTACCCTTATGCCACATACTGCCCTCTTATTTTACAGCGATACCCTGACTAATATTGTAGGTGCTAACCCAAATTTTATTTCACCGACCCTTACATCAAGCTTCACAGAGAATGCGCTTTACGCGGATTTCGGATTGACTGATTCATCCGCTTGCATAAATTCTGGCAACACTACTTCGGTGTCTCTTCACGATACCGCGTATAATAATGTTAATAGAACTATTGGTACCAAAGTGGATATTGGCGCTCATGAATTCAATAGCTTTTGCGCTGACACTATTACCGGCACTACTGATATTTGCATAGGTGCTTCCACAAGCCTCAGTCACCCGATTTCCGGAGGGGTATGGAGCAGCCCTCATTCGCCGTTATTTATCAATATTGATGCGTCAACTGGCGTAGTAACAGGAGTATCTAGGGGAATCGCTACTGTTTACTACAAGCTGGGAGGCTGCATAGCTGCTACAAACGTACACGTACACTCTGTGCCCACGGAAATCTTCGGACCGGACAATGTCTGCATGGGGTCAACGGTCGAGATTGTATCTTTCCCAAGAGGCGGGGTTTGGACTGCAAGTAATAGCAGCGCAATAATATCCTCAGCCGGAGTGGTAACTCCCGTTTATTTCGGAATAGATACATTCACATATGCATATAGTGGCTTGTGTGGTACCGCTACAATCACCAAGATTGTAAACGTTGACACATTACCTAACCCTATTGTTGGCCCATCTTCAATTTGTGCCGGAGATACGGTCAACTTTACAAGTAGTGGCTCCGGCAGTTGGGTAGATATGCATTTTGGCCCCACAACAATCAACACAAGTACAGGCGAATATTATGGAAGCGCGCCGGGCGAATGGGAAATTGCTTTTTACCATGCCGGAACAAGTTGCAGAGTGACGAAATCTATCAGGGTTAACAGCAACCCGATTATTGGCGGACATTCCGGTTATACATGTATAGGTGTTCCTAAACATTTAACCACTAGTGTAACAGGTGGAACATGGTCAACGGACGACCCTTCCATCGCTACCATAGACCCCTCATCCGGAATAGCATTGGGAATCTCAACAGGCAATACAAATGTTACTTACATCTCTCCGGCGGGATGTATTGACATAAAGATATTGTCCGTTGCACTTTGCCCGACACAGGTTCCTTTATTGGCGCAAAAGCAAACAATGTTTGTCTATCCAAATCCTGCAACTGACAAACTTTCTGTTTCGACACCAGATATTAGCGGTAAGTTGGAAGTACTGAATATGGTTGGTGTTCGGGTAGCTGAAAAGATGGTCAATGGTAAAGTCACTTCATTTGATACAAGGGTGTTGCCACGTGGAATATATATAGTAGCATGGGTAAATGAAAATGAACGAGTGGTGCAGAAAGTGGTATTGCAGTAGTGTGTATTTAACCGGGTATCCCCCCATCAACTCGTCTTCTTATAGTTCAGTATCGCCCAGGTGTTAAAGACTACCGCAAAGCCCCCCATTATCAGAAAGTGGTTTTTCAGATCTGCGAAGCTGCTGCCTTTTAGTATTACCATTCTGTTTACCTCTATAAAGTAGGTCATGGGATTACACTTCGCAATCACGATGGCCCACTCAGGCATACTATCGACTGAAGTGAACAGCCCGCTCATCAGAATAAACACCATCATAAAGAAGAACGCCAGCGACATCGCCTGCTGCTGCGTCTCTGAATAGGTAGAAATCAGCAACCCTATTCCGAGTACTGCCACAAGAAACACAGCAAGAAATGCATACAATAGTCCCACGTTCCCCACCGGCACTATGCCATATACACCTCTGGCTACTCCAAACAAACTCACCGAAAAGATAAACACACCGATAAGCCAGAACGGAATAAGCTTACCAAGAATAAAGTGATACTTCTTAATGGGGGTAACATTTATTTGCTCTATAGTACCGGTTTCTTTTTCCTTCACTATGTTGAGCGCACACATATATACACCTACCATGGTTATCAGCGACACCATAATACCCGGCACCATAAAGTAAGTGTAGTTCAGCAAAGTATTAAACCAGTTAGACGATGTTATATGTATTGTTGGTCGCCTGCTGAACTTTTGCACTTCCGTGAGCTGCACACGCAGGTCAGCGTTGTAGCCTGCAATAATATTGTTGAGATATGCACCACCCAGACTTGCCTTTATACCGTTGATGGCATTCACCGCAATAAATAGCTGCTGGCTGTTTTCCCTGATGAGGTTTCGTTCAAAGCCATGTGGTATTTCCAATACCAAGTCTGACTTGTTATTTTCTATCTGCTTAAATGCGTCATTAAACGAGTTGGAATAATCTGCCAGCCGGAAGTAACCCGATGAGTGTATTTTAGAAATCAGTTCGCGGGAATACGTTGAATGGTCATGATCTACCACCGATATATTGATATTCTTCACCTCATAATCTGCCGCAAGCGGTATCACCAGCAGCTGTAGAATGGGCATTATAAATATCATAGGCAGCAACGCCCGATTTCGGAAGATTTGCCGGAACTCTTTACGCAACAAAAATTTCAACGTCCTCATGCCAACCGGATTTTAAACTTCTTGAAACTAACGAATAGTAGCACCACAGTCATACTTACCAGAATGAGCGTCTCCTTCCATATCGCAGAAAAGCCAAGCCCCTTTATCATTATCGATTTCACTATGATGTAATACCATTTAGAGGGGACAATGTTTGCTATCACCTGCAAGGGTAGTGGCATGTTTTCCAGCGGAAACAAAAACCCGGTAAACATCAGCGTGGGAAAAAGCATCCCTAACAGAGATATAAGCATTGCTGCCTGCTGCGATTGTGTACTGTTCGATATCAGCAAACCTAGCGACAATGCGGTAATGATGAGAATGCTACTCTCGCCATACAGCAGGAAAATGTTTCCGTTAAATGGCATATCCAGTAAGAATACGCTCAACACTAAAATCACAGTTAGGTTCACCAACGACAAGAAGAAGTAAGGCACTGCCTTAGAGATAATAACCAGAAACGGATTAAACGGAGAAACCAGCAACACTTCCATCGTGCCGGTTTCTTTTTCTCTTACTATAGACACCGACGTCATCAACACACACACTAAGAGCAGCACCAATGCCATTACACCCGGTACAAAGTTAGTAGCCCCTTTCAGTTCCGGGTTATACAGCATTCTTGTTTCCGTCTTTATTTGGTACGGTATAGTTTTGCCATCAGTAATTTCGTTCTGATAGCTCATTACTATGTTACGTACATAGTTGGTCAGCGTAGTTGCTGTATTGGGGTCAGAAGCATCAGCAATTACCTGCACCTGCGCCTCGTTCACGTGTTGCAGGTCACTGTTGAAGTCGGTCGGAAATACTATTGCCAGCTTTATCTTTCCTCTCTTAAACGCTTCTTCTATTTGCAAGTGGCTCATCAGCACTTCCTGAATCTCAAAACTGTTGTTTGCACGCAACTTTTCTACGATGCGTTGAGTTGCTTCATCATTTGCATAGTCACATACCGCAATCTTTGAGTTTTTAATTTCGTTCGTCAATGCAAAGCCGAACAGTAGTATTAGTGTCACTGGCATGCCAAACAGCATCAACAATGTTTTCGGGTCCCGAAACACGTGATAAAATTCCTTGCGTACAAAAATCAAAAACTGCTTCATATTCTAATCCGCTTTACGTTGAGCTCCTCTCGCCAACTCAAAAAACACTTCGTCCATAGATGCCGCAGAAAACTGTTTTTTCAGATTTCTTGGTGTATCCAATGCTTTTATTACACCATCTACCATCATCGATATACGGTTGCAGTATTCGGCCTCGTCCATATAATGTGTAGTAACAAATATGGTGATGCCTCTATCTGCAGCGGCATATATCAGGTCCCAAAACTGCCGCCTTGTCACCGGATCTACGCCACCTGTAGGCTCATCAAGAAATACAATCTTTGGCTCATGAAGAATGGCGACCGAAAACGCCAGCTTCTGCTTCCATCCCAGCGGCAGTGAACCTACCAGCTTTTTCGCTTCATGTTGCAAGCCCAATTGGTTTATCAGTGTATTGCTTTTCTCCTTTATTTCTTTCCCTGACAATCCGTATATCCCGCCAAAGAACCGTATATTTTCTATTACATTCAGGTCTTCGTACAGTGAGAATTTCTGACTCATGTACCCGATATGTTTCTTTATTTCCTCTGTCTGTTTATATATGTCGTAACCCGCTATGGTAGCCTCCCCCGACGATGGCACTGATAAGCCGCATAGCATTCTCATAGCTGTTGTCTTGCCTGCTCCGTTTGCCCCCAAGAAACCGAATATCTCACCCTGCTGCACGTCGAAGGTTATTTCATTGGTAGCAACGAAATCTCCGAAACGTTTGGTCAGTTTATTGGTCGATATTGCGATGTCTGCCATTTACTCGTTCATTTGTCTGATAAAACAATCTTCTATCGTGGCGCTTGTCTGTTTTACATGCACCTGCTCATAACCCTTTTGGTTCAGGTATGTATTTAACGCCTCAGCATTATTACCATTTTCTGCCTTGAATGTTACATGGTGATACTCACCGAAAGCGAAACAACTTTCTATCGGATCATATTCCCGCAATTCTTTTAAGAGTGTACTCATTTTTTCAGCACGTACAGCAAACATTTTTTTAGGGTATTGCCCTATTATATTGTCTGGTGTATCTATTGACATAATCTTTCCACCTTGTATCAGTGCTATACGTTCACAAAGGGTTGCTTCATCCATATAGGGTGTAGATACCAGTATGGTAATTCCCTGCTCTTTCAGGCGATACAGCATTTCCCAGAATTCCTTTCTCGAAACTGCATCCACACCTGTCGTAGGTTCATCCAGAAACAGCACTTCCGGCTTGTGTATGAGGGCGCAACACAATGCCAGCTTTTGCTTCATGCCACCGGATAGTTTGGCTGCGCGCCTTTTTTTAAATGGTTCTAGTTGTACATATATCTCTTTCACCAGGTCATAGTTCGCTGCAATACTTGTATCGAACAGAGTTGCGAAGAAGTTGAGATTTTCTTCAACTGTCAAGTCCTGATACAATGAAAACTTGCCCGGCATATAGCCGATGTTCCGGCGTATTGTTTTGTAATCTTTTACTACATCACTACCGCTCACTGATGCCGTTCCACCATCAGGTATCAACAGTGTTGTAAGGATCCGGAATATGCTCGTTTTGCCGGCACCGTCAGGCCCTATCAGACCGAACAACTCTCCTTTGTTCACCGAAAATGACACATCGTCAACGGCGACCGTTTTGCCGTCGTTGTATGTCTTGCTGATATTGGTTAGAACCACGTCTCCCATTACTATTAAAATTTCACCTCTCCGTACATACCTATTTTATAGCTACCGTCATTCTTTACCTTCACTTTCATAGCATATACCATATTTGCACGCTCGTCCTTAGTCTGTATAGTCTTTGGTGTAAATTCTGCTTTGTCGCTTATCCAGTTGATGGTTCCATTTGTTTGCTTGTACCCGCCATTACCATCGTCAGTCAATACGGTTACCTGCTGGTTCAGTTTTACTTTAGGTAACTGGTCACCCGTTATGTACACCCTGAGCACAATCGTAGATAGGTCGGCAATTTTATAGAGAGGTTTACCGGGAGCCGTAATCTCATTAGCTTCAGCATACTTTGAAAGTACAGTACCATTTACTGGGTTGATAATGCTACACTTCTCTAACTGGTCATTCAGCTGCGTTACTTGTATGGTCATTGGGTAAGCATCATTGGTAATGCCTCTTGTAGATATTTCTAAAGAAGACCGTTGTGCTTCAATTTGCTTTTTTATGACGTCGATGGTAGCATTGGCATCATCTAGTTGTTTTGGTGTTGCCGCATCGGCTTTCACCAGGCTGCTTACTCTTCGCTGCTCCCTTTCGGCTGCCCGTAGTTGTTCCATCAAGGCAGCAATTTGTGTGGACACTATCGGCTTTTTACTGAGCAGTGCTTTTATTTGTGCGCTAACCTGTTGCTTTTTCAGATACACTTGTGTGCTGTCCACATATCCTATGTACTGTCCGGCTTTCAGTTGTTGCCCTTCTTCCACATCAAAAGATAGCAGCTTGCCTGCCGCCTCCGCAGAAATAATGGTTTCAACTGCTTCAAAAGAACCGGTAGCATCAAAGCCTTTTTTCTTTTCTCCGCAAGACGCTATCAATAGTACGCTGGCGGCAAGTATTGTTGTTGATAATGTTTTCATCTGAAATTCGTTTAGTTGCCCGATGTGATTTGATAGTTGTATTGTGCCATCAGCAATTGTATCTGATGCAGTATCAGATTGTGTCTTGCCTGATCCTCTGCATTTACATTTACTAAATAGTCTGTTACGGTAATCGTTCCGTTTTCCAACTGATTTTTTGAAGTGTTTTTTATCTCTTCACGCAGCATAATTATTTCATTGTCGCTGCTCATCAGTTCTTTGTATTTATTTACTTCGCTGTTTTGTTGGGTCATAGCCATCTTAGTATTTAGCAGAAATGTCTCCTTTTGTACCGAAACCGACTGCTGCCCCAACGACAGTATTTTTTTCTCTTTCCTGGCTGTGTAGAAACCGGAAAGGCTCCAGTTCAGTCGTAGTCCACCGAGATAATAAAAGTCAAACTCATTGTTCAGCATGTTCAATGCCGGTCTGCCGTAACCACTTTGCAGAAACAACCCCAGCTTAGGTATATTTTTAGCATCTATTAGTTTCTTCTGAACATCAAACTGCTGTTGTTGAATATCGTATAGTCTGAGCTCCGGACGGTTTATTGTGTTTGTTGCAACTTGAGGGATAGGTCTGATTAGCGTTGTTTGCTCATCAATTTTTTGATTGATAAAGACACCAAGCATTTCCCTGAATCCGTTTGCGGCAGCTCTTAATTCTATCGACTTTTGTTTTGCTTTCAGTAGTTCCGCCTTCAGCACATTCACACTGCTTTTTAGTGCCGTCCCGTTTGCTATTGCGGCATTAGTGCGCTCTATTCCTGACTCTATATCGCTCTGCATTATTTTCACCTGCGCTATTTGTGCGTCTATCAATAGTATGCCGAAGAAAATGTTATTTACCCGCTCTTTCAGTTGGTAGAGCGCCACCTCTATTTGCTGTGCATCTGCCTCGCTGCTTACATTTATCAGTTTCTTCTGTTGCTTGATTGCAACATTAGCGGTCAGTGGCTGTGTTATCTCATTAAATACTTTGTACTGGTCTTTGCTTACCGTTGGTATGTTTATATTCGGCAGTGCTACGGGTAGTGCAGTCACTGCCGACTGATATGTAGCCTGACCGTTTAATGAAATTTGCGGCAAGTTGCCCTTGCTTGCATTATCCAGCGAGTACCCCTTTGTTTTCTCTATTAGGTCCAGTCGTTTTACAAGTGGGTAGTTGGCCCTTGCCATATTGTAGCAATCCTCAATAGTGAGTGTCTGCACAGCTTGTGCAACAGATATGTTTCCTGTAAAAAATATTAGTGCTACCAATATCAACAATATTCGTCGTGTGGTTGGTTGATATTTCATTTCAGATTTTTTTAGTTGCATTCACTTTTCGGGTCAAAGGTAGAAAGTTATTATTTCTTAAACAACTATTTTAATCAAATGATTAATAAAATTTCAGGACGGCATTTTTATCAAAAATTTGCCTACCTACTAATAGGTAGGTATATTTGCAGAGAAATGTCAACTCGAGATGAAATAGTGACCATTAGCGACACGCTTATACGGGAGAAGGGCTACAATGCATTTAGCTATACCGATATCTCTAAGGCGCTCAGTATTCGCAATGCTTCTATTCATTATTACTTCCCCACAAAAACAGACCTGGCAATAGCGGTAATAGATAGGCAAATAACTAAGCTTGCGGAAATGGTGCGGGAAGCAGCAGACAAAGATCCGGTTGAACAACTGAAGGCGTACCTGTCCATATACAGTCATACCAATGAGGAGGGTAGTGTGTGTATCGTCGGTTCATTAGCAAGTGATTTGTACAGTATAGATGAGCGTATCAGCAATCACTTAAAAATGCTCGTTGATAATATACTCGTTTGGGTAACAGGCATACTCGAAAACGGAAGAAGCCGGGGAGTTTTTCATTTCGATGGCATTCCACGTACAAAAGCACTGTTAGTAATAACGAATATGTTGGCATCATTGCAGTTAGTACGACTAACAGACAATGAAAAAGATTTTGAAACAATAAAAGAAACTGTTCTTAAAGAGATAACGATATGAAAAGAGTAGTAGTTACAGGAATGGGAGCGTTAACTCCCCTTGGCAATGATGCAAAAACGTTTGGTGAAAATATTGTTGCCGGAAAAAGCGGAGCAGGCGAAATAACCCGATTTGATACCACTTTATTCAAAACAAAATTCGCTTGCGAAGTAAAAGGGTTCACTCCCGAAAAGTACTTAGATCGAAACGAAATAAAGCGGAGCGACCTCTTTACGCAATACGCCATATATGTAGCTGCCGAAGCATTAGCAGATAGTGGTCTGGACATATCCAAGATGGATCCTTTTGATATAGGGGTTATATGGGGCAGCGGCCAGGGCGGTATGGATACCTTCGAGAAAGAAGTAAAAGCTTATGCTGCCGGCAACTTCGTTCCGCGCTTTAGTCCGTTTTTTGTGCCACGGCTCATTACGAATATGGCATCAGGCATGATTTCATTAAAGTTTGGGTTGATGGGTATCAACTATACCGCAGTATCTGCATGTGCAACTTCCAATACCGCTATAATGGATGCGTTCAATTACATACGTCTCGGAAAAGCAAAAGCCTTTGTTACGGGTGGTTCTGAATCTCCGGTCACAGAGGCATCTATCGGCGGGTTCAGTTCTATGAAAGCCATGTCTACCCGCAACGATAACCCTGAAGCAGCATCCAGACCATTTGACACCGACAGAGATGGCTTTGTAATGGGCGAAGGCGCAGGTGCCCTGATACTGGAGGAGTATGAACATGCGAGAAAACGAGGCGCTAAAATTTATGCAGAGGTAGTAGGCGCAGCTATGACAGCAGATGCATACCACATGACGGCTACCCACCCGGAGGGGTTAGGCGCAGCAAGAGGAATGGAGTTTGCACTTGCAGAGGCCGGCATCAATGCAGGAGACGTGGACTACCTGAACACCCATGCTACCTCTACACCCGTTGGCGACATCAGCGAAATAAATGCCGTAATGAAAGTCTTTGGTAAAGACACTTCAAGATTGAGCATAAGTGCCACCAAATCCATGACCGGTCACTTATTAGGGGCGGCAGGGGCAATTGAAGGCATTGTCTGTATCAACGCCATTAACCAAGGCATCGTACCGCCTACTATCAATACAGAAAACATTGACCCCGAAATCCCGAACAGCCTCAACATTGTTACCAAAGAATCGATTTCAAAACCGGTATCAGTAGCCATGAGCAACACTTTTGGTTTCGGCGGACATAACTCTATTGTAGTGTTCAAAAAGGTATAGTGGAAGTATTGATTGCAGGTTACATTTATTAGTTCGGCATTATTCGCATCCCGTCAATAACATAGAGCATATCACTTTCGCTGCGGCCTCCGGACATATGAATGTCAGCGCCTCTCTGCCGTTGATAGACCTCCGGTGCAAGCGCAACAATATCCCTTATCTCAGTATAGGGCAATACCGCAATTTTGTTGCGATACAACGTAAGTGAGACAGGTTTATGTCCTATTGCGAATTCCGTGAATACCGGAACCGGGCAAACGGTTATCTTTATCGGCCACAGAATACATGTTTTGGGGTTTTCCTGAATACATACATCAGGGTCGTCTTTTGTCTGGGCTGTTACACTTACAGCAATTGCTAAAATGCAAATGGTTAGGATTCCCCCAATGAGGCTAAACGCCTCAAACAATGGAACAGCTTTGTTGAGAAGATACTCAACGGACAAGTCAAAGACACGTACCCGCCGGACCTATGAAGAATACTCCTCCAGAAATTCCTGAATAGCGTTGTATATGTAGGTCAACTCATCGTTGGTAATGCAGTAGGGCGGGAGTATGTATATGATATTGCCAAGCGGTCGAAGGATAATATTCCGGTCAAGAAAGAAGCGGTAAATAGTGTCGCGAATGTTGCTGTGGTATTCGGTCTTTTCCGCTTTTAGTTCTATTGCTATTATGGTTCCTGTCTGGCGTATATCCTGAATGGCAGGATGCCCTGAAATGCTATGTGCAAATATGGTATGCGCCTCCACTATGCTTTTTCTGCTTTCGGTACATTCGTCCTTCAGCAGCAGTTCCATGCTGGCGAGCGCTGTTGCACAGGTAGTTGCATTGGCTGTAAAGGAGTGGCCATGGTATAACATTTTGTTGCGGTCGTCGTCATAAAATGCGTCAAATATGTTTTGCGTTGTCGCCGTCACACCCATAGCCATTGTGCCACCGGTAAGGCCCTTAGACAAGCAAATCATGTCGGGTTTTTCCGTTATCGCATCACATGCGAATAGTGGCCCTGTTCTGCCGAATCCGGTCATTACTTCATCGACAATAATAAGTGCATCATATTGTCTGCACAGCTCAAAGTACCGATTAAGTGTATCGGGCGTATACATACACATGCCTGCAGACCCTTGAATCAGCGGCTCTGCTATAAAGGCTGCAACATCTCCCTGCTGCAACATACCTTCCAACGCCGCCAGGCTTTGCGCTTCATTGCCTGATTCCGGAAAGGGAATAAAAGCGACATCAAAAAGCAGGTCGGCAAATGCATTTGTAAATACGCTGCGGCCGCTTACGGCCATTGCTCCGAAAGTGTCGCCGTGATAGGCGTTTTCGATGGCAATAATTCTGCGTTTGTTTACACCCTTATTGCCCCAGTATTGCAATGCCATTTTCAAAGCAACCTCTACGGCAGTTGAGCCATTGTCTGAGTAGAATATTTTGCTCATGTCTCCGGGCAATATCTGCAGTAGCTTTTCCGCAAGTGTTACAGCTGGCTCGTGCGTGAATCCGGCAAACATGCAATGCTCCAGCGTGTTCATCTGCTCATACACCTTCTGAGCGATATAGGGATGGCTGTGCCCGTGAATAGTAACCCACCAGGAGGAGATTGCATCTATATATCGGTTGCCGGATTCGTCTATCAGATATGCACCCTCTCCCCGAACTATACCGATTGCCTCCGGCCATAATTTCATAGGAGTATAGGGGTGCCACATTACTTTTCTATCGCGCTCAGATATTGTTGCCATGATGGCAGCAAAAGTATAAAAAAGTAAGGGAGGCTTGACCGTAGTTATTGGTAGATTGTTGACAGTGGGTGAGCGTTGAAATATAGACATAGCAATACACTAACCGTTATAAAAAAACCCAAGTATCATCATTTTGTGTAATTTTGGTATATGGAAATGAAAATAAATATCCCGTTCAGTCAGTTATTGGGATTGATACGTCAACTGACTCCGGTTCAGAAACAGAAATTAAAGAAAGAGCTTGAAAATGAGCATAATGTCTCTTCAGGAAACTCTCTAAAGCAGATTCTTGTAAATGGTCCGGTGTTTACCGAAGAGCAAATTAAAAATATTGAAGATGCTCATAAATCTGTCAACAAATGGAGAATGAAATAGTATTGCTCGACTCCTCGGTTTTAATAGAATATTTTAGGAAAAAAGATAAAGAGAAGACAATACTTTATACACTTGCCGACTCCTACAACAATTTCGCGATACCTTCTATTGTTGAGTTTGAGGTATTTGCAGGAGCGTCTGGAAAGCAGCTTAATTTTTGGGAGGAAATGCTGAAGTCAATGATTGTTTTCCCCTTCGATAGTAATGCTGCACGAACAGCTGTGACGATAATGCGACAGCTAAAAACACAAAGAATAACCACTGACAAAGCCGATCTGTTTATCGCGGCTACCGCAGTAGCCAACAGCATACCGCTTGCCACTCTTAATCAAAAACACTTCGCGCCTATTACAGGAATTCGACTTGTGTAGCACACCTCGAACCATAATGGATTTAATTATTGACTACTATAACCTAAGTAGCATACAGCTTCTCTGGCAAAGTACTGTTCCAATACAGGGTTTTCATATATAAAGAGCCCATAGAGCAAAATCCGGCTTCTCAATATAATTTGAATAAGCTTTTGTAAAATAGCAAATTTAGGCAGCCGCTAAAGCGCGCAAAGCCATTTCTATCATTTCCATATGATCGAAGGCGAGCTCTTTAATATCCTTGATGTAGACCCATGCTGCTTGGGTAGCATCGTCGCCACCGGCCACCGGCAATGGCGCTTTAATTGTCGTATAGTAAGTAACTGTTACTGTTCTGCCTCTTGGGTCACGACCTACCCTGCCAAAGGTGTGCAGTTGTTTCATATCCGCAACCTTTAGCCCCGTTTCTTCTTCCACACTCGCGGATTGCGGCAGTTTCCAGCTCTTCGTCGTCTTCCACAAAACCACCCGGTATTGCCCACATACCCTGATAGGGTGGGTTTTTTCGTTTGATTAATAATAGTTGCATATCGTCACCTCTACCGGCAAAGACAATAGCATCTGCAGCAAGCTTTATGTTTTGGATGAGCATTTTTGTGTGTATTTAACCCGTTCAAAAATACAATTCGAGCCAGTATAATTCTATGTTGGCCGGAATCAATATTCAGATAAGCCACAACTTAACAACAAAGGCAACCGAATTGGCTGCCTTTGTTGTATAAAATATGAAATGATGTTTACTTGTTCATTGTTGCAAGGAACTCTTCATTGCTTTGTGTTCCCTTCATTTGTTGCAACAGGAAGCGCATTGCCTCATCTGTATTCATATCTGACAAGTGATTGCGTAGCAACCACATTTTGCTGTGAACATGCTTATCGAGCAGCAAGTCGTCGCGTCTCGTAGATGATGACGTAAGGTCAATAGCAGGGTAGATGCGTTTGTTTGCCAGTTTTCTATCAAGCTGCAATTCCATATTACCTGTTCCCTTAAACTCTTCAAAGATCACCTCGTCCATTTTGGAACCAGTATCAATAAGTGCTGTTGCAAGTATCGTCAGCGAACCTCCGTTTTCAATTTTACGAGCGGCACCGAAGAATTGTTTTGGTTTTTGCATGGCATTTGCTTCCACACCACCACTCAATACTTTTCCGCTTGCCGGGGCAACAGTGTTGTGTGCCCGTGCCAGACGTGTGATAGAGTCAAGCAGTATCACCACATCGTGTCCAACTTCTACTAATCGCTTCGCTTTCTGCAATGCAATGGTTGATACCTTAACGTGTTTATCTGCAGGCTCATCAAATGTAGAAGCGATTACTTCTGCTCGCACACTACGTTGCATATCAGTTACCTCCTCGGGACGTTCGTCAACGAGTACTATCATAAGATAAACTTCAGGGTGGTTAGCAGCAATCGCGTTGGCCACCTCTTTCAGCAACATGGTTTTACCCGTCTTTGGTTGTGCCACAATCAGACCGCGTTGTCCTTTTCCTATAGGGGTAAAGAGGTCCATGATGCGGGTACTGTAATTGCTGTCTGCATTCGTCAGGCGCAGTTTTTCGTATGGGAAAAGCGGTGTCAGATAGTCGAACGGCACTCTATCACGAATCTCATCGGGTAGTTTACCGTTAATTGTTTCCACTTTCAGCAATGCAAAGTACTTTTCTCCTTCCTTGGGAGGGCGTACATTACCTTTTACTGTGTCACCGGTTTTAAGACCGAATAATTTTATCTGCGACGGCGAAACATAAATGTCGTCGGGAGAGCTTAAATAGTTATAATCGCTGCTGCGTAAGAAGCCATACCCATCGGGCATCATTTCCAAAACACCTTCACTGGCAACAATTCCTTCGAACTCAAGGTTGAAGCTACTAGCCTGCTGCTGTTCCCTCCTGTTACGGTTTTGTTGTTGGTTTTGCTGCCTTTCGGGCCTTGGGTTGGGGTTTTCGGTAGTTTGTTGCGGCGGCTGAACTTCAGAAGACTCAGCCTCAGGCATGGTGATACCGGTACCTTCGGTTTCGGGAGTAACCTCCTTTTGGGCTTTTGCCACAGGGACCTCCGGCCGTTCCTCTCTCTTGACGGGAGCCGGCTTTTGTTCCTTTACTTCTTGCGGCGCATTTGGCGGTGCTGCATCTTTAGGTTTTCTCTGACGACGCTTTTTATCCGGTGCGCTTTTAACAGCCGGAGCACTCGGCTCAGGTTTTGAAGCCGGCGCCTCTTTTGGTTCAGTTTTTGCCTCAACTGTCACTTCAGCTTTTTTGTCCGGCGCGGGATTTTTGTCCGGTGCAGGAGTAACATCTTTTTTCTCTTCCTGCACAGCTGGTTTCTCTGCAACCGGAGTTTCTTTTGGTTTTCTTCCTCTGCGTTTCTTAGGTTCTTCTTTGGCTGGTTCCGGAGCAGCGGCAATAGCCTGCTGGTCAAGTATTTTATATACTAATTCTTGCTTGTCTAGCGCCGCAGGGTTTTTTATTTTTAGTGTATCAGCTACGTCAATGAGCTCAAGAATGAGCATATCATTTAGCTGCATAATGTCGTAAGGCATGCTTATAATTTTTCCGATAGTTGATTTGAATAAATATTATTAATCCTGAAATTCTTTGTAATTCATCTGAAATTGCTGATAAAAAAAATCGGGGATTGACTCAGGTATACTGAATGAAAGGAAGGAAGATGTAATGCTTCCTCTATGCAAGATTACAACTGTTTTCTCAAATAACGAAAAAAACGCACAAATTTTCTTGGCTTTTAGCAGCCTGTAAACTCTATTTTAACATGTAGAAAGTAATGTATAGCCTATTTCATTACAACAATTTACACCTGATGTTAATCATTGTCTTGTTTGAAAGTTGTAGCCATTTCTAATATGACGTCTTTAATCGGCGTATAAGAAAATACCGGGAATTGCTTCAGCAACTTTGTGTTGTCATAGCGGGAAACAGAATGTGCCGTTTTTGCAGACTCCTTTGTAATTGCATAATTTTTTCCTGTAATTCGGCTCAGCAAGGCTGAAGCCCGCCAAACAATTCCTGTTAACAGCGGACCAGCATAATATTTGGGGGGCTTTTTGTTTAGAGCATTTGCCATTAATGTGAACACCTCCCTGAAGGGGTAATTGCCACCCGAAACAATAAACCGCTCTGAAACTACATCAGCCTCCATCAGCATTACCATTGCTGAAACGACATCGGCAACACCAACCCAACCACTGACACCATTGGTATAAAAAGGAAATTCATTGTTTACAACGCTCATAAGCTGGGCAGAGCCCCTGCTCCAATCTCCGGCACCAAGAATAACAGAAGGATTTATGATTACCGCGGAAAGCCCCTCGCCAATGCCCCTCCAAACTTCGTTTTCGGCAAGGTATTTGCTCATTGCATAGGCAGATGAATACTCGTTTTCCGCTCCGTCCAGATCCTCACTTATTTGTACATTATTATCGGCAGGCCTTCCAATGGCTGCAACCGAACTGGCATACACCATTTTACGTATGCCCTGAGCGACAGCCTGATTTACAATATTGGCAGTAGACTCGGGGTTTACATGGAGAATTTCATCTCTCATCTCAGATTTATAAGATACTATTGCCGAGCAGTGATATACATATTCGATACCGGCCATTGCCCCCTCTACGGCAAACACATCCAATAAATCGCACTGCATCCACTCAATACCCCGTAGTGCGATTTGCTCTGAAGATGGCACACTTGTATTATACAGCGCACGTACTTGTTTACCCTCTGCAGACAAACGCCTCACCAAGTGCCCTCCCAGAAATCCACTACCTCCTGTAACAAGAATCATCGGATGTGTAAAAAATAAGGGGCAAAGATACTACAGAGTTAGGTTGTCCATGCAGGATATGCCTATCCGAATATAAAAAGCCGGAATCTGAGTACGTTATTTTTTGTGCAACTTTGCAATATGCCGTTTAATAATCTAAGTCAGAAGGATATTGATGCCCTCATAAACATTGCAGGTGCACATTACGTACATACAACCTCCGAAGAGTTATCGCGCTGCGCTTCTGACGAGACTGAAGACTTGCATTATCTGCCGGAAGTAGTGGTTCAACCAAGGACTGCGGAAGAAGTATCGGCCATTATGAAGCATTGCAACGATCAGCATATATCTGTAACGCCACGCGGTGCCGGTACCGGCTTGAGTGGAGGTGCATTGCCGGTGATGGGGGGAGTAGTGCTAGATATGAAGCGGTTTAACGAAGTACTGAAAGTTGACAAGCGCAACTTTCAGGTAACTACAGAACCAGGAGTAATAACACAGGTGCTACAGGAGCTGCTGCAGAAAGAGGGTTTGTTTTACCCGCCCGATCCGGCAAGTAAGGGGTCTTGCTTTATTGGTGGCAATGTGTCTGAGAACAGTGGTGGCCCGAGGGCTGTAAAGTATGGCGTGGTAAAGGATTATGTGCTGAACTTAGAAATGGTATTGCCTTCGGGCGAAATAATATGGACAGGTGCTAACGTACTGAAAAACGCTACGGGCTACAACCTGACACAACTGATGGTAGGTAGCGAGGGAACACTAGGAGTGATAACTAAGATTGTTTTGCGGTTGATACCTGCGGTTCGTCATGACTTGTTATTGCTGGTTCCTTTTCGGTCTGCAATTGAGGCATGCGAAGCGGTAAATGCTATTTTTCTGGCCGGTTTTACCCCTTCAGCTCTGGAGTTTATGGAGCGGGAAGCTATAGAGTGGTCTATGAAATACACACAATCGGCAGGGGTAAGCCTACCGACAGATATACAGGCACACTTGCTAATAGAGGTAGATGGCAATAACATGGATGAGCTATACAAGGAAGCGGCTGCCATTGGAGAAATAGTCGGCAAATATGATACAGATGAGGTTTTGTTTGCCGACAGTCATGAACAAAAGCAAATGCTGTGGGCACTACGCCGCAAAGTTGGTGAAGCAGTAAAAAGTAATTCTATTTACAAGGAAGAAGACACCGTAGTACCCAGAGCAGAGCTTCCGGAACTACTGACAGTTATAAAACAATTAGGTGCGGAATATGGGTTTCGCTCGGTGTGTTACGGACACGCAGGGGATGGCAACCTGCATGTAAATATCGTAAAAGGCGATATGAACGACGACGATTGGAATAATAAGCTGTCTGAAGGCATACGTAAACTATTTACAGAAGTTGTGAGGATGGGTGGCACCATATCTGGAGAGCATGGTATTGGACTGGTACAGAAAAACTATATGGACATAGCGTTTGGAACAGCACAACTAAGGTTGATGAAGGATATAAAAAAGGTCTTCGACCCCAATGGCATTCTTAATCCGGGGAAGATGTTTTAACTCTCAGCCTTTCCTACTCAATTATTTTGGAACCGATATGGAGCGATGAGTTATGCGAACGTATCCGGAGAGAATTTCCAGTGAAACGGAGGGCTGCAAATGATATAAATCCGGCTAAGTCAGGTAGCCTGATTATAGCTTCGTCATGCTCATCATAACCATTTGTTAATTCAATTCGAATAAAAGTAGCCCCATAAGTGCATTTTTTATAATTTTACGGTTTTTAGCAACTTACCTCACTTCCGCTTCAAAATATTCACAACGCGCCTGAATGATAGACACTCCGAAATACAGAGAGTTACAGAAAAAACTGGAACAACAAACTGATGAAATAAGTCGTATAGATACACTTGTGGATATAGGTGTAGAAGCAAGGAACATAGATGTAGAACATGCCTTGGAAATTGCTGAAGATGTAATACTTCGGGCTAAAACCGTAGCTTATGCCAGAGGCATAGGCAGGGGTTACAACCTAAAAGGTTCTTGCCTTTGGTTGCAGGGCGAATATGACGATGGGCTGCTTATACTTGAAGAAGCATTACGGTTTGCGGAACGAATAAAAGACCTAAAGCTTCAGGCACGTGTTCATCATAACTTTGGTAATATCTATCGTGACAAAGGAGACCTTGCCAACGCCCTGACTTCATTCGAAAAGGCACTCAACATAAACGAGGAAATAGGTGACGAGTTATCGCAATCTATTATTCTTGCCAGTATATCAAATCTGCTATACGACCTTAATGATTATGATAGTGCTTTGGAATATGCGTTGAAGTGCCTACCGATATTTGAACGTGAACATAATGATACGAGCCTGATAAATGTTCACAATACCCTAGGTAATATTTACTTCAAAAAGGAACAATTTGAAGAAGCAAGTAAATACTTTCTGGAAAATCTGAAACACACAGAACCGGAAACAGCTGCTTATGTAAAGGCACTGAGTGGACTGGGAAAAATACATTACAAGCAGAAAGACTTCGGTAATGCACGAAAGCACCTCACCGATGCACTTAGAGAGTCCCGATTGATAGGCAATGCAGAGGTGCAGATAATTTGTTTGTTTTACCTCGGCAAACTATACATGGAAGAGGGAAATTATCGTCAGGCCTTACAATCGCTTAATGATGCGTATGAGTTGGCTGAAGAATATCTGCGCAGGCACGACCTTATGAGCATTAATGAAGCCCTCTCTGCCGTCTATGACAAAATGAGCGACATTCCGAAGGCCTATCATCATTTGAAAGCTTTCGAAACGCTTAAAGAAGAAATATTCAAACAGAAAATAATTAATGAACTGCATAACCTGCAGGTGAGGCAACAAATAGAATTAGCTAAGAAAGAAAAAGAAGTTGCTGAACGTACGGCCCAATTGAAACATCAGTTTCTTGCCAATATGAGTCATGAGATAAGAACACCTATGAATGCCATCATAGGAATGACCAGGTTATTGCTTACAAAGCAGCCGCAGCAAGAGCAACTGAAATATCTGAAAGCCATTCAACAGTCATCAGACAACCTCCTTGTTATTATCAATGATATTCTGGATATATCAAAAATTGAAGCAGGGAAGATTGTTATAGAACATATAGACTTTTCTATCGGCGAAGTACTGCAAAGTACTCAGGATATGCTGATGCTGAAAGCGGAAGAAAAGGGTATTGAGCTGCGGCTTACAATAGACCCTGACATACCGAAAAGATTGACAGGGGATCATACTCGCCTTAACCAAATTCTGATAAACCTGATAGGCAATGCCGTGAAGTTTACGGAAAAAGGCTATGTAGAAACGAAAGTATCGCTAAGTAAAAAAGAGGGCGAGAACCTGTGGGTAAGGTTCGATGTAATTGACACAGGAATCGGTATCGGTGAAGAGTTTCTGCACAGCATTTTTGATAGCTTCACACAAGCGGGCTCTGATACAACAAGGAAGTTTGGTGGGACAGGGCTAGGGCTAACCATTTGTAGAAAGCTCGTCAACCTGATGGGAGGAGTAATCTCGGTAACCAGTGAAGTAGGAAAGGGAACAATATTCACCGCTACAATACCTTTTGTAGAAGCAGGTACTCATGAAGAAAAGGTGAACATAAGTTTGCTGGATGAACAATCGATGAAGCGGCTGAACAATATGTTGGTTTTGCTGGTTGAGGACAATGAATTTAACCGTATGGTTGCTGAGGACACCTTGAAGGAAGTAATACCAGGTGTACGCATAGATGTAGCGGTAAATGGTCAGGAAGCTGTGGATAAAGTCCAGGAACGCCATTACGATGTAGTTTTGATGGACATTCAAATGCCTGTTATGGATGGGCTTACAGCAACTCGCGTAATAAGAAGTGAATTAAGAGAGCCGGCACGGAGTGTGAAGATTATTGCCATGACTGCAAATGTTCTACAAGAGGATGTGCAACGGTATTTAGACTCCGACATGGATGGTTACATTTCCAAACCGTTTCATGCCGATGAGCTATTGCTAAAAATGGATGCTGTTATGAGCATAGTTCCTGTGGCGAAGGAACCAGAACCTGTACCACCACCACCACCTGCAAAAGAAATAGTCGCTGAGCCAATAATACCGGCTTTACCTTCGCATGTGACAGATATGCAATTTTTAAGGCAACTCACAGGTGGTAATGAAGAGAAAATGCGAAAGTATATCGGTATGTTTTTAGAAAACGCTCCGAAATTGCTTAAAAGTATTGACAATGCATTGTTGATAAACGACCATGCTACCGTAAAAATTGCTGCCCATTCACTAAAGCCACAGCTTTCATACATGGGTGTAAAAGAGGAAGTAAGTAAGATATTTTTGATAGAGCAGTCTGCAGGGTCACCTGCACACTTTGATGCGTTGCCTCTTTTGGTGAAAAATCTGAAACACCTTTGCAACAAGGCATTTGAAGAATTGAGAAACACAAAATAATTTAATTATAAAGCTTCATAAACATTATCATTAAATAACTTTGTATATATTACTTTGATTTTATTAAATTTAAAATTACTTTTCAGACAAAAGAAACTTTTACTATGGCAACAGAACAAAGCACTCAGTATATCTTTTTGGTAGATGATGAGCCGATTCAAAACGAAATGTTGAAAGATTACATATCGGAGCGATTTGACTATCAGATCAAAACCTACGAAAGTGGGGAAGATGCGATGAAGGATATGCACCTTAATCCGGTTATTGTAGTTCTTGATTTTCATCTTAACTCTCATTTACCAAGCGCGAAAAATGGAGTTGCAGTGCTTAAGATGATAAAAGAAGCCCACCCTGAAGTTCAGGTAATCATGCTATCCGGACAAGACAAACTTGAAGTTGCGGTTGACAGCATGAAGCACGGTGCTTACGACTATGTAATAAAGGGAGAAACTGCTTTCTCCCGCATGGAAAATATTTTCAGAAACATTGATGAACTCACCAATCTGAGGTCTGTAAATGCCAACTATAAGAAAATGGTTACATTCCTTGGTGTAGTAATTGCGCTGATCGTTGCGGCATCAATTTATTTTGTGCCGAAGATTAGTAGCAACTAAATGATTTGACTACACGACGACAACTTCGTGGAAGTCTTCTCTATTGTAATATTTTTGAGCTAACGCCTGCAACGCTGTGGGCGTTATTTTTTTATAGATTTCCACATTTTTCCGGAAATCCTCTTCCCCAAAACCATTCAAAATAAGTGTACGCCACCTTCTGAGAATCGAAAATGGTCCGTCTAAGTCTCCAAGAAGCCCGCCCAACAAATAATTTTTGACCAACAACAGTTCCTCCTCACTTACAGCTTCTTTGCAAAGCAATTCCATCTCTTTATAAACTTCTTTTATTGCATTTTCCAAAACAGCTGTCCCAACTTCAGTCTGAATAGTCATCGTACCGCCATTTACATCAGGAGAAAGGGTGCTGTATATACCATAAGTATAACCCTTATCCTCCCGGATATTGCTCATTAACCGGGAACCAAAATAGCCACCCAGCAAGCCATTCAGCACAACCATTGGTGTATAGTCGGGGTGATGACGATTGGGAAATAACCTGGCGATTCGAATTGCTCCCTGTACGCCATTGGGGTCGTTGCTTATACGTTGTACTTTTTGAGGATTTGTTTCAACAGAGAAATTTCTTTTCTCCACTTCATTATGGGCCAAAGAAACAACACCAAAAACCTTGTTGATTTGCTCGAACTCCTTCCGGCCAACCTTTCCTGCCATAAATATTTGAGCATTGGCAAGGTTATACTGAGATTTGTGAAAATGTACAATATCTGATTGGGTCAACGCTTCAATAGAATCCACACGCGAATATCTTCCGTATGGGTGTTGATCTCCAAATAGAGCGGCATCTATCTGTTGGTTGGCCACGAACTCACATTCCCGGAGATGTACCATCAACTTTTGAATTGTATTCCGCTTATATATTGCCAATTCATCTTCAGGGAAGGTTGAATCAGTAATTATATCCAGCACAACAGGCAATAAATCGGAGAGATGTTTGGTGAGTGTGTAAAGAGTGATGCTACCGAAATCACTGCCGGCAGAAACATTAAGCTGAGCACCATAGAACTCTAAAGATTCATGTATTTGTTCCGCTGTATACTTCTTTGTTCCACTCTTCAACATTCCCGCTGTTGCCTTTGCAACCGCTGCGCGCTGCTCATACCACAGACCCGAAGGAAACACCCAATCTATTCTGACAACATCCTGAACTCCTGCATCCAGCCAATTAACGTTCAAACCGTTGTCCAGCTGCTCTCTGTTAATGGGCGGAAGCCTGAAGTCAAACTCTATGGCGTCATGAATTGTTGGTGATGTGCTTCTATCTAAAATCATGCAATAATTTTTGTCGAATTGTATATGTCTTATTCGATATTACTTAACAAAAAGTGCTTTTAACTCTCCTGCTTCATCGGGTGTCATTTTCCCTCCCAATATCAGCCTTAACTGCCGACGACGCAACGCTCCGTCAAACAATTTTTGTTCTTCTTCAGTTTCCGGTATCAACTCCGGTACTTTTCTTGGTCGACTATTCGGGTCTAACGCTACAAATGTCATGTATGCTTCGTTAGAAACATAACGATATTGCGCTGTAAGGTCTTCGCCATAAACACGAAGAAAAACTTCCATAGACGTATTGAAAGAGCGCGTCAGCTTCGCTTCGATAGTCAACAGGTTTCCCAGCTTAATGGGGTTTGCAAACGAAACATTGTCGACAGACGCAGTTACAACGGGACAATTGCAATGCTTCTGAGCGGAAATTGCTGCAGCTATATCCATCCAGTGCATCAGCCTGCCTCCCATGAGGTTGCCAAGTGTGTTAGTATCATTTGGTAAAACCAATTCAGACGTTACCAGAAAGGTGTCTTTGGGATGTTTCGCTTTCATGCTTTGCTTTTGAGGTGGAAAGTTATCAATATTGACTGTAATAGAAATGCTTTATTTCATAAAGCTTTCATAATCGGAGACAATATATTTTGTAGTTGTGTCAAGAAGAAAGTATCTCACATTAACGTCGTTCTGTTCTATCCATTTATTCGCTGTTGAAATACCGACGGGGTTTTTTAATGTTCTGAGTGTCGCGGTATCGTCTGTGTTAATAAATCGAAAAGTGCGAAGAACATCGCCGTTCATTGAAGACAGGAACATAGACTCTTCGGCCAGCGTCCAGTCGAGCAGCAGTTTCGAACTTATTTCATTGTTACGATGCAAAGCAAGTTTTGTAACATTTTTCTTTTTCATTTGGCTCAAAACTTCTTCTTTGAAACGTGTATGCCACAAAAATCCGGGCAACGCCGTGGCTATGTACCCGATTCTAATCAAAAATATCACTAACACCAGTATAGTTGCTGTTCTGGCTTTAATTGCTGGTAAAAATGTAAAGACAAATGGCGTTGCAATTAGGAATGACATTGCAGCCCATTCACTTTCGATATGGAATAGAGCGAAATTTTCATCGAACTTGCCATAAGTCAACCCCATAAGTGCAAAATAGCCGGCGACGGACAAAAGCACCCACCCACCCTGGTACAACTTCTTTGTTCGAAAAAGCCAGATCATACCCAATAGGAATACGATTATTGCCGGCGTGTAAATCGAAACTAATCGACTTAAAAAAATTTTTATGACCGGGGTTGAAAAAGCACCAACCACATTTTCGAAAGTTATTGGTGGAATCTCCTTCAATTTAGGGCCGTCGTAATTCTGGCCAATACTAGTCAGATACTTGTTGGCGATAATGGCAACAAGTATAGCACTCAAAACAACCGTCATCCATTTTGTAAACGGCCAAAAACCCTTGTCGAACATCAGATAAATCCACAAAAATAGAAATGGAATAATCACCACCAGGTGGGTGTATAACGTTAATGCAGCAAGTGCCGTAAATACAGGAATTAATAAAAGTGGATGTACCTTTCTGTCCCCGAGCCATTTCATTACACCCCAAAACAGGCACATACAGGCAACTGCCTGATGTATTTCGTTGTTAGTCCAAAAATATGATTGAGTAACAAACAGGAAATAATACAACGCCATCAATATGCCAAAAGCGTATTGCCGCCAACGCAATACCAACAAACTTGTCACGGAAAAATAAAACAAATTGAAACTTAAGGAATACCCTATCAATATGGCTTTCAGCGGTAGGTGTAACAATGTTCCAAGATATGGGAATGCCTGAGTAATATATGAACCGTATCTACGTTCCTGGATAAAAAAGTCACCGGAGTTTACAATATTAAAACATACATAAGCAGCATCGGCGAACAGCATTCTCTCTTTGTAAAAAACAAGAGCCCCAACCAACAATAGCGCCATGGCTCCTAATGCTACATATGCTGCCGGTTTCAGAGCGGAGTCTTGTTTGTCCATAGTGCATTAAGATAAGCAAAATGTTATTTGGATAGAACCTGAATTTGCGTCCGTTTAAAATTATCCGGATGAGCCCCTACTTCAAGCTGGTAAATACCCTGGTCAAGAACACCCGGAATTTTAACCTTCCCAAACCCACCGACATTACGGATATCGCCGGACAAAACTTGACGACCGTTAATATCCGTTAATCGGAACGCACATTCGTTTATGTTATCCTGCATGTCAACATAAAGCATTCCCTTTGTTATTGGGTTTGGGTAAACGAGCAACCGGCTATCAGATTTTTGTAAGTCAATCAGTTTGTTGGGCTGTAACCGCTGCACATGTGTTATTGCTTTGAACGGGGCCGTAAACGAGGCATCCCTAAAATGTACCTCCGCCAACGGTGTCACCTCTCCTTTTCTGTAATATTCCTGAAGGTAAGAAGTATCACGTTTGCCTTGTACGAGAGAAAGCAGCCCCAAAATTGAAGCTGGTGCCGGAACACCCGTCATATAAAAACTATCTGTCGTGATGACTGTCGTCTGTACTTGTAACACTTCGAAATATGGTGAAATGCTTCCCCAGGAATTCCTTAGTCGCATATTACCCCAACCAACCACTGTGTCCCGTCGGTCAATAAGTTTTCTTCTGAAACAAGGTTCATGTACCAAAGAATAGCTTGCAACAGATAATTCAAAGTCAAGCCGTGACACATAGGAGCAACCCCAATTGTCATTGAATGTGGCAGGTAATGCTATTTTGACCAAGGGAGCTGAATAATTATCCGTCTGCTCCGGTATAAACAATGTGTCGATGGGGCTGATAGTTAGCGGTGTCAAGCTTATAGCTTTACCTTTTATTCGTAACCCATACTCTTTTATGCCATCGGCTGTGATTGCATGCTGAGCATTTCCGTTGTAACCGTAGGAACTCAAATGATATACATTGCTGTCTGCATATTGATAAAAGTCGTCATTAACACGATACTGAATTGTATATGGGATAGTGTCTGTAATTACTTCCATGTTCCAGACCCCGGAAAACGCTGGTATCAATGAAGGGTATACGGATGTGTAAGTAGACGTTCGAAGACTATCTGCACCTATAAGAGAAACAGGATAATCTGCAGAAGAGAGTACTATCTGCGCTATAACCTCGCCACAACAGAATGCGACCATTATCCCAGCAAGTATCAGTCGTTTCAAAATGGAGTTCTAAAATAACAATATTTTTTGAATGTACAAGCTTTGAAACCAGGTGTGCCCGTATCGTGATACTATTGAGCGCTAAAACACAACAATATCCGGCTATCTACTGAGGTGCATGCTACGCTCCTTGTATAGTTGCCTGAACCACGGATCCCGCAAATTCTTGATAAATCGAATTGCCTCTCCTGTACTTTTCATTTCAGGACCCAGCTCCTTATTTACCCTTGGAAATTTATTGAAGCTAAAAACAGGCTCTTTAACCGCAAACCCTTCAAGTTTCTTATCCATCACAAAATCTTTAAGCTTGTTTTCGCCCAACATTACTTTTGTAGCAATATTAAGATAGGGTATATTGTAGGCTTTCGCTATAAAAGGTGTGGTACGGCTGGCTCTCGGGTTTGCCTCTATTACAAAGACTTTGCCATCTTTTATTGCAAATTGTATGTTTATCAATCCGCGCACATTCAGGCTCATTGCTATTTTTTTGGAAATTTCTGTCATCTCCTCTACAATCAGCGGCCCGAGATTAAACACGGGTAGTAGCGCATGGCTGTCGCCACTATGAATTCCGGCCGGCTCTATGTGCTCCATAATACCCATTATATGCACTTCATCTCCATCACAAATTGCATCTACTTCCGCTTCCTGACATCTGTCCAGAAAGTGGTCTATAAGAATCTTATTTCCAGGTAAGTGTTTAAGTAAGCTAACAACACTTTTTTCCAGTTCTTCGTCGTTAATTACGATTCTCATTCTTTGACCACCCAGCACATAAGATGGCCGCACCAAAACAGGGTAGCCAACCTCCTGAGCCACATCTATGGCTTCGTCTGTAGTATAAGCGGTACCGTATTTAGGATAGGGGATATTAAGTTCCTTCAGCGTATCACTAAACCTACCTCTATCTTCAGCGATATCCATATTGTCAAACGATGTTCCGACAATCTTTATTCCCCGTTCATGGAGCTTCCCGGCGAGCTTAAGTGCTGTTTGACCTCCCAACTGAACAATAACTCCATCAGGCTTTTCGTGTTCTATTATTTCCCACAAATGCTCCCAATATACCGGCTCAAAATATAGTTTATCAGCAATGTCGAAATCAGTTGAAACGGTTTCCGGGTTACAATTGACCATTATTGATTCATATCCACATTCTCGTATGGCAAGCAAACCATGC
The DNA here is from genome assembly GCA_030426665.1 of Bacteroidia bacterium. GTDB lineage: Bacteria > Bacteroidota > Bacteroidia > Chitinophagales > Chitinophagaceae > Nemorincola. The sequence continues at coordinate 127,572 of JAUHYD010000004.1, read as the reverse complement.
GTACAGCAATAGTCAAATTCAATTCCCTGACCTATTCTGTTGGGTCCGGAACCTAAAACTATTATCTTCTTTTTATCAGAAACGATACTTTCGTTACCTGGATTACCATTAAACGAAGCGTTATCATCTTTCGGGAAAACGCCTTTGTCTTCAAACGTACTGTAGTAGTATGGGGTTTTAGCGGCAAACTCTGCGCTACAGGTGTCTACCATCTTGTATACTCTGGTAATTCCGGCAGCCTTTCTATATTCATATACTTCGTCGCCGGTACAATCGTTAATAAGTTCAGCAATTTGCTCGTCGCCAAATCCCATTTTCTTCGCACTCCTTAACAGCTCTATCGGCAAATTATTTAAGTGCTTAAATTGCTTTATTTCATTTTCCAGATTGACAATGTCCTGAATCTGGTATAAAAACCAACGATCTATCTGTGTATGCTCCTTAATCGTCTTAATAGATACCCCGGCTGCCATTGCTTCCTTAATCCTGAATATACGATCCCATGTAGGTCGCTTAATGGTGTCTATTAACTCTTCAGGGCGTAGCCTGCTGGTACTGAGAAACGATAAACCGGTAGCATTATTTTCAAGACTCTGACATGCTTTTTGTAACGCCTCCGGGAAAGTTCTTCCAATTCCCATCACTTCCCCTACAGACTTCATCTGAAAGCCGAGTGTATCGTCAGCACCTTTGAACTTGTCAAAGTTCCAGCGCGGCATTTTAACAATTACGTAGTCGAGAGCAGGCTCAAAATATGCGGAGGTTGTTTGCGTTATCTGATTGGTTAGCTCGTCAAGTGCATACCCTATCGCCAATTTCGCAGCTATTTTAGCGATTGGGTAACCCGTGGCCTTGGATGCCAATGCCGATGACCGGCTAACTCTGGGGTTAATCTCAATGGCGATAATCTCTTCTGTCTCGGGGTTCAACGCAAACTGCACGTTACACCCTCCTGAAAAGTTACCTAAATCGCACATCATACGAATAGCAGTATCCCGCATCAACTGAAACGCCGTATCGCTCAAAGTCATAGCAGGTGCTACAGTTATGCTGTCTCCCGTATGAACCCCCATAGGGTCAAAGTTTTCGACAGTACATATAATAGCGACATTGTCGTTTTTGTCCCGCAAGAGTTCCAACTCAAACTCCTTCCAGCCCAATACCGCTTTCTCAACCAAAACCTCATGAATCGGAGATGCAGTCAACCCTCTTTCCAATGCAGCGTCAAGATCCTCTTTACGAGTTACAATGCTTCCTCCAGAACCACCAAGTGTGAAAGATGGGCGAATTACCAATGGAATTTCAATTTCCTGGGCAAACTCTTTTCCTTCCAATAGGGAGTTTGCCGTTTTGGCAATTGCGACCGGCACACCTAACTCAATCATCCACTTCCTGAAAAGCTCCCTGTCCTCAGCTTTATCAATTGCTTTTATGTCAACACCAATCAACCGGACGCCATACCGCTCCCAAACTCCCAATTCGTCCGCTTCCTTCGCAAGATTCAACGCAGTCTGACCGCCCATGGTAGGCAACACGGCGTCTATATCGTTTTCTTCTAATATTTCTTCGAGACTTTCTATTGTAAGCGGCAACAAATACACCCGATCGGCCATAATGGGGTCAGTCATTATAGTTGCGGGATTTGAGTTGATTAATATGACTTTGACGCCTTCTTCACGCAAACTGCGGGCTGCCTGAGAGCCGGAATAGTCAAATTCACACGCTTGTCCTATCACGATAGGACCAGAACCAATAATTAATACACTTTTAATAGAAAGATCACGCGGCATTAGTGGAAAATATATGGTAAACGAATATTAAACGACGCGATGAGCAGATATAAAAATCGGGCTCAACGCCCGAAGTGCAAAATTATATAATTAGCGATAGTTTTCCGAACAATAATTTACTTTATTTTACTGCTCCTGAAATTTATACAACAGAAATTACTGTAATGCCAAAACAGCAATGATTGACACCATATTTTGAACGAGGCGGAAGCCATCTGACCCAAAAATTAATTTTACTTTACATTCAATAAAAACAAATGTTTTTCAAGTCGGGACAATGTTAGGGAATTATTAACTAATTTGTTTGCACGTTTTGTATTTTACCTGATTAGGGATAATTATTTACCTAATTTTGCACCACCTACTTTGATAGGTTGATCAAATTTTCATTCAAATTCGCATTGTTGCGACAACAATAAATACTGCCAAAATGAGTTTTTTAGGCTTTTTTAAATTTTTGACACAAGAGATAGCAATAGATCTCGGTACTGCTAACACGCTGATTATTCATAATGATCAGGTTGTTGTTGATGAACCGTCAATCGTAGCCATAGACCGTACTACTAATAAGATAGTTGCCGTAGGTAAGAAGGCAATGATGATGCACGAAAAAACGCACGAAAATCTAAAAACTATCCGGCCACTAAAGGATGGTGTTATTGCCGACTTTAATGCAGCAGAGGGTATGTTACGGGAGATGATTAAGTTGGTTTACCCTAAAAAACCCATGTTCCCACCGAGCTGGAGAATGGTTATTTGTATCCCATCGAGTATTACAGAGGTTGAAAAACGTGCGGTAAGAGATTCGGCAGAACAGGCCGGAGCTAAAGAAGTTTACATGATTCATGAACCTATGGCAGCAGCTCTTGGAATCGGTATAGATGTTGAGGAGCCGACAGGAAACATGATAATTGATATTGGTGGGGGAACCACCGGAATTTCTGTGATTGCACTTGCCGGCATAGTATGCGATCAATCTATCAGGATAGCCGGAGACGAGTTTACCGGAGACATTATGGAAGCAATGAGGCGTTACCATAGCCTCATGATAGGCGAGCGCACCGCAGAACAAATAAAAATACATGTCGGCTCGGCTCTTAAGGAACTGGACTCTCCTCCGGACGATATTGCTGTAAATGGTCGAGACTTGGTAACAGGTATACCCAAACAAATTATGGTTTCTTATCAGGAAGTAGCAGAAGCACTTGATAAATCAATCTTCAAAATTGAAGAAGCCATACTGAAGGCTCTTGAAAGTACGCCGCCTGAACTAGCTGCTGATATATACAGAAGAGGTCTATACCTTACAGGTGGCGGTGCATTATTACGTGGTCTGGATAAACGAATTTCTCATAAAATAAAACTACCTGTGCATGTAGCTGACGATCCGCTTCGGGCTGTAGTCAGGGGAACGGGAATGGCGCTTAAGAACATTGCCAGAATGCCGTTTCTTATGAAATAGCTTCCTATGCGTCAGTCAAAAGCTACTTATTAAAGACTGATGCCACAACTCCGGACATTGACCGGGATGGAGCAAACAAAAATTACAGATTAGTGCGCAATTTTATTTTTTTTATACGCCGCTTCTTTAATCTCATTCTCTTTTTGGCTTTTGAGATTGTATGTATTATTATGATTCAGCGTAGTGATACAGTTCAGGGCAATGACATCGTGAATTCTGCGAATGTAATTGCCGGTGAGGTATACAAGAAAGAAAATGATGTTGTTAGCTATTTCGCTCTCAGGAAAATGAACGACAGCCTGCTCAACGAAAATGCACGACTAAGGGAATCTTTAGGAAAGTACATCAGTGTTGACACATTAAAAGATACAGTTGTGCAAATTGCAGAGCCACAGACAGACACTTCAATACATATTGTTGAATATGCTGACTATGTTTATCGCTCCGCAAAAGTTATTAATAACGCAACAGCCAATACAGACAACTATATCACTATAAATCGCGGCCGAAAACATGGGATTCGAAAAGGTATGGCTGTTCTATCGGGAACGGGTATTGCAGGTCGGGTAGAGCAAGTATCTAACAATTTTTCAAGTATACTTTCTGTCTTGAGTTCAAAACAAAAAGTAAGCGCGAAACTTAAAAACGGGACAAATGGCGTTGTGATTTGGAGCACGGAGAACCCACACGTATTGACAATGACAGAGCTGCCTCAACATTCTATTATTATGAAAGGGGATTCTGTTTTTACAAGCGATTACTCGTTATACTTTCCTCCGGACATACTTATAGGTACGGTAATCAAAACCATCGCTGTTAAAAAGAAGGCATCGCAAAAGGTGTATTTATGGTCATCGACAGATTTCGAGAACTTACGGTATGTGTATGTTGTAGAGAATACCATGGCTGATGAAGAAAAAGAGGTAAGGACAACAACGGCAAAAAAATAATCAATGAATGTATATCTAAAAAATACATTGCGGTTTTTTATTATTGTGCTCCTTCAGGTACTTATACTGAACAGGATAAACCTTCGGTGGTGGAGTGAACCGTACGGTTTTCCAGTATTTACCCCATACATATACCCATTGTTTTTGTTATTGTTGCCGTTCGAAACACCCATATGGCTGCTGCTTACGGTGGGGTTTGTTCTTGGGGTTACCATAGATGCTTTTAGTAATACAGCCGGCATGCATGCCTGTGCAATGGTTCTGATTGCTTACTTGCGGATCAACGTGCTCAATGCCCTTTTGCCCAGAAACCTATCCGAATACACCGGGATGCAGCCGTCTGTCAGAACAATGGGCTGGATGCCATTTCTTGTTTATAGTGGATTCCTTATTCTGGTACATCACTTGTTGTTTTTCTCCGTTGAACTTTGGAATATCAGTAATGTTTCGAACCTGCTCCTGAAGACGGTTGCATCAACGGTAACTTCAATGTTATTTATCGTCGTTTATTTGTTGTTGTTTTCAAGACAAGACACCGTAAAAACCTAGTGTTTAACCCAATGGGATTACAACATTAAAATTGACGCCATACGCTCCTACGCCGACTTCTGGCTTTATCCAATTTATCAATACTTGCCCAGCTACATTCACAACACAATTTACTTGTTTTATCCAACTGACCCCTACGTCATCTTTGACGGACGTCCCTACAAAATAATAAGTAGAAAAGTACACGCTATTTGAAGGAATGTAGGCGGAGGGAAGCGTTCCCATAAGGTACAACATCGTACCGGGAGACCCTGCAAAGTTTTGGGCGTTGTTAGCTGTAAGCAGCCCTCTCAAGTGTAACGTATTAGATATGTAATCCTTTTTGTAATAAATATTTCCAACCACACCGCCATCGACGGCAGGAGTATCTACCTCCAAAAAACTCCATACTTCTTCCCTATTGTTGTTGCCAAGACTACTACCGAACTTTTGCAGTGAGCTAAGCGGAAAATGAGTAGCATCAGTTGCCGTTGAGGAGGGTAACACTACTATTGTGGCACTCTTGTCAAATATCACATCGGGTGTGCTGCCATTATTGAATACCAAGGATGAACTTTCCGGATTGATTACAATAAACGGAGCCAAAGCACCGCTTGCGCCCACAACACTTCCGGAAAGACACCGCACCATTTCACCGTTGTAGAAAAACCAACCATCGGTAATACTGTACGTTCCAATTGAGGGGTTGCTGATAACAATTCCGCTGATAATGTAAGGAGTAGCACCGCTACCCCCTATGGCTGCCAATGCTCCGATTGATTCAGTATAAGCCTCTTGCAGGTAACCAAGTTGGTCCTGAGTAAGCGGGAAGCCTCCCGGTTTAGTAAAGTCAATTGATTTCATCTTGTCTATATTTATTGTGAAGTCCGTTAAGTTAATTGAGCGTTAGTATGTCTGTATTTCGTAGACACTTTTTCCCGGTATCCGATACTTGTTAATTAAAGCCTTCATCCTATCGGGTTCAAATGAAAGAGATGCCGGCACCCGAACAATAAAAGCACTTGTTAGCAGGGATGTCTCGGAGTTTGTAAACAGGACGGCGGGTGAGTCAAAGTCGGTCATTCCCGATTCTGCCTGAGTAGCCAGCCACTGTGGTTTCAGTTCCGGAAAAAGGAATGTAAATAGTGGGTCGTTGTACAATCCGTCTTCAATATATATACCTCTATATGCAGGGTCAAAGACATCGTTTAGTACAGATTCGAGATTGCATACCTGACTATTATTTGATAGGTAGTAGAGATTATTACCCCTGTTATTCATAAATAGACTGTACAATCTACGGATAGGTATTGTCAGGCATGAAATCCACGCTTTCATTTTGTTTTTGCGCAAACGCACCGGTAATAACTGTACACTCAAAATTTCATAGTTGATATTAAAGAAGCTCATGGTAGTGTAGTCGAGATTTTTGTAATAGTAGATTGTCGTTACGCAGCTGTGTATGTAACATTAGCATTGAAGAACGTTTCATCGAGTATCATATAACCAGCATCCGGTGTGTACTTGACAGAGATTGGAACAAACGGAGTGGTACCGTAATTAGCCTGTGCGCTTACTACATAACCGATTTTCACCCCCTCTACATTCTGCAGTGCAGCTATCAAATGATTTAATACAAAAACACCGTTAAACGGTAGATCAGAAAGGAAAACATTAACAGCATCTAATACAGGCGTTGTTGAAGCCCCGTCCAGTCGCTCTCCGGTACTGCTCAATACAAGCGGGTCATAGAATACAGATACTTCAAGTTTGAGTATGTCGGGATTTCCGCTCGTCAATTGTAAGCGTACACCAGCATCTTTGATGCGATTCATATAACCGGAAAACGCTTCTAACTCTTCTTCCGACAGGCTTTCAAGTGTTCCTGACGGGCTCTTGGCGACTTTAATCCGCACAAGATTTGACAACTCGACGGCTGCGGCATATTGAACAATGACAACTTCCGGGTCAGTTGATGGGGTTGGATATGTGTCTGTATCATCGGGTAGTGTTACGCCGTACTGAAACAACTTTGCCATGTAAACATACCATTTAAGTGTGTGTGGCTTTTGATTTGATATAATGGTTTCCACCTCAACTTTGTGGTAGTCGAATAGGTTTTCGAGCGTCCAGATACATGCTGCTACTACATAAGTCCATAGTCGCCATATCGCCACTTTGCTGTCACTCCAAACATAAGCACTAAGGGTCGTATCCGCGTTTTTTGTGTCGATTATTTGTTGCTGAATTTCAGCGATTGTTCTAGCCATTTTCTGTTTTTAATTAATGTACTTTTATAACCATAGTAAATGCAGATGCGGGATAAGCAGCCGGTGAGCTGGAACCTTCTATGACGTAGCGCGTTTTCAGACCAATAGTGTGTGTACCGGCACCTAATGAGACAACGCATTTGTCAGGGTTTTCCGGATCCGACGGGTCCGGATCAGAAGAAACGGCTTCGCCCAGCCATTCCATGGAGACATTCCGAAAATTAGTAAGCGAAACAGGAGGGTGGCTGCGGGTAAGTCTTAATATTATACTTGAGTTTGTCGCGGCTACAATCTCTACGTCTATGTCCCCCATAAACTGCTCTATTACTACCTGAGAAATATTGTCCAGAACTGTCATAGGTGCGGCATATGCTTCATTTCCCTCTGAGTCTTTGAATGTTGTGGTAACAATGGGCTGTGTAAGGTCGCTCCAGACAATCATGTACCCAAACCCAACTGACCAGGGCAAAATGTATGGAATCGAAAGTGCACTCATTGGAGTTACAGAAAGCTGTGCTGCTGTCTCGGCATCCTCACCAAAAATGTACCGTTCCTCTGATTCATATTGTAATTGATTATCGGATAGATAGGCACCGGACAAAGGAAATAAATGAACAAAATCAGCTGACCCGATAACATCAAAGGAGTAATAACCTATGGTATGTGGATTGCCGGATGTATTCGGAACAACCTCCAAACCGGGCTTCAAGACAATTTCATATCCCAGGCCAGGTAACGACAAGGTGCCAATTACAACATCATTCTGACGCAAATAGGCAACGTTTGCGAAATCGGTAATTTCCTGCTTCACTTCTGGCATTATTAAATGCCCTCCTACTTCAGGGACACTACTTATGTTGGTATTATTTGCCGCTGCGACTTTCATCCCTGCTTCAAGAGAACCATATTCTGTAAGAATAATGTCCAGAAGACTTTGGTTGGGTTTTACTTGTACTGATTTTTCCATTTCACCTGTTTTGTGTGTTGTTAAGGTGTCTATTTATAAACTGCATCACTGACAATATCGCCTTGCTTAGATAGGGAGACCTCGTGCACCTCCATTCCATCTCTGCTGAACTCTACATTGATTGCCCGCATTAACCCCTGAAAGCGTTCGTCATTTAGATAGGTAAATACGCCCACACAAACCGTGGGACTTTCTTTGAAATCTCCTTTTGTATTCAGGAGCAATTGTTGCTGATGTTGCGCTGTAGATTCTGCCACCTGAAAGTCACCTGCAAGAATTGACAGGTCTTCATCCTCGCCAAGTTGTATGTCTATCATTAGTTTCGCCATAGGGTATCGAGTTTTTTTTTAAGAACTTAAAAGATTGCTTAGTCTTACTTTCAAAGCCTTGAACGTTGCGACGTTTACAGGCACGGTGCTTGATCCGGAAGGTATTCCAACGGTCAATGTTGTGATTCCCTCTATTAAATCATTGAGCAAGGAGTACAAACTTTCACCAGACGTTTTCATTTTCATTACGTCTCCTATATCCAACACACTATTGTTTGCACTCAACCGGATAGATGTGTCATTAATATCAAGGGTAGATGACCCTATTTTCACAGATACACTCTTCAGTTCGCTCATTTTTATGATCGTCCATAAACCTGGTCCATCGATTGTACAAATGACAACCTTGCTACCTCCTTCAGGCGTCAGTGTCATTCCCCTATTGCTGTCCGATACCGACAATAGCATTACATCGTGTATCGGCGGACTATCATAATCCGGTTGCACGCTCACTGTATTTGCTCCCTCATCGAGACTGCCTTCAACAACTGTTCCACCAATTATCTCATATTGCCTTCGAGTAATCGACGTTAACCCATCTCTTATTCTTGCTATGTTCTTACTCATGTTATTACTGATTTTTTTCGCCTACTTTAGGACCAAGTTCAACTTTTCTACGCGCGCCTTCCGTTCCAAAAGTCACTTCTGTGCTTTCGATAAAGTAGGTGCCGTTTAGCCCTGGTGTGTGCGCATTGTTGACAACTGCACAGTGCCCCGGTCGGGCATAAGGTTGTAAAAAACCTGTAAGGCTACCTTCATACCCTTTGTAGCCATTTTTGCAAACCCATTCATCTGCCAGCAGCTTTAACCCTGTTACATCTTTTATATGATTGAGCAGCATAACATGTCTCCCTTCATTTTCAGATACCCCTGTCGATACGTGGGTTATTTTGCTGCCGTTTGTCAATCGGCGACTGTACTCGACGGATCCTGTCTTCCCCTCTGTGCTGTGGGGTACTAGTCTATCTAACGGTAATGTGTTGTACCGAACCTTATAGGTAACCGTTTCCGTATCAGGTAATTTTTTTCCGCTAGCTAAGTTTGAATACAACAGGCCGCACCATAGCTTGTTGTGGCCAATAAAAAAGCAGATCACATTGTTGTCTGTACACTTGGATATATAGTTGACAATCTCGAAACCCGTAGGACTATTAAGGCTTATGTTCGACAAGTCAATGTCAACGTCACATTCAATGTCAATCTTATGACCACCGGTAACGTTACTTACGGCAGTTGCGATAAGGTCCTTTATTGTCTTGGGTTGCACTTTCATTTCCGGCTTGTTCTTTCTTAAGAGCCAACTCGCACCTTCACATTCTATTTCAAACGGCAAACCCATCTTTCGTTTATTGACAAAACCTTGAAACTCCGTTTTTAAGTCACCATTGTATCCCAGTTTTATTGTGACCTTATCTCCTTCTTTGAATTGGTCAGCAGTCGTAATTCGCTCCCTGACCTTCTTTCCTTTTGTGATGATCGTTGCAATCGATGGTATCTTTATGGTTGCTGTTTCAACTATGCTATGAATGCTCCGTTTTATTACAACTTCATTCACGCCGCTAAACCGGAAATTGCCGATTGTTACATCGCTATTCAATACAAACATTATTCTATGCTTATCAGATTAAATGGTTCATCGCTTACTAGTTTCATTTCGTATGCGCATATGTTTTTCACCGCGACGTTTTCTTTTATTATTAATTCACTTATTACCACCTGATCACTACCACTCCTATCTGGTCGTAACAAAAAGATGTCTGTTAACGGGCACTGCATTGATATCGCCGTATTCTGCTCATATATAGTACGCAGGGTAGTTACATCACGTTCCGGGTAGTCTTCTGTTGTCCCTACAATAAATCCCCGCACGAGAATTTCGTAGTCCTTAATATTTATCAACTCTTTAAGTGTACCTCCCCGCTCGGTCATTGCAGTTTCAACAATTGTTTTCTTGCTCTTTAGCGACACTATCGGGTAGGGGAGACTCCATTTTTTACGAGTAACAAACTGCTTGTCAGAAGCCGCTGGTGTATTACCGGGCGGCGGAGACCCCGAGGTTGTTGTATCCGGATATACAAGGGTAACAGGCATATAATATTCTACACCGAATGCATCATTTGTGTAGTATGGCGACCCTCCCGCGCCCTGCTCTTTTCGCTGAATCTGCTTACTGGAATTTTCGTCCCCGAACTCGGGCTCAAAGGCTGTGGTTTTGTAACCAAAAGTTTGCTCAAATAGTGTCGATAAACTGAGTGATATTTCTCCCATCGTTAATTAATTGTGTTTGCGCTGTTTAGTATCTCCAGCAGCACTTCTTCTACTTTGTGCCTGATTTCATCGATGCTTTTTTCTGTGCTGCTGGTGTGAATAGAAAAGTGTTCAATCATTGGCTTGTTCAAATTGATATTGACAACTGCGGTACGTCCTCGTCCCCTGTACGTTTCAATGTTTCCGCCCCCATAGCTGATTGGTATCGGTTCTTTTTTTCCTTGGTTTGCGTTCCGTAGTAATACCTCAGAAACTTCCTTGCCAACCAACTCTACCATACCTGACTTGTTGGTATTGTTGCTTGCGTCATACACTTTTGCAAGTGCTATTTCCTTGAGATAGAGTTTTTCGAAACCGGCAAGTCCATCAGACAAACCTCTGGCTAACAAGTGAGAATATATCTGAGGTCGTTGCTGAACGTAAGCCAGAGTATCTTGCTCAAGTGCACTATTCTCCTTTACGAAACCAGGTACGAAGCCGTGTTTAACATCGGTGTTGTCCACTTTCGGAATGACAGGTGAAAAGTGCGGACTCCAGGGGTGCTTAGTAAAACTTTGAACAACTTCATCGCGACTGCTGTACGACATATTCCAGTCGCTGCCAATTCCTGCAGTATTTACATTTACCCCCTTTGCCAACTGGGCTAAGCGTGAATGATACTTGTTAGCATCCTCTGACGACATCCGAAAGCTCTGAAGCGCTCCTTCATCCTTATCCTTTTTCTCTCTCTTTTCTTGCCGCTTCCGGCTTTCACTATCCAGGTAAGCAGCAGTAACCCCGGTTAAAATAGTACCCAGAAGTATTGCCCAACCGGGAGGTCCGGAAAACACTTCCGCAAGCGTCGTAACACCTGTAGCAAACTCTGCAGCGGCGGCCATGCCCTCCGCCAGCCCCATGCCGGTAGCAGCTCCGCTCAATAGCTGTGCCGCTCCTGATACACCGGCGGAAGCGCCGGAAAGTGATTTGGCTGCCTTTTGTAAACCCCCTGCGCCGATGCTGCTTGCATCAATCAACTCTGAGAACTTTGTCAGACTTCCGGATATATCTGAAAGTTTACCGATTTTATCTGCTGTGCTACCTACTCTTTGGTTTCGCTCGATCCCATCCTGTGCTTCATTATTGTAATCTGTGTCATGCAAAACCTGGGGCGAAAGGTGCAACGTAAATGGTGTTGCCGTACGTAGCAGTGCTTTCCTTAGTAAACCGCTAGTAACACTTAGCTTTCCGATTGCAGTATTTGTGATTGCAAGGGTGTCGTTTAGTTGTGTAATTTCCAGAGTGATGGATAGCAGATTGATTCCATAGCCAGTATCTGAGAATCGGTTATAACGTCTTGTGTTCATGGTTTAGGGTTTGGAGCAAGTGCTACACACTATTGTCAGCACCGTTTACTGACAAATGTTTTCGTATGTATAGCAAGTGTGCTATTTTTTGTGCAAATGCTTCGTCGCTGAGCTGTCGATGATTGAGACCGGGTAGAAAATATTCCAGTATTGTCTCGAAGTAACCTACGGAATCATGAGCCGGTCCTCCGCATGACTCCGCTATAAGTTTACCAGTCGCGCTTTTTTGCCATCCAGTTTCACTTTCAATTCCTGACAAACGCCTATAAACATTTGGTCATTCTTCAGCACTTCTTCGCTTCCGCCAATGAATGTCAGGCTGGATAACTCTTCGTAAATAGCAAGTGCCTTGTCTTTATCAGCCTTGCTCATAGCGCAGTTCATTTCATTTCTTCCGGGGTTCTTAAAATATCCTATATGCCCGTTCACTTCTACAGCATAAATACCAAGACTATACTTCGACTTCCATTCATTTACTTGTGATTCCGGAACCTGACCTATAAGCAGGTTTACTTGTTTTGACATTAGCTTTATGTTTTTGATTTTTTGATAAATATGATTTTGGGTAACGGGGGAAATCTGATTTTACTCTGTAATCAACTTCAGAAAAATTATGGGCAGTGGAATTTCCATTTGCGTCGCTCCCTGTGTCCAGCCTTTCTCGAAGTCCTTAACTTCTACCCCTATTAGCGTGTCGGTTTGTAGCGCACGTGTGCCTTTTGCTTTGTAGGTAACTACTACGTCAAACTGCAGGTCTAATATGTCGTCTCCTCCAGCCGCAATAGCAGCTCTATTGAGATCGTCGATTGCACCTTTCAGGACTGTTATTGTTCCGTCATAACTGCGCTTTCCTCCCTGCACACTTATCGGCTCGTTTCCGGCTGCATGTAGCAGCTTCTTTTCTTTTGATGCTTTGTACTTTACACCTGTAATCTTCGTTAGAACAGATCCGGCAACCATTACCGTCATATCCGCCCATTCGCAGTCTTTGCTATCGAAAAATGGTATTGTTGGCATTGTTTATTGTATTTTGTTTTGAGAATTAATTGGAGCCTTTGTACAACTATTGTTTAGTTGGCCGGATTGCTGAACCCGAGGCTGATTTCTATATTAGTTGCATATCCGACAGGTACAATACTAAGTACTACATTCAGCTCGTTGGTGCTGAGAATATTTTGTTCCGGGTTGATGAAGCAATTCACGCTACTTATCTCTTTATTGGAAGTCATGGTATTATTAACCAGATTTACTATTTGCTGACTCAACCATTTACAAAAGCCTGCATCTAACGTTCCATCGGCATTTACAGGAATCTCATCATCTATTACCTGTACAAAGGTTGTATAGGCCAGCACGTGGGCTTTGTCTATTATTCGACCTCTCGCCAACATACTGTAGTCGTCTGTTGTGGCAGTGCACATTGGGTCACCGGAAAAGAAGTAGCCACTTGTGTTGGCATAGGTAATAAATGTGATGAAGCTCTTTTGTGCAATAACCGGTAAAGACTCTGCCAAAGCTTCCACCGATTCTGTGCCGAGGAAAGCTGCTGTGTTAGTAAGTGGACCGGTTCTAACCCTGCTAATTTTTCTCTGCACAGGTATGGATGCAACAACGCCTAATGCAAGACCTACACACGCGCCAACACCACTTTTTGTGTCACCGATTAATATGGCTGTGCGGTTGTTGGTTGTGCCTGTAGAGTAATCATTTAATTCCGCCGCAACTCCTGAGAAACTTGTGCCACCGATAATGGCTCTGAAAGGCTTGTGTGCAGCAAAGTAGGCTGCTGCCATTACTACCATATTTGCTTCTGCAGTGTAAACGTCTTCGTTTATACCATTTGTTATAACTATCGGTTCTGTGGCAGCAGCGACAGCGATATCATCGCTGAGCAACCCCAATACTTTTACCTTTCCATCAGCATAGTCCAGTAGCTTTTTTGCACCATCCGGGTTGGCGTTATCCGCCATATCTGCTATGGTCATTGTGGCAGGAACTAGCATCAGATACAGTTGAGCCCCTGCGCCTGCTTGATTGTAATACTCCTGCAACTGTCGAATTGCAAAGCTGTTCAATGTGTCGGTTATGCCTGCTGCTGCTACGGATGCCATACTTGTTACCAGTATCGGTGTTCCGACAGTGTAGTCGCCTTCAGTGTTCCCGGTAATTACCAGTCCGGCAATACCGTCATTTGTCTGGAGCGTTGCCCCAAGCTGACCATTAGCCAGCGTAATGTTTACACTACCCATAATTTGTGTTTTTGTATTTTATTGTTTTTGATACCCTTACTTCAAGGTCGGTATGCCAGACAACATATCGGACTCTTCATCGCCTATGTCAGCTAACAGTTTTTCCATTTGTAAATCTGCTTCCTGCCTGGTCATAACATTGATACGTTTGTCTCGTAGTGATTTCGCTTGCCTTTTTGCGTCTGTCTCGTTTAGAAATGCCAGCCCATCGCTGCTGAAGTACAATTTGTCTTCCTGCATACTGTTGTCGGAGCGTTGTTTTATTCCATTCATGTTATAGAGTTTATGTTTGATGATGTTCAAGAGGTTAGGCGTACCGTATAAAGCCACGCAATGCCTTTTCGCTTAGCTTTCGTTTATGTCGTACTACTGCATAACCCTCCCTGCTGCCGTCTGTATTGCTATTTCCTTCAATGGTGTGTAGCACAGGGTCTTCTCCTACTTCTATTGCCACCCGCTCTATGATACCGGTGTGTCCGGAAAGCTTGCCAAATGTCAAAATGAATTGATCGCCCGGCTGCAACACTTCCGGTTGTCTGGCCACAGATTCCCGTAACATTGTCAGAACACTTGTGGCCTGCCCCTTAACTTCAATTGCGCAACGATTCCAGCAATCATATACACCGGCTGTTTTGGGCATAGGATTCCGAATACCGATTTGCTTTGCAGCTTCTTCATAGCACCAATACACAAACGCTTGACACCAGGCGTATCCGGGATTCAGTCCCACTGACCGCAAATACTTATTTATCATTTCGCCCCGGTTGCTGCCCTTCGGGCTTTCTGTTTGTCCTATCTGCCCTTGCGCTGCCTTCAGCGCGTATAAAGCGAGCATTCTTTGATCTGGCATTGAGTTATGCCCGGTATTGTTCATGTTGTTGTGTTTTAGATTTAGCGATAGGTTGCAAATTGAATTTATTGCTTGGCAGCTGCATACTTGGCCTGTGTGTACAGGTCGTACAGGTTTTGTTTCATTCTATTCCCGTCTAGTTCGCTGGTTAACAGGCTCGCCATTTTATGCAATAAAGCGTCTTGCAATTCCGGGGAGTTATGGCGCATCTGTTCTGCAAAGCAGGCGAGCTTATCGTTTACGTTATGATGCTTCATGCACTCGTCTGTAATTGTCAAAACGTCCGTCACCTTTTCTAGCGCAATCAGCAACTTTTTTTTAAGCAAGTCGTCCGCCTCACCGGGTATTAGTGCGGTTACAATGTCCGCTACGGGCGACGCAATTATTTGTTTCAATACTGTGGTTACTTTAAGTGCGGTTTCTACATTGTTGTCAACAAAGCTGTCAAATGTTCGCAGCACGTTTCTTAGTTTGCTTTTTATCCTTGTACAAAACATAGTGATAGAGATTTCTGGATGAATTAGTTGTTTTATTTTTCGTGAATGGCATTTGTTTCCAACGTATGTATGCGTTCAGAGTGTTCATTTAAGCGACGATGAATAATGGTATCCTGCTCTTGCAGCCCCTTTATTTGCTGACCCTGCACTGTAGTCGATTGGGTAAGTTGTTTCAGCTCTGTTACTATTTCGTCCAATCGCTTTAATACCTGATCTGTCACAACCTTTATTATGAAACCGAGTATCGCAGCCATTACACTAGCTACACCTACGAGAAGCCATACTTTTATTTCCATGAACATGAGTTTGCATATTGAGCGTCATACGCCGGTGAAGAAAATTGTTAGCAACAAGGCGGGCATTTTGTCGGCTCCTTATCAATAAAAAACCTACTTATGAAACAAACACAAAAGGTATCCCGACCCAGTGCCCGCCTTGTTGGCACTATTCTGCGTCTTGTACTATTGCGACAATGCCTTTTGCGTCGCTTCTGCGTTTACGTCCGCCCATTCTTACACCCACACTGTATATGTCGCCATAGTAAGTAGGGTCGCCCATGCGTTCAAAGAATGTAACTTGTCCCAATGCACGTTCTACAGCACTCATCTGCCAGCACAGCACGCCGTCATTGTCTGTTGCTTCTGTTACATCGTCATAAGCGTGCACAACCGGGGAAGGGTCGTTGTTATAAGTAACTACACTGCCACGCATCATAATGTTGAAGCCGAACAGTCGGCCAAGGATGCCGTCTTTTACATCATACGCGGCACTAAAGTCACGGTACTGAGTAGCAGACATATCGTCCGTCAGTTGCTGAAACATATCGGCACTTATCAGTGCATAGCGACCTTCCATCGGAATGTTTTGTTTATTCATTTGCAACTGAGCATACTTCAGGTCATTAACCGTAAACTTCTTCCTGTTGCCAACGGTATCTGCAAGATGTGTTGCTGTTGCAACCCCGGTGGTACGGATGGTCGTACCGGTAACTCCAGACGGACTCCACTCTATCAACAAATTGTCTGCAATTGTTTCCCGGAGCGACGACTCATACTCTCCCAATACACTTTCACGCTTATTGTAGCTCAGCTCAAACGACTCTGCATTAGGTATGAGAATCGGATCTGTGGTGTATTCGTCCAGAACGTACATTACGTCCGAATCTGTACGCTGTATCACTGTTGCAGGGAGGGTTGAGCGGTTTTTTTCCACGGTTGCTTTTGCACCTGCCTGTGGAATATGAACCACTTTGCCTTGCATTACGTGTTGCCCGGCATCGGTTGATGCTAACAGAAACTCGTTGTTCTTAAAAAGATTGCCTTCGATGTGGTCTTGCCATATCTCTTTCTGGATTGCCATATAGGTATGATTGATTAGTGATTAAAGAATGATATTGTTAGATATAGAAAAGCGGTGCTGCTTTTCGGGTGTACTGGTAAGATGTCTATAGGTAAAAGGTGTGATTGCTACAGGTTATGCTATCGAGGAAGAGCCAGCAAGAGTGCTTCAAAAGTGTATTGAAAAACAAAACCAGTGGTGGTAGCGCAGTAGTTTAGGTATGCCATCTTTGACTATGGGCATAGCAAGGTGTTCCGGAGGTTGATTCGTAGCATTAGTTCCGTTGTGTTACTTACAACAGGATGTGTCTTTGCCGGAGCGTACGACTATTGAGCGAATTTTTTATCAAAAAGCTCCTGATAACGAACAGGGTCGTTGGCGCGCAACAACTTTAGCTTATTGCCGGTCGGGTCATTTTTTTCATAATCGTCCCACACCCAATTTTCTGACGTGTCCGCTTGTTTTTGATTTTTCAATTGTGCCGCTATCGACTGGTAGGCAGGCATTGCAGCTAATAATGTCTTTAGCCCTTCCGGATTATTCGCGTAGTCTTCGTTTAGCTTTTCTTTCAATGCTACCGTCACCTTTTTGTCTTCAAGTGCGCGGTTTAGCAGTGCTGTTACTTCGTATCGGCAGCGCAGACTCTTTATTTCGTCCAGCTGTACTTGGAGCGATTGTTTGTCTTTGCTTAATGTGATGTTTGCTGCTTCCAGATTTCTGGCCTTGTTAGCCAGATGCTTCACAGCATCTCTAACTTCGGTTTCTGTAGTTTTTTGTGCCAGCCCCAGTACATCGCAAAGGTCAATGAGAGTGTTCTCTTGCAGTCCGGGTAGTGAACGTTTTCCGATGTTCAGGTCAACCAGATTAAGCTCATTTTCATTCGCATCATATAGATGGGTAAGGGCATTGCTATTGCCGGGTATATCCACCAGGCTACATTCTTTATTGTACCATTTGGTGATAGTGGGGCCCGTCTGCCCGGGGAGCATCATTTCTTTTTCTGTGCTATATTCAAGCACTACTATATGACCTACCGAAGCAGCATTCAGAAAGCCGTTTTCTGCTTCTGCACAGGTTTGTTCGCCCCTGGCATTAGAGAGGTTAATGGTAGGTGTACCTACTATCTTGTCATCTTCAATTTTCAGGTCTTCCCACTTCAGGGCTATGCCATCTTCGCGGCGGTGCATATAATACCCGATTGGGTTTTTGCGAAAAGAATCCATCTGATAACCGGAGGTCAGCAAACGAAAGCCATACTCATTTACCGAGCTGTCCGACAGTACATACTGTCGCTCTAATTTCTTGAACTTTTCAATCATGATAGGGATTTGGTTGTTTTGTGACACAAAGATGAAGCGTGTTTTTTGTTTTGGCAAACCTAGGTTTTATGAGCTTGCACTTTCCGCATTATCATACACCACATGCTATCTATCATAAAAATAACTTCCCTAACAGCGAGTTGTTTTTCAACTAATTACACATGCGCCAACCTCCCCTTTTTGAATAAGTCCGTTATCGCGCTGTTTTTTGAAGCAAGGGCAAAAACATTGCTGATTTTTATAATGAAAAAGGTAGCTCTCGAATCCATTTCCCACAAAAAAAACGCCACCCGAAATGAGTGGCGTACATAATTATTTGTAATCAACCCTACTATGGTACTTCTACCACGTTCAGTATGTCGTTGATTATTTGCTCCGTTGTTACATTTTCTGCTTCCGCTTCGTAGGTAAGACCTATACGGTGGCGCATAACGTCGTGACATACTGCACGCACATCTTCTGGTATAACATACCCTCTGCGCTTGATAAATGCGTATGCTTTTGATGCCAAAGCAAGGTTGATGCTCGCACGTGGTGACCCTCCGTAACTGATAAGGGTCTTCAGCTTACCTAACTTATACTCTTCGGGAAAGCGTGTTGCAAATACTATGTCCAGAATGTACTGCTCTATCTTTTCGTCCATGTACACCTCTCTGACCAATTCTCTCGCTTTCAGAATCTGATCTGTTTTTACAACCGGGTTAATCTTAGTCATGCCACCCGGGTTCAGGTTGGTACGAATTATTCGACGCTCTTCTTCTTTCTTCGGATAAGTAATAATAATCTTCAGCATAAACCTGTCCACCTGTGCTTCAGGCAGTTCGTAAGTACCTTCCTGCTCAATCGGGTTTTGTGTTGCCAACACCAGAAAGGGTTCTTCCAGCTTATAAGTACTATCACCAATGGTCACTTGTCGCTCCTGCATTGCTTCCAACAGTGCACTTTGCACTTTTGCCGGAGCACGGTTTATCTCATCCGCAAGTATAAAGTTGGCAAATATCGGTCCTTTACGCACCGCAAATACATGCTCCTGCGGATTGTAAACCATTGTACCTAGTACGTCAGCCGGCAACAAATCCGGTGTAAATTGTATTCTTGCAAACCGAGCGTGAATAGCAGATGACAAAGATTTAATGGCAAGTGTTTTTGCGAGACCCGGCACACCTTCCAATAGCACGTGTCCGTTTGCCAACATTCCAATCATTAAGCGTTCAACCATATGTTTCTGGCCAACCACAGCCTTATCCAACTCCATGGTCAACAAATCAATAAAAGCACTCTGCTGATGAATTCGCTCATTCAGTTCACGAATGTCAAATGATGAAGATATTTCCATATTCTTTAAGTGATGTTTTGTTGCTTAAATTATCGATAACCAAAATTAAAACTGTAAACCGAGAAACAGCTATATAACTAATAGTTTTAACTTTTTTTAAAAATACAATTAATAAGCGCAAATTGGTTGCCGTATCTTACTAATGCGCTAATTTCGTCGCTTCAACTAACAAAAGTGCTGATTTGTTCACCCAATATTTCAGCAACATAGGGGCCGTGCATTATGGATAACTTTGAACAGCGTTGGATAGAAACGGAAGCTATGCTCAAAGAGCGTTTCGGAAAATTGCCGGATATGGAAGGCATCCTGTTCCTCATTGGGATAAACGAGCTGGGGCAGCTACCTCGCCGTAAGTTTTCGAAAGAGCAGAAACAGGACCTTATGCATATTGGCGTGTGCACCTTACTTACACAGCACGGGTTTTATGAATTTGCCGGTCGCGATGAAGACGGTTGGCCGCACTTTAAGGAAATAGAACCAGTACCTGTACGGGGTCTTGAACAACAGGAGCTTATGCTCAAAGAGTGCGTTATCAATTATTTTGAATAAAGCACTATAGTTGCACTAAACGGCTATGCGTTGCAGTATCGCGACTACCCTTGGTGATAGTGCTTCTACATGGTGGTGTTCGTGCATCGGTATCTCAATGTATCCGCCCGGACCAAGCTCAATTTGTTTTTCACCAATATTACATCTGCAGTTACCTTCCAATACGAAAAAGCTTTCACGCTCATTTTCATGTACTTCGTCCGGCACGTCTATCGAGCTGGAGATTAGCATCTGAGTTATGCCGTCTGAGTTTCGTAACATCTGCACATCAGTGCCCTCCGGTATGCCGGCCGGTAACATTGGCAATACCATCTGCCGCCAATTATCAACACTAGAATATTTGTTGATTAGTGGCAGGTCTTCCGGGTTTCGCTTCTGCTCTTTGCCGAGGTTATCGAGTACTCCCCATATCTTATCTTTCAAATCAGGTGGGAGTGGCATTGCCGCCTGCGAGGCATTCTGTTCCAGTGTTTCCTGTACACTATGCAATTCTGCCCTCACCTCCGGATAAAACGAAACCATCCGCTCGACAGCTGCTCGTTCACCTTCCGGAAGCAGGCCTGCACAGTAGTCGTAAATTATCCCACTGGCTATATATTCCTCAATATCTATCGGCATAGGCTTTTTGTGCTGGAGCGTCCTGACCCAGAGTTGCAAAAATACGACACCTATTGCCAAATAAGCACCACAGCTGCTAATTTTTAACCACTTTGCCCGCATTGGTATCATTTACCAATACAGAGTAGATGCCCGGTTCCAGATCATCCATGTACACGGTAGCTGTCCGGGCATTGTATTGTTTGCGGAACACCTCTTTTCCCGCTGCATTCACAAGCGCCACCTGCCGTATAAGCATATCATCATCGGCCTCATTTTTTTTGCCAATGGATATTACCAGTGTGTTGGCACTTCCACCAGCGGTAATATGTATCTGGTCTTTGGGAGTGGGCTCCGGCTCTTCCGCCACTTGCTGCGTATCAATGATTGGCGTTTGTTTTGCCGGATGTTCCCTTTTACCTGAAGCCATATACAAGACATTATTCAGTATCAGTCGGTACCCCGGAGAATTTGGGTGCTGCTCCAGGTTGGTTGGTGCCTCTCCTACCATGTGCTGATAGTCTTCGGGGTCATGACCACTATAGAATGTCCACGAACCTTTTTTATAGTTGCCATGCATATAGCGCACTTCTTTCGCCTGTGTATTCTCTGCCAGTATCAGGACGTTGGGCTTTACCACTTCTCGCCTGAATGATGTTGTTTGCCCCATAAAACCCTTAATGGTATTGGTATGGTTCTGACACAGCATGGCTGCAACAGGATTGTCTCCGGCATCAAACTTTCTCAGACTGAAACTATCGGCACTCTCCGGCAAAAACCGATAGGATACGTTGTCTATGGTTGCGTATTCATACTCAAACGGATTGTCTGAAACGGTAAACCCCGTAAATGCAAAACAACTATCATACTCAAGCAATGACTGCGCCGACGGATCCATTTTATCCCCGTCATAAGGCGTATCACAAATGTCAATGCCATTTGCCGCTAGCGATATGTCGTAAGTGTCAGTAGCCGAGCACATAGCAAACAGGTTGCCACCATTCCCCACAAAACGCTTAATCGTTTTCACTACGGCCAGCTGCATCTGCCAGACTTTCTTGAAACCATGACTAGCAGCAAGCTTTTCTGCCGACCGCTTTTCTGCCCGATACCATTCCTCATTCTTATACATTGACCAAAACTTGCCATATTGTCCCGTAAAGTCTTCGTGGTGCAGGTGCAACCAGTCATATTGCGACAGCCGGCCGGCTAACACCTCATCTACATACAACTTGTCAAATGGAATCTCGGCATAAGTAAGTGCCAGTGTCACCGCATCATCCCAGGGTGGCTTTCCGGTAGGGGTGTACACCGCTATTTTAGGAACTCTTCCCAGCACCACTGCCTTATCAGACATAGACGATGCTATTTCCCGCATCATCGTTAGGTATTCTGTATTAGACAACCGCTCGTAGGTCACAGCCCTGTTTTTGCAGGCATCTTCCAACGTATGTGAGTAGTCCATAGCAAAACTGCCACCTTTGTAATTGAGCAGCCACTCCACTTCATTGCCATCAGCAATAGTACTGTACACTACGCCGTAAGCCTTTAAATGATTCGTTTGCGCACTGTCCATAGGAATAAATAACTTGCCTGCATAGACAGGTAAGTAAAGCATCACAGAAACTAGCACCAACAGGCCTGTTTTCATTTTTGCAGATTTGTTTTTATAAATGATGTTTCTACCGGCAACAATCAAGAAACATGTATTTCTACAATCTCTAAGCTACAAATACCTGATTAACCAAAAAGTTAAATTGAAAACACTTGAGTAATTAACAGCGTTTGGGTTGGCCAAATATGATTTGGAAAGTCGTCTTTTTTCATGAAATTCGATAACTTTATACTAATAATCATTATCCTGCTATGACACTTATCGCCATTCTACTTCCATGGTTGTCCTTTTTTCTCAGAGGGCGAATACTCAGAGGTCTACTTTGCCTGATACTGCAATGCACGGTTCTTGGATGGCTGCCTGCTGCTATTTGGGCGGTTGTCAGCTTACAGAATCACCGTGCCGACAGACGAACAGCACGCCTTGTGAGGGCAATGAGGTGAACACTATCTTATGAGATGTATACTCTTGTTGACTATTGCCATCACTATAAATGCGTTCTGTGCCAATGCCCAAAACCTAAACCGGTTGTGGTACAGCATAGACTCTGCTATGCTGTCTCACCAAGGAGAAACGTATCGTCCGTTTTCGCTCACTACACAGGATGGCAAAGTGTTTACTAATGAGTCATGTCTTGGGAAGGTGATCGTGTTTGATTTTTGGTTTGAGAGTTGCAGCGGGTGTGTGATGGAGTTTGAAGAGCTGAACACAGCGTACAAGGAACTTAAATACGATACTTCAGTAGTATTTGTTGCCGTTACTTTCGATAAACAGGAAGGACTGAATGACTATATCATCAAACACGGCTTGGAATACCCCATTGCTACCACCGGCAGTCAAATAGAGTTCCGCCGACTCGATTACGGTATGGGGTCTCCTTCCAAAATCATAATAAACAAGCAAGGTAAAATATCGAAAATAGGTTACCGCATAAAACCGAGTGAAATACCGGGGCTTGTGAGATCACTACTATAAATAGTGGCACATAAATCGAAAGGCACTCCTACGGGTTCGTGCCAAGCATAGTGCGTTAGCAAACCCGTGACACACTTAACCCAACCGATTTTCAACCGGAATTGTCATTGTGCTTACAACCTTATATCACCGTTTCTCCGGATTGCATTTTCTCTGCATTCTCTGCAAACTGTAACGCTTCAACCATTTCTTGTATGTTACCATTCATAAAGTCATCAAGACTGTATATGGTCATGTTGATACGGTGGTCTGTAATGCGCCCCTGAGGGTAGTTGTAGGTACGAATCTTAGCAGAACGATCGCCCGTACTTACCAGACTTTTTCTCCTGCTGGCTATCTCGTCCTCTTGTTTACGCACCTGCTCTTCGTATAGTTTAGAGCGCATCATGTTCATGGCCTTCTCTCTGTTGCCAAGTTGTGAACGCTCTGTCTGACAGGTTATCACGGTACCCGTAGGTACGTGCGTCAATATCACCTTGGTTTCTACCTTGTTTACATTCTGTCCGCCGGCACCACCACTACGTGCGGTTTCCATTTTTACATCGCTTTCTTTCAACTCGAAATCCACCTCTTCTGCTTCCGGCATTACTGCTACAGTTGCAGCCGACGTATGTACACGACCACTGGCTTCTGTAGCCGGAACCCTTTGCACACGGTGTACACCGCTTTCGAACTTCATTGTACCATAAACATCTTCACCTACTACTTCCAGCTGCACCTCTTTATATCCACCAACGGTACCTTCTGTTTCTGTAAGTACCGATACTTTCCATCCTCTACGCTCACAATAGCGTAGGTACATCCGCATCAGGTCGCCGGCAAATATACTCGCCTCAT
The DNA here is from genome assembly GCA_030426665.1 of Bacteroidia bacterium. Classification (GTDB taxonomy): domain Bacteria; phylum Bacteroidota; class Bacteroidia; order Chitinophagales; family Chitinophagaceae; genus Nemorincola. Next base: position 103,503 of record JAUHYD010000004.1, on the reverse strand, counting down.
CGCCACCGGTGCCGGCACGAATCTCCAGTATAGCATTCTTTTCGTCTTGTGGATCCTTGGGTATCAACAGCTGACGAACACGTTCTTCCAACTGCTCCTTTTGTTCCTCCAACTTTTCCAAATCCTCTTTTGCCATCTCCCGCAACTCTTCATCGCTTTCTGTTTCCAGCACTTCTTTTGCAAAGGCATAGCTATCTAAGCAAGTCCGAAATTCTTTATACACAACAACAATTTTCTCCAACTTCCTGTACTCCTTACTCACCTGAGAAAAACGTTTGTTGTCACTCACAACTTCCGGATTGGTCAATGCAACGCCCAGCTCATCGAACCGCGCATTTATCGCCTCCAGTTTATTAATAATTGAACTCATTGTATCCTTATTGAAAAATATATTGCACCCTTGCTAATATATATAAAAGTGTGCAAAGTTACGGCTTAAACACAAATGTGCCACATTTATTAAATGTGGCACAAGTAAATGTATTGGTACTTCGCTAAAACATCTTTGTCTTCTCAACTATCAGCGCACGTACACTGTCTAATGGTATACGCTCCTGGGTCATGCTATCGCGATGGCGAATCGTTACTGTTCTGTCCTCTTTAGTCTGGTGATCTATGGTTATACAGAACGGAGTACCTATTGCATCTTGTCTGCGATATCGCTTACCTATGCTGTCTTTTTCTTCGTAAAAGCACTTAAAGTATGGGCGACATTCGTCTATCAACTCTTTCGCCAGCTCCGGCAAGCCATCCTTCTTGGTAAGTGGTAGTACCGCAAGTTTTATCGGTGCCAGCATCGGTGGCAGGCTCAGCACTACACGACTGTCTTTCTTTTCCTCTGTGCTCAGGTCTTCCTCTTTGTAGGCGTCGCTTAGTACCATCATCACAGTACGATCCAGCCCTATGGACGTCTCAATTACGTATGGTACATAGTGCTTGTTTATTTCGGTATCGAAGTAGGTCAGTTTCTTTCCGCTGAACTCCTGATGCCTGCTCAGGTCAAAGTCTGTACGGCTGTGTACGCCTTCTACTTCCTTGAAGCCCATAGGGAAGTCATACTCTATATCGCATGCCATGTCGGCATAATGCGCCAACTTGATGTGATCATGAAACCGAAAGTTTTCAGCAGATATACCCAGGCTGAGGTGCCACTTCATGCGCACTTCCTTCCAGTAGTCATACCATTCTTTCTGCGTGCCGGGACGTACAAAAAACTGCATTTCCATTTGCTCAAACTCCCGCATACGGAAAATGAAACCACGTGCTACTATTTCATTACGAAATGCTTTTCCTGTTTGTGCTATACCAAACGGTATTTTCATACGTCCGGTTTTCTGCACATTCAGAAAGTTCACAAAAATGCCCTGTGCCGTTTCCGGGCGCAGGTATATTTCATTTGCCTCTTCTGCTACCGAGCCCAGTTGGGTTGCAAACATAAGGTTGAACTGGCGTACGTCTGTCCAGTTGCAGGTACCGCTGATAGCGCAGCTTATCTTGTGCTCTTCTATTAGTTCTTTTATGCCGGTAAGGTTGTTGTCGGCAAGCAGTTGCTCCATTTTTGCAATGAGCGCATCACCCGTTCCTTTCTCCAATGTTTCGGCATACCCTTCTATCAGGTGATCTACCCGGTAGCGCTTCTGACTGTCTTTATTGTCTATCATCGGATCGCTAAAGCTATCCACATGACCACTTGCCTTCCATACCGTCGGGTGCATAAAGATTGCTGCATCAATACCGGCAATATTATCATGCATCTGGGTCATGCTGCGCCACCAGTAATCCCGAATATTTTTTTTCAGCTCTGCTCCATACTGCCCGTAATCATACACAGCACTCAAACCATCATATATCTCACTCGACTGAAAGACGTATCCATATTCTTTGCAGTGTCCTATTATATCTTGTAATTTATTTTCGTTTGCCATAATAAGGCGCAAAAATAGGTTGATTAATTGACAAATGACAGCACCCAACTCCGGCGATGAAACCGATGTGTTAAATAAGACAGAAGCTTTTTGTCATACATTACACAAACCGATTTTTATTGATAATTTTACAATGATGAGCATGGGTAATAGAAAGTCGTTGCTGCCGTACATTCCGGGTTACGACAACAATGCAGTTCTTAAACTAATCTTTTTTCTCGCCGGGTCATATATGACATTGGCTATCTGCTGGGCGGTTATGATGATTGTAAACGGCTCTACTGATGCTTTTAACACCTATCTGGCATCTAATATTGCATTGCCAAGCATTGCTTCCTTTGCTGACCACTGGTGGACACCGCTTACTTATGGGTTCTTTCATTTTCCCAATAGCTTTTTGAATATGGTGAGTGATATGCTCTGGCTGTATACATTCGGCTCAGTTACACAAATGCTGATTGGAAAAAAGCAAATAATACCACTGTTTCTTTATGGGGTAATTGTAGGTGGCCTGTTTTATGTGTTAATTCAGCTTATCCCCGGAGAAGTAGGAAAAGCTCCTCCTCAAATAATGGGACCACGAGCCGGTCTGGTAGCAATGTGTGCCGCTGCGGTTACGCTTACTCCTAAGTACCGCTTTTATCTAAGTGAGACTTTCAGCATTCCAATTCTGGTGGTCGCCGGTGCGTTCGGCTTGCTTATGATAATTGGTTCCGGGTATTACTTATCAGTGATTTTTATGCTTCTTGGCGGTGGTTTGCTTGGTTTCCTATACGTCAGGCTACTCAAAGCGGGTTATCGACCCGGGGAATGGATGTATAGTGCCGGCAGTAAATTGGAAAGCATGGTCACTCCGGATGAGCAAGCTATAAGTCGGAAAAACAGCAACAAGAGGAGCGCTGTCTTCAACAATTCACAACCCCATGCTCAGGATACGGAAAGCAGAGTCGATGCCATTCTGGACAAAATCAATCAAAAAGGGTACAAATCTTTGACTTCCGAAGAAAAAAATTTCCTTACCAAAGCCGGGAAATAGCAATAGTTTTATTCTATTTATTTACTGCCGATTAATAATTCCCGCAACTCACTGCAAATACGTTCTCAAAGGATTGTTAACAAATAAAAACCTTCACGAAAATCGTGCGGATTGGCACAGGTTTTGTATTAACACTACTAAAACCAATTTGTTATGAAAAAGAGAGCAGTAATTTACTTCAGCAAAAACAAGGCTTTAAAAATACTTGAAAGACCATTGAAAGCCGATTTGAAAACACTTTTGAGTGCGACCTTTGCTATTTCACACAACAAAATTGTGAAAAACCATATTAAGGACACTTTGATGCAACTTGATTCATCGGCTTACAAGTTATCAGCTTAATATTAACTTATCAGGTGATGTATGCCTGCGATTCTTTTGAGGATGTGTACGATTGACTTGTGATGACTTATACAACACGATACAAGTAGTCCTATTTGTTGCGTGTTGTTTTTTATTTATACCTATCTGTGATGTGGCTTTTCGAATGGTATTTTACGTATATTTGGTACCCCTTACCGAAAAATCGGTGGCGGAAAGAATACAATGCAGAATATTTTTTGATGAACTTTAACTTTTTGTGATTTTTGGCTTCATTTTTGCTATAAGTACTTAGGAGGAAATAATGAAGGCGTGTAGTTGTTCATTTTTTAATAATATGAAAAACCTTATTCTATTAGTTAGTTGTACATTAATACTTTTTACGGTTTTTGCACAGTCATCACGCCCACCGATGGAGGACGTGGTGAATGCTATAAAGAACAACCGTATCGAGGATATGTCAAAGTATTTTGACAATATCGTACCGGTTACTATTAATAATACACAAACGATATATAGCCGCAATCAAGCGGAAGTGGTGCTTAAGGACTTCTTTGAAAGGAATATCCCTAAGGACTTCCTTATTATGGATAATGGATCGCCTAACAGCAGTTCAAAGTTTATAATAGGTAGTCTCGTTACACCTAGTGGCATCAAGTACAGTGTATATATCCTCATGAAACAGAAGGAGAGCAATTTCTATCTGCAGGAAATCCGACTTAATAAAGATTAGCCTTTTCTACCGCTACTCTGCTAACATATATAAGTCCGGTAAGTTTCTACCCAGCTCGTTATAGTCAAGCCCATACCCAACTACAAACTTATTTTCTATCTCAAACGCCGTGTAATCTGCTGCTACGGCATATTTCAGCGCACCCGGTTTTGTCAGAAATGTGGCTATATTAACCGAGGAAGGATTTTTATCCCACACCTCCGGCAAGAAATCGTATAACGTCTTACCGGTGTCTATAATATCCTCTACAATAATGACTGGCCTCCCAACAAAGGAATCATCCAAGCCTATAATTGTTTTCACGTGACCGCTGGATGCCAGACCATGATATGAAGAAAGCCGAACAAAGGACACGGTCAATTGCATTTCCAGAGCCTTAATCAGATCTACGGCAAATACGGCCGCACCATTCAAAACAACAATAAAATGAGGTGTCTTATCTTTATACTGCGCACATATAGAGCCGGCTAGTTCTTCAATTCGTGCAGCTATTTGCTCCCTGCTTATGTGCAGAACAAATTTCTTGTCCGCTATGTTGGTTTCCCTCACCATTATTCCCTCACTTGAATTACCTGCCCTATACTTAGTGCCTGAGGCTCCAGATTGGCATTCCATTTCATCAAATCAGCAACAGTTACGCCATTTTTCTTGGCTATAGAGTAGGCTGTATCTCCTCTTTTTACTCGATAGTGTTTGTCGGCAGCAGTATATACCTTTTCGGTAGCTGGCTTTTTCATCTGCGGTTGCGGCGGGTCATTCTTCATAAAATCCTGCCTGGTAATCTCTGTAGGAGTAGCCTCGCCAGGGTATTCCTTAACTTTCTCTTTTGGTGCTTGAAATCCCATTCCGAACCCTATTTCTTCTTCATTCTTTGCAGGGTGTTGTTCATCGTTCACAGAAACGGGTGTAACTGCAATTTGTTCCTGCTCTTCAAGTACCGTACCACTGTATACTTTTATACCCGACTTGCTTACTTCTGGCTTAATAGGTGCCATCGACTGCAGCTGTAGTATAGAACCCTCCTCCGGCATGTCTGTTGGCTCCAAATGATTAAAACCGGCCAGTCGTTTTAGTTGAATACCTTCGTTCTGTGCAATCTTCAAAAGAGACTCTCCTTTCTTTACGACATGCTCTTTTCTTAAACCAGTTGTATTCTTTTTTTCTAAATATATATACGTGTCAAACGGAAGGGGGCCATCTTCCATGTCGTTTATTTCTAATAAATGTGCATAACGGAGTCTGTATTTCATTGCTGTTTTCAGCAAAACATCCCCTTTTTTACAAAAAACCGCTTTCAAACCATTAATATTCTGTACCACTGGGTCTTCCTGCTCAACCGGTAGGCCCGACGGATAATCAGCGCCATATTTTTCATTCCACAAAATTGCTACTCGTGCGCTGTCCGCAGCTTTAGCAATCTCATCAATACTTTTCGCACTATCTTCCGCTGCTGCTATATTATTCAGGGAGTCAGTACTTAATGTATTGATTACATAGTTGCTGTCAAGAGCAGCATATGTGTAGTCCTGCAAATCATACTTTTCTATTATTTTGATTAACTGATAGGCGTACTTTGGGTTGGTTGCATAACCGCAACGCTTCAAACCATGGCACCACTTCGAGTAATTTGTAGCTGGGTAATTAAATAGTGATTTGTATCTTGGGTTTATTATAAGGTGTCTGGAGTGATCTCCGTAAGACTCCAATGCATTTTTGTATTTTTTAAAACACTCGTTCTTAGCGTCGTCAGTGTGCAAAATGGTTTCACCCTGCCAATTATTTTTACACTTTATCCCAAAATGGTTATTTGCCTCTATTACCAGCTCGCTGTTTCCGGCATCAGTCTCCAAAATACCCTGACCCAAAGTAATAGCAGCTGGCACACCGGTTTTTCGCTGATCTGCAATGGCATAATCCGCATACTGCTTAATGTAGTTCCTGGCTCGCTCATCATAGCTTTCCTGCGCAAAAATATTCTGCGCTATCACTAAGAGAAAGAATATGGAGACAACTTTCGTCACTTAAAACAATTTAAACCTTCAATTAAAATTATGTGCAAAAATAAGCTTCATCATGCAAAATGCGCCGTTAAAATAATATTTCTATTACCGGGTGTCAATATTCTACCTGCTTGATAGAACCTGTGTAATGGTCTCATTAACCAAATCACTTTCATAGCCCTTTTGAACCAGAAACCTATACAGCTTGCTCTTCTTGATAAAAATATTCTTTTCACGCTTCAGTTCCATCGACTTTTTCTGCGCTAATTTGCTCAACTCAACAATATAAGCATCATAATCTATCTCGGACAACCCTACTTTGATACAGTATTCGGATACTTTCCTGGCCTTCAACTCTTGCCTTATTTTATTCCTTCCCCACTTCTTCATTCGCCACCGTCCTCTGGCAAATGCCCTTGCATACCTTTCCTCATTAAGTATATCTGCACTTACCAATGCTGCCAATTGCTCTTCTGCCGTTTCACTATCACTTACATGATCAAATAACTTTCGTCGAACTTCGCTATGGCACCGTTCCTGATACTGACAATAATGCAAAATGGCTGGTAATATCATTCTTCTATTATTTTCCCGGAACAACCCTTTACTGCTATCTTCCCATATACACCATTAGTATCTGCACGTCACTGGGATTTACTCCACTTATTCTACTTGCCTGACCCAAAGTAGCAGGTCTTATCTTATTGAGTTTCTGACGGGCCTCCGCCGACATTGCGGTCAGTTTATCGAAGTTAAAACTGTCCGGAATAGCTAAATGCTCCAAAGCAGCCATTTTTTGCACCAATTCTTGCTCTTTTTCGATGTAAACGTCGTATTTGACCTGAATCTCAACCTGCTCGAGTATCAGGTCGTCTACCTCCGCTATGGCGCCTTTAATTCCGGGTATTTCAGCGATCATTTCTTTCAGAGAAATTCCTGGTCGCAATAGTAATTTAATCGCCCGCACATTTTCAGTGAGTTCGGCCGAGTTCTTTTTTGTAAGGTAGCTATTGGCTTCCTCTCTTTTTATAGTGTAGTCAGCCAATGTTTTCTTTATCCGCTCTACCTTTTCTTTCTTAGCCAGCATTAGTTGGTAACGCTCCTCCGATGCGAGTCCTATATTATAGCCCAATTCCGTCAATCGGAAATCTGCATTATCCTGTCGCAACAGTGTACGATATTCAGCCCTGCTGGTAAACATTCTGTAGGGTTCGTCAGTTCCCTTATTGATTAAGTCGTCGATTAATACACCAATATATGCCTCGCTTCGCTTTAAAACTATTGGTTCTTTTTCAAAAACCCGTCTGGAAGCGTTGATTCCTGCCATTAAACCCTGACACGCTGCTTCTTCGTAGCCCGTAGTACCGTTTATCTGACCGGCAAAGTATAGATTATTAACCAACTTAGTCTCCAGAGTAAATTTCAATTGCGTCGGCGGGAAATAATCGTACTCAATAGCATAGCCAGGTCTGAAGAACCTGCAGTTCTCAAATCCCGGAACTAAACGAAGTGCTCTGTACTGAACATCCTCTGCCAATGAAGTGCTGAAACCATTGACGTATATTTCCACAGTATTCCACCCTTCCGGCTCCACAAACAATTGATGACGGTCTCTTTCAGCAAATCTGCTGATTTTATCTTCAATACTGGGGCAATATCTGGGTCCACTACCCTTTATTCTACCTTGGTACATAGGAGATTGAGCAAAACCCGTCTCCAAAATACTGTGCACCTCCGGATTAGTGTATGTAATCCAACAGCACCTTTGCTTAGTTGGTTCCAGCTTTTCTATTGGTAAGTAAGAGAAACCCACTACTTCGTCATCTCCCTCTTGCCTTTCCATCTTTGTATAGTCCAGGCTACGACCGTCTATTCTTGGTGGCGTTCCGGTTTTTAACCTCGCAGATTCAAACCCTAATTCTACCAACTGCTCAGTAATACCGGTTGCTCCCTTCTCCCCCATACGTCCACCACCAAACTGCTTTTCTCCTACGTGAATTACACCATTCAGAAAAGTTCCGTTTGTCAGAATAACAGCCTTCCCTCGTATAGTTTGACCCATTCCGGTCACTACTCCTGTTACTGTTCCACGTGAAACAATTAGACTTGTGACCATATCTTGCCAAAAATGAAGGTTATCTGTCTGCTCAAGCATCTCGCGCCATACGTTCGCAAATACCATCCGGTCATTCTGCGTACGTGGACTCCACATGCCGGGGCCCTTGCTCTTGTTAAGCATCCGGAATTGAATAGTACTTCTATCACTTACTATACCACTATATCCACCTAGTGCGTCAATCTCACGGACTATCTGCCCTTTTGCTATTCCCCCCATAGCGGGATTACAACTCATCTGTGCAATAGTCTGCATGTTCATTGTAACAAGCAACGTAGTGGCTCCCGAATTTGCTGCCGCCGCTGCTGCTTCACAACCAGCGTGACCACCACCAACTACTATAACATCATACTCTTGAAACATACTGCAAATATACAATTACTGGAACACCAAAAACACACTAATAGATTTGGGCAACAGTCTCACTCAAACATCAACCACGAAGGAGCAAACTATTAGACCATCCTTAGCCAAAACCTACCAATACAACCTAAAAACATGTCTGTTCCACGTGAAACAAAAAATAAATTTTTTAATTTTAACAATAATATATAACTTTGGTCGTTATAGATACATAATGATCACCCTTAGGCACACACTAACAGCAATATCAATAGGCTTATTATCCTTAGCCTGTAACGACGTGTGCCATGCCCAAACATACGACAGAAGCAACTTAACAAAGCTCGACCATAAATTTACAATTGGTTTCGAACGACAGGTGTACAACATGTACCTACCGAAAAAAGTTACAATGAGCGACAAAACAACCAAAGCTGAAGAGCGTTGTAATCGCATCGTTTTTAGAATGAAACTTACCAATAGATTCAGACTGGAAACAGGTCTAAGCTACAGAGATATCAACAATATTCTAAAAAACAACAACAAGTATGCGCGAGGTTTGGATATAACTAAACCATGTAGACTATCTGTACCATTGACGATACAGTACCAACTGCAAAATGAGCGTAGAAGACTACGACCATATTTTGGAGCAGGTGTACAATACTTCAGAAATAGCAACACTTCCCAAAGTAAGGAAGGAACCTACATGTATAATCAGGGACTATCAAATTCCTTAAAATACATCAATATAATATTCACCCAGGGGCTTATATACGACGTTACTACTGATTTGCAACTAACTCAATCGCTTCACGTATTACCGGAAAGTAACCGTACAAACATAGGTATCAACTTTGGTATCGGTTATAGGATAAAATAGGACACTTTATCTTCTACTTCTCCTTTTATATTCACTCGGGCAAAACGAGTTGACATCTTCAAATCTATTGCTAAACATTTCTTCGACTACTTATAAATCAATGTAGGCTTACGCTCAGCCCCAAACGAATCCAAATAATAAGCGAACCAGCAAGCTAAATCAGATGGAATTCATCCATCCTCCGAACAAATCGTACCGTTCAATCTGATATTCTTTGCACTATTAATAAAGCCATCTCTGATGTTCACTATTAATTTTTCGAACTGATATATCGTTCCAAATCCATGTTACTGTACTAATCCAAAAATGTTTCTTTGGTTATAACCAATAGAAAAGACAGCATCCAGATATACGACTTCAGCAGGATTTCAAAAAATCAGAATTCCTAAAGCTTCTAATAAAAACTACATAAACTTAAAAGTCTACTGACTAATCTACGCAACTACTAAAAGTACAATCTTCCCTATTCCAGACAGAACTTACTATTACATAAAACAAACCACTTCCTATTAAATAATCAAATGCGATAACTGCAAAAAAAAAGCGGCACAATCTAAATGATTGTGCCGCTCTAGTAATTATTGAAACCAGTATTACTTAGTAATTACAAAGTTTCTGGCCAAGGCCTTATCATCTGTAGTAACAGCCAGGAAGTAATGACCCGGAGCTAAATCAGATGTATTGATAGTGAACTTATCGTCTTTAACGTTGTTGTGAACGATTTTAGATACAAAACGTCCCAGACCATCAATGATAGTGTAGGTAACAGTCTTAGAAGAAGTCTCCAAAGAAAAATCTACATTAATGAAGCTCTTAGAAGGATTAGGATACAAATTAAGGATTGTATTGCTAGTAGGAGCTACTTCATTAACAGCGATTGGTGGAGGATCATTATCAACTATCATTGCAACAGCTGGAATCAAACCTCTAACGTTATCAAAGTTAAATGAGTCAACAGAATTTACATATGCTGTAGATGTACTTGTTGTAGGAGCATGACCACCAGTACCGGAAATAAAGTCATCAGCAGTACCACCAAGTAACGCTGTATACTCTAACCAGCTATTATCTACATGATAACGACCATAAATACGTGGGTAAGGATTGTTGATACCATCGCTTCCAAGATAGTGACCAGTTGGTACACCTATCGCAAGCAAATACCAAGAATCATCTTCAAGCAAAATAGTTGTTGGAATACCTGTTGTAGGATCACCCATTTGCGTAAAGTTAAGCGTAGCACCAGATGTATCATTTACACCATCATAGTTGTGTACACCTATTGAAGCCAATGTCAACTCACCGTTCTGGCAAATACTATCTAATGGCATACCACCCGAACCATCTACCCACTTAAACAGATATATAGTAGTTGGAACTCCCAAAGGACCTCCACCGGCTGTATTGTTTGACAAAGAGTATTGTACGCGAGATATTGCTGCACCACCTTTTTTCACATAGTATGTAGGACCCCAAAGGAACTCTGTACCGGAAGAAACACCATAAGAAGTGTATATAGTTCTTACTGGCTCATTCTTTGTGAAATTATAACGGCCCTTAGAATACAAACTGTCTGTCAGATAAAACGATGTGGACAGTTGGTTGTCATATGGGAAATCGTCAGCCACGGAATGAGTAATTTCATAATCTAAATCAAAACGACCGGGACCAGTTGCTGTCAAATCAAATTCTGAAGTACCAAACATTGCGTAAATAGAATCCGGTGTAGACGACGCTGTACCAGTAAATGTTGTCAGAGAAACAGTGTTAGTATGCTGTACAGCTGGTGTACCTGTTTCATTAGGTGTGAATGTAACAGTACTCTTTACATCTACACTAGACAAATCATCTGTACCATAGTTAGCAATAAACGCACCGTCGATCATCCTGTAAGGATGAGGGTTTCCTGTACTAACTAACTGATTAGAAGGAATAGCGTAGTTATGCCATTCTGCAATACCACCGGGAACAAAACCTGCATCCTTTGCATTACCCGAACCCCATGGCGTAATGGTAATACGAGCTGTATCACCAGCACGGAAACGAGCAGCAATAGCATCACCATCTGCTTTAGAAATCATAAATACAGGAACGGTAGATGCTGAACCCGTAGTGCTACAAACAGAACCGGCACCCATACCTACAGGACCACCGTCAACGTTGTTTACAATCACAACTGCAACAGCACCTGCATCAGCACATTTCTCTGCCTTACACACAAACTCAATACCACCACCGCGGTATACCAAGGCAATTCTACCCATCATCCAACCAGTTGGTAATGCAGTAGCACATAGTGTATCGCCACCAACGGATGGATCAGGCATCATTATTTGAGTATTCACTATAGGTAAAATTACATCAGCTCCCCACGGTGTACCACCGGTATAAGCGAAGGTATACACTTTCTGACCGGCAACAGATGCTGGACTATTTACCAAAAACCTCAACCCAACATAATCTTTATACCAGTTAGGATTTGTAGTAGCTGTACCTAACGTAAAAGGACCAAAAGCCAAGGGATGAATCTGGCCATTGGCTATGCTAGCCCCTGCTATACACAGTGCCAGCAATAGATTTTTCAATGTAATCATTTGCTTCATAAAATTAAATTTAATTTTGGTTTGACAATTTAAGACGATTTTATAACATAAACAAAAAAACAACTAAACATAACTCTTTTATGTACAACCTAACCTACAATAGGAACTACTTTACTCAGTTCCATCATTCTATCAATAGGCTTCCTTGCAGCTAGCCTAAGCTCTTCCTCCATCAACAATTCAGGTTGTTCATACTTTAAACATAAATATATTTTTTCTAAAGTGTTTCTCTTCATATGCGGACAATTATTACATGCACACATATTATCTGGCGGAGCAGCAATAAATGTTTTATGTGGAGCAGCAAGTTTCATCTTATGCAAAATACCAGCTTCAGTAGCTATGATAAAAACCTGATTTTTGCTTTTAACCACAAATTCCAGCATAGCTGCGGTGGAGCCAATAAAATCCGCAACATTCAAGACTGCTTCTTCACATTCCGGATGGGCAACAACTAACGCTTCCGGATTACGTACTTTTAGTTTTGTAATCTTCTGAAGTGAGAATAATTCATGCACCATGCAGGCACCGTTCCACAACAACATATTACGACCAGTCACCTTATTCAAATAAGCTCCCAGATTTCTGTCTGGAGCAAATATTATTGGTTGATCACTTGGTAAACTTTCTACAATTCTCTGCGCATTAGACGAAGTGCAAATAATATCACTTAAAGCTTTAATACCAGCCGAACAATTTATATACGAAATAACAACATGATCGGGATGCTTTTCCTTAAACTGCCTGAACAAATCTGGCGGACAACTATCGCTTAATGAACAACCCGCATTCATATCCGGTATCAAAACCTTCTTACCTGGGTTGAGAATTTTTGCCGTCTCTGCCATAAAATGCACCCCAGCAAAAACTATGGTATCAGCATCAGTTGCTGCGGCTTTCTGAGCTAAACCCAAACTATCACCAACATAGTCCGCTATATCCTGAATATCAGGCTCCTGATAGTAATGGGCAAGAATAACAGCATTCTTTTCTTTCTTCAGTGTCTCAATCTCCGCAAATAAATCTAGTGTTGGGTCTATATAAACATCTACAAAACCAGACTCCAAAATGGTATCTTCCATTTCTATTTTATGATAGCTTTAACAAACACCTCCCAATTAATAATATAAACCTGAAGTACCCTGGGAAGCTCAACTGCAAAGTTATACAACAAATTTCGTACCACTATTCACGTTTCTATTCACATTCCTAATAATTGTAAATAAATTTTCTAAAAAACTTTAACTATTACTATTAGGAGTGGGAATTGGGGGAATAAAAATAGCTCGTACTATTGTTTTTTAAGAGAACCTAGTTTATACACATGTAAATTCAGGTTTACCAACATAACCATCAACCTTAATTCTACATTTTCACCAGGTAATTGTGGGTTGTGAATAAAATGAGTTGTGAATAAAGACCTCAGGAACAAAATATGAAAACCATGTTGAAAACTTAGGAAAAATAGTCTGGTAAATGTCGACTCAATTACAAGTGAAGTGGATGAAAAAGATAACCGAAGTTACAAACGTCAGATACCGGGTTTATTAACACTAATTAAGGATTAAGTAACAAAAAATTAATCAAAATAAGATACAAGGTTTAAAGTGGTTTATATCGCTGCTAAGAGTCCTCAGTATATATTATTTATCCTAAGAAACTTACTATTTAATACCTTTGCGCACACTGAAATCCAAATTACAAAGGTTCTATAGTATCTCATAAAATTTGGTGTTTATTAATAGAATGGGAATAAAATTTTCGTCGGATGATATGAAAATATTACGTAGTATGTTTGACAAAAATAAGATTTTCGACTTTTCCGGTATTAACGATATTACAACAAGCAAGTACAATTACTTTGAGCGCGAACACTACCGTCCCTTTATTGCTTATAGAATAATGGACAGTATATATTCGTACAGCAGGTAATTATTGTTTTCCCAGCCAGAATTTATCACCGGATTTGCAAGATTGAATTAGTTTTTCAAGCCTTCTTTTTCTGGTTGTCTCTTGTTTCGCAGACATTATATAATGTATCGCTGTTTTCCGATAGTATGGAGCCTGTGCAGAAAAGAAGTTCCAGGCTTTTTTCTGGGATTGAAATGTAGTAAGGTACTCGTCTGTTAGTTCAGGGGTTTCATTTTCATGAGCATAAATTTTTGATTTATGTTCTTTTCGTTTTTCATAAGCCGCAATTCCCTCCGGTAGCATCAACCCTTGCGCCATCAACTCTTTTACTTTATCAATATTAATAGCACTCCAAATACTGTTTGGCCTTCTCTTCGTAAAACGGATAGTGTAACAAGAGTCATCTATAGACTTTCTTATTCCGTCAATCCATCCAACGCAAAGAGCTTCGTCGACAGATTCGGGCCAGGTGATGGAAGCCTTTCCCGAATTTACCTTGTAATAACCGATCCAAAGCTCACTTTCTATTGAATGATTTTTTTTGAACCAACTTCTAAGTGCACGTTTGTTTTTGAAGAAAACAGGATTAATATTCTTTGAGGAAATGGGTGGCATAGTTGATTACGCTGAAATCTGCGTTAAATATACCGAAAAAGCCGATTTATTCGGGGTCAGATTTTGATTTAGCCGAACCCTTTTGAACTTTCTTACGCCCTGCCTTTTTAAGAGAGGCGTCTATCAGCCATTCTATTTGTCCGTTCACACTTCGAAATTCGTCAGCAGCCCATTTCTCAAGGGACTTATAAACGTCTTCTTCCAACCGTAATACAAATGTTTTTTTTGCTGCCACACTACTAAATTATAAAAATGACGCCTGTAAAATCAGGCGTCATTATATTTTGTAAAAATTATTGGTACAATGACCCGGAATTCAATACCGGTTGTGCACCCTTTTCCCCGCAAAGAACAACCATCAGATTGCTGACCATTGCAGCTTTACGTTCATCATCCAAATGAACAATTTCTTTTTTGCCAAGCTCTTCGAGCGCAAGTTCTACCATACCAACGGCACCTTCAACAATTTTGAAACGAGCTGCTACAATTGCCGATGCCTGCTGACGCTGTAGCATTGCTCCGGCTATTTCCTGAGCATATGCCAAGTGACTGATACGGGCCTCCTTTACGATAATACCTGCTGTCAGCAAACGCTCATTTAATTCTTTTTCTAACAGAACGTTTATTTGTTCGCCGCCTTCTCGCAATGTAATATCGGCTTCCTTGTCTTCTATACTATCGTATGCAAAACCCATGGTTAATGCTCTGACAGCAGATTCGCTTTGCATCCTTACGAATGCATTATAGTCCGCAACATCATAAGCCGCTTTGTAAGTGTCTTGGATTTGCCAAACCACGATGGCAGCTATTTCAATCGGGTTACCCATTTTGTCGTTCACCTTCATTGTTGGTGTCGACATATTCTGTATACGCTGTGTGAGTTTCACACTTGCATACAAAGGGTTAACGAAAAACAAACCATTGCCTTTTATAGAGCCTACGTATTTTCCGAATAAGTTTAGCACGCGGGCGTGGTTAGGCTGTACTATCATCAGACCTTTCCAGATGATAAAACATGACAGAATTAATAAGAAACCCAAAAATAAATGAAACTCATGATTGCTATCGGTGATAGTCACAAATGAATAGACTGCTGTTCCTAACATAGCAAGAGACAATAGCAGTGCGGCATAGCCGTTGGTTGGTTTGATTAGCTTTTCCATATTTTGATTGTTTTTTAATATCATTATGATATCAAAGGTATATTAAAATTCTGAATTAAAAAAAATTATAGAGAGCACACGTTATAATATGGAGCAAAAAAAAACCGCCTGTATTGGCGGGACTATCATACTGAGCAGAATTGGTTTGAAAACTCCTGTTACAAATCTTTACGTTCGTTGTACAGTTTTTTTATAAGTCCATCAGCAAGACCCACTTTAGGGACATAAATTTCGTGGGCCTGAGACCACCGCATTATCGATGTATAAATCTGCAACGCCGGTACAATCACATCTGCACGGTCTGCTCTAAAACTATAATTATGTATACGCTCCTCTACAGTAGCACTGCTCAACTCTTTATAGTAATCTTTTAGCAATTCCAGTGTAAGCGGCTTTCCTTCTTTCCTCTTTGAAATCGAAAATATTTTATTGATATTTCCTCCGGTACCTATGGCTTCAATTGGCTGGCACGACTTTGAATGGGTTTTAATGTACCACTTCATTTGGTTCCATTGTTCATCAGATACTTTGTCATGTAACAGCCTGATAGTGCCAATATTAAAAGACTCTTTAAAGATGATTTGATTACGGGAAAACAAAGAAACCTCAGTACTTCCTCCACCTACATCTATGTATAGATAGGATTTGTTTTCGTTCAGCTTTTCAGCAATGTGTGTTTCAAAAAGAATATTTGCTTCTTCAAGTCCTGTGATAATATCTACCTGAAGACCGGTTTCTTTATATATTTCGGATAGTATTTCCGTACCGTTCGAAGCGTCCCTCATAGCAGACGTAGCAAAAGCCTTAAAAGCCTCGACCGGGTAGATATCCATTAATATTTTATACGCCTTTATGGTATTGATCAGCTTTTCTTTTTTCTTATCGGCAATGTATCCTTTGTCAAAAACATCAAAACCTAAACGCAGGGGGATACGCAACAAACAAAGTTTGGTGAAATCTACAGTTCCGTCTTTGTACACTGTCGCTTCGCTAATGAGCAAACGCGCAGCATTAGAGCCAATGTCAATTGCTGCTAATACCATTAATGATACTTTTTATTTCGTAAGTATTGATAAATAGCCTCTTGAGAACGTACAGCCACCTCGTTTTTTTCTCTTTCAACGTAAGTGTTTGTCTGTTCATTATCCAAGATACGCCCTTTCACGTTTTCAGCAAGCTGAATGTTCAAAATATCTATCAATTCCTGTTGTATATCTGTATCTTTTATAGGACAGGCAGCTTCTACCCGGTGGTCAAGGTTACGCACCATCCAGTCAGCAGAAGAAATGTATACTTCTTTGTCTTTGCCTTCGCCAAACACCAATACGCGTGCATGTTCCAGATAGCCATCAATAATGCTGATAGCTTTTATCGACCCTTTGAACGCTCGATGTTCTGTATAAGCGCAACAAATCCCTCGTATTACCATGCTCACATTTACGCCGGCTTTTGCAGCAGCATATATTTTTTCAATAAGAGTAACATCAACAATGCTATTTAGCTTAATTATTATTGATGCCGGCTTTTTTTTCTTAGCCAGCTTAATCTGCCGTTCTATGCTGTCCAACATTTTTGAGCGCATGTTGATGGGGGATACCGGTGTCACTTTACATGCCTGCAATGAAGAGAACTTCCGTTGGGGGTTTTCTATATAAGTAAATATCCGGTTGATATCCGCTATTATCGCTCTGTCAGTTGTCAGCAGCGTATGGTCGCCATAGTATGTCGCCGTATTTTCATTCAGGTTTCCGGTACTGACAAAACCATACTGTTTTGTCTGCTTGAACTCCCGCTTTTTGATTACGCAGATTTTTGCGTGCACCTTCATTCCCGGAATTCCCAACAATACTTTTACGCCCTCTTCTTCCAATTGGGCTTTCCATTGCATATTAGCTTCTTCATCAAAACGGGCACGCAGCTCCAAAACCACGACCACTTGTTTTCCATTGCGAACTGCGTTGATAAGCGCATTGATAATTTTGGAATTTTTTGCAACCCTGTAAAGAGCTATGCGAATACTTTGTACAAAGGGGTCAATGGCTGCCTCCCGCAACAAGTCTATCACTGAATCGAAAGAGTGATAAGGAAGGTGCAACATCACATCGCGCTTTTCTATCACTTCCATTATTCTACACGGCTGTTTCAACAAAGGGTGAACAAACGGTTTTGGTCGTTGTTGATAATCGTTGAAAACAGAAGGCGGAAAATCTATGAAGTCTTTATAGTTGTGAATGCGGCTACCGGGAATCAGGTTATCTTTCTTTGTCAGACCGAGGCGTTTAACCAAGTACTCAAACAGAGCAGGTTCTATCTGTTTATCGAAAACAAAACGTGTGGCACGACCACGTTTTCTGTTTTTTAGCCCCTTTTCCAGTTCTTCTATGATGTTTGTATTTACATCGTTGTCGGTTTCCAGTTCGGCATCTCGCGTTACTTTAATTATATAGCTGAGGAACCTGTTAAACCCAAACGGAGCAAAAAGCGTTGGCAAATTGTATCGGATTATGTCTTCAAGCAAGATTATGTCCGTAGTCCCGGGTTCCGAAGGCATAATCACGAATCTCGGCAAAACCTTTGTTGGTATTTCTATCAGAGCATACCTCTGAGCCATGGATTCATGGGTTTTCCCTAAAACACATGCCAGATAAATGGATTTATCCCTAAGCAGTGGTATTTGGGGAATAGACTCAATCATCAAAGGAATTATTTGAGTTCTTACATTATTCTCAAAATACCGCGTCACAAACTCCTTTTGAACTTTCGTAAGCCTCCGCTCATTCTTGATGAAGATTTTTTCATCACCAAGTTGGCGAATGATTTCAGCATATATTCTGTCAAACTCCTGTTGTTGGGTTAGAACAATTTGTTGAATCTTTCTTAGAATTTTTTCGGGGTTGGCTTCCAGGTGCATGCGGGCGGCTTTGCCAAGCAGCACCATTTTATTCAGAGCAGCTACCCGCACTCTAAAAAATTCATCTAAATTGTTAGAAAAAATACCGAGAAACTTAAGTCGGTCCTGTAAATGATTTGTGCTATCGTTTGCCTCCTGCAAAACTCTTGCATTGAAGGAAAGCCAACTGATGTCCCTGATAATAGATTGCTTTGTGTTCCTGTGCATAGTATAGAAATACCTTAAATGTCAAGAATTAAATATCGGCTAAAATACACCTATAAATATAAGCCTGAAAGTACATTAGCGCTCGCCAAACAAGAGTTGACAATAATTTAATAGATAAAATGCCGACAAAAAGCTAATTCTTTTTGGTATTAATACATGCTGCAAATGGTTATGAATTATGTTTCATCTATTGCATAGCCCACAAACGAGTGTTCGTTTAGTTATGTAATTGCGCTTTTCTATCGGATATACATGTAACCTTATTTCGAAGGACTTAGTATCTTTTTATAAGCAATAGGGTCACTAATTATTGACACAGCTTTCGCCAACTCTTTGTCATATTGCATTGTTTGTGCCATACGTCCTCTTGTATAATAAAAGCGAGAAGCAATTTCACTTTCCAGTACGTGCTTTACTTGTTCTTTATGTTTCAGCAAATCCTGCTTTTTGTCATGCGACAAACGTGTTTCCAGCTTATCAAACTCAGACTTTACATTATCATAGTACTTTTCTCTGATAGCTGTGCTCTTAAGAGAGTCAAATTGTATTTCTGTTTCGGTTTTATAGGAATAGTCTTTGCTTTCTATCCATTTTGCAAACTCATTGAATTCAGCCTCTGTCAACGAAAATTCGGTTGGGTCAGGAATAGATTTGTGCTTCGAAGCATAAATAGTAGCATAGTCAAAAATATAATTTTTCGAATAAAGCGTAGTGGCCACAAGGCTTATGGGTTCATCTTTGACCTTCACATCAGGCTCCACACCGCCACCACTCAATACGTCTCTGCCGGTACGGGTTTTAAAAGTTCTTTTAAGCGAGTCGGCTATCAACCCAACACTGCCATCCGCTCTACGATGCGTGTAGTCAAGTGCTTGTATACATCGGCCACTGGGTGTATAGTATCTGGCGACCGTTAATTTAAGGTGTGACTTAAAACCAAGTGGGCGAGTGACCTGAACCAGTCCCTTACCATAGGATAGGGTGCCAATAATTACTCCTCTATCCAGATCCTGCATAGTTCCGGACACGATTTCAGAAGCCGAAGCCGATGATTTATTGATGATTACCGCAAGAGGCAGGTCCTTGTTCCACGCAGGCAGCGTTGTTTTATATTCCTTATTCATTTCAGGTATCTTGTACCTGGTGCTAACAACCGGTTGCCCTTTATCAAGAAATATATTGCAAGTGTTTACTGCTTCGTCCAGCAACCCACCGGGGTTGTTTCTTAAGTCAAGAATCAGACCAGATAGAGATGGCTGCACTCGCTTCAAGCTGTCAAAGGCGTCTTTTACCTGATTACCACACTGCTGGGTAAACTGTGTAAGTCGTACGTAGGCTATTGTTTTATCGGGTCCCACTAAACCGGCATATGGCACACTGGAAATTTCTATCTCTCCACGTGTTATCAGTTTTTCAGTAGTAATTGCCGTATAGGCATCTTTAACTCTCATTTTCAGTTGTGTACCCGGAGACCCTTTTAGTAGAACACCGAGGTCATCAATACTTTTTCCTTTCAATGATTTTCCATCTATCGCTTCAACAAGGTCTCCGGGGTGCAAACCTGCTGCGTGAGCCGGACTGTTCTCATATACATCTGCAACATAAATGTCCTCACCTTTTCGTTGCATATTGGCTCCTATACCACCATACTTGCCGGTTGTCATAAATTCATAGTCCTCAATATCTGCTTCTGTAATGTAGTTGGTGTATGGGTCAAGTTCGCGAAGCATAGCATCTACACCTGTCTTCACCAGCTTCCCCGGCTCTATCGGGTCTACATAAAATGTATTTAACTCCTTGAACAGGTTCGTATATATGTCCAGGTTTTTAGAAATTTCAAAATACGGGTCACTGGTGGTAGCACGAATAAACATAAAAGCCGTACCCATTAGTATAACCCCCGCAAGAAACCCTTTAACACTATTCATCTTTTTCAAACGCTTCATTTCTTCTTATTATTACTGTTAATTTAACTAAGCTACGAATTTACGGTTTTTACCAACGGACAGGAAAAAATTAATTGCCATTTAACCATTCATAATTGTTATAATATTGGTAATTTGTATCTTTAATTCCGTACGCAGCTTCCCATTGTGTATCTTGGACAGCCTTGCTTATTTATATGAAATGGTTTGTATATACAATCTTGCTGCTTGGCACAGTGCTTCGCATAATGCCGGCTAAAGCCCAACAGTCGTTGGTTGAAGGTGTGATTGTGTATCATGTTTCGCTCATGTCTCCGGAGAACGTTGCACTCAAAGGCTCTTTCACGTATTCTTTCAAAAATGATGCGATAAGGAAAGAAATGGAACTGGATAATGGTTACTCCAACATTTACCTGATTAACTGCAGACGGAAAGAGGTTTACTCATTACAAACACTGAACGGGCAAAAATATGCCATCGAATTAGATATGCATATGCTGAACGAGCTGCAGCAGCAGTACGCAGGGTATGTAATAGATAGCGAAGCCTCCAGTGGCAGTACCCTTGCCGGGTGCAAAGAGATGAAAGGTATTTTGAAGGACAAAAAAGGTGGTAGATCCGAAATATCTTATACCAGGGATTGGAAGCCGGCAAAAAGTGTAGCCTTTCCTCGGTTCCCGGATGCTACTTTTCTACCGCTCCGGTTTTCTTACAATAGGAGAAATGGCGTCAGGATGTATTTTGATGCGGCAAAGGTAGTCGCAGGACCGGTACCGTCATCTATTTTTAGGATACCCGAAGATTACAAAATAATATCATTGGACGAGTATAAGCAACTGAGTAAGTAAAGGTACTTATCTTAGCCTCAGAATTATAAAAAAGCGCCCTTTGCTTTAGTATGAGATATGTTACTTCTTTCTTGTTTTTATTGTTTACAACCTGTTCGGCTTTTGGACAAAGTGTACCTGAAGAAAAGCCCAAGGAAATAAAAGTACTGGAAGAGCACAAAGATGAGAATGGAAATACGATTCGAACGATCCAATATTATCAGGGCGGCACCCGAATTGTAGAGACGCGCATATTGCGGCCATTCGCAAAGCTTAATGTACCAATCGACCCGGACACGCTCAACATGGAACACCTGATGTTGGTGATCAACAAAACACGCTTTGTGTTGGACGTCTATTACCGCAGAGTCAAAATCAGGTCCTACAAAGTTGTTTTTGGTCCCAAACCGAAAGAAAACAAAAAAATGAAAGGAGACAGGCGCACGCCTGAAGGGTGGTTTGTGATAAATAACAAACACATTAGCGCCAGATACAACAAGTTTATGCAAATAGACTATCCCAATAAGGCATCAATAGAAAGGTTTAATACACTAAAAGCAGAAGGAAAAATTCCGCAAAGTGCAGAAATTGGCGGCGATGTAGGCATTCATGGAATCTGGAAAGGAGGTGACGAAATGATAGATATGGGTGTAGGCTGGACAGACGGCTGTATAGCTATGAAGAATAAAGACGTAGATGACCTATACAGGATTGTTGGTGTAGGAGCACGGGTTTTGGTTCGTAAGTAACCTTAGAATTACGAATTGTTATTTCCCTGAAACCGGCAGGCAGCATAGAGTTGCTACATAACCGATGAGTTCTCAAACTTATCTGCTAAATTTGTTACAAATTGCAATCAATGAATAAAGTAGTAAAAGGTGCAGACGTTGCAGTGCAGGATATCCCGTCCGGCGCAACAATTATGTTGGGTGGATTTGGGCTTTGTGGTATTCCCGAAAACTGTATAGCTGCATTGGTAAGAACAGGAGTAGACAACCTCACTTGTATTTCCAACAATGCCGGGGTTGATGACTTTGGAATAGGGTTGTTGCTACAGCAGAAGCAAGTGAAGAAAATGATATCTTCTTATGTCGGAGAAAATGCTGAGTTTGAACGACAATTGCTTAGCGGTGAGCTTGAGGTTGAACTGATACCTCAAGGTACACTCGCAACCAGGTGCATGGCTACCGGTTACGGTATGCCGGCAGTTTATTTGTTAGCAGGAGTGGGCACAGAAGTAGCCGAAGGAAAGGAAACAAGAACGTTCAATGGTCGTGAGTATCTGCTAGAGCATGCTTTTGATTCTGACTTTGCAATAGTAAAGGCGTGGAAAGGTGATACGCAAGGCAATCTGATATTTAAGGATACGGCTCGTAACTTCAACCCGATGATGGCGATGGCAGGAAAAATTACCATTGCAGAAGTTGAAGAGTTAGTGCCGGCCGGAGAACTTGACCCAAACTATATCCATGTACCGGGCATATATGTCCACAGAATATTTCAGGGTCAGAATTATGAAAAACGAATAGAGCAACGTACTGTACGCAAGGCATAATAAGTGCGCTAAGTACAGAATTAACTACATTACCAATAATCAGGGGTACTCCCCCGAATACTTATATTTATTATGGCACTTAATAAAGAACAAATAGCACAAAGAATAGCAAGAGAGCTGGAGGATGGGTTTTATGTAAACCTTGGGATTGGTATACCTACATTAGTGGCCAATTACATTCCGGAAGGCGTAGATGTAGTGCTGCAAAGCGAAAATGGATTGCTCGGTATGGGACCATTCCCGATTGAAGGTGAAGAAGATGCAGATCTTATCAATGCCGGAAAACAAACAATTACTACAATTCCCGGTTCTGTATTCTTTGATAGTGCAATGAGTTTTGGAATGATACGTGCCGGAAAGGTAGACCTTACTGTTCTTGGTGCTATGGAAGTAGCAGACAACGGTGATATAGCTAACTGGAAAATCCCCAACAAAATGGTGAAGGGTATGGGCGGTGCAATGGACCTCGTTGCTGCCGCAAAAAACATCATTGTGGCGATGCAACACACCAACAAAAAAGGAGAAAGCAAACTGTTGCCGAAATGTACACTACCCCTGACAGGAATCGGTTGTGTGAAAAAGGTTGTGTCCGATCTTGGTGTCTTTGATGTTACACCCGATGGGTTTGTATGTATAGAGTACGCCCCCGGAGTGACTATCGAAGAAATAAAAGCAAAGACCGCCGGCCGATTGACTATTTCGCCTGACGTGAAAGAAATTGAGCTGTAGTGCTTCGTTGACGTACAGCTAATAAAATATTTAAGAAAATTAGTTTTAAGCAGACCTTTTTCATAATTATTTATATTTTTGATTGCCTCGCTAATTTTTTATACCTGAAGGTCGGCAGATAAGCACCGACAATGAAAACGTTTAACTAAACCAAAAATTGAGTTCTCTATGCGGCACAAAGAAGGATATGTAAGCCACGAAATAGAACACGGCATAGCCCGTATCGAATTTTTTCACCCATCTAGCAATGCGCTTCCGGCAGCAATATTGGAGGACCTGGCAAAAACCATCAACGATATTGGTTTGGACAGTAGGGTGAAGGTGATAATTCTGAGTAGTGCTGGCGATGGAGCATTTTGTGCCGGCGCGTCATTCGACGAACTTATGGCCATATCCAATGAAGCAGAAGGTAAGAAGTTTTTTAGTGGGTTTGCGCATGTAATCAATGCAATGCGTAAATGTCACAAGCTGATTATAGGTAGGGTTCAGGGTAAAGCTGTTGGTGGCGGTGTCGGTTTGATATCTGCAACTGATTATGCTATTGCTGTAGACACAGCTTCAGTGAAATTGAGTGAATTGGCTATCGGTATTGGACCGTTTGTGGTAGGTCCGGCTGTAGAGCGAAAAGTTGGTGTTTCTTGTTTTTCTCAGCTAGCTATCGACGCTACTGGTTGGCGGTCGGCAGAGTGGGCAAAAAGACATGGCTTGTATTCAGAGATACACAACTCAAAGTTAGAGTTAGACGACGCGGTTAACAGGTTGGCAGAAAAGCTGGCGCATAGCAGCCCCGATGCAATGGCACAGCTTAAGAAAATATTGTGGCACGGTACCGAGAACTGGGACACTTTGCTTGCAGATAGAGCTTCCGTAAGCGGGCGGCTTGTGTTGAGCGACTTCACCAGAGATGCCATCAACAAGTTCAAATCAAAAATGTCAAAGTAATCCAGGGAAACTGATTACCCCAGATCCTCAACGGTGTGCTTATCCAAATTGGGTAGTTCTTTAGATTCACCCTTGATGATGAATACTGCACTTTTCCTTACAACTACCCCCCGGCCACATTTTCGGGCGTATACGTCTGTAAACTCTGCGCCGAAGTAAAGTATGAGTGCCGAATAATATATCCAGGAGAGTAAGATTATCAATGATGCCGCGGCACCGTAGGCCGAAATCAATTTTGAATTTGATAAATACCAGGTAATCAGAAACTTTCCTATCAGGAAAAGTACGCCCGTAAAAGAAGCACCCACAATAATGTCTTTCCAGTGCATACTGGCATCCGGCAATACCTTAAATATAACGGCGAATAAAAATGTCACAATAATAAAAAGCACACCAGTGTTTATCGCTCCTATCAAAACAATATCAGCACTCCCAAAGTACTCTTTAAGAAATGAAAACCGCTCTAGTTGTCCGGTCACCATATCTACAATTACATTTAGTGTTAGCGATGCTACCATAAGCACCCCGGCACCAACTATCAGCAAAAACGAAAGCGCCCGGTCTCTTATGTATTTCAGCCAACTACGTTCAGGCCTCGCCTTCACAGACCACAGAAAATTAATCGTACTCTGTACTTCTGTAAAAATGCTGGTAGCACTAAAAACAAACACAACAATACCTATTATCCCGAAAAGGGTACTGCTATTGGTTGAATCCAGATTGTTAAGAATTTTCTCTAACTGAGCAACACTTTTAGGACCCGTAAACTGACCGATTTGCTCTAATACCAAACGAGAGGCTTCCTTCTTTTTGTAGATAACGCCCAAAATGTGAATAAGTACCAGCAACAAAGGACCGATGGAGAAAATGGTATAGTATGCCAACGATGCGCTTAGCTTAGTAGCATGGTCATCGGCAAACTCTTTTCCCGTTTCCTTCATCAACTCCCAGAAAGTCTTTAGTCTTAACAGCATTTTTCTGTGGCTTGTTATCGTTCAAATGTAGGCAACCCTACTGAAACACAAAGGAACATGTGTTACCATTTGAGGTCAGGGTCTATGTTATTACTATTTTGCTTGTATTTATTTCTGCTTTTTACTTTTTCCAGTTGTCGATTATAGATGAGTCGCGCGATTTTTTCGGCAACCTCATTCGTGCCTGCTGCTTCAATCAGCTTCTTCTCTGATATGTCTAAACGATACATCAGTTGATAGAATGCTTCTTGGCCCTCGGTAGTTAATTGCGCTACACGTTCTGCAAGTAACTTCAATATTGTTTCTTCTGATATCAGGTTTGGATATTCCAAACTCCAATCACTTTTCAGCGCAAGGGCAACGTCTTTTAGTAGCTTGTCCTCCATATCTTAATATTGAGGTTGATAAGTGAACTCTATTTTTGCTTTTTTGTGCATAGCATCATACAAGCCCAAAGCTTGTCGGCCGATGCCTGCCAATTGAACTTTGCAACTTGTTCCTCTGCTTTGGCTATGAGTTTGTTTCGCAGTGTTTCGTCTTTGTATAGCGTATGCATTTTAGCCGCTATGTCCTCGGGGTCTGTTGGGTCAACCAGCAGAGCGGCATCGCCTGCTACTTCAGGCATGGAAGATGTGTTGCTTACAATCGTAGGCACGTTGCACTGCAATGCTTCAAGAATTGGAATGCCAAATCCCTCGAACAATGAAGCATAGACAAGCGCATAAGCACCACCTATTACTTTTGACAGCTCATCAACGTTCATGTAGCCCACCCATTTCACATCTTCCTTAAAAGGCATGGTCAGCTGCATTTGCTCCACCTCTTCATATTTCCAAGCAAGCCTGCCTACTATGACCAGTTTCATATTGGTTCGCTGTCGCTTTTTGAACAATACAAAAGCTTTCAACAGGTTTACGATATTTTTTCGGGGATGTAAGGCTCCTGCAAAAACAAAATATTCACACCCTTCGGCATATTGCTGTTTAACCTGCTCCCGCTCCTCGCCCGACAAAGGTCGATATTCATCGTGTGCGCCGTTGTACACAACGTCTATATTGTTTGGGTCTATTTCGTAACGGTTGCTAATATCTTCCTTCGAAAATGTTGATACAGTGGCTATCCGTTTTGCTTTTTTCGCAAACAGAGGCGAGTAGTGCCGCCAGTATATTCTATGACTTAGAACAAAATGCTCCGGATAGTGCTCAAATGCTAAATCGTGAATTACAAGGCAGGTAGGCACGGGTGTACTCAACGACATATAACCATCTGTAGACAAAAACAAGTCTATTTTGTACTTTTTCAGTACCATTGGTATCGCCCACTCAAACCATAGATAAAACAATATCGGGTGCCGGGCTTGCGGGTGAACAACTATTGGGGTCACATTTGGCGCAAACACAAACTGCTCATCATACTCCCTGTCAAACAGAAAATAAAACTGATGTTCAGGGTGTTGGCGCACAATATGCTCAAGGGTCTGAAAGGTGAACCATCCAATTCCCTCAAGTTTTCCACTTAACAGTAAACGTGTATTTACGGCTATTCGCATATCTTGTGGCGACAAAAATATACTTTTACCGCTTTATACTTCGTTATTTGTACGAATGCAGCGTTTTTTTGTAAAAAATATCCTTTTTATTATTGCCGTAAATCTGCTCGTTAAGCCGATTTGGGTGCTTTTTATAGACAGGGGCGTACAGAATACGGTTGAAGCTGGGTCGTATGGCACTTATCAGGCACTCTTCAGCTTGGGCATTATTTTTCAGACGGTGCTTGATTTTGGCATCAGCAATTACAACAGCAGAACTATATCACAAAACCCGGAAAGGTTGCCGGAATTGTTTCCGGCTATGTTGTCCGTACGATTGGCGTTAATGGGCTTTTACATGGTAATAGCTTATTCGTGGGGTTATTTGCTTGGATATAGAGGTTGGGAGTTGTATTTGCTTATAGGAATACTTTTAATTCAGTCGTTGAATGCCTTGCTGGCGTTTATCAGAAGTAATGTAGCAGCACTGCACCGTTTCAAGACTGATGCGATGCTTTCAGTCACAGACAGGCTCTTGATGATATTAATATGTGGGTTCCTGTTGGTCTACCCGCCTACAGCAAGAGCGTTTAAAATTCAATGGTTTGTAATCACTCAGATTGTATGCTATTTTGTTGCAGCGGCAGCAGGCTATATAGTTTTGCGTCGCATCGGAAAGGTGAAACTGCGCTTTTCATTTGACTTTCCGGAAATAAAAGGGGTGATAAAGAGTAGTTTCCCCTATGCATTGCTCATCTTCCTGATGTCTGTATACAATAGGGCCGATGCGGTAATGATTGAACGCATGTGTACAGATGGAAAGGAGCAGGCAGGTATATGGGCCGCAGCATTCAGGCTGTTGGACATGTCCAATATGCTCGGTCTGATGTTTGCTACTATGCTGCTGCCTTTGTTTGGGAGGATGCTCTCTCAAAAAACAGATGTCCGGCCGATCGTAAAATTATGTGTCAATATGATGGTACCATTTTCGGTTGTAGTCGCAATTGCGGCACTGTTTTACGGCGGCGATATTATGTATCTGCTGTACCACAACAATCCGGTCTATGGCGCTCAGGCAAATAACTACCGACTTGTTTTTTCTTGCCTGATGCTATCTTTTCCGGCTTGGTGTCTGATGTATGTATACTCTACTTTGCTTACCGCAAATGGCAGCCTTAAGACGCTCAACTTTATCGCGTTGGGGGGAGTAATCTTTAACCTGGTACTCAACTATGTATTGGTAAGGGAGTACAAAGCCTTCGGTGGCGCCATTACTTCTCTCGCTACCCAGTCCGGCCTTGCCATCACGTTCATCATATTTGCTGTTCGTATAGCCGGGTTGCCTGTCAATATAAGATGGGTTTTGGCTCATTTGGGCTTTATAGCATTGGTGCTTGTCCTGGGTTATGCTTCAGCATACATGGTGCATGGAGTAAGCAGCCCGATTAGGCTTACCGTTTTCGGAGCTATATGTATCTTACTGATGTTTGTTTTCCGCTTTGTGTCAGTTACCAACCTGAAACAGCTTATCAATAAGAAAATGCAACAGTAGAAAACTTATACACGAAACTGGTTCAAGTGGTGGTTCAGGTGTTTGTAGAACATGTTGTTCCACTCAGTCTTAGACAACTTTCCGAATGAGTGTGACTCTTTTCCATCGAAATGAGCTTCGCCTAATTCCTGTGTCTTTTTTATATAATCTATCAGGCGTTTCTTTTCCTGCTCAAACTCCCGGGCATCAACAATAATAAAATCAGGAGCTGTCCGGTTATTAGGTTTGTACGGTTCCTCATTCACGACCAACTTTTTTACAAATAGTTTCAGCACCAGGCTCATAGGGAAACCCGGCTTTTTATGCTTGTTGTCGTATATATATTCATACGTAACACAGCAATGAGCAAGCATCTGTGCCACATCCATTTTACCCCACTCTGCCTTCGTTTCCGGTGTCAGTTTATTAATACGGTCAATAATGTTATCAGATACTTCCTTTGTAAAAATATTTGGTAGTGCCATCGCGTAAGTTTTTATAAAGTTGCAAAATAATTTTTGCTTTTCCATATCAAGCCGTTTTATGTCATCCATCTGAAATGTGGCCATCTGTGTACAAAGTAGTATTGTGTTGGTCCCTTATCTTTAAGTGCTTGCAATAGCCCGACATTTGTCTGCACCAGATTGACAATGGTGTTGGGAGAGAGAAAGAACTCCGCAACCAATAGCCGAATCGTTTCTTCATAGCTCTTGTTTTTCAGATAGCCGTAAAAGTAGTAGCGGGCAATCAAACATTCGTTTCGTTTATGAAGAAGAGAATTGCTTCGCCCTTTCCTATGAGTACTTGTTACGCCTCCGTCTTTGATGATTTCATTATAGAGTTTTTGTCCACGCATAGATAATAGAGTTTAGGTTACAAATATCGGTAGACTATATAGCAGATATAAGAAAAGGGGTGCTTTGGAAAACACTTCAATATAGCTACCACAGCAACATTCGGCGGTTTTTTGCCGGTCTGGGATTTGTGGATAACTCCGCTAAATTGCCAGCGCAAAGAAAAACCCCTGACCAAAATTTTGGTCAGGGGTTACTTACTATAAAAGTTCAGTTTTCAAAAACTTATATTTCTCTTTTCGGGTCGAAAGCTTCCAACTCATTTGCGACAGCAGTAAGGAAGCTCGCACCCAATGAACCGTCAACAATACGGTGATCATAACTCATAGATAGGTACATCATGTGGCGTATCGCTATCATGTCTCCTTCTTCTGTTTCAATAACCATTGGTCGTTTCTTGATTGCGCCAACTGCCAGTATAGCTACTTGCGGTTGATTGATAATCGGCGTTCCCATCAGGCTGCCGAATGTACCCACATTGGTAACGGTAAATGTACCTCCTTGGGTATCGTCAACTTTCAGTTTATTGTTTCTTGCTGCATTCGCAAGACCATTTACTTCTTTTGCCAATCCCAGCAGGTTTTTGGTTTCTGCATTCTTTATCACAGGTACTATCAGGTTGCCTGTTGGCAATGCCGTTGCCATACCTATATTAATGTCTTTCTTAAGTATAATATTATACCCGTCCAGACTACAGTTAATCATCGGGAACTTACGGATACATTTTACAATTGCTTCAAAGAAAATAGGCGTAAATGTTATTTTCTCGCCGTATTTTTTCTCGAATGGTCCTTTTGCTTTTTGGCGCCAGTTTACGATGTTGGTCACATCGGCCTCAGTGAAGCTGGTTACGTGCGGAGAGGTAGACTTGCTACGCACCATGTGGTCAGCAATCATCTTACGCATTCTGTCCATTTCTATTATCTCTGTGTTGCCGGATGCTGCAACTGCCGGAGCAGCCGGGGCAGGTTGTGGAGCAGGCGCGCTTGGCTGTGGGGCCGGGGCTGCCGCTGGTTGCGGAGCGGGGGCAGCTACTGCCGGTGCGCTGCCACGATTAGCAACATAATTCAATATATCTTTTTTGGTTACTCTGCCCTCGTTGCCGGTACCGGATATGTTCTCCAGCTCGGTCATACTGATACCTTCTTTACCGGCAATGTTCAATACCAGCGGAGAATAAAACCGCGCACCACCACCACTGTTTGCAGCAGGTGCAGGTGCCGATTGAGGCTGTGCAACCGGTTGAGGAGCTGCCGGAGCTGCTTGCGCAACCGGAGCGGGAGCCGATGTTGCTGCGGCTGCGCCACCTGCGTCTATACGCGCGATTACATTGCCCACAGGTATTACGTCATTCTCCTGGCACAACAATTCTGTAATAACACCTGCTGTGGTAGACGGAACCTCACTATCTACTTTATCAGTAGCAATATCGAGAAGAGTTTCATCCATTTTCACAGTATCGCCGGGTTGTTTATGCCACTTCAGCACCGTTGCCTCCATTATACTTTCCCCCATTTTGGGCATTACTACATCAATTATCGCCATAATATTGATTTATTATATTTACTAAAACGCTGCAAAAATAAACATTTGACGGGCAAATACCCTACCAAATTTATTTTTGACATAAATACAATATCTGCAAGCCGAAACTTAAACGATTAAGCACCACATTGCCAGTTGCGCTATAAGTGCTACTTTCACATCTGATTGTGTGACTGTTAATAATTAACCCATGTTTTGCCGAATTTCAGTTTTTATTATTTCCTTTTTAATGTGTTTGTCTGTATCCGCACAGTCGCCCAAGCGTGAGTTTAGGGGTGCATGGATAGCTACCGTCGCCAATATTGACTGGCCTTCTAAGCCGGGATTACCGTCTGTAGAGCAAAAACAGCAGTTTATTCGGCTATTAGATCAGTTGCAATCGTTGGGCTGTAATGCGGTAATAGTACAGATAAGGCCCGCATGCGATGCGTTGTATAAGTCTGAGAAAGAGCCGTGGAGTTATTACCTGACAGGGTCGCAAGGAGAGCCGCCGTTTCCATATTACGATCCGCTGGTGTTTATGATTAACGAAGCACACAAGCGTAATCTGGAATTTCATGCTTGGTTTAACCCTTTCCGGGCCTTGATGAATTATCGAAAGAACCCCAACCCTCCGAACCATGTAACCAAGGTGCATAAAGACTGGGTAATTAATTACGGGCCGAAGGCATATATAGACCCCGGATATCCCGAAGCACGAGAATATGTAATAGACGTAATAACCGACGTTGTAAAACGATATGATATAGATGCTGTACACCTTGATGACTACTTTTATCCGTACAGAATTGCAGGTAAAGAGTTCGGTGACTACAAGAGTTACACCAAATACGGCAAAGGAACCAATAAAGAAGACTGGAGAAGAGATAATGTGAGTCGGTTTGTATCATTGCTAAATACGAGTATCAAGCATATAAAGCCATATGTGAAGCTGGGCATTAGTCCGTTTGGCATTTGGAGAAACAAAAGCAAAGACCCTGAAGGCTCAGAAACCAAGGGTGGTCAAACTACTTATGACGACTTATATGCAGATGTCTTGAAGTGGTTAGAAAAAGGTTGGGTCGATTATCTGATGCCACAGCTCTATTGGGAGCATAACCATCGGGCTGCTCCGTTTAAGGTACTACAACCATGGTGGTACGACCATTGTTACAAAAGGCACATTTATTATGGTTTGGGTGTATATCGTATGACTAACGCCCGCAGTGGTCCGTGGACAAGTACACGTGAGCTGCTCTGGCAGATAAAAGATATAAGAGGCAACTGCCCCAACTCCGGTTATAGCTTCTATAGTGCATCCTGTTTCGATAAAATTAAGATACCGATTGAAGACAGCATTCGTCAGAACTATGCGCAATATCCGGCGCTTGTTCCGGAAATGCCCTGGCTGGATAATAAAGCTCCTGCTACCCCTGTTTTAACAGTTGAGAACAATACACTGAAGTGGGAAACAGCAAACCCGGACAAAGAAACGCTCCGGTATGTGGTATATCGGTTTAAAAATGGTGAGGAGGTCGATTTAGAGAGAAACGACCGGATAGTGTCTATACAGACAGAAGCTACTTATAAAGACTTAGGAAAAACAAAAGGCGAAGCAACATACGTAGTTACTGCACTCGATAGGGTATGGAACGAAAGCCCGGCAAGTAATAAGATACAACTATGATTTTGTCTTCGAAGAGAGCTTTTCCATCAGTTTAGCTGTCCAATTTCCGGTTGTAAAGGGTCGCTCAATCAAATTAATCTAACTGCCTGGTACAATCTCAGTTGCCGGTTATGTGCAACTAACTATTGTAAAGTTTCTCGATTATAAGTTCTAAAAGAGCCTATAATATAGAAACACCCTCACTACCAGCGTTAGTACGGTAATGAGAGTGTGGAGTGTTTTCATGCTATGAATGAAAAAAGCATTCGAAAAAGAGAGGGTTTTATAGGGGCTGTTCTGTATTTCGGTTTTTGTTCGGAGTTTATAAATGTGAGTAGTAGCTCTCGCTTCTGCAATTTTCGGCATTTAGTGTTCCTTCCTAGCGTATAGTACACTTTTGACGGTTGTGGGTCTGTCGAGAGTAACAATTCTGAATAATCCTGTATCATATTTCTATGTTTTAATTTCGTTAGTAATGGGGGCAGTTGTGCATTATGCTGCCCTCTGCGTTTCTATATAGAATAGCTCATCCTGTACTACCTGTACACCAATATCTGCGAGCAGTGGTGCAACGGTTTCGGAATGTCTGTCAGCAAGAAGCATGTCTTTTGCCGGCTCTTCACAAGTGCGAACATATTCGGGCAATTTCTCTTTTAGTGACGCCAGCACGTCTTCCCAATTGGTTCCTTTTCTAGTTTCCAGTCTGGGAGTGCCCAATCGAAATCCGGCGATGCCATGGGGTGTGCCGATACTCCTTCGTTTTGCAAACAAGACTTCTTTGTTATTAATGCAGTATGCATTCACCAGGCCGAAAGCAATTTGTTTTCCCTGTGCGAGACAGTCCAGCTCATTTTGATATTTGCCTGTTATTTCCTCTAGTTCTATTGCTATGGTATTGTTTATTTCTTTTTCTCTCTTTTCAGCATATGCGTAGTTCAGCATGGCTTGTTCAAATTCTTTTTGAGAGATTACTTCTGTTGTCTTTTTAGTGTTTCTTGTTCTCATAGGGTTATAGTTGTTTAAGCCGCCAGTCGGCTCATTTTCTTTAATAGTGTGTCAACAATAATTTCGGCATACTTGTCGTGTCTGATATCTAAGTGATTCCACAGCTGATAAAAGGCGGTTGCTTCGGTACCGGATAGCATCAGCGTGTAGTTTTCCTGATTGCGCTGTAGCATGCTTTCCAGTTTCTCCTGAAGCTCCACCATATATTCGTACAGCAATCGTTGGTGGTCGGTATCTGTTTCCATCTCTTCCTGCATTTCAGCGCAAATCTCTTGCAATGCCTCTGTGCGTTGCGCACTGATACGAAGTCTTATGCATCTTTTTTTAGCCATGTGTTTACAGATTTTAGTGCGGTATTGTATTTCTTGATAAAGCGGGAGTCACGAACATATATCAGATTGTGGGCGCGGCTAATAGCATTTATGACAGAGGTATGATCCTGTCCGCCAAAGTAGGCTGCTATTTGGTGTAGCGTTAGCGCAGGGAAATATTGTCTAAGAAACAAACTGCCGATAAAGCGCAGGTCTACTATGTTGCGTACCCTGGTTTTCGTCTTATAGCACTCAGGACTCATGTCTAATGCCAACGCTATCACATGCAGCATCCTTAGTGGAGTGCTGTTTACCTGCTCGGTCGGGTATTGCAGAATATTAAAATCGGTATTGCTTACCTTTTCGTTGACCGATATGGCTACGCTGTTCCGGTTACTTACTTGTGCAATTGATGTGTAGTACATATATATTGTTTTGTTTGTTTGCGAATTTGATTTTCTATGCGGCAATGTTCTGCTGCTGGTGCTGCCCAATGAGGCAGGTTGTTGTATGGAGGTTGTTGTCGCTTGATATTTGTATGTGCTCAATCAGCGCGTCATCATGAATGCCGTTTGTTCGGCATACGGCTGCTATGTCTTCAAGCGACAAGCAGGTGAGTGTAATA
Source organism: Bacteroidia bacterium (assembly GCA_030426665.1). Lineage (GTDB taxonomy): Bacteria > Bacteroidota > Bacteroidia > Chitinophagales > Chitinophagaceae > Nemorincola. Next base: position 68,741 of record JAUHYD010000004.1, on the reverse strand, counting down.
AATCGCTTGCCTATCATGTTGTAGATTTCTTCAAATCCGGGCTTCTTCAGTCGCAGCCCCTCTATGATGCGCGTGCGTAGCGTTTCATTGCCCATTAGAATGATACCGGCCTTTTCTGAAATGTTATCGGCTATCATCACAACCAAGTGTAGTACCCTGTCCTTTAGCAAGTGTGCATCGTCTATTACTACGACAGCATTTTCTTTTTGTGCTATTATATCCGTTAGTTGTTGCAACATATATGGAGTGCTATCTCCGGGTACTTCATCAACTACTTTCAGTAGTGCAGTTGCAAAGCTTCTTCTGTTGTAAGAAGCATCTCCGGCTATGTATATCACATTTTCATTTTCCCGGGCGTAGTGCGTAGCTGTAAAGGTTTTTCCAAGACCGGAAGATATTGCGACGCCGTAGCTGGAAGAAAATCGCTGTGCATCTCCGAAAAGAATACGCAGCAATAGATGAACACTGGTGTCGGCAGCAGTCCAGTCGCTGCAGTAGAACCCTACTTGTCGTGCTATGTTTCGCCAAAGCCGGTCGCTGAGTAAGTCCCAGTTAAGGTTTTTTACCTGAGATATAGTAGAGGCACTTATGCCTTCTAATGATTCTGCCGCAGCAGTTTGCGTTTCGAAGTTTCGGGTATAGCGCACCAATGCGTCCTTTATTTGTCTCTTTTGTTCGTGTGTCATAATATTCACAGTTTTTTAATTGGTTACGGATAGGTTTATAGGTTAGTTTATTATGATTGTGCACTGCTTCTTTTTCACTACGACAATATTTTTGGCACAAATAGACTTTGTTTTGTATTTTTGATAGTAATACCAACAATTCTGACACAAAGATATTCCAAATTGTTTGACAATTCCAAACTTTTTGGAAAATTTATTTTAACTTTGTCCTATGTACTTAGCAAAAAATCTGAAATACCTCAGAAAAAAATCGGGCAAAACGCAGGATGGGCTTAGCTCTGACCTTAATATAGGGCGTACTACCATTGCAAACTACGAAGCAGGCATCAGTGAGCCGAATATTGAGACTCTGAGAACTTTTGCCAATTATTTTGGAGTTTCCTTGGACTTGCTCTTGTCAAAAAATATGGAAGAAGCGGCTCAAACCGAAGAAAATGTCGAAACAGGCTTACTGCCTACACCGGCAAGTTCAGGTTATAGCGGTATTCCTAAGATAATATCGGTAGATAGTAGTGGCAACGACAACATCATATATGTTCCGGTGAAGGCGAGAGCCGGCTATTTGCTGGGTTTCGGCGATACTGAGTTTATGGAAACCCTGCCAACCTTCCGCTTGCCAGGTCTGAATAACGCTACATACAGGATGTTTGAAGTGGAAGGCCCATCTATGGCACCGAATGTGCTTAGCGGCGATCGAATCATAGGTGAGTGGATTGACAGTCCTGACAAAATTCGGGATAACAGGGTTTATGTAATTGTTCATACGGGAGGAGTAGCGGTAAAAAGGGTCATTAACAGATTGAAAGAGCGGGGGAAGTTATATCTGAAATCGGATACCATAGCGCACAGACATGAGTTCCCTACTATAGAAATTGATCCCGAAGACGTAAAGGAAATATGGTATGGCAGAATGAAAATAAGCAGTGACTTCAGCGAACCGGCAGAAGTATACCACCGCCTTGCCGATCTGGAAACAGATGTGATGGAGATGAAAAGGATGTTTAAGGGGGAAAAAGAGTAAAACCTTTATTATAAACAGTATATAGATACGCAGATTCCGAGTAATGAGTTACCTGAAAGAATTTTTCAATGTACAGGTATTAGTAAAGTGCCTGATGTTTTCGTTGGTAATAAGCGTGTTGTTTATGTGGCGGTTCTGCTATTTGCGAGATATTCCGTTTTTCAGCACAGAGGCATTACAGATTTATGGTGTATTTGTTGTTGTTAATTTTCTGCTATTGCTATTTGTCTTTTTTCTGCTTTTTCTACTCAGTAAACGGCAACAACAGTAATTACTCCGTTTTTTTCATGTGGTTTACCGGTCTGGGGCCCGTAAACCGGATACCAAGCCCCGGCCTGCCACTAAGCGTTATTGTGCCGTCGTCCCATTTCAGTCCCTCAGCCAGGTCTTCTGCAAGCAATAACGGACCATCAGCATCTACTTCATCAAGCAATGGCAGCATATTCGCTACCGCTGCCGTACCAATGCTGCTTTCGCTCATCGAGCCCATCATTACTTTCAGTCCCAGAGAGCGGGCTTCCTTTACCATGCGCATCGCAGGAGTAATGCCGCCACACTTAGCCAGCTTTATATTGATGCCATGAAACAGCTTTGCACACTTCTTAACATCATCTTCTGTACAGCAACTCTCATCGGCATACAATGGTATGGGAGATAACGCTTTTAGCTCCTTCAGTTCTTCTATCGCTGTTTTGGCCAGAGGTTGTTCTATCAGGTCAACGCCCAGTGCTTTCAATTCCGGTAGCAGCCCTTTTGCTTCTTCAAAAGTCCACTTCTCGTTTGCATCAACCCTGAAAGACGCGGCGGGGTTGTTGGCTCTGAGCAGTCGTAGCGTGTCTATATCTTCGGGAGTACCGCATTTAATCTTATAAATAGGCCAGGGCTTTTCCAGCATTTTTTTCAGCATTTGGTCCGGAGTACCTATACCAATGGTATAATCAGTTAAGGGTGTAGGTCCCCATTTAATGCCTAATAGTTGATGAAGGGGCTGTCGGCGCATTTGTGCAAACAAGTCCCAGCCGGCAATATCGAGTGCAGAAATCAGGAAGTGCTGACCGGGGATAAGGTGATGCAGAAAGTGCCAGAACCTTTGCGGGTCGGTAAGTGCATAACGCTCTATCAATCCTCGCTTTTCTTCGAGCTGTGCTGCCATATCCTCAACCGATACATTGTAGTACGCAATAGCGGTTGCCTCCCCTACTCCACGCAACTGTCCTAGCCCCAATGATGTAATAAGTGTGGGCTGATGAGTTTTTGTTCCTTTAGATAGCGTAAAAGGGTATTCGAACGCAAGATTGAAAGAATAATGTCTTAATTGCAGCATACCATAAAAATGCGACTATTTTTGCGGATAGAAAAACCAGAGGTTAAAACCACCCGCCCTGTTTTTATAAATATTCTTTAGTCAAAGGTCATTATGCCAAAGATTCCGTTTTGGATATTTGTTGTTATTGCGGTTCTATACTTCACAGGTGTGCGGGTAGACACGATGGATGTGGACGCATCTCAGTATGCTGAGATGAGTAGGGAGATGATGGAAAGTGGCGATTACCTGCACATGTACGATAGAGGTATTGAGTATTTAGATAAGCCACCTATGCTTTTTTGGTTGAGTGCCTCCAGTATGTGGATGTTTGGCGTCAACAATTTCGGGTATAAGTTACCTTCCATTTTGTTTGCTATTTGGGCGTTGTTTGCTACCTACAAATTGGGCAAACGGTTATACGACGACGCTACAGGGCGTATGGCAGCACTGATATTGGGTACGTGTCAGGGTATGTTCCTGATGACTAATGACGTCAGGTGCGATACTGTTCTTATGAGTTGTGTCATCACATCGCTATGGCTGATACAGGAATGGGTTGTGAGCAAAAAGTTGTGGTACCTGATAGGCGGAAGTGCAGCTATAGCATTTGGTATGATGACCAAGGGGCCGATAGCGTTGATGGTACCCATATTTTGTTTCGGAACAGACTGGGTATTAAAGCGGCAATGGAAAAACTTTTTGAGTCCGGCATTTATTCCTGCACTCATTACGATTGCCGTTCTGTTGATACCAATGAGCATAGGGCTGTATCAGCAGTTCGATATGCACCCGGAAAAATTGGTGAACGGCTCCACCGGTGTTTCGGGATTGCGTTTCTTTTATTGGTCGCAAAGCTTCGGCAGGATAACAGGAGAAAGCCCGTGGAATAATGGGGCAAAACTCGACTTTCTGTTGCTGAATATGCTGTGGTCTTTTTTGCCCTGGATATTCTTGTTTGTAATTGCGCTTGTGCTCAATTCCATAAAGCTGGTACGTCAGAAGTTCCGAATAGCACACAGTCAGGAGTGGATGACGTTTGGTGGCTTTTTGCTGGCATACATTGCTCTTGGTTCATCTGCCTACCAATTGCCACATTACATATTTGTAGTCTTTCCTTTGGCGGCTATCATTACAGCACGGTTCGTACAACAATTGATTGAAGACCCTTCCTATAAAAAGCTGCGTAGCATAATGGCACCCGTACATTCGGTAATTGCTTTTTTGTTGCTCATAGCGGTATTGCAACTTATTGCTATTGTGTTTCCTGCTAATGGGTTGATTATTGCTCTTTGGTGCGTATGTATGGTGTTTTGGCTGTTCGTTTTGTTGTCTAAAAAAATTAAGAACAGAATACTCTGGTTACCGGCATCAGCTATGCTGATTGTAAACCTTTTTCTCACCAATTACTTTTACTACCCCTTGTTGCAGTATCAGGTAGGTTCTCAGGTGGGCAGGTACATTAGCGAGCAAAACATAGACACAAAAGATGTAGTGATATATAAACTGGATGACCCACTCAATGCAATACAGTTTTACGCTAAGGGTCCTGTCAGGAGTATAGATACGCTCCCTGATCTGAAAAATGAAAAGTATTTGCTTACAATGAAAAAGGGTCTGGCATTACTTACCGAAAGCGGCTATAGTTACGAAATTCAGACAAAGGGCGACTTTTATAAAGTGAGCGAATTGACTTTACCGTTTCTGAACCCGACAACACGGAAGGACGCCGTTAAGCAATATTTTCTTGTAAAAACGCTATCCCACACGTTACCGTAGTCAGAACCGCTCCTCCGCTCCCAGCCCGAAAAGGGCATAGTCATATACCGCCGGGTCTTTGGGGTTTAGTTGCTTGAGTTTTGATGTGAGTAATAAAGCATTTTTCCAGTCAGACTTTATGTTGTCTATTAGCTCCAGACGGTGCGCTACTCTTGCTACATGTACATCAAGCGGGCAAATGAGCTGCGAAGGTTTTATTTTTTGCCATATCCCGAAGTCAACACCTTTATTGTCTTTCCTCACCATCCATCGTAGGTACATATTTAGTCGCTTGCAGGCAGAGTTACGTACAGGTGTGGCAACGTGTTTTCTGGTACGTTCGGGATGCTCTATCGAAAAGAAGTAATTGTGATAGTGTATCAGTGCTGCTTCCACGGTTTCGTGTGTATATTTTTTATCCGACACAAATGCGCTTTCTAAAGAATCGTGTAGTCTGTAATGGTGCTGTAGCAGAGATATAAAATACAACAGGTCTGTCGCGTTAAAAGTACGATGTACAAAATGGACAAAGGGTTTCAGTTCAGTGTCTGTATGATTGCAAATGAAATCATGTGGCGCATTGTCCATCCACGACATCAGCTTACGACAGTTGTTGATGATGGTAGTTCTATTGCCCCAGGCAAGCGTAGCGGCAAACAAGCCGGATATTTCTATGTCTTGTTTTTTAGAGAAGCTATGCGGTATGCAAATCGGATCCTTTTCAATAAAAGCCGGTTGGTTATATAGCCGGACTTTTGTGTCTAAATACTTTTTCAGCTGGCTTACGTCATGCATTGCTGTGAAAATACGGATTCAGGAAGATTCAGTTGTGGTATTTTGTCTGCAGGTTGTAAAGCTGTCACAAATGCAGAGATAGATGAACTATACGAAAAGACAATTGTGGGCAGCCCGATAATGATACTTCCATAATTGAAATAAGTTTTTTAGAAATACCCAACCTTTACGTTCTTTTCACCGTCTTAGTATAAACAGCAGGTTAAATAAATGATAAAGACTCGCTAAAAATATTTGGTAGTTTCATTTATTTTAACTTTTTTGCAGTCATATTAATCACAAAAACACTCGTCTATAAGGCTAACTTCTACTTTAATCCAAATATTGTTCAATGACGTAAACCTTTACGTTTCATTAAAAACAAGTAGAAGCTATGCAGTTAACCAATCTATCAGATGCAGAATTAATTCATGCGTACCAGCATGGAAACGAACAAGCGCTTGCTGTCATTATTGGCAGACACAAGGACAAAATATATACAACTTTGTTTATGCTTGTGAAGGATAAGTATCTTGCTGAAGACCTTTTTCAGGATACATTTCTAAAAATAATAAAAACTATCAAAGACGGTAGGTATAGTGAACAGGGTAAGTTCTTGCCCTGGGCAGTTCGTGTTGCGCGAAATCTCTGTATGGACTACTTCCGTAAAACACGCTTGCAGGTTGCCGTTACTTTGCCGGATGGTCAGGACATCTCGAGTTTGTTGGGCGACTTTGAGTTAGCCTCAGACAGTATGGAGCGCAGGCAGGTACACGATAGTGTGCGCAAATTGGTCGAGAACCTTCCTGAAGAGCAACGAGAAGTTATAGTTTTAAGGATATATGCCGACCTGAGTTTCAAAGAGATTTCTAACCTGACCGGCGTAAGCATTAACACCGCACTTGGTAGAATGAGGTATGGATTGATTAATCTGCGCAAGGTAATAGCTGAAAAACAATTAGTTTTGCGTTAATTATTTTTTATTTATTTTGTGCCATGTCTGAATTACACCGTTTCTTCTATCCGGGCGAAATGACGGCAAATAGTACCGTAACATTGGAGCCCGATACCACCAAACATATTTGGCAGGTGTTAAGAATGAATGAAGGCGACCGCCTGATGTTGACGGATGGTAAAGGAGTTGTGGCTAAGGGCCAGATAGAGTTTGTAGAACGGCATAAATGTACTGTTCATATAAACGAAACAACCACCGAAAACCGACATGGTAACAGGCTGTTTCTATGTGTAGGGTTTACCAAAAATAATTCCCGTAATGAGTGGTTACTGGAGAAAGCAGCGGAACTGGGTGTTTCTTCTATTATGCCGGTTGCTACTTCGCGCTATCAAAAGACACATATACGACATGACAGGTGGAGCAAGATTTTGCAGTCAGCTATATTGCAGTCGCAGCAAAGCTACCTGCCGGAGTTGCTCCCCATTTCATCGGTACTGCAGGTGATAGAAATGTATAGGGATGTACCCCAAAAGTTTATAGCGCATTGTATGGTCAGTGATACAAAGCACCCGCTGACAGAAATGTTAAAACCTACGGAAGATGCGGTTATACTTATCGGTCCGGAGGGTGACTTTACGCAGGATGAAGTAGATTTGTGTATCGGTCACGGATTTTTGCCTGTGTCTTTGGGCAACAACCGGTTAAGAACCGAAACAGCCGCAATTGCGGCTGCAGCATACTACAATCTTATAACCTGATGGTGCTACTTAAAAATATTTTCCTCTCGTTATCTTTATTTGCATTTCCTTTTGTTGCTCAGGCTCAGGCTATGCAGTTAGGTCTGTTAGTGTACAATGGTGGTGGTGATTGGTATGCAAATCCCACTTCGCTTAAGAATCTGGCACAATTTTGCAATGCACAGCTACATACCAATTTCGACCTGAAAGAAGCGCAGGTGGCTGCGTCTAGCCCGGAAATATTCAATTACCCTTACTTGCACGTCACCGGTCATGGACGTTGGACGGTAAATAGCACTGAGGCAAAAAACCTGCGCAAATATCTCGAGGCGGGTGGCTTTTTGCATATTGACGATAACTACGGTTTAGATCCCTATGTGCGGCCGGTGCTTAAAGACATTTTCCCGGAATTACAATTGGTAGAGTTACCATTTACCCACCCCATTTACCATCAGAAGTTTGACTTTCCGAACGGGCTTCCTAAAGTACATGAGCACGACGAAAAACCGCCAAAAGGCTATGGTCTGATATACAAAGGAAGATTAGTGTGCCTTTATAGTTATGATACTGATTTAGGTGATGGCTGGGAAGACCCCGACGTACACAATGATACCCCTGAAAAAAGGCAGGCGGCATTGCAGATGGGCGCAAATATTATTCAGTATATATTTTCTAATAACAGTACCCATACACAAGAGAAGCAGGTACCATAAATAATATCTCTTTTTGTAGTATAAAATTAAATAGCCTGCATTAACTAAAATGCAGGCTATTCAATTTACATTGTGGACAATCCAGTCCGAATGTCTATATAACTTTGAATGGAGCAATCAACGAAAGCACTTTTGCTTTGTCGTAAGGCTCGTCAAAAGCTGCAGTAGCAGCTACCTGTGGCGATGTGCCACTGGGGTAGTTGGGGTTTTCTGAGTAAAGTGAAATAACTCCATCATGTTCTACCCGGTCTTCGCCTACGTAATAATCTTGAAATGGAATTGTTGGTGGAATATTATTGGTAATCCATGGTGTAGGTGTCTCGGGAGCATCAATAGGTGCTAACCTCCGAATAGTACGGACAAACGCTGCGTGTCTTGCTTCCACTTCCATAATCTGGAACGCTTGTGTCAGTACTTCATTATTTCCAAGCAATGTTGGTATTTGTCCTTGCAGCGCATGGACACCGGTATCTTCAAACACTTGCGCCAGTATCAAAAACGTCCTATAGTCGCTGAATGGCGTATAGGTACTATTCATTTCGAAATCATATGCAGCCGGCACATAAGGTGCAACGGTTGTCGGGTGGCTGTAGTTCTTAGGTGTGAAGGGTATTCCTCCCATGGCCGTTATCGTCGTGATAAGAAAGTTGATATGCGCTTTCTCTTGTGCCTCAATTGCTTTAAAGCCCGGCAAATCAGTGGTAGGAATAAGCCCACCGGTATTATTACCCTGGCGGTAGTATGTATATTCTAGGTATTCAAACTCAAGTGCCAGATTAAGGGCATCGATAACAGCATCAGTTGTTTGACCGTAAGCTTTCTTAAACATAGAACCGATGGCAAAAGGCAAAGCTGCAAGAGCCACCTTAGAGCCGAAGCCTTTAAGTACCTCTCTGCGACCACTGAGCTTTTCGTAAACCTCCGGATCTGTTTTTTCTATTTCGTTGAGAATATGTTTGAAGTTCATGATTGTTCGCTTAGAGTGTTGGTAGTTTAGTGATGTCAAACCTTGTTTCAATGTACTTATCCAGCATACTCATACCGGATGGTGGCGATATCACATTATTTAATCCGTTGGAGTCAATCACCAATCCGTCTCCGGTAGAATTATGGGTCAGCGTATCTCTTACATAATTGGCGTGCCGGGCGTCAACAGAAGCCATCTTCGCAATGGTGATTATCTTTTCTTTGTCAGCCAACAACTGTATCACACCATTATAAGCAGCCACAGAAAGGTCTTCCAGCTCGGTAGCATGTTTCAGAAAGTCAGCTTTATCGGCAAATACCACCGCAGACAAGTCCATTGTGATGGTTTTTACCGCATTCTTGCCCAGAATAGATTTGAAGTATTCCCGGTGAACAATCTCCTGATCGCGCAGGTTTATTTGCAATTCTACCTCACTCGCGGAAATACCGATATAGTCGGTGGCAACAGCCTGAGTGTAGAATGCAGCCGTTACCTGCTTCAGAATATAAAGATAGTTGAGCAGGGCCACATCTCCTTCTCCTACATAGGTATCGCTTGCCGGTGTTCTGCGACATGACGCAAAGAATAAACCAGCACCTGCCACACCTCCGGCAAGCTGTATAAATCGCCTTCTGGATGTATTAACAACCTTTCCGGTATCTGCTCCGGCTATATCATTTTGTTTCATAAATTCCTGCAATTAAAACAGTACCTCCGCAAAATACCGAAATACCTGCAAAGTACTAACAAGCCTTAAAATTAATAAAAGCATTGTTCTAAGCAATACTATGCCATTGCTTTTGAGTATCAGTTAAAAAGCAAGACACATAATGCCGAACGGTTATAAAGTTATTCAGAAAAACCAGTAAAAAAAATTTTGTTGTCCGTATGGCAGTTCCGTTTGCCTAACTTACGCCATTTCAGTATTTATTTTGGGGTCATATTAGTCGTAAATACGAGATGTATTATAAGGTTTGCTCCCGCTAATCGGGGGCTAATTTTTTAACGAGTTAAAAAAATACGGCTGCCTTTCTGAGGGGCAGCCGTATCGCAATTTTTCAGTATTCGAAGCTTACTCAACCGTAGCATCCGCCTTTCCGGATACTCTCTTTATCCAGGCTTTCAATCTGAAACTCAGCAGACACATCACCGGTACCACAATCAACGTAAGGATGGTCGCAAAACCAAGACCGTAAATCATAGTCCAGGCCAGTGGTGCCCACATGGCATTACTGTCTCCGCCAAAGAAGATATGAGGGTTAAACTCGGTAAGCAGTCCGGCAAAATCTATATTCAGACCTACAGCCAGCGGTATAAGCCCCATAATGGCTGCAGTAGCAGTAAGCAATACCGGTGTCATACGGGTACGGCCTGCTTCCACTATTGCGTCATACTCAGACATGCCTTCTTTGAGCATCATATCCATAAACTCGACCAGCAGTATCCCGTTTCGGACCACAATACCTACCAGTGCTACGATACCGATACCACTCATCACTAACGAGAAAGTATTGCCGAATATACTGTAACCGATAAATACACCTGTGATACTCAGTACAATCTCGCTCATTATTATGATAGTTCTACTCAATGAATTGAACTGTAATACCAATATCAGGAATATCAGACCAATGGCTACCAACATTGCATTACCCAGGAAGCTCATTGTTTCTGCCTGCTCCTCCTGCTGGCCTCCCATTACAATATTTACGCCGGAGGAAACCGGAAATTGGTCAATCTCACTTTGCACTGCTGCCACTACTGCGTTTTCTTCGTATCCGTTCAGCACATTAGAGGAAAGCGATATAATACGTTTCTGGTCTTTACGCTTAATACCTCCGTACGTGGTTGCATACCTTATGTCCGCAAAACTGCTGATTGGTACGGTACGTATCATTCCGCCCATGCCCATATCCCGATAGATAACAGGCATATTCCGGATGGCTTCTATGTCTCTGCGTTGCGAAGAAGAGTATCTGAGGTTAATCGGATAGTCATCATTAGCATCTCTGAAGCGCGAAATCTCCTTTCCGAATACAGCAGTACGCAAGGCCATCGCCACTGTATAAGTGCTGATGCTCTCGTTGTTCATACGGTCTCTGTTCAGGTCGAAAATAATTTCAGGTTTGCTCGCCTGGAAGTCACTTCTCAGCTCTTCTACACCGGGCACCTGCTTTGATTCCAGAAAGCGTTTGAGGCGGGTAGATGTCGATACAAGACTATCCAGGTTGTCTCCGGTTATTTCTATTACTACCGGCTTAGGCAATGGTGGGCCACCTTGCTCTTTATCTACCGTAACTTCTGCGCCGGGGTATGCCCGCACCACACCACGAATCTTATCTAAATAGTCTTGGGTAGATACTCCGTCACGTTCTGAGTACTCGACAAAAGCGACGGTAATTTTACCCTTGTTCGGGAAGTCACCAATTTCGTTCGTTGTCGGGTCTACTGCGCCTACTGTTACGTTTGTGATTACAGATTTAACTACGGGGTTTTTCTTACCTGTTTTCAAATCTATGTCCAGCGCCTTGTACACTTTCGTTTCCAGTTTTTGCATTACCTCATCGGTATGCCTTTGGTCAGTACCGATAGGCATGTTTACATACACATATACAAAGTTCGGGTCGCCCGAAGGGAAGAATACAAACGGAGGGTTTCTGGCCATATATGTCGCGATAGACACGGGAAACAGCAATATAGTTGCAATCAGTACCAGCATTGGTCTGCGTAGCGCACGTACCAGCCAGCGGCTGTACCACTCTCTGAATGCCGGCCATATTTTACTCTGGAATACATGTATCCATTTGGAGAGGATATACTTCTCCAACAAAACAAATAGATAGATGATAACAGTAAAGTTACCCATGCCTATACCACCACCCAGATAAGAGATTGCGGCAACAGCAGCGAATACAATCAGAACAATTCTGTCATTACGGGTAAATCGCTTCGGCTTGGTATGTTCATCCGGGTCTTCCTTTTTCATGAAACTAACCGCAAACACAGGATTGATCAGATAAGCTACTGCCAGCGAAGCGAGCAGAGTGATAATCAGCGTTACCGGTAAGAAGAACATGAAACTACCGATAACCCCTTTCCAGAATGCCAAAGGAATAAACGGCACCAACGTGGTAATAGTACCCGACAGTACCGGCAGGAATACCTCTCCGGTTGCCATTTTTGCCGCTTCCTTAATATCCCGTTTACCGTTATCAAATATCCGATGCGTATTCTCAATTACCACAATGGCATCATCCACCACAATTCCCAATGCCAGTAGGAAGGAGAACAATACGATCATATTCAGCGTAAACCCTATCGTGGGTAGCACAAGGAACGCTATAGCACACGACAATGGTACCGACATGGCCACGAACAACGCATTGGTAACACCCATAAAGAACATGAGTATCAGCGTCACCAGAATAAATCCGATAACAATAGTATTTATTAGGTCAACAAGTGTACTTTTAGTTGCTTCCGACTGGTCTCCCGTAATAACGATAGTAAGGTCTTTGGGCAATTCGTCTACCTGCATTTGTTTCACCAATCCGTCAATCTTTTCCGACGCTTCTATCAGGTTGGCACCACTTGCTTTAATAACGTTCAGCGTAATTACATTTTTACCATCCAGACGCGCAAAACTTTTCTGCTCGACAAATGTGTCAATTACCGTAGCAATATCCTTCAGGTATATACTTTTGCCCTGCTGGTTTTTTACAATAATTTCTCCAATTTGGTCGGCAGCTTTAAACTCATTCTTTATGCTCAGTACCCTTTTCTGATTATTCATTGACACCTCGCCGGCGGTCATGGAAACGTTCTCCATAGCTACTGTACGGTCAATGTCATCGAATGTGAGACCTGCTGCCTGCATTTTGAAGAGGTCTACATTTATCTGTACTTCTCTTTCTGGTGCACCCACAAGGTCTACCCGCTTTATTTCTTTTACACTTTCTATTTTGTCCTTTACCTTATCCGCATATTTTTTCAGGCGGTTCATATCATAGTTGCCTGATACGTTGACGTTAAGGATAGGAAACTCAGAGAAGTCTATATCCTTTACTTCCGGCTGAAACGGCAGGTTTTGTGGCAGGTCTTGTTTGGCCTTATCTACCGCATCCTTTACGTCAAGTTTTGCATCGTCAACCAGAATGTCGGTATTAAACTCTACAATAACTACTGAGTAATCCTGAAATGAGTTACTGGTTACTTTCTTTACACCCGTCAGATTCTTTACCTGCTTTTCTATGGGTTTTGTAACAAGGTTCTCCATGTTCTCAGGAGAGGTGCCGGGATAAACAGTTTGCACAATTATCTGTGGAAGCTTTATTTCCGGAAACTGTTCTTTTGGCAGGTTTATGTAAGCCATCAACCCCGTAAGGGTAATAATGATGGTGAATATATAGGCGGCTGTGCGATTGTTAATCACCCAACTCGACGGTTTAAACTCTTTAAATGTGTCTTTCATTTTAGTATTGTTGTACTACTAATAATATTTTGATTTGTACTCTTTAAGCTCGTACTGTTACATAATCGATACCCTGCTACCATCATCGAGATCTTCAAACCCTGCAACAATCAGCTTATCGCCCGGTTGCAATCCGGAAAGCACTTCTACTTTCCCGTTTGAGTTACGTCCGGTGGTTATCTTTACGCTTTTAGCAGTTTTTCCGTTTGTGATATATACCATCTCTCCTGTTGCAGTTTTCTGAATTACAGATACCGGTATAACTATAGCATCCGGATTTTGATAGTTAGCTATTTTCAGGATGCAAGACATATTGGGGTGTAGTTTTTCGTTATTACCCAACTTTATCTGTACCATAAATGCTCGGGACAGCGGGTCTACTGCTTTCGACACAAATGTTATTTTTGCGGCAATAGAGTCATTCATATCAGGAAATATAAGTGTGGCAGGGTCTCCTACTTTTACTTTTCCTATATAGTTTTCACCCAGGCTCGCTTCTGCTTTCAGTTTACTGGTATTCACTATTCTTATGTAACCGGCAGAAGATTGGTCGCCTACTTTCAGTCCCATATAATCTATCGTTCCCGAGATAGGTGCGATTATATTATTAAGGTCTTTGCCGGCCTGTGCAACAGCTTTTTGTTTTAGTAAATTTTCATATTGTGTCTTTGCAGACATTAGCTGTACTTCCGTTCCTATGTTTTGCTTCCACAGTTTTTGCTGCTTTTCATATAGCGTTTTCGCCAACTCTATTTGTGGGTCCATAGCTTTTATTTGTTGCTCTGCTACAGCGTCATCCAGAGTTGCCAAAACCTGCCCCTTGTGTACCTGTTGACCTACCTGAACATAAACATGGTTTACAGTACCCATTGTACGGGCGGTAGCATTTACCACCTCATCTCCGTTAATTTGAGATTGTACTTCAATAAAACCATTAAAGACAGATGATTGTACCTCTTGTACTGCAATAGCGGTTACTTTACCCGAAAGAGAATCTTTGCTCCCTGCTTCTAATTCTTTAATTTTTGCATCAAGAGCAGCACGTTGTTTTTTAAGGTTTGCAAGGTCTCCCTTATCTTGAGAACCACCACCGCAAGAAGCCAAAATAAGTGCCGGTATCAGTAAGAAATATAGTCGTTTCATTGTATTGTGTGTTTATTAATTAAGTTATTGTTTGATGTTGTTGATTTAGATTATTTATTGAGTAAGCCCAACGTTTTCTTTAAGTCTGCTTCTGCGTTGATTACATCGAGTAATGCCGAGAAGTAATTGTTTTGTGCGCGAAGCATTTCTGTTTGAGCAGTAGTTACTTCCAGGTTGCTGCCTACACCTGCTTTGTATTTTTTCTGCGCGAGTTCAAGCACACTTTCCGATAGTTCCATATTCCTTTTCTGGCTTTGCACCTGTAACATAGAGTTCTTGAGGCTGGTACGGGCACTTGCCGACTGGAAGTCAAGCGTCTGCTTCATATTTTCAATGTCGTTCTTAGTTTTCTCTATCTTCAACTTTGCTTCGCTTACCTGGTTTTTGCGCATAAAACCGTTGAAAAGCGGCACATTCAATGACAGGCCGAACATTGAGTATTCGTTATAGTTATCGTATTTAAAGACATCTTTTCCATAGTAAGCACCTGTATTTGCACCGAGCGTATAAACACCGTTAAGAGAAGGAAGCGCGGATAGTTGATAGCGCTTTAAGTCGAATCGAGAGAGCTTAAGACCAATAAGCAAAGCTTTATATTCCGGGAGTTGCATGTAGTCAACAGGATCAGATACCAGTGACATTGCAGCAGCAGCTCTTCGCTCAATAGCAGTATCAGTAAGGACAATTGGTGTGTTAATATCCATACCGATGGAGTATTTCAACATTTGCTCAGAAATGACCAACATGTTATACACCTTCATACTGTCTGAAGCGAGATTATTAATCTGTACCGATGAGCGATCTACCTCAATTTTCTCTGCCAAGCCAGCCTCCCGTGTCTTTATGAGGTCTGCCTGCATTTCTCTCGCAAGCGTTAAAGAACGGTCTATTATATTATATTGTTTACGTGCTATAATAAGCGCATTGTATGCTTTGTAAACATTGTATCTGACATTCTCACTCGTAATCTTTTCCGTTTCCCTCGCCAGTTCCATTACCGTATTACGGGCCTGAAGTGCTACCAATACGCTTCCGTCAAATATGGTTTGTGATACCGTGACACCCGCATTTACCGTATATGGAATCGTGAAACGCACTTTGCTCAATGAGTCGTCCGGAATTTTAGGCATGCCAGGAATTGAAAACGAACTGGCACCGATATATGAATATTGAGGTTTGTTGAAGTAGTTCCAGTCAACTTTGCCGTTTACGTGCGGAAGCGCCGCTGCCGTAGTTTGCTTCACCTGAGCTTCCTGTATCAGTACATCAAGTCGTGCGTTTTTCATCGCGTGGCTGTGGTTAAGCGCATAATCAATGCACTCTTCCATACTCATGCGAACAGGAGTCTGGGCCCAGGACACGGGTACTGTAGCAATTAGTGTTGCAATCGCCATTAAAAGCTTTCTCATATTATAGTTGTTGTGTTTGTTTGTTTTAAGTATTGTTCTTTATACAGTAGGTATGATTGTACACCTGCCTCGGTCATGATGCCGTACATGAAATGCTCCCCTATTTCCAGTGCCACCGAAATCAGGTTTGCCCGGTCACTTACCAGCAGGTTGGGTTGCAGAGCCATCAAGGCTGTTTCTATCCGATAGCGAGCCAGCAACTCAGCATTGAGGTCGGGTCGGTACACACCTTCTTCTATTCCCTGTAGTATGTTATCGCGCACCATTACCACATCACGCTTTATCAGCAGGTCTTTGAATTTTACATATGCATCCGGAAAGAATCGTTGCAACTCAAAAATCGCCATTGGATTCAGGCGTTTATACAAGTTGTCAAAAAACGCCAGCATTTTCACCATGGCTTCAATGGCATTATCAGCACCATCCAGTATGCACTCACAATTCTCCGTTGTGTTGTTCTTGTACCACGTCACAGACTCACTTACAACTTCCTGTTTATTGGCAAAATGCTGGTAGAGTGTTTTCTTGGATACGCCTGCCCTTCTCGCTATATCATCCATAGTTATTGTCTTGAAGCCATACTGGCTGAACAATTCTATCGATGAATTCAATATTTTATCTAATGTTTCCATATTCGCCCGGCAAAACTATGGAAACGTTTTTGATAAAAATAGTTTCCCGAGTATTTTATGTACTTATCGGGCTATTGATGCAAACTATAATCAGTAAAATATGGTGTCGGAATTCTGTTGGCTGATGATTCCGTTTGCCGCTGCTCGTTCGAACAGGGTAGTAATTGCCTTTATTCCTTCCTTGCCCAGGTCGGCTGTGTACTCGTTCACATATAACTCAATATGTTTTCGCATGACACTTTCTTCCATTTCCTGGGCATTCTCGGTTACAAATGGCGATAGTTCCGGATAGTGCTTCCAGGATTGTGCCAGGCTTTCTTTGATTATATTATCCACCGTTTGTATGAGTTCAGACTCATGGTTGCGCCGCATAACTATGCCGCCAAGCGGTATGGCTGCGTCGGAGGTCTGCTCCCACCAGTCGCCGAGGTCGGTAATTTTCACTAACCCTCTGTCTGCGTAAGTAAAACGGTTTTCATGGATTATCAGGCCGGCATCATAATCCCCACTCAAAACAGCACCTTCTATTTCGCTGAACAGCATTTCAGTCTTTTGCGTTGCTTCCGGATAAGACAGCGAGAGTAACAGGTTGGCGGTAGTCTTCAGACCGGGGATGGCTATTTTGTAGTCAGACATTCGAGTCGTGTCCAGTGGCTCACGGGCGATAAGCAGCGGTCCGACTCCTTTTCCCAATGCACTACCGCTATACAGAAGGGCATATTTGTCAGTTGTATGCAGTAGCGTACTATAGCTAAGTTTGGTTATATCTAACTTACCCTCCACAGCCCATTGGTTGAGCGTCTCCACATCTTCCATTACATAATCAAACGAAATACCTTTTGTATCAATTTTGCCATTTACCATAGCATCAAAAATAAAGGTGTCGTTGGGGCAAGGGCTGAATCCGAGTGTGAGCTTCATGACATAAACTTTAGCGCAGGCAAAGATACCTGCAATAGTCGTTATAGCTTGTGGATGAAATTTATCAGCCAATCATTCAGATTGATAACAGCCTCTTTTATCTTCCAGGAGGCTCTGTCGCGGGGTGTTACATAGTTTGATATGCTTCTTATCTGGGCAAAAGGCACACCCTCCTCCAGACAAACTAAGTGAAAGGCCGCTCCTTCCATGCTCTCCATTTCGCAGCGATATTTCTTACGTTGGGTTATAGTTGGTTCACTTCCGCTAACCGTATTTACGGTGATTCCGTGTACCTTCTGTAGTTCAATTGATTTGTGATAGTCAGAAACAGGGGCAATCAGTATACCGTCAGTAAACGGTGCTTTGTCCGAGTCTGCCAAGCCCATCTCATAAACATCCAGATATTTATCGTGGTCTTCTGCACCCATATCTCCATATCTGTCCCCGGTCACAAAAACAACCGTGCCAAGAGGAATATTAGTATCGAAACACCCTCCTATGCCTGCCTGTATCACGAAATCGTACTTGTTGTTCTGCAAGTGTTTTGTGAGTGCATATACCGTTGCCGGCATACCCACGCCGGTAATGAGTATGTCTGCCTTCCCGGCGGACGCACTTGCGAATGTACTTACCTCTGCCGCTGTGGCAGCAACAACCAACAATTTCATAGTACAATATTACAAAGTAACAGGACGGGTAGTGATATTGTTCGTTGCCTTTTTGTAATTTTATCCCAATGTCAGGTTCTCATGTAAGGCCCTCTGAAGAATTAAGTTCGCAGGAGCGGGAATACGAAAATACGATACGGCCGCAAACCATTGCAGACTTTGCAGGTCAGCCTAAGCTGATTGAAAACCTGCGCATATTCATCAAGGCCGCCAATCAGCGAGGAGAGGCACTTGACCATATATTGTTTCACGGACCGCCCGGATTGGGCAAGACCACCCTATCGCGTATTGTAGCCAACGAGTTGGGTACATCGATAAAGGAAACCAGCGGACCGGTGATAGAGAAACCGGCAGATCTTGCGGGGCTACTGACCAGTCTGGAGCCAAGAGATGTATTATTTATTGATGAGATTCACCGCTTGAGCACCGTTGTAGAGGAGTACCTCTACGCCGCAATGGAGGACTTCAAAATAGATATAATGATAGACAGCGGACCATCTGCCCGGTCTATTCAGTTAAGTATCAATCCGTTTACGATGGTGGGAGCCACTACCCGTAGCGGATTGCTTACCGCTCCCCTTCTATCTCGTTTTGGTATCAAATCCCGTTTAGAGTACTACAATGCAGAAGTATTACAGGGCATACTCTTACGAGCCGCAGGTGTGCTTAATGTGCGTATTACTTCTAATGCTGCACTAGAAATAGCCGGACGAAGCCGTGGCACTCCCCGTATAGCAAATGGGCTACTGAGGCGTATGCGTGATTTTGCCCAGGTGTTAGGCAATGGTGTTATAGATATGGCAATAGTAGAGCACGGATTGAAAGCACTGAATGTAGATGAAAGCGGACTAGATGACATGGACAATAAAATACTGTTGACACTCATTGACAAGTTCAAAGGTGGACCTGCCGGTATCAACAACATAGCCACAGCAGTCAGCGAAGAAGCAGGAACCATAGAAGAAGTATATGAGCCATTCCTGATACAGGAAGGCTACATAATGCGTACCCCAAGAGGACGTGAGGCAACCGAAAAAGCGTATAAACATCTTGGCAGAAAAAAGGGTACTGAGGGTGGGATGTTGTTTTAGGGTGAGGGGTTATCCCATTTCAAGACATTACAATGTTTATATTGAGAGTATAGGATGTGCTGCGTCCACCACCCTTTGGAATGAGTGCTTTGATTTCGGCGAGGTATTGTAAATCTCTTGTTGCCGTTGCTTTTGATGTTTCCGTCCTAGCTTTTTCCGTCAGCACCGAATCTCTCGCATAGGATTCGAAAGCCAATTGGGTCAAATTTCATCTAATTTGTATATATAAAAATATCCTTTTATTTTAACTGCTTTTCTAATGTTGTACTTTCGCTTTAATTTCTTTATTTTTAATGGTCTTGCGAAAAACTCAAAATAGCGATCATAGCCAATACAGCTTCCATTCCTAATGCGATAGGATATACTGTCACCTGGACGTAGAATGGCCAAATTTGGTACCACCCAATCTAGGTCATCCTTGGAATGAGATATGTAAATAGTTAATTTTTTGCCTATCGAGTCTACATAAGTTACATTTTTCATACAACCTTCATACGCATCGCAGAACATACATTGCGATATAAAGTACAAACTGTCTTTAGAAATATTTGCAATAAAATATGTATTACACCCTTCTCCTGGCAGTTCTTTAATGGCAATCTGACCATTAGCCTTACCACCAAAAAGTAGCTTAAATACCAATAGGATATAAAAGAGAATGTGCTTTATGGGGCGATCTTCGGAGTATTGGTTGTAGTTTTCGTATTGAGTTTTCATAGTCTGGTGTGAGATATCTCTGAAACTAGTAGACTTTTTCGCCCATACCGTCAATTTTCTCTCATAGAGCTCGGTGATATTCAGATGTGAGCGCCTCTCACCCATCAATACTCACCCCCTCATAAATCTCAGACAACGAAAGCGATGTATTGATAGCGCGCAATGTAAGCTCATCAGTTAGGGCATTGTACTCTTTCAGCTCCCAGTTGCCGTCATTATTTATGTGGTAAGCTCCTATGTTCATCCTCTCTGAATCGACCAATATATACTCTTTGAGCGTTGGTATGTCGCGGTACAACCAAAACTTATCGCCCCTATCGTAGCATCTGGTGGCAGGAGAAAGTACCTCAAACAAAATAACCGGATTGAGCACATTAAAGTCATCATTATTCAGCGTAACCACATCGCCGCACACCACAGAAATATCAGGATAGGTAAACAGAGTGTTTTTTTCGATATGCACTCTTGTGTCGCTATTATACGGTTTGCATGGTTTTCCTTTCAGTTTGTTCCACAGAGAAGCATAGAGGTTGCCACAAATATTATTATGCGCCAACTTCCCACCAGACATAGCAAATATTTCCCCCTTATAATACTCATGCTTTTCGGTAGCAGCATTTTCTATTTCCAGATACTCAGCTATCGAATAATGTTGTTTGCTATATGCTACTGCCGGCTCTCTCACTTTCATACGATAAAAATACAAAGATTATTGCATATCGGTTCGGGTGGTTCGTACGATGAAACACACTTATTTGGCTAAAAAGCAAGCAATATTGAGCCGAATAGACTGTTTATTCGGCTCATAGTATATATTGGAGCTGCCTTTAAGGGGCTTTCCGGCGCACAAGCGATTGTTGCTGCCATTTAATGGATGCTGTTGCGGCGTTGTTTCCCAATCGTGGTTGTTTACCCTGAAGACTACACATAACAGGAATAAATCTATACCTACTCACCACCTTTTAAGTCCACTACATAAAACAAAAACGTTGATAATAATTTTGCAATATTTGCGTTAGTCATTTAATGCAGTTTGAACGCATAGTTATAAAAAATGTTTTGACTGTATTTTGAAAATAGACTTACCTTTAAGCGGTCTAAAACGCATACAACTAATATAATGACAAATATCTCTTTTGACCTTGTTGACATAATAAGGACCATTCAGAAGCAAAAGCGCTTTATTATTCTTATTACGATAGCCGGAATCGCACTTGCGGCAGTTTTTTTAGTTATTAGAAAGAAAAAATATAAGGCGGAAGCCCGCTTTTTTGTAAATAATCCGCTCTATGGAGACAGAAGTACGCTTTTCCGCGCTACCGATACCCGTTATGTGGACTATTTCGGGGGCGATGACGATGTCGATAAGATACTTGCACTTGCCAGTTCCGATACAGTTCGTGGTCGCATTATTAGAAATTGTCAATTTCAGGAGGTGTATAAGAGGGACATCAATACACCGAAGGGATATGCTGAACTGATGACAATATTCAGCAAGTATTTCGATATCAAACGCACTGAATATAAAGATGTTGAAATCTCCTACACTGCCTACGACGCACAAACCGCTGCCAATGTAGCCAATATGACCGTGCAGGTATTAGAGGAAACATACCGAGAGTACTATACACACATTAAAGACGATATATATAAGTCGATTAATGAGCAGTTGGGTACGCTGGACAGCTCTATTGCATCGCTCACCGATTCGCTTGCAGTAATGCGCGACAAGTACGGCATTTACTCCATCCTCAGCCCTAACCGGGAAACGATGATTGCTGAAAATGTAAAATTCGGTCAGAAAGGTCTTGGTCGGGCTGTAGAAGAGATTCAGAATATTGAGTCTATCAAAGACCAGTTGGTATCTGATAGAGCACACTATATATCCGCACTCAATGAGTTTCATGCCACTACCAACAGCGCCATGAACTTCCTGAAGTTGATTACCCGGGCAAAAGCACCTGTTTCTCCTGCCGGTTTGGGCACTATGCTTACTCTTATAGCGGCAGGTATGTTATCATTCTTCTTTAGTTCAATATATGTATTGTTATTGGCCTATTTCCGGAAGATAAATGCCGTAGTACGATAAATGATTGCTTATATACAAGATAAGTGGTTTTCTATAGCATCGTTTGCGATGCTGTTCTTCACAATTTTTGTGGTAGCATATACAGGTAATTACATTTACCTGGCTGCTCCCATTGCGTACCTCTATGTAGTGCTTATGGGGGTGAACTGGAAAACAGCTTATTGGATATTCCTTTTTACCATTCCGCCATCCGTTCAGTTATTCTTTGCGGGCGATACGCTGTCGCTGAGTTTACCTGATCAGCCTATTATGTGGCTCTTTCTGGGTTTGTTTGTGGCATTATATGCCCGAAACCCGAAAATACTACCGGAGTGGTGGTGGCGAGACCCCATGGTTCTCATCGTAGTGCTGCAGTTTGTATGGACGATAGTAGCCGTTGTTTTCTCTAAAATGCTATTTTACTCGTTCAAGTTCCTACTTGTAAAGACCTGGCTGCTTGTCTGTTTCTTTGTTTTCCCGTTTTGGGTATTCCGCGAAAAGAAAGATTTCGTTAAAGGCTTTTTGGTACTGCTCGTACCTATGCTGATGACCGTGATTGTTATTCTGATACATCACTCCATGTATGGTTTTGCATTTTATAAGATACAAAAGGCAATAACCAGACTCTACTACAACCACGTTGACTATTCCACCGTTATTTCTATGTTCTTTCCGCTACTCACTATTACGTGCTGGCCTATTATCAGGAAAAGGAACATTTTTATAAAATCTGCACTCATAGTCACCATTCTTATTTTTATTGCCGGCATCTGGTTTGCTTATGCAAGAGCTGCTTTTGTGGCATTGGCATTTGGGTTGGTAGTTGCCGCAGCCTTAAGAATGAAGCTCCTCAATTTTGTGATGCCCGGCTTTTATGCGGTTATCATACTGCTTATGTGCTACATGGTACCCAACAATAAGTACATAGACTTCCGCCCCGATTTCGAACACACGTACATGCGCAAAAACTTTGCAGATCATGTTATCGCTACATTCAGAGGAACCGATATGTCTTCTATGGAGCGATTATACCGTTGGGTCGCAGCGGTGCGTATGAGTACCGACAGGCCCGTTACGGGTTATGGACCCAGAACATTTTACTACTACTACAAGCCCTATACGGTTACCTCATTTCGGACATGGGTAAGTCGAAACCCGGAGCAATCCACAACGCACAACTACTTTTTGTATATGCTTGTCGAGCAGGGTTGGCCTGCTATGTTGCTCTATGCAGTCTTTATGGTTGCTGTTTTTGCGAAGGGGCAAAAAGTATATCATAGATTCAAAGATAAATTTTACCGATGTTGTACCATCGGTCTGGTAACGACGATAGCCGTTGGTTTCATCAACAACTTCTTTTCAGAGTTAATTGAAACCCACAAGGTTGCCGCATTGTTCTATATTCCCGTGGCTATGCTCATCATCCTGGATAAAAAGAGCAAGGAAGAACAAGAGCAAATAGCACGTGACGGCGTGGCCACCGTGTCATAGCCGTGAGTAGTTCACTTATATTGGCCAACTTCTCAAAAAAGCTTTTATGACCGTCAAAGAAATAATCAACGAAATCGAATCATTTGCCCCCCCTGTCTATCAGGAAAGCTATGATAATACCGGACTGCAGGTAGGGAGTGCTGCCGATACAGTAACAGGAGTGCTTATTTCGCTCGATGTTACTGAGGATATAATCAGGGAAGCCATAGAGCGGGGCTGCAACATGGTTGTTGCCCATCATCCGCTGATTTTTTCAGGTCTTAAGAAAGTTTCCGATCGTACTTATGTGGAGCGAGTGGTACGCATGGCTATCAAAAACGATATTTGTATTTATGCGGCTCATACAAACCTGGATAATGTCCATAATGGCGTAAATGCAAAGTTTGCGGAAAAGCTCGGCTTGGTGAACACTCGCATACTTGCACCTAAATCCGGAACAATATCTAAGCTATATACATATGCACCCATTGAAGAAGCCGATATAATCAGGGATGCTATGTTCGCAGCAGGTGCCGGGAATATCAGTGAGTACAGCGAATGTAGCTTTAATACACCGGGTACCGGCACATTCAGGGCGTCTGAAAATGCAAACCCAACGATTGGAACTGCCGGCGGTGAGCGCATTAGTGAGCAAGAAGTCAAAATAGAGGTGATAGTGCCGCAACACGCTACGTCGGCTGTATTGAGTGCGCTAAAGTCGGCACACTCATACGAAGAAGTTGCATATGAGTTGATTGCCCTTTCTAATACCGCACAGCAGAAAGGAGCGGGAATGGTAGGTTACTTACCCGAACCCCTGACCGAACAGGAAATGCTGAGCCTGATCAAGCAGCAGATGAAGACAGGTTGCATTCGCCATACAGCACTTTCGGGCAATAAGATTAGTAAAGTTGCTATATGTGGAGGGTCCGGTAGCTTCCTTTTAGGGGCAGCAATTGGTAGCGGTGCCGACATATTTATCACCGGCGACTATAAATATCATCAATTTTTTGATGCCGATGGAAAGATAATCATTGCAGATATAGGACATTACGAAAGCGAACAATTTACATCTGAAATATTTGAGTCAATACTTACAAAAAAATTCCCTAATTTTGCGGTTCTTTTATCAAATTTATCCACCAATCCTGTAAAATATTTTTGCTGATATGGCTACTGTTAAAGACTTTTCATTTGAAGAAAGGCTGACTTCTGTTCTCTTTTTACAGAAAATTGATTCTAAAATAGATGAAATCAAAACACTGAAAGGTGAGCTACCGATGGAAGTAAAGGATCTCGAAGACGAGATAGAGGGGTTGCAGACTCGTATCAATAACATTGATACAGAAATCAACAACATCAACGGTTTTATTGAAACAAAAACCGAGGCAAAGAAAGAAGCTCAGGCTCTTATTAAGAAGTACGAAAAGCAACAGGACAACGTAAAGAACAACCGTGAGTTCGAAGCTATTAATAAAGAGATAGAAATGCAGGAACTTGAGGTGCGCCTTAACGAAAAGCACATCAGAGATGCTTCTTTTGAGCTAAGAGAACGCACAAATGTTCGCCTGAGAACCGAAGAGAAAATCGCTTTTGTTGAGGAAACGCTTGCTACAAAGCGCAAGGAGTTAGAGAAAATTTCTGTTGAAACAGAGAAGGAAGAAAAAATACTCGCAGAAAAATCGAATGCTGCAAAAGAAAACGTTGAAGAGCGTCTGTTGACTGCTTATGAGCGTATTCGTAGCAGCTATCGCAACGGGTTGGCAGTTGTGCCGATTGTGCGTGAATCTTGTGGAGGGTGTTTTAATGTTATTCCTCCTCAGAGACAAAGCGAAATTCGCATGCACAAGAAAATTATCGTGTGCGAACATTGCGGCCGCATATTGGTAGATTCTGACCTGAACGAAAAAGTAACAATCGATTAAGTTTAGTTAAATGAATTGAAGAGAGCGGGTTACCGCTCTCTTTTTTTATGCCCCTACTGTTCGTTAAGTCGAAGACGCCACGCCTGACCAGAGTAGTCGGTGGTAACACCGTTAAGTGCAACAAGTCTTTAATCAGGAAACCTCTCAAACAAAAATAGCCTCCGGAACATCCGGAGGCTAAAAAGTCTGTATAGATTTACGTTATTCTGCTAAAAGTAGAAATGCAGATTAATACCGGCATTTACGTTATCCAAACCGGCACCAAAAGATCGTAGTCCTGAGTTCGGGTATTTGTCGGTCGTTACTGTTGCTGTAGTACTGCCACCGCTATTCCATTGTTCAGTGGTATTGTACCCCTTTGAATTGGTTGAGAATCCAAGTGTGTAACCAACTTCGCCCCCAAGAGACATTCTTGGCGCAAAGAAATATTCAACACCGGCAAAGCCACGAGCGCCAAATAGCATCGTCGTACCGGAAAAGTTTTCCTTTGTACGTGTAGAAACTGCTGACGAATTGCCATTATCAAAGTTAGTAGTAGTTACTGGTGCCGGATAGTCTATGCTGAACCCGTTTCCGTAAGAGTAGACCGCCTTACCGCCGGCAGTTCCTACGATAGCTTCAGCACCATAAAACCCCTGAAGCCGACCCGCTCCTCTGCGCTTCTCAAAGCCGGCAGACAACAACACGACGTGTGAACTTGTGGTTCTACTGTCTTCAACTAATATGGGATTGAGCGGATCCGGAGTTGGTAAGCTCTTAGCGACAAAGTTTCGGTTAGTAACACTACCAAAGTTCGCTTGAAAACGCACTCTGTATGCGAGTGTAGACGTGCGCATATACTTTCCCATCACTGCCATTCCGCCCAGGTTGCCTATCGAAAAAGCACTTGGGCCATTGGCGTTGTTAAAGGTAGGAGCGGCGTTGTTTCCGTTCATTAGGTTACCAAAATAACCGAGAAAGCCCGTTGCCGAAACACCAAGTCCCCAATCTCCTTTTTGCGGCAATACTTCATGTCCGTGAACTGATTTAAAACTGTGTGTATCGGATGCAGTTGTTTCCGTTGCTTCTGTTTGAGCGAATGCAGTAAACCCGGATAGCATTAATCCTGCATAAATAGCAAGTGTATTTTTCATTATTATTGTTTTGTGGAAAGTGATTGATGTTAGTTAACTGTGTAAGTTGTCGCAATTAGTTATAGGATATATCCTTAATCAATTTATCATTGCTATTGATGGTCATATTCGGCACAGTGCTGCTGTTAAACACTTTTCTTTCGTAGTATATTTCACCAAAGTTTGCGCCACTGGTATATTTTTTTAGCACGTCTTTCTCAAAAGGGGCCGGCTCTATATGTATGGTTGCAGACTTATATTTTGAAACATCAACAGTCAGAATGTAACTACCGGACTCATTTGTTGTCGTGCTGAAGTACCGTTTAGCATAGGTGGTTCCGGACATATCATTTAGTACATAGTCGCGTGTGTCTATCCAGGCATTTACAACAATTCCACTCGGAACTATTTGATTGTTGTCGGCACCAACAGTGTCTACAGTTCTTGCAGTTACCCTACCTGTAATGGTAGCGGTGCCCAGAGAGGCTAATTGGTCAGTGTTGTTGTCCTTACTTTTTGTACAGGAGAAAAGTACAGACACAGAGGAAATCGCTAAGATTGCCTTAAAAGCAGAGATTCTATTTTTCATATAGTGTATTTGTTTAGCTACGAATGTAATTCATGTACATGAAGTTTGCCATGCACCTAAAGTACTTTAACAACAAATAAACTAAACCGGTACAAAACACAACAAGGGTCTTTTGTTGCTCTTTCATGTAAAAGGGCATTTGAACTTCATAGGAATATTCCTTTACACTTAACGCATCAGTGTCACATTGCCCTTATGGTGCTCCCTTTGTCCGTCTTTGAATTCCGCCTCAATTGAGTAAACATAGACACCCTCGGGTTGGTCGGTGCCATTTAGTTTGCCGTCCCAGCCAGCACCATTTAGTGAGTTGGATTCAAAGATTAGCTGTCCCCAGCGATTGAAGACGCTCATTCTGAAAACAATCAGACCGCGGGAAAGCAATTGACGAGGGAAGAAGTAGTCGTTCACACCATCTCCATTAGGAGTAAACACATTGGGTATGTCTACATAGCAGTCGCTTGACACTAATATAGAGTCGGTGGCATGACAGTTATCAATATTGACAGTTGCCCGGTAAACACCCGGTGCTACAATATTGATGGAGCTTGTGGTTTCTCCTGTGTTCCATACCCAACTCGCAACAGGGTTTGTGGAGTTGTTTTTGTCTGATAGGGTAATCGCCGAACTGCCTTTGCATATAGACGTGTCGGGACCCAGCTCAATTGTAGGTTGCGGAAATACGGTAACTGTCCGCGATGTCTCTATTTCAGGGCATGCGCGATAATGTGCACGTGCTGTTATGGTATATTGTTTTTTCCCGCCATAGGCATGGTGAACTGGGTTGACGTTATCCATAATTTGACCGTCACCAAAATCCCAGGTCACACCTGTACTGCCCAATTCTGCAAACTCTCCCGTCATTGTGATGTATGTGCCCGCGCAAAATACGGTATCGGTTAGTTGCATACGAATGCCACTAATCGTGTCCACCTGTACAGATGCATAAGCGGTATCATAACAGGGGATATCGTTAGAAGCAACAAGGCTGATAGTGTATTTTCCGGAGTTGTTATAAGTGTATGAGGGGTCTGAAACTGTGGATGTTGCCCCGTTGCCAAAGCTCCACAAGTACCCGGTTGCACCTACTGATTCATTCGTAAATGTCACCGCTTCGTGCTGGCAAAGCAATGAGGGTGAGTTCGAAAAAGTTGACGTAAGAGGATGCCCAAGTGTAAAGTCCATCGTCGCACTGTCATAACAAGAGTGATTGGTCGCTAACAGTGAAACATGAAACGTGCCCTCACCATAAACATGGTATGGGTTGCTCGCAGTGTCTGTATTGCCGTCTCCGAAATTCCAGACATAATGCAGCGCACCGGTCGAAGATGAACCATTATGAAAGAAAACAGTGTCACCATTACAACCCAATCTTAGTGTTGTATCAAATGATGCGGTCAGCGGCGGGTCAATCAGTTCTTCCATACCCAGAACATTAGTGACACACCTGCCTATTTTGATTGTCATTGCAGAATAGATTCCAGAACACAATCCGGGAAGGTAAATCGTACTGTCTCCTAATGCTGAAGTGATAAATGGTGGTTGCGGACTGCCATTGAACGAGTAGTTAATCGTGTCTGACGAAAAAGGAGCAACTGCGCGCAACGTCAGGCTACCATCACAAAAGCCACACTGCGAAGGGTGAACTACATTTGTGATGATTGCTGCCGGTGGTGGCGGTCCGAACAAAGAGACGGGCCCCGCAGGTGGAGTGGTACAGCCACTATAGGAAGCGACAAAATTGTCATACACACCCTCGCACAACCCACTAAGCAATATATTCCCTGTTGCAGTAGTAATGGTACTTATCGGAGGTTGTGGGACTCCGTTATAGTTATAGTTAAGGGTAAAGGCATGACTCGGGTACAATCCGTTTACTATTATTTCGCCGTCGCAGGCACCACAAATTGACTGGGCCGTAGGCGTGAATCCGCTTATAGTAATGCCCGGGTTGCTGAGCGTAATAGGACCGGCCGGAACAGAGGCACATATCCCTTGGCGTCCAACGAAATTGTCATAGGTGCCGTCGCACAACCCGGTAATAGTTACCTCGCCGGCAGCATTTGCTACAGCGTATACCGTTGGTTGGGGAACACCACCCATCTCATAATCTATAGTATCCAACAATCCGGGTGTGAAACCACTCACTGTAATTGTTCCGTCGCAAACTTCGCACATTGAAGGGTCGGTTGACGATAGCGATACGGTGAAAAAGGGCGCAGGGCTAACGGTGTAATAGCCAAATGAAGTGTCGGCACAGCCAAGGGCACCTGCTTTGTAAGTGGTAGTACTTGTAGGGCATACAGTTTGCGTGAGTCCGGTTCCTAAATATGCACCGGTAGTTTCGTTGTACCAGTAAATAGAGGAACTGGCAAAGGGAATTGGTGCATAAGGAATGGACGAAACGGTGTACGATGTGCCGCTGGCGTCCTGAACAAACCTCCATGCTTCGTCTGTACATACATACGAAGCCGGGAAATCTCTACCAGGGGCAACGGTAGCAGCTGTTCCTGTTGCATTTTGTACACCAATTATTGCCCGGCCACTGTTCCATGTTGCGCATATTGGCTTTGTAGCTACATGAACTTCTATGTTATTTGTTGTTTCATACAGGATAATCTGCGTACTTGTTATCTGATCGGTGCAGGAGAACATCCTATCGTTACAAAACGTTACTATGTATTTTCTGTTTGGTGCTACTCCGGTGAGCGAATAGGTAATGGTACCGCCGTCTGGCGTAGAAATGTCAATATCGCACCAAGGGCCACAAATATTATTTAGTTTGCTTGTGTTGCCTAATAATGCAGCCGATATTGGCCATGGGTCGTAGGCGCCGGCAAGGGTAAGGTCAAAGCAAACGGTTCCGTTAGGGCCGATAACCACGCTGGTATAATCTACTCCGTAATAATTAAAAGTAAACCCTATTGGCAATACCCCCGAATAAATGTCATCCACCGAAATCCCGGTAGGTGTTGGCGAGTCGCCAACCAGATGAGCTTCAAGAACTGTGCACGGCGTCGTGCAGGACAATGAGTCGCTGCTGGTAACGGTTACCTGTGCAGCAACTTGATTGATAAGGGTTGTTAGGGTAAGTAGCAGCCCAAAAAAGACATTGATTTTTCTCTGCATTTTGTTCATCTTATAACTAATTATTTAGTCCATGCATAAATTCCGGACGAGGGTAGGCACCCCGTCGTACTATAATAGACAGTCATTTTTCTCAAAAGGTTAGTAAAATTACGATTTTACCACTATCAAAGTTACATATTATAGCCGACGGACGTACACAATTAGGCAGGGCAACTTCAGGAAAGAATAGTCATCTGATTTTTTTGTTACTTTACGTCAGCAATTTACATGGCTATGATTAGTATTCGCAACATCGTAAAACAATATGCAGGACACCGTGCACTCAGCGATGTGAGCATAGAAATAGAAAAAGGAAAAATATTTGGGCTGTTGGGTCCTAATGGAGCCGGAAAAACGTCTCTGATTCGAATTATCAACCAGATTACGGCACCGGATTCCGGGCAGATATTGTTTAATGGTGAGCCGCTCGGCAGGCATCATGTAGAGCGAATCGGTTATTTGCCGGAAGAGAGGGGGCTGTATAAAAAAATGGAAATAGGTGAGCAGATACTGTACTTAGCTCGTCTAAAGGGGCTGAGCAGACAGGATGCAAAGAAACGAACGAAGTATTGGTTTGAAAAGCTCGGTATTGAAGGCTGGTGGAATAAGAAAATCGAAGAATTGTCGAAAGGAATGCAGCAAAAAGCACAGTTTGTTGCTACCGTACTGCACGAACCCGAGTTGCTCATACTCGATGAACCTTTTTCCGGCTTTGACCCTGTAAATGCAGAAATAATTAAGAATGAAATATTGGAGCTTAACGAAAAGGGCGCAACCATAATATTTTCAACCCACAGGATGGAGTCAGTCGAAGAATTATGTGATTCTATTGCATTGCTCAACCTATCCAACAAAATTATGGATGGAAATGTAAAGGAGATTAAGAACTCTTTCCGAAGCGGAACATTCTTCATTGAATACAAAGGAGGCCTTATACAGGAGGAAGCTCGGGCACCGTTTTCTGTTTTGGAGCAATCCAACCTTGGTACACATCATCAGGTGAAGTTGAGGTTGAACGAAGGTGCAAGCTCAAACGATGCACTTCGCTATATTTTGGATTTAGCAGAAATCAGCAGGTTTGAGGAAATAGTGCCAAATATGAATGAAATATTTATCAGCACAGTAAATAAAACGAATTAGGATGAACAAGATATTGCTCATTATCCAGCGGGAATACCTGTCCCGTGTTAAGAAGAAGTCATTCATAGTGCTTACAATACTTGTACCGATATTGTTCATCGGGATGTTTGCGCTCATCGGCTATCTCGCTGTCAAGGGAGACGATTTGGCAGAAAAGAAGACCGTTCAGGTCATAGACGAAAGCGGTAAATTCAAAGAGAAACTTAAAAGCACAAATTCTGTCACTTATGAATACTCCGATGAAACATTTGAATTTGCTAAAGCTCGTTTTCTAGAAAGTGACTACAACTTTCTATTGCATATTCCTGCTTCGGCCACTAATATCGAATTACTAAGTCAGAAAAAACCGAGTGCCACGAATATTGAAACGATTGAATCCACCCTTAGCAAAGTAGCGGAGGCAGAAAGTTTACAGGAAGCGGGTATTGACAAGAATGTCCTTGCCGATGCACAGAAGCATATATCTATCAGAGCTACTCAGATTACCGAGGCAGGAGAAAAAGATGCGCAGACCTATACAGCATACGCCATAGGTTTTCTTTCGGCCTTTCTTATTTATATATGCTTATTTATATACGGAACGCAGGTAATGCGGGGTGTCATAGAAGAAAAGGTGAGCAGAATAGTAGAAGTAATTATTTCTTCGGTAAAGCCGTTTCAGCTGATGCTGGGCAAGATAATCGGCGTTGGACTGGTTGGGTTAACACAATTTTTCTTATGGATAGTGTTGTCCGTAGTCCTGTCTACGGTTGGGGGTTCCATGTTGGCGGGTAAGGCCATGAACTCACAACAAATGAGTCAGGTGCAGTCAATTGCGGCGAGGGAAGGAGTAAACAATGTTAAGACTCCCGAAAAGGGTATTGAGAAGATAATGGAGTCGATAGACAGCATACCGGTTACATATACTGTAAGCTGTTTCCTTTTCTATTTCCTGTTTGGTTATTTACTTTATAGCGCCATATTTGCTGCAGTCGGCTCAGCCGTAGATAATGAAACGGAAACGCAACAATTTATGTTGCCCATAACGCTCCCACTTATTTTTACTTTCGCGCTTGCACAGAGCTTCATCATCAACAACCCCGACAGTAGCATATCTGTTTGGTTATCCATGATACCATTTACCTCACCCATAGCCATGATGATACGTATTCCATTCGGTGTGCCCGCCTGGCAGTTGGCATTGTCTATGTTTTTCTTAGTTGTTGGTTTCTTGTTTACTACCTGGGTCGCCGGGCGTATATACCGTATTGGTATATTGATGTACGGCAAGAAAGCAAGCTACAAGGAGCTAGCAAAGTGGTTTATGTACAAAGAGTAAAGCCTTGGGCGGTTATTTGCTATATATACCTTTCTTGTATCACATTCATGTGGTGAATGGTGTGGCCGATGATAATATATGCCAGCGCATTTACAGATGTATTAAAACCGAGCATGTTGCAAGTTAGTTCGCATTGTTCTGCAGACAGGTTGAATAAAAGGTGCTTTGTGGAAGCTCGCACGGCCAAAAACTCAGATAAAATGTCGTCCATAGTACGGTTGGTAAATGGTGCCTGTGCAGCATACTCATTTTCATCCATTGGCGGCATCACTGACTGACCATCGCCGCGGGCTGCCGCCAATATTCGGCATGCCATCACTCTATCGCTATCTATCAGGTGCATCAAAATTTGCTTAACAGTCCACTTATCAGAAGCGTATTTGTAATCGTGCTTGTCTGTAGGCATTTGGCTGAAGAAAGCAACCGTTAGTTTGGTATTTTCATCATACAAATCACCATATGCCCCTTCCGGTACCAGATCAATGTACCTTTGAAAATAAGGGTTGTATGTTTTTGAAGTTGGACGGAATGCGAGCATGTTGTAGGAAATCTATAAAGTTTGTGCTTCAAATATAGTATATGGGCGGTTAAATCCCCCGTCCGGTTGTTTTGTGATACCTTTTGTTTTGTAATTGTGGGTGGGGGTCAGAATGTTTTTCCTTCCTACTTTTGATTTTTGGGCGACTATCAACTATTTTTGACCTTTTAATATATATGGGCACACTATCTATTGTCATTCCTGCATACAATGAGGGTCCTACCATTCACCGTATTTTGGACAGGGTGCGCGCAGTTGCATTAGTAAATGATATGCAGAAGGAGGTCATCATTGTAAATGACTGCTCAAAAGACAATACCGAAGAATCTATACTTAAGTATCAGGCAGAAAACCCCGACCTACCTATTTCCTATTACAAACATGAGGTTAATCAGGGAAAGGGAGCGGCACTACATACCGGAATAGCGAAGGCAACAGGTGACTATGTAATTGTTCAGGATGCAGATTTGGAATATGACCCCGAAGAATACAATATTTTGTTGAAGCCGCTGCTCAGCGACTTTGCCGATGTGGTATATGGCTCTCGATTTATTGGCGGCAAACCCCATCGTATTTTGTTTTTCTGGCACTCAATCGGCAATAGATGGTTGACTACAGCGTCCAATATGTTTACTAACCTCAATCTCACCGATATGGAAACCTGTTACAAGGTTTTTCGTCGGGAAATGATTCAGGGGATAAAACTTGAAGAGAAGCGGTTTGGGTTCGAACCCGAAGTGACAGCAAAAATTGCCCGTATTCCAAAGGTGCGCATATACGAGGTCGGCATATCTTATTATGGCCGCACTTACGAGGAAGGCAAAAAAATAGGAATGAAAGATGCATTCCGGGCACTGTATTGCATTATCAAGTATAACATCTTCAAAAAATAAGACTTTATGCTCACGTATTTCAATACAGTAGCCACTTTCCGCCATTCTGAGTGCCAAAAGTCAAAAAATACCTGCTCAATTTGTCCCCCAAAAAATATTTTTTGAAGATAAAACACATATCTTTGCACAAAATTTGGAAACAGTAATGAGTTTCAAACGTCTCTTTCCCTTATTGATATTGGTTTTCGGGCTTTCAGGCTTCGGAAATTCTTCATTTGCGCAGCATGAAGAAAATCACGAAATCGCTTCTGTAGAGGGTGCAGAAAGCGCCCACGAAGAAAAAAAAGGCATAAATATTACAAAACTTGTTTTCGGACACGTTTCGGACTCGCACGAATGGCACTTGTTTGGCCTTAAGGACGAGCACGGTCACGAAAAGGAGATAGCCTTCCCACTACCCATGATTATTTATCGTCCCGGGAAAGGACTTTCATTTATGTCTTCAAGTCATTTCCATTTCGACCATGAGCATGAATCCGCTGACGGTAAAATGTTAAGTACCGAGTATGATGGTCTGTATATAGAAAAACAGATGAAAGAGAAGGTGCTTGCTGTAGATGGTTCTAAGGTATATGATCTGTCTATCACGAAGAATGTACTTTCTATGCTTTTCGGTGTTGTTATTTTGCTATGGTTAATGACATCTGCCGCTAAGAAATACAAAAAAGGTGCGATTGTTGCACCTAAGGGATTTCAGAATGCACTTGAAGTTGTGGTTATCTTCATTAGAGATGAGGTGGCAAAACCAAACCTGGGTAACAAGTATGTTAAGTTCATGCCGCTGCTATTGACTATATTCTTCTTTATCTGGGTCAATAACTTATTAGGTCTGTTGCCGGGCGGTGCCAACTTTACAGGAAATATCGCTGTAACTGCTTGTCTTGCTCTTATTGCTTTCGTGGTTATGATGGCAAATAGCAATAAGCACTTCTGGTCTCACTTACTCAATCCGCCGAACGTACCGTTTTTGGTAAAATGTTTATTGGTACTTATCGAGGTTATGTCATTGTGCATTAAGCCGGTAGCACTTATGATACGTTTGTTTGCCAATATGTTGGCCGGACACATCGTAATTCTGAGCGTTATTTGTCTTATATTTATATTTGCATTGCTTAATGTATATGTAGGTGGTGGATTTGTAATCGTTTCATTAGCGTTCTCCATCTTCATGTTTATGCTGGAACTATTGGTTGCTGCAATTCAGGCATTCATCTTCGCAAATCTGACTGCGGTATTTATTGGTCAGGCAATGGAAGAAGGGCACCATGATGAAGAACACGGAGAAGCAATTCATATTTAATTAGATATAAAAGGGCCGAAAGGCGTCATAATAATAAAGAGTTTTTTTTAATCAAAATCCATAATAACATGTCAGTTTTAATGAACACAATTATGTTAGCCGGCGAAGTTGCAAAAGCTGGAGGCGCTGTAGGCGCAGGTATCGCAGCTTTGGGCGCGGGAGTTGGTATCGGACAAATCGGTAAAGGTGCGGTTGAAGCAATTGCTCGCCAACCCGAAGCGATGGGCGATATTCGTGCTAACATGATCCTGACTGCTGCCTTCGTAGAGGGTGTGGCTCTGTTTGCGGTAATCGCAGGTATCCTCGCTATCTTCGTATAGTAGCCGGGCAACGACAGTATAACTGCATCTGACGCATAGGGCCGAAGGTGCAGTTATTTTAACCTTCTTTATCCTGAAAGAAGTTATCAAAAATCAGGAAACAATAAAATTATTAACTACACATCTGTTTATTCAGGTGCTAATATTATAACAAATGGATTTGCTAACCCCGGAACTCGGTTTATTTTTCTGGACACTGGTAGCCTTTATTGCAGTTTTTCTTATACTCCGCAAATTTGCTTGGGGTCCGATTCTGGATTCGCTCGGAGAAAGAGAAAAAGGCATCGCAGACTCTATTGCTACTGCTGAGCGCGTTAAAGAGGAAATGAGTCAGTTGAAGTCAGAAAACGAAAAGTTGATGACTCAGGCTCGTGAAGAGCGTAGCGTTATGCTGAGAGAGGCAAAAGAAATGAAAGAACGCATCGTTAATGAGGCAAAAGAGCAAGCAAAGACGGAAGCAAACAAGATAATTGTAGATGCACAACAGCAGATACAACAGCAAAAAATGGCTGCGCTTACTGAGGTGAAAAACGAAATTGGTGCATTGGCGGTAGAAGTAGCAAGCAAAATTATCCGTAAGCAATTAAGCGATGCAGATGGTCAGCAGGCATATATGGAATTGCTGGCAGAAGATATTAAACTGAACTAATCAGCTTTCGTGTCGGTTTCCCCGGTACGTTAACGAGTGAAAATATAAAAACAGATAGTACTTTTCCCGGACTATCAAATTGTCAAACTAAGAGAAAGATGCGAAATCCCCGTATTGCTACAAGATATGCAAAGTCACTACTGGATATTGCTGTAGAGCAAAACAGTCTGGACGCTACCCTTAAGGATATGCGTGTTATGAATGAAGTGTGTATAGCAAGTCATGAGTTTGAGATAATGTTGCGTAGCCCGGTAATAAAGGGTGACAAAAAATTAGGTGTTATACTTGCTGTCTTGGCAAGTCAGGGAATATCTGAATTGACAAAGGCATTTATCAAGTTGTTGGTAACCAAGGGTCGTGAAAGTAACCTGCCGGATATTTCTGAAGCTTTTATCAATCAGTATAATGAGTTGAAACGCATCAGAACTGTGAAATTGAAGACAGCAGCTCCAATGTCTGAAGCAATCTTGAGTGGTATTCAGAAAAAAGTTGCCGCCTTTATGCCGGACGACACCATGAATATGGAAACAAGTGTGGACGAAAGCTTGTTGGGTGGATTTGTATTGGAAGTGGGAGATAAACTGTTTGACGCAAGTGTGAAAAAGAGCCTGAATGAATTCAAAGCAGGTATCCTTGATAGTTCATACGTTGCTAAAATTTAATTGAAATAAAAAATAAGCGTTTCCTTTTTATGAGGAAGCCAATATAACTAACAAATTAATAAATACAAAAGTCATGGTTAATATCAAACCGGATGAAATATCGGCGATTTTGCGTCAACAATTGGCTCAGGTAGACGGCGGAGCCAGCTTGGAAGAAGTGGGTACCGTACTACAGATTGGCGATGGTATCGCCCGTGTATATGGTCTTACAGGCGTTCGTCAGGGTGAACTTGTTGAGTTTACCAATGGCGTTAAAGCTATTGCACTTAACTTGGAAGAAGACAATGTGGGTGTGGTACTCATGGGTGAGGCTGCAGGTATACGTGAAGGTGATAAAGTTCGTCGTACTAACAAGATTGCCTCTATCAATGTAGGAGAAGGCATGGTTGGTCGTGTGGTAAACACGTTGGGCGAGGTAATAGATGGTAAAGGCCCGTTGAAAGGTGATTTATATGAAATGCCGTTGGAGCGTAAGGCACCCGGTGTTATCTTCCGTGAACCGGTTAAGGAACCACTGCAAACAGGTATCAAAGCGATTGATGCGATGATTCCTATTGGTCGTGGTCAGCGTGAGTTGGTTATCGGTGACCGTCAGACAGGTAAGACTGCTATCTGTATAGATGCAATCATCAACCAGAAAGAGTTTTATGACGCAGGCAAGCCTGTATATTGTATATATGTAGCTATCGGACAAAAGGCATCTACCGTTGCAGGTGTGATGAAGACATTGGAAGATAACGGAGCGATGGCGTATACTATCATCGTTACAGCATCGGCTTCAGATCCGGCTCCACTTCAGTTCTATGCTCCGTTCGCCGGTGCAGCTATTGGGGAGTTCTTCCGCGATACAGGTCGTCCGGCATTGGTTATTTATGATGACCTTTCTAAGCAAGCTGTGGCATATCGCGAGGTATCGTTGCTGTTGCGTCGTCCTCCGGGTCGTGAAGCTTATCCGGGTGATGTATTCTACTTGCACAGCCGCTTGTTGGAGCGTGCGGCAAAAGTGATTAACAATGACGCCGTTGTTAAAAAGATGAACGATTTGCCGGAAAGCATCAGACATATGGTGAAAGGTGGAGGTTCTTTGACTGCCCTTCCTATTATCGAAACACAGGCAGGTG
The DNA here is from genome assembly GCA_030426665.1 of Bacteroidia bacterium. Classification (GTDB taxonomy): domain Bacteria; phylum Bacteroidota; class Bacteroidia; order Chitinophagales; family Chitinophagaceae; genus Nemorincola. The sequence goes on along the minus strand of JAUHYD010000004.1, from coordinate 30,544 downwards.
ACGTATCGGCTTACATCCCTACCAACGTGATTTCTATTACCGATGGTCAGATATTTCTGGAGTCTAACCTGTTTAACTCAGGTATTCGTCCTGCCATTAACGTGGGTATATCTGTAAGCCGTGTGGGTGGTAATGCGCAGATTAAGTCTATGAAAAAAGTTGCCGGTACACTGAAACTTGACCAGGCGCTTTTCCGTGAGATGGAAGCATTCTCTAAGTTTGGCGGAGACCTTGATGCCGCTACAAAAACGGTAATCGACAAGGGTAGCCGTAACGTGGAGATTCTGAAGCAGGCTCAGTACACACCATACACAGTAGAAAAGCAGGTTGCTATCATATATTTGGGTACTAACAATCTTATTCGCGAAGTTCCCGTTAAGAATGTTAAGGCCTTTGAAGAAACTTTCTTGCAGCAGATGGAAATGAAATTGCCGGATGTATTGAAGGAGTTCAAAAAAGGTGCATTACCCGAAGATGGTATCGCTAAAATGGTGAAACTTGCTCAGGAATTGATTCCTCAGTTTAAGAACTAAGTTTTACTCAATCATTAATAGTTTTGAATAGCTGCCCTAAATTTTGGGGCAGCTATTTTGTTTGAAATAGTTTGGGACTTTGCAACTCGAATAGGTTTGATAATTGTGGTTATGCAAACCTGCTATAAATGCCTATTTTTACAGTTCTAAATAATTGGGATGAACAACGAAAGGAAACGCCCCTTAAGGGTTTTGGTTGCAAAGGTCGGACTTGATGGCCACGACCGTGGAGCCAAAGTAATAGCCACAGCATTGCGGGACGCAGGAATGGAGGTAATCTACACCGGTTTGCGTCAGACACCGGAAATGGTGGTAGCCACGGCATTACAGGAAGATGTAGATGCTTTAGGCATCAGCATACTTAGTGGTGCGCATATGACTGTATTTCCTCGTGTTATTCAACTTATGAAAGACAAGGGTATGAACAACGTCCTGCTGACTGGTGGTGGAATTATTCCGCCGGAGGACATGAAAGAATTACATGAGTTGGGTGTTGGCACGTTATTCGCTCCGGGCACGCCAACGTCCGACATCGCAGCTTATATCACTGATTGGGTAAACGAAAACAGAAAGGAATTGCTGTAGTTAAATCTCCGGCACAACAAACATTATATATGTACAATACAATACTTACAAAAAACGAAAACGGAACGCTTGTTATCACCATCAACCGTCCCGACAAGATGAATGCTCTCAACAAAGATGTTATTGAAGAGTTGGGAAGTGCATTGGAAAAAGTTTATTCTGATTCCGAAATAAAATCAGCCATTATCACCGGTGCAGGAGAAAAGGCATTCGTTGCCGGGGCAGACATCAGCGAATTTCTATCGTTGGGTGCAGAAGGCGGCGCAGCCCTGGCACAAAAGGGGCGCGAATTGGTATTTGATAAGATTGAGAACTGTCCGAAACCGATTATTGCAGCAGTCAACGGCTTTTCACTGGGTGGTGGCTGTGAGTTGGCAATGGCTTGCCATTTCAGAGTAGCGTCAGAAAATGCAAAATTCGGACAGCCTGAGGTAAATCTTGGCTTGATACCGGGATATGGTGGTACCCAGCGCCTGACAAGGCTTGTAGGCAGAGGAAAAGCATTGGAAATGTTAATGACTGCCGACATGGTTGGTGCTGCAGAAGCGCTTTCGTTAGGTCTCGTAAACCATGTTGTGAGCCCCGAAGAGCTATTGCCAAAGGCCCATGCAATCCTACAAAAAATACACACAAAAGCACCCATCGCCATCGAAAAAATCATTGCCTGTGTGAACGAGTCGAGTAATGGAGACCACCACAGTTTTGATAAAGAAATCATCAGATTTGGTGAATGTTTTGCAACTGAAGACATGAAAGAAGGGGCTGCGGCTTTTCTGGAAAAAAGAAAACCTGTGTTTAAAGGAAAATAATTTATATCTTCAACCTTAAAATTTTTATAAATGCAGGCTAAGGTTATCCGGATCTTATCGGTATTGTGCGTAGCTGTTATAATTAGCAACACTGCTATTGCACAAAAGTTCAGACCGCTTCGGGCGTATGTAGAGCCTGATGGTTGGTCCATCGGCATGAATATAGGCACAACCGATTTGTGGGGCGATGTAGGTACAAAGAGCCCCTTGGATCATTACACGAACAGTAAATATTTTGATAAGGTAAGCTTCATGGGCGGAATGTTTGGTCGATATTCATTTCACCCTTCCTTTGCCGTACGCTTTATGCTCAACTTCGGGAGCGTTTATGCTACCGATGCCTGGAATTATGATGGCGTTAAGGGTTCAGGATTGATTGAAGGTGATGATTACTCACAAAGGTATTTGCGTTCTCAGGATGCTAAAAGTACAATAATCGAAACGTCATGTCTGCTGGAATTCACCCCACGGAGATTTAACATCAGAGGTAAAGCATTCAAGAGAAGACAACCATATATCGCAGCAGGTATTGCATTATTCCATTACACACCATACAGCACAATCGGTAAAAGTCCCACATTTGTAAAAACTTATGAGTTGGCGCTGGAAGGTCAGGGTTGGGGCGATAAGTACCCAAAGCTTAATTCTCGTTGGCAGCCCGCGTTTCCGTTGGCATTAGGATACCGCTGGGACTTGGGAGACAGACTTAATCTGGGAATTGAATATATGTACCGTATAACGCTGTTTGACTATTTAGATGGTGTAAGCGGAAATTACGTTAGCCAGTTTGAGTTCAACCAGAATATGTCACCCGAGCAGGCGCTCAAAGCTATTCAGGTAGCGGATAAAACACCGTTTTACAACGATGCGCTCCCAAATAAGCCCGGAACACTCAGAGGTAACCCGAGCAATAATGACGCATACTCAACATTTACAATTACGTTGTCATTCCACGTACCGACGAGAGGTCGCATTTGGTGGAGTACCAGGAAATTTTAATTTATAGTTTTCCTTTAGGGAGATCTTCAAGACATTAAAAAAGCACGGATTTTCCGTGCTTTTTTAATGTCTTGAAGTGACGTAAGTTATTTCTTCTTAAAAACATTCCAGGTGGCACTACTGGTAGTTCCTGTCGTACCGGAAGTGTCTTTTATCACAAGTTCAGATGACGTCAGGCTTTGTATATGCATAGTTGATTGCTGCGTCAATACAGAAATTTTAATATCCTCATCGTTATTGATTAGAGTCCAGGAAAAGTCGTAAGATAGGCTTGCTCCTAAAAAATCTGTGGAAAGAGCTCCGGTACCATCACCATTGAAGGTAAATGCCATAATAGCTGTGTCCGCCGAAACGGATTCAACCTCTGTTGCCTCCATGATGCTGTTATTGTTTGCATCAGATCCTGTTTGTGTCAAGTCCCAGGAACCGGTAAGTCTGGCTTTTACAGAGTTATCCTCGTCTTTTTTACATGAACTGGCGGAGAGGATACCCACCATGAGCACTCCGGCGATAATTTTTGATTGAATCTTCATAACACAAATATAATAGTTAATCTACAATTGTATGTGAGTATTTTTGCAAAATCCAACAGATGTTCATTCACTACAAACCTCATTGTCCGAAACCTATTTATAGAAGACAATCATATTCGCGCCCTCCATGGCACCTCCTCAGCTCCGGCAATATGTCCCAGATAGCGCGCAAGCACAAACAAAAAGTCCGACAGACGGTTAAGGTATTGTATTACAATCGGCGGAATTACCTCCTGTTGTTCTTGCATGGCAACACATATTCGCTCTGCACGGCGGCAAATACACCGGGCAATGTGGCAAGCGGAACCGGCCATATTGCCACCCGGTAGAATAAATGAACGCATTTCGGGTAAGGATTCATTCATTCCATCAATATGCTCTTCCAGCCAGATGACGTCCTTGTCATGAAGGTCAGGGAGTTTCATTTTTACTTCTTTATCGGGGTTAGTAGCCAATACAGAACCTATGGTAAAAAGCCGGTCTTGTATTTCACGCAACCACTCGTTTACCACCACGTTAGCAGCCATGTCGTTTACCATTCCTATATAAGAGTTCAATTCGTCGACTGTACCGTAACTTTCTATTCTTATATGGCTTTTGGGCACACGTACACCTCCAATCAGGCTGGTACCACCTTTGTCTCCTGTCTTTGTGTATATCTTGAACATTTTGTATCCTTTTTATGAAAACAGTTTCGGGTTAACAGTTAGGCAATTGTTGCATTAGTAGTGTCGGTCTCTACTATTCCATCTCTTATGCGAATCACCCGTTGAGTATATTGCGCTATATCTTCTTCATGGGTTACCAATATAACAGTATTTCCATTTGCGTGAATATTGTCAAACAGCTCCATTATCTCTATAGATGTCTTGGTATCCAGGTTTCCCGTCGGCTCATCCGCAAGCAGAAGCGATGGATTGTTGATTAACGCACGTGCTACGGCTACACGTTGGCTCTGTCCGCCGGATAGCTCATTGGGTTTATGATGTGCCCGGTCACTCAACCCCACTTTTGTGAGAATATCTCTGGCACGTTCTTCTCTTTCTTTTTTTCCAATGCCGGAATATATAAGGGGAAGAGCTACATTTTCCCAGGCGGTAAGTCTTGGCAATAGGTTAAACTGCTGAAACACAAACCCGATTTCTACATTGCGTACATCGGCCAGTTGGTCGTCTTCCATATTGCTGACGTTCTTTCCGTTCAGTATATATTCACCACCCGATGGTGTGTCGAGGCACCCTAAGATATTCATCAGCGTAGACTTGCCTGACCCCGATGGTCCCATCAGAGACACATATTCACTTTTTTTTATCGAAAGCGATATGCCCTTCAGCACTTTTAACTCCTGCTTACCTAAGTAATAACTCTTCTGTATGTCCGTCAGCTTGATAACTTCTTCCATCAAAAACTGCATATTATTGTATGCATTTTCAAAAATACGCATAATTTCACCGTAGTATGATTTGTTTCCCGAATTGCAAGATTAACCTTGGTTTATTCGTTGTCGGCAAACGCGCCGATGGCTACCACAATCTCGAAACGGTGTTTTATCCGTTAGCAAAGTCGGCTGCTTTTATACCGAAAGATACAGGCAGTAAGTTGCAGGTATTAAATGATGTCCTCGAAGTAGTACCTGCAAAAAATGAATCTTCATTACACATGAGCGGGCTGCCGGTGGCAGGCAAACTAACGGATAATTTGGTCTGGAAAGCATACGAAATGATGCAAGAGGAACACCCCGGCAAAGTACCGGCATTAGACATATACCTGCACAAGGCTACACCAATGGGAGCCGGCTTGGGTGGCGGCTCTGCAGATGGTGCCTATATGCTTACGCTGCTCAATGAATTTTGCGGACTTAACCTGACAGAAGAAATGCTGATTGACTATGCACTCAGGCTTGGTTCTGATTGCCCGTTTTTTATTCGCAACACACCTCAGTTTGCCACAGGCAGGGGGGAGAAAATGACTCCGGTTACAATCGATTTGTCCGGTTATGATATCCGTGTGGTGTGTTCAGATGTTCATGTTTCCACACGTACTGCTTTTTCGGGCATTACACCTAAGCCTGCACCCTATGATTTGCAAAACATCAACTCATTGCCGGTAGCCGAATGGAAACACCATATCTTTAACGACTTTGAAGCGACAGTATTCAAAACACATCCTGAACTCGCGGTTACAAAGCAAATGCTATACGATCAGGGCGCCGTATATGCCTCCCTCACCGGCACAGGCTCTGCCGTATATGGGGTATTTGAAAAAGAATAGAGTGCCGGGGTTTCAAAACAGGAAACAGCACTATTTGATGAGTGTAATAAACTACTTATTCGTCCTCTCGCATCAGGTCTCTTTCCAGAATCTCCATGCTCACAATATCAATAGCCTCAATCATCTTCGGCGCAATGTTTAGTTGATCATAGAGGTCAGATTTTTTCAGCTGTGAAATCAGATCGGGACTTATGTTCGTATATACCAGCGAGGACTCTTCAGCATAGCAATTATCCTGCACAGAAGCAAGGTTTGGCATTGCATCTGTGGCTAAGGACGTGCAGTGTTCACAGTCTACGATAAAATTCAGACTGCCGCTTTGCCTGATTTTATCTATGGTTTGTTGCAATTCATCTGTCATTTTAACCGTTATTTCATCGAAAGTCGGCGTAATAACAGTAAATGTGTCTCTGGTATCAATTTTGAAGTCCATAGTATGTAGTATTATGGTATTGAATTTGTACAGAAGATAAAAGTACTGATAATATCAAAATCAAATGTACTGAAGCTATTAATAGTGAATACACAGTTTATAGTGTCACTATTGGATTTTGAAATGAGAGAATAACATTTCGCAATGCGATAATACTTTTAAAAATGCTAACTTTAATCAAAAATCAGGAGGTTTCATGGATTCAAATTTCTCACCAAAAGTGAAGGAAATCATATCCTACAGCAGAGAAGAAGCGCTGAGGTTAGGAAATGATTTCATAGGTACGGAGCACCTGCTTCTCGGGCTGATCCGGGAGGGCGACGGTATGGCTCTGAAAGTGTTACAGAGTATGCATGTAGATCTGTTCGATTTACGTCAGGAGTTAGAGGCCGCCATCAAAGACAAGAGTAACAAGTCTATTTCTAACATCAATAGTCTGCCCCTTACTAAACAAGCCGAAAAGGTAATACGCATTACCGTACTCGAAGCTAAATCGCTGAAAAGCCCGACAGTGGAAACAGAACATTTAATGTTATCTATTCTTAAGAACAAAGAAAATGTTGCCACCAGGTTGCTCAATAACATCGGCGTGGATTACGAAAAGTTTAAAGGAGAATTGAGCATTTTGCAAGGTCAGAGCCCTTCGGCAGATTTCAATGACCCGGGTTCCGAAGACTTTGAAGAAGATGAAGAACGCAGGCAATACCAACAGAGGAAACCAGCCGGAAGTAACACTAAGTCTAAGACTCCGGTGTTAGATAATTTCGGTAGGGATATTACAAAGTTTGCCGAGCAAGGTAGCCTTGACCCTATTGTTGGTAGAGACAAAGAGATAGAAAGGGTATCCCAGATACTTTCTCGTAGAAAAAAGAATAACCCTATTCTTATCGGAGAGCCCGGCGTTGGTAAGACCGCAATTGTAGAGGGTCTGGCATTACGTATTGTTCAGCGAAAGGTGTCCCGCGTATTGTTCGACAAGCGTGTCGTAAGTCTGGATTTAGCTGCGCTGGTTGCAGGTACTAAGTATCGTGGCCAGTTTGAGGAGCGGATGAAGGCTATAATGAACGAGCTGGAGAAAAACCGAGATGTCATCTTGTTTATAGATGAGATACATACCATTGTTGGTGCCGGTGGTGCTTCCGGTTCGCTTGATGCTTCCAATATATTCAAGCCGGCTCTTGCAAGAGGTGACCTGCAATGCATTGGAGCCTCTACGCTCGACGAGTACCGCATGTATATTGAGAAGGACGGTGCCCTCGACAGGCGTTTTCAGAAAGTATTGGTAGACCCGCCAAGTGTGGAAGAGACCATTACTATTCTTAATAATATACGCAGTAAGTACGAAGACTTTCACAATGTCACTTACAATGCCGAAGCTATTGAGGCTTGTGTGAAGCTGAGTGACCGCTATATGACGGACAGGCTATTGCCCGACAAAGCTATTGACGTAATGGACGAAGCTGGTGCAAGGGTACACTTGAAAAACATCAATGTGCCTCAGAATATCCTTGACCTCGAAAAGAAGATTGAGGACATAAAGCACGAGAAAAACAAAGTCGTAAAAAGCCAGCGATTCGAAGAGGCTGCAGCACTCAGGGACCGTGAAAAGAGATTAGGAGAAGAACTGGAGACTGCGAAACATGAATGGGAGGAAGAAGCGAAACACAAACGCTACCCGATTGGTGAAGAAGCAATTGCCGAAGTAATAAATATGATGACAGGCATACCTGTAATGCGTATGGTGGAGGCAGAAAGTGCTAAACTACGCAGAATGGGAGAAGACTTGCAGGGCGTTGTGGTAGGACAGGATGAGGCAATAACCAAAATTGTAAAAGCAATTCAGAGAAACCGTGTTGGGTTGAAAGACCCGCGCAAGCCGATTGGGTCATTTATCTTCCTCGGACCCACAGGTGTTGGTAAGACAGAGTTGGCACGTGCATTGGCTCGTTATATGTTTGATGGCGATGATGCGCTCATTCGTATGGATATGAGTGAATACATGGAGAAGTTCTCTTTGAGCCGTTTGATTGGTGCACCTCCCGGATATGTAGGTTATGAAGAAGGTGGTCAGTTGACTGAAAAAGTAAGGAGAAAGCCATATTCAGTAGTGTTGCTGGATGAGATTGAAAAAGCGCACCCCGATGTATTTAATATACTGTTGCAGGTTTTAGACGATGGGCAGCTGACAGACGGATTGGGACGTAAGGTCGACTTTAAAAACACCTTGATTATCATGACTTCTAATATCGGAGCTCGTCAGCTGAAAGACTTCGGTACAGGCGTTGGCTTTGCTACTACCGCAAAATCTGAAAGTAAGGAAGAGGCAAGCAGAGGCGTCATAGAAAAAGCACTGAAGCGTACTTTCTCGCCGGAGTTCCTTAACAGGATAGATGATGTAGTCATATTCAACTCTTTGGAAGAAAAGCATATCGGTATGATAATCGATATCATCATGAAAGATGTGCTGAAACGACTAAACACACTTGGCTTTGAACTTACACTGACAGACAAGGCAAAAGCCTTCATAGCGGAGAAAGGATACGACAGAGAGTTTGGTGCTCGACCATTGCATCGTGCCATCCAGAAGTACCTGGAAGATCCGTTGGCTGAGGAAATTCTCAACCATAGGCTCAATGAAGGAGATGCTGTTACTGCCAATTATGATGATGACGAAAGCAAAATTGTATTTGAGATTAGTCAGGCACCGGCTGCTCCGGCAGACAAGAAAGAGCCAATAGACGAAGAATAGCATTAATAATAGTAAAAGTAGCTGCGTACAGACCACAACGATTGTTGTGGTCTGTACTTTTTTATGGACCGACGCCTAAACCCCGAAAGACCCCTAAAAGCTGCTTCTGTATCACCTTTGTACTGGTAGACTACATCATTCATATGGCTTAGAAAGAGGGGTTATTGGTCGCTTTTCAACACACGTTGAAAAAAAACGTAAAGGCATAAAAAAATATTTTTTATAAAAATCGCGCTAAACTCAGGATAGGGCTTTATTTTTTTATATTAAATCATATCTTTGCACCCCTCACAAGGTATAGGGCAAATTATACCCTGTAAGAATGTTTTAATATTTTATATATAATTTCAATAATAACCCATGCATTTAAAAGGTTTAGTAAAGTTTTTTACAGCAATGCTTATTCTTATTTCGCTGTACCAACTTTCATTGACGTTTATTGTCCGTAATGAAGAGAAGAAGATGCGGGCGCAAGCCAGGCGTGAAGCAATGGCTGAAAACCCATCAGCACAGGGTCAGGCGCTGGACAAGCTTACAGACAACCACTACCAGACTATTTCTGATAGTATGCAAGGCGAGACAATATTCAGCGTTCCCTTACTGAAAGAATATACATACCAGCAAGCAAAGGGCGAAGAGTTGAGTTTAGGTCTTGACCTGCAGGGAGGGATGAACGTAACACTTGAAGTTAGTTTGGACGATTTGGTACGCTCAATGTCTAATAACCCACGCGATGGTGCATTAAATAAGGCAATCAGAGACGCTAATATTGAGAAAGCAAACAGCGAAGCGAACTTTATTACATTATTTGGGCAGACTTACGAAAAGCAAAACCCGGAATCCAAGCTTGCATACTTGTTCACAAAGCCGTCAGAAGATGAAATAACCCTGAACTCAACAAATCAGGAAGTTCTGGCGAAACTGAATAAAGAAGCAAAAGAAGCGGTTAACCGTACATATATTGTACTGCAAAGACGTATCGATAAATTTGGTGTGTCCAACCCCAATGTGAACCTTGATGAAAACAAGGGCATCATAACAGTGGAGTTGGCAGGTGTACAAAACCCGGAGCGTGTTCGTGCTTACTTACAGGCAACCGCAAAACTGCAATTCTTCGAAACTTATTCTAATCAGGAAATCGGACCATTGATTGGTGCGGCCAACAAGCCTCTATACAACTATCTTTCAGGTATTGAAGAAGGTGGTGATGATGCTTCTGATACAACCACCGCTGCTGCAGATTCTGCAGGTACTACTGCTGCAACCGATAACGATACGGCAAGCCTTTCAAACCTGCTTTCCGATAACACAGCTGGTTCTAGCGATTCAGCAAAAACTCAGGAACAAGCAGCAAAAGAGAACCCACTTAGCGCACTTATTATTCCTAACGGAACTGTTGATGAAGGTTATTTCAATAGCCCGGTTGTAGGATATGTGTCAAGAAGAGATACCGCTAAGGTTAATAAGTACCTTGCGTTGGATGTAATTAGAAACAAGTTCCCATCAAATATCAAATTTGTTTATGGAGCCGGAGATAGCAAGAGTGGCAGAGACCCGAAAGCGGTGTTGCCAATGTACGCAATCAAGTTGGCTCCGGGTGGAGGTGCTAGGCTGGAAGGCGACCACGTGACAAATGCTCGTGCAGATTACAATTCGATGAATGGTCAGCCGAATGTAAACATGGAAATGGATATCAACGGTGCCCGTATCTGGAAAGATATGACAGGTCGTAACGTTGGTAAGTTCGTTGCAGTAGTATTAGATGACAAAGTATACTCTTGTCCACGTGTAGATAACGAGATTGCTTCCGGTAATACGGAAATTTCCGGTTCGTTTACGGTAGAAGAGGCGAGAGACCTTGCAAACATTCTGAAATCAGGTAAATTGCCGGCACCGGCCCATATCGTTCAGGAGCAGGTTGTCGGACCAACACTTGGTGTTGAAAATATTGATAAGGGTATGATGTCACTTCTGCTTTCGTTTGCGGTGATATTCTTTTTGATGCTTATTTATTTCAATACAGGTGGTATTGTTGCTAACATCTCGCTTATCCTGAACCTCGTTTTTACAGTAGGTATTTTATCTGCACTACACGCTACACTTACAATGGCAGGTATCGCAGGTCTGGTACTTACAGTAGGTATGGCGGTCGATACCAACGTAATCATATTTGAGCGTATTAAGGAAGAATTGGCCGAAGGCAAGGGCTACGGTCAGGCGGTTGCCGATGGTTATAAGCGTTCGTATGCACCGGTATTAGATGGTCACATCACTACTTTGATTACTGCCATTATTCTGTTTGTTTTCGGACTTGGACCAGTAAAAGGTTTCGCAACTACACAGATAATAGGTATCCTGTTATCCTTGTTCTGTGGTATATTGGTTTCAAGGCTGATTACTGACGTCTACACTAAGCGTGAGCGTCACTTTAAATACTTCACAGGGTTGTCTAAGACAATCTTCCGTAAGGCAAACATCAACTTTGTGGGTATGCGTAAATACACCTACATTGTTTCAGCTATCGTGTTGTTGTTGGGTGTGAGTACAATTTTTACAGGATTTGACTATGGTGTTGAATTCCAGGGTGGAAGAAGTTACACTGTTAAGTTTGACAAGACTTACACGTCTGAAGCAGTTCGTGAAAAATTGCGTGATGCTTTTGGAGAGTTCCCTGTTGTAAAAACAATTGGTACCAACAATAGCTTGAACATCACTACTTCGTATCTGATTACAAAGCCCGGTCAGAATGTTGAGAAAGAGGTGATGAGTAAGTTGTATGATGGTTTGATGGCTGCTAATATGTTGCCGGGTGGAACTACAGAAGAAAAGTTCAAGAGTGACTATCTGCAAAGTTCGCAAACTGTTTTGCCGACAATATCAGATGATCTGAAAAAAGGTGCGGTAAAAGCAACAGCATTATCGCTTATTGCCATCTTCCTGTACGTATTATTACGTTTCCGCAAGTGGCAGTACTCTCTCGGTACCATTATGTCATTGTTGCATGATGTGTGCGTAACATTGGCGGTGTTCTCGTTTTTCCGTGGTAGAGTGCCTTTTGCTCTGGAAATTGACCAGCACTTTATTGCTGCGGTACTAACAGTAATCGGATTCTCAATGAACGATACCGTGATTGTATTTGACCGTATCAGGGAGTACTTCAGAAAGACTCCAAACGGAGACAAGAAAGAGGTTATTAACCGTGCGATTAACAATACGTTGAGTCGTACAATCATGACGTCTTTCACAGTATTTGTGACAGTGCTTATCCTGTTCATATTTGGTGGTGAGGCTACTCGTGGATTTGCCTTTGCAATGCTGATAGGTGTTATCACTGGTACTTATTCTTCTATTTTCGTTGCGGCACCGGTACTGGTAGATATGGATAGAGGTGGTAAGCTTAGTCAGGAGACTGACAAAGATGCTCGCGTTGAAGAGTTGAAGAAACTGGCATAATATCCAAATTCATATACTTTAACAAAAACACCCTGTTGGTTTAACGCTGACAGGGTGTTTTGTTAGCATTTATCCTTATTTCTTTTCGCTACTTTTGCTAACGTATGAACGCATTTTTTACACACTTAGGTAGGATAGTGTTAATGGTAAAAGGCAGTTTCCGCAAACCGGAGAATGCGCGCGTTTATTGGATTGAATTCATGGCACAATGCAATGACATTGGTATCCGCTCCCTGCCGATAGTACTTATCATTTCCGTTTTCCTCGGGATGGTACTTACCATCCAGACCTCCTACCAGCTTATTAGCTCTTGGGTGCCGAACACCGTGATTGCGTCTATCGTTAGAGATTCCACAATTCTGGAGCTCTCGCCAACCGTAATCTGTATTGTGCTGGCCGGTGTTGTAGGGTCGAAGATAGCCTCCGAATTGGGTAATATGCGTGTGAGCGAACAGATTGACGCACTTGAGATAATGGGTATCAATACCAAAACATATCTGGTACTTCCCAAAATAATTGCAGCTATGATTATTATACCTGCATTAATCATTATTTCAATAGCGGTAAGTATATGGGGTGGTTACATTGCCGGTATGTTTTCCAATATCCTTACCAAGCAGCAGTTCTTTCAGGGGCTGACAATGGGTTTCCTACCCTATAACTTGTTCTTTGCGATGGTAAAGGCATTTGTGTTTTCTCTGATTATTGCCATAATTCCATCCTATTACGGGTATTATGTACAGGGTGGCGCCCTTGAGATAGGCAGAGCTTCTACCACTTCGGTAATTGTTAGTTGTATTCTCATCCTTTGTGCAGATTATGGTTTGTCTATTATAATGCTGTAGTACAGGTCCTCAATTTGTACCTGGGTTCAATTGCCACATAAGTAAATGCAGTAGCTGGCGGATACTATCTTATTCCTTAAAATTGTACCTTTGCACACATTTCAGTATTATGTCAGTACCGGTACAGATTATAGAAGATGTAGTTATTAAGTTTGCGGGCGATAGCGGAGACGGTATGCAGCTTACTGGTAGCCAGTTTACAAATAACAGCGCATTGGTGGGCAACGACTTGTCTACATTCCCCGACTTTCCCGCAGAGATTCGTGCACCGCAGGGAACAGTGCCGGGGGTGAGCGGGTTCCAGCTACACTTTTCGAGCAACAAGATATATACACCCGGCGATAATTGCGACGTATTGGTGGCAATGAATGCTGCCGCACTCAAGGTGAACCTCAAGACGTTAAAACCCGGAGGGATAATTATTGTAGACACCAATGGTTTCGACAAAAAGAACCTGAGGCTAGCAAATTATTCAGACGGTGCAAACCCCATTGAAGACGAGACTTTAGTTGGTTTTCAGGTTCACAAAATGGACATCACCAAACTCACAAGGGAGGCATTGGTCGATTTTCAGATGGGTACTAAGGAGAAAGACAGAGCAAAAAATATGTTCGTGCTCGGCTTCCTGTACTGGGTATATAACAGAGACCTGACAAGTACGTTTTCGTTCCTGCACGATAAGTTTGGAAAACGACCGGAAATATTAGAGAGCAATGTCAAAGTATTGCAGGCAGGTTATAACTATGGCGATACCGTAGAGGCGTTCATGTCTCGTTACATTGTAGCAAAGGCGAAACTTCCCGCTGGTGTTTACAGAAACATCACAGGCAACATAGCACTTTCGTACGGCCTGATTGCAGCAGCAGAGAAGAGTAGTCTTCCCATGTTCCTGGGCTCCTATCCCATTACACCTGCATCTGATATTTTGCATGAGTTGTCGCGACACAAGAGTTTCGGGATACGTACATTCCAGGCAGAGGATGAGATTGCGGCAATTTCAGCGGCAATAGGCGCTGCTTATGGTGGTAGCCTTGGCGTCACTACTACATCCGGACCTGGTCTGGCACTCAAAACAGAAGCAATGGGTCTGGCTGTGATGTTGGAAATACCGTTGGTGATAGTAAATATTCAACGAGGAGGCCCATCAACCGGATTGCCGACCAAAACGGAACAAAGTGATTTGTTACAGGCATATTATGGTAGAAACGGAGAATGTCCAATGCCCGTTATTTCTGCTTCAACGCCAAGCGATTGTTTTGAAGCAGTTTATGAGGCAGTAAGGATATCTGTAGAACACATGACACCCGTTCTTTTCCTGAGCGATGGCTATATTGCCAATGGTGCCGAGCCTTGGCGGTTTCCGCAAAGCAAAGATCTGGAACCCATAACTGTAACCTTCAAGCGGGAGATGGACGAGGGAGAAGAGCACTTTATGCCGTACAAGCGTGATGAAAAGCTGGTTCGCCCATGGGCAGTACCGGGAACACCCGGTCTGGAGCACAGAATAGGTGGTCTGGAGAAAGAAGATATAACAGGCAACATCTCTTACGACCCCGAAAACCACCAACACATGGTGAAGACACGTGAAGAGAAAATCGAGAAAATAGCAGACTACATTCCACTACAAATATTAGACAGCGGTCCTGAAGAAGGAGATGTGTTGGTACTTGGATGGGGCTCTACCTATGGTGCCATCAAAAGTGCGGTATTAGAGTTGCAAGCTGCCGGGGTTAAGGTAGCACATGCACACTTAAGATACGTTCGTCCTTTCCCTCGCAATCTTGGCGAGATGCTAAGTAAGTACAAGCACGTGTTGATTCCCGAGTTAAATAATGGTCAGCTGATAAAAATAATCAGAGATAAATATCTGGTAGACGCAATCCCTTACAACAAGATAAAGGGTGTTCCGATTACCAGAACTGAGTTGGTAACTGCTATCAAGGAGCTGATAGGTTAGCACTATGTTTACTGGTACGTCAGAGGCTAAGTCGTATTATTTATTTCGTTTAAATTTGTAGCTACCTCCGCAGCGCATGGATTTACCAAAGGGCAAAAAAGTATATTTCGCATCAGATTTTCATTTGGGAATACCTGACCATGCTTCCAGTGTGGAGCGGGAGCGCAGAATATGCAAATGGCTCGATGAAATAGCCCTCGATGCAGCACAGTTATTTCTGGTAGGAGACCTATTCGATACCTGGTTTGAATACAAGAATGTAGTACCCCGTGGTTACACCAGATTTCTTGGCAAGTTGGCACAATTGCGCGACAATGGTTTGCACATAGAGGCATTTAGCGGCAATCACGACTTGTGGATGCGTGACTACTTCAAACAAGAGCTTGCCATAGATGTACATCACGGACCCATAGTCAGAGAGTTTAACGGAAAGAAGTTCTTTATAGCACATGGTGATGGGCTGGGGCCGGGCGATACCGGATATAAGGTGCTCAAGGCAGTATTGCGTAACCCGTTGTCCCAATGGCTGTACCGAAGAGTACACCCCGATACAGGCGTTGGTCTTGCGGGTTGGTTTAGCAGATTGGGACCCAAACATGCCGATATGCCCGAAAAGGAGTTTTTAGGCCCCGAAAAAGAAATGCTGGTTCAGTTTTGTTTAGACACCCTCAATAAGGAGCACTTCGACTATTTTATTTTCGGTCACAGGCATATTGCTATTGAGTTCCCATTACCACAGAGCAGCCTCTATGTCAATCTCGGCGACTGGATTCGCTACGATAGCTATGCTGAGTTCGATGGTGAGCATCTACAGTTGAAGTACTACAAAGCTAAATAACCCACCCTATTACCACCGGGAAGCACTACTTTTCACAAAAAACTATTGTGGTATCCTGACTTATTCCACTAATTTTGAAAGGTATGTCGTCAGGGTTTCTACGAAAAATAGTATTGGCAATAGCTGTTATAGCAATTACGTTGCCGTCGTTTTTCTGCAACAGCCCTGAGACAGCCAGACAAATCGCTTCGGTGCCGGAGCATCATTCCGATTGGCTGAACGTTTACGACACCTCTGTGCGGTATGTGGGTATGGACGTTTGCCGCGGTTGCCATCCGGGTATTTACGAAACATTTATAAAGACCGGCATGGGGCAATCGTTTGACCATGCAACAAGAGATAAGTCTGCCGCTGACTTTACGCCTGCACATGCATTGGTCTACGACAGCATCCTTGATTATTACTACAAGCCGTATTGGGTAAATGACACCTTCTACATAAAAGAATACCGGCTGGAAGGCAAAGACACCGTGCATAAACTCGTACAACGGATAGACTTTGTTGTCGGGTCGGGGCAGCACACAAATTCTCATATATTCAATACAAACGGGTATTTGTATCAGGCGCCAATAACGTTCTACACCCAAAAGCACCGATGGGACCTTGCACCCGGTTTTGAAAAAGGGGCGAACAGTCGGTTCCGACGGATGATACAACTGGAATGTATTTCCTGTCACGATGGGTATCCTGATTTTGTGAGCAATAGCGAAAACAAGTATCGCAATATTAAGACCGGTATTGATTGTGAGCGTTGTCATGGGCCGGGGAGCCTGCATGTTCACGCGCGGCAAACGAGCGTACCGGTTGACACTTCCAAGATGCCGGATTATACCATTGTAAATCCCCGAAGATTATCAACAGAACTACAGAATAACATTTGTCAGCGCTGCCATCTGCAAGGTATAGCAGTACTGAATGACGGTAAAAACTTCTATGACTTCAGACCGGGTATGAAACTCTCTGAAGCGATGAATGTGTTTATGCCGGAGTATGAGGGTGCGCAAGATAAAATGATAATGGCATCGCATGTTGAGCGGATGAAGAAAAGCAACTGTTATATGCAGTCCGGCAAAATGAGTTGCATTACGTGTCACAATCCCCATGTGAGTGTTAAGTTCACGCCGCGTACGCAATACCTCAACGCCTGTCAGGGTTGCCATTCCGGTAATAGTGGTCAGACCCGTTGCACGGAGAGCGAGCAGGCAAGAATGGCCGTAAACAATGATTGTATCACTTGTCACATGCCCCGCAACGGCAGTATTGATATTCCGCACGTGGCTGTTACTGACCACTTTATACGCAAGCGACCCATAGCTGATACTGCAGCCAAAAAGATTACGGCGTTTCTGGGGATGAAGTGCTTTAACAACGATAATCCCGATGCTATTACCACCGCTCGTGGTTTCATGGAGTTTTATGAGCGATACACACCGTCGGTCGCCTTGTTGGACTCTGCAATACTCTATCTGGGTAAGCAAGCTGACGACGAGGCTGGGCTAAAGCAAAACCGAGATTACATCAGAGCATATTACCTGCTGAACAAGTTTGAAAAGGTAACGGGATATGCCGCTAATCTCAAACCCGAAAGTATGAAAGATGCCTGGTCGGCCTACCGGATAGGAGAAGCATACTATCAGTCGGGCAACCCTGCTGCTGCGCTTCCCTGGTACAAGCGGGCAACAGCAATATGGAAGTACGCCATGGACTTTCAGAATAAGTATGGCACTTGCCTGCTGGCGCTCAACAAACCACAAGAGGCAAAACCGATATTTGAATTCATATTGTCGGAAGACCCCAATCATGTAAGCGCCCATACCAACCTCGGATATCTGTACCTGCAATCAGGCAATAGCACTATGGCTTATAATCACTTTATGCGTGCCAACGAGCTAGACCCGGATTACGAACAGAACCTCATTAATCTGGCTGTATGGCATTACCAGAACCAACAGTACGATAAGGCGAAGCGTAGATTACTCCATTTGCTGGAGAAACACCCCGACAATGAGCAGGCAAAGGCTATGCTTGCAGATCTTTAGTTGTTTCCTTCCTGCGGAACAAACCCCATACACTCTAACCAGCAATGCAGCATTACCGGCCAGTTTCCTGCTTCCTTCACTCCTTCTGCCAAACCCATACCATGCCAACCGTCATTAAACAAGTGATATTCATACGGCACGTCAGCCAGCTTCAGTGCTTCTACGAACAACTCACAATTCTGCACCGATACGTGTTTGTCGGCTAGGGTGGTCCATACAAATACAGGTGGCATTCCGCTGTGTACATTCTTTTCGGCAGACAGTAGCGACACTGTGCTTTCTGAGGGAGCATCGCCCAGCAAGTTGCGCTTTGTTCGTTGGTGGGTGTATTTATTGTTCATGGTAAGCACAGGGTAGCATAATACTAATACATCTGGGCGAAGTGTTGCATCCTTGTTTAGCGTGGTAAGTGTGGCTGTGAGGTGCCCACCGGCAGAGAACCCTAAAACGCCTGTTTTGTTTGGATTAATATGCAGTTGAGCAGCATTTTTTCGCACATGTCGGATGGCTTCCTGTAAGTCATACAGTGCTGCCGGGTACCTGTACGGTGCTACCCTATAGTGTAGTACAAAGGCAGATATGCCGATCGAGTTCAGCCATTTTGCAGTTGTTACTCCTTCTTCCATTTCTGCCCTGCCGCTATAAGCACCCCCGGGGACAACAATCATCGCCGGGTTCAAATTGTTATCACCAGTAGCCGGAAAGAATGCTATGTACGGGTCGTTTCTGCGGATGTAGTTGCGCAACATTTCTGTTATGCCATTTGCGTCGGACGACGGTGCAGGAATCGTTTTAAGAGGTATTTTTCGTTCCGAATAGCCTTGGTTGTGTACTGACGGGTACCGACGATATCCTATGTAGATAGCACCTGACATAGCTATTGCCAACACAACAGCAATCACAAATACAATAGTCGTTTTCAGTTTCATTTCTATAAAACTAATAACTTATTTGAATATAAATGCTTTGGGCTGCTCGTATCGCTTCGGTGTGGCTCGGCCTGTACTGAAAATACTCGGTTGCGCAAGGGTTTTCTTTTTCTCGTGTTGGCGTTGGTAATCAGTTGTTTATGAGTTATTTGCCCTCCGGAATTGCGCTTTTTTTGCGCACTCTTTGCCCTTGTTTTTGCACACTTTGGTTTTGTGAGATGAGCGGTATTGCGTTTGTAATT
This sequence comes from Bacteroidia bacterium, assembly GCA_030426665.1. Taxonomy (GTDB): domain Bacteria; phylum Bacteroidota; class Bacteroidia; order Chitinophagales; family Chitinophagaceae; genus Nemorincola. The sequence goes on along the minus strand of JAUHYD010000004.1, from coordinate 11,329 downwards.
GTCATATTGACAGAGTTTGGTTTATACTGATACAAGCATCAAAAACCAAGCCAAAAGGTGGGAGTGAGAAGTATGTTATCCACAAATTTTAGAAAGGGGCAGTGACCTCGTCAGTCAGAAAAGACTGACTATTGTGCAGACACCAGTGAAAAGCACCGGCGCCAAAAGGGGAACGCAGGGTTGTTCGTCAATCCGGCGATTGACCGCCGCAGTGACGTAGTCGGGCGACATACGCCAAACTTTTATTAGACTACGCTTAGCTGAGGTGGTAATACTCGGTCAGAAACCGACAACCGATATGCCAGTAGATACAACCTACGGCAAACGCAGGGACGAGTGGGTGTTACGATAAAGCCATTTTTTGGCGTGCCTTTGCAAGGTCATAGCCCGACTGAACCCTTAACCAATAATCTGCCTCTATTTCAAATACGTGCTCTAATTTTATGGCGAGCATGGCACTAACATTTCGCTTCTCATTCAGTATTTCAGACAAATGCTGTGGTCTTATGCCTAGCAGGTGTGCTACATCTTGTTTTTTCAGCCCCCTTGCTTCAATTTCCATTTCTATGATATAGCCCGGGTGCAACGAATTTTCAGCGTCTTGTATCTCTTGGTTATCCTTACCAAGCACTATGTAATTGCGATTTGACATTTATTATTTTTCTTCTTTGCTGTTCTAATTTTAGTATAGTATGTTTTTTGTTTTAAGTAATGTTAGGGCTAAAATTGCCCTAACATTACTCATAATGTTTACTTAATTCAAGAATGTAAATCTCTATTTCGCCTTTTCCTACTTCCTTAAATAGAATTCTGAATTGGTCATTTACTCGTACTGAATAACACAATTTATGTTTCTTGCTATTTACTTTCTCTAAATTCATGCTTTTGAATTTTGCAATCTGCCCCAAATCATCAGCATACTTTAGCATTTTTACTTTGCTTTGGAAGTGTTTAATTACCACCTTGGAATATTGTTGCTTGCCTATATTGCTTAATGGTGTGCTATATAACTCTTCCAGGTTTTCATCTTTAAACGTTACTTTCATTTACTGTGTAGTTTATTTTCATACTCTAGTCCGATTTAATAAATTTACGATTTGCAATACGACAAGTTTTCGATGCTCGCCAACAATATTATTTAATATTTTCTAACCAAAATTAGGTAATTTATTTTAACTAACCAAATATTGGTAATTTTTTCCAACGTAATCGTATTGTCACCACACCTACTTGCATCTTCCTGAAATAGGACTACAACTTGATTATGAAGCGCTGAAATACACCACCCCAATAACACCCACCAAAAATGAGCCGAGTAACACGAACAGTGAACGCATGGTTGTTCGTCAATCCGGCGATTGACCACCGCAGTGACGTAGTCGGGCGACATACGCCAAACTTTTAATTGACTACGCTTAGCTGGCAAATGAAAAGTAGAAATGGACAATAAGCTGTTTCGTCATTGAGTATTGTGTAACTTTAACTCAACCGGGAACATTTTTATGAAACATGCTGTTATGTATCTAACTGTAGTATCGTTGATTGCTTTATCATCTTGTGAGTATGGGGCAACACTGACATACAAAGTAAAAAACAATGCAGATGATACAATTACTGTTGTGAGGACGAAGTTATATGGTACAGAACCTACCGATACTTTCTGGATAAGCTACAATTCAACCATGACTATAGCTGTAAATGGTCAAGGGTTAAGTCATGTTAGGAACTTTAAGGAAACAGGTGATACGCTTCGGGATTTTGAGAGAATAGATATATATAATCATGCAGGGCAACAGTCTGTCACTGACTTTATGCGCACAGAGGAATGGGTTTACAAAGAAAATAGTGATTATATGGCTGACTACACTGCGACGGTTACTAACGATGACTTTTAGGGGGCGGGTGTCCTCCAAAGTGTTTTGTGTTTGTCGAGCTGTTGTAATTTTATGATAGACATACGCCAAACTTTTATTAGACTACGCTTAGCGGGGGTATGGACCGAGCGGGTTCCTCGGCCCATAGCTAGCAAGAGACTCAGTTTAGACAATAATATTATCTTTATTACAATAAAGCCCATAAGATTGTGCGGATATACATAATTATTTTTGTTTTTTGTTTGCTGATGCAGTCTTGTGGGTACCGCTGGGAAAGCGCATTAACTGAGGATGGTGAGAAAGTAAGGAATAGGGTATATAAGAAGTTAGCGGTAGCAGAGGCTAAAAGAAATCAATCTGTATTTAATTATCGAGATAGTACTAAACCACCCCCAAAGTATCTCGGCACCATTACATCAGACACAATTCATAACTATACTTTTATTCAGTTCGACAGTATACGAGTATATCTTTATGATAAGTCGAGTGACTTTAAAGAAATTTTTACTTCAGGTTTAGTATCAGGACAGACTTTGTACTCAGGAAATAACCTTATAGCAACAGATACAGCGAAGAATAAATGGGATATTTGGGGGTGGAAAGGGAAAACAGTTTTCATTGGTGGTTTTGAATTATTAACAAACGTCAAGAGTAAACCTACAGAACGACGCTTTAAGTTTTATGCGGAATCATATCCTCGACAACCGCCACTTTTATATGTGCTAGGTGACGATGCGTACTTTCTTGAATTAACAAACGATAAAGCAACAAGGAAAACTGATTTACATACATTCTTAAAGAATGCTAACGTAACATTATTAACGTTGGCCTGGCATGAATATTAGTGTGAAACTGTTGAGGGAAACTAAAAGATTTACTGATTATTTTTTTCATCAGTTTCACTCCTGTGCTTGATTATTTCTAAAATATTTTCTTGAATATCTCTCATTATTAGTTTGCTCCATAATCCGCTATAGAAATTGAAATTTGTCGAAAGTCTGAATTCTGAAGTAAGGTGCAGTCTAACTCTATTTTCCTGTATTTCTTCTATTTTGTACTTTCCTTCTAAAACATCAAAGAATTTACCGCCGACCATAACGTGTTCGTCTAACGCTTTTGGAGGAATAGATCCGGGGTCTGCATCGATACTAAAGGCTAGTACTTTCAGTGGCTCCATCTGAGTGACGGTTTCGGTAAAAAACAGACCTCGCGCAAATATTGCTTTTCTGATACCGCCTACGGCAACAGTATCAAGTTCTGCTTTAATTGGTCTTGGAAAGCCCAATAACCGAAATAGTGAATTGCCATTTTCTTTTTCTGATATATACCTCACCCGGGTTATGTTGTTCCAAACATTTTCAGCATTGGCATTTATTTCAATAGTGGTGTGTTCGGAAAATACTTTGTCGCCTAATTGTAATTGGTTTTCAATTGGTGCAAACAAAAACGGAAGTAAAGCAAATCCGGTAACATACAGGTTGCTTTTATTTCTCTTAAATATTCGAACTCCTATAAAACTACCCAAAAGTGCCATAAATAGAAAAACAGGAAAAGCCATTAAAGCACATATTATTCCCTCCCACCCAAATATGACTGAAATGCCGATCAGTCCGACAATGGCAAAAAATGGCATTATTAAACCTACAATTTTCAGTGAACTTGTAACCGTATCGTTGCGATAGGCGGTAATTAATCCGACCACAAATGGAACAATAAACATAAATGATATTGTCATGAGCCCGTATGTAGGGAGTAAGGGACTGTCATGACTAAAGTCTTCAAGAGCAAAAATTGCTCTTGATGCCAGTCCATAAGCAATTCCATAGAGTAACGCCTTCCAGTGTGTTTTCTTTAATGATTTCATGGGCATAGTTAATATGGCAAAATGGTCTAAAATTTATTTTTCAATAAACACTTTGAAGTTGTGATGCATAAATGAAACTTGATAGCATAGTATAAATTTAAAATAATATTCGGTAGGTGTTGCTCAAGTCAATTTGTACTTACCTCGCAGAGCGATAAGCGCACGTTATGTATGCTTTATACGAGCCATTTGCCTTAGGCTCGTTGAAGTTGGCGAAGTACCCTTCCCTTGTCACCGAGTCCCTGCATGCTCTCCCTGTCCTGTCACGCACGGAGACTCGGTTTAGACACAATATTTTAAAATACTTTCTAATTGTTTATGCTCTCATCGTGTGCCAGCCTTGCCACCGCACACTGCCACCCTTCGGCGGGGCTGCCAATGACAGTTCCCTTCGGCACTTCGATTCCACAGTTTAAACTCAGGCTCCCCGTGAAAGGTGTCTTTTTACTGAATTTGAACCTACCCCCACCCCTGAAAGGGGGGCGTGCTGCAGTAGCTACTCATTAAGTCATTTTCAAAGTACTTGAGCGCGCCATATTGATTACTCAGGATGACAGACTAAACGAACTTAGTTTGACAGGCTACCTTAGAGCGACAAGCGAAATACATAATTTAGTACCCCCTCTACACACCCACCGCTTTCATCATCACCTCAGTAAATGTATCCCATGAGTATTTCTTTTTCTCAGCAAGTATGTTGGCTTCGAGATTAGGTAGGGAGTTTGGTTCGTAGAATTTCAGAATAGCGTCGGCGATAGCCTTGGGATTGGGTTCGGCAACAAAGCCTACTTTCCCATCGGGTACTACTTCTGCCAGCCCGCCGACATTGGTTACTACCATCGGTTTCTCAAAGTGGAAGGCAATCTGGGTAATACCGCTTTGGGTAGCGTGTTTATAGGGTTGCACCACGAGATCGGCCGCGCTAAAGAAGTACCGCACTTCGCTATTGGGTACAAAATCTGTTGTCAGGTGAACCCGAGATTTTAGGTTGTTTCGGGCTATGATGTCATTATTGGTGGCTTCTACATCTTTGTTGTAGTACTCTCCTGCTACTATGAGTTCTATGCCTGCAGCCGCAATGCGCTTATCAGCCATTGCTTCGAGCAGCCAATCGAGGCCTTTGTACTCCCGTATGAATCCAAAAAACAGAATGTATTTTTTACTTAGGTCGAGGTGTAGTTTTTTGCAGGCGTCTTCTTTGCTTACGGCAGCATCATAGCTGTCATAGATAGGATGGGGCGTGAAGTGTGCGGGTTTGTCTGTAAAAGTTTTTACATCTTTCAGCACGTCCTTGCTCATGGTTACAAACGCATCCACAGCTTTAATAAAGTAGTTGGTAAACTGCTTGTCGCCCGGTCGGCTTTCGTGGGGGATAATATTGTCTACTATACACAGTACACGGGTATTGCCGTTTTTCTTTGCCCTTCTCAATATTGTTCCGAATGCAGGACCCATAAAGGGTAACCAATACTTAACTATTATCAGGTCGTATTGTTGCTTGTTCATCTCACTGCCGACGCTTATCCAGTTGGCAGGGTTTACGGAGTTTACGGTTGTGAGTATTTTCAGCCCTTTGGGCGGCGCTTCATCAGTAAACTGAGTCTTGCCGGGAAACAGGAAGGAAGGGTACTGCAGCGAGAAAGACCAAATCGTAACTTCATGTCCCTGCTCTTGCAGCTGGTAGGCCAGGCGTTCGTTGAAGGCCGCAAGTCCGCCACGAAGAGGATGAGCCGTACCTAAAATTGCAATTTTCATGAAAATATAGTTTTAAAATCGCTCTGCGCCTGCGTATAGTCTTCCGGAATGCCTATATCAATGAAATAATCCTCTGCCAGAAACCCATAAAAGCGTCCATCTTCGGCATAGCGTTCCAGATAATCTTTCTCAAAAGAGAACTTTTCCGGTAAATGCTTAGAGAAGAAGGCTCTGGAATTTATAATATATACCCCACCGTTTATATACCCGGTTTCCTTATGTTGTTTTTCTTCGAAGGAAGTAATGCAGCGGGTCATATTGGTATTCACGATACCATAACGGTCGAAGTTGGTCATTTTTTTAAGTGCGAGGGTTGTATCTGCGCGGCAAAAGTGATGAAAATCCATCTCTGTTTTCAGGTTCACCATAAACATAGTATCGCCATTAATGACGAATACATTGTCGGTCACTGCTTCTTTCATTGCGAGCTGTATCCCTCCTCCGGTACCAAGGGGATGGTGCTCTACGACGTAGTCTACCACAAAAGGCAGGTCTTGTTTATCGAGCCACTCCGTTACTACTTCATGCTTATACCCTAGCGAGAGAATTACTCTGGTAACCGATTGTTTGCTCAGGTAGTCAAATATATATGCAAGAAAAGGGCGTTCGTTTACCGGTGCCATACATTTTGGATATGCTCCGATCACCCCCTGTAATCGTGTTCCAAGTCCGCCTGCGAGTATTATTACTTCCATAATTTATAAAGCAGATAATAGTATATGATGCTGCAAATGTAGAAAGTAGTTGTCGGATATTGGAATTTAATACCGGGCTATAACTGTTAGTTAATTATACTCTGTGGCAGAGATAATGAGGAACAAAGATGACTTATATGCACATCGACTGCCTTTATCCTATATTTATGGAAATAAGCAGTAAATTCAGCCTCAGAAAACAGGTTATACATGTGTGGTATTCTCACGATAGTTAATTCAGGAACATATTCAGCATCTGAAAATCTGCTGGCAGCTTGCAGCATTATCCGGCATCGGGGACCAGATGATGAAGGGCTGCTGACGTGGGTGCCGGGAGAAGACCCGAAAATATGGGCAGGGAGTGATACTGCTGCAGCTACCACACAGCACTGGGGTTACGAAACGCTCCGGCCGGGTCAAAAGTTTAAGGTGGGTTTCGGTCACAGGCGGCTTTCTATACTTGATTTGTCACCGGCGGGGCATCAGCCTATGCAGTATGATAAAGCAGGATTAGCAATCACATTTAACGGAGAAATATACAATTATCCCGAAATAAAGTCGGAGTTGGAGGGGCTCGGGCATAACTTCCTGACCCGTACCGATACCGAGGTGATACTGCATGCGTGGGAGCAGTGGGGTGTTGCCTGTCTGCAGAAATTCAACGGAATGTTCGCATTTGTGATATTGGATTATCGCAAAAAGGAGTTGTATGCTGTACGGGACAGATTTGGAGTAAAGCCCTTATTCTATTATAAAAGTGCAGACTCTTTGTATCTGGCATCAGAAATTAAGCAGATTCGTACGGCTCCCGGTTATAGTCTTACAATGAATGAGCAAGCTGCCAGACAATATCTCGCAGCAGCAGCAGTTGATACGTCGGATGCCACTTTCGATAGTCATATCAGGCATTTGCCACAGGGACACTACCTGAAAATGAGTCTGGAAGGAACAGCGCATGACTTTTCAATACACCCGTGGTACGAATTGCAGCCTAAAACATGGTCAGGTAGCTATGAAGAAGCGTCGGACGAGTTGAAGCGATTGCTGATTGATGCGGTTAACGTAAGGTTGCGATCTGATGTTCCGGTAGGTTCCTGCCTCTCGGGTGGCTTAGATTCGTCCAGTATTGTGTGCATAGTTGCCGACTTGCTTAGTGAGCGGGGCGAAACGGCGGGTCAGGAAACGGTAACAGCATGTTATGAAGACTTGCGATATGACGAATGGAAATTTGCTCAGGAGGTAATCAAAAAGACGCACGCAACATCGCATCGTACTTTTCCTTCATTTGCTCAGCTTAAAGATGAGTTTTCTGATTTTATCTGGCATCAGGATGAGCCCAACGGCAATACATCGCAGTTTAGTCAATGGTCTGTGTTTAAGGAATGTCACCGAGCCGGTCTGAAAGTTATGGTAGATGGACAAGGGGCAGATGAGCAGTTGGCAGGCTATGGCGGCAATGACGTGCCGTTTTATACGGGTCTTCTAAAGAAAGCCAGATTTTTGGCACTTTTAGACGAAGCACTTTATTATAAGAAGGAAAAAGGGCGCTGGCCGATAGGGTTTTTATTGAATGCCTTCAAGCTTGTTTCCGGCAAAAAGTTGCCGGTTCCGATGGCAGATTGGTTGATTTCTGCCCAGCCATCGGTGATGCATGAACAGCCTGCACATAGCTTGCAGGAAAACCTACGTCGTCAATTAACCATGGAGCCGTTGCCAGCTTTGTTGCGCTACGAAGACAGAAATTCGATGGCGTGGAGCGTAGAGTCCAGAACCCCCTTTATGGACTTTCGTCTGGTAGAGTTTACCGCAGGGCTCCCTGCTCGCTATGTATATAATAAAGGCGTGAGAAAAACCATTTTGCGAACTGCCATGCAAGACATTTTACCACCGGCTATTTCAGGTCGAAAAGACAAAATGGGCTTTGTAACTCCGGAAGAGGTATGGCTCAAAGGCGAAGGTAAAGAATGGTTTTCGCAGGGGGTAGCAGATACCTGCAAGCGGTTTAACGGCTTGCTAATCAACCCGACTGCAACTACCAATCATGTCAATGCAATTATCTCCGGTGCAGAAGAGTTTAGCTTCATGCCATGGCGAGTTTTGTGTTTCGGAAGATGGCATGAAATGGTTTCCTGATTGGGTTATTTCGGCCTGAATATTCGAATGTTTTACCGACCTTAAATTTTTGTAAAATGTTGGAGAAATTCTTACCTTGCTATTTCTTAATATAGATATACTTTTTATTATGAATAATTTGTTAAGGTTTTCCGCATTTTTCCTGTTGGTTATATTAGCGAAAACACAACCTGTATGCGCTCAAACTACTGTTTATACGAATGATTTTCCGGGTATTGGTGGTATAGATCCGTTCCCCGGAGGGACGCCGGCATTGCCGTTTGTTATTACGTCCGCAAGTACTGATGGAACATTTGGAAGTGCAGCGGATATGCAAATAGGTGGTTTTGCCAGTTCAGTTGTCTTGACAGACAATCAGTTGGCCTCCTGGGTGTCAGTAGCCCCTGTACCAACGACGGTAAATGATGGGTTTGCTGCTGCCGTTGCTCCTCTGGCAGGTTATTCTGCTCCGTTTTCTTCTACTATGACAACAAGTGCAGAGTTGATAACATGGACATTCAATATGCGTACAGGAGTGCCTGCAACGGGTTTTGGAGATGGTTTCAATAATGCTGTGGTTGTGTTGTTGGCGTCAGATGAAGACGTCCGTAGTGCAGGAGATGGCTATGCAGTTGCTTTTAAGCCTGACGGCTCAGGAGAGTTACAGTTTATGAAATATACAGGTGGTCTCACGGGTACTGTTACTCCGTTGGTAACCTCTACGGCGGCGCTTACCGGTCCTACTAACTATGTAAGTGTAAGAGTGATATATGAACCGGGTTTTGCTCAATGGACGATGTATATTCGAGACGATGGACCGAGTAGCTTTGCGGATCCGTCTGCGGGTGTTATCGTATCAGAAGGTAGTAGCTTGGATGCCGAATTCACTTCGGTGGCTATGACTCACTTTGGTTTTTACGGCAATTATTCTGTGACGTTTGATGTTGCAGACCCACTGGCTAAAGTAGCTTACTTTGATAATTTTACCGTTGAAACCAGTTGTCCGGAGATTACCGGCGGGCATAGCACTTGCGTTGGGTTAACGCTGCCGCTATCCAACTCATTAGCCGGCGGTACGTGGAGTAGCTCGACACCGGCTGTGGCAACCGTTGATGGAACCGGTATTGTTACCGGATTGACCTCAGGAACAACGATAATAACATATACAACTGCGACATGTGAGGTTACGAGTCTTATAACGGTTAATCCTCCACCCATCCCACCAGCCATAACCGGAACACCTTCTGTATGTGTTGGTGAGACCACAACGCTTTCGGTGTCTCCTACACCATCAGGCGGATGGCGTAGTTCGGACATCTCAATTGCAACCGTTGACGCGACAACCGGAGTTGTAACAGGTGAGGTGGCAGGTACAGCTGTTATTAGCTTTGTTGTACCCACAGGCTGTTTCTCGACGTTGATTGTCACTGTGAATCCTTTGGCACCAATTTCAGGGTATCCGATTTTTTGTGAAGCAGAAGTACGTTCTTTTATTAATGACGAACCGGGTGGTACCTGGAGTAGTAGTGATCCAACTGTGGCATCGGTAGATGCTGCTACCGGCGAAGTGACGGCGATATCAGCAACTCCGACATTCACGGCAACTATCACTTATACGATGCCATCCGGATGCTATTCTACATCTACGGTTACCGTTAATGCGAACCCATCGCCGATTACGGGTGTTCTATCTGTATGTGAGGGGTTAAGTACGTCACTTTTCAGTGGCCCTTCCGGCGGCATATGGGCAAGTGGAAATGAGTCTGTTGCCACCGTGAGTGCGGGTGGTTTAGTGATTGGTGTTGCGGCAGGAACGTCATTAATCACCTACAAGCTATCTACTACCGGTTGTCAGGCAGAAGCAGAAGTAACGGTAAATGCATCTCCCGGTGGTATTTTAGGCCCACCAAGATTATGTTTGAATGATACAGCAACATATAGTAACCCATTGCCCGGCGGTTCCTGGGTTATTGCACCGCCTTCTCCATTGGCGTCAATAGACGCAACTACCGGTTTATTGACAGCAACCGGTGTTGGAACTGTAGATATTACATATACAATGCCTAGCGGTTGCTATCGACCGACTTCGATAACGATTAATCCGATCCCGGCTCCGATAACGGGCACTGCAGCAGTATGTGTGGGAAATAGCACCACTTTGACCAGCTCTCCCGCAGGCACATGGACATCTGTCTCGCCAGCTATAGCTACGGTTGGTACTTCTTCCGGATTAGTAACGGGTGTTGCTGCAGATACCGTGACAATCGTTTGTTCGTTTGTAACCGGGTGCATGCGTGCTGCAGTTGTGACCGTAAACCCGTTGCCCTCAGCGATAACGGGTACCGCAACGGTCTGTACCGGCTTTACAACCACGCTTAGCAATCCCGACGGAGGCGGTACGTGGAGCTCTGATGACCTGACAACGGCAACCATAGATGCTTCCACAGGAGTAGTGACGGGCGTTGCCGCAGGAACAGCAACAATAGAATATATGGCCGCTACCGGATGTACAACATCCATCGTGGTGACGGTAAATAGTTCACCACCGGCTATTACCGGTTCCGCTTCGGTATGTGTGGGTGATGTTACAACCTTGAGCAATACGGTAACGCCCGGTACCTGGACCAGCAGCGATGTTGGTATAGCGACGGTAGTAGCCAGCGGCGATGTAACGGGTGTAGCCTCGGGAACGGCAACGATAACCTATACGATATCGAATGGTTGTTTCAGTACGGCAGCAATGGCGGTAAACCCGCTTCCGAATCCAATAACCGGTTCGAGCAACGTATGTGTTGCTTCCAACATTACACTTTCTTCTACTACAGCGGCAGGTACGTGGAGTACCAGCGCGCCGGCCGTTGCGACGGTATTCGGCGCTGGTATTGTGACGGGCGTTACAGCAGGAACGACTACAATTACTTATACAAAGCTGGGTTGTTTCACTACTCATGATGTTACCGTAAATCCACTTCCTTCGGCGCTTACAGGAACAATGAACGTATGCCTTGGTCTGACAACTACACTGAGCA